>CAVWXL010000001.1:0-39198 GCA_963759035.1 uncultured Gammaproteobacteria bacterium
GCCTGCTGGAACGGGCGCGGCAGATGAAACTGGCCGCCGAACGGGGTGAGCGCCATATCGGGGTCAAGCCAGGCTGAGAGGTATTTTCCTTGCGTTTTCGGTCACTTACTGTCAAAGTATAGGTGGATCCATGACGGAACTTTAAGGGGAACAAGGACGTGTGTATCAAAACTTCAAGAAATTGGCTCCTGCCCGCAGCATTTTTACTGCTTGCTGGCTGTGCTGCCCAGACACCTGTGGCTCCACCGGGGCCACCACCTCCGCAGAACCTGCTTGGCTCGACCGACGAGCTACAGCTGGTGACCGAACTGTCGATCAGCCTGGCTAATGACTACGGCTCGGACAAGGTGCTTGTCGTGCTGGAAATCGACGAAACTTTGCTGATCATGGAGTCAGGCAACGCTTGCAATCCGACCGGAACACGCGCGGTAGAGCCCACTCAGCCTGATGCGGCGGCACTAATCCAGCGCGTCCAGCAGCACGGGCATGAAGGTCTTGGTCCTGACCTCGCGCGGACCCGACTGCAGCCAACAGACGCTCGACGACCTGCGCAGCAATGATTTCAATTTTGCCGCCAGCTCATTGCCGCCACAAAGCGGCTACGCGGAATCCCTGGATTCCCGCCGGTGGTGACCGCCCGGTGCTCTACACCGATGGCGTGTTTTTCGCCGCGGGCCAGAACAAGGGCGCCATGCTGAATGCTCTGCTGAAAAAAACCGGTCAGCCCTACCCGGTGCTCATTATCATCGTGGACAGCAACCAGAAAGACCTGAACGCGTATATGGGCAAGTTCTCGCACACCAACACCAAGGTTCATACCTGGCGTTACGTGCGAGGTGACAAAACCGTTGTCGAAGTGGCGCTCAGCCACTAGTTGATCATCAGTTCCGGGCACGATGTGTCTGGTTTTGACCAGGATCGTACAGCCTTCGCGCATGAACGGAAGGTGTTTGCTGTAGCGTGGATTACGCAACCATGTCCCCTGAGGATAGACACCCTGTTCATCCTCAAAAACCCCGCTTAATACGAATATTTCCTCACCGCCCGGATGAACGTGCGGCTTGAAACGGGTTTCCGGTGCCCAGCGCACCAGCGCAGTGTGCTCTGTCCTGAAAGAATGCAGGGGCATCACGGAAAGCCCGGGAACCAGGCCAGGCAGCCATTGGGCCGCACCGGTGTCGATGCAGGCCGGCTCCAGGTCCTGTGGATCAAACATATTCAGCTTCACGAACAGTTCGCAGCCAGCCATGGAAGCAGGCGCATGGCGCGTTCCCGGCGGGTTGCGGAAGTAGGTTCCGGCCGGATAGTGGCCATGCTCGTCTTCGAATACGCCATCGAGACAAAAATCTCCTCACCACGGGGATGCGTGTGGGCGGAAAAGCGTGAATCGGGTCCGTAACGAACCACGCTGGTGACCTGGCCTGACTCTGCCGCTTCGCGTTCCAGTTTCTTGCGCCACACACCCCGGGCAGGAGATTCTTCCCATGGCAGGTCCGCTGTTTCGATCGCCACGCGCAGCGAACGGTCCATGTTCAGAATCCCGTTACTTTCTTGCTCCATCGTCACAAATTACCGTGGTATCAAAAATCAGCGCCTGAGTTTACGCTACAATCGCTCGAAATGGATCTGTGAGCCGACATGCAAAAGACAACACCACCGCGAACGGCTTACCGGGTGGAAACAGACCGGCTGGTGCTACGCTGCTGGGAACCCGGCGACGCCCGCACCATGCGCCGCAGCCTCGACCGCAACGACCAGCACCTCAGGCCCTGGATTCCGTTCATGAAGGACGAACCGCGCAGCCTGCAACAGTCGACTGAATGGTTGCGTGAGATCCGGGCGGCTTTTGATCTGCGCCAGAATTTCCGCTACGCCGTATTCGATACGCGCGAAGAAAATCTGCTGGGCGAAAACATGCTGCTGACCCGGGCCGGGCCGGGGGCATTGGAAATCGGGTATTGGACGGACAAAGATGCCACCGGACAGGGCGTTGCCAGCGTGTCGAGCTGCGCAATGGTCCGCGTAGCGTTTGAAATCGAAAATGCAGACCGGGTCGAGATCATTTGCGAGCCCGAAAATGCGGCCAGTGCAGCCATTCCGGAAAAACTGGGATTTACCCATGATGGAACACTGCGCAGACGCGCCACCAACCCGCAGGGAAAGACTGGTGACCTGATGGTCTGGAGCCTGTTCGCGGATGAGTATCCGGCCACGCCGGCGGCAAACACTGAAATCCGGGCATTTGATTGCCTGGGCGATCCCATCATCTAAGGAAGCGACCCAGCACATGTGGCCAGGAAGAAAAGGACCCAAAGACCCCGCGCCTCCAGGTGACTCCGAATCACAGGCTGGCGAATGCCTTCTGTTGCGGGCTGTGAACGTCACTCGGGCCGGCGTCTTCATGGAATGGCGTGAAGGACAGGACTTGCTGATACCGGTAAGCCAGCAGGCTGCGCCCATGCGCAAGGGTGAATCCTACGTGGTTTACCTGCTGCGGGACCCGGAAGGCCGGATGATCGGCAGCACCAAGCTGCACCGTTTCCTCGCCGAGGACGCGACCCCGCTGAAACTTCGTCAGAAAGTCGACCTGATGATCGTGGGTGAAACCGACCTTGGCTACAAGGCGGTCATCAATGGCACCCACCTGGGTCAGCTTTTCAAAAACGAGACCTTCCAGCAGTTGAATCGCGGCGACAAGATTGTCGGCTACATCAAGTCCATCCGTGAAGACCGCAAAATCAACCTGGCGCTGCAAATACACGAGCGCAGCGCCCAGGATGATCTCGCCGACCGGATCCTGGAATTCCTGAAAGCAAACGACGGCATTTCTACCCTGACCGACTACAGTCCACCCGAAGCCATTTACCGGCAATTTGCTGTCAGCAAGGGCAAATACAAGAAAGCCCTGGGGTCGCTATACAAGAAACGCCTGATCAGCGTGGAGAAGGAAAAGATCACGCTGCTTTAAGGGCTCTTCCGGGGCCTCAGCCTCGGGGGTTGATGGCTTAACCGGGCTTCATGGCCTGTAAATAGGGCTGCACCTTGGCTCGCACCCGCAACGTTGCATCACGCGCTTCCAGGCGCTCGAACCAGGCCTTGACCCGTGGATGCTGGTCCAGCGAAAAGCCGATGGCGTGAATTTGCTCGAGGTATGCGAGCGCAAACGGTTCGGCGATCGAAAACATATCGTTGGCCAGCCATTCCGTGTTTTCAAACCAACTCTCGACAATCTTCAACTGCTGGTTGGCAAACTTCTCTGCCTCCTCGCAACCGGCCAGGTCGGGTTCACCCATCCCTGCCACGGGTTTGATGACTTTCTCGAAATAGATTTTGGTCAGCCAGCGGCCGGGGTGGCAGCTGAAAAAAGTCATCCACTGATCAACCCGGGCACGTTGTAACTTATCCGCGGGAAACAGGGGGGATTTTTCCACGCTCGCGACATAGCGGCAGATCGCGCCGGATTCAAACAGGAATTCACCATCGTGTTCCAGCACCGGGACTTTTCCGCTTGCCGACATCGCCCGGAACTCATCGGTGCGGTTTTCGAGCTTCATCAGGTTGACGAAGCAATACTCGTAATCGACCCCCAGTTCTTCGAGTACGTACAGTGTTTTGAGTGAGTTCTGGGTGAAAAAGCCGTGCAGTTTGTACATCTCGATCTCCTTGGGAATGCCTTATTTACTCTACACCATCGTTTATTTTTTGACGGGCGGTTCAAACTCCCGGCACCGATCCAGTAACCAGTCACGAAAAGCAGCAACCTTGGGCAGGTCAAAATAATTGGGCGGTGCCACGAAATAGTGCGACCAGTCGGTCTGGACGACGGCTTTGACCGGACGCATTAAACGCCTTGCCCTGATGTCGCGTGCGACCAATGTCCAGCGGCTGAGTGCGATGCCTTCACCCTGTTCGGCGGCCATCAGGATACTCAGGGAATCATTCAGCAGCGTCCACCGGTTGTCCCGGTGGGATTCTCCGTACGCGCGAAACCAGGGATCCCACATCTCGCTCTCCACGAACAGAAGGTCCTGTTTGAGCAAAGTCTCAACCGAATCAAAGTGGCCGAGTGTTTTCAGCAGTCGGCGACTGCACACCGGCAGAATCCAGTCATCCATCAGTTTGATGGACTTGAGTCCGGGCCAGTCACCGGCGCCAAACCGGACCGCCGCGTGCATGTCACTCTGGTCGAAGTCCACCAGCGCATTATCGACGTTGATGCGCAGGTCAATATCCGGCTCCGCCTTGTAAAACCCGGACAGCCGCGGCATCAACCATTTCTGCAGGAATGACGGCATCATGCTGATATTCAGCACACCTTCTTTACGGTCCTGGCTGGCAACCTGCACTGCCTGGCGCAATTCCGCGAGGCCGCGCTGCACACCAGGCAGGAGCTTCTGACCCGCTTCGGTCAGGGCGATCTGGCGGCCGCGGCGAATAAACAACGTCTGGCCCAGGCGCTCCTCCAGCGCACGAATCTGTGAGCTGACGGCGGCCGGCGTCACGTTCAGGGCTTCTGCCCCGCGGGCGAAGCTCAGGCGGCTGGCCACGGCTTCGAATGTGCGCAGTGCATTAAGGGGAATCGCGGGCATGATGCTTAAGTTTTTCTTAACTTGTAACCAAAAAATACCGTTGGTCAATACTCGTCTTCATCACTAACATTGTCAACTGAAAGATACGCAATATAGTTATTTACGGCGTGTTTCTCACAAGGGTAAGCACGATAAATTAATCACAGGGGCGGAAACAGAAAAGCCGCTATGGAGATAAGCAAATGTTAATCGAAAGAATAAAAGAAGCCTACAGTGACTTGACCAGCTACTTTGAGCCGGTCGAGCCGATTACTACGGTTCCGGCCCAGCGGCCTGCTGCTAACACCAGTACGTTTTCGAACACCGAAATGCAAGCCAGGCGTCATCGCAGGCAGCGCAGGATGGACCGGGCGGAAAGCCGCAATTTGAGCGGATGGACGGTGCGGGCCTGGTGATGGATCAACCGAGCGAACCTAACCCCGTACCACTTTCATAGCAAGGGGTCACGGCTTCCCGCAAGCATGGGAAGCGGGCCCCTTCTTCATCGCGCCGATTCCGGCAGTTTTACAACTTCACCGTTAATCAGTTTCAGTTTTTCATTCCGGCTGAGTTTCTTGATGGCCGATTCGCGCCGGCAGGCGCTGGAGCGCGTGTGACCATTGTCCTGGTACACGATTTTCAGCGGTGTGCGGCCATTGAAGTACCTGGCGCCAGTTTTCAAATCACGGTGTTCACGGAAACGCCGTTCAACGTCTGTACTGACCCCGGTGTACAGAGAACCATCATCGCAAAGGATGATGTAAACCGACCAGTCCATAGCGGGACTATCCGTACTTTTTCTCGTGCGCATCCAGCGTCTTGCCAGCCTTGTCCAGCGCCATCAGTAAACGGGCATGGATGGACTCACCCCGGTTATTACGCTCCAGCAATGCCCCGGTATGGGCTGCACACAGATTTTTCGTATCTTTCCAGCGCTCGAACAGTTCACTGGCCCAGTCGCGGAAATCCTGGACGGCACCGGGCCGCTTTTCCAGCACTTTGGCCAGCGTCGGATGAAAGCCTACCGAATCGCCCATCCCGAAAAAACGCATCAAACCAGGTAAGCGCAGATACATCAAAGTGTCATCGGAGTGGATGGTTTTCGAGGCGCGGTGAAATACGAGCACGGATGAAAAATGCAGGTTTTCATCGTCGGAAATGAAATCGACCCCGCGTGGCACCGAAAAATCGAAATCGTCGGCATACTGCTCGTGAAGTTCTGTATCTTCCGTGCGGATATCGGCCCACGGAAGCTCAGGAAAGCGGGACAAATGGCGTTCGGTGCCGTAAAGCGTAGCGCCCGGATACAGTTCATGCATCTTGCGCACGTGCACCGTGTGGAAAGGGTGCACGTTCAGGATGGCTTCAATATCTTCCCCGCCGGAGGTTAACTCCGCGACTTTCCGCCTGGCGTTGCTGTCCAGGCTATAGGAGTCCAGAAAAACGAACTTGCGACTGGCCAGACGGACCAGCGAGGCATGAGTGCCAACGTCCAGCACACCGCCTATTTTGTAGGAACCACGGATGTTCCAGAAATCCTCCGCGACGTGCAGGAATGGTTCGCTCACAGGTATTCTCCTGGCCGAAGCAGGGTTATCTGAAAATGCCGAAGTAGCCGAGAGCCAGCGCAACGACTACCAACACGCCGCCCACGATCATCATCACGCGGAAGTTCCTGCTTTTCTGATCGGCATCGGCCTCGGTAACGTCTGCTGCACATGGCCGGCCCTGTTTGTCGGTAGACATGGTGAACGAAACTTCCTGGTCGGCTACGGGACGCTGCTTTCGATCGGCAAAGGCGCTAATGTGAACGAAAACCTGCTTATCTTCACCGTCCGGAGTGATGAATCCATACCCCTTGCGGTCATTCCACGACTCTATTTTTCCTTTGCTGCGCACATGCACTCCAAATCTTTACTGGGTTAATCGATCGAACCATTCTGCCTATATCCCGGCAAATTCACCAGTTTGGCAGGCCGGGGAGACATTGCGGGTATATTATAGCGAGTAGCAGACCTCCCCGATCAAGGCGAACCATGACCCACTCATCCACGACCATCAAGTGCCCCGATTGCGGTCACGAATTCGACATCAGCGATGTGCTCTATGACCAGGTTGAGCATGATCTGAAGAAAGAGTACGAAGCCAAGCTGAAAACGGAGCGGGACAAGTCTCGAATCGAATCTGAAAAACTTCGGCAACAGCAAGAGCAACTGGACAAAGCGCGATCCGAACAACAGGAGACCGTTGACAGGGTTATCCGGGAAAAACTGCAGCAAGAGACAAAAACCCTCACTGAAAAACTCTCAGCCAGGATTCGCGATGAGCAATCGGACCAGCTCAAGGCGCTGCAAGAAGAGCTGCAGGCCAAGTCGCAACAGGTAAAAGATCTTAATAAGGCCAGGGCCGACATCGAACGCCTGAAGCGGGAGAAAGACGAAGTGCAGGGCAAGGCGGAGGCTGAAATGGAGCGCAAGCTCGGCCAGCAACTTAATGAGGAGCGGCAGAAAATAAAAGACGCCGAAGAGGAGCGTTCCTCCAAGCTGGTCGCGGAGAGGGACCAGCTGATCAGCCAGATGAAAGAGCAGATGGAGATCATGAAACGCAAAGCCGAACAGGGCTCGATGCAGATCCAGGGCGAAGTGCAGGAGCTGATCATCGAAGAGTGGCTTGCTTCCTCCTACCCCCTCGATACCGTCAAGGAAATAAAGAAAGGTGCCCGCGGCGGCGATTGCATTCAGACCATCAACACCCGCTCACAAACCAACTGCGGCAGGATCTACTACGAAAGTAAGCGAACCAAGATGTTCCAGCCGCTGTGGATCGAGAAATTCAAAGCCGACATCCGCGAAAAGAACGCCAGCATCGGCGTGCTGGTCACCGAGGCGATGCCGGCCGACATGGCACGCATGGGATACCGCGACGGCGTCTGGATTTGCAGCTTTACCGAGTTTAAGGGCCTGTCCAACGTGTTGCGTGAATCACTCATCAGCCTGAACCGCGTGGTGTCGCAACAGGAAAACCGGGGCGATAAGATGTCGATGGTTTACGACTTTGTCACCAGTGACGAATATCGCCTGCAGGTGGAAGCCATCGTAGAGGGCTTCACGCAAATGCAGTCCGACCTGAACAGCGAAAAGCGCGCCATGGCCAGTATCTGGAAGAAGCGTGAAAAGCAGATCGAGAAGGTCCTGCTGAACACCAGTCACATGTACAGCTCGATCAAGGGTATTGCGGGTAACGCCATCCCGGTGGTGCGCCAACTGGAGCTTCCCGGAGCACTGGAAGACGAACAAAGTGACCCGGAATGACACGCCTAATGAACTCACGTGAGCCTGGTTGATTATTGCCCGGGTTTCGTAGCCGTCACCGTCACTGACATGACGTGAAGATCGTCGCCCATTGCCTCTTTCTGCTGTTCCATGGTCAGTGACCTGGCAACCAGTTCAGCCGGGACGTCAATTCGCCTTTCGCTTTCAATTGAAACGTCAGAAAAACCGGCTTCTCTAATCACTTCCAAATAGTCTCCTTTCGGAACCGCACCCGAAATGCAGCCCGCATAGGCTTCCACAATGCCTTTTACCCACTCTGGGAGTTCCTGCGATGAAACAATATCGGAGATACAAAAATGTCCGCCTGGTTTCAATACGCGAAAGATTTCCCTGAATGCAGATCGCTTGTCCGGAACCAGGTTCAAGACACAGTTTGAAATCACAACGTCAACACTGTCTGGGTCGATCGGTAAATGTTCGATTTCACCCAGCCGGAACTCCACGTTGTCAAAACCGGAATTCGATGCATTTTGCCTCGCTTTGGCAATCATTTCAGGTGTCATATCCACACCGATGACAAGACCGCCTTTTCCTACTTCATTGCGGGCCACGAACACGTCAAGACCGGCTCCAGAACCTAAATCAAGCACCGTTTGCCCAGGCCGGATGCGGGCATGCTCGACAGGAACTCCGCAGCTTAGCCCCAGGTCGGCGTCAGCCACATAGCCGCTGACTCCAGCATAGGCGTCGCCAATCATGTCGTAATTGCCATCCTCCTTTTTTTGTCCTCCACAGCACGGTGTGCAACAGGGAGCATTATGGGAGCTCGCAATTTCGGCGTATTTCTGACGAACTGATTCACGTAATTTGTCATTTGTCTGTGTCATGAATATCTCCAATTCAACAACAGTTTTCGAAGGAACCGAAAAGCTGCCCAAACTTCTGGCCCAGTGAACGCATTTCCTCAACATTGATGCAGTAGCAGGACCTGGGGCCGTCAACTTCCCCAGTGATCAGATTGGCGTCTTTCAGGACTTTAAGATGTTGTGAAACCGTTGCCTGGGACAAGGGAATGGCATCCACAACCTCTCCACAAACACAGACGCCACGCTGCGCCAGGGTTTGCAATATTGCCAGCCTGGCTGGATGTGAAAGTGCCTTGCAGGCAATAGCCAGGGATTCAAAGTCTTTTACATTCTGTTCGATTTCCATTTTATTATCGTATATCGACGATAAACGATATGCAAGTCATTTTCAGATTGTCGGCATCATACTAATAGAAGTATTCTTATGTCGAATCACAAAAAGTTGAGCAGGCGATTTTTATGAAAGTGCTGGAAGCAAAATCTACCGATTACGAAGACATGCTGGAACTCTTCCCAAGGCTTGCTTCTTTTGATCTTCCGAAAAACCGTAACCCAGAGCACCTTTGGGGCAGTGATGCTGAAATATTGAAGGGCTGGGCGGCTGGCAACCGGGATGACTGCTTTGTCCACGTCGCGAAAGATGAAGAGGGCAAAGTGCTGGGGCTGGCCATGGTGACCCTGAGACCCGAACTATTGAGCCATGCGCCCAGTGCACATTTAGAAGCGCTGGCTGTGGCGGAAAAAGTGGAAGGTCAGGGTGTGGGTAGCGCATTGCTTGCCTCTGTCGAAGAGGAAGCGCAGCAACGGGGTGCCCTGTCGATGTCACTAACCGTGTTTGCACGAAACCAGAGAGCCCGCAAAGTTTACGAACGCGCTGGTTACGACGGAGAACTCCTGCGCTACATCAAGCCATTTTCTGACAGCGCCCTGGATTGATCAGAAATTTTTGTCCCGGCTTCTCACTGAATGCTTACCACCGCTATTCGATCCACCATTTCGATGGCTGCTTTTCTGCGCGCTCCTTTGCGGGGCTTGCTGAACAGGCTGAGTTTTGCTGCGGCCACTCTTTGCGGGCATTTGTGCTGGCGCAGCAGGCCGCGACCTGTTTTGTGACGGTGCCTGTTTTGATACCAACTGCGGTGACCGCTGCGAAGCCCGATTATAGCCCGCCTTCGACTGTGATTGGCGAGACGGCGCTTTAACTACCTGCGGCTGGCGCTGAACAGATTTGTTAACCACTTGCGTCTGCCGGGAACGGCTGGTGTCTTTCTTAGCTACCCGGGTCCGATCATTTATTCGTATGCCGTCTACCTTGCTCACCGGCTGTACCGGCTTTGTGCGGTTTTTCGCGACTTTTGGCGCTCGATTGCTGCGGCTGGGGGAGGCCGGACTGGCCGGATTCCGACTCGCCGGGTCTTTCCTTACAGGTGTACGACGCGCCGGGCTTTTCCGCCCAACGCCTTTGTTAACGGTTCTTTTTCCGGTGGGGCCACGATCCTGGACTCCGACCGAGGTACGGCTGCCTTTGCGATATACGTTTCCACTGTTATCTGCCACCAGGCGATTCTTCTTTGCGGCGTAATTTGCATTCCGAAGATCCGCCTTGGTACGCAGCTCGGTGGGCGATACCGGACCGATTCGGTTGCGCTCACCCCTCTTTTGTCGCGTGTCCACGCCATTCCGGGCCGGCCCGCGCTGGACGTCACGGGAATCCGCGATGCGGGCGCGCTGTCCGCTGTCGCGATATAAATTGTCATGACGTTCCGGGTTTGTGTGCCTGCGATTGCCGCTGCGGCCAGGTCCGTCCCGTCCGCGACCTGCGCGGCCGTAGTCATTGTGCGCATAGCGATTACGCCCATAACCATGGCGTCCGCGATGAACCGGTCGTGACCGGTAACCACGCGGCCCGTGCCGGCCATAGTGGCGGTGGTGCCAGTTGTGGCGATTATGCCAATAGCCACCGGAATAGTAACCCACGCTGAAGGGTCCCCAGCCCCAACTCAGGCCAAAGTTCCATCCACTCCACGGGTTGTAATTTACGTTGAACCCCCAGGTGCTGAAACGGGGGTAGTAATAATAAGGTGACACCCATGGCTGGTAGTAATAGCCGGATCCATAGACCAGGGTCGGGCCATATACATAACTGCCGACGTAGCCGGGCGTGTAGCCGACATAAACCACACTTGGGGTGACATCGTATACCTGGACATACTTGACGTTATGCACCGGCGAGGTGGGCATGATTGAATCGACCTGCGCAGGCCGTTGGGTCGCAACCTGCCACGGGCCGTTGGGTGAAGCGGATACGTACCAGACGCCGTCCTCGACCAGGTAGTAAAAGCCGTCAGCCACCAGCACGCTGGACCCTGTATTCGCAATATAAGTCAGGTCGGTGCCATCAACGGGCTGGTATACCGGATTACCGTCGTACTGGACGTCAATATCTACCTCACCGCGGGCAACGGCGGCGGTCTGGGGCACATAGGCATCCAGCACGGCTTCTTCTGCTTCTTCAGTGCCGGCCACGTATACACGCGAATCGGCCTGGGCTGATTCTTCAGGAATGTTGGCAAATGCCGGAGGCAGCTGATCGGCCGCCCGGAAGTCCCAGGGACCGTTGAGCGAGGAGGATTCATACCAGCGCCCGGCCAGAACGATGTAGTACTTTTGCGAGCCGACATGCATGAATACGTCGTCATCTGAGTTTTGCAGCACCAGCAGGTCGTCCACCAGCGGTACAAAGGCCGCAGGCCCATCGGTCACAACCAGCTCTGCGGGCTCTGTCGTTACGACGATTTCCGGCGCATTCTTTGCCGTGACGGGCTCGGCCGGCGCATCTTCAGCCGCACCTGCATCACCGTCCTCAACCATTTTCATGATATCGGCCGGCGGGCGGCTATCGTATTTGTAAGGCCCGGTGGCCTTGTCAGCACGATACCAAACGCCTTTAGCGACATTCAGGTGATAGCGTTTCCCGTCATAGATCATCGGGTACGGCGTGTTGATCACCGCCTCCAGCTCGCTGTTTTCAATTTCACGCAAAACCGGGTCGCCGTCCAGCGAAACCAGCAGCGCAGGATTATCCCGGTAGATAACCAGCGGTGGCGCCATATTCAGGTTTTGCGCCGCCAGGGATTCTGCCTCGGATTGTTTCAGATCTGCATCGAGTTCGGCCACGGAGAGATCCAGGTTCCAGTCGGGTGATTCCTGGGCAAGCGCCGCTGCCAGTTGGGTCTCGATATCTTCCGTGCCTGCAGGAAACCGGGTTTGCGTTACGTTCAGGCTGGTGGGGTGGACAACGCCAATGGCTTTATCAATGTCGACAGGCGACTCAAACCAGCCGGCGCCAAATACCGGCTCTGATTTCCGGCTTGCGCGATAGGCAAGTGCCGCTCGATAACGCAGTACATCACCCTCCAGTTCCTCCACTTGCAACTGGTAGATGGTGACCGTGCCTTGCTCCAACGGCAGCGTGCGCGGCCAGTCGTTTTCCTGGGCCAGGAGAATCGGCAGACCCGCCGCCAAAGCAAAGAGAAAAATCAAGGTCAGTAGTGGTCTGTTCATCATCAGCTCCTGTCCGAAGGATGCACGGGGACAGGTTTAATATATGCCGCATACCATGAATACAGCGTGAACGGGGAGGGCCCGTAGTGAATACGGGCTTCTGACCTACTGGGATTGAGCCGTTATCGCTTTGTCCAGCATTTCGATCAGGGCGGCCCGGTCATAGCTGTATTGCTGGTCTGTGTTTTGCTGGACCAACCGTTCCATCGCAGTGCTGATGGTCATGTAAGCCTGGTCCTGGTTGGGGACCACCATGTAGCGGGACTTGGGAGAATGATCAAACAGAGCATGCATGACCGCCTTTGAAACATCGTCGGGATCTCCGGACTCAGCCAGGGCTTTGGTCAGCCAGTCTACCGTCTCGTTCACATCGGCCTGGTAACGTTGTTTTGCTTTCTTCGCTGCGGCATCTGCAATTTTTGATTGGTAGGTGCCCGGCTCAATCAGGCTTACTTCTACACCAAAGTCCTTCATTTCATCTG
This sequence comes from uncultured Gammaproteobacteria bacterium, assembly GCA_963759035.1. Taxonomy (GTDB): domain Bacteria; phylum Pseudomonadota; class Gammaproteobacteria; order Xanthomonadales; family SZUA-36; genus JAHEFT01. Next base: position 12,753 of record CAVWXL010000001.1, read on the forward strand.
CCAGTGCGTCGGCATAAGCTTCCATCGCATGCTTGCTCATGGAATAAGGCCCCCAGGTTGCCGATGAAAGCGTTCCTGCAATGGAACCGATGATGGCAACGCGACCTTTGGACTCGATAATCAAAGGAGCAAAAGCCCGGGTGATGCGGTAAGGCCCGTAAACATTGACATCCATCTGCCAGTCAAATTCCTGCTCATCAGTATCATTCAACGGACTGAGCACCAGCACGCCGGCGTTGTTGACCAGGCCATAAAGTCCCCGCCCGGCGTCCGTTATCGTTTTGACTGCCGCATCGATTTCACCTTGCTTTGTCACATCCAACCGGACTGCCTGGACGTTTTCAATCGCGTTCAATTCCGCGATGTCTTTATCTTTGCGGGCGCCGGCGTAAACAAAGTACCCATTGGCCGCCATCATCTCTGTCATGTTCCGGCCAAGGCCTGAGCTGGCGCCCGTGACCAGGACCGCCTTTTGCCCGGAACCCGATTCGGCCAATGCAAACGTGTACGGGACTAAGGTGAAAACAGCCATCAAAAACAGGGTAACGAAACGTTGCATGTGATTCTCCAGACACAGTTGATTTGGCCGAACTATAGCAGTATCCGAAAAAATTGCGTGTTTCTAGCTCCGGTAGGCGCTTTCAACCATCTCCGGTGTGAGTATTCCAAACACGCGTCCATTGCCGTTAGATGAGCGGCGTTTTACCACCAGCGCCTCGATCGAGGGCCGCGCCAGCATTTCCGCCGCTTCCTGCAGGTTCGCCTGCAGGCTTATTGTCCCCACGTGCCAGCGCTTTGCCGGAATGGCCAGCAGGTCAATGGATTCATTCTCAGGCATGACGTCCCGCGCTTCGAGGAAGCTCGCAAGGTTCGCCGCGGGCATCAATAACTGGGCGCCTCCGCCGCTGCCGATGAGCAAATACCTGGGTTCTTTTTTCAGCAGTTCCAGTGCCTGGCCACGTTGTACCTTTTTCTCAAGCTGCACCAGTTGTCGATCCATCACGCTGGCCACACCAATGCGGCGCTGCGCCTGCACCAGCGGATCGTTGCCCGCCCGAAAGCCGCTGGAACGTTGCATGGTGCTGAACACGGAGTCCTTGCCAAAAACTTCGGTGGTAGTCAGCCCCGAGATAACAACGACCAGCATGCCGGGCAGGATGATCTGTGGGTTGTCGGTCAGTTCCAGCATGGCCGTCAGTGCGGCCAATGGCGCCTGCAGGCTGCCCGACATCATCGCGCCCATACCAAGCAACGCGAACAGCCCCACCTGGTTTTGCGGCGTCAATGGCAGAAAGTCCGCCAGGCCGGCAAACAAGGCGCCGAGCATCGCGCCGATGAACAGGGCCGGGCCGATATTGCCACCGGGAACGCCCAGGCCGATACAGATGGACGTTGCGGCCAGCTTGCCTAGCAGTAACAGCAGCAACAGCTGGAGCGTGAACCCGCCATGCAGAGCCGTATCCACGGAATCGTATCCCAGCCCCATCACTTCCGGCAGAAAGAATCCGATGCATCCCATTAACAGGCCTGACAGCAGCAGGCGCCACTCGATGGCCAGCCCTGCCGTTCGCTTGGTCACCGTCTGCAATGACTGTATGTAGACGGCCGACACCACACCGGCGGCCATGCCCAGCGCCATCACCGGCACCAGGTCCCACAGCGAGCCAATGTGCACGCCGGGCAGGTTGAAGGCGGACTCGCTGCCAAATACAGCAGCGGACACGGCCGTGGCACTGACCGCGGCAAGAATCACCGGAATGAAGCTGCTGACGCTGTACTCCATCATGACAACTTCCAGCGCGAATATGACCCCGGCCAGCGGTGTATTGAAGGAAGCCGCGATTCCGGCTGCCGTGCCACAACCCACCAGTGTCCGGATCACGTTATTGGGTAACATCATGCGCCTTGCCAGCAGGCTACCCGCGGCAGAACCGAGAACCACATTCGGCCCTTCGCGCCCGACCGAATGGCCGCCAACCAGGGCCAGCGCCGCGCCGAAAAATTGCAGAAGAAACGCACGCGTGGAAATGCGCCCCTGGTGGCGTTCCATGCGCTCCAGCACGTAGGCAACCCCCAGGCCTCGAATGCCCCCGGAGAACCAACGAAACATCCCCGCCAGCAACAGTGCTGCCAGCACCGGCAGGACGAAACGCATGGGTGCGCTCAAACCTTCGAAGTTCTCTGCACCCTGCCCGGGTAGCATATAATCCTGTGTTCCTTCCACGACCAGGCGGAACAATACGATCACACCGCCGGCCAACATGCCCGTCAACAACCCGAGCAAGGAAAGCGAAAGCAGTGCGCCCGGGCGCGCCAGGCGGATGCGCGCCTCGTCGAGACGGTCGGCGATCCGGGCGTTCCATGCCTGTTGCCGGGCCTGTTGCTGGTCTGCGTTCATGTACCGCAAAACGTTCTGGCAACCACTTCTTCCGGACGCGGCGGCCGGGCATATTCGGCCAGGTCCGTCTGATAGTCACGGGGCTGTTCGAGCAGGTCAACCAGCTGGTTGAACGGCGCAAAATCATCCTCTTCGACGGCTGCCGTTATGGCGGCCTCCACCAGGTGGTTACGCGGGATAAATACCGGGTTAGCCCGGTACATCACAGCCTGGCGGGCCGCGGGTGACCGGGTGTCGTGTTCAATTCGTTGCTGCCAGCGCTGCAACCAGGGTTCAAACAATTCCGGAAACTCAAACAGGCTGGCAACATCGTAACCTGAGTCCGGCTGCGCCAGGTCGGACAACCGCCGGAACGCCAGTGTGAAATCAACCTGCTCAGCGGCCATCAGTGCCAGCAGGTCACTGGCCAGCTCAATATCGCCGGATTCCAGGACAGACAGGCCCAGCTTGTCCGCCATGACACCGTGATAGGCATCCTGGAACTGCCCGGGAAAGGCATCAATCGACTCCTGGGCCAGGACGGTGGCCTGTTCCCGGTCATCGTTCAGCACCGGCACCAGCGCCTGGGCCAGGTTGGCCAGATTCCAGTGCGCGATACCGGGCTGGTTGCTGTAGGCGTAACGACCCTGGTGATCGATCGAACTGAACACGGTATCGGGGTGGAACGTATCCATGAAGGCACAGGGTCCGTAGTCGATGGTCTCACCGGACAGCAGCATGTTGTCGGTATTCATCACGCCATGGATAAAGCCAAGCAGTTGCCAGCGGGCGATCAGGCGGGCCTGGGCGGCGACAACTTCGTCGAGCAGAGCCCGGGCGGGGTTGGCTGCTTGCAGCCGCCTGCCGGATAGTGGCGCTGCAATCACGTAATCCGTCAGCAATCGCAACGCTTCGGTATCCTGCCTGGCGAAAAAATACTGGAAAGTACCGATCCGGATATGGCTTCGCGCCACCCGCGTCAGCACAGCGCCCGGCAAGGCATCAGGAGGACGGAACACATGCTCGCCGGTGGTCACCGCGGCCAGCGCGCGGGTGGTCGGCACGCCCAGCGCCGCCATCGCCTCGCTGACGACGTACTCTCTGATCACCGGCCCCAGCGGCGCCCGGCCATCGCCGCCGCGTGAATAGGGTGTGGGGCCGGAACCCTTGAGCTGGACGTCGTAACGCACACCGTCACGGCCGATGACCTCACCCAGCAGGATCGCCCGGCCATCGCCAAGCTGTGGCACCCAGCCACCGAACTGGTGCCCGGCGTAAACGGCGGCCAAGGGTTCGGCACCCTCCGGCAAACGGTTGCCGGCTAAAACTTTGGTGCCTTCGGGCGACGCAAGCCAGGCTGCGTCGAAGCCCAGCGTGTCCGCCAGCGCCGCATTGACTCGAATGGGCCCGGGGACCGCAACCGGCGTGGGCGCCAGCTTTGTATAGAAGCGATCGGGCAGCTTCAGGTAGCTGTTATCAAAGTCCGGGTGCTGAATCATGGCCATGATGATAAATCACCAACGCGTGCCGTGCCTGTTTGTTGCTAAAATAGCCCGATCCCTCCAGGCCAACCGAGTGCCCGCCATGTCTTACGCAATGCCGTTTGTCAAAACTCTTTTGCTATCCTGCCTGGCGATCTCCATCGCAGACATCCAGGCCGCACAGATCGATACCACGCAACTTTCCGATACCGTCAAAACGCTCGCTTCGGACGAATTCGAGGGCCGCGCCCCCGGCGGTCCCGGTGAAGAAATCACCGTTAATTACCTGGTTGACCGCTTCAAGGCACTGGGGCTGTCGCCGGGCGGCGAAAACGGCAGCTGGACCCAGGCCGTCCCACTGATCCATACCCAGGTGCAGGAACCCGCTACCCTGAGTTTTGGCGTAGGGAATCATCAAATGGCCCTGAAGCAGGCTCGCGATATCGCGATCGAAACCAGCCGGGCACAGGAAAAAATCACCATCGATAAAGCACCCATCGTGTTCGTGGGCTTTGGAGCCAGCGCCCCGGAACGCCAGTGGGACGACTATGGCGACATGGACCTGGGCGGCAAGGTCGCATTGTTCCTGGTTAACGACCCGGATTTTTCGGCTGGCCCGGACGAGGACGTTGCCGGGCGTTTTGGCAACCGGCGGATGACCTATTACGGCCGCTGGATGTACAAGTTCGAGGAAGCTGCACGGCGCGGCGCCCTGGCCGCACTGGTGATCCATGAAGATAAGGCTGCCGGATACGGATGGACCGTGGCCGCTTCCGGCCCCGGCGAGAGCTATGCAATCGCCAGCCCCGAGGGCGGCGACTTGCCGGTCACCCTGCAGGGCTGGTTGCACTTTGATGCGGCAGTACGTCTGTTTTCAAGCACAGGACTCGACCTCGTATGAGCAGCGCGTGCTGGCCCGCAACCCGGATTTTGAAGCCTTCGAACTACCGGGCGTCAGTTTCAGTGCAGACCTCGATGTCGCCGTCGAGCGCATCGAAAGCCAGAACGTGCTGGCCATCATGCCCGGCACCACCTACCCCGATGAGACCCTGATGGTGTCCTCGCATTGGGATGCGTATGGCCACGGCGAGCCCGACGCTCAAGGTCGAACTATCCGGCCCGGCGCCAACGACGACGCACTGGGAACAGCTGCCGTACTGGAAGTGGCCCGGGTGCTCAAAGCCGGGCCACCATTGCAGCGCAGCGTTGTTTTTGCCGTGTGGACAGCGGAGGAGAGCGGCATGCTGGGTTCAGCCGCCTACACCGGCAAACCCATTTACCCGCTGGAGAAAACAGCAGCCAATTTCACCTTCGACATCATGCAAACCGCCGGGCCGGCCAAAGACGTCATCCTGGTGGGAGAAGGCCAAAGCGACCTGGAAGGTGACCTGGAACGCGCTGCCGCCGCGCAGGGCCGCGTCGTGACACCGGAGAACCTGCCCGAAAACGGCCTGTTCTTCCGCGCCGACCATTTCTCAATGGCGCGGGGCGGCGTGCCGGTACTGCTGATCATGGGTATCGCCGGCGGCTCGGACCTGGTCGAAGGCGGCCGCGCTGCGGGTGATGCGTGGATCGCAGAGTACACCGGCAACTGTTACCACCAGACCTGTGATGAATGGAGCGCAGACTGGGATCTGCGCGGAGCAGCCCAGGATGCTGAATTGTTCCACACCATCGTCCGTGACCTGGGTGACTCGCGCCGCTGGCCGCAGTGGAAGGCTGAGTCTGAGTTCAGGGCCATCAGATCACAGAGTGCTGCCATGAGGGCGGACTGATATGAGCAAAGAACACCCGGTCTGCGAGTACAGCATCGAGGGAAATTCCGATGGCCCAACCCTGGTGTTCATCCATGGCTGGCCGGACAATGCCAGCCTGTGGCGCCACCAGGTCGAAGCGCTGGGCAGCGACTTTCGCTGTGTCCTGGTGACCCTGCCGAATTTCGGCGAGCAATCCGTAAAAGCCGGCGGCTTCGACTTCCCGGAGCTGGTGGGCCGGCTGACAGCGACGATTCGACAGGTTCAGCCGGATGGCAAAGTCGGGCTGGTGACGCACGACTGGGGCGCTTACCTCGGCTATTTTCTGGAGAAAACACATCCTGAATTGGTCGATAAAATGGCAGCCCTGGACATTGGCGGCCACCTTGGGTCCCCGGGCCTTAAAGCGACCCTGATGATTATGGGTTACCAGTGGTCACTGGTCATATGCTGGCTGGTCGGTGGCCTGGTCCCCCCCCTGGGCGGGTTGATGTCTAAGGCTGTGGGCAAAGTAATCCGGGTACCGGAACGGCAGCGCGCCAATCTTCGTTCGCGTTATAACTACTCTTACTTTTACCTCTGGCGGGGTATGCTACTTCCGTGGAAGCGAACCAGTCTGCTCGGCAGGTACCGCCCGCAATGCCCGGTGCTCTACCTGTTCGGCCAGCGCAAGCCCCTGATGTTCCACTCTGACAGGTGGCTGGAAATCGTCGCCGCAAGCGGCGGCCGGGCAGAGGGTATTGCCGGCGCCGGGCACTGGCTTATGGAATCCCACGCCGCAGAGGTCAACGAAAAACTGGTCGGCTGGTTCAAACGCAATTCCAGCTGAGAAAACAGCGACAGACAAGTCTGATATGAGCAAGCACATTAAAATCTGGTCATTTGCAGATGTGGACCGCAGCGGCAAGGTGCGCTGGACCGCAGAAGAACTCGGTTACCATATCGAGGAAATCCGTATCAAACCTGGCGAGCAGGCCGCAGACCCATACCGCCAACTGAATCCATATGAGCAGATTCCCGTTGCCGAACTGGACGGCAAAACGCTGATGGAATCCACCGCCATCTGCATCCTGCTCGCCGAGCGCAACCCGGAAGCTGCCCTGATTCCTTCCGGCCAGGAAAACAGGGATCTTTTCTGGCAGTCGATGAGCCTGTCCTCCAGCACGCTTGAAATGCCTACCGTGATGTATTTCCTGGCACAAGCCGGCTTTCAGGATCCGGCCTGGAAGGAGCTATGGTCGGAATCCATCAGTAAACGGCTGGCAGTCTTTTCCGAAAGCATGCCCAGCGAGGGCTACATTTGCGGCGATTTTTCATTGGCAGACATCTGTGCCGCCTACGTGTTGAGAATCGGCATACAGGCCGAACTGCTGTCGTTTGAGGGAAAGCTGGAACACTACCTACGCAGGCTGATGGCCCGCCCGGCCGCGCAGGCAGCGCGGGTATTTTCTAGTCTCTGAGCCCGGTCATTTCCCAGCGCGACATCGCAATCGGATGTTCCATGTTCTCAAATAAAACGAACAGTAAATGGCTTAAATGGGTGCATACCAACGTCAGCAAGGACATCAAGAGCTCCGTTGGCAGCTCAAACTGCCCTGGACAGTGACGCGGCCAAAGAATTCGAAGATCTTTTCGAAGATGTCTCTTCCTGTTCAGAGAACAAGCTCTGGAAATTCGTAGACACCAAGTTAGCCAGCCTGATGGTTTTGCCGGACACCCCCCTTCCAGGGGTGTTCGCTCAAACCGGTTAGCGGAAAGCTTTTTCCCGGTTTGCCGGTCAGATGAGCATGATGACTCACGAAATTCGAAAGACCACCCGCCTCATCTTCGCCCTGTTGGCCACGTTGATCCTCTCTGCCTGCCTGTCCGGCAATGCCGAAGCCCAGGTTGACTGGCAGGCGCCAGCCTTTGAATTATCCGACAGTGAAGGAGATGTTTTTCATTATCCGCAGGACCTGGACGGCCCGACCATCATTCTTTTCTGGGCCTCATGGTGCCCTTATTGCAAGTCATTGATGCCGCATCTGCAAAGCATCGTTGATGAATACGCAGGCGGGATCGAAGTGCTGGCACTTAACTTCAGGGACGACGAAGACCCGTCCGAATTCATGGCCGAGTACGGTTATGATTTCCGATTGTTTCCCCACAGCGACCCGGTCGCAGAGTCGTGGGGCATCAAGACAACCCCTGGCTTGTTCCTTGTGGATGCTTCAGGCCGTGCCGTGTTCAGCAACTACTCCATCACGGAACAGCCATATCAAAGCGATCCCGCAGACCAGACAAAGAAGCTCAAACATTACCAAAAGGCTGCCAGAAAGATGCCCTTTGTGGCGGCGCAGCTGCGTATGGCGATCGACAAAGCCCGGTAATTCAGGCCGGGGCCTGATGCTCCTCGAGAATCTCTTCACGCCACTCGGACAGGTTCCGCTCGATTGCCCAGAATCCGGCGATCCATAAAAACTGGTCCCAGGCCCACACCCAGTGCCCGGTCCAGGCCCAATAGACTGCATGGGTGAAAAGGATTGCGTAGCCAAACTTGGCGGCATGACTGGCCACCATCAGTGCGCCGCCGGTAATGTCGCGGTTTTGCAGCCATACCGCCAACTCGATGGCCCAGATCACCAGCAGCCACATCACCGCATCCTGGAAGTCGATCCAGACCTGTTTCTTCTCCAGTTCAAAGCCATCGCTGTCCATGATCACGGAGGGATCGAGCATGTAGAACGTCGTATCGCTTGAAAGCGACCTGCAGTTTTCAGGCGTCACGATTTCGTATCGGTAGTTATAACCGTACGAAATCTCCTGGTCGGCCACCTGGCAAAGCCGGGTAATTGCGGGGGAAGGCTGGACGACGTAAACATCCACCATGGAATTGACCCGCGCGTAGACCGTGTGTGCCAGAAACACGTAGCAGACCAGGCGCATGCCGTGGACACTCCACCGCACCCAGCGCTTTTCCAGTGCCTCATCCAGCGAGTAGGTTTCCAGTTCGAGCATGAACAGCAGCCCGAACCAGGCGAACTCATCAATGGTGGTGGCGAATTCCTCGGACCACATCAGAAAAGTGCCGCCCTGGCGCAACACGTGCGAGGCAATATAGAACTCCTCGATCGCGTAATACCCCCAGTTCAACAGCAACAGGGAATAGACCGTCCACTTGACCAGTTGACCCTTGTCCAGCCTTTGCCAGCGGCTGGCTAAGCTAGTGGCAGCAATTTCCGACAAGCACCGGTCCCCAATTTGAAGTCAGGAAAGCATAACCGAAAATAAGGGTGAGTTTTGATTCCGCAGTTCCCGTTGCCTGTCTTTTAACTCGTTGTCCCCAAGCATGATTCAGGCAACTTTCAGACGCGCTTCCCAAAGATCGTAGTCCGCCTGCATTCGTACCCACATTTCTGCGCTGGTTTCCAGTACGGATTCAAGCGTGATTGCAAATGACGCAGAAATGCCTCGTTTGCCGTTCACAATTTCGTTGATTTTGCGGGGTGCGCATTTACAAAGCGCAGCAAAGTGCGTCTGGTTGAGATTCATCTCGGCCATGTATATTTCGGAGAGCACTTTACCGGGATGCAGCGGTGATGGATTGTTAATCATGATTTGCTCTAGTGGTAATTCTCAATTTTGACTTCAGAAAACTCGCCCGCCGAGTATTTAAAAGTAATGCACCAGGGCAGGCTAATCGTCACGCTCCAGAAGCCCTGCCTATCACCCTGTAGCTTATGCAACCTGATGTTGGGTGGCTGGCCCTGAATTTTCAGATCGTTGATCGTCGAGGTCGCATGCATGATGGTTAACAGCGCTTTCGCCCTTATCCATAAAGCTCTGGGCAAGGCCTTTGACTCGTTCGTCTGCCAAATGTCTTTGGCGATCTTGCCGCTGAACCCAACGATCACAGTAATTCCAGTACCTCATACTATTACACTATCTGTAATAGTGTAAACATTAAAAGCCGCAAACAACACATCAAAAATAATGATGGACTGCCAAACCAGGTTCGGCAGCCAACAATCGCCGAGAAAGACGTGGGAAATGAAAGCGTCTAGCGCTTAAGCTCCGGAAGTTTTTCCCACTCCTCTTCGGAAATGCTTATTCCGGGCAGGGCGGGACTCTTAAACGGCCAGTCAGCGGCCAGCCAGGCCTTTACCGCTTCGGCAAGTTCCGTTTCCATGCCGCTGGCCAGCTCGCTTTGACGGGCCCAGAGGTACACCTCGGCATCAAAGCCTTGCTTTCGGGTGGGGTAGATATACACGCAACCCAGCACACGCGACCCATCCGGTGCGACCACAGTGTAGGCAAACGAGCGACGGCGCTGGAATTCTTTCTGGTGCCAGCCCAGGTCGATCAGGTTCTGCTCCAGCGTCAGCCCTTCAGGCCAGCCCGGCCCGAAGAGCTCCTGCAGATGCTGCGTGCTGGTCATCACAGCGTCATAGTCTTTAACCACGTCGTTAACGGTCAGCATACGCAGGTGAAAACGTTCTGTTTCAAGCGTTTCAGGAATCTTGAATTCCGGGTCCAGCAGGGGAAAAGCGGATTGTGCGTGGCTTGCAGAAGACAGGCTCATAATGGTCATTCCAATGAGAAGAAGAATTGCATGGCTGAATTTTGATAATCTCATCACAACATTATGCCTAAATCAGAGATAGCGATGACAGAAACCAGAACTTTGGAAGAATTCAGGACGAAATTCCGCGTAGAGGAACTGAAGATACGGGAGAACCGCTCGTGGACCTGGTCGGTCCGGCCCGGTCAACCTACCCTGGGCGCCGGAATCCTGTCATTGAACCGCCACGCCGGGAAGTTTTCAGACGTTACCGCAGAGGAAATGAAGGACCTGGCTGAAATGGTTGAGACCCTGGAGGGAACCATCAAGCGGGCGCTCGACCACGCCATCATGAACTACCTGATGCTGATGATGGTGGACCACCATGTTCACTACCATGTCATCCCCCGCTACGAAGGCACACGGTCCTTCGCCGGCAGGGAGTGGGTCGATAACGGCTGGCCGGCACTGCCAGTGCTGGGAGACAGCCAGCATCCGGATGACCCTGAATTACTGCAACTTATTCGGGAGAAGCTGGTTGTCGAATAAGTAGCTGGTTCACCTGCAATCAGGTTTCACTGTCTTGTGTATGCTCATGGTGGGTTTTCGACAAACGGTTCATCAACGGCAACACGGCAATGGCAATCGCTGTGCAGACCAGGGCGGCGATGCCCAGCTTGTTGAAAAGGGCCGTGTATATCGGCAGCGACTCGAGCGGATCGGTGATATTGCGCGGCACGCTGGCAAAGGTGGCGACGAGGCCGCCGAGATACTGCGAGACACCGGAGGCCACAAAATAGGCGCCCATCATGAAACCGCCCATGCGCGCGGGCACGTAGCGTGCGATCATCGCCAGGCCAAGACCACTGACCAGCAATTCACCCAGCGAGATGGCGCCGTAGCCCCACACCATCAACCACGAGGAAACCTTGCCCTGGCTCGTTGGCCATGTGACCTGAGGCACCGTAGATGAAAAAGCCGGCGGCCACGATCACGAAACCGAGGGCAAACTTGGCGGCTATGGAGATATCCTTGTCAGCCTTGCCTGCGTGCGTGTAGGCCCAGGCCAAAACCGGGCTGAGAATGAAGATCCAGATCGGGTTAAATGCCTGGAACTGTGCCGGAGACCAGTCCCACAGATGCACACCGAAAACAACGAAGGCCGGGTCGACATTGCGTAGCGCAAACAGGGCCAGTGACGTGGACATCTGCTGGTAGAAGATGAAATAGAAGACCGTCTGCACCGTCAGCACCAGGGCCGCGATCAGACCCGCGCGCTCACTGCGTTGGCCGGTGCTGAATCAGGTAGGCAAAAATACCGATCACCACCACACCGGCGAGATACACAAAAGCCCGCGCGACACCCTGGTGCTCCAGGATGTAGGCCGACGCGAATACCGCCACGACGCTGCCGGCCAGAACCGCGCCCAGCTTGCCCCAATTCAACGGCTCCTCGTCCGGCTCCGAACCGATGTGATCCATGTATCGGCGCATCAACCAGTAGTTGATCAGACCCAGCACCAGGCCGATCGCACAGACCGCAAAAGCGACGTGCCAGCCCAGCCCGTTGCCGTACTGTTCGTTGACGTAGTCCTTCAGCCACGGGGTCAGCAACTGCGAAATCATCGCGCCCAGGTTGACCGCCATGTAGTAGATGGTGAAAGCACTGTCGATCCTGGAATCATCACCCTCGTAGATCTTGCGCACCAGGTTGCCGGCGTTGGCCTTGAACAGGCCGTTGCCGACCACGATGACACCCAGGGCACAAAACATGAACCAGACACTCTGGCCCGGCACGACCATCAGGGTGTAACCGACAGTCAGGACCACAGCGCCGAGCAACATGGTACGGCGGGTGCCGAGGATCTTGTCGCCAATCCAGCCACCGATGGCCGGTGCTACATAGATCAGCGCCGCGGCTGCGCCCCACACCAGCGTGGCGCGTTCATCGGGAAAATCCAGTCGCTGCACCATGTAGTAAACGATCAGCGCCTGCATTCCGTAGAAGCCAAAGCGTTCCCACATCTCGATGAGGAAAATCGTGGTGAATGCACGGGTTTGAGATTGGGGTGTGGGTGTGGTTTCCATGTGGCCTCCAGACGAACAAAACGCGAATCGATCAAGAATACCGCAATCGAACCCCGGGGTCAGATCAAAAATTATGGGGTGTAGTATTCCGGCCTCGACTAAAATGACTGGCTGCATGGACACTAAAACCCTCCTCACCACTGCCATTGCGATGATCGCGTTCGCGGCCAACTCAATCCTGTGCCGACTGGCACTGGGCCAGGAAACCATTGACGCCGCCAGTTTTGCCTCTATCCGGGTGATTGCCGGAGCGCTTGTCCTGGGGGTTATTGTCTTTCCGCGTTGGCGGGTGCAGGGCCGGGCCAAAGCAGACTGGCGGACCGTCGCTGCCCTGTTCGTCTACATGGCTTTTTTCGCCTTCGCTTATTTGTCCTTGAGTACTGGAACCGGAGCATTGCTGCTGTTCGGTTCGGTTCAGCTATCGGTTCCCGTCATTGCAGCACTTGGAGGCCTGGTCTTCCTGTCGGAGGAGGTCAGTTTACGCCTGGTACTGGCTTCAGTCGCAACCTTGAGTGGTATTACCCTCGTGCTGATTCAGCGTGAGGTATCTGTGGTCAATAAGCGATACTAATGCCAGTTTATCCGGCAGGCATACGGATGCCCGTGCCGCGGTCATTCAAGCACTGATTTAGCAAGTTGTGCGCCCGGCCCTTCGGTGCCCGCAACCCCCCGCTGACTTGATAAATCAGGCATTTTGAGCACATACTTCCCTTAGAACATGTTCACCATAGTTGGACTACGGAAATGAGCCAGATCAGTATTGGTATTCTGGAAGACGACAGCGACCAGTCTGCTCTTCTGGAACTTTGGTTGACAGATGCGGGTTATGACGTCACGGTTTGTGATCAGGGAACGAGTTTTATTCGGGCCGCCCAGGTACGAGGGTTCGACCTGATGATGCTTGACTGGCTGGTGCCCGAGATGAGCGGGTTCGAAGTTCTCGAATGGGTGCGCATGAATATCCGCGAGAGTATTCCCATCGTCTTCCTGACCACCAAGGGCGAAGAACAGAATATTGTGGCGGCGCTGGAGGCGGGCGCCGATGACTACGTGATCAAACCGGCCCAGCGGCAGGAACTACTGGCCCGGGTGGGAGCACTGGCGCGCCGCAGCGGTCTTACTGATCCGAAGGCCGACAAATTGGAAATCGGGGAATTCGTACTGGACCGGAAGCTTACCCAGGTCAAAAAGAATAACGAAATTGTTTCCCTTACCGCAAGGGAATTTGAGCTGGCGTGGTTTCTTTTCGCCAACCTCTCTAAAATACTCTCAAGGGAATACCTGCTGCGGCACATCTGGAATATCAACTCTGCAATCAATACACGCACTGTCGATACGCACGCCAGCAGAGTCCGGAGTAAGCTCGGCCTGCGTCCGGAACATGGATGGCAACTTAGCGCGGTATACCATTTTGGATATCGTCTGGAGCAACTAGATACGTAATGAGGGACATTTGTCATGTCTGCAGAGAAAGAGAATAAAGAACAGCTGGATCCTGAAAGCGGCAATGTGGACCAAATCCGCGAAATTCTTTTCGGGGGCCATATTCGCGCATTTGATGAGCGGTTTGAGTTGGTGGAAGCACGTCTTGCCAAAGAATCTGAAGCGCTGCGCAAAGCGACCGAGAAAAAAACAACGGATATTGAGCGGCTGCTGACGGACTACCGCGAGGAAGCCAGCGACCGGCTCGGCGCCGAGAGCAACAACCTGGGCCTGGAGCTGAACAAACTTGAACTCGCGCTCGGACAATCCCGGGCAGACGCGGACGCGCAGGCGGCGTCAATGGAAGGCCGGCTGGTCGCTGAACTGAAACAGCTTCGCGTCGACATGCAGGCCATGCACAAGGAATTGGCCGCCGCCCTGGCGAAAGCCGAGGGTCAACAGCAGAAGGACTCTGAGAAACTCGGCGCAGACAAATTGGAACGCAGGGATCTTGCTGCCATCTTCAGCACCCTGGCCCAGAAACTCCAGCCCGAGAAGAACAGCCGCAGCAAGTGACCAACAAACTGCGCTGATCTGCTCCCCAAATGACCGACTCAAGGAAATCCGGCGGCCCTTCCGCAGACGAAGACCTCGAGCGTCTGCGAAAGCTGATTCTGGGCGACAAATTTAATCACATGGACAGCCTCTATGACCGGGTCACTCAGCCCGAGTCACGTACCGATGACGTCGCCGAAGTATTGCCGGGTGCGATTAACCGCGTCGTAGAAGACCCGGTGGCTCGCCCGGAAATCGAAAGGCCTATCGTAGATGCCATCCAAAGTGCGATTAAGCGCGACACCGAGTCTTTCGCCGAAGCCCTGTTCCCAGTGCTTGGTCCCGCCATTCGCCGGGCAATTGCGGATGCCCTGAAATCGCTTGTTCAACGAATTAATCTCGCGATGGAGAACAGTTTTACCATCAAGGGATTGCGCTGGCGGATGCAAGCAGCCAAATCCGGGGTGCCGTTCGGCCAGGTCGTATTGCGTGAAACCATGTTGTACGCGGTGCAGGAAGTCTTTCTGATCCAACCCGAATCGGGTCTGGTGCTGGCCAGCGCACGTCGCGATGACACCCTGGTGCTGGATGAAGATGCGTTCTCTGCGATGCTCACGGCGATCCAGGCTTTCATCCGGGACTCATTCGGGACTGCTGCCAGTGAACCGTTGCGCAGCGCTGAACTCGGAGACCGCACCCTGTGGCTGATTAACGGGCCAAAAGCGGTGCTTGCCTGTGTCATCATCGGCTCCCCGCCGCATGAGGTGCGTGAGCAGTTGATGAACGCACTGGAGAAGCTGCACGCCCGCTTTGGGGATAAGTTCGGACAACACCCGGAACACCTGGCCAGGGAACCCGGTGTCACTGCAGTGTTGCAAGATGCGCTGAGCGGGCAGGTAGCCGTAACGGCGCAAAAGCCGAAGCATTCAAAATCCCGGTTTTTGTGGGGCGGTCTTGGGCTGGCGTTGTTACTTTATATTGCCTGGAGCGCCTGGAGTACTTTACAGGACAACCGGCTGGAACAACGGCTGGCCGGACTGTTCGAGTCAGAGCCGGGCTATGTGCTGACCTCGCACGATATTCGAGACAGAAGGTTTTTTCTGGCAGGGCTGCGCGACCCGCTGGCCAGGTCGCCGGATTCACTCTTGCAGGACATCAATCTGGATGTTGGATTGGTTAACCTGAGATTCCGCCCATACCAGTCGCTGGAAGAAGAAATCATCCTGCGGCGCCTGCAGGCCGCCCTCGGCGATAGTGCGAGCCTGACCATGGAACTCAGCGAATCAAGCCTGGCTGTCGAGGGCACCCTGACTTCCGCTCAATTCGAAATGCTAGAGGATTTGCCCGGCGTTCATCCCATCATTCGTTCAGTGGACCTGGCCCAGACCCGCCTGGCCCCGCAGGAGGCAGTGGAATGGGCGCGGCGGCAGTTGAGTGCGCCCCCTTCCGTGACCCTTGCGCCGTCGGGTTCGAACGATCGTATCGAGGTGTCGGGTAGCGCCACCGCTGAGTGGTTTGGTGCTGCTGCAGTGAAGGTTGAAACAGTCGGAGGCTGGTCGCTTGATTTCACGCCATTACGGAAAACGCTGACAGAGAGGCTGAATCAGCTGCAGCAGCGCTTGAACGAAACAAGCATTCAATTCAGCTGGGGACTCGAGATTACCCCGCAGTCGCAAGGCGAATTGGTGTCCGTCGCGCGGGATTTAATCGAGCTGCAAAGCCTGGCCGCAGTCCTGCAGGCCCGTGTCGGGGTTCAGCTGGAAGGATACGCAGACGGAACAGGCACGGTTGAAACAAACCAGGAGCTCGCGATGAACCGTGCTCGCACCGTGCGGTCCAGGCTGGGTATTTTTGGTGTTGAACCGGGTAGCATCACCCTGGTCCCGGGTCGTTGGAAGGACGGCGTCGCGAACCCTCAGCTGCGCAAGGCGGTGCTGCAGGTCATCATGGAATCATCCAATTGATCAACCGGAAATTGTGTTTACTGGGGGCGTTCGCTGTTGGTAAAACCAGCCTGATGCGGCGCTTCGTACAGGGTGTGTTTGACGAGCGTTACACCACTACCCTGGGCGTAAAGATCGACACCAAGACGGTCGAACTGGGTAAGCAAACGACCAAGCTGGTCATCTGGGATATCGAGGGCGCGGATCCGGCTGACCAGGAAATGCAGTTGATCAGTTCGAGAATGAAAGCCTACCTGGCCGGCACGGACGGGGTGCTGCTGGTGGCCGACGGGACCCGCCCGGCGACGATTGATGTTACCCGTCACATTTATAAGTGGTTTTCATCTGAATTCCCCGGCGTGCCGGTGGCTTTGCTGTTGAACAAGTCCGACCTGACCGATCAATGGCGGATGGGGGATGATTGCCCGGAGGGTTTCGAAGGATTGTTACAATGTTTTACCACTAGTGCATTGTCCGGAGAGAATGTAGAGCATACATTCGTCAGTCTGGCTGAGGCATTAGTGGATTAGCATGAGTCTACAGAGTGAGACCATAGAATACCTGTACAAGGAAGTACTGCGGACCACGCAGTGCCTGATCCTGGCGCTGAACAACGCTGGCGAAGTCGAGGGCATGGAGTGTCCGTGGGGTAACTGGTCAATCGATACCATCAGGATCGGCAGCCTGTTGCCGGAACCGTTGCAGGCCGTGCTGGATGCCTCACTGCACGCACAACAGAGCACGTTCTTTCCGTATATCTACCTGGATGACTCCCAGGTCGTCGATGTGCATTTATGCACTGGCGGGCTGCATCGCAAGGTCATTCTCCGGGACGTGAGTGAGGTCCACCAGGCCGAACTGAAGTTTCAGCAAAAAGCCCATGAAGTCAGCCTGCTGCTGGAGAAACAGTCAGAGCTGAATCAGGAACTAGAACTTCAACGAGTTGAACTGGAGCGTGCCAGCCAGGCCAAGAGTCGCTTCATAGCTTCCATGTCGCACGAGTTTCGAAGCCCTATCACATCGATCATGGGCCACGCCGACGTGATGTCCCGGCAGATGAGTGATGTCAAATTACCTGCCGCCATACAGCGTGCATCCTGGCATTTGCTGACCCTGGTTGAAAACCTACTCGAGCAGGCCCGGCAGGGTGAGGGTGTTGTGCAGCTTAGTCCGGGCCCCGTTCACCTTGCCAGCGTACTGGAGGACATGCAGGACCTGTTCTCGGTTCAGGCCGTCGCCAAAAACCTGGGACTGGGTATTGCGGATGCGCCGGCGGAAGTCTGCCTGGAAGCAGACGAGTTGAGGCTGCGCCAGGTTCTGATCAATTTGCTCAGTAACGCCCTCCGTTACACCCGGGAAGGACGCGTTGACCTGGAAGTGCAGGTGGTAGACAACGCATTGATATTCCGGGTCATCGACACCGGACCGGGTATCAGTGAGCCTGACCAGGAACGAATTTTTCAGCCTTTCATGCGGCTGGATGAGACCCACCAGGCCGGGGCCGGGCTGGGGCTTACCATTACCCGGCAGCTGATCGACGCGATGGGAGGGAAGCTGGGGATCGAAAGTGAACCGGGTCACGGCAGCACCTTCAGTTTCAGTCTGCCGCTCGACAGGTCGGCCCGGTCGGATATTTCGGCGGACCAGCTGGCTGGCTGCAGCGTCCTGCTGGTCGATGACGATGTTGACATACTCTCCATCCACGAGATCTTTCTGAAAGACTGGGGCATGCAGGTTCACAGCGCGAGCACTTTGTCCGGGGCCTTCGCGCTGCTCAAGCTACACACCTTTGACCTGGTATTCACTGATTTGCACCTCGAGGACGGCGGTGGCGAAGAACTGCTGCAGTTCATCCGGGCGCAGCGCCATGCCTGCCGGACGATTCTGTGTTCCGGCTCGGGTGTTTCCGAAGACTGGAAAGAACGGTTCGGCGGAATCACTGACGAGTTCTTACTGAAACCGGTTCGCCCGGACCGTCTCAAGGCCGCGATAAACCGTACCCTGTCCGGGGCGGCACAAAAAACGCCGGGTTTGTCCAGTGAGGGTAAAGCGGCGGAGGCACGGCTGCGGCGCAAATACATCGACTCCCTGCCGGCCAAACGCGTGCTCATCAACGACCATTGGGAACAGTTGCAAGCAAGCGGCTGGAGCGCCAACGCGCTGGCTGCCCTGCAAGCCGAGGTGCATCGGCTAACGGGCTCCGCAGGCAGTTATGGATTCGAAAACCTGGGCGCGATCGCCTCGACACTTGAAACTTTCCTGCGCTCCGGCGACGGTACGTCCGATTGGCACCAACTCATCAGCCAGCAGGTCAGCGATTTGCTGACAGCGCTGGAATCCCAATTTAACAATCTGTAACAGTCCTGCCAAAAAACTCCTGCTAACCTGTTTGCAACGATTAACGACATCCATTTTTGTAGGGAGAGATTTAATGAATAGAAAATATTTAGCCGTTACCTTAGCTACAGCGATCGCCGGCACACTTGGCGGCTGTTCATCGACTGATTGGAAAACCGACGATGCCGCTGATGTTGCATCTCAGAAGAAGCTGATTACTGAGCAACAGAAACAGATCAGCAGCCTTGAGAGCAAAGTACAGACCCAGGACAATGAATTGAAAGCGAAGCAACGTGAGCTGTCGATGCAGGGCAACCAGTCTGTTCAAACCGGCGCTACCGGATTATTTCCGCCAGACGCCAAACCAGGACACTGTTATGCCCGGATTTTGACCCCGGCCCGTTACCAGGAAACAACGGAGAGAGTATTGATCAGGGAAGCATCAGAACGGGTCGAGGTCATCCCCGCACGGTATGAGAAAGCGAAGGAGCGCGTGGTCGTCAAGGAAGCTTCATCTCGCCTGGAGATGATTCCTGCCCGTTATAAGACGGTCGAGGAACGAATTCTCATACGGCCCGAATCAACGCGGATCGAAGAAGTCCCGGCCACCTATAAAACTGCTTCAGAGCAGGTGCTCGTTACGCCCGCCCGCACAGAATGGAAGCGCGGTGCGGCCTCCAACTTTGGCGACAGCGTCATGCAGAGCATGACCACAGATACCGGCGAAGTCATGTGCCTGGTCGAGGTTCCTGCGCAATACAAGACGGTCAAACGTACCGTCATCGACCAGCCTGCCCGTACTCGCGAAATTGTAATCCCGGCTGAGTACAAGACCATCAAGAAAACGGTCATGGCAGAACCTGCGAAGACGCGTGAAATCCCGATCCCGGCTGAATACGGTTCGGTCGAGGTAACCAAGCTGGTTAAACCGGCGCAAGAGAAGCGGGTCACCATTCCAGCAGAGTATGATCAGGTCACAAAACGCAATAAGCTCAGCGACGATATACTCGAATGGCGCGAAGTGCTGTGCCAGGTGAACCTGACGGCGAGCAATGTTCGTACAATACAATCTGCTCTGCAGAAGAAGGGCTACGATGTAGGCAGTATTGACGGAGTGATCGGCAAGAAGACGATCATCAGCGCGAACAGCTATGCTCAAAGCTCAGGACTGCCATACGGTTCCAACTACATTGCAATCGAAGTGGCTAAGAAACTTGGAGTGGCTTTGTAGAAATAATCTGTAGGACTCATGGGGCCGGGTACCTTTTCACAAGGTGCCCGGCCTTTTGGCTTTTATCGCCCCCGCCCTTTCACTTCATATCATTTAATTCGAATCGAAACTTGCCAGGATAATTGTTAACAAGTGTCAAATATTTCTGCCATTCTTAAAGAAAAAATATCAATAAGTTACTGTTTATATTATAGTTATAAGCCTGTTAATTTGAGAGTCTTCATTTCGCATATTCGATCTGCGGGTGTTGATAAATCTGAATTTTGTATAAACTTTGCTGCATGGATTTAACTGTGCAACAAGCAATCACCCAGGAGGAAATATGGCCAAGAGCATTAAAATGATAGAAGGAATCGGACCAAAGACCGCCACGACACTGCGCAAGGCAGGCGTAGGGTCTGTTGAAAAATTACTGGAGACCGCTTGCATGAAGCGAGGTCGTTCCCACT
Organism: uncultured Gammaproteobacteria bacterium; assembly: GCA_963759035.1. Classification (GTDB taxonomy): domain Bacteria; phylum Pseudomonadota; class Gammaproteobacteria; order Xanthomonadales; family SZUA-36; genus JAHEFT01. The sequence goes on from CAVWXL010000001.1 coordinate 32,930, forward strand.
TAGCGAAGGTGACCGGCATCAATGAGAAAACCTTGCTCCGGTGCGTGAACATGGCGGACTTGTTTCGCATCAAAGGCGTTGCCAGCCAATACGCCGAGCTTCTCGAGGCTGCTGGTGTGGATACCGTCAAGGAACTGAGGAATCGCAACCCAGAGAACCTTGCGGAAAAGATGATTGCAGTCAATGCTGTCAAAAAACTGGTTCGTACTACTCCATCGTCCAAGATGGTTACGAACTGGGTTGCACAAGCAAAGAAGTTAACCCCGATGGTTTCACACTAACGATCCCGACAACCGTTAGTTAAACGAGCCTTCCCCGGCCTGACCTGGTTAATTCAACAGGTCAGGTTTTTTTGTTTCCGGTGCCGGATCAAGGTGGCTCTACCGCCTGCGAAAACCTGGACAGATTTGATAATGCCATCCTGCAAAAACTACATGCCATGGCTTTTCTTTTGCTGGGAGCATCTCAAACTTTGTTCATCAGATCGGCCGGCTTTAACTATAGTAAGTACCATAAAATCACTTCATAACTAAAGGTTGGCCGCGCCTACATTTGGGGTCTGGCAGCCTTCGGCCAACCGGGCGTCGAAAAGGTCCTGGAGATGCTAAACGCCGAGCTCTCCATGGTCATGGGCCAGATGGGCGCACATACTATTTCAGACATCGGTCCGCAGCATATAGGGCGTTAAAGGCGGGCAATTTATGGCCGAAAATGGTTCTTTGCGCATTAACGATGGTCCGCTGGCACAGCATGCTAAGATGTCATCGCAGAATCTGTGATCGTTGCGCGAGGATGGATATGTGATGAGGATGATTTGGCTTGCATTTGTTTTGGTGCTCGCCGCATCGAACGCCTGGTCGCAACAGGTGCCGGACCTCCTTGCTCTGGAATCTGGATCACTGGGTGAAGGGTGGCGAGGCTTCGCCGATTTGGGCTTCCTTCTCAACGCCCTGTTAACGCTCTCACTCGCAGCTATCCTCGGCGCCGCAATCGCCCACCATCCCAAGAACCGGCAGATAGCCGACACGCTGGAAGAGATCGAAGCCCCTAAAGTCTGCATCACATATTCCGTTATCGGAGCGCTTGTCGGCATTATGGTGGTCAAGTATGGCCTGGTGGTGGGCTTTGTCCTTTTCGGTATCGGCGGGCTGATCCGCTTCCGCACGATCCTTCGGTCGGCGAGCCTGACCGGCCAGGCGATTTTTGTCACGCTCATAGGCCTGTCTTGTGGACTGGACCTGCCGCACGTTGCGGTGTTGGCGACAGCATTCGGCTTTGTGTTGATCTACGCTCTCAACACCCGCTTCACTTATCGCATCAACGTCAGGGCACTCCCTCCGGAGCGTATTGCCGAGGCGGCAGACGTGTATCGGGGGTTACTCGAGCAAGAGGGCTGCCTCATCATGAGCGAGAAGAAGAGTCCGGAGAAGGCAAGAATCACGTTTATCTTCCGTAGCAAACGGGATGTTCCACGCCGTCACCTGGAGGACCTCCTTGAATCAAAGATCGATAAGTCATTGAAGGGATACCTCGACTGGGAGGTCGACTAGAGACTAATAGCCACTCTTTGCGGAGATCAGAACATGCCGTTCTTCATATTCGTCGGCTGGCTGGTCCGCGTGGCCTCACGGAGTTTGAGCCAGAGCCAGACACAAGCGAGGCCAACAAAGGACGAACTGACGAGTCCCGGGAAATAGTCACCGGCTGCAACAGCCATCAGTGGATGGCCAATGCCGTTTAGTACTCCTGCAATCGCGAGGAACCAGGCAGCAAAAAACGCACCGCGTCGCGCCGAGCGCAGCCCCGGAATGGATGCTATCCAGATTGCTATCCACACTAAATTGAATACGACGAAGACCGTGAAAGACATGCCGGGAAGGCCTAGCAGGTTCGGAAAGGCCTCGTTAAAACCCGTTGCTGTTTCCTCGACGAAATGGATACATTGAAGCCCGGTCGCAATCGCAAGTGCATTTGATGCGGTGATCCGCGCCGCTATATTTTCAGGAGGCGAGGGACGACGACTGGCAAGAAACAGCGCCGCCAACGCCGCCGCGCCCAGAATGACAATACTTGGAAGCAGACTGAGCATTTTTAGCCGTTTATTTACTCCAGTACTAAACGCAAACGGAACTAAGCCAGTTCAGGCCGGCCACAACCAGGCGAATGATCCCGCAACCACCAGACCATAAATCAATGCATCCATTAAGTATTTCGCAGTGGTAGACCAGGGGTGTCCGTACCAAATGCTCATCGGAATATTGGCCCAGCCAAAAGTCAGGAATCCAACCGTGGAGACAAAACGAAATACGACCAGATAATCTGCACCGACCGGGAGTGCCTGTATGGCGCAATATGCAATCAATATGCAGCCAACCAGGAAAAACCCGATCTGTTGAGGCATCAACTTACCCATGTTCGGCAGGCCATTTGGAAACATCGTAAGAATTGCGACAGGTCCTTTTTTGAATTTTTCCTGGACCTCCGGCTTGTTCATTTCGGACATATCAGTGCAGTAAGGCATCGTATGAATTCCAAGTTTTGGTGAGCCGTTTCTGACGGCCTCCATGACTTCTTCCTCATTTGACAGTGATTGATAATCGGAGTTGTGATACTTGGCCACCACGTGAATGAGGGCGCTTGCGATCCATGCCAAAGACGTACCCAGGACGATTGGCATCCATAATTGTAATAGCGTAATGGTCACTTGATTCTCCCGATGGGTGTTTCTTAATTGTAGGAGATTTTTTTATTCGTGGTATAGACTTGACACAAAATCTAAAGGATCAAAAATGTACTCTGCAAATACGACCCCCTCCCGCTTTGGCGCCTTTGTTGCACTAAGTCTGCTGCTTCTGGCCGCCTGCTCAAAAGAGCCGCCGACTGAAGCCTCCCCGGAGTTGGTTGCAGCGTCGCCGGAAATATCCCGGTCCAATCCGTTTTTTACAGAGCTCAACCAACCGATTGACTACGCAAACGTGACCGCCGGCGATGTCAGTGACTACGCAGACACCGTTCTGGAACAGGTCACTCTTCAAACCGAAGCGATTCGGGCTGAGGCTAACCCGGCGTTTGACAATGTGATTGTCGCTATCGACGATATTTATCGCGACATCTCAATTGCCGCCAATAACTGCTGGTTAATGTACTGGGTGTCGACTGATGAAGCGACCCGGGAGGCCGGGCTGGAGTCCTACAAAAAGCTCGATACCTGGAGGATGGCGCTGTATTCAGACAAGCAGGTCTTCGAGCAGATTGTCGTGGTTTCCGAGGGTGAACAACTGACCGGCCCCGCGGCCAAGCTGGTAACCGATCTTATCCGTGACATGCGCCATACCGGGGTCGACCTGGAACCTGACGCCAAGGCCCGGTTCCTGGCTCTGACCGAAGAGAACAATGACTTGAGTACACAGTATTCCACCAATATGAATTCTGACGCCAGTGTATTGACCATTGACGAGCTGGGCGCAGTCGGGCTGCCGGACAGTTTCAAAACCCGTTACGCCGCAGCCGAAGGTGTTTACGAAATACCAGTTATTGCGGCGAACCGCGGCCCGGTAATGAATAACGCGGAAAATGAAGACACCCGACGGGACTTCACCGTGCTCTACCGCAGCCGTGCAGCGGCCGAAAACATGCCGATTCTGGATCAGTTGGTGGCCAATCGTTATGAAATTGGCCAAATTTTTGGCCACGAATCATTTGCCAATTATCAGCTGGAAAATAACATGGCCGGGGATTCTGAGAATGTCTGGAATTTTCTCAATGATTTGACCGATCGCACCGCCGGGAAAGCCAGCAAAGACCTGGCGCGGCTAAAGCAATATCGCAGTGACAATGGCGGCGCCCCGATTGAGGAGCCGTTGAATCCCTGGGACGTCAATTATTACCGAAACCAGATACTGAAAACCGAATACGGCGTGGATCAGGAAAAGATCCGCGAGTATCTGCCGCTGTCCGGCGCCCTGACTGGCATGATGGGGTTTTACCAGGAATTACTCGGGCTGGAATTTCGCGAAGTTGACTCCCCATCGGTCTGGCATGAAGAGGTGGAGTTTTACGAGGTTTATGAAGCGGGTGAACTGACCGGTCGTTTCTACCTCGACCTGTTTCCCCGGCCCAACAAGGAGTCGTGGTTTTATGGCGTGTCTCTGACACCCGGAAGCGCGCGTAAAGAAGGACATGAAGTGCCGGTTGCGATGATGCTGGCGAATTTCACCCGCCCCTCCGGCGAATTGCCATCCCTGATCAGTCACTCAGAACTCAGCACCCTGTTTCATGAATTTGGCCACATCATGAACATGATGTCTTACCAGGGCGACTGCGCACTGCAAAGCAATACGCTGAATGACTTTGCAGAAGCGATGTCTTCAATCTTTGAGAACTGGATCTGGGACTACGATGTATTAAAATCCTTCGCCGAGCACTACGAAAGCGGTGAGGTTCTGCCCGAGGAGACGTTTCAGAAAATGCTCGCGGCCAAAAGCGTCAACTCAGGCCTTTCGGCACAGCGGTCGGTGGAATACTCCGTCTACGACATGATGTTGTATGACCGGTACGACCCGGAAAACCCAATGCCCACCGATGCCATCTGGCCCTATATCGGAAAGCAGTTTGTCATGCCCGGTTACATTGAAGGAACACACACGCAGGCCAGCTGGATACATGTCAACACCCACCCGGTCTATATGTACGGCTACCTGTGGTCGGACGTCTACGCCCAGGATATGTTCACGAAGTTTGAGGAAAATGGTCTCAAGGACACGGCAACCGGGGTTCTTTACCGGAAGTTGATTCTGGCCAATGGCACACAAAAGCCGATTGAACCGGTGGTTGAAGAGTTTCTTGGCAGACCATCCAACAACGAGGCTTATGTGCGTAGTTTGGGACTTGAGTAAGATGCTACTGGACAAAGCGTGTTGGGCCGCATTGGCCGAACTGAGAACCTATCGTGGCTGAAATTGGATGCTGAATTGATTCGGCTGATCGCTTGATAGCAGAACTGAGCCGCTGACTGTCTACAATCTCCGCGTTCAACTGTGACTTCAACCGGTCGATGCAACACATTGGTTAAATCGTTCAGCTGGTGTTTCGAAGTTTAACGTTTCTCTTGGCCTCTCGTTCAGTCGTCTGGCGACCGCATTCAACCTGTTCTGGTGAACGTTCGACAGATCCATGCCTTTCGGGAAGTACTGCCTGAGCAGGCCGTTCGTGTTTTCGTTGGAACCGCGCTGCCAGGGACTCTGTGGATCGCAGAAGTAGACCTTGATATCCGTGTCCAGGGTGAAGCGTTTGTGATCCGCCATCTCTTTGCCACGATCCCAGGTGAGTGACTTGTAAAGTTCCCTGGGTAGCTTGTGGGCCTGCTTGATGAGCGCGTTGATCACCGTTTCAGTGTCTTTGCTTTTTACTCTGGCGATTAGCACGTAACGGCTATGACGTTCGACCAGGGTTGCGATCTGGCTGTTCTTGCTGCCGAACACGAGATCACCCTCCCAGTGACCCGGCACCGCACGATCTTCAGCCTCAGCCGGTCGTTCGCTGATTGAGACCGCGTCCTTGATCTGGCCGTGGCCTGCTGTCTTTTGCGTGTGATGCCGTGAACGACGCATCCTGCGGGTGCGTCGCAAGTGCTGCAACAGCTCCTTCTTCAAGGCCCCACGGGCCTGGATAAAAAGCGTTCGATAAATGGTTTCGTGTGACACCTGGCAGGTCTCGTCGTCCGGGTATGTGCGCTTTAGCCACCCTGCGATCTGTCGCGGTGACCACGCTAACTGCAGCTTGCTCGCTACAATACGCGCCAGCGCAGGGTTCCGTGCCAGTTTACAGGTCTTCGGGCGATGGGCTCGATCCCAGGCTGCCTTATCTGCCACATTGGCTCGATAATGCTGTCGACCGCCGTTGCGATTGATCTCTCGGCTGACGGTCGAAGGTGCACGATTTAATGATGCCGCGATTGAACGGAGCGACCGGCTGGTTGCCACACCACGCGAGATCTCTTCGCGCTCAGCCGTTGACAACGTCCGCCTGGACCGCGTTCTCTTTGGTGGCCGTATCCCACCAGTCTGCCGAAAAATGCGGGCTACCGAGCTATGGGTACGGTCGAAGAGCTGTGCGATCTTTTCTAGAGATTCGCCTTTCTGCCAACGATCCCACATCAGTGCCTTGTCTGTTTCGGTGTAATGAATCCTCTGACGATACTTTCTCATCGGCAACATCCTCCTCTCTACTTTTAGAGACTAGGTGTTGCAATGACCGGTTGAAACCACAAC
>CAVWXL010000002.1:0-14056 GCA_963759035.1 uncultured Gammaproteobacteria bacterium
AACTGCCGTCATTTGCGGCCCACCTCAAGCAAAAGTGTTCAATGGACGTTAAGCCAAAGTTGCTTACAACACACCTCGCGGCGAAGGGCCGGACACGGCTGACGGATGGGCGGCTGCCTGGTGAGCTTCGAAATGCCGAGTACGACAAAAGTTCAGGGACAATCCGGCGGGATGCCGGATTGAGGCCATCCAGCACAGGGAGCGGAGGCGAAAGCGAGTTTACGAGTGAAGCCGTAGCAAGTGCTGTATGGCCGGCCCGTCAGGACTTTTGTCGTACGAAGGAAGTCCCGAAGGGACCGTTGAGCCAGCTCACCAGGCAGCCGCCCATCCGCCAGCCGTGTCCCCCTTTCAGCTCAAAGATCGTATGGGTATTTCACGATGATGTTCTCGACCCGATCCGGCCCCGTAGAAACAATATGAACCGGCGCCCCGCAAAGCTCTTCCATTGCCCGCAGGTAACTACGCGCGTTCGCCGGCAGGTCTTCCATCGAGGTCGCGCCACGTGACGACTCTGTCCAGCCCGGGAAGGTCTCGTAGACGGGCTCGAGGTCGGCCCAGCTGTGGGAATCCAGTGGCGGGGCGTCCAGCAGTTCGCCGTTGAGCCGGTAGGCGGTGCAGATCTTGAGTTCTTCGAAGCCGTCCAGCACATCCAGCTTGGTCACGCAAAAGCCGCTAACGCCGTTCAGGTTGACCATTCTGCGCAGTGCTACGGCATCCAGCCAGCCACAGCGCCGCGGGCGCCCGGTGGTGGCGCCGAATTCATCGCCGCGGCGGGCCAGGCGCTCTCCAGTTTCGTCGAACAACTCGGTCGGGAAAGGGCCGCCGCCCACGCGGGTGACATAGGCCTTGGTGATTCCCAGCACGTAGTCGATGGCGTTGGGCCCGACACCCGCGCCGGTGCAGACACCGCCGACGGTGGTATTGGAGGACGTCACATAAGGATAGGTGCCGTGGTCGATGTCCAGCAGGCTGCCCTGGGCACCTTCAAACATCACCCGTTTGCCGCTGTCGCGCAGTTCATACAAGCGGCCGCTGACATCGCTGACCTGGTCCCTGAAATAGTTTCCAAGCTCCAGCGCTTCATCCAGCATGGCATCCACGGACAGCGCCTCCATCCCGAACCGCTGGGTCAGGACGAAATTGTGGAAATCGAGGATGTGCTCAATTTTTTCGCGCAAACCCTCGGGGTTGAGCAAATCCGAGGTTCTCAAACCGCGGCGTGCGACTTTGTCTTCGTAGGCCGGTCCGATGCCGCGGCAGGTGGTGCCGATGGCACGGTCACCCCGGGCTTCTTCACGGGCGCGATCCAGCATCTCGTGCCACGGCATGATGATGGCGCAGGCCGGGGAGATGCCGATTCGGGAGCGTACTTCCAGGCCCTTGGCCTCAAGCTCTTCGATTTCCTTGCGCAGTGCTTTCAGCGACAGCACGACGCCGTTGCCGATAAAGCACTCCACTTCAGGCTGCAGGATGCCGGAAGGAATCAGGTGCAGAACGGTTTTGTGGCCGTCGATGACCAGTGTGTGGCCGGCGTTGTGGCCGCCCTGGAAGCGCACGACGGCGTCGGCGTCCCGGCTGAGCAGGTCTACGATTTTTCCTTTACCTTCGTCGCCCCACTGGGTTCCGAGAACTACGATGCTGTTATTCATGTTGGCTCAATGAAGAAATTGCAAAAAGAAAGCGCCGGCCAGCATGCTGATGATGCCGCCGACGCGGATGGTTTTGGGATTGATCTGTGACAGGTCCTGCATGGTCTTTTGCCAGAACTGCGGCGCAATTACCGGCAGCAGGCCCTCGATGATTAACAACAGGGCAAACGCCGTCATCAGATCCTGGATCAACACGGCTTAATCGTCTACTTTTGATCAGCCGTGGTTTCGCTGCCGAAATAATCAAAAAAGCTCGAATCCGGATTCAGCACCATCACATCGGAGCTGTTTCCGAACGCATTTCCGTAGGCCTGAAGACTGCGGGAGAACGCGTAGAATTCCTGGTCCTGACCGTAGGCGGTGGCGTAGATATCCGTGGCAACGGCGTCGCCTTCACCACGTAGCGTTTGTCCGTCACGTTCCGCTTCGGCCAGGATGACCTGGACTTCACGATCGGCGTCAGCACGAATTCTTTCGGCGGATTCACGTCCTTCGAAACGGTACAGGTTGGCTTCTTTCTGCCGGTCAGCCGCCATCCGCCGGAACACCGATTCGCGCACGTCGTCCGGCAGTTCAATCGCCTTGATGCGCACATCCACCACTTCGATACCGAATTCGGCGGATGCAGTGTTGGCTTCGCGGGCGATGTCCTGCATGGTCGAAACGCGCTGCTCGGAAATCACCTCCACCAGGGTCCGGCTGGCGATCTGGTTGCGGATACGATCCTTGACGATACTGTCCAGGCGATTCAGTGCAACTCGCTCATTACCCTGGGTCGAGGTATAAAACCGGGCCACATCGGTGATGCGCCACTTGACGAAGGAATCGACGGCGACGAATTTCTGCTCCGACGTGATCATCTGTTCGGCATTGGTATCCAGCGTCAGCAAGCGGTTGTCGAATTTGCGCACGTTATTGACGAACGGCACCTTGACGTGGATTCCCGGCGTGTAGTCCGACTTCACGATCCGGCCCAGCTGGAACTTGATGGCGTATTCCGTCTCGGTGACGATGAACAGGCTGGAAATGCCCAGCACACCCAGTACAACTATCAGTATCAATAAGATGGGACGTTTCATTGTCTGCCCTCCCTGCGCGAGGTGCGGTTGGTCGCCGCGTTCTCACCCTGCGGACCCTGATCCGGTGTGACGATCGGCGGCATCAAAGCGCGCCCGCCACTGCCGCCGCCACCCAGTTGGTCCAGCGGCAGGTACAGCACGTTGCCGCTGCTATCGGCGTCCAGCAGTACTTTCTGGGAACGTGCAAAGACATTTTCCATGGTCTGCAGGTACAGGCGCTTACGGGTGATTTCCGGGGCCTTCTGGTATTCGTGCGAGCATCAGCGTGAAGCGGTGTGCTTCACCTGTGGCCAGCGCCACGGTGGACGCTTTGTAACCTTCGGCTTCCTGGATTATGCGGGCCGCCTGGCCGCGAGCTTCCGGGACCACGCTGTTGGCGTGTACCCGGGCTTCCTCGATGTAGCGTTCGCGATCCTCGCGGGCACGGATCACGTCAGAGTAGGCCTCGCGCACCTGGGCCGGGCACGTTGACGTCCTCCAGGTTGAACTCGGTTGATCTGGATGCCCGCCTCGTAGCGATCCAGCGTTTCCTGCAGCACACGCTGGGTTTCGATACGTATGGTTTCACGTTGGGTACCTTCGAGGATGGCGTCCAGCCGGTTGGTACCGACCGATTCACGCAGGGCGCTCTCGGCGGCCTGCTTAACGGTGAGTTCCGGATCACGAACTTCGAACAGGAAATCCTGTGCCGAAGCTACGCGATACTGGACCTTGTAGATGAACTCGACCAGGTTTTCGTCCTCGGTCAGCATGTGGCCGCGGTCTTCGAGCGAACGGACTTTGCTGACGTTGACCGACGGTCATGGTTTCAAACGGACGCGGCAGCGTCAGGTTGATACCGGGCGAAAGCGTGCGGTTGTATTTGCCAAACCGCAGGACAACACCCTGCTCTGCCTCGTCGACGATATGCACGGCGTCGAAGCCCACCCACAGCAGCAGCGCGACCAGCACGATGCCGAATATCCCGCCGGCGCCACTGGAATCGGATTTCGGACCGTTGCCGCTTTCCGCCGCCACCACCGCCAAAAATGGATTTCAGGCGGTTGTTCACGGTGCGAAATACTTCTTCCAGGTCCGGGCGGTTGCTGATCTCCCGAATTCCATGGGTCCTTGTCACCCTTACCGGGTTCTTTCCAGGGCATGTATATCTCCTGAGTTAGGTTCTGCTTCCAGCTAGCTTGGGGCTAACGCGGCCGCTTTCAAGTAGCCCGAGGCTTACTCGAGCAGTTGTTTTCGGGCCACCTGGCCTTCGTGCCCGGCAGACGGGCGAGCCGTTCTGCGGTTTCCATGCGGTACGTCGACGTGCAGCATCCAGGAACCATTTTCCGCTATTCGTTCTTCACTGACCACACCCAATTCAAATAAATGCGCGCGCAGTTTGCCGTCTTTCCCCTGCAGTTCGATCCAGCGGTTGATCCGCTCACTGGCCAGGCGCTCGCTGATGACCTCGCGCAGCTCCTCGATACCGTCTCCGTCGCGTGCGGAAATGGCTGACGCTGAGCGGCATCGCCTTCCTCGTCGCGGTGCAACGGTGACCGCCTGTCCGCTGCGGTCGATCTTGTTGTACACGCGGATCACCGGGATGCTGGTCGGCGCCGATCGATTCCAGCACGTCTTCGACGTCCTGCTGCCGCTCCATGCGGTACGGGTCGGAAACATCCGATACGTGCAGCAACAGGTCGGCTTCGCGTGCTTCCTGCAGGGTCGCGCGGAACGCCGCGATCAATTCATGCGGCAAGTCGCTGACAAAGCCGACGGTGTCGGCCAGCAGCACTTCGCCGCAGTGCATTCCCTCCATGCGGCGCACGGTCGGGTCCAGCGTGGCGAACAACATGTCCTCTTCACCCACCGAAGCGCCGGTCAGTTTGTTGAACAGGGTGGATTTGCCGGCATTGGTGTAGCCCACCAGCGCAACCAGCGGTGCCCGCGAGCGCACCCGCTGGCGGCGGCTCTGCTCACGCTGCTTGGCGACCTTGTCGAGCCGGGATTTAAGCTGCCGAATGCGCACACCGATCAGGCGGCGATCCGTTTCCAGCTGGGTTTCACCCGGACCGCGCAGACCGATACCGCCCTTCTGCCGCTCCAGGTGGGTCCAGCCGCGCACCAGGCGGGTGGACAGGTGGCGCAGCTGGGCCAGTTCCACCTGCAGCTTGCCTTCGTAGGACTGGGCGCGTTGCGCAAAGATATCGAGAATCAGCGTGGCCGCGGTCAAGCACGCGGCACTGGCAGATTTTTTCGATGTTTCGTTCCTGGACAGCGCTCAGGGACTGGCTGACCAGGATCAGGTCTGGCATTCGGTTTCTTCGACCAGTTCGGCCAGTTCTTCGATTTTGCCGCTGCCGACGAAATAACGGGCATCGGGCCGATCGCGGGGCGCAGTGACAATGCCGGCAATTTCAGCGCCCGCGGAACGGGCCAGTTCCTGGAATTCATCCAGTGCATCGGGACCGGTGAGCCTGAATTCGGGATGCAGAATAACGGCGCGATCACCACGCTCGGCGCGATCAAACAAAATCGCGCCTCTGGAACCTCTTAATCATCTTCCTCTTCGAACACGCGAACGTTCCGCGCCGGAACAACGGTCGAAATCGCATGTTTGTAGATCATCTGGCTGACTGAGTTTTTCAGCAGCACGACGAACTGGTCAAAGGATTCAACCTGGCCCTGTAGCTTAATGCCGTTGACGAGATAAATGGACACAGGCACGCGCTCCCTGCGCAGTGCGTTGAGGAATGGTTCTTGTAAAGACTGACCTTTTGACATGTCCGTCTCTCCTTTATTTTTAGCTTCGCCCGGATTTTTCCTGACCAAGAATCACGGGTTCTGTTTATCTTAAGTGCCATGCGGTCACTTTTCAAGGAATTTTTCAACTTCTTCGAAGACCGATTCCTGCGCCGCTTCCACAGTTGGATCATACCACAGGGCATCACTTTCCTGCCTCAACCAGGTGAGCTGACGTTTGGCCAGTTGACGGGTCGCAGCAAGCGCCTTGTGACGCATCTCTTCAAAGGTGATTTCACCCTCCAGAAAGCTCCAGGCCTGGCGGTATCCGACACATCTCATGGACGGCATTTCAGGCCGCAAGTCACCGCGCTCGTGCAGGGCCTTCATCTCATCCATGAAACCCTTCATCCAGCATCTGCTCAAACCGTTGCTCAATCCGCTGGTGCAGCACGGCGCGCGGCTGCGGACAGGCTATGATTCTCAGCACCCGGTAAGGCAGCTCCTGCTGTTGCTGCCGGCTCTGCAGTTCGCTCATTTTCTCGCCGGTCAGCTCGATCACTTCCAGCGCCCGCGAGATGCGTTGAGGATCGTTGGGGTGGATGCGCAGCGCGATTTCCGGATCCAGCTCAGCCAGGCGTTGATGCATGGCCGGCCAGCCTTTGCCGGCGGCCTCTTGCTCGATCACCTGGCGGACTTCCGGACTGGCTTATGGCAGCTCGGCCAGCCCCCGGGACAGCGCCTTGAAATACAGCATGGTGCCGCCGGTCAGCAGGGGCACCCTGCCCCGGCCTGAGATCTTTTCCATTTCAGCCAGCGCGTCCGTCCGAAATTCCGCAGCCGAATAGCTCTCTGCCGGGTCCAGCATGTCGATCAGCGCATGCGGGCGCCTGGCGCAGGGTTTCTGCATCAGGCTTGGCGGTTCCGATGTTCATGCCGCGGTAAACCAGGGCCGAGTCGACACTGATGATATCCACCGGGTAGCGCCGGCACAACTCGATGGCCAGCGCGGTTTTCCCCGAAGCCGTCGGACCCATCAGGAAAATGGCGGGTGGGTCACGGTCAGCAGCCGGCATCAGCGGCCACGCAGAAACAGGCGGTCCAGCGTGGCCATGTCCAGCTGGATCCAGGTTGGCCGGCCGTGATTGCAGTGACCCGAGCGTTCCGTGCGTTCCATATCCCGCAGCAGTGCGTTCATTTCCGGCAGGGTCAGGATCCGGTTGGCGCGGACCGAACCGTGGCAGGCCATGGTGGACAGGATCTCATTGGTCTCGGCCTCAACCCTTTCGCTCTGGCCCTGGCTGCCCATGTCCGACAACACATCGTGCAGTAACCGGGCTGCATCGGATTGTGCCAGCAGGGCCGGCACTTCCCTCAGCACCAGGCTTTCCGGACCGGTCCGGTCCACCACCAGGCCGAGACTGGCCAGTTCGCCGCCCCGTTCCGCGGCAAGGTCGGCCTCGTGCTTCGCTAACTTGCACATCAACCGGCACCAGCAGCCTCTGGCCCTTGATGCCTTCACCTGAATAGCGGGTTTTAAGCCGTTCGTAGGTAATGCGTTCATGCGCGGCATGCATGTCCGTCAGGACCAGGCCCTGTTCGTTCTGCGACAGGATGTAGACACCATGCAACTGCGCCATTGCGTAACCCAACGGTGGAATTTCAGCATCGTCGTCAGGCGCTACCGTGTGAGTAGCATCCGGTCCTGCGCCCAGGGCCGTTGCATAGGCGGTGATCTGTTCCCGCACCGGCAAGGACATCCCGGATTGCGAAGCGGCGCCGGCCCAGCCGATGCCGGTGCTGCAATCCTCTGCAGCCCTGCTCCAGGCCGGAACCCGGCCGCAATGCACCGGAACCTGCACCGGCCAGCGCGCGGTGCAGTGCTGAAAACAGGAAGTCGTGAACCAGTCGTGTGTCCCGAAACCGGACTTCGTGTTTCTGCGGATGAACATTCACATCTACAGCTTCGGGCGGCACCTGCAGGTAAAGCACGAACGCCGGGTGGCGTCCGTGATACAGCACGTCCTTGAACGCAGAGCGGACGGCGTGAGCGATCACCCGGTCTTTCACGGCCCGGCCGTTGACGAAGAAGAACTGCCGGTCGGCCTGGGCCCGGTTGTAACGGGGTTCAGCCACCCATCCCTGCAGCGCTACACCGCCGCGCTCTTCGTCGATCTCGATAATGTGGTCGAGGAAATCTTTACCCATCACGCGCTGCAGGCGCCGTTTGCTGATCTTCTTCTGCTGCGGCCGGCGGCAGAGCACTGACGGTTTTTCCGTTGTGCTCGAGCTCGAAACCGACGTCAAAACGCGCCAGCGCAAAACGCCTCAACAAAAGGTCCACGTGGTTGAATTCGGTACGTTCGGCACGCAGGAATTTGCGCCGAGCGGGCACATTGTAGAACAGGTCTTCCACGTTGACCCGGGTACCGGCCTGCTGCGCTGAGGGCTCCGGCTCGGAGATCTCCCCGCGGCGCACGTGGACCGACCAGCCATGTTCTTCGCCGCCGTGCCGGGATGACAGATCCAGCCGCGCCACCGAAGCAATGCTCGGCAGGGCTTCACCCCGGAACCCCATGGTGGCGACCCGCTCCAGGTCATCCAGGCTGGCGATTTTACTGGTGGCATGGCGCTGCAAAGCCAGGCCCAGCTCTTCCCGGGTCATGCCGTGACCGTCATCGGTGATGCGGATGCTGCGCCTGCCACCCTGCTCCAGCTGGACCTTGATGTTGCGGGCGCCCGCATCCAGGCTGTTCTCAACCAGTTCCTTGACGACTGAAGAAGGCCGGTCGACCACTTCGCCGGCAGCGATCTGGTTAATCAGGTGATCTGGGAGGAGCTTTAAGGTCATGCGGGGTAGTTTATACAAATCGCCCGCGCCGCGGGTTGACGCATAGGCAGAAACTCATCTCAAAGCGGCGTAGCTTACTTAAGTGGTGGGAATCAGAAGCTCGGACCCGATCCGGATATTGTCGCCCTTGAGTTGATTGACGCGGCGCAGGCTGTAGAGGCTGACCCGGTAGCGGTTGGCAATTTCACCCAGGGTGTCACCGCGCACAACGCGATACCTGACCGGCTGGCGGTTGGCGGCAATCAGGGTTCCCGGTGGCGGGCTCAGGTAGAAGTAATTCTGGATACCGTCCGTGATGGCCCGCGCAGTCTTGCGTTGCCAGGCCGGATCCTTGAGTCGTTTTTCTTCGGACGGATTGCTGATAAAAGCGGTTTCGATCAGGATGGAAGGCACATCCGGTGACTTCAGCACCATGAAGTTGGCATGCTCGACATGGTTCTTATGGGTTTTGCCCAGTGTGCTCAGAGAACCGAATACGCTGTCGGCTACCGAATGGCTGGCTTCCATCGTCGCGCTTTGCGACAGGTCCAGCAGAACCGAGGCCAGCATGTCGTCTTTGTCGTTCAGCGTGACACCACCCACCAGGTCGGAACTGTTTTCGCTGGCAGCCAGACGACGGGCAAATTCACTACTGGCGCCTTTACTGGAAAGAATAAATACAGAACTGCCGGAGACCTTCCGGTTCTTGAAGGCATCGGCATGGATCGAAACGAACAGGTCGGCCCGGTTTTTCCGCGCTTTCTCAAAGCGATCGCGCAACGGGATGTAGTAGTCGCCGGTGCGCATCAGCACGCCCGTCATGCCGGGCCGTGCGTCAATGGCCTTTTTCAATTCTCTGGCGATCGCCAGGACAACGTCTTTTTCGCGCGTCCGGTTCTTGCCCATCGCGCCGGGGTCTTCACCGCCGTGTCCGGCATCAATCGCAACAACGACATCACGGTTGGTCTGCACCAGCGCAGGAACCGGCCTGGCGGTTGCTTTACCGGTTTTGCTGTTTTTCGGAAACAGGTCGACAACCAGCCGGTACCCATATTCGCCGGTCGGGTCGAGCAGGAAGCTCTTCACTTCGCTCTGGCTTTCCAGGTCGAGCACCACCCGCAAGGTATTCTTGTCCGGTGCGCCATGTCTCACCCCGTCGATGACGCCGGCGTGCTCCCTGGCGAAATTGAGCGAGTGATCGAGGCTTGATTTCTTCAGGTCGATGACTACGCGCGGTGGGTTTTCCAGCGTGAATAACTGGTAATCGGTGCGTGAGTCGAGGTCGAGTACGGCGCGGGTTTTTTCAGGGTCAGTCCAGACACGAAAGCCGTCGACATCCGCGGCAAAAACCGGGACGGCAACAAGGGCCAGGATCCATGCCAGGAGTAGACGATTCGCCATCGAGAAGATCAACCTCCATTGTCGATGCGCTAATAATGAATTGGAAATCGTGAAATTGCAAGAGTTTTCGTTATAAAACCGTGAGATAGGTAGTGAATCTAGAAACAACTTTTTAACCTGATTTTGCAACACTTCCTGGCCAGCTTGAGGCCACGCTCCGATTTGGCATGACAACTGACGAAACGCACTTCATCTTTTTCGCCAAATTCCAGCACCAGGTCTGGCTCCGGCAGGTAGTGTTCACCGCGATCCGGCCATTCAACCAGCAACACCGAACCGGCATCGTACAGATCACGCAGGGCCAGGTATTCGAGTTCCTCCGGATCCTCGATCCGGTACAGGTCAAGGTGCAGGATCTTCTGCCCGCCCGCCTCATAGGTTTCCAGCAGACCGTAGCTGGGGCTCTTGACATAACCACTGAAACCCAGGGACTGGATGTAGGCACGGGCGAACGTGGTCTTGCCCGCCCCCAGGTCGCCGCGCAGGTAAAGCGCCGCCGGCAGGGTCATAGCTGCCGCGAAAGCGGCGGCCAATTCTGCCACAGCCTGCTCGGTTTCCACGACCCGGACCCAGACGGGCTTGTCAGCTACTGCCGCTTCATTGACCGGAGTTCAACACGGCCGGCAAACTGCGCTGTGATATCGGAAGCCAGCATGCCCCTGCTCACCGACTTGGCTCTGCGGCCAGGTCACCAGCCAGGGCGTGCGCCAGAACGCCCGCCAGGGCTGCGCGCCAGGGCTCCAGGCCCTGCGCCAGCATCGCGCCGATGACGCCGGCCAGCACATCACCGGTGCCGGCTGTGGCCATGCCGGGATTACCGTAAGGACATATGGCATAGCGGCCCTGCGGATCGGCTATCACGCGTGCCGCAACCCTTAAGTACCACGATTGCCTGGTAGTCGCGGGCCAGGCGCCGGGCCGACCCAACGCGATCGGCCTGCACATCGTGACTGGCTGCAACCCAGCAGGCGCCCAGCTTCGGCCGGGTGCGGCGTCAGGATTCGGGGATCACCCGTGTTGCTTTGCAGCTCCCGCCTTGATTTCGGGCCAGCAGATTCAGGCCATCTGCGTCGATCACCAGGGGAACGCTCGCTGCAGGCAACTGTCGAGCATGTGCTTGCGACCAGGCTGTCTGACCCAGGCCGGTACCGGTCACGACCACGCCGACCTGCCCGAGAAGGGTTTCGAGCTGTCCGCGCTGCTTCATCGACCCCGCGGACCATCAATTCCGGGCAAGACAGGTTGACCAGCGCGGCATGCTCCTGACTGGTCACCAGGGTCACCTTGCCGGCGCCACTGCGCAGCGCAGCCTCACCTGCGAGGCGAACCGCGCCGCTCATACCGACGTTGCCGCCAACACCCAGCACCCAGCCAAAGCTGCCTTTGTGCCTGTTACGGCTGTCGTCGCGGCAAGCAGTCCCGGATCAAGGATTCCCGAATCAATATTCCGTAATCGGCTTCTGAATCCCTTACTGAATCGGGTGTTTCAAGATCTGAGTAAATCACCTCACCGACATGATCCGGACCATCGGCGGTATACAGGCCGCGTTTGCGGCCGATGAAGGTGACCGTCAGGTCAGCCTGCACCGCCCGGCCCATGACTGCGCCGGTATCGGCATTGAGGCCCGAGGGAATATCAACCGCCACAACCGGGCAGCCCAAGTGGTTGATGAAATCGACCGCTGCGCCGAATGCACCGGCCGGTTCGCGGTCAAGACCGGTACCCAGCAGCGCATCGAACACCAGGTCGTAATCACCGGCCAGGTCCAGCGGCCAGCCACGGCTGCTCCGCCCGCCTCGAACCAGCGCGATGCGGCCGTTGCGGCATCACCGTTCAACTCCGCCGGGTCTTTCAGCGCACAAACGGTGACTTCAAGCCCGTTTTCCCGGGCCAGCCGGGCGACGATGTAGCCGTCGCCGCCATTATTGCCGCCACCGCACAGGACCAGCACCTTGCCCGCATCCGGAAAGGCCGTAGCGCGCAGCCCTCGAAAGTGATTGCGCCGGCCCGCTCCATCAGGTCGATACCCGGAATCCCGTGGCCCTCGATCGCGCACTTATCCAAGCGCTGAACTTGCTTTGCGGTATACAATCTAATTACCTGATCAGTCATGAGTGAATTATAGCGGTGATGAACGAACCCGGTACACACTCCTCCTCTGACCAGTGCGGCGCCACAGCTGTCGAACTGGCAGACAGCGAACTGGCTCAACTGGCGTCCCGCATCAAGAACTGGGGCGAGGAGCTTGGTTTTCAGCAACTCGGTATCACCGATACCCAACTGAAAGGCCATGAGAAATTGCTGCTCAAGTGGCTGGAGAAGGGTTACCACGGCTCCATGGAATACATGGAGCGCCACGGCACCAGCCGCAGCCGTCCCGCTGAACTGGTGCCCGGCACGGTGCGTGTTATCTCCGCCCGCATGGATTACCTGACCGATGCGGCGCGACCCGCCGCAGAACTGATGGATGAACCGGACAAGGCACTGATTTCGCGCTATGCGATGGGCCGTGATTACCACAAGGTCATGCGCAAACGCCTGCAGAAACTGGCACAGCGGATGGAACAGGAGATCGGTCCGTTCGGTTACCGCGTATTCGTTGATTCCGCCCCGGTGCTGGAAAAAGCCCTGGCTGAGAAAGCCGGACTGGGCTGGATCGGCAAACACAGCAATCTGCTGAACCTGCAGGCCGGCAGCTGGTTCTTCCTCGGCGAGATCTACACCGACCTGCCGCTGCCGGTCGATCGAGCCGGCCGAGAACCACTGCGGGGACTGTGTGCGCTGCATCAAGGCCTGCCCCACCGGCGCGATCGTCGGCCCGTACCAGGTGGATGCACGCAAATGCATTTCCTACCTGACGATAGAACTCAAAGAGGCTATTCCCGAAGAACTGCGCCCACTGATGGGCAACCGGATTTTCGGCTGCGATGACTGCCAGCTGGTTTGTCCGTGGAACCGTTTTTCAAAGCCCAGCCAGGAAGCGGATTTTCTGCCGCGCAACGATCTCGACGACAGCGCCCTGGTGCAGCTGTTCAGCTGGTCTGAGGAGGAGTTCCTGGAGCGCACCGAGGGCAGCGCAATACGCCGCACCGGTTACGAAGGCTGGCTGCGCAATATCGCCGTTGCACTGGGAAACGTCGATCTGCAGCAGTCGGACGATCCGCAAGCAGTGATCGATGCACTGGAGCAGCGCCAGAAGCACCCGTCTGCACTGGTCAGGGAACACGTCGAATGGGCGATCGAACGTCATCACTAAAATAGATTCGAGGTTCTAAACCTAATCCCTCCTGTGATATTCTGAGCCATAATTTCGAGCCCATGAAAGGGGTCCTGACATGGTCTCAAACAGCCTTACAAGGAGCGCTTGATGTCCACACTTAATCTCTTGAACGAAATGCGCAATCATGGCGGGCCGGCACGCACCATCGGACTGTCCGATGAAGTGATCCGGCAGTTTGAAAGCCATGACAAGCGGGTGGCTGAAGTGGTCCGTGAGGCCCATTCACTGTTCAAGGGACTGCTTGATGACGAGCCCCAACTGCTGGCGATGGACGAAGAGAGCCAGATCAGCGAAATTCAGAATAGCTACGTGAATTTTTACGCCGACGATGCGATTAATCCGTATGTGGCGCTGGCCGGAAACGGTCCCTGGATTGTCTCCCTGAAGGGTGCGCTCCTGTATGACACCGGTGGCTACGGCATGCTGGGCTTCGGGCACTCGCCCAAAAATGTTATCAAGAACATGAACCGCCGCCACGTGATGGCCAACATCATGTCACCGAACCTCAGCCAGAAGTACTTCGCTGAGATGCTGCGCAAGGAAATCGGCCACACCCGCGGGGAATGCCCCTTCGACCGGTTCCTATGCGTCAACAGCGGCTCCGAGTCGGTCACCGTGGGTGCGCGCCTGTCAGACATCAACGCCAAGCTGATGACCGACCCCGGCGGTCGCTACGCCAACCGTAAAACCCGGATTCTCAGCCTCAAGGGCAGTTTCCACGGACGCACCCAGCGGCCCGCGCAGTTCTCGGATTCGACGCGTGAAAATTACTGCAAACACATGGCTTCGTTCCGCGATCACGACGAACTGATCACCGTCGAGCCAAACGATATCGACCAGCTGAGACAGGTTTTCAATTGGGCTGAAACCAGCAAGGTGTTTATCGAAGCTTTCTTTTTTGAGCCCGTAATGGGTGAAGGAAACCCCGGCCTGGCTATCACGCCGGAGTTTTACGCCGAGGCCCGCCGCCTGACCAAAGAACATGGCTCCCTGATGCTGATTGATTCTATCCAGGCCGGTTTACGCGCCCATGGAGTCCTGTCCGTCGTCGACTATCCGGGTTTTGAAGACCTGGAAGCCCCCGACATGGAAACC
>CAVWXL010000003.1:0-10991 GCA_963759035.1 uncultured Gammaproteobacteria bacterium
ACACCAGCTGGGAAGGGGGTCGGGAATCCATATGCCGGACCATAACTCGTCAGGAACGAGTTCTGAGCGAACAGGGACGTGTTCCAGCGAGTCCGGCATATGGATTCCCGACCTCCCTGGCACGGCAGTAATTCATAGGATTACCACATCGAAAGAATTACTGTATATTATTACAGTATGTCGCATCCCCCCCCTTATGCCGAGCTGGCCTGCACCAGTAACTTCACCTTCCTGACCGGCGCCTCGCACCCGCAGGAACTGGTCGCGCGCGCGGCAGAACTGGGCTACAGCGCCATTGCCATCACGGACGAATGCTCACTGGCCGGCGTGGTGCGGGCGCTGGAAGAAGCACAGCGCTGTGCGGAGCGGGGCTTACCCATCCAGTTGATACCCGGCAGCAGTTTCCGGCTGGAAAATGGCTCGCGGCTGATTCTGCTGCCCATCGACCATGCGGGCTACACCCAGATCTGCACCCTGATCACGCAGGGACGGCGCAATGCACCAAAAGGCGAGTATGCCCTGCCCGATTCCAGCTTTGAGCACGGCCTGGACCGCTGCCTGGCCCTGTGGCTGCCGCTTGCGGAAGACGACCTGCTGACCGCACACTGGCTCACGGCGTATTTTCCCGACCGCTGCTGGCTGGGCGCCAGCCTGCAGCTGGGCCCGGATGACAAGGGCCGCCTGGAGCGTCTGCTGGCCACGGCCAGGGCGACCGGGCTGCCGGTAACCGCCTGCGGCGACGTCCAGATGCACACCCGTTCGCGCCGCATGCTGCACGATGTGCTGGCGGCCATCCGCCATGGCTGCCCGGTGAGTGAACTGGGTTACCGCGCCCTGCCCTGCGGTGAACGCCACCTGCGCAGCCGTGCACTGCTGGCGCAACGGTTTCCCGCCGAACTGCTGGAGGAAAGCGCCGCGCATTGCGCAGACGTTGTCGCTTCCGGCTGGAACAACTGCATTACCACTATCCGCGCGAAGTCGTCCCGCAAGGCATGACGGCTATCGCCTACCTGCGCGAACTCACCGAGGCCGGTATCCAGCGAGAGATGGGGGCGAGATGCCGACCCCATTTCCAGCACCTTGCGCCAGCAGATCGAGAAGGAACTCGAACTGATCGAAGAACTCGGCTACGAGCCTTTCTTCCTGACGGTGTACGACATCGTCAAGTTCGCCAAAAGCCAGGGCATCCTGTGCCAGGGCCGCGGCTCGGCGGCCAATTCCGCGGTCTGCTACTGCCTGGGCATCACCGAGGTCGACCCGGCGCGCATGAACATGCTGTTCGAGCGCTTCATCTCCCGGGACCGCGATGAACCGCCCGACATCGACGTGGACTTCGAGCACGAGCGGCGCGAAGAAGTCATCCAGTACATCTACCGAAAATACGGCCGTGACCGCGCCGCGCTGGCCGCCACGGTGATCACCTACCGGCCCAGAAGCGCCATCCGCGACGTGGGCAAAGCCCTGGGCCTGCCGCCTGGCCCAGGTCGACCAGCTGGCGCACAACACGGCCTGGTGGGACCAGCCGGAAGGCTTTGCGCAACGCATCAGCCAGCTGGGGTTCGCAGCCGGATAATCTGAAGATGCAGCCAACTCGTCCACCTGGTGCAGTCCATCGTCGGCTTTCCGCGCCACCTGTCCCAGCACGTGGGCGGCTTCGTGATCTCCGAAAGCCCCGCTGGCCAGCCTGGTGCCGGTGGAAAACGCCGCGATGGCGGACCGCACGGTGATCCAGTGGGACAAGGAAGACCTGGAAACCCTGGGCATGCTGAAAGTCGACTGCCTGGCGCTGGGCATGCTGACCGTGATCCACCGCTGCCTGGACCTGCTCAAGGCAGACTCACAGGTGTCGTCCACTGTCTGACATCCCGGCCGAGGATCCGGAAACCTACGCCATGATCCAGCAGGCCGACACCGTCGGGGTGTTCCAGATCGAATCGCGCGCCCAGATGGCGATGCTGCCGCGCCTGAAGCCGGCCTGTTTTTACGACCTGGTGATCGAGGTCGCCATCGTCCGGCCCGGGCCCGATCCAGGGCAACATGGTGCACCCCTACCTGCAGCGCCGGCGCGGCACCGAACAGGTCGAGTATCCCTCGGACGATTTACAGGGTCGTGCTGGAGCGCACGCTGGGCGTGCCGATTTTCCAGGAACAGGTGATGCAGGTCGCGATGGTGGCTGCCGGTTTCAGCGGCTCCGAGGCCGATGTATTACGCCGCTCGATGGCTGCCTGGGCGCGCCGCGGTGGCATGGAGCACATGCACCAGAGACTGGTCAGCGGCATGCTGGAGCGCGGCTACAGCGAAGCTTTCGCCGAGCAGATATTTCAGCAGATCCGCGGTTTCGGCGAATACGGCTTCCCGGAGTCCCACGCAGCCAGTTTTGCGCTGCTGGTGTACGTCTCCGCCTGGCTGAAGTGCCATCACCCGGCTGCCTTTTCCTGCGCTCTGCTCAACTCGCAGCCGATGGGCTTTTACCAGCCCGCACAACTGGTCCAGGATGCACAGCGCCACGGCGTCAAGGTGCTGCCGGCTGATGTGCGCTACAGCGACTGGGACTGCACACTGGAAGTCTTCCGCGGCTCGCAGGCGTTGCGGCTCGGCCTGCGCATGGTCAAGGGCATGCGGGCAGCGAGCGCACAGCGCATCGAACAGGCCCGCAGGGAACGGCCGTTTTCCACCGTCCAGGACCTTGCCACCCGCGCCGGCCTCGACCGGCATGACCTCGCCGTACTGGCCGAGGCAGCCACGCTGCGCGGCCTGGCCGGCCACCGCCACCGCGCGCGCTGGGAAATCGCCGCGGTCGAGAAACGCGCCGACCTGTGTGGAAGCCAGGGCCATGATCAGCCTGACCCTGACCCGGCTCAGCATCCGCCCGCCGTCGGAAGTGGACAATACCCGGGCCGACTATGCCAGCACCGGACTGACGCTGGGCCGCCACCCGATTGCGCTGCTACGGCCCGTGTTACAGCGCCGGCGGGCCATCACCGCCCGGGAACTGCGCGCACGGCCACACGGCAGCCGGGTGCGCGCCTGCGGCCTGGTTACCATGCGCCAGCGGCCGATGACCGCCAGCGGCACCATGTTCCTGACGCTGGAAGACGAAACCGGGTTCGTCAACGCCGTGGTCTGGCCGCGCCTGTTCGAAAAACAGCGGGCCGAAATTCTCGGCGCACAGGTGCTGGCGATCGATGGTGTGCTTGAAACCGACCCGGAGAGCGACGGCAACGTCCACCACCTGATCGCCAGCCGGGTGCACGACTTCAGCTTCCTGGCCGAAAAACTGCAAAGCAAATCGCGGGATTTTTGCTGAACGGTGAAAACAGGAACATACATTTCGAGGCAACAGCCACAGAATCGTTGGTTTGCAGGTACGCAGAAGGTATAATCGCGCACTGTTCCGGACCAAATAACAAAGCGATAGAGAGATCCATGCGAAACCAGACCTTTCCAGCCGTCCTTCTGTCAGCAGCTTGTCTGCTCATTCCTTTCAGCACCGTGCACGCTGCCGGCGACGCCCAGGTAGGCGCTGAAAAAGGCTATACCTGCACCGGTTGCCACGGTATTCCCGGGTACAACAATGTTTACCCTACCTACAAGGTTCCGAAAATTGGCGGGCAGAACTACGAATACCTGGTTGCCGCATTAAAAGGCTACCGTGACGGTGAGCGTGAGCACCCCACCATGAAATTGCAGGCCCAGAGCCTGTCAGACACCGACATCGAAAATGTCTCAGCCTATTTTGCTTCGTTAGGTCGAAAATGATGATCAAGAATTCAATTCTGGCGCTCGCGCTACTCGCCTTGCCACTGACCGTCGCCGCCAAGGGCAATGCCGCCAGGCGGACAGGAAAAATCGACAGTTTGCCAGGCCTGTCACGGCGTGGACGGAAAAAGCGTTGACCCCAGCTACCCCAACCTGGCCGGGCAGCATGAAAACTATCTTCAGAAAACGCTGGCGGATTATCGAGCCGGACGCCGTACGAATCTCATCATGGCTCCGATGGCTGCCGGCCTGAGTGACCAGGACATCGAGGACCTGGCCGCGTGGTATGCCAGCCAGGACGGACTGCAAGACCTTTCTATCAAGTAAGACGCCTGTCTGTCAGACAGCAGACTCGCCGCTGGCGTCGCCCTGGTAATACGGGTTTGAGCCGGACTGGTGGTCAGTCGCGTCCAGTACAGCGGTAATTTCCGGAATATTGCGGGTCAGGGTCTGTTCGATGCCCTGCTTCAGGGTGACATCCGCCATCCCGCAACCTTGACAACCACCACCAAACTGCAGGACCACTTCGTTCTTATCGGTGATTTCCACCAGGGCAACGCGACCGCCATGTGAAGCCAGCGAGGGATTGATTTCTGTCTCCAGCAACCAGCCCACCCGGTCCTCGATGGTCGCCTCGGCTGAGGGCTCGGAGCCCTTGATACCCGGCGCCTTGATGGTCAACTGCCCACCGGTTGAATCATTTTCGAAATCGATCTGGGCTTTTTCCAGCCAGGCTGCGCTGGCCTTCGCCACGAACAGGCTGAAGCCATCGAACGGCAGTTCAAGGTCATCCGGCTGACTCTGCCCGGCCGGACAGAACTGCAGGTCGCAACTGGCGCCCGGGGTTCCCGCATGGTTTACGGAAATGCGCAGGGCAAGCTCTTCATCATCCTGTTGCTCGATCAGGCGGCGGAAATACTGTTGGGCATTTTCTGTAATTTCAATCATTTTTTGATTCCGTGTTTAGGCATTAATCGGTCCGGCGCGGGGTGATTTCAAGGGTTTGGTTCAACGCTTTTGCCAGGAAAGGGAGAGAATGGTCCAGGCGCCAGTCGATCGAGGAGTGGGTCCCCTCAAATTCTTCGTAGTGATGAGCGATACCGCGCGCGGCCAGCTGATCTGCTAAACGGCGGCTTCCATACTGAATGAGATATTGGTCGTAGCAACCCACATCGATGTACAGGCCATGCAGGGAACCCAGTGCCTCTGCACATTCTTCCAGCATGCTTAACGGATCTGCAGCCAGCCAGTTGTTCCAGCGCTCCGGTATCAGTTCGCAGGTCCGCAGATCAAATGGCAGCCGGATAAGTGCGGGCTGCTCCGGGTCGGGGTCATAACTGGCCGCCATCGCCAGGATCATCATCACCGTATAGTCACGCCCGGATGGACGGTTCTTCCGCCAGAAAGCCCGGATGAAGGCCGCGTAGTCGCCCTTGAAAGCTGAAAGCAGCTCGCAGGCCACTGGAAAGTCTTTGCGGTAGACCATTTCGAAACCCACGTCACCCGCATGGCTGGCCGCCGCGCCCCAGGTCTCAGGGTAGCGCATCGCGAGGTATAGGGCGCCGTAGCCGCCCGACGATTTACCGAACACGGCACGGCCGTCACGGCTGTCAATCACGTTGAACCGTTCGCTGACCAGCGGTACCAGTTCCTCGACCAGGTAATCGGCATAGCGGCCCACGGCCGGAGAATTCACATACTGGTTGCCGCCCAGCGAGGTGTAGCAATCCGGAAACACAACGACAACCGGATCCATCGCGCCCTGCCCGATCAGGCGGTCCAGACGATCACGTTAGATGCTCACCCTGGTTGCGCCAGTTAAGTAAACCCGGTCCCGAGTTGGTATAGGCCGCAAGATCCCAAAAACCGGATAAGCAGCGCCGGTTTCTTCATACCCGTGGGGCAAATACACGCTGAGTTCCCGCTCGGCCGGATCACCCCAGGGATTGTCCGCCAGGACTCGTGAGTCAGTGCGGCATGCGAACGATTCGGCCTTGAGGCCAGTCGGATTTGGGTCGAAAGTCTGGACATTACCGGCGATCAGATCTTACCGGCGTTCATGAGCAATAGCTTGCATGTGCTCAAGCATCTCCTCACGCAATTCATCGTGTTCGAGCGCGTAGTCAATGGTCGCCTTGATGAAACCATGACGGCTGCCACAGTCGTAGCGCTCGCCCTCAAACGGCAGCGCCAGAACCGGCGTGTGTCTGCAACATGCGGCGATACCATCGGTCAACTGGATTTCACCACCTGCGCCTGCCCGTACATGGCGCAGGTATTCAAATACGTACGGATCCAGGATATATCGGCCGACGACGCCAAGGCGCGAAGGCGCATCCTCGTGGCGCGGGTTTTTCAACCATCGTGTGAATGCGTTTGCGACCCGCTTCATCCTCATTGACTCCCACCATGCCGTAGCTGCTGCGTCAACTCGACCGGAATCTCCTCGACACCGATCACACTGGCACCGCTCTGCCGGTGAACATCCGACCATCTGCGCCAATGCGCCCGGCTCCATCATTCCGGATCATGTCATCGGCCAGCAGGATGGCGAACGGCTCGTCACCCACGACCGACTCTGCACACAGGATGGCATGCCCCAGGCCAAGCGCTTCGGACTGGGTCACATGAACGCGGCTGACATGGTCGGGAACAATGCTGTTGATCCGCTCAAGCAACTCGGTCTTGCCGTCCTGGGCCAGCCTGGTCTGCAGTTCAAAAGCCGTATCGAAATGATCGGAAATGGCGTGCTTTTTTCGGCTGGTGACAAAAATCAGCGTGTCGATTCCGGCTTCCAGCGCCTCTTCCACCGCGTACTGGATCAGCGGTTTATCCACGATCGGCAGCATTTCCTTGGGAATGGACTTGGTCGCGGGCAGAAACCGCGTACCAAGGCCGGCAACCGGGAAAACTGCTTTTCTGACCGGTTTTAGCTGAGTCACTGTGAACGACCTAACGGGCGCGGTGCAGCGAAACCACCTCGGATCTCGCCGGGTTTGGCTGCCGATCGAAGTCTTGGCCAGTTCCGGCACCAGGCGAAGCAGGATGTGCTGCAGCTTCTCGGTGTCGTACCGCTTGACCGCCAGTTCGGCCTCACGCAGCTCGTGAACCCAGGCTTTCCCAGTCGGCCTGCCGCGGGTGCGCCAGGAAAATTTTTTCGTGCTGTGTTTGCTCATAGGGCTCCAGTTCGTGGAACAGTTCTTCGAACAGTTTCTCACCCGGCCGCAGCCCGGTGTAAACGATCTGGATGTCCTTGCCCGGCTCCTTGCCGGAAAGCCGGATCAACTGTTCGGCCAGGTAGGTAATCTTCACCGGCTCACCCATGTCCAGCACGTAGATCTCACCACCGGAGCCCAGCACGGCCGCCTGCATGATGAGCTGGCTGGCTTCGGAAATGGTCATGAAGTAGCGCGAAATCTCGGGATGGGTCACGGTCACCGGACCGCCCTTGGCGATCTGTTCCTTGAACAGCGGCACCACGCTGCCGTTGGAGTTGAGAACATTGCCAAAGCGCACCGTGATATAGCGGGTGGTCGACCGGGCGTTCATGTTCTGGCAGTACATCTCGGCCACGCGCTTGGTCGCGCCCATGATATTGGCCGGATTGACCGCCTTGTCGGTGGAGATCAGGACAAACGTGCCCACGGCGTGGCGCTCGGCTGCTTCCGCCAGGCGCATGGTGCCCAGAACATTGTTGCGAAATGCCTCACGCACCTGGGTTTGCAGGATCGGCAAGTGCTTGTAGGCAGCCGCATGGAAAATCATGTCCGGCTTGTATTCGCCGACCACCTTCTCGACCGTGGCCGAATCGCAGATGTCACCCAGCACACTGTAGAAAATCAGGTCCTGGAAATCGCTGCGTAGTTCATGATCAATGCGATACAGCGCAAACTCGCTGTTATCCACCACGATCAGCTCAACCGGGTTCAGGCGGGCAATCTGACGGCACAACTCGGAACCAATCGACCCGCCGCCACCGGTGATCATTACGCGTTTTCCAGCCAGGCCGTCACGTATGGAATCCCAGACCAGCGAGACCGGCTCCCGGCCGAGCAGATCATCAATCGCCACGCGCTTCAGATCATCGATGCGCGTAGCCTTGTTACCCAGGTCGTTCAGTGTCGGCAGTGTCCTGAACTCGACATTGCTTTTTTCGCAGATTTCCACAACCTGCTGCATTTGCTGGTTGGTCGCCGACGGCATCGCGATGATGACAATGTCAGCACCAACTTCCCGGCATATAACGCGGCAATTGATCGATCGGTCCCCAGCACCGGGACGCCATGCACCTGTGCGCCTCTCAGCCGCTCGTCATCGTCAAGAAAGCCAACAACGTCGAATGCGCCGCGGTGGCGCAATTCCCGCTCCAGCAATGCACCGGAACGACCGGCACCCAGAATCAAGGGCGCGCTCACGGCCAGCGCCCGTTTCCCGCACCGGCAGATGGGAATCCTTCCAGAAGCGATAACACATCCTGGGCAAACCAAGGGTGAGGAACAGCACAGCAGGATAAAGCAGCACAGGCCCCATTACCTGGCGAACACCGAGGCCGTAAAAAACGGTCATCGCAGCAATGATCAGCGAGGGTGCCGAATACCGCAGCACGTACGATGTTCCAAAGATCAGGAAAACTGGCGAAGCGCCACAAACCCTTGTACAAACCGGTTGACCACAACACCAGCGCCCTGCACAGCCAGCACCAGAATCAACTCTGCAGCCAACGGCAACGGGGCGATGATACCGCTGACACCACCGCGGTTGACAATCCACTCGGCAGCCAGCCACGATACAGCGACCATGACCAAATCGTGGATAATTACTGCAGCACGCGGATGACGGAGAATGCGCATAATGTTCATATTTTTTTATCCCGCCTGAGCCGGCAATCCAAATCGACGAATCAACAGGTACCAACCCACCAGAAAAACCAGGGTCAGGGCCAGGCTGATAGCCCAGGCCATTTCCGGGAGTCTGACTGCAATACAGTATTCCCGGCAGAACCAGCGTTACGATTAATTGCCTGGTAGAGCATGGCGACACGGCCGTGTGTCCATCCGTGTCGCAATCAGCCGCTGGTACAGGTGTTGCCGGTGCGCATTATACCACCGCTCACCCTTGCATTACTCTGCTCAAAAG
Source organism: uncultured Gammaproteobacteria bacterium (assembly GCA_963759035.1). Lineage (GTDB taxonomy): Bacteria > Pseudomonadota > Gammaproteobacteria > Xanthomonadales > SZUA-36 > JAHEFT01. The sequence goes on from CAVWXL010000003.1 coordinate 8,897, forward strand.
CGTCAGCGTACTGTCGGTCAGAAACAGCAGCATGACCAGCCAGCGCCACCGCCGGGGAGAAAGCTCCGGTGCCGATCCCATACAACAACAGGGCAGCAAAAGGAAGCCCAGCGCCAGACTGCCGACATCACCCATGAAGACCCTTGCACGGCCCAGGTTCCAGGGCAGAAAACCGGCACAACAGCCAGCCAGCAACAGTGCAATCAAGGCATACAGGCTGTCACCGGATGAATAAAACAGGAAAGCCAGCAGCCAGCGACACAAACAGCGCCCTGCAAGCCGGCCATGCCATTGCTGCCGTCCATGAAGTTGTACAGGTTGGTCATCCAGACCACGCTGAAGGCACCCAGAACTACCATTACGACCACTCCTGTACCAATCCGGCTTTGACGGCACACCATAGCAGCCAGCAAGCTGACTGCCAGCTGAATGAAAAACCGGAAACGAACACCCAGCGAGGCGTGGTCATCCCACCAGCCCGTAACAGCGAGTACCACAACTCCCGGCACGATGCCATTCATCCAGAAATCAGCTGACGTACTGCCGCCATTGATCAGCAGCGACACCAGCAGCAAGGCGACAATCAGCCCGGCACCGCCGCCACGGGGTGTGGCCACGGTGTGGCTGTGACGCTCTCCCGGATGGTCCAGCAAGCCGCGGCGTCGGGCGTACCAGGTTGCCAGGCCGGTCAGCAAGAAAGAGAGGACGGCAGCCAGGGCGACTGCATAGAACTGGAAGCTCATGGACGCTGGCCCGGTCATTCAGATGCAAGGCCTATTCGCCCAGCACCCCGTGAATTTTCTTGGTGGTGCCCCACTTTCTGCAACTGGGGCATTGCCAGTGATGCGTGTGGCCGCCAAAGCCACAATTATGACAGCGATAATCCTGCTGCCTCGACATCAGCCGGGCGGTAACAGCCTTGAGGATGTCGTCACTCGATTCGGCATCGAGGTGACCGTCAGCTTTCAGGTCGATCAGGTGATCCAGGCCGCGCACCGAGGGCTTTGAGGTCAGCGTCTCGACCAGGTACTGGCCGGCTTCCGCACCGCCCTCTGTCCGCGGCGATGAATTCCGTCAGTTTCAGGATCAACGAAATACCGTTGTAGCTTTCAGACCACTCATCCAGCTTCTGCGCGGCCTCGGTGCAGTTCACCGCTACTGGCCGCAACAGTCCAGGTATCGATCCAGCAGTTCCGGGATGTAATCCGTATCCAGTTCGGCGATTTCCTCGTAACAGGTCCATCGCTGCGGCATGGTCATCTTCCCTGTGAGACGATTCGCGCCAGGATGAAGCGCGCACGGATGCAGCGCGGATCGTGTCGCCTGTGCCTGCCGCAATTGCCGTCTCGCACCTTCCATGATCTCCTTCCGCCAGCGCGGCCTCTGCCATCTCACAGCAGAACTGCGCCATGACATCACCCATGTGCTCGCCGCTGACCTGCTCCAGTCGCTGGGCTTGCTCCAGTGCGTTCTTCCAGTCTTTTTCCTGCTGGTAAATATCCAGCAGGCTGCGCAGGGCCGAAGGGGTATGGGCACCGGTCTCGATCAACTCGGCGAACAGGCGTTCTGCGCGATCCAGCAGACCGGCACGCATGTAATCTTCACCCAGTTCGAGCAGCGCCTGGGTCCTTTGTTCCGGCTCCAGGCCGGGCTTGGCGATGATGTTCTGATGAAAGCGGATGGCCCGGTCGACTTCGCCGCGGCGCCTGAACAGACTGCCCAGCGCCATGTGTGTTTCGACGGTGTCCTTATTGACTTCAGCCAGTTCCAGGAAGACCTGGATGGCCTTGTCGGGTTGTTCATTGAGGAGGTAGTTCAGACCCTGGAAGTACTGGTTACTGAACAGCTGACGGCTCTTGTTTGACGAACGCTTTTCCAGCGTCCTGGCAAACCACCACCCGGAGTACATCGCCACCGGCAGAAGCAGGAGCAGTCCCAACTCAATCATCAGGAGATCAGGCTTCCTTGCTGAGTGATTTACGCAGACGGGCGCGCAGCGGAACTATTTTGAAAAACCAGGCGAGTAGTAATCCGAGCAACAAGCCACAAACGAATACACAAAGAAGCAAAAGCCCCAGAGGCCATTGCAGTTGAA
>CAVWXL010000004.1:0-88540 GCA_963759035.1 uncultured Gammaproteobacteria bacterium
GGCCGCGTGCGCAGATAGAGCAGACAGGCGAGCAGGTACGCGATCGCCGCATACAGTTCGGACCGCCCCATGACATTCGCTACAGCTTCGGTGTGGACCGGATGAACCGCGAAGAAGGCGGCGCCCACGAGGGCGGGCAACGTGCCCGCGAAGTGCGTCAGGAGCAGGAAGACCAGGATCGAGACCGTCGCATGGGCCACGACACTGACGACGTGGAAGCCAAGCGGATGCTCACCCCATAGCGCCCACTCGATTGCGAAGCTCGCCAGGGCGACCGGCCGATAGTTGCCCGAGCCTTCCAGCGCGCCGGGCCAGGAGGCGTCGGTCAGCGCCTCGCCGAAGCGACCTTCGGTCACCACCTCGTTCTGGACGATGAACCAGTTGTCGTCGAGCGCGAACCCATTGCCGAGAGAGCTCGTGTACGCCAGAAGTGCGAGCCCGAAGACGAGCGCTGCGGCCTGCGGTCGGGCGATGGTCCCGGCGATCGTTCAGCCCTCCCGACCGGACCCGCCCCGATCGACGGAGATCGACGACAGGCGCTCCGGCGTGTCCCAGAGGGGGACTTCGGGCGGGGTCCATCGGGACGCCTTCGGTCCGAGGACGTTGTACCGGAGAATGGACCACAGCGCCGACACACCGTCCTTCCAGCCGATCTTCTTTCCCTCGGCGTACGAGCGGCCGTCGTAGCTGATCGGCAAGCTCGTAGATCCGCGCCTCGGCCTGGGCCAGCCGCGCGGTCAGTTCGGGCTCGATGCCGAAGCGGTTCGCCGAGAGCGGAAGCGACTGCAGCAGCTCCCGCCGGACCATCTTGTAGCAGGTCTCCATGTCGGTCAGGTTCAGGTCGGTGAACATGTTGGACAGGAGCGTGAGGAACCGGTTGCCGACCGAGTGCCAGAAGAAGCAGCACCCGGTGCGGCCCGCCCAGGAAGCGCGAGCCGTACACGGCGTCGGCCTTGCCCGCGAGGATCGGCTCGCAGCAGGAGCGGGAATTCGCGCGGGGTCGTACTCCAGGTCGGCGTCCTGGACGACGACGACGTCGCCCGTGGCTTGCTGCGAAGCCGGTGCGCAGCGCCGCGCCCTTGCCCCGGTTCTGCTCGTGGAAGACGAGCCGGTCGATGAGCGTCCCCTCCAGCGCCGGGCAGGAGGTCGCGCGTCCCGTCGGTGGAGCCGTCGTCCACGACGATGACCTCGAGCCACAGCGGGACCTCGCGCACCCGGCGTAGCAGGCGTCTCGACCGTCGCCGACCTCGTTGTAGACGGGGATCACGACCGACAGCCGGACCCGATCCCAGGGCAGGTCGTCGGTCGACGAGCGCTCCGTTCGATTCGCGGACAGTCGCGTCGCGTTCATCATTCGCCGATCCCGTAGCGGTTGAGCTTCCGGTACAGCGTCGACGGATCGATGCCGAGCACCTCGGCGGCCCGGGTCTTGTTGCCGCCCTCGGCCTGCAGCACCCACAGGATGTACGCCCGCTCGATGACCTCCATGGTCGGGTTCGGCGGCAGCTCGCGTCCGCCACCAGCCTGGGCCTCGGGCGCCTCCCGAACCCGCTCGGGAAGCGCATCGCGGCCCGATGCATCGACCGTGGCGCAGCGACCACGGCGCGCGCTCGAGCGCGTTCTCCAGCTCGCGCACGTTGCCCGGCCAGTCGTAGTCGGTCGAGCACCTCGATGCGCCTCGTCGGAGCGAGCTCCTGGGCCTCAGCCGTCCTCGCTCCGCGAGCCGCTCGAGGAAGTAGCGTCGCGAGGAGCGGGATGTCCTCCCGGCGCTCGCGCAGCGGCGGCAGGTGCAGCGGGATGACGTTCAGCCGGTAGTAGAGGTCGCTCCGGAAGCCGCCCGCGCGGATCTCCTCCTCCAGGTCCCGGTTCGTCGCCGCGATGATGCGCACGTCGACCGGAATCGGCCTTCGTCGACGCCCACCGGGATCACCTCGCGCTCCTGGATGGCGCGCAGGAGCTTCACCTGGGTCGCGGGGCTCATCTCGCCGATCTCGTCGAGGAAGAACGTCCCCCCGGCCGCGGCGACGAGGAGGCCGTCCTTGTCCTTCACCGCGCCGGTGAACGAGCCCTTCACGTGACCGAAGAGCTCGCTCTCGAGCAGGCTCTCCGGGAGGGCGCCGCAGTTGATGGAGAGGAACGGGCCGTCGGCCCGCTCGGACAGCGCGTGGATGTAGCGGGCGACGACCTCCTTGCCCGGTCCCGCTCTCGCCCGAGATCAGGACGGTCGAGTCGGTGGGCGCCACGGTCTCCGCCAGCTCGAGCACCTCGATGAAGCGCGGCGCCTTCCCGATCGGCCGATCGCGCCCTCGGTCGCGTCGCGCCTGCGTGATCTCCTTCTTGAGCCGCTTGTTCTCGACCTTGAGCTGCCGGGCCTCGGCCGCCCGCCGGCAGATGGCCAGCAGCTCGTCGTTGGCGAACGGCTTCTGCAGGTAGTAGTAGGCGCCCTCGTTCACCGCCCGCACCGCGGACTGGAGCGACGCCTGCGCGGTCATGAGGATCACGGCGATCTCGGGATCGACCTCCGCGCCGCGGCCGAGCACCTCGAGCCCGCCGGCTCCCGGCATGCGGATGTCGGTCAGCACGATGTCGGGCTTCTCGTCTTCCAGCGCCGCCAGCGCCTTCGGCCCCGAGTCGGCGACGGCCACCTCGTAGCCTTCGCCCCGGAAGAGGATCTCGAGCGTGTCGAGGATCGCGGTCTCGTCGTCGACCAGCAGGATCTTCACTTGTCGCTCCCGCTCCGTCGGCCGTCGCGCCCTTCGGGCACGCCTGGCAGGAAAGATGACGAACTCTGCGCGCCACCGTCCGGGCTGCGCTCGACGAAGGTCGCGCCGTCGTGGGCCTCCACGGCGCGGTGCACGACCGCGAGACCCAGCCCGCTGCCCCCGGTCTTGGTCGTGAAGAACGGGTCGAAGATGCGGTGCGCGCTCGGCCGGATCGATGCCGGGTCCGCTGTCCCCGACCGACAAGCCGGATCGGGCGCTTCGATCGGCGTGCCCCGCGTGGCCGGCGATCGGTCACGCTTGGTCGTCCAGCGCCACGTCGACCTGGCCGCCGGGCCCCGCGGACTGAGCGCCGTTGAGGACGAGGTTGAAGAGCGCCCGATGGAGCAGGTCGCGCGTCTCCGATGAATGTCGACCGGCCCGTCGTCGCAGCTCGGCACGATGACCTCGACGCTCGTCGACGTCGGGGTGCTGCTTGACCAGCAGCAGGCAGCCCCGCGACGATCGCGTGCAGGTCGAGCTGCTCGTCGCGGCGCTCATGCCGCAGCGCCGAGTAGTCGAGGAACTCCGACAGCAGTCGGCTGAGCCGGTCGGACTCGGTGAGCACGAGGCGTTCGAGCATCGCCCGGTCGCCGCCGGCGAGAGGCGGCCGCGGCTCAGCTGCTCGACGGCGCGAGCGGATGGACGCCAGCGGGTTCTTGATCTCGTGGGCCAGCGACGCGGACAGGGTCGCCACCGCCTCGAGGCGCTCGGTCCGGACGTTCAGCTCGTCGAGCCGCTCGAGGTCGGTGATGTCCTGGAAGATCGCCGTGGTCGACGGACGGCACGTCCTCTCCGCGCTCCAGGACCGCCGTGCTGACCCCGAGCCGCACGGTGCGGCCCCGTCGGCGGAGCGCTCGCGCCGTACCGCGTGACACCGCGTCCGGCGGTCGGATCGCCTGCCGGCAGCATCGCTCCCGATGGCCGGGGCCACACGGTCCAGCTCCTCGAGGACCGGTTGTCCCAGGTACTGCGAGGCAGCGAGGTCGCCAGGAGCGCTCTCCGCGGCTGCGTTGGCGTACGCGAGCCTGCCCATCGCCGTCGACGGTGACCACACCGGTCGAGAGGTTGGCGAGGATGTCTCCCGTGTCGAGCCGCAGCTGGCGCAGCTCGGAGGCGACCGCGCCGAGCGCCTGCCCTGCTCGCCGCAGCCGATCGCCCAGCAGCCCCGTGATGAGCGCGACGGTCGTGAAGAGGGCGATGCGCAGGCCGACGAAGAGGTTGAACGTCTCCTGATAGCCCCATACCAGGTCCGCGAAGTACAGGATGCTGACCAGTCCGCCGATCAGCACGCCACCGGGGAGTGGAAGGAGCAACGGCCCCGGCACTGATCACCAGGATGTAGACCGACGCGAAGCCGCTGTCCGGCCCACCGGTGAGGTGCACGATGCCGGTCACGATGAAGGCGTCGATGACGACCTGAGCGTACAGGAAATTCTCGCTCGGATCGTGGCGGGTGATGTGCGTGAACCAGAACGACCAGGCCGTGAACGCGCCGCCGGCGATGAACATCACGGCCACGATCAGGGTGTCGGTCGGGTCCACGTCGAACCAGAGCCGCAGGGCAGCAACCAGTATGGCAGCAACCAGGACCAGTCGGCCCATGTAGAGCCAACGGAGCAGATCCACGCCCAGCGCGCCCGTTTCCATCAGGGTGCGGGGCCGGGATGCGGGAGGGCGCGCGACGATGCGCTCGACCACGTCGGTGGTTACTCCGATTGCAGATGGTCGCAGACAGGCCGACCTGTCGCGTCGTCCCCTCGAATTGAGGGCCTCCCGAACGGTAGGAAGGGCCCCTCGCAAAGTGCAAGGATCGCGATCTGGCAGATTGCGACTTGGTGCCGGTCGGGGGCTTGAATCGCTGGCCAGCCAACTCCATTCCGTCCAGATTGGCGGATGCCCGCCCTACGACGCCTCGCCGGCCTGACCCTGCTCGCCGGGGCGTATCTCCCGCTCCACCGCCTGCTGGTTCCCGAGCGGGCCGGGCCGGCTGGCGCCGCCACGCGCGCCGCCGCCGAAAGTGCGTGGACGCTCGGGCTGTCCGGTTCACTGATCGTGCTGGCGTGCGCGTGGGTGGGCACACGGATGCTCCCCGAGCGGGCGCCCCGCACGACGATCTGGGCCCGCCTCGAGCAGGTAGCACTCGCTCCGGGCCGAGCACCCTTTGCGGTCGGTGTGGGTGTGCTCGCGGCGGTCACGACGGCCCTCGTCGCGGTCGTGGTGCACGGCGGCGCACCAACATCCGTCGACGAGATGGCTCAGCTGCTGAACGCCCGCGCGCTCGCCACGGGCCGGGCGACGGTCCCGCTCATGGGCTCCGAAGCGGCATGGACCATCCAGAACGGGATCGCCGTGCCCGGCGGGTGGATCTCCATCTACCCGCCCCTCCACACTCTCCTCCTGGCCGTCGGATGGCTCGCAGGCGGAGCCTGGCTCGTCGGCCCCGCCGCGACCGGCGTCGCGACTGCATGCGTGACCTGGACGGCGGACCGGTTGTGCGGACCGCGTGTGGGTCGCCTCGCCGGACTCCTTCTGATCGTGTCGCCCTTCTGGCTGCTTCTGGGTGCGACACAGCTGAGCCACACCACCGCCGTGGCCGGCCTGTCGCTGGCCATGGCGGCTCTCGTGCGGGCGCGCGACGGAGGGATGGGTTGGCAGGCGGCGGCGGGAGCCGCACTGGGCGTCGCGGTCTCGGCCCGCCCCTGGATCGGGGTGGCGGCGGGTGCCGCGCTGGTGGGGAGCAGCTGGTTATCCGACCCGGACAGGGACCGCCGCGGGTGGGGCTCCTGGGCGGCGCTCGTCGTCGGCGGCCTCCCCTTCGCGGTGCTCCTGCTCTGGTGGAATCAGGCACATTTCGGCCATCCCCTGCGACTCGGCTATTCGGCGGCCTTCGGCGACATGCACGGGCTGGGACTCCACGTGGACCCCTGGGGCAACCGCTACGGCGTGCGTGAGGCACTGGCCTATACGGGTGCGGACCTGACCCAGCTGGGGGTCGCCTCTTCGAGTCACCCCTTCCGGCCGTCGCGATCGTCGGTGCCGGACTCCTGCTCGGTGGCGCACGTCGCGGCACCGCTCTGTTCGGGGCCTGGTTCACCGCATCGATCGCAGCGAATGCGCTGTACTGGCATCACGGGATCCATTTCGGACCCCGAATGCTTTACGAGGCCGTTCCGGCACTGACGGTTCTCTTTGCCTCGGTCGCCGTCGGCGCTCTGGAATCGGGTGGGTCCCGACGGAGCGGTCACGGCGTCGCACGCTGGTCGATCGGAATCGCGGTGATCGCGGGGCTGGCGCTGAGCACCCGGCATCTTCGCGAATCTGATCCGGACGGGCCCGGCGTCCGTCGCGCTCCCTGCTTTGCCGACGGCCGACCCGTCCGTCGTCTTCGTGCACGGAAGCTGGGCCTCTCGCCTCTCCGCGCGTTTGGCGGCCGCGGGCATGCGCCGGGACTCGATCGAGACGGCGCTCCGGCGCAACGACATCTGCACCGTCGACCGCTACACCCGCGATCGCGAGCGCACGCCCTCCGCAAGCGCGACCGCACTGGAGCTGACTCCACTTCCCGGGAGTCCGAACCACCTGCAGATCACGCGAGCCCTCTCGCCGGGGAACCTCATCCGCGTGAACCCGTCTCCAGCCGGACGCGGCCTGTCTGCGGGAAGCGCAGCGCCGACCGGATCGGCATCCTCGAGCCTCGAACTCCTGGCCTGGCGCGTGCCTCCACTACCGGACGCGCGCGCGATCGTGGCACGCGACCTCGGACCTGCCGGAAACCTCGCGACGCTGCAGGCTATCGGAGCGGACTCCGTGGATCTACATCGACAGGGCTGACGGGCGTGGCCGATCTCTTCTGGGGTACGCAGAAGGGATGGAGCTGCTCTGGGGCGGAGCGGCGCGCGAGGGCGGTGGCGGCTGAGGATCGGCGCGCTGGTGCTGCCAGGGAGGCAGCGAACCGCGAACGGCCTAGCGTGGATCCGGCCGGAGACTCGGCGTACGTCCTCGACCACCGCATACGCTGCGCCGCCGAGGCGCCCGACCGGACGCAGCGACTCCGGCATCACGATGCGGGTGCCTTCTTCGTACTCGAGGTCGGGAGACAGGCGAAGCCCAACGACCTCCCCGATGACGAGGGTGTTCGGAGCCCCCCGGAGATCGACTTCCTGGCTGTACGCGGCACTCGAGAACCGCCGGGCATTCCGCCACGAACGGCGCATCTACGACGTCGGACACGACGTGGGTCAGGCCCGCCAGTTCGAACTCGTCCACCTCGGGTGCCACGCTCGCGGATGATTCGTTCATCGCCACCAGCAGCGGCTCCGTGACGACGTTCACGCAGAACGCCCCGCGCGCCCGGATGTTCACGAGAGAGTCCTTCAGGCCGTCACGTCGGTTGCCGATCGAAACCGCGACGAGCATCGGCGCGATCGAGAGCGCACCGAAGTAGCTGAACGGGGCCAGGTTCGGGACTACCGTCCGCGCCGAACGTCGAGAGCCAGCCGATGGGTCGGGGGACGACGAGCGACGTCATGAGGTGGTAGCGCTCGCGGGCCGAAATCATCGCCGGATCGAGTCGATGTCGCGACTGGCTCGATGTTCTCGCTCAACCCGGTGAGCCCGGCAGCAAGGCGATCAGTTCCCCTGGGGAACGTCGAGCATCTGCCCGACGAAGATCCGACTGCCGCGGATGCCGTTGGCGTTCTTCAGTTCGTCGACCGTCGTCCCGTGCGCGCGGGCGATCGTCCACAGCGAGTCGCCGGAGCGGACTCGGTACTCGAGGGTTTCCGGCGTACCGATGCTCCGCGCGCGACGCAGGGTCTCCACGTAGGACGCGTACTGGCGTGGAAAGAGCGCCACGTGATAGTGGCGCGGATTCCGCTCGAGGGTCGCCTCGAGTACACCCTGACTGCTCGAGGCTCGTAAGGACGCCCTCGAGCCACCTGCGACAGTTCCGATCCCAGCTGTAGCGGATATCCATCGCCATCCCGGTCGGGATGCACCGTGCGATCGGACGCGTTGCGCGGCTGGCGGTTGCGCGGACGGGTGAGGCTGGTCACGACGAGCTGCTCACCGCACGCGCTTCGGTACTGCGAGCCGAGGCGCTGGGCGAAGAGTCTCGACCTCGGGTCGGGCGTAGGGGAACGTCGACGTCGCTCTTGACCACGAAGTCCCGCGTCGATTCCAGGCGCACCAGCCACCCCTGGTCCGCGAAGAGACGCACGCGCTCCGGCGACTCGATGTACGTGTAGTCGTGCTGCCGGGCCATCCGGTTCTGCCGATCCATCGACGCCCGTCGACCCCCGCAGGCTCTGACGCCTCAGCGATGCCGAAGTCGGCCACGGTCAGGAATACCATGGCGAGGCCGAGCGCGACCCAGAGCGTCCGTCGATTGTGACGGCGGACCGAGAGCATCCGTTCTTTGGGGGAGGAATGGAGTTCCACGGGTCGACTACTTCGAAGGATCGTATTGTTAAACAGATGTTTACATGCACACAAGCATCCCGTGAACGCACGGAAGGCGCGCATTTCGTCTATAGCAGTTCCGGGACAGCGCCTGCAGGATCCCGTCAACGAAAAGGGGCCGGCCCGCTCGCGCGATCCGACCCCTCCGTCCAGTCCTGGTCAGCGGCTCGAGGCCGCCGGATCTGGATCAGCCGCGGGCGGCGGAATACCGCGCCGCCACCGATCCCAGTTCACCACGTTCCAGAACGCCGCCAGGTAGTCCGGGCGACGGTTCTGGTAGTTCAGGTAGTACGCGTGCTCCCAGACGTCGACGCCGAGGATCGGGCGTGAGCCCCTTCATCAGCGGGCTGTCCTGGTTCGGCGTGGCGACGACGGAGCAGCGTCACCGGCTCCGTCACGCAGAGCCATCCCCAGCCGGATCCGAACTGGCCACCGGCCGCGGCCTGGAACTTCGCCTTGAAGTCGTCGAAGGAGCCGAACGCCGACGTCGATCGCCGCGGCGAGGTCGCCGGACGGCGCGGACGCGCCGCCGGGCGTCATGATGTCCCAGAAGAGGGCGTGGTTGATGTAGCCGCCACCGTTGTTGCGCACGGCGCCGCGAATCTCGTCGGGCAGGGCGTCGAGCTCCGAGACGAGCTCGATGGCCGACTTTCCGTGCAGGTCGACGTGGCCCTCGAGGGCCTCGTTCAGCTTGCTCGTGTACCCGGCGTGGTGCTTGCCGTGGTGGATCTCCATGGTGCGGGCGTCGATGTGGGGCTCGAGCGCGTCGTGCGCGTAGCCGAGATCGGGAAGGGCGAACGGATAGGGCATGGTTGCCGGACTCCTTGGCGTCTGCGTTTCAGAGCGATTGCGTGTGAGGCCCGTGCCCCGTCGCAACCGAGGGCGCTACCTTCAGAGCGGCGGGGCCAGAGCGTGGGATAGTACCCGACTCGGTTCCGGTCAGCAAACGCCTCCAGGCTGGGTTTCCACGTGGTCGATCAGCCGCTCACAGCGAAGGATTCTGCTCGTCGACTGCGACGCGTTCTTCGTGCAGGTCGCGCGACTGGAGGACCCTGAAGGCGTCGGCAAGGCGAAGCTCCTGATCGTCGGGCGGATCGTCCGACCGGACGCGGGGTGGTCACCTCTGCCTCGTACGATGCGCGAGCGTTCGGCGTACGCTCGGCCATGCCGACTTCGCAGGCCCTGCGGCTCTGTCCGCAGGCGCCACGGTCGTCGGGCGTCCCGCGGGAGGCCATCGGCCGCCGGAGTCGGGAGGTCCGCGCGGCCCTCGAAGAGCTGGCACCCGTGGTCCAGGCCGCTTCTGTCGACGAGTTCTACCTCGACCTGTCGGGTACCGAGCGGTTGTTCCACGGGGAGACCTTCGAGCAGACCGCGTGGCGGATCCGCGAGGCGGTCCTCGAGCGTACCGGCGTCTCCGTGTCCCTCGGCGGGGGGACACGCCGAGTCATCGCCAAGCTCGCCGCCACCCGTGCCAAACCGGCGGGTGTCCACATCGTACCTCCGGGCGCAGAGCAGGCCTTCCTGAACCCGCTTCCACTCGCGGCTCTCCCCGGAGTCGGTCCGGCTCTGGCCGAGTCCCTCGAAGAAGCGGGGACTGGTCACCGTCGCCGACGCGATGGCGGTCCAGCCCGAGTGGCTCGAACGGTGGTTCGGGTCACGACGGGGCGCGTGGCTGCACCACCGCATCCAGGGGATCGACGGTAGCGCGGTGGACCCGTCGGAGCGCCGCAAGTCGATCTCGTCGGAGCGGACCTTCTTCGAAGACCTCCACGACGACGCGGATCTGGACCGGCGCCTCCTCGAGATGGCCAGTTCGGTCGGGGCGACGCTCCGCAAGAAAGGGTTCCGGGCCCGGACCGTGACCGTCAAACTGCGGGACCACGACTTCAAGACCCGCGTCCACAGTCGCACTCCGCCGGAGCCGATCGAATCGAACGCCGCGATCGTAGCCCTGGCCCGCGAACTGCTCACCGAGCTGCGGACAGCGCGGCACGTGCCCGCCCGCCTGTTGGGTGTCGGCCTCAGCGGCCTCACGCCCGCGACCGAGGCACGTCAGCTCGGACTGTTCGAGGAACCGATCGCCGGCGAGACCGAGCGCGACCGAAACGTGTCACGCATCGTCGACTCCCTGGCCGACAGGTTTGGATACGGGACCGTAATGCCCGGGGGCCTCGTTTCCGAGACACGGGAGCGCGACCAGAAGAAGGAGTCCGCCGGAGCGGATGCAACTGCGGACCCCAAGAGCGGAGCCCGATGAAGACCGTCTCATTCAATGCACAGGGGGTCTCCGCGATCTGGCCCGACCCCGGCTTTCTGATCGGCATGGTCCACTTGCTGCCCCTCCCGGGCGCGCCGCGATGGGGTGGCTCCATGGACGCCGTTCTGGACCGGGCCCGGCGAGATGCGACCTGTTTGGCAGAGGCCGGCTTCGACGGGCTCATGGTCGAGAACTATGGAGACGTCCCTTTCTTCAAAGCCGGACTGCCCACGGAGTCTGTCGCGGCGCTCACGTGCGCTGTCGTCGCGGTCACCCGCACGGTCGCGGCTTCCCGTCGGGGTGAATGCCCTGCGCAACGACGCCCGTGCGGCCCTCGCGATCGCAGTCGCGACAGGTGCCCATTTCATCCGGGTCAACGTGCACACCGGATCGATGTTTACGGACCAGGGACTCATCGAAGGGGCCGCCGCGGACACGCTGCGCGTGCGCGCCGCTCTCGACACGCGTGTGGCCATCATGGCCGACGTTCACGTGAAGCACGCTTCGCCACCTGCGGGCGCCGACATCGCCGACGCCGCGTCGGACGCCTGGCACCGCGGCCTGGCAGACGCGTTGATCGTCTCCGGCATCGGCACCGTTGTGCTGACTGTTGCCGGAACAGGTGCTGGAGCGCGTTCTTCCGCATCCGCGACCGCATCCTCATCTGCCTCCGCTCCGATGGGTAGTTACAACGTCAATAACGTTGATTTCCGGCTGGGTGACCAGGGTCAGGCACGGGTGATTGTCAGCCTGGACCGGCCGGGCGCCAGTATGTCGATCGAAGAAGGCACCAATTCGCTGATTCTTGATATATTCAGCACCAATTTGCCGGAAAATCTGAACCAGCGCCTTGACGTGATGGACTTCGCCACGCCGGTGCAAATGATCGATTCGTTCGGCTTGAAATCCGGTGTGCGCGTGAGACTCTCAACCGCCGGCCTGTATGAGCACCTCGCGTATGAAGCAGGCAATGACATAGTTGTTGAAGTCAGCCCCATGTCGGGACGTGCGGAGACTGTCGAGGAAGTCGAAGTCAAGTTCTTCGAAGACAAGGTTTACGAAGGCACCAAGGTGACCTTCAACTTTCAGGACATCCCGGTACGCTCAGTTTTGCAGTTGATCGCAGACGTCTCTGATCTCAACATCGTAGTTGCAGACACTGTCGGCGGTAACCTGACTCTGCGTTTGACCAACGTACCCTGGGACCAGGCGCTGGATATCGTGATGGATGCGCGTAACCTGGACATGCGTCGTAACGGCACCGTCCTTTGGATAGGTCCAACAGCTGAAATCGCCGCACGTGAGCAGCAGCTCTTACAGGCCCAGGCAGATCGCAGGATTCTCGAGCCGCTGCAGACGGTACTGATTCCCATCAGTTACGCAACAGCCCAAGACTTGCAGGACTTGATAAACAATTCAAAGGAAAACAATGACAGAAATACAAGTGACGATGGGCTGTTGTCGGAACGCGGTTCGGTAGCGATCGATGCGCGTACCAACACCTTGCTTATTACGGATACCGCCGAGAAGATCATTGAGATCCAGGAACTGATAACCAAGCTGGATTATGCGGTCCGCCAGGTGCAAATCGAGTCACGTATCGTGATCGCCAGTTCCGAATTTGCCCATGAACTGGGTGTTCGGTTCGGCGTCAGCTACTTACACACAGGTAGCAATATCGGTGTAATCACCGCAAGCGGCGATTCGGCAGACATTTTTAACCCGGCGATTGATCCCCGCGACGACGGTTTGCTGGATATTCCGTCCTATCCGAATCGGTACATGGTTAACCTGCCCGCACCCAGCGCGAATGCGGCCACAATGGCCCTGTCATTCCTGACCGGTGATTTCCTGCTCGACCTTGAACTGTCAGCACTTGAGGCCGAAGGTGAGGGTGAGGTTATTTCCACGCCCCGTATCGTGACGGCCAACCAGGCAGAAGCATGGATTCACCAGGGTGTTGAAATACCTTACGAGCAGGCAACTTCGTCCGGCGCCACCGCGGTGCAGTTCAAGGAAGCCGTGTTGGAACTGAAAGTGACGCCGCTGATTACACCGGATAACCGGGTGCAGATGGACCTCAATGTGAAACAGGATACGGTGGGTGAGATTTACCAGACATCCCGCGGTGGTTCGGTTCCGTCTATCGATACGCGTGAACTTGAAACCCAGGTGCTGGTCGCCAACGGCGATACGGTCGTGTTGGGTGGTATCTTCCAGGACGAAACTGCTTCGAAAGAAGAAAAAGTGCCATGGCTGGGAGATATCCCGGGTGTTGGCGCCCTGTTCCGACGCCGGGCCAACGAGTCCAAGAAACGTGAGCTGCTGATCTTCGTGACACCGAGTATCGTGGAAGACCGGCCCATCCTGTAATCTGCTTGCGCACTACAATAAATCGGCGCCCGGGTAATACCCGGGCGTTTTTTATTCCGCAACCGCAGACAACGGAGACTCCACCAGACATGACCGGCCTGCCCTATTCTGAAGCCTGTGAACGTAACAAGGCGCCCATTCTCAACGCTTTGTTGTCCGTACTGCCCCCGCAGGGCCGAATCCTGGAGGTCGGATCCTGCACCGGTCAACACGTGGTTCATTTTGCGGCGGCTTTTCCTGGTCTGAGCTGGCAGCCTTCAGACCGCAAAGAATATCTGGATGGCCTGTCTGCGCGGATTACTGCGGAGGGTGGAGGAAATATACTTCGGGCTCTGGAACTGGATGTAGGCAGCAGCTGGCCTGATCCTTTCTTCGACGCTGTTTACTCGGCCAATACGGCCCATATCATGAGTTGGGAAATGGTTTGCGCCATGTTTGCAGGCGTTGCCCGGCTGCTCCGGCCCGGCGGAGTGTTTTGTCTCTACGGCCCGTTCAACCAGGAAGGACGGTATACCTCGGACAGCAACCAGGGGTTTGACTACAGCTTGCGTTCACGTGATCCTGCCATGGGCATTCGCGACCTTGAGGCACTTGATACTCTGGCACTCAGTCATCACATGGAGCTCATGCAACAAATACGGCTACCGGCCAACAACAGCTTACTGGTATTTCAGAAAACAGAGGAATTAGCAGATGTTGGATAGCGAGGAACTGACTGAGCAGGCGAGCGCATTGCTGTCAGGCCATACAGACCTTGTTGCCAATGCCGCCAATTTATCGTCACTGTTGTTCTACTCGCTTGAAGACGTCAACTGGGTTGGCTTCTATTTTCTGAAGGGGGATGGTCTGACGGTGGGTCCCTTCCAGGGACGTCCTGCCTGTGTTGCGATTCCGCTCGGCAAAGGTGTGTGTGGCACGGCGGCTCAAAGCCGCAAAAGCTTAAGGGTTGCTGACGTACATGATTTCGAAGGGCATATTGCCTGTGACGTCTCTTCACGCTCGGAAATGGTGTTGCCGCTGGTCAGGGCCGGAAAGCTGATTGGCGTGCTCGACCTGGACAGCCCGCTTAAGAACCGTTTCAGCGAGGAAGATCAACGCCTGTTGGAGCGCATTGCCGATATTTTTGTCCACTCCCTGGGTTAAGTCCGGAGGGCCAGCTTCAGGCTGACGTCCCGGTCAGGGTTACCCAGTCGGCCGGGTGGATATTACCGCCACTGATGATCACCCCGACTTTCCTGCCGCTGAAGAGTTCGGGGTATCTGCCGATGGCCGCGATTACCGTTGCGGAAGACGGCTCAATCAATATTTTCATGTGCCGCCAGAACAGGGCCATTGCCAGACGTATTTCATCATCCGAAACCGTCAGCACCTGTTTTACTTCTGAACGGATCACCTTGAAGTTGCGGACCCCGACGATGGCTCTGAGCCCGTCGGCGATGGTGTTAGGCGTGAATTCCGTGATGATTTCCCCGCGTTCCAGGCTGGCCACCGTGTCGGCGGCTCCTTCGGGCTCGACCGTGTAAACATCAACGCCCCAGGCGCGCGTGGCAATGGCCGTGCCGCTGACCAGCCCACCACCGCCCAGGGGCGTGATGACCTGTTCCAGCGTTGGTACCTCCTGTTCCAGTTCCAGCGCTGCGGTACCTTGCCCGGCTATGATCCGGACGTCATCATAGGGGTGGACCGCCAACAAGCCTTCTTGGACCAGCTTCTCCAGTTCTTCCACCCGGGATTCGTTCGTCGGGTAACAAAAATGAACCTGGCCGCCGTAACCCTTTACCGCCTCAATTTTCATCGGGGATGAGTTTTCAGGCATGACGACGTGAGCTGTCCGGCCATCCAGCCGGGCGGCCAGCGCTAGCGCGGCGCCGTGGTTTCCGGAGGAGTGAGTTGCGACATCGCCTTTGATACCCTCTTCTGTCAGGCACGCGATCGCATTGCTGGCGCCCCTGAATTTGAACGCCCCTGTGCGCTGGAAATTTTCGCATTTAAAATACAGCTGGCAGCCCATTGCCGTATCCATAAGAGGATCGTTGAGAACGGGGGTCAGGTGTACCTGTTGCCGAATGCGTGCATGAGCCAGGTGGACGTCGGCAATGTCGGGTATCGGGATGTCGGCGCCAGGTTTCATTACAAACGACTCTTCAAGGGTGTTGCGTTTATAATAATGCCCTCACAGAAGGAAATACCATGAAAAACAGCACGGCCAGAAAAATCGTCCGGCGGGAAGAGTACACACCCTACCCATGGATCCTCGATCACGTGGTTCTCAGATTCGAAATAGGTGACGACTCGACACGGGTTTTGTCGCGCCTGCAAGTCCGCCACAACGACGCATGTGCCGCAACCGCCGACATCGAACTGGATGGCCAGGACATGGAGCTGATCGCGGTCTCTTTAGATGGACGCCAACTGGATGACTCCGGGTTCACCAGGAGCGCTGAGAAGCTGTTGATCCACGATGCACCGTCCAGTTGCACGCTCGAGATAGAAGTGCAGATCAAGCCGCGTGAAAACACCACGTTAACGGGCCTGTACCCGTCGGGGGATTTTCTGTTGACCCAGTGCGAGGCGGAAGGCTTTCGGAGGATCACATATTTTCCGGACCGGCCGGATGTGATGAGTCGTTATGAAGTGACGCTGGTGGCGGATAAAGCGCGCTACCCGGTGCTGCTCTCAAACGGAAATTCGGTGGACTCGGGGGAGCTTGAATGCGGTCGCCACTGGGTTCGCTGGAATGACCCGTTCGCCAAGCCGAGCTATCTATTCGCCCTGGTCGCGGGTGACCTGGCCGTTTTCGAGGATCAGTTCACTACGGCCAGCGGGCGCGATGTCACCCTGCGTGTTTTTGTGGAACCGGAAAACCTCGATCGCTGTGATCACGCGATGGAGTCTCTCATCCACTCGATGAAATGGGACGAAGAGCGCTTTGGTCTTGAGTACGATCTCGATATCTACAACATTGTCGCCACGAATGATTTCAACATGGGGGCCATGGAAAACAAGTCCCTCAATATCTTCAATTCAAAATACGTTCTGGCCCGTCCCGACACGGCCACCGATCTCGACTACCAGGGCATTGAGGGCGTTATTGGGCATGAGTATTTCCATAACTGGACGGGAAACCGCGTTACCTGTCAGGACTGGTTTCAGCTGACTCTGAAAGAGGGGCTGACCGTTTTCCGTGACCAGGAATTTTCATCCGACATGCATTCCCGGGCGGTCAAGAGGATTCGCGATGTCCGTGCACTGCGGAGCAGGCAGTTCCCGGAAGACGCAGGACCTATGTCCCACCCGATCCGGCCTGATAAATATCTTGAAATCAATAACTTCTATACGATGACGGTTTATCAGAAAGGGGCGGAAATTATTCGTATGTATCATACCCTGCTGGGTGAGGATGGTTTCCAGAAAGGCATGCGCCTCTATTTTGAACGCCATGACGGCATGGCTGTGACCTGCGACGATTTCATGGCCGCAATGGCGGACGCCAACGGTGTAGACCTTGGCAGGTTCGGACGCTGGTACAGCCAGTCGGGGACCCCCGAATTGACGGTTAGCAGCAGTTACAATGTCAGCGCCAAAACGTACACTTTGCACTTATCACAAACAACTCCGCCCACCCAGGACCAGTTGCAGAAGCAACCGTTGGTGATTCCGGTTGCCGTGGGCTTGTTGTCCAAAGACGGTCGCGCCTTGCCGTTGCGCTTGCAGGGGGACCACGAAAGCACAGGTTCATCCCGGTTGCTGGTGCTGGAGGAAGAGCGGGAGAGTTTCGTTTTTGAAGGTGTTGAGGAGCAGCCGATACCTTCGTTGCTACGCGGGTTTTCCGCACCGGTAAAACTCGATTGCCCCTATTCGACAGCGGAGCTGGCCGTGTTGATGGCGCATGACAGCGATGCCTTCGTGCGCTGGGATTCTGCACAGCTGTTGTCACAACGAGAGCTTCTCGGAAATGTAAGCCGACTGGCTGAAAGTGCTGATCCAGTGCTGGCTCCCGAATTGGTAGACGCCTATGCTGCATTGCTGGCAGACCTGAGTTCTGATCCGGGCCTGGTGGCGGAAGCACTGGCCTTACCTGGTGAGGATTACCTGGCGGAACTCATGCCGGTTGTTGATGTGGATGGAATTCATACCTCGCGTAAATTCGTGAAATCAGGCCTGGCCAACGCACTTCAAGAACAATTTCTGCAGCGTTACACAGATATGTGCACTGACGGGGCCTACAGCAAAGATCCGGTCTCAATGGCGCGCCGCAGCCTGAAGAATATTTGCCTGTCTTTTCTTCTTGAGACGGCATCCGGCGAAGGTCTGGCAGAAGCGCAACTGGCTGGCAGCGACAATATGACGGATACACTGGCCGCGCTACAGGGCCTGGTATGGGTCGAGGCGCCGGCAGCCGAGGCTGCCCTGCAATCATTCGAACAGCAGTGGCAGGATGATGCCCTGGTGATGGATAAGTGGTTTTCCATCCAGGCCTCAATTCCAGGTGAACATGCGGTGGAAAGGGTTCGGGCGCTGCTTGGCCACCCCGGCTTCAGCATCTCCAACCCGAACAAAGTTCGCTCCGTTATCGGCGTTTTCTCAATGATGAACCCTACCGGCTTTCATACTGCTGATGGTTCCGGTTATCTCCTGCACGCAGACCAGGTCATCGCGCTGGATTCGTTGAATCCACAGATGGCTGCACGCATGGCGGGGGCGTTCAACCCCTGGACACGCTACGACGAGCACCGCCGTAACCTGATGCGGACCGAGTTGAAGCGGATTGCCGCAGTTCAAAACCTGTCGCCCGACGTCTCCGAAATCGTAAGCAACGCGCTCGGTATGGACAAGAAAGGCAAATAGATCCATGAATCCTATTGACCAGGTTCCTCTTTTGCTGATTTTTGTCGGATCGGTTCTGACCCAGATGGTCTTTATCGAGTTGGGCTTTCGCTACGGCACCTTAAAGAAGTCCGGACCGGTCAAGGCTCAAATGGCGCAGGTTCGCGCCATCATGGGCGCCTCTCTGGGGCTGCTGGCCTTCATGCTGGCATTCAATTTCAGCATCGCCCAGCAACATTTCGAGGAACGGACACAGGCCTACATGCTGGAGGTCAGCGCTATCGATTCAGCCTTCCGTGGTGCGGACCTGATTGGTCAAACATCCCGGGTAGAGGCCAAAGAGGTCTTGCTGAATTTTGCGAAACTCAGGCTGGAACTGGTGCAGGCATCGAGGGTCGGAAATATGGCTGCGGCCATCACCATGGTTCGTGAATCTGAGCGGATGCATGACCATTTGTGGGCAATCGCTGAAGCCTCGATGGAGGGGCAGGGTGGCGGCGAGGATAGTGGTATTTTCGCCCAGTCGGTGCTGGCCATGATCAACGCCCACGATGCCAGGCTGCAGGCGGGTCTTTTCAATCGAATATCGCCGGTGATCTGGCTGACGCTGTTCCTGATGTCGCTGCTTTCCATGGTCGTGATGGGTTACCAGGCCGGCCTGACAGGGACGCGCAGTACCCTGGCGACCTGGACACTGGCCATCACATTCTCAGCGGTGATGACCCTGATCACCGATCTTGACCGACCCAATATGACCCTTTTCAGCCTCAACCAGGAACTGATGGTTGAACTCGAAAACAGAATGCAGGACGCAGTGGTATCAGGCAGGGAGGACTACCGGTAAGTGTGGTCGCGGGTACTGATGCTCTGTTTATTTGCCGTTGTGCTACAGGGGTGTGCTTCCAGCGCTGCAAAACCCGGTTCACCTGAGACTACCCTGCTGGTGGTTGAGGGGATTGTGATCAGCAACGAACTGCCGTTTCCGGTAACCGACGTGATGATCAACATTCCGGCAAGCGGAAGGTTCGCGGGCTGCGGGAACATCATGGCGGCATCTGCGTGCCGCACCAGCTTTGTGGCGGTGGATTATCGTGCGGACGCCATGGTGGTCAGTTGGAAGGAGTACGGCAAGCCGCATGCGACGGACGCGTTTGTCGTCGAAGCACCCGAAGGCATGGACCCGGAAAAGCCGGTCTGGCTGCGTGTCGTTATATTTGCCATGGGGCAGGCGGCCGCAGAGTTCGTGCAGCTTTAGGCGCTTCGGGTCAGCGCTCGTTCAGCGCTTTGATCAACAGACTGCGCTGCAGATCAGCCTCGTGACGGGTGGGAAACTTGGGCGCAAGCCGTAGATCACCACTGAAGCGAATATTGAACTGGTAACCCTCACCGTCCTCGGCCTGGAATACACGGGTCAGGAACACCACCTTGTCCAGCGCGATCGTGTACCCCTGTATTTCGTATATTGCTGCCATTGGCGATTCCTCGGTTGAGCGGGTTTTGCACGGTTCTGCAATGGGCATGTTATTCTGGTAAGTGACATGAAGACACTCATTCTGCTGTTATTGCTGATTTTGCTGGGGGGCTGCGCCAGTCCGTATTACCCCGTGTATGTTACCAGTGAAGGAGACTATTACATCGCAGAGCGTAACACCAACGGTCCTTACTACGGCACCGGATCGATGCTGTACAGTGATATTGGTGTGTACCCCTGGTGGGCTGGTCCTTACACTGCCTCGACGTTCGAATATTTCTCGCCCAATTTCTATCCCCATTATTTTTCCATCTGGTACCCACCGGGTTATAGCCCGTTTTACGGCTTTTACGGTGGCTACCACGCATACTGGTGTCCGCCTTACCGACTACGGCGCCATGACGGCCGACGCAGCGGTACAGGCCGCATGGGCAGCCCGGTCATGCCACCTGTGGCGGCAACAGGCCCCGCCGTGACCGATCCGGATCTCTGGCGGGCCATTGACCGTTCTTCTGTCGGCCGGGAAATTGTCCGTCGTCAGGGTGTGGGCTGGAATAGCGCAGCTCCCTCGGCCAGATTTCCGGTGCAATCGTCGGCCTCCAACTATTTCGGCAGGTCGCAGAGAAGCTCACGCGGGATGAGCCACCGGGCCAATGGATCTTTCCCGCGCGCATCGAAAGCTTCAGCTGCCCGTAAGGCTGCTCTCACAAATCGCCAGTAATTAGGCTTTATTTTCAGTACAATACGTCCTCCATCAACTCTGGAGAAAGGGCTCGGTGCCGTTTCTGGTTTTTTGCGATGCAGTATTCTGAGACATTTGACGTTATTGTGATCGGCGGCGGCCACGCCGGCACCGAGGCGGCGCTGGCATCTGCGCGCAGTGGTGCGCACACCTTGCTGGTGACCCACAGCATAGAAACGGTCGGCCAGATGAGCTGCAACCCGGCGATTGGTGGCATTGGCAAGGGTCACCTTGTCAGGGAAATCGATGCGATGGGTGGGGTCATGGCCCGGGCTGCGGATGCAGCAGGCATCCAGCTCAGGACACTCAATTCACGCAAAGGCCCGGCAGTGCGTGCTACGCGCGCGCAGTGCGACCGCAACCTGTACCGCGCCTTTATCCGTTCCGCGGTGGAGCAGCAGCCATTGCTGGCCATTTTCCAGGCCGGCGTGGACGACCTGCTGATGGAGGGTGACCGGATTGCGGGTTGCCGGACCGCGACGGGCATTGAGTTTCGTGCACCGGCCGTTAGTGCTGACAACGGGTACCTTTCTGGGTGGAAAAATCCATATTGGCGAAGAACAGTTTGCAGGCGGACGCGCCGGCGACCCGCCATCCAATACGCTGGCTGCCCACCTGCGCGAGATGCCTTTCGGAGTGTCACGGCTGAAGACGGGCACCCCTCCGCGGATTGATGGCAAGACGGTTGATTTCAGCGTCATGCAGGAGCAACCGGGTGATGTTCCGCGGCCGGTATTCTCCTACCTGGGCAGCGAGGACGATCACCCGGAGCAGGTTTGCTGCTGGATCACGCACACCTCTTCTCAAACTCACGATATTATCCGCGAGGCACTGCACCGATCACCCATGTACTCGGGTGAAATCGAAGGGGTAGGGCCACGCTATTGCCCTTCCATCGAAGACAAGGTCGTGCGTTTTGCTGATCGCGACAGCCACCAGATCTTTGTCGAGCCGGAGGGTCTGCTGACCCGTGAGCTTTACCCGAATGGGATTTCCACCAGCCTGCCTTTTGATGTTCAGCTGGATTTCGTCCACTCCATTCGGGGTTTCGAGGCTGCCCATATCACGCGCCCCGGTTACGCGATCGAGTACGATTTTTTTGACCCCCGGGAGCTGCATGCCTGGCTTGAAACCAAGCACGTACCCGGCTTGTTTTTCGCCGGCCAGATCAACGGCACCACCGGCTACGAGGAGGCGGCTGCCCAGGGACTGGTAGCCGGTATCAACGCCGCCCGTTTAACCCGCGGAGAGGCAGCCTGGTCGCCGCGTCGTGATGAATCCTACATGGGTGTGATGATCGATGACCTGGTCACGCAGGGTACGCTTGAGCCATACCGCATGTTCACCAGTCGTGCCGAGTACCGCCTGCAATTACGCGAAGATAACGCCGACCTGCGACTGACCGAAAAAGCACGCGCGCTTGGATTGGTTGATGACGTCCGCTGGCAGAAATTCTGTATCAAGCGTGATGCGATCGAAGCCGAGCGGCAACGCCTTCACGATATCTGGGTTGCGCCGGGTAATGAACTGGCCCTGCAGCTGGAAGCCGATTGCGGCCTTAAGGTCAGTAAGGAATGCCGTGCACTGGATTTACTGAAACGGCCTGAAGTCAATTACCCGAATCTGGTGGCAGTCGAGGGGATCGGTCCCGGCGTTGAAGATCCCAGGGTGGCGGAGCAGGTTGAGATCCAGGTGCGCTATTCCGGATACCTGGCCCGACAGAAAGATGATATCGATCGACGTCAGCGCCACGAGCTTATGTCCATTACCGACGACCTGGATTATTCAATAGTTCGCGGTCTCTCATCCGAGGTCAGAGAAAAGCTGGAACGGGTGAGGCCGGACACGATCGGCCAGGCTTCACGGATTCCGGGGATGACACCTGCGGCCATTTCGATTCTCCTTGTACACCTGAAAAAAGTCCGCCAGCAGGTAGCCTGATCTGATTATTTGGCCTTTCCGGTCAATTATCACGATTTCGAAACGAACCATTCACAGTTTCTTAACACGGAATCATTATGCTAGACGTGTAAGTTGACTGTGCCTAGCGCGTCGTAGCTCTAAACAGGCAGTCCCCACACTTCTATTGCCTTATCGATGCGCTTTCAAGCCCCGGAACCTATCCGGGGCTTTTTTTTGCGGCCTTGTTGTTCATGATGATCTCTCTACAACAACCATCAGTGCGAAACAAACCCAATGAATAAGCACTTCTCAAGCGAAACCCGGCTACACCCCGATAACCCGGTACCTGGTAAATCAGACCTCAAGAACGCCCCGGTTTATGTGATGAAAGGTTTTTGCATGGGCAGCGCCGACATTATTCCAGGTGTCAGCGGTGGAACGATGGCCCTGATCCTGGGTATCTATGAGCGATTACTGGGCGCCATCCGCTCTTTCGACAGTATCTGGCTGGCCAGTCTGCTAAAACTCCGGTTCCTTGCCGCATTTGCACGCAACGACCTGTTTTTCCTGGTGCCGCTGGGTATTGGCATATTGATCGCACTGCTGTTTTTCACCCGAGTGGTGCCGTTGCCGACACTGATCCACACCCACCCGGAACTGGTTTACGGCCTGTTTTTTGGATTGATACTCGCTTCGATCGTCATCCTGATGAAAGAAGTGCAACGCTATGGCGTAAGGGAGGTGCTGACCACGCTGGCGGGGGTCGCAGTGGGTCTGGCCATCGTCAACCTGGTGCCGGTAGAAACGCCCACGGCGGCGTGGTTTATTTTCCTGTGTGGTTTCATCGCCATCAGCGCCATGCTGTTGCCGGGTATTTCGGGCTCGTTCATCCTGCTGATCCTGGGGAAATATGCGTACATCATAGATGCACTGGGTCAGTTCAACCTCGCGGTGATCCTGGCATTTGGGTTCGGCGCCTTGTCCGGAATGGTGGTTTTTTCGCGCACAATAGTATGGTTGCTGA
This sequence comes from uncultured Gammaproteobacteria bacterium, assembly GCA_963759035.1. Taxonomy (GTDB): domain Bacteria; phylum Pseudomonadota; class Gammaproteobacteria; order Xanthomonadales; family SZUA-36; genus JAHEFT01. The sequence goes on from CAVWXL010000004.1 coordinate 22,819, forward strand.
AGCACTACCACCAGTCAACACTGCTGGTCATCAAGGGTATTCTGATCGGTTCGCTGTGGGTGATCTGGCCCTTTCAGGACCGGGTTTACGAAACGGTACGGGGAAAGGAAAAACTGGTGGGCGCCACTCCACTGTGGCCCGAAGCTCTTGATGGAACGGTGATGGGCTCGATCGCTTTCATGCTAGCCGGATTTGTCCTGGTGATGGTGATACACCGGTGGTCAGGCCAGCGCAAAGCCCCGGCCTGACGCTAATCGGGGTTCGGTTTTGGCGGCGGAGTGAGGTAGAATTCAGCGTTTACACAGGCTGCCAGCCGCCAGGAAGACCCACATGAGCAGTGAAAGCGCGATCACGCCCACCCATTTCATCCGGAACATCATCATTAAGGATCTGGAAAGCGGTAAACACGATCACATCGTGACCCGTTTCCCACCCGAACCCAATGGCCATCTGCACATCGGGCACGCCAAGTCGATCTGCCTGAATTTCGGCGTAGCGGCTGAATTTGGCGGACGCACGAATTTGCGCTTTGATGATACGAATCCGCTCAAGGAGAATGAGGACTTCATGCTGGCCATCATTGAGGATGTGCGCTGGTTGGGATTCGAGCCGGATGGGCTTTTCCACGCTTCGGACTACTTCCAGCAGCTACATGACTATGCTGTGCACCTGATTAAAACAGGTAAGGCCTATGTCGAGGAACTCAGTGCAGAAGAGACGCGCAACTACCGGGGTACTCTGACTGAGCCCGGTCGTGAGAGCCCTTTCCGTGACCGGCCGATCGAAGAAAACCTCGACCTGTTCGAACGGATGAAAGCCGGCGAGTTCGAAGACGGCACGCTGGCATTGCGCGCAAAGATTGACATGGCCTCACCAAATATCAACATGCGTGACCCGGTGATTTACCGCATCCGCAACGCGTCGCACCACCGCACCGGCGACGAATGGCACATCTACCCGATGTACGACTGGGCCCATGGTATCTCCGATGCCATTGAGGGTATTACGCACTCCCTGTGCACATTGGAATTTGAAGACCATCGCCCCTTGTACGAGTGGTTTCTGGAAAATATTCCGGCCCCCAGTAATCCACGCCAGATCGAGTTTGCCCGCGGTAACCTGGATTACACGGTGATGAGCAAACGCCGCCTGCGTGAACTGGTTGAGGAAGAAAAGGTTAACGGCTGGGACGATCCCCGCATGCCGACGCTGGCGGGTCTGCGGCGGCGCGGTTTCACGCCCGAAAGCATCCGTGCGTTCTGGGCCGAGATGGGTATTTCCAAGTCTGACAGCATCATCTCAATGGGCGTGCTCGAAAACGCCGTGCGTAATGACCTCAACGTCAGGGCGCCGCGGACCATGGCGGTGCTCGATCCACTCAAGGTCATCCTGACCAATTTTCCGGAAGGGGAGACAGAATGGCTGCAGGCCGCCGTGCACCCCCAGAACGAAGAAATGGGCAGCAGGCAGGTCGCGCTGACACGGGAAATCTGGATCGAACGGGGTGACTTCATGGAGGATCCCCCGCGAAAGTTCTTCCGCCTGAAACCGGGCGGCGAGGTGCGTCTGCGCAACGCTTTCATCGTCCAGTGTACGGATGTCATCAAGGATGAACAGGGTGAGGTGGTTGAGCTTCACTGCACCTTTGACCCGGATACCCGCAGCGGAATGCCGGGGGCATCGCGCAAGGTCAAAGGCACCATCCACTGGGTTTCGGCAGTGCACGGACAGCCCGTTGAGATTCGACTTTGCGACCGCCTGTTTACGGTTCCAAATCCGCTGGGTGAGAAGGACCGGGACTATCGCGACTTCCTGAACCCGCACTCACTGGACGTGATCAAGAGTGCCATCGTCGAACCAGCCGTGGCCGAGGGTGAGGCTGGTGATTTTTATCAGTTTGAGCGTACCGGCTACTTCTGCCATGACAACGTAGACTCCAGGCCTGGCAGGCCCGTGCTGAACCGCGTCGTTACTTTGCGTGACTCCTGGGCAAGGATTGAAAAAGAGATGGCGCAGAACAAACGCTAGTGCCGGAGCCGTTCACGCCGGCGATTTTCAGGTCATGACTAACGCCACCCTCGCGACTGTCGGGGAATTTGCTACACTTTTGCGTAATATTCACCTGGGAGACGCATAATGGGCTGGACCATCCTGATTATTCTCGTCGGCGCTGTTCTGTTCGCCGTTTCGATCTATAACCGCCTGGTTTCCGGGCGCAACCGTTTCAAAAACGCGTTCGCACAGATCGATGTGCAACTGACCCGCCGCCACGACCTGATTCCAAACCTGGTCGAGACAGCCAAGGGTTATATGAAGCATGAGCGTGAGACCCTCGAAGGAGTCATCAACGCACGCAATACGGCTGTTTCCGGTTTGAAGGCGGCAGCTGCAGATCCGTCAGACCCCGAGGCGATGAAGAACCTGGCTGCAGCTGAGCAAGGCCTGTCCGGCGCCCTTGGTCGCCTGTTCGCGCTGTCTGAGGCTTATCCTGACCTGAAGGCCAACGAAAACATGATGCAGTTGTCCGAGGAGTTGACCACGACCGAGAACAAGGTCGCCTTCTCCCGCCAGGCCTATAACGATACGGTTATGGACTACAACACCCTGCGCGAATCGTTTCCAAACAATTTTTTCGCAGGCTGGTTCAATTTCAGGCCGGCGGAACTGCTGGAGATCGAAGACGAAGCCAAGCGTGAAGTGCCCAAGGTCAGCTTCTAAGTGCATAAGCTAGCTTAGTTTTGGCGCAGCCTTGAATTTCTTCGAGCACCAGGACCACGCGCGCAAGCAGACTCGCTGGCTGATCTTCGCCTTCATGCTTGCCGTGCTGGCTATCGTGGCAGCGATCGACCTGATCCTGCTGGTGGTGTTGGGTGTGACGGGATATGAGCCTGGCGAAGCTCCACTGCCGCTGGCGGAACAGATCATGGCCAACGTGCCACTACTGCTTGGAGGGGCGGCAGCCAGCATCGCCGTAATCGGACTCGCCAGCCTGTTCAAAACGGCCAGCCTGCGTTCTGGTGGCGGCGCGGTTGCCCGGCAATTGGGCGGCACTTTGGTTGAATCAGACACGCGTGATGCAAGCCGGCGCCGTTTGCGCAATGTCGTAGAGGAGATTGCGCTGGCTTCCGGTGTTCCGGTTCCGGAGATTTACGTGCTGGAGCAGGAATCCGGGATTAATGCTTTTGCGGCCGGGTTTACGCCTGCAGATGCTGCGGTCGCGGTGACCCGGGGCGCACTTGAAAAGCTTGACCGTAACGAGTTACAGGGCGTGATCGCACACGAGTTCAGCCACATTCTGAACGGTGATATGCGCATCAATATTCGCCTGATGGGAACCCTGTTCGGCATCCTGCTTCTGGCACTTATCGGTCGCAGGGTGCTGATTCACTCGCACTTGGCGGGCCGCAGCCGGGACAAGAATGGTGCGGTTGTGTTGCTGTTGGCATTCGGTTTGATGGCCGTGGGCTACGTGGGCCTGTTTTTCGGCCGCTGGATCAAGGCGGCGGTTTCCCGGCAGCGTGAGTACCTGGCCGATGCTTCTGCTGTGCAGTTTACCCGTGACCCGGGCGGAATCGGCGGGGCGTTGAAGAAGATTGCGGTCTATAGCGATTCTTCTTACTTAACGGCCGACAGTGAAGAGATCAGCCATATGCTGTTTGGCGACGGCCGGAAAATGATGATGTTTTCAACCCACCCTGCAATCAATGACCGCATCAGCCGGGTTGACCCGGGATTCCAGCCTGAAGAGCTTGACCGTCTTGCCGCGAAAATCCAGCGTGATCAACTTAAGGTGCGTGAGGATGCCAGGCGGAAGGTGCAGGAGGAGTCCGGGCCGAAAAAAGGCATGTTCGATGCGGGCGGTATCATCGACCAGATTGGCAAGCCCGACTGGGAACGCATGCTGATGGCCGCTGCAATCACTGCGACCATTCCGGAAAACATCGCCCAGGCAGCCCATTCCACGGAGTGGGCGCCAGAGGTTCTGTTCTACACCTTGCTGGATGCGGATCAGGAGATTCGTGAGCGGCAACTCCTGGCCGTCGCGCAGAAGATGGGGGCCGACAGCGAAGCCCAGGTTCGTTCACTGGTGCAGGCCGGCGGGCTGGCGACACCCGAGCAACGTCTGCCGCTGCTGGAGGTGGCATTTCCCGCGTTGAAGCGCAGGCCGCCTGATTTTGTGACCCGGGTGCTTGATACCGTCAAGGCATTGATCGACGCAGACGGCAGGATCGACGTTTTTGAATACCTGCTGGCGCGAGTCATCTCCATGTACCTGTGGGAGTCGCACAACCCTCACCAGGTCAAAGTCAGTGGGCACAAGAAGCTGTCCGGCTGCCGCGCAGAAGCTCTGCTTGTGCTGGCTGTGCTGGCGCGCCATGGTAACCAGGACCCGGAACCCGCCAGGGCGGCATTTGGCGCCGGCTTGAATGCGCTGGGCCTCGATTCCGAAACGCAACTACCGGATTCAGGCGACTGGGTTGCCGGGCTGGATAGTGCTTTGCCAAAACTGGACCGCCTGAAATCGGCGGAGAAAGAAAAACTGGTGGCCGCGATGACCGAAGTGGTTCTTCATGATGGCCGCCTGGACGCGACCGAGCTTGAGTTACTGCGGGTGACCTGCGACCTGATCCACGTGCCGCTGCCTCTGCTTACTGCGCCGCCGCAAACTTCTCCGCGATCATGATGGTTGGTGCGTTGGTATTTCCAGAAACCAGTGTGGGCATGACAGAGGCATCAACCACGGATAAGCCGTCCATTCCGTGAACATTCAACCCGGGGTCTACCACTGCCTGGTCGTCTACGCCCATTTTGCAGGTACCGATGGGGTGGTAGATGCTTTCCGCCTTGCTCCGGATAAACTCAAGTAGCGCATCGTCTGATTGCACAGCTGGGCCGGGGAACATTTCTTCGCCGGCATATGGGCTGAAGAGGTCCTGGGCGAAGATCTGACGTGAAATTTTCACACACTCCAACATGATGGCGCGGTCGTATTCATCACTCAGGTAGTTGGGCTGCATCGCCGGTGCGATCATCGGATCAGCAGATTTCAGCGTGAGTTCACCTCGGCTTTTTGGCCTCAGAGCACAGGCGTGGATGGTCATGCCATGGCCTGGCAGGATATTGCGGCCATGATCATCGAGAAAAGCGGGCACAAAGTGCATCTGAATGTCGGGGCGGTCATCGGTGGCGTGACGGCTGACCACAAACCCGCCGGCCTCCGCGATGTTGGAACTGCCTGGACCTTTCCTGCCAAACAGATATCGCAAGCCGACGGCAATGTCATTCAGCTGGTCGTAGGTGACGGGCTCTTTGCAGTTCACCAGGGTGCAGACATCCAGGTGATCCTGCAGGTTCCGGCCAACGCCCGGCAGATCAAGCTGGACCTCAATCCCGTGCGAGTGCAGGTGATCGGCCGGTCCGATGCCGGAAAGCATCAACAACTGTGGTGAATTGATGGCACCACCTGCCAGGATGACCCGGCCGGCATGCGCCGAAAGGCTCTTTCTTTTGCGTCGGTAGGCAACCCCGATAGCGCGTTGCCCATCCAGAATGACCCGCTTAACCCGTGAATGCGTGCTCACGGTCAGGTTGGGCCGCTTGAGCGCCCCCGCCCCGTGCAGATATCCGACGGCCGCACTGCAACGCTTGCCATTGCGCTGGGTGACCTGGTAATAGTCGAAGCCCCTCTGGTGGGCGCCGTTAAAGTCATTTGTCCGCGGGTGTCCGGCCTGGACTGCAGCATCAATGAAAACCCCGGAAAGGGGATTGGTATAGCGCAGGTTCTGCACGCTCAGCGGACCACCCGAGCCGTGGAATTCGCAGGCTCCGTTTTGCTGGTCTTCGGCTTTGATGAAGTACGGCAGAACATCGGAGGAACCCCAACCGGCGGCCCCATCCTGTTGCCAGGAGTCATAATCTTTGCGGTGTCCGCGGCAATAGCACATCGCGTTGATTGAACTGGAGCCACCCAGCACTTTGCCACGCGGCCAATACATGCGCCGGCCGTTCATTTCCGGCACGGGTTCTGTTTCGTAAGACCAGTTAATCCGGTCCAGCTCAATGAGTTTGGCCAGCCCGGCCGGCATGTGAATAAAGGGATGCCAATCCCGGCCACCCGCCTCCAGGAGAAGTACGCGATTGTTCGGGTTTTCGCTGAGCCTGCCGGCCAGCACGCAACCCGCCGAACCGGCGCCGACTATGATGTAATCAAATTCCATACGATTGCGTATTGATGGTCTCCTAGCATCATATCCCATAGCCGGGCATGCACAAGTGCCAATCGGCGGCGGGAGGATGAAATTATCCAGCTGCCTGACTTTGGTCAAGACGCGCTATAATTTGCGGCTTACACCGGAAATAGGCTGGGCCTGGTACTTTGACTCTCACAAAGATCTCACTGTCGAATCCGGTTGCCGTCGTCGTAGCCTGCATTCTCATCGCGATATTCGGCGTATTGAGCTTGACACGCCTGCCTATCCAGATGACACCCGATATTTCGCGGCCGGAAATTTCCATCACAACCCCCTGGCGGGCTTCCGCGCCCAACGAGATTGAGTCAGAAATCATCGAGCCGCAGGAAGACGTGCTGCGCAGCATTCCGGGACTGTTGAAGATGCAGGCTTCCGCGAACTACGGCTGGGGATCCATCAACCTGCAGTTTGTTATTGGCACGGACATGAACCGTGCACTGATCGAAGTGATGAACCGCCTGAACCAGGTCCCGCGCTATCCGGTGGATGCCGAGGAACCGGTGATCAGGCTGGGTGGCGATGATTTCGACAAGATCATAGCCTGGTGGGCGGTCACGCCAAAACCGGGAAATAGCCGGCCGATAGAGAGCTACCAGGATTTCCTCGATGATACGGTCATCACGCGCATGGAGCGTGTACCGGGAGTGGCGCAGGTGGGTTCGTTCGGCGGCAGGAAGCATGAGATCAGGATTACCTTCGATCCGTTCAAAGCCGCCAATATCGGCCTGGACCTTACCGGGATATCGTCCCAACTCGGCAGTAATTCAGATGTTTCCGGCGGGCTGAACGAGGTGGGGCGGCGGGAATATACGCTTCGCTTCAGCGGCAAATACGAAATCAGTTCTTTGGGTGACCTGGTACTGGAATGGCGCGATGGCAAGCCGGTTTTATTGCGTGATGTCGCACGGGTAGAAAAAGTCATGGTGGACGCCACCAACGTGTTGCATCAGAACGGTGGGCCATCGATAGCAATCAACGTGATACCCGAGTCCGGGGTGAATGTTTACGAAGTGATGGCCGACCTGAAAGAGACGGTGGTGGACCTCGCAGCCAACGAGCTTGAGCGGGCCGGTCTGGATATAGAGCAGGATGCAGATGACACGGTTTACATTTCGGCGTCTGTAGGCATGGTGCGGAATAACCTGTTGCTCGGAATCTCGCTTGCGATCCTGGTCCTGTGGTGGTTTCTGAGAAAATTCCGCGCCACGCTGATCGTCGCGCTGGCCATTCCACTGTGCCTGCTGATGGCGTTCATGGTGCTGGATTACGCGGGACGAACACTGAACATTATTTCACTGGCGGGATTAGCTTTTGCGACCGGCATGGTGCTCGATGCTGCGATCGTGGTGCTGGAGAATATTTTCCGTCAACGTGAAGCAGGCATTCTTGGCAACGAGGCGTCGATGAAAGGCGTGACCCAGGTGTGGGGCGCCTTATTGGCATCGACCGCCACCACGGTTGCGATTTTCATGCCGGTGATTTTCCTGCAGAACGAGGCCGGGCAATTGTTCAGTGACCTGGCCGTAACGATCTCGGCCGCCGTAGTAGCCTCCCTGCTGGTCGCGGTTACCGTATTGCCGACGGCCGCAGCCAACTGGATCAAGGGTGAAGCCATTGACGACCATCACCGTGACTGGTGGCGCTGGGCGACCCGCCATATCATGAGTTGGACGGAAACTCCACGAAAGCGCTGGACCTGGGTGGGCTCTCTGACGGTCGCGCCAATCTTCATCGTCTTGTTGCTGTTGCCGCCTGCTGATTACCTCCCGGAGGGTAAAAAGAACTTCATCATGGGGTTCATGGTTACCGCGCCGGGAATGGGCGTAAAGACAGCGACTGATGAACTCGTCGAGGTGATTAATGGACGGCTCGCCCCCTACCTTTCAGGCGAGAAATCGCCCCACCTGAGAAACTACTTCCTCGGCAGTGCGAAGGGGTGGGGTACATTTGTCGGTGGTGAAACCGTCAATGACGAAGACGTGGATGAAATGATCGCTGTTTTTAACCGGGAAATCATGGCCGGCTTTCCTGATACATTCGGTTTCGCTGGGCGTGACCCGATTTTCGGGGGATCCCGCGGCGGCAGGAAGATTGCCATCGATCTATCCGCCAACTCTTTCGAGTCTTTGCTGGACGCCGGCAGGGCCGGCTTCTTCGCGGTGACTGAAGCGTTGCCAGGCGCCAATGTATTGCCGGTACCGGGTCTGGAACTGGCGGAACCTGAAATCAGACTGATTCCCAACGACCGAAAAATCGCCGAGGTCGGCTGGAACCGGTCGCGCATGGCTACCGTGGTCAGGGCAATGGGTGACGGTGCGTTCCTCGGCGAATATTTCGATGGCACCCGGCGATACTACGTGGTGATGAGGGCCGATGGCTGGTACACGCCTGAAGAGCTGGCCGCGCTGCCGGTCGCCACCGCCAACGGTACGATCCAGACCATCGGTGAATTGACCCGCGTGACCCGTACAGCCGGGCCGTCCAAAATCAGGCGTATCGACCGCAAGAGGACGCTGACCCTGGACGTGACCCCGCCTCCGGATATGGCCATGGAAGAGGCCCTGGACATCATCAAGGAAAAAGTCGCGCCGGTCATCCTGGACGGTATGCCAGAAGACGGCACGGTTAAATACCGTGGCACGGCGGAAGCGCTCGATGAGGCGCTGACCAGCATGTCGGGTAGTTTTATTCTGGCGGTGGTGATTCTGTATCTTCTGATTTCGGCATTGTTCCGGTCTTTCCGCGATTCCCTTCTCGTGATCCTGACCATTCCGATGGCCACGGTGGGCGGGATACTCGCGCTTCGCCTGGTCGACCTGGCGCTGATCGGTTCCGGCGGTCAGCAAATGGATTTGCTGACCATGATCGGTTTTGTCATCCTGCTGGGCCTGGTGGTCAACAACGCCATCCTGCTGGTCTACCGGGCCCGTGACGCAGAGAGGGAGGGCATGAGCCGCCGGGATTCCGTAGAAAGTGCGGTACGTTTGCGCTTGCGGCCGATCCTGATGAGTACCACGACAAGTATTTTCGGTATGCTGCCGTTGATGCTGATGCCGGGAGCAGGAACCGAGTTGTATCGCGGCATGGCCGCGGTCATCGTGGGCGGCATGCTGGTGAGCACGCTGTTTACACTAATCCTGCTCCCCAGCCTGTTGAGAATGCACGAAGTACACTATCCGGCAGCCAAGCTGGTGCCCGAGGCGACCTGACAAATGAAGTCATATCCGTTGAAAATATCGGGCCTGGTCCTGCTGCTGAGCCTCTGTCCGGTGCCAGGCTGGGCACAGATGGGCGGACCGGCCCTGGTCAAAGTAGCCGAAGCCGCGGTCAGGGACATCGCTCCGGTCACTATGGTTCCCGGCACGGTGGTGAGCCGCAGCGATGCCAGGCTTTCTGCAGAAGTTCCGGGCCGGTTAACCGCCGTGGCTGATGTTGGCACCCGGGTCAGCATGGGTGAGCCGGTGGCTGAAATTGAAGACACGACCCTGCGCCTGCAGAACAATGAGTTACAGGCACAGATAATGCGTGCGGAAGCCCGGCTGGTTTTTCTCGAGAACGAGGAAAAACGATTTACCCAGCTGACAGAATCTAACCTGGCTTCGGTCACCCAGCTGGACGAGATCCGGTCTGACCGCAACGTGGCGCGGGGTGACCTGGCCGTCGCCCGTGCCAGGCTGGAACAGAACATGGATTTGCTGGCAAGGACCCGCGTGCTCGCGCCATTCGGCGGGGTAATCGTCGAGCGCCTGATGACACCCGGTGAGCGCGTCGTGGAGGGTAGTAACGTGGTCCGCCTGGTTGACCAGCAAGACCTCGAGATCATCGCGCGCGCCCCCCTGGAATACTATCGCTTTGTCGAGCGTGGACAATTACTTGTCATCCGGGTTGGTGAGCTGCAGGCGAGCGGTGAAGTGCGCACCGTGGTCGCGGTAGGGGACGAGAACACGCACCAGTTCGAGTTGCGCCTGGACCTGGTGGAAAACCCCTTTCCGGTCGGCCAAACGGTGCGGATTTCCATACCAATTTCCGATTCCAGGAACGTGTTAACAGTCCCCAGGGATGCGTTGGTTTTACGCCCCGAAGGCCAGAGTGTTTTCGTAATCGACGAGCAAGACCAGGCCCGCCAGGTGCAGGTTACGGTGGGCGTCGGACAGGATGACTACATCGAGATTCTGGGTAAAGTTTCGGCTGGCGATTCCGTGGTAGTCCGTGGCAATGAGCGGCTGCAGGAAGGACAGGCAGTCAGCATCATGGATGGTTGATGCCGGCAGCTGCTGAAGCTCAACAGGCCAGAAACTTCCTTGAACGGCTGGTGCAGGTCGAACATGGTGAGTGGCCGCGACTTGCGATAGCATTTTTCTATTTTTTCCTGTTGCTGGGCGGTTACTTCATGTTGCGGCCTTTGCGCGGTGCTATTGCGGCGAACAACAGCGAAATTCTGCACTGGCTCTACTCAGCGACATTCCTGGCAATGCTGGTCATCGTTCCACTGTTTGGTTTCCTGGTTTCCCGTTTCAGGCGCGGCCAGTTCATTCCAGCAATTTATCTTTTTTTCATATCTCACCTGTTGCTGTTTGCCTGGGGGTTCGATGACGATGCGACACCGCTGTGGGTGCAGCGGACGTTTTACGTATGGCTGAGTGTATTTAACCTGTTCGTGGTTTCTATTTTCTGGAGTTTCATGGCGGATATTTTTCGCCCGGGGCAGGCCCAGAGGTTGTTTGGTTTTATCATGGCCGGTGGCAGCATCGGGGCGATTATTGCACCCTCGGTCACCAAGGGGGTCGTACCGGTGTTCGGCGCAACCGGGGTCATGCTGGTTGCTTCGGTCATGCTGATAGCCGCGACTCTGCTGGCTATACTGCTGGGCTGGTTTACCCGAAAGCAAAGGGAGAACAAGCCCACAGAGGTGATCGGCGGCAGTATATGGGAAGGGGCGATCCAGGTGTTTCGTTCGGAATATTTGTTGTATGCCTGCCTGTTGATGCTCCTGCATAATCTGACCTCAACATTTTTATTCAACGGTATGGCGGTGTTGGTCGACCAGAACATCATCGGTTTTGATGAGCGCACGACCTTTTTCAGTCATATCGACCAGATTGTCCAGGTGCTGGCGTTTCTGCTGCAGTTTTTCATCACCTCGAGGCTGGTTCGTTACCTGGGAATGTCCAAAACCCTGGTCATGATTCCGGCTTTGTTAGCGGGCGGATTTATCATACTGGGCAGCTCAATGGGCCTGGTGCTGTTTGCTGCCGTCCAGGTGGTCCAGCGTTCGATGAACTACGGCGTGTTGGGTCCGGCCAAGGAAATGCTGTTTACCGTGGTGGATCGCGAAACCAAGTACAAGAGCAAGAATTTCATTGATACCGCGGTCTACCGGGGCAGTGACGTCACCGCGAGCTGGATCTTCAAGGGCCTGACCACGGCGGGTTTCTCGATGGCTCAAATCGCCTGGATTTACGTGCCGATCATGGGGTTGTGGGGTCTTGGCGCCTGGCGCCTGGGTACGCTGTACATGCGGATGAGGGCTAAACTTCCGCCGGGTGAAAGCGAGGTCCGTTAGCGCTCTCGAGCCGTTCAACCGGGCAGTGATAAAGCTTTTCGAGGCTGGTTTCGTTGAGCATGTCGGAGCAGGGGCCTGCGCACCAGTCTCCGTCACCAAACAGCATCACCACGTGGCTGCAGAAACGGGCGGCCAGGTTGATATCGTGCAATGCGGCAAACGCAGAATGACGCCCCCCGGCGATGCGTTGCTGGATCATGCCCATGATTTCAACCTGGTGGCGCAAGTCGAGATGGTTGGTGGGTTCGTCCAGCAGCATGAGTTCAGGTTCCTGCACCAGCAGCGCGGCAAAGGCCAGGCGACGTGCTTCGCCGCCGGACAGGCCTGTGACGCTGCGCCCTGCGAAACCCCTCAGGCCCACGGCGTCCAGTGCCTCGTTGGCTTTTTCGAAGTCGGCCGTCCCTTCACGCTCCCAGTAGGCCAGGTGGGGATGACGTCCGGTTAAAGCGGTTTGTAATACGCTGCTGTCAAACACGTAGGCCGTGTGTTGTTGCAGCATGCCAATGTGCCGGGCCAATAATTTACGGGGTAATACACTGATGTCGCGCAACTCGAGCAGAATATTACCTGCAGCGGGTAAATCCAGCCCGGCCAGGCACTTGAGCAGCGTGGTTTTACCAATTCCATTCGGGCCCAGAAGACCCCAGAACTGGCCCGGTCGGATTTCCAGATCCAGTTGCTTAACGACCTGTATGCCGGCGATTTGGACATCGACCTGTTCACAACTTAACAGGCTCATTGCCTGACCCTCGCGCGGTTCAGCAAAAGCAGAAACAGGGGAACACCCAGAAGCGCGGTTACCACGCCCACCGGTAATTGCCGGGGAGCCAGTACGGTCCTGGCCAGGGTATCGGAAAGCACCAGGAACAGGCCACCAAACATGGCCGCAGCCGGCAGCAGTATGCGGTGGTCGGACCCGACCAGGAGGCGCATCAAGTGGGGCACGATCAGGCCGACAAAGCCGATGTTGCCGGCGATAGATACGGCGGTGGCTGTCAGTATTGACGCCAGCAGGTAGACCAGCCACAACAGTTTGCGCGTAGGTTCACCCAGCAAGCGGGCCGTGGTCTCGCCCATGGCCAGTACGTTCAGGCTCCTGGCCATTGCGAAGCAGGCCAGGAAAACTAACACCAGGATAGCCAGTGACCAGTAAGGAAGGCGAACATAGCTGAGGTCACCAATAAGCCAGAACAGCATTCCGCGCAGACTGCTGTCCGGCCCCAGCGTCAGCAGCAGGCTGATCAGCGCTGCCCAGCCGGAAGCGGTCACCACACCAGTCAGGAGCAGGCGTGTTCCACTCCAGGGACCTTCGCCACGGGCCAGGCTGAATACGATCAAAATCGAAATCAAAGCACCGGCCCAGGCCAGGGCAGGTAATAATGCAGCCGTCACCCCGAGTGTCATTCCAAACAGGGCCGCGAATGAAGCGCCGCCCGAAACGCCGAGGATATACGGGTCCGCCAACGGGTTGCGAAGCAGGACCTGCATCAGGCAGCCGGACAGCGAGAGCAGCGCGCCGACCGTCCACGCGGCGGCCGCGCGGGGCAATCGAAGGCGCCAGACCAACTCTCCGTGTTCCGCACTGGAATTGCTGATGGCGGCCAGCCACTGGCTCCAGTCGAGTGCGACTGAACCCATTGCAGAGGCGAACAGGATGCTGGCTGCGGAAAGCAGGGCAAGCATCAGGAACAACAGGCGTCGGTGTGCTGTTGGCATCATGGGGCAGAAACGATTAACATTCTGGAATCCGGATAACAAAAGTATCACATGCCCCAATCAGGGCAAACAAACAAAAAATATGATTGACCCTGACGGCTACAGACCAAACGTTGCGATTGTTCTCATGAACGATGATCGGCGTGTGTTCTGGGCGCAGCGAACCGGCAGCAGCGGCTGGCAGTTTCCGCAGGGCGGCATGAACACCGATGAAACACCAATCGAGGCCATGTACCGCGAGCTGAGGGAAGAAACCGGGCTGACCGCCGACATGGTCGAGGTCATCGGCTCCACCCCGGGTTGGTTGCGTTACCGCCTGCCCCGGCGTTACCAGCGTCACTACAGCAAGCCCTTATGCATTGGCCAGAAGCAGGTCTGGTTCCTGCTGCGCTTTCTGGGCGATGAGTCAGCGTTTGCGCTGGACCTGTGCGAAGAGCCGGAGTTCTGCACTTACAAATGGGTTGATTTCTGGTATCCCGTGGAAAACGTGATCACCTTCAAGCGCAGCGTTTACCACAAAGCCCTGACATTACTGGAACCCATGGCTGTGCCGCAAACCCGTTCGGTTTAAAAATCAAACCTCGTTCCGAACATCAGTGTCCTCGGCTTGTTGGGCCGGGCGCCATACGGGTCGCGTGCCGCAATATACATTTTATCGGTCAGGTTTTCGGCCACGGCATACAGTTCCCAGTTGTCGTTGATGCGGTAGTGCGCAGCCAGGTCAAAAATGGTGGATGAGTCGGTTTTTTCATATTGTCCGCAACGGGCCTCGGTGCATACGGCCTGAACGTAATTCGCGCTAAGGTAGAAAGACCATGGCCCGCCCTGCAGGCCGGCTGAAGCCCAAAGTTGGTTCTTCGGCACGTATGGCACCGGGTCACCTTTTGCTACGTCACCGAAAAACTCCGAGTCGAAACTGGATTGGAATTCCGCCTTCATCCAGGTGTAGGTAAGTTGCAACGGCACTTGCCAGCCGGCACTGACGTCCAGGGAAGTACTGGTCGTGAACTCAAACCCCGGAACATGGACACCCTGGCCGTTAAAGGCATCGCCGGGGTTGCAGTCACTGCCGGAGGAATTGGTGCATACACCGACCAGGTTCTTGTAGTCATTGAAAAAGAACATCGCTTCGAGGTTGATGCGGCCGGTTTCGTGGCGCACACCCAGCTCATAGTTGATGCTTTCTTCCGGATCGACCCCGGGGGAATTGCCCGGAACTGCGAAACCCTTGTGGACGCCACCAACGATCCGGGTCGCAGTGTTCAGGGCATAGAGTGCCCCCATTCCCGGAAGCCAGACAACAACACTGTTTTCCCGCGAATCACGGAAATTGTCCGGGTCACGGCTGGCCGGGTCGTCGCTCTTTGTGTTCCAGCGGGTGCGGTCAAGGTCAATGTTTTCATAGCGCAACCCCGGTGTCAGCGTCCAGTTGTTCCATTCAATGCGGTCATAAATATAGGCCGCCCAGGCCCTTGCATTCTGCACGCGGTTGCCGGCGTTGCCTTGCAGTCCGTATTCGTTGAGGGTCAGTTGGCCATTGCGCTGTTGATAGTTGTCGTTGCGCTGCAGGCGGTCTTCCTGATCTTTATGGAAGCGGAGTCCGGCTTGCAGGATGTGAGCAGTAGAGCCTCCTTGCAGGGTGGTATCGAATACTGCCTGGACGCCCCGGGAATAGTATTTTCGGGCGTTGTTGCGCACCTGGATCGAGCCGGGGAGTGTGTCAGCTCCATCCAGTATCTCCTGCAACTGGCTGGCTTCCAGACCGCCGAGTGAGTCACCGTTGTTGACCGCGGCAATGATGTTGGTCCAGCTGGTCCGTTGGAAGGACTGCGGATCGGCGCTGCCGTCAAAATCCATCCCTTCTGTTTTATACCAGGCACGCCTGGTATTGTTGTCATAACCGGTGATGGTCAATCCAAGGCCAGCCTGGGTTTCCAGCCGCCAGTTCAGAACGATCTGGTCGTGCTTGTTGTGCATCTCATCATAAAGCGAGGCGCCGTAACGGCGTTTCCCTTCGGCCTCAAAGTCGTCATCGGTCAGCCCAAGATAGGTTTGTTGCGAATCTTCTTTAGAGTACTGCAGCTTGATATCAAATTGCTGGTACACGCTGGCGCCCGGGTCCGAACTGAAACTGAGCTTGGCCAGGTAATCGTGCTTGTCAAAACCGGTTTTTGCACTGCTCCGGTCGATTGACTGGTAGCCATCGGATTGCCATTGGTATGTCTCCACCAGGAAACGGGCCCGGTCGTGACCGCCGCCGTACCAGCCGTGAACCCGCCAGGTGTTGTCAGAACCATACTCACCCCGCAGAAAGCCGTTGTTATCCTGTGGAATGGGCGTCGAGGTGAGGTTGACTGCGCCACCTACTGTATAAGGCCCCTGCGTGATGGACGCCGGACCTTTGAGAACCTCAACGGAGTAGATCCGGCCAAAAGTCGGGAAATAATAGGCGGAGGGTGCAGCGTAGGGTGCGGGTGCGATCAGGACATTGTCTTCCAGCAAGGTGATCCGGCTGCTGCGCTCACTGGCTGAACCGCGAATGCTGATATTGGGGCGCAGGGCCCAGCCATCTTCAATCTGCAATGAAACACCGGGAACGCGGCGCAGGGCACGCACGACGTCCGTTGTCTCAAATTCTTCAAGGTCCGCGTGCGTTATCCGGCTGGCGCCGCCGGCAACGTCACGGGCCGTCTGAGCTGTGCCAAAGATCGTGATGGGTTCAAGCTGTGCGCATTCCGGCCCAAGGCCTGTACCCGTTAACCGGGTAGGGTCCTGGCATTCTGCGAACAGGTCTGCTGAAAAGGCCAGGAGCAGGGCAACGGACCCGCGACTGATGGCATTGTTCAAAATGGAGTCTCCCGCAGGTTGTGAGCCTGCTTGTTTTTAAATGAGAATGATTCTTATTAATGAAATGGAGTGTAACGGGAGTTTTTGTAATTGACAATGATTCTCATTTGCATTTATGATTCAGGTCAATTGCTGCTTGATTGGATTTGACGAAACCCAGGATATGTACGTTTGCATTTGCCAGGCCGTGAGCGATTCCGCCATCCGAAAGGCGGTTGATGAGGGCGTCAGGAGTTTCCATGACCTCAGCGCGTTGACCGGTTGTGGCACCCAATGTGGCAGTTGCGTGAAGCTGGCGCGCGAAATACTGGACAAAGCGCTCGAGGATACCGGTTCTCCCAAATCCACTGTATCGCTAGAGGTCGTCTCCTCGGGTTGACCCGTTCCTCTATGCGAACGATTCTCATTCCGGCACGGAATTGATTCCTTTTGTAGAATGTTTCTCTTTCTTCGGCCGGATGGCCGGCCTCTTACCTGATCTTGGAGAGTTTTAATGAAGGGTGACCCTAAAGTCATTGAGTATCTCAATCGCGTGCTGCGCAACGAACTGACTGCAATCAGCCAGTATTTCCTGCATTCCAGAATGTTCCTGGACTGGGGACTGAAAACCCTGGGTGATTACGAATTCCACGAGTCGGTGGACGAGATGAAACATGCGGATCAATTGGTGGAGCGGATCCTGTTCCTTGAAGGCCTGCCTAATATGCAGGATGTCGGCAAGCTGAGAATCGGTGAGCACACGAAGGAAATGCTGGAATGTGATCTCGCGCTGGAGATGGAAGCGCTCCCCGATTTACGCGAAGCCGTCGATTATTGCGAGTCGGTCAAGGATTTCGTCAGCAGGGAACTGTTCGACAGTATCCTGAGTTCTGAAGAAGAGCACGTTGACTGGCTTGAAACCCAGCTTGACCTGGTCGAGAGGGTTGGCATCGAAAATTACCAACAGAGCCAGATCGGTTAGTCGATTTCATATTGTGGCCCTGCTGCTTGAGATATCATGCAGCAGGCCGCACTTTGAGAGGCAATGTTTTCCCAAACCAGCCAGCCTTGCACTTTTGAGCGCGACTGCGAAGTCGTGATGATTCCCGTTGGGGACGAAGTCACCATTCCAGCCGGTACCGTCGGCTATATCACGCAGGCGCTCGGCGGGAGTTTCACGGTCTTTGTTGA
Source organism: uncultured Gammaproteobacteria bacterium (assembly GCA_963759035.1). GTDB lineage: Bacteria > Pseudomonadota > Gammaproteobacteria > Xanthomonadales > SZUA-36 > JAHEFT01. The sequence goes on from CAVWXL010000004.1 coordinate 40,366, forward strand.
CGGCAACCTCTTTCGTATTGCCGGCGTGGATGCTGATGCGATCGGAAAACAGCCGGTGATGCCGCCCAGTCTTCCGGATGGTGCCACGGAAGACGATGTTGAGCGATTGCTCTGGGACCAGATGAAAACGGTCTATGACCCGGAGATTCCGGTGAACATCGTCGACCTGGGCCTGATCTACCGGTGTGAAATGCACGCGGATGAAAACGGTGAGCGCATAGTCGATGTGGACATGACACTAACCGCACCGGGTTGCGGGATGGGCGATATCCTGGTGGATGACGTCCGCTCCAAGCTGAAGCTGGTTCCGACCGTCGTGCAGGTCAACGTCGAACTCACTTTCGATCCGCCCTGGAACCACAACATGATGTCGGAAGTGGCCCGGCTCGAAACCGGGATGTTCTAGAAAGCGACAATTTCTTTTGTGACGCCTTCGACGAACGTCAGCCTGGCGTCCATTTTCTCCGTCAAATATGCCGTTCCGTGTTCGTCTACTACCAGGACCTGGTCCAGGCCCAGGGAGCGTGCAACCTCCGGCCAGTCATCCAGACCCGCGACGGTCAGCGCTGTCGCCGCTGAATCGGCCAGCCAGCCTTCTTGTGTGATCACCGTGACCGAGGCCACATCCTGCACCGGCCAGCCATTGCGCGGATCCAGTATATGCGGATAACGACTTTCGTCATCCTGCCGGAACCGTTCGTAGTTTCCCGAGGTGAAGACGGCTTCATCCGGGCCCGTTTGCAGCGTACCAATGATGCCTCCGGCCGGGTCCCGCACTGCAATCCGCCACGGCCGGTCGCCATGCTTACCTATGGCTCGCAGATCGCCGCCCGCGTTGACGATGGCGTGGTCGATGCCATGCATCCTGAGAATACTGATGGCCTGGTCGATGGCATAACCTTTCGCAATTCCGCCAAAGTCGAGTTGCACGGCCGGGTTCAGGGAGGACATTTCCTGTCCGTCAAACTGTATGTCCAGGCTCGAGGGGTTCAGCCCGACCAATTCATCAATTCGGCTGCGACGTGGAGGCGGGCCCTCCACCGGGAACTCCGAGGTATGAAAACCCCAGAGCCCGACCAGCGCGCCTATCGCCGGGTTGAAGCGTCCGCCGGATTGCTTCTCAAGCTGCTGCGACTGCCGGGTCATTTCCAGGATGGATGGGCTGGCGAGTACCGGCAGGCCCGCAGCAAATCCACGGTTGATTTCTGTCAGCAGGCCGGGTTCCCAGGCATGCCAGTCACGGTGCATCTGCTGGAAGGCAATTTGCAGTTCGGAAAACGCTTCGTTGATGCTGGATTCGTCCGTGGCCCAAACAGTCACTTCCAGCAGCGTTCCGAAGACGAAAAACTCTGCCTTTTTCTCGCCGGGCTGTTTCGCGCAGGCTGCAAGGCAGAGCACAAGAAAAATGGTGAGGGTTTTCAGATTCACAGGGGGCATGGTGCGGCTCAGAATACCAGATCACCAAAAGTCTGGTGCGGTTGATTATGGTCAAATAGATGTATCACATATACCGCTATTATCGGTACATGGGCACTATCACCGGCAGGCTGAAACGTGAGCACGATACGCTGGTCTGCATGACACGGATATATTGTGCTCACCACCACGACGACCAACAGGGTGCCGCGCTCTGCCCCCAATGTGCCTGGCTGATGCGCTACGCTGAGAAACGGCTTGAGAAGTGTCCGTACGGTTCAGACAAGCCCACCTGTGCGAATTGTCCGATCCATTGCTACAAGCCAGCTCAGCGCGATATGGCGCAACAGGTGATGCGGTTCGCCGGTCCGCGCATGACCTGGCGTCACCCGATCCGTGCATTGACCCATTTGTTCGACAAGTTCCGGCGGGTTGAACACCCGATGAAAATACGTGCCGAGTTGCGCCGGCGGCGGGATGCCGCCGGGCACGGCGGGAAGGGCTAGGGCTTCCAGGCCAGCGAGATAAAGAAAGAGCGTTCGGCAGAGTTGAATCCATAGGCTGGCTCGTAACCCTTATCGGTCAAATTGTCGCCCCGCAGTTCCAGTTGCCAACCGGGCGTGAACCCCCAGCCTGCGCGCAGGTTTATCAGGTTGTAGGAATCCAGCGAGATTCCGCCAAAATCCTTGCGCTTACCCGAGTAAAACCATTCCAGGCCCAGCCACGAACCATGCGCAAAACGCCGGTCCAGTGAAATAGAGCCTTTCTGGTCGGGCCGCCGTAACAGGGACTCACCGGTCTTGCGGTTTTCTGTGTCCTGGAATGTCGCATTGGCTCCCAGCAGCCAACCGTCCCGGGAAAGGGTGTAATCCAGCTCGATGCCTTTCAGCCGGGCTTTCTCGACGTTGATGGCCTGGAATAATTCACCTTCGTAAGCGATCAGGTCTTTTACTTCCGTACGGTATAACGATGCGGTCAGTGAGCCGAGGCTGTCGCTGTACCAGCGCAGTCCTGCTTCGCCGGATCTTGAAGACTCGGGGTCCAGGTCCGGGTTTCCGGCATACAGGCCCCCGAAACCGGGAGAGTATTGCTCGTTCAGGTTTGGTCCGCGGAAGGCAGTACCGTAACTGCCTATGATCTGCCAGGCATCGCCCAGGTCGTAGCCCAGTGCGGCCTGGCCGGTGAACTTGCCGTCAAAAAGGCTGTTGTCATCATATCGTCCGCCAAGCTGCACATGTAGTTTTTCAAAGTAGTAGTCATAGCTGGCGAAAGCGCCCAGGTTGTTGCGGTTTTCATCCAGGGTGTCCTGCGATTGTCCATTCTCCCGGTAGTAGTCCAGCCCAAAGCTGAGTTTTCCATTCTGTCCGGAGCTGTATTGGTTTTGCCAGCTGAACTGGTAACGGCTGGACTTGAATCCCGTCGTAAAAAACACGTAGTCTGAATGCAGTCGTTCATGGGTGTATCCACCCAGGATCTGGTAATCCCAGACATCCGAAAACTGTCCGTAAAATTCTGCCGACGCCACGTACTGCCTGGTATCTGACTCACCCTCGTCAAACTCGGTTTTGCTGTCCAGGCCGAGAAAGCTGTATTGCCACTGGCCATAGGAAACTTCGATCGAACCCTTGATGCCGAGGTTGGCCGTTTTGAATCCATCGTCATCAGGGTTGTAGCTGAAGCCGTTAGGGTTCTGGGCGGAGAAACCATCCACGTGACGGTATCCGGCATTGATGCTGAGCTTGCTGTTTTCGCCCGCGTATCCCATGCCACCCTCTATTTCGGCAGTGCCGAAGCTACCCCCGGTAACGCGCGCGTAGGGCTTTGGGCTGCTTCGGGTGATGACCTGGATGACGCCGCCAATGGAGTCAGAACCATACAGGCTGCCACGTGGCCCACGGACAATTTCGATCCGTTCAACCTGGTTCAACGGCAGTTGCTCCCAGGCATAGGCGCCGGTATTGCTGGAACTGACCCTGACACCATCGATCAGCACCAGTACGTTGTTTGAATTGCTGCCGCGCAGGAAAACGCTGGTCTGGGAACCCGGTCCGCCGGACCGTACAATGTCGACCCCGGGTTGCAGACGCAGCAATGCAAGCACGTCTTCTGCGACTGATATTTCGATATCTTCACGGCTGATTACACTAACGGAAGCGAGCGCATCGCTGAGCGACTCGACCATCCTTGAAGGGGTAACGACCAGGTCGGGCTTTAGTTCAAACGTGTCGATGTCCTCGGCCACGAGCAGGCCGGGATAACACAGTGAGAAAAGGACAGATAGAGAAAAAAGTTTAGCGATGTTCATTTATTGCTCCGGAGCGCTCACCCGCACTGATGTGCGCGGGGGGAGGGCCGGGAGCAATCCACAGACCCAGGTTGCCCACCGCAACACGGTAACTGCAAACCCTGGGCCGGTCTCCGGACTCGCGAATGATCCGACTGGATATTGGATCCTGCGGCGCCTTCCCACACTTTGTGCAGTGGCTTGAGGCCGCAAACAACCCGGCAGATGCCGGGCTGTCTCGCTTACCGTTGCGGGGGCAGTGCCGGAATTAAACCGGCTTCCCGTTTAACCCGGCAGGTTCCTGGCTGGTGAACCAGGGTCCTGTTATTCCGGGCACCCAAAGCAAAGGTCCCGCCGGACCCACGAGAACTAGACGCGGGTCCGGCGGGACCGGAATTATATCAGTGAAACCGCGCTACGGATACGCAGCGCGGCTGAATAAGCTACGCGGCGTGCTGTGTGTCGATCCTCGACTCCGGGCTCCTGCCCAGGCGGAGCTCTTCCACGTCAAAGTCATCGACTGCGATGATCTCCGCCACCAGCTTACGCACATGCAGCAGGATGTCCGCTTCGTCTTTACTCACGATGGACTTATCGACCGCATCCTTGAGCTGTTCGTCCCAGGTGATGCCGTTGATCTCGTCCTGTTTGAGCGCCTTGAGCAGTTTGCGCTCCAGCGGTTCCGCATGGATAACCTGGGGCAGCGCCTGCTCCATCAGGCACACAGGGTGGGTCGAGGTGTCTGACTTGAATACGCCGTGGGTCAGGCGATCCCGTGTATCGGACGGAACCAGCAATAACTGGGCAACCCGGTGCGTCAGGCGGTCGCCCGGTTCTTTTTCCCGGCGCCCGAACGGAAAGACCACGAATCTCAGCAAGGAACGCATGTAGCGGTTGGGGAAGTTATCGATCACCAGTCTCAGTGCTATCTGAATCTTGTAGATGGCGTGATGGAAAGCCCAGGCAAGGATGGCCTGGTCAGCAACCGGCCGCCCTTCAGATTCATAGCGCTTGAGCATGGCAGAGCAGATATAAAGATGGCTGAGCACATCCCCCAGGCGGGCTGAAATATGTTCTTTCTGCTTCAGTTTTCCGCCCAGTGTGAGCATCGTAATATCGGAAATAAAGGCCAGTGATGCCGAATAACGGGACAGCTTTTTGTAGTACTTGGCCGTTTTCCGGTCGTGCGGAACCATGGCGAACTGGCCGAAGCTCAGACCCAGTACCAGGCTCCTCGCCGCATTTCGTATTGAATAGCCCACATGTGTAAACAGCAGGCTTGTCGAACCGGTCGATCCGCTCCGATACGTTTTCGATTCGAGCGGCCTCCATTTCTTTCAGAACATAGGGGTGGCAACGTATGGCGCCCTGGCCGAAGATCATCAGGTTGCGCGTCAGGATGTTGGCGCCTTCAACCGTGATCGATACGGGAATACCTTCCCAGCCACGGCCCAGGTAATTTCTCGGCCCCATGATCACGCCCTTCCCGCCATGAACGTCCATGGCATCGCGGATTACTTCGCGCGCCATTTCGGTGGTGTGGTACTTGGCAATGGCCGATGGAACTGAAGGTTTGTCACCCAGGTCCACAGCGGTGGCTGTCATTCTGGACAGGGCCGAAGTCGCGTAGGCGTTGCCGGCAATGCGGGCCAGCGCTGCTTCGACGCCTTCGAAACGGCCGATGGGCATGTTGAACTGCTTGCGGATTCTGGCGTAGGCGCCGGTTGCCAATGCACCCATCTTGGCCCCGCCGGTTGACGTTGAGGGCAGTGAGATTGCACGACCGACCGACAGGCACTCGACCAGCATGCGCCAGCCCTGGCCGGCCATTTCGATCCCGCCAATCAATGCTTCGAGGGGAACGAAAACGTCTTTGCCGAGAATAGGACCATTCTGGAAAGGCAGGTTGAGCGGCATGTGGCGCCGTCCGATTTCCATTCCCTTGGTGTCGCGCGGAACCAGTGCCAGGCTGATACCCATATCTTCCGTATCACCCAGCAATCCATCCGGGTCATACATGCGGAATGCAATACCGATGATGGTCGCTACCGGTGCCAGTGTGATGTAGCGCTTGTCGAAATTAAGGCGGATGCCGACGACTTCCTTGCCCTTGTATTTCTGCTTGCAGATGATGCCATGGTCGGGGATAGAGGTCGCATCTGAACCGGCTGTGGGTCCGGTCAGGCCGAAGCATGGGATTTCCTCACCGCGCGCCAGGCGGGGCAGGAAGTGGTTTTTCTGTTCCTCGGTTCCGTAATGCAGGAGCAATTCACCCGGGCCCAGCGAATTTGGCACGGCCACGGTTGAGGCGGTTACGCCACAGACTGATGATAGCTTTTGCAGGACGGCCCGGTGGGCCATGGCTGAGAAACCCAGGCCGCCGTACTCTTTTGGAATGATCATGCCGAAGAAGCGGTTGCACTTCAGGAACTCCCAGGTCTCAGGGTTCAGGTCTGCATCAACGTGGGAGATTTCCCACGAATCCAATTTTTGGCAGAGTTCCTCGACCGGACCGTCAAGAAAGGCCTGTTCCTCGACGGTCAGCGCCAGGTAAGGTTGTTTCTTCAGTATCTTCCAGTTGGGCTTGCCGGCAAATAATTCGCCTTCCCAGCCAACTGTCCCGGCATCCAGGGCAACCTGTTCCGTTTCGGAAATATCAGGAAGCATACGTCTGAATTGCTTCAGGAATGGTGCGCTGATCAGTTGCTGGCGCCAGGGTTTGACGTTCAGCGGGATGGCTACGATGGCGAATACGGCGGCAATCACCACCAGGCTGAACAGCGGTATCGATCCAGTCGAGGCCAGGATAACGATACCGGCGGCCATGGCCACGGTCCACATCAACAGACTTGTGCCATAAAAGGCACTCGCAAGTGAAATTCCCAACAGCGTTAATAGTAATAACCAAGTCATGACAATGCTCCTGCGATTTGTATCTTCAATTTTACCATACGCCGGAGTATGGTAAAGGTGGTGATGCATGTCAACACGTAGGCAACTTAAGCTCAAAAAACGTTACACTTGCCAATCCACCAAAACGGGTAATTTAGTGACTTCATGACAGCATTGAAAAAAAATGAAAGAACCACGCTGTCTGCCGAAGACTGGGCGCGTGGCGCCCTCGAACTGATTGCAGAGCAGGGAGTGCAGGCATTGGCGGTCGAGCCGCTGGCTCGCCGGATGGGGATTACCAAGGGTAGTTTCTACTGGCACTTTGCGAGTCGTGAGGCATTACTGGAACGGGCTTTGAGCCGTTGGGAGGAACACGACAGTCGAAATTTGAACAGCGCGCTGGGTGAGATTGACCATCCGCGCGACCGTCTCGAGTCATTTTTCCGGCGTGTGGGTAAAGAAAAACTGACCCACGAAGTCTACAGTGAGTTGTGTGCAGCCGCCGGACACCCGCAGGTTGAGCCCGTATTGGAGCGGGTAGCGCAACGACGCATGTTGCACCTGTCCGCAGCATTTGAAGAACTGGGAATGGAGCCCGACATAGCACGCAACCAGGCACGGTTGACGTACTCGGTATACCTGGGTTTCTTGCAGTTGCAGAAGCAGAACCAGACTCCAAGCTTGAGCAGTGAAGAGTTTGACGCTTATATTGAGCACGTTATCGCTACCCTGATCCCCACCTGAATGCTCTTGAGAAAGTTTCCCGGGTGATTCAATTTAAACCCTTTGGCCCGGGGTTGTGTCCAATATTCATGAAAGGAGTACGCAGTGGCATCGTGGGATGCGAAAACCGCGAAACACGATGAAGACGCCGTACTGGTGGAAAGCGCCAGGAAAGGTGATCGCGCTGCATTTGAAAAGCTGTACCGGCGCCACCGGGATCGAATTTATGCCTTGATGTGGCGCTTGTGCGGGGGGCACGCGGCCCTTGCTGAAGATTTGTTGCAGGAAGCTTTCATAAGGGCCTGGACAAAACTCGGCAGCTTCAGGGGCGAGAGCCGGTTTGGAACATGGCTACACCGGCTTTCAGCAAACGTTGCCCTGAGCGACCGGCGCTCGCAAAAACGCCGCATGAGCCGTGAAACGGCGCTGGAGGAACCACATGAAAGAGTGGCTACCGGAGCTAGAGATGTTTATGCCGGGCAGCGAATGGACCTTGAAGAGGCCATTTCAAAGCTGCCGGAAAGGGCGCGCACTGTGCTGGTTTTGTACGATATTGAAGGTTACACCCATGCTGAAATTGCCGGCATCGCCGGTATGGCGGTCGGGTCGTCCAAAGCCCAGTTACATCGGGCACGAAAGTTGGTCCGCGAGGAATTGAATAGATGAGTCCCCGAATGAATGAACAACAACTGCTTGACCGCCTGGCCGAATTGCCACGCGAGATCAGCCCTGGACGGGATCCCTGGCCTGAGATTTCGACGCGCATGGAACATGCCGGCACGACAGAAGGATCAACCCGCAGTGGACACAGCGGCTGGTACCTGGCGGCCGCGGCCTCAGTCGTTCTTGCATTTGCAGTCAGCTTGCTGTTGAAGCCGGTTTGGGAAGCCGGGCCATTTCCCGACGGAAAGCCGGACGCGGGCAGTCCGTCAATGGCCATGGATGGGTCCGTGTCAGATGGCCCCATGGTGGGCCCGCCTCCAGGGTTGCTCGAAACGATTGACGCTGAGTACGTGGCGGCCTTCAGGGAATATACCCGCGTCGGCGGTTCGCGCGAAAACCTGGCGCAGCAGACCATCGAAAAAATTGAGATGGGCTGGACCGAGATGCAGGTAGTCGAATCAGCCCTGGTTGCCGCGCTGGAAGAAAACCCGGGCGACCACTTTTTAAATGAACGAATGCTTGAACTGCGTGCAAGGCAGCTCGGCTTTTTGAAACAACTTGTAATGCTTGACAGAAATAACCGGAGATTGACCATATGAAAACCGGCATCAGAATTCCTTCCAGGATGCTTTTAATAATGTCGCTTGGCACTGTGGCCCTGGCAGCACCCGCTGGCCGGGTTTGGCGGGCAGGATATTGACGAAACACGTGAAATGCCGGCAGACGGGCTGGTGCTGGTTGAAAATGTCGCCGGTGAAGTCGAGTTTGTCACCTGGGACCGCTCCGAAGTTCAGGTCCGGGGAGAAGCGGGCGATACCGTGGAAGAGGTCGAAATTACCGCGAATTCCAAGGGTGTCCAGGTCCGGGTTCGGAACCGGGACGGCGAACGTCGTACCGATGGAACAAACCTCTACCTGCGCATTCCCGAATCGGCAAGTATCGAGGCTGACAGCGTCAGTGCCGATATTACGGTCAGCGGCAGTCAGGGTGAGAGCATCCTGGTCAACACTGTTGCCGGAGACCTGGAAATTGAAGCAAACCTGCAGCGTCTGGAATTGAGCTCGGTCAGTGGCGACGTGGAATTTGAAGGAACGTCTTCCCGCTCTAGCATTGAAACCGTTAGTGGAGAAATCACACTGGTCGGCATTTCGGGAGAGATTGGCGCCAGTACTGTTTCCGGCGATGTCACAGTTGAGGCGGGTGAGACTAACCGTGGCCGGTTTGAATCGGTCTCCGGCGATATGACACTGACTCTTTCGCTGGCCGAAGGTGGCCGTCTCAGCTGCGATTCCATGAGCGGTGATGTGAAATTGCGGCTCCCCGCATCGCAGCAGGCTGAGTTTACCGCCCAGAGTTACAGCGGAAATATCAGAACGGATTTTGGAGATTCGGTGCGTGTGTCAAGAGGCCCCGGCGTGATGTTGCAGCATCGTGAAGGCGACAATGGCGCTCAGTTGCGGCTTGAAAGCTTCAGCGGTGATATATCGATTCGACGGACAATAAAGCGATCATCGCCCTTTCAGGCGGGCCAGCAAGTCTTCCCGGGCATTGCGGAGAATGGAATCCCGGTCCAGTGAAGCCAGGATGGAGCGCGCTGTTTGTCTCGGGCCGGCATTTCCCCAGGACTTACCCTTGGAAAACCATGTTTGAGCCATCTTGCCGGTGAGGTAGGTTGCGTACCAGGCCAGCGCGCCCTGGGCGGTGGCGGTCAATGCAGTGGAAAGGCCTGCGCTGGCAATCTTCAGGGCGCTGGAAACCAGGTTCATACCCCAGTAGGCCCCCATCAGCGCCACCAGTTGTGCAGAGATCGTGAGCAACAGGCGTGATGCCTCGCGCCGCGACAACTTGAACCCGTATACTTCGCCAAGATGAATCACCATCGCGATATCCCCGCCTGCAGCAGCCAGCAGGTCGGTAATGGGTACCGGGTTGAGTGCGACCAGCAAGCCCTTGCCGGCACAGTAGTTGCGGATGATTTTCTCTGCGACAGTTTTACGCGCGGCAACGATCCGGGTCGCCACTTTCTCATCGAGTTCACTGGCAAAGATGGCTGCATTGAGGGCGGCAAGGGTCTGGCCTTCTTTCTCCAGTAAAGACCACAGCCGTTCCTTCAGCAATCCAATGTCAGGCGGCTGTTCGCGCACAGATTCGCGTTCTTTGCCGGATTGATCAACCTGGATCACCGTTTGCGGCCGGGGTGCAGCGCTGGCGGCTATGATCCGCTCCGGCGGCAGCAGGCCGCTGCATCGCTCACCGAGGCGATCCAGAAGCAAATCAAGTTCCTGTGCGGTGTATCGATCGGCTTTGTTCAAAACCAGCATCACCATTTTTTGTGTCGCACATAGCTGTTTTAGTGCCTGGAATTCCGAATCCGTCAGGTCACCCTCACAGAGCATCAGAGTTACATCGGCCCGGCTGCTGATACTCTGGGCCAGCTGCTCACGCTCCTCCCCGTCGAGCTCATCTATCCCGGGCGTATCGATCAGGACGACGTGGCCGTCCTTCAGCGATTGCCATTTTTCGCGCCCTTCGCGGGTGGTCTCCCCATGCAACGCACTGGCACTGAACGCCTGGCGTTGAAGCAGCGCATTTAGCAAGGATGACTTACCGACGCCGACCCGTCCGAATGCGGCGATATGGATTTCCCCGTTGCGGAGCTTGGTTGAAATGGACTCGATTTGTTCGAATTCGTCGGACAGCTGGGCCCGCACTGAGGCGGGTATGGTCGTGTCCTCGATCAGTTCACGGAGGTTTCGATTGGCTTCCAGCAGGTGCTGTTCAGGATTGACGCGTGTCTCTGTCCCGGCCGGAGACAGCCATTTTCGCAAAGCGGACTGCACCTGATTCCAGACGGTCATGTAATAGGTCCTCGAAAGCTTCTGCTGCCGGGTAGGGCCGCAGTTCACCACGGCTGGCCATGGTCTGGGCTGCGGCTTTGCCCAGGCTGTCGAAGATCATGCCATAGGCGACAGCATGTATCACGCCTCCGGAGATGGTTCCTACACCGGGAAACGCCTTGAAAGCGTTGCCGGCAATCGCCAGCGTTAACGCCGTCATGTTCTTGATTTTTCCGCCAGCCAACTGCAGGAACGACTCGATCTCAATCTCCTTCACCGGCACATCGTAAAGCTTTGACAGTTCCCGAATCAGCCGGGTTGCCAGTACTCCCTGGATCACCAGGTCTGAGCCTGGCGCCACAGCAGCCAGCGCACCGATCACGGCCCGCTTTGAGTATTTGCTGACCAGCTCATCGGCCTGTTCAGCCCGGTGCCGGTCACGCGCGGCATCCAGTTTCTCGCCGGCCATCGTCAGCACAGCGGTTTCATGCAGAGACTCCATTAATTCGCGGTTTTGATCCAGGTGCCTTTGCACTGCCCGGCGCAGGCCGGCTATTTCAGGTGCCCTTTCGCGCGAACTGCGTTGCTCGATGCCCTCGCCCAGCAGGCGGATGACATCTTCTTTGCCGCCCGTGCTGATGGCGACTACATCACGCTCCGCCAGACCGGTTTTCTGCCTGATCTCTGCTAACAGCTCAGACAGTTCTGTGCCTGAATACCGGTCAGTCTTGTTCAGCGCGAGGATCAGGGGTTTATCCAGTTCGACCAGGAATTTCAATTGCTGCACCTGGCTGGCCGTCAGGTCACTGTCGCACAGGAAAACCACCAGGTGGGCCCGTCGTGTTTCCTCCAGTGCCTGGGTATCGTCTTCCAGGTTGAACCCGGGCAGATCCGCGATCACCACGCGGTCACCTGATGGAGCTTGCCATGAGTAATGGCGAATATCAGTGGTCGTTCCTGCGCGGGGGTCTGCTTCCACTTCCGCTTCGGGCAGCAGTGCTTTGACCAGGCTGCTCTTGCCGCTACTCACCTCACCATAGACCGCGATAAATATCTCTCCGCTTCCCAAACGCCGGCGTTGTTCCCGGATTTCTTCCAGGGCCGCGCTGACATCAACACCCTGGCGTGCTGACTCAAGCAGCTCATCCTGCAGGCTCTCATGGCTCAACTCGCGCTTTTCGACGGTTTTTTCCTTGCGCGAAGGGCGGAACCAGTTCCAGAAAAGTACCAGGGTGAGCAGGGGCAGGCCAACCAGGATGACCGTATATCCCAGCTGGATCCAGAGGGGTGCTTCTTTCAGGTAGTGCCATACCGTCAGGGCCGTTTCAGAGGCGATTAATACCAGGAACAGCACCAGGAAGGTGATGATCAGGATGGCAATACTGACAAGCAGTCGAACGGGCATGACTGGAAGAATATCAAGTCCGGGAGCTTTAGGCAGCTATTGTCAGGGCGTCTTCAGCGGTGTAGTTTAAATGGACGGGCGCCGCACGCCCCGCGTTCTTCACTACCGGAGAACGTTTTGCGGTGTTTAGAGGATCCTCATGAAGGGGCAAAATAGCGGCTTTCCATTAAATGTTTTTCCAAACGGCCATAACCTGGACTTGCTGGACCATGAGCTCGGAAATGTGCTCAATGGCCTTTTCGGCATGGCTGAATTGTTGAGCGATTCCGGCTTGAATGCGGAACAAAATCGATGGCTCAGAGCCATCGAACATTCCGGCAGGCAAATGCAGTCATTGATCCGTGCGGTCAGGGACTCCGGGGATAGCATTGGCCTGGTGTCTGGACCTCAAAAAATCCGGGTCGATGGCCTGGATATGCTGGAACAGGTGGTGACCAGCCATACGCCGGCGGCCCGTTTGAGCAATAACCACTTGTTGCTTGTAATCGATCCGCGACTACCGAGGTATTGGCATTGCGACCCCTGCCTGGTGCGGCAATTGCTGGACAACCTGGTTGGAAACGCTATCAAGTTCACCAGTGATGGCGAGGTTGTCGTAGAGGTGTCTGCTGCAGGTTCTGGCCCGGCTGCCGGCGCGCCTTTGAAGTTCTGCGTAAGCGACACCGGACCCGGCTTTGACGCCGAGTTTGAAAACCGGATTTACGGTGCTTATCAGCGGGCTGGTGTTTCCGGCGAGTCTGGACCAACGGGGCGTGGACTGGGCCTGTTTATCTGCCATACCCTGGTGATGTCGATGGATGGCCGAATCTCATGCTCGAACCCGGCCGGTGGCGGTGCGCAGTTCGAGATCATTCTGCCCGGGACGCTGGTCGCGCAGGCAACAGGCCCGAAGCTGCCGCACAGCTCACTGTTCTCGCAAATGCATTGTCATTTAATGCTCACGGGTGAGTTGCTACGCAGCGTCGAGAACTTCCTGGGCCGGCTGGGTATTTCATACAGCCGGGGTTCTTCCATCGATGACAGTCACGCTTTGGAGCTTTCAATCACAGCACCCGCGAGGCGGTCTGGTAGTTTTTCCATGGGGTTGTTACGGGTTTCTGATGCGCGTGCTGACCCGCGCTTGCTCAGCAGGGTGCTGCACACACCTTTACTGCAATCCAGCCTTGGATCGATGTTGCTTGAAACTGCGCTCGAGTGGCGGCGCGACGGTCTCAGGAGTGATAAGCCGGACTCAGCCGGGCGACCGTATTGATCAATTCTGCGAGGTGATCAGGGTCAACATCGGGCGTGATGCCGTGGCCGAGATTGAAGACGTGGCCATTGCCCTGGCCAAAACTGGCCAACGTGTTGCCCGCTTCGCGCTGAATGACTTCCTTGCTGGCCAACAGGATCGTCGGGTCCATGTTGCCTTGCAGCGCAACGCGATCGCCAACGCGGTTGCGGGCTTCCTCGAGCGTCACTGTCCAGTCGACACCCAGCGCATCACATCCCGTATCGGCCAGCGCTTCCAGTTGCGTGCTGCAGCCTTTGCTGAACAGGATGACCGGCACCGGCCGGCCCTCGTTTTCCCGCTTCAGGCCGGAAACGATTTGTTCCATGTAACGCAGGGAGAACTCCTTGTAGGCCTGGGAAGACAGTGAACCGCCCCAGGTGTCAAAAATCTGCACGGCCTGTGCGCCACTTTCAATCTGCGCGTTCAGGTAATCCGTGACGGTTTTTGCAAGTTTGCCAAGCAGTTCGTGAGCCACTTCCGGCTCCTGGTAGAGGAGGGTTTTGGCCTTGCTGAAGGTTTTGCTCGAGCCGCCTTCAATCATGTAGGTTGCAAGCGTCCAGGGGCTGCCGCTGAAGCCTATCAGGGGTACATTACCGTCGAGTTCCCTGCGGGTCAGAGAAACGGCATCCATGACGTACCCGAGGGACTCGCCAATGTCCGGGCTCGGTAGCTTTCTGATGTCCTCGACCGTACGGACGGGCTTTTCGAATTTGGGTCCCTCACCGGTCACAAAGTAAAGACCCAGGCCCATGGCGTCCGGAATGGTCAGGATGTCTGAGAATATGATGGCGGCATCGAGATCGAAGCGCCTCAGGGGCTGCAGGGTGACTTCGCATGCCAACTCGGGATTTTGGCACAGATTCATGAAGCTGCCGGCCTCTGCCCGGGTCTTCAGGTACTCGGGCAGGTAGCGGCCTGCCTGGCGCATGATCCAGACAGGTGTACGGTCTACCGGCTGGCGCAACAGCGCTCTCAAGAGGGTATCGTTTTTCAATTCCATGGTTATTTACTCCTGGGTGCTGTCCTGGTTCCGGGCGAGGGATTGTTCCATCGCTGTGGTGATTTCCTGACGGGTGCTTTCACTGTTCACCACCGCATCACCGATGGCATTCAATAAAATGAGCCTGAGGCCGGAGGCAACGGCTTTCTTGTCCAGATCAAGAGCCGCGCTCAAAACGTCGATTGATGTCTGTGCAGGAAAAACAACCGGCAGGCCGAAACGGGTCAGCAGGTCAGACAGGCGTGCGGTGGTACCCACCTCACAAAGCCCCCGTGATTCACTGAGTCTTGCCGCCACCACCATGCCAATCGCAACGGCTTCGCCGTGCAGGAAGCGAGAGTACGCGGTCTCGGCCTCAAGTGCATGCCCGAAACTGTGTCCAAAATTGAGCAGGGCCCGAATACCCGCCTCGCGTTCATCCTGCGCAACGATTTCGGCTTTGTTCGATACCGACTGGTAAATCAGGTAGTCAAGGGCCGCGATATCACGCTGGTTGATCGCATCAACATTTTTTTCCATCCAGGAAAAGAATTCCGGGTCGCGGATCGCTCCGTACTTGACGACTTCCGCGAGTCCGGCCCTGAACTCCCTGTCTTCGAGGGTGGAGAGGGTGGCGGAGTCGATAATGACGGCAGCAGGCTGGTGGAAAGCACCGACCAGGTTTTTGCCCTTTTGATGGTTGATGGCGGTTTTCCCTCCTACCGAGGCGTCGACCTGTGCCAGCAGTGTTGTCGGCGCCTGGAGAAACCGAACTCCCCGCATGTAACAGGCAGCGGCAAAACCAGTGATATCACCGACCACGCCCCCTCCGAGTGCGATTATATTTGCGTCGCGGCGGGCCTGCATCCCAACCAGCGTGTCAATGATGCCGAACCATGTTTCGGTTGTTTTGAACGGTTCGCCATCGGGAATGATGTGTACTTCGAAGTCCCGGCCGGACATCGCGGATGTCAGCGCTTCCAGGTACAGTGGCGCCACCACATCGTTACTGACGATCAGGGTTTTTCCCGGTCCCAGGTGCCGGGCCCACAATGACGGTTCGGTCAGCAGTCCGTGGCCAAGGTAAACGGGGTAGGCGTTGCTCGCCAGTTCAACGTTGATGATGTTCATGGTTTTGATTTTAACTTTTCCGGTAAGACTTTATGGCTTGATATAAGATCATGGTTGCCGCTTCAAGACCGCGGTTCCGCGATGGAAAGGTAATGTCTGCGAGCTCTTCGTACAGCGCGTTACGCTCTTTCGCAAGGCGGGTCAGTTTCTCTTCGCGGTCGCCTGATTGCAATAGTGGCCGGCTTTTGTCCCTGCTCAGGCGCCGTATTTGCTGGCCAACCGAGGTCTTGAGGTAAACCACGAGCCCGCTCTGTTTCAGCAACTCACGGTTTTCCGGCATGATGATGGAGCCACCGCCGGTGGCCAGCAGAATATTCTCCCTGGCGGTGAGTTTCTTCAGCATGGCGGTTTCCCTTTTGCGGAATCCTTCCTCACCCTCCACGTCAAAAATCAGGTTCACGCTGGCCCCGGTCTGCTTTTGAAGTTCGTGGTCGTTATCAAGGAACTCCAGGCCGAGCTTTTTAGACAGGCGTTGCCCGATTGTTGTTTTGCCGGAACCCATTGGCCCGATTAAGTACACATTGGAAAAAAGATCATTCATAGCGCTAATGGCAACGTGCAACCGTTCGTGACATTGGGTAACATTGGCCGGATTCCTGTCGGGCTCCCGGGCTGTAGTTTATGATCCGCTTTTTTATTCTGTTCACAGTGCTTCTGGTTGGACTCTTCACGCTGGAGATTCTACAGCCGGCGGAAAAGCACGTCATCCTGCCATTTACTTCTTTCATTGCTGACATCAGCGTCTGGATCATCCAGTTGTTCGACGATAACGTGATGTCCATTTCCAATGTGATCCGCGATAAGACCACAGGATTCGGGGTTCGAATTGAGCGTGGCTGCAACGGGGTCGAGGCTGTCATTATCCTGTTTGCTGCAATTTTCGCATTTCCCGCCCCCCTCAGGAGCAAGGTGATCGGCTTCACCATCGGTTTCTTCGCCATCCAGGGCCTGAACCTGGTGAGGATTGTCAGCCTGTTTTACATGGGCCAGTGGAACCAGATCGCATTCGAGTGGTTCCACCTCTATCTCTGGCAGGCGCTGATTATCCTGGATGCACTGGTGGTCTGGCTGATCTGGCTGAGGACTTTGCCACAAGCCAAAGCGCGCAGGGCGGAGCAAGCTGCCGCCAGAGGTGAATGATCTTGCTGAGTCTCTCCAGCGAAATCATCGAGGAATTCAACAAGGCCTTCAAAAACGCGCGGGTGTGTGGCGAGCCTGAGCCTACCGCGATGGTTTTGGCCACCAGTGATGGTAAGGGCCGCGTGACTTCCCGTACGGTGTTACTCAAAGCCCTGGATGAAGACGGTTTTGTATTTTTTACCAATACCCAGAGCGAGAAAGGGCGGCAGTTGGCGCTGTGTCCTCGTGCCGCCGCGACTTTCCTGTGGAAAGCCAGCGGGGTACAGGTGCAACTGGTGGGGCCGGTCATGCAGGTCAGTGACGAAGCTGCAGACGCCTATTTTTCCACCCGCGACCGGGGCAGCCAGATCGGCGCCTGGGCCTCGCAACAATCCAGGCCACTGGAGAGCCGTGAAGCCCTGATGCAACGGGTCAGCGACCTGGAGCATCAGTATGATGGTATTGAAGTCCCTCGACCGCCGTTCTGGACCGGTTTCGTCCTCAGCCCTGAAACCGTTGAGTTCTGGACCCAGCGCGAATTCCGGCTGCACGATCGCTTTCTGTATTCTCAGCTGAACGGGGAGTGGTCCAGGCAGAGGCTGAACCCCTGAACACTACGCTGGAAATATCGACGCCCGGTCGGGGCTTTCAGGACATCAGTGGCGATGTGCAGGGTTGGCTGCGGCAATGCAGCGTGCAGGATGGAATCTGTCATCTTTTTCTCCGCCATACCAGCGCCTCCCTGCTGATCACAGAAAACGCTGACCCGGATGTGCGGCGGGATCTCGAGACCTTCATGAGCCGCCTGGTTCCTGACGGAGATCCTGCGTATCTGCACAGCATGGAGGGCCCGGATGACATGCCGGCTCACATCCGCTCCGTTTTGACCTGTTCAGAACTGACCGTCCCGATTCGGGCCGGTAAGCTGGGGCTGGGTACCTGGCAGGGAATCTACCTGTGGGAGCACCGCACGAGGCCACACCGCAGGCAGGTCAATATCACCATAATTCCGAGCCCGTCTTAGCTCTCGTCCGGCGCTCGGCTTATTCCGTGTAGAACTGTTGTCTGAACTTCACGACCAGCGGTTCATTCTCACCGGGGATGCCGACCTGGATCGTGAAGTTGTAGGTTTCCATGTTGTGGACCGGTAGCTCACCAATGTAGTAGATGGCGCCTTCGGGATCTGTAATCTGACGGATTTCGATATCCCGGTTTTGTCCGGTCAGGTTTCTGCCTGCTGCGGTTACGGTGGCCTTAACCGGCGTTCCCGGGGTGTCCATGACTTTCTTCAGCACGGTCACATTGAGCAGTGCACGGCTGGACGAACGCTGGATACCGTAGCCCTGGGCAACCTGGGGTGGGATCAGGCTGGTATTGAGTGCGTTGTAATGAACAACATAGTTGCCGAAGTCCTGGGCTTGCTGCGCTTCACTGTCTGTCGTAGAAGGAAAGAACTCCAAGCAATAGCAGTGAAATCAAAAGCTGTTTCATGGATTCGAATCCTTTTTCCGTCGGAAAGGGATTTACCATCCTATCAGAAGAAGCAGAAACCGTATCGCGATCAGCGCGAACAGCGGTGACAGGTCGATGCCGGCAATCGGGGGAATGATTTTCCGGAAAGGCGCCAGCACCGGTTCGGTCAGCCGGTAAACCAATGGCACGACCGGGTGCTGCATTCGCGCGCTTACCCAACTCAGGATCACGCTCGCGATGATCAGGAAAAAGTAGGTCATCAATACCGTAGCAGCCAGTTTCATCAGGCTGAACACAACAATCTGTTCCGCTGCCAGCGGCGAAGAACTGATTCGGCTGGCGATCCAGACACTGAACAATTCAAGCACCAGGATCAGCACAACGGACGCCGTGTCCATCTTACCTATGGATGGAATGACTCGCCGCATCGGCACGATGATGGGATTGGTGATCTTCACCAGGAATTGGCACACCGGGTTGTAGAAGTCCGCCCGAACCCATTGCAATAAAAGGCGCAGCAGGATTGCCGTGATGTACAGGTCGAGCAGGGTGCCGACCAGGTAGGAGAATGCATTGGCGCCTGAACCGTTCACGACAGTACCTCCGATTTATTGATCATTGGAGCGCCAGCTCCCGGCTACGGTCCCTGGCAGCTTTTGCCGCCCTGAACACCAGGTCCCGGAAGCGTCCGTCATCCATCACTACCATTGCAGCCTGTGTTGTTCCGCCGGGAGAAGTCACTCTGTGACGAAGCTCTTCGGCATCGCCGGGGCTGGCAGCGAGCATAGCGCCGGCGCCGAAGCAGGTAATGGACGCCAGCCGGTCCGCAACATCTGCGGGCAAGCCAAACTCACGCGCCGCCGCGGCCAGCGCCTCCGCCAGCAGAAAAAAGTAGGCCGGACCGGTACCTGAGATCGCGGTCACTGCGTCCATCAGCGACTCGTCCTCCAGCCACACGACTTCACCTGCGGCCGAGAGTATTTCGGTCGGCCTGTTCTTTCTGTATTTCGCTGCAAGGGTCGCCGGCAACGACCCCGGTGATTCCGCGGCCGACCAGGGCCGGGGTATTGGGCATGGAGCGGATGACAGCCTGGTCGGCGCCCAGCGTTTCCTGGATGGTGTCGATCGTGATGCCTGCGGCGATCGACAACACCAGCTGCTCCCGCCTGACCCGGCCATTCAGATCAGTCAGAACCAGTGGCATGATTTGAGGCTTTACCGCCAGCACGATCACATCTGCGCCCTCGATCGCTGCGCCCGCATCGGTAAAAACCGGAACTCCAAACGTTTTTTCGAGGTGGTTGCCGTGCTGCCTCGTTGGGATCACAGACGCGGATTTTCAGGTGGGCCCTGGGCGGATTGACGAGTCCGCTGATCAGGGCGGCTGCCATGTTTCCGCCGCCAATAAAGGTAATCAACATAGGTTTCGGATGCCTCTTTGGAGTCAGGTTTCGACGTTGGCCGGTCGCGGGCCGAACAGGTCGGTGCCGATACGGACCATCGTGCTGCCGTGCATTATGGCTGCTTCGAGGTCTGCCGACATCCCCATGGACAAAGTATCCAGCTGCAGCCCGTCTTCGTTCAATTGCCGGAACAAGGCTTGCATACGCTGGTAACTGTCTGCGGGATCATGTTGTGCTGAAGCGGCGCGCGGAATGGCCATCAAGCCACGCAAACGGAGGTTTGGCAAGGATCGGGCAGCATCTGCCAGTTCCTTCAACTGATCGGGCATTGCGCCGGCTTTCTGTGGCTCGAGGTCAATATTCACCTGGATGCAAATATTCAGTGGCGGCTTGCCGTCCGGCCGCTGATCCGACAGGCGACGCGCGATCTTGAGCCGGTCGACACTCTGCACCCAGTGAAAATTTTCAGCGACTTCGCGGGTCTTGTTGGATTGCAGGGGGCCGATGAAATGCCACTCCAGGTCCTCAAGGGTCAGTTGTTTCATTTTTTCCAGAGCTTCGCGCACGTAGTTCTCGCCAAAACAGGGTTGTCCCAGTTGATGAAGTGCCCGGATCAGCTCGCCTGGGTGTTTCTTGCTGACCGCCAGAAGGGTGATCCCGGCCGGGTTTCGCTCCGCCGATTTGCAAGCGTTGGATATCCGTGCACGGACATTATTAAGATTTTGTTTTAAATGATTCATCTTGCAGGAAGATTGTGCTTGATCTATGGTTATATCTGGTACCTGTAAGGCATGGACTGATAACATGTAGTCTGCAGTGCGTTGTGCACGGAATGCTGTGCTGTTGCATTGTAGCGCGACTGGGGGTTCTCAAGGAGGGAATATGGATATTGCTGAGCTGCTTGCTTTTGCAGTCAAGAATAATGCTTCTGATTTGCACTTGTCTTCCGGGCTTCCGCCCATGATTCGAGTTGATGGCGACATCCGGCGGCTGACATTGCCCGCACTGGATACGGCCCAACTTCAGGAATTGGTTTACAGCACGATGAGTGACCAACACCGGCGCGATTTCGAAGCGAATCTGGAAGTTGATTATTCGTATGCTATCCAGGGGCTGGCTCGTTTTCGTGTCAACTGCTTTCATCACGACCGCGGGGTCGGCGGCGCTTTCAGAACCATTCCCGATTCGGTGTGGACGCTCGAGGACATCGGGTCGCCGCCAATTTTTCGTGAAATCATCGATGCACCACGTGGTCTGATCCTGATGACCGGCCCGACCGGGTCGGGTAAATCAACCACGCTTGCTGCCATGATCGATCACCTCAATAACCACGTTGAGGGTCATGTTCTGACGATCGAGGACCCGATCGAGTTTGTGCATCGCAGTAAGCGATGCGTGATCAACCAGCGCGAAATTCACCGCGATACACATGGCTTTAACCAGGCGTTAAGGGCTTCGCTTCGTGAAGATCCGGATATCATCCTGGTCGGTGAGATGCGTGACATTGAAACCATTCGTCTGGCGCTGACTGCTGCTGAAACCGGCCACCTGGTTTTCTCGACACTGCATACCAGTTCGGCACCCAAAACCATTGACCGTATCATCGACGTTTTTCCAGCCGGCGAAAAATCGATGGTTCGTTCGATGCTGTCTGAATCCCTGCGGGCGGTGATTACACAAACACTGATGAAACGTATCGGCGGTGGCCGTGTTGCCGCCTGGGAAATCATGATGGCAACACCGGCAATCAGGAACCTGATCAGGGAAGACAAAGTCGCCCAGATGTACTCTGCCATTCAAACCGGGCAGAACGTCGGAATGCAAACACTGGATCAGGCCCTCGATAGCCTGGTTCAACGGGGCATCGTCAGTAACGTTGAAGCGGCACGAAGGGCTGTCGACAAGAAGATGTTCCGCTAGGAGGCAGAGATATGAGAGTTATAGATACCTGGTTGAAGCAATTGCATGACGAAGTGGGCTCCGATCTCTTTATTACTGTTGATGCTCCGCCCTGCATAAAGGTTCATGGCAAGATCAAACCCATCTCGACGGATCTGCTGACCGCGGAAAAGTGTCGTGAGATTGTCCTTAGTCTGATGCGCGAAAGGCAGAAAGAGGAGTTCCGGAATACACAGGAACTACAGTTTGCCTATTCGCTTGGGACGGATGTGCGCTACAGGATCAGCGCGTTCGTCCAGCAGGGCATGACCGGCATGGTCTGCCGCCGAATTGAATCCCGCATTCCGAATTTCGAGGAACTGGGGTGTCCGGAGGCGATGTCGGAACTGGCACTGGAAAAACGCGGAATCGTCTTGTTCGTCGGCGCCACCGGCACAGGTAAATCAACCTCAATGGCGGCGATGGTCGGATATCGTAACCAGCGGGTGACGGGTCACATCATTACCATTGAGGACCCGATTGAGTATGTGCACCAGCATGGCAAGAGCCTGGTCACGCAGCGTGAAGTGGGTATCGACACCGAGTCGTTCGAGGTTGCTCTGAGGAATACGCTGAGGCAGGCTCCCGACGTCATCCTGATCGGCGAGATACGAACCCGCGAAACGATGGAACATGCCATTACGTTCTCCGAGACCGGTCACCTGGTGCTGGCAACTCTGCATGCCAACAACGCCAACCAGGCGATGGACCGGATCCTCCACTTTTTCCCGGAAGACCAGCGCGAGCAGATCCTGCTGGATCTGTCGTTCAACCTCAAGGCCACTATTGCGCAGCAGTTGATTCCCTCGGTAGATGGTTCTCGACGCTGGGCAGCGTTTGAAGTCCTGTTGGCGACACCGTTGATCAAGGACCTTATTCGTAAGGGTGAAATCGATGAGTTGAAACTGGTGATGAGGGATTCCGGCCACCACGGTATGATCACGTTCGATCAGTGCATGTTCAACATGTACAAGGAAGGCAAGATTTCCTACGATGACGCCCTGCGCTATGCCGATTCCGCGCAACGAAGTCAGGCTGATGATCAAGCTGGATGAAGGGGGTGACGCTGAAACGCTGGCCAAAGGTCTTGAAGGCGTCGAAGTGCTTGGCAACGAATATTGATTCATGCGCGTACTCATTATTGAAGACAATCCGGATATCGCCGCCAACCTCGGCGATTACCTGGAGGATCACGGCCACACCGTCGATTTTGCCGGTGACGGCATAACCGGCTTGCACCTGGCAGTGGTGAATGATTTTGATTCGATCGTGCTGGATCTCGCTTTACCCGGTATGGACGGGCTGGAAGTCTGCCGCAAGCTGCGCTCGGAGGCCGGAAAGGAAACCCCGGTACTGATGCTGACTGCCCGTGATCGGCTGGAGGACAAGCTGGCCGGTTTTGAAACCGGCGCCGATGACTACCTGGTCAAGCCGTTCGAGTTGCAGGAGGTGGAAGCCCGCCTCAACGTCCTGGCCGGGCGCGGCCGCCGCAGGAACCGCAGGGAACTCAAGGTGGGTGATCTCAAATTCAACCTGGATACGCTCAGTGTCAACCGGGATGGCGAGGAGATTTATCTGAACCCGATTGGCCTGAAGTTACTGCAGTGCCTTATGGATGCGTCGCCCAATGTCGTTTCCCGCGCGGAGCTTGAAATGGAGGTTTGGGGCGAGGAGATGCCCGATAGCGATAGCCTGCGTGTGCACATCCATTCGCTGCGCAGCGCCATCGACAAGCCGTTCAGCGGTAACATGATCCAGACGCGGCACGGAATCGGTTACCGCCTGGTAGAGCCGGATGCTGTATCGTCGTAGGCTTCGCAGCCGAATTGTTCTTTCCTTTCTTTTGCTGGGCACATTGCTAAGTGCCCTCTTTGCCATCAGTACGCTGGCACTGCAAAACTACCTTGAGGATCAGCTTATCGGCGCAACCCTGGCTCAGGAGCTGGATGATTACGTCGGTCAGCTACGCCTTGACTCCTCCGTTGTGGAACCGTTTTATACACGAATCCAGGGCTACATTACGCGGCCGGGTGACCCCAACAGGACCGTGAGTGCCGAGGTTCGGGATCTCCCCTCGGGAGTTCACGACGTGAAAATTGCAGGCGGCGTGTTCAAGGCTGCGATTCTCAAGGAAGATGACCTGTGGGCCTTCCTTATCTATGACGTCAGTGACAATCAGCGGATCAAGAAACAATTGATCTTCGCGCTGGTTGGCGTGGTGCTCGTGTTTTCCATTTTCTCATTCATGCTCGGCGCCTGGTCTTCGCGCCGGGTCATGAAGCCGGTGACGGACCTTGCCGCGCGCCTGGACACGCTGAGCGAGGAAACCGTGCCTGAAAGGCTGTCAGAGCATTTTGCCGATGACGAGGTTGGGCAACTGGCTGCGGCGCTCGACAGTTATGCTGAACGCCTGCATCACCTGGTCGAGCGTGACCGCGAGTTCAATGCGGATGTAAGCCATGAATTGCGTTCGCCGCTGACGGTGATCACCGGCGCCACGGAGCTTCTTCTGGCTCAGCCCGACCTCGAGCCCAAGGTTCGAACGCGGCTGTTGAGAATCGCCCGCGCCGCCAGGCAGTCAGCCGATATAACGACTGCTCTGTTGCACATCGTGCGGGCCGAGCAGGGAACCAACAAAGACAGTGCCGCCCATAACATCGGCCAGATAATCAGTGAAGTCGTACACCTCTACGAGCCACTGATTGGTAACAAACCTTTGGTGTTGCGGGTGGAAGAGGAGGACCGGGTCAGCGTGATCGCACCGGAGTCTGTAGTGGCGGTGACCGTCGGAAACCTGATCGGGAACGCCATGCGGTATACCGCTGAGGGTGAGGTCGTGATCACGATAGGCAGCGGGCGCGTCAAGGTTGAGGATACCGGGCCGGGAATTCCCGAAAGCGATCTTGAACACGTGTTCGATAGGCATTATCGTGGGGAGAATATTACCGGTAAGGGCGCGGGCCTGGGCCTTGCCATTGTCAAACGATTGTGTGACCTCTACGGCTGGTCGATGCATTTCAGTAATCGTGAAGTGGGTGGCCTGTGCGCGGAGTTGAGGTTTTACGGAGAGTAGCTATGGCGATAGTCGCCTGCCCCGGATGCGGCAAGAAAATTTCCAGCCGGACGCCAATCTGCAGTCACTGTGAATTTGAGCAAGGCGAAGTGAGTGAAGCAGACCTCGAGGTCTTTCGAGCGCGCAAATTGCGTGACCAGATCTACCGGCTGAACATGGTCAGCTACGTGGTGATCACGGTGTTCGTTGCTGGTTTCGGCTGGTACTGGTGGGATTCAGCCGGATTCATCCAGGCATCATCCAGCGGGCCGTATCTGCTGATGGGGTTCGCGGCCCTGGCTTACCTGGTGGTTCGGGCGCTTTTGTTCCGCAGCCGCCAGCAGCGCAAATCAATGCGTCAGAAAAATAACATGAGCAGTGAGTTGAGAAGAAATCTCTGAGAGAGTCTCCTGAGTAAAAGGCCTTATTACTGGATACGCTTCACGCGGCAATCTTCGTCCGACCCCTCAACGCGCAGCTTCCACTTGCCGAACATGGCAGGTTCAATCACAACCTCCGGATTCTCAACCTCCTTCATATAGAACTTGTCCTTGTCGTCTTGTGACCAGATCATGCCATTGGCCAGCTTGAACGTCGTTTGGCCATCCCAGCCGCTGAATTTCCCGATCAGGGTGCTGGTAATCGTGGTGCGCTCGTTGTCGTCGTCATCACTTTGCTCTTCGGGGCTGTCGTCGTTCGAAGGCTTACCCTTAGGGCCGGTCGATGCTGCGGCCAGCGTTGCAATAGAATGCACCCGAATCCAGTTATTCAGGGACTCCAGTTCCTGTTGCGAGAGCTTGTCAAGTCCTGCGGAATTGAATTCCTTGCCGGTCATTTGTTCTTCCAGTGACGAGAAACCGTCAGCAGCCAATAGTGAAAGACTGGCGGACAGGGACAGGAGAGCAATAAAAATCTTGTTCATTTTTTAACCTTCAAAGCGCGAAACCGCGCAAGTTTACCATGATGAATCAGGAATCAGCCGGGTTCGGCAGAAAAATCAGAGATCCTGTTTATACCTGACGTAAGGAATTCGACCGTATATGGATTCGAACGGATCTACCGGCTGGCTGTCGGTACTTACCGGCTGGTCCGCGCCTGCGTTCAATATGTTGGATGCCCCGACGCTGAGGTTTGCGTTCCAGGGTGTGCGCCAGGTGAAATGCACATCGAAAGTTGTCAGGCTGTCCACGCTGTTTCTGTCCAGAAAGTCGACCGATTCCCGGTAGAACCCCTGGATGTTGGTGCTGAAAGCGCCACGCTTCCACTCCAGGTCCATGGCGGCTGTGTTGAACGGTTCGGCCAGCGTCCAGGACATCATGTCGTTGCCGCCGGAATACAGCCCCTGGTAGTCGGCTTCGAGCACCCGGGTAAAAGCGAGGCCGAGGCGAACATCTCCGCGGGTGTCCGTTGAGATGCCGACTTTGAAATTGAGGTTTACGCCGCTGGCTTCGCTGTTGAGATATTGCAACGGGTCATAACCGCCGGAATTCATCAGCGGGTTGCCGAGATTGGGAGACAGCAGACTGTTACCCATGACGGCCTGTCCGCCCAGTCCGCCGGGCCGCCTGGCACCCATTGCATTGAGCTCTGATTCCTGTGTGAACCAGTTGATTGAGCCGGTCGCATTGCCGAGGTTCATCCGGGCGCCCAGGTTGAAACGGTTTTGCTCGGTTGACGCCAGGGGTTCATCCACGAAACGACAACCGGAAGCAGTGTAGGAGTCAGCTCGCAAGGTGCCATTCATGCACTGAATGCTTCCAAGCGACTGAAACCGTGCGGATCCGATCTGGCGGTCCACGCCGGCGGCGAGTTCGAAGCTGTTACTCAATGGAACATTCAGTGTGGCGTCAAGGCCAAGCAGGTCTCCGCCGTTGTCCAGTACGCGGGCATTGGTGCCGGCGCTGAGTGTCAGTGGCTGATTCAGGAGCAGTTGCAGTTTGCGGGTTTCACTTCCACCCAGGTCAAAGTCGAGACCTGCGTTATTGTCCGTAATGACCGTAAAAGGAACCGGGCCGACGCTTTCTTCTATCGTCCCTCCAGCCACCAGATCCATCGTGTCATTGGCCAGGATGAAACCCTGGGCATGGGATTGCTCTGCACCAGCAACAGCCAGGCACAATGCCAGGCAGGGGAGATACACTCCTGCTCTGAACCCTGTGCGTTTTTTACTGGCGGTCATTTGCTTGTTTCTTCCACTGTGCTGGAGGCGCCCCGGTTTGGCTTGCCAGAGCTTTGAGTACGAAATCCCTTAAAAGTTTAATTCAATCATAGCAAATTTTTGAGAATTTGCGCAGGTAAAATCATGGCTGAAGGCTGATATAATGCGGTTTTCAGCCTGGATTTTGGTAAAAAATGGTAAGTACTCTGACTCCGGTTTGCGATTTTGGTGTGCCGGCACCGGATTTTTCTCTGCAGGGCGTGGACGGAAAGACCTGGACCCTGCAGGATTGCGCGGGTCCGAACGGGTTGCTGGTGATGTTCATCTGCAACCATTGCCCTTACGTAAAGGCGATCAATGCGAAACTGGTAAGGGATGCAACGGAATTGAAAGAATCCGGAGTCCATTGCGTAGCCATCATGTCCAACGATCCCGAAGATTACCCCGAAGATTCCTTCGAGAATATGCAGCGGGTTTCAGCTCAGTTCAATTACCCGTTTCCGTATTTGCTGGATTCGACCCAGGAAGTGGCGCGGGCCTATGGGGCGGTTTGCACGCCTGATTTTTTTGGTTATAACGCTGAACTCGCCCTGCAATATCGCGGCCGCCTCGATGAAAGCGGGCGGAATGCCGATACCGGCGGCATGCGACGGGATCTCTTTCTGGCCATGAAGCAGGTCGCTGAAAGCGGCCATGGCCCACAGGATCAGGTTGCGTCGATCGGTTGTTCGATCAAATGGCGCGATGACCCCGTCTGATGGGTTAGTATTGGGTTCACTGAACCGGTGACAAATTCACCATCAATCAAGAGGTAGCAGAAAGATGAGCAAGGTATTGCTTGTGGGAATTGATTGCAGTAGTTGCAGCCAACGTGCTCTGGATTACGCGGCAGGACGGGCAGAAGAATCAAAGTTGCAGTTGATTGTTGCCCACGTTATCGACTGGTCGCCGTTCTCTTTCAACACGGCACAGGAAAACGCGGAGCGTCACAAACGCCGTGAAGATGAACTGGACCGGGCGCACAAGGAGATCGTGGACCCGCTGGTTAGTGAATTACGCGAGCGAGGTATATTTGCAAGGGGTGTGGTACGTCATGGTCATCCGTCCGAGACACTCAGCGCGATTGGCGTTGAGTTTGGCGTGACCAATATCATTATCGGTAAGACAGGCTCATCCCGCATCAAGACTCAGTTGTTCGGCAGTGTGGCCAACACGCTGGTGCAAGTGTCCAAATTGCCTGTTACCGTAGTTCCCTGAATCTGGAACTGAATCTGAACACGACCTGGAGAGTCTAGTGCCAAGAACAATAACGGGGCTTGGAACAGCCCTCGCCGTCGCTTTGTCCGCGGCTTCCTTTCCGTTGATGGCAGAGGATGGCATCGACGCCCGGATCAACGAGGCCGTGCAACCGTACGCGGAAGCTGTTTCAGGGTTTATTTTTTCATCATTCCCGCTGGCCGGCGTACAGGTTCCATTCGTCCTTGTCTGGTTGCTTTTCGCCGCCACGTTTTTCACATTTTATTTCAAGTTCATCAATCTGCGTGCGTTCAAGCATGGTTTTCAACTGGTACGGGGGGACTACTCCGACCCACTGGCTGCCGGTGAGGTAACGCATTTCCAGGCCCTGGCAACTGCACTTTCCGGAACCGTTGGCCTGGGAAATATAGCGGGTGTAGCCGTGGCCGTTTCGCTGGGCGGGCCCGGCGCGACGTTCTGGATGATCCTGGCCGGGCTGCTCGGCATGTCCTCCAAGTTCGTGGAATGCACGCTGGGTGTGAAGTACCGGA
Source organism: uncultured Gammaproteobacteria bacterium (assembly GCA_963759035.1). GTDB lineage: Bacteria > Pseudomonadota > Gammaproteobacteria > Xanthomonadales > SZUA-36 > JAHEFT01. The sequence continues at coordinate 68,899 of CAVWXL010000004.1, forward strand.
ACGAGTACACAGATGGCAGCGTCTCGGGCGGTCCTATGTACTACCTGTCAAAAGGCCTGGCTGAGCGCAGTGACAAGCTGAAAACCCTGGGCAAAGTGCTGGCAGTGCTGTTTGCAATATTCTGTGTTGGAGGATCCTTTGGCGGCGGTAACATGTTCCAGGCCAACCAGAGCTTCATGCAGCTGGTCTCGGTCACCGGGGGCGAAGCAAGTTGGCTGGCGGACAAGGGTTGGTTATTTGGCGTCATCGTGGCGACGGCGGTGGGTCTTGTGGTTATCGGAGGCATCCAGGGGATCGCACGGGTTACCTCGAAAATCGTACCGCTGATGGCTGTCATCTATGTCACGGCCGGCCTGGTGATCATTTTCACGAACCTGTCCGAGGTGCCTGCCGCGTTCAATGCAATTATTACCGGGGCATTCAGCGCACCGGGAATTTCCGGAGGCGTAGTCGGTGTGTTATTCCAGGGTTTCAAACGGGCGGCTTTTTCCAACGAGGCCGGGATCGGCTCAGCGGCGATTGCCCATTCAGCAGTAAGAACCAATCGGCCTGTCACCGAAGGGTTTGTCGCGCTGTATGAGCCGTTCATTGACACCGTCGTAGTTTGCACGATCACCGCACTGGTTATTATCATCACCGGAACCTGGAACCCTTCGGTTGATCCCAGCCAGGGCGTTGCACTCACTTCAGCCGCTTTTGAATCCAACATTTCCTGGTTTCCCTGGGTGTTGACGGTCGCGGTCGTTCTGTTTGCTTTTTCCACGATGATTTCCTGGTCTTACTATGGCTTGAAGGCCTGGACTTACCTGTTTGGTGAGTCACTGGCCACCGACGTGGTCTACAAGGTGCTGTTCCTGTTTTTTATCATCGTTGGTTCTTCGATGCAGCTCGGGTCCGTCATAGATTTTTCCGATGCGATGATTTTTGCGATGGCCTTTCCTAACATTCTCGGTATTTATTTCCTGTTGCCGGTTGTGCGTAAAGAACTGGATGAGTACTGGGCGGACTACAAAGCAGGAAGGTTGAAAAAATTCGGCAAGGCAGCGAATCGCAGCTGACCCTCGTCAAATCAAGTTGAAAAAGTCAGGGCGGGGCGCTTATCAGCGCTTGCCCACACAGCTGAAACTGGTCTAAATTAGTTTGTTGGCTTGACTCCTTACCAGGGTCATGTTTTTTCAACCGCATGGCCGACCCAAACTAGCGATACGGAAACCTCTATGCCTACTCGAAATCAACTCGCAAATGCGATTCGCGCTCTTTCTATGGATGCTGTTCAACAGGCCAACTCGGGACATCCGGGTATGCCCATGGGGATGGCGGATATTGCGGAAGTTCTCTGGAGGGACAACCTCAAGCACAATCCGAAGAACCCGGACTGGGCTGATCGCGACCGGTTTGTGTTGTCCAATGGTCACGGGTCCATGCTTTTGTATTCGCTGTTGCACCTGACCGGCTACGACCTGCCGATGTCGGAATTGCGTAATTTCCGGCAGATGCACTCTAAGACCCCGGGTCACCCTGAATACGGCGAAGCGCCGGGTGTTGAAACCACCACCGGCCCGTTGGGGCAAGGGATTGCCAACGCCGTGGGTATGGCGCTGGCGGAAAAAGTGCTGGCTAATCGCTTCAACCGGGGCGGACACGAGATCGTGGATCATCACACCTGGGTGTTTCTTGGCGATGGTTGCCTGATGGAAGGCATATCGCACGAAGCCTGTTCCCTGGCGGGCCGATTTGGGCTCGGTAAGCTGGTGGCTTTCTGGGACGACAACGGCATCTCAATTGACGGAGAAGTACAAGGTTGGTTTACCGACGACACGCCGGCTCGTTTTGAGGCATATGGGTGGCAGGTTATTCGCGGCGTAGACGGTCACGACCCGTTTGAGATTCAGCAGGCAATAGATACCGCGCGCGCCGAGACAGAGCGGCCCACGCTTATTTGCGCGCGTACCGTGATCGGGTTCGGTTCCCCCAACAAGCAGGGAACGGAAGCAACCCACGGCGCCCCGCTGGGTGCCGAAGAAATTGCCGCGACCCGGAAGAATCTCGGATGGGATCATGCACCATTTGAAATACCTGCAGATATCGCCGAGGCATGGAATTGCCAACAGGCCGGCAACGAAGCTGAAGCCGGGTGGAACGCGAAATTTGAAGCTTACCAGGCAGACTTTGCCGGCCTGGCTGAAGAATTTATGCGCAGGATGTCGGGACATCTGCCTGAAAACTGGAGTGCAGAGTCTTCCGGCATCATCTCCGCCCTGCAGGCAGAAGGCGGAGATTGTGCAACACGTAAGGCTTCCCAGATCGCGTTGAATGCTTTCGGCCCCCTGTTGCCGGAGTTGATGGGTGGGTCGGCCGACCTGGCCGGTTCGAATCTCACCATCTGGTCCGGCAGTGAAGACGTCAATGACGGCAACGAAAACGGCAACTATGTTTATTTCGGCGTCCGGGAATTCGGTATGACAGCCATCTGCAACGGAATCAGCCTGCATGGCGGTTTCATTCCTTACAATGCGACTTTCCTGGTGTTTTCGGATTACGCCCGGAACGCCGTGCGCATGTCTGCCCTTTTGCCTACCCGCAACATCCATGTATATACGCACGACTCCATTGGACTGGGTGAAGACGGGCCCACGCATCAACCCGTGGAGCATGTTGCCAGTTTGCGCATGATTCCAAATCTTGAGGTCTGGCGGCCCTGCGATACGGTTGAGTCTGCCGTTGCGTGGAAGTGCGCGCTGGAGAGCCAGGCTGCGCCGTCGGCGCTGATTTTCTCCAGGCAGGGGTTACCTCATCAACCCCGAACTGCGGAACAACTTGAAAATGTGGCCCGCGGTGGCTATGTACTTTGTGAGGCGGATGGAACAGCGCAGGCTTTGATTATCGCAACCGGGTCCGAAGTTGGCCTTGCCGTTGCAGCTGCAAACGAACTGTCATCTGAAGGTGTTAATGTACGCGTAGTATCCATGCCTAATCCCGGACTCTTTGAGCGGCAGGACGAAGCCTATCGCGAGTCCGTATTGCCCCCGGCACTGGCGGCCCGTGTGGTCGTTGAAGCGGGTGTCACTGCAGGCTGGGCATCTTTCGCCGGTGATAAGGGCCGTGTCATTGGAATCGACCGGTTCGGTGCATCAGCCCCGGCCGGTGAACTGTTCAAACATTATGGGTTGACGGTTGAAAACGTCAGCCAGGCTGTCCGCGATTCAATTGCGGCGGCTTAATGAATTAATCAAAACAATTTAAACCCAAGGAGAAATAGAAAAGTGGCTATCAAAATTGCAATTAACGGATATGGGCGTATCGGTCGTAACATCATGCGGGCCATTCATGAGTACGGCTGGAACGGAAAAATTGACATCGTCGCGATCAATGACCTCGGTGATGCAAACACCAATGCCCACCTGACCAAATACGATACCACTCACGGTACGTTTGGCTATGAAGTCGCAGTTGACGGTGGCGACCTGGTCGTGAATGGCGACCGCGTTAAAGTGTTCGCAGAACGCGATCCCTCCAAACTACCATGGGCCGAACTGGGTGTTGACGTCGTGTTTGAATGCACAGGCCTGTTCCGCAGCAAGGAAACCGCCGGCCAGCACATTGAAGCCGGCGCAAAGAAGGTCATCATTTCAGCGCCCGGCCAGCAGGTCGACAACACGATCGTTTATGGCGTTAATGACGACACCCTGAAATCGACTGACCAGGTCATTTCCAACGCTTCCTGCACAACCAACTGCCTGGCGCCGCTGGCCAAGGTTCTGAATGAAAGCTGTGGGTATCGAAAGTGGCTTGATGACCACCATTCACGCCTACACAAATGACCAGGTGCTGACTGACGTATTTCATTCAGATCTGAGACGTGCGCGCTCAGCAACGATGAGCCAGATTCCGACCAAAACCGGTGCAGCTGCTGCCGTAGGCCTGGTCCTGCCGGAGCTGAACGGCAAACTGGACGGTTTCTCCATGCGTGTCCCGACCATCAACGTTTCGGTGGTCGACCTGGTGTTCAAGGCCGGCCGTGCAACCAGTGTTGAAGAAATCAACGGCATAATCAAGGCGGCTTCTGAAGGCTCTTTGAAAGGCGTGCTTGCCTACAACGACGAGCCCCTGGTTTCCTGCGATTTCAACCACAACCCCAACTCATCAATTTTTGATGCGGGTCTGACCCGGGTCATGGAAGGTGATCTGGTGAAAGTGCTTAGCTGGTATGACAACGAGTGGGGTTTCAGTAACCGCATGCTCGATACCACGATTGCATTGATGAATGCCTGAGGACTTATGAGCTACTTACGCATGGAAAATCTGGATCTGGACGGCAAGCGCGTCCTGATCCGGGAAGACCTGAATGTCCCTGTCAGCGATGGCAGGGTCACCTCTGACGCCCGGATCAGGGCGGCTTTGCCGACTATCCGGACCGCGCTCGAGAAGGGCGCGGCCGTGATGATTTTGTCGCACCTTGGGACGACCGGTCGAGGGTCAGCCTGAATCCGAAATTCTCGCTGCAACCCGTGGCCGATCGTCTCGGAGAGTTGCTTGGCCGCGAAGTGCGGCTGCAAGGCGACTGGCTCGGCGGTATCGACATCGTGCCGGGTGAGATCGTGCTGTGTGAAAACGTCCGCTTCAATGCGGGTGAGAAGGACAATGACGAGGCGCTTTCGCGGACCATGGCGGCACTGTGCGACGTCTTCGTGATGGATGCGTTTGGCACTTCACACCGGGCACAGGCTTCCACCGAGGGTGTGACGCGTTTCGCCCCGGTCGCATGTGCCGGGCCGTTGCTGGCACGTGAACTGGATGCGCTGGCCAAGGGCCTGCAAAACCCGGTCAAGCCGTTGCTGGCCATCGTAGGTGGTTCCAAAGTTTCAACCAAGTTAACGGTACTGGAAACGCTGCTGGACAAAGTGGACGAATTGATCGTGGGCGGTGGAATCGCCAACACGTTCATCGCTGCTTCCGGGTATGGGGTAGGCAAGTCTCTCTACGAGCCCGACCTGATTCACGAGGCCCAGTTGCTGATCCAGAAAGCCCACGCCAGCGGTGGATCCATACCGATCCCGAAAGACGTTGTCGTAGCCAGGGCTTTCTCTGCGGACGCCGATCCGATCGTTCGGCATGTAGATGAAGTCCAGCACGACGAATTGATCCTGGATATCGGCCCACTAACGGCGATGGAGTACTCCGAGATTATTGCGGGCGCCGGTACGATTATCTGGAACGGGCCGGTTGGTGTATTCGAATTCCCCAATTTCGCTGGCGGCACGCGCGCAATGGCAGAAGCCATTGAGCGATCCCCGGCTTACAGCATAGCCGGTGGAGGTGATACGTTGGCGGCGATCGATCAGTTTGGCGTCAGGGACGGTATCAGCTACATCTCCACGGGTGGGGGCGCTTTCCTGGAATTCGTGGAAGGCAAGACCTTACCGGCGGTTGCTGCTCTGGAGGCTGTAGCAAACAGATGACCAAAGGAACATCCACTGGTAGGATAGCTGTCTAACTTTTTTTGGAGTGCTCCATGAATTTCAGTTTGAATCGTTCATCGATAGGAACGTTTTTTGCAGTTGCCGTCATAGCGACACTAATGACTGCTTGCGCTCCAAGCGTGAAGGTCCGCTCCGACACCGATCCGGGTGTCAATATGAGCCAGTACAAGACCTACGACTTTTTTAGTCAAATGGGTATTGAGGGGGATGGGTATTCAAACTTGCTGGGCCAGCATTTTCGCGACGCTATCGGTTCGCAAATGAATGCACGAGGCATCAAGACGTCTGCCTCGCCGCAACTCCAGGTCAACGTGTCTATTGGCGCAGAAGACAAGGTGCGGGTCAATACCTATCAGGAACCTTACCTTTACGGTGGCTACTACGGTATGGGCGGATACGGTTACGGCAGCCCCTTCGGTTATGGCGGAGGAACCACACGTACGACGGTTCGCCAGTATACCGAGGCCAAGGTTTATATCGATATGGTAGACACCACAAAGCATAAGATGGTCTGGCAGGGTGTCGCCACGTTTACATTGACAGACAAAATGCAGGGCCAACTGCGTGAGACCGTCAACAACACGGTAGAACAGATCTTTACGCAATTCCCGGTTGCTGGCCCGGCTACGGGCAAGTAGCCGGTATGGGTCACTTTGTCAAGAGGTGCCGCGAGCACACGGGTTCGCTTGCGGTATTGCCGCTCCTTCTGCTTCTATCGCTCACTACGGCCTGTTCTTCCGGGCTGACCGTGCGCTCTGATGAAGATCCGGACGCTAATTTCAGCCAGTTTCGCACCTGGAATTTCTTCGACCCGATGGGTATTGAGGGCGGATATAACTCGGCCGTCTTCGGCGAATTGTTCCGCGAAGCCATCACGCGCGAAATGAACATGAGGGGCTATCGCAAGTCGGATACGCCCGACCTGATGGTTAACGTAACCATACGTTCCGACGACAAGGTCAGGATGAGATCCTACACCGCTCCTTATATGAGCGGCACGTATTACGGCCGGCCGGGTGGCTACTACGGTTCCGGTATGGGCGTCGGTGTGGGCGTGAGTTCCCGCGCCACCAAAACCACCGAGGCTTCGGTATTTATAGATCTCGTGGATTTCAAAAAGCAACGCGTCAGCTGGCAGGGAGTAGCCGTTATAGATGTAACCGACAAGGTAGCGAAGCAGCTCCGGGACGCCACCTTTACCGCTGTAGATGCAGTGTTCAAGCAGTATCCCTACAAAGCCGGGAAGTAAGCGGCAACGCAAAACGATCTATCTCAGGAAGGCTCGCGCCATACTTGTGCGTATGGCGCTTTTTTTCGCATTAATTGGTCTGTCAGCCAAAAATGATACCAAAAGTGTCATCAATTGCCTTTATAATCGCCGCCATGAACTTTGATATCAAAAATGCCGCCAGTCACAGGCGGCGTACGAAGATTATTGCCACGCTCGGTCCCGGAACGGATGATCCATCAATCCTGGAGGGCCTGATCAGGGCCGGTGTCGACGTGTTCCGGGTCAACATGTCACATGGTTCTGCCACGGACCATGAGAACAGGGCACGGATGGTTCGCGAGGCAGCCAAAAAATTGCACTGGCAGGTAGCCCTGCTGGTCGACCTGCAGGGTCCGAAAATTCGTGTCGAATTTTTTGAGAACGACGGTGTGGACCTGGTCGGTGGAGACCATTTCATGCTGGACGCCGAAGATCCGTCAGCGCCGGGGGATGAACGCCGGGTGGGTGTGAGCTATCGCGGCCTGGCAAACGATGTAGAAGTTGGCGACCTGCTGCTGCTCGACGATGGGCTGATCTCAATGCGGGTCCAGTTGGTCGAGGGGCTGAAAATTCATTGCCTTGTGGAGAATGGCGGCCGGCTCTCAAACCGCAAGGGCCTGAACCTCCAGGGTGGCGGGCTTTCCATTTCGGGTCTGGCTGAGCACGACATCCCGCATATCTCGCTGGCGGCCAAAATGGGCGCCGATTACGTTGCGGTATCATTTGTCAGCTGTGCTCAGGATATTGTCCGGGCGCGCGAATTGTTGCGGGAAGCGGGCAGCCACGCCGCATTGGTGGCAAAAATTGAGCGCGTTGAAGCGATAACGAATCTCGAGGAGATCTGTGATGCGGCCGACGCGGTCATGGTCGCGCGCGGCGATCTCGGCGTTGAGATTGGCGATGAAGAACTGCCCGGGTTGCAAAAGCGGATTATCCGCACCGCCATGAAGCACAACCGGATCGTGGCGACTGCAACGCAAATGATGCAGTCCATGATAGAAAACCCGGTCCCCACGCGGGCCGAAGTGCTGGATGTAGCCAACGCTGTACTCGATGGAACCGATGCAGTTATGCTGTCGGCTGAAACCGCGATGGGAAAATACCCGATCAAGGTGATCGAAGCGATGAACCGCATTTGCCTTGGCGCCGAGCGGCATTTTGAGCGGGAAGGTGATATTACGCATCTCAACGTCCGTTTTGAACGGATTGACCAGGCCATCGCCATGGCGGCGATGTTCATGGCAACCAATGTCTCTGTTCAGGCGATCGTGGCATTAACGGAATCGGGTTCGACCGCGCAGTGGTTGTCGCGCGTCCAGTCTTCGGTTCCAATTTTTGCCTTTTCGACGAACTCAGCCAGCCGGCGGAAAATGGCCATGTTCCGGGACGTGTTTCCGGTCCGGCAGGAGTCTACCAGTGACGATGCGGACGAGGTGGTTGCAGAAGCGCTACGCACGCTTTTAGCGCATGGTGCTGTGTCGGAGGATGACCGCATCATCGTGACCATGGGAGACAAAATGTGTAAATCCGGTGGTACCAATACACTGCGGTTCATCAAGCTGGATGCAGAAGGCCGGGGCCGCTATGGGGTCTGAGGAAAAACGGATGGATCAGAAAACAGACAAAACACTCACAGAAACGGATCAGCAGGAAACCCAGGAGTGGCTGGAATCACTTCAGGCGGTGCTGGAACGCGAAGGACCGGAAAGAGCACATTACCTGATTGAACAGCTGGTTGATTACACGCGCCGGTCAGGTGGCTATCTTCCCTACAAGGCCACAACGGCCTACATCAACACGATTCCTGCCAAGCTGGGCAAGAAGCACCCGGGAAATACAGAGCTGGAGTATCGCATCCGTTCCATCATTCGCTGGAATGCGATGGCCACGGTGTTACGGGCCAGTAAACGGGGTGGCGAACTGGGTGGGCACATCGCAAGTTTCGCCTCTGCCGCCAGTTTGTATGATGTTGGCTTTAATCATTTTTTCAGGGGCCCGGATCATCCCGGTGGCGGCGACCTGGTTTATATCCAGGGACACTCCTCCCCAGGGATTTATGCGCGATCGTACCTCGAGGGGCGTATGACCGAAGAACAACTGGACAACTTCAGGCAGGAGTCTGACGGCAACGGCCTGAGTTCTTATCCACACCCGTGGCTGATGCCGGACTACTGGCAATTACCGACCGTTTCCATGGGGCTGGGTCCGATCATGGCGATCTACCAGGCGCGTTTCCTGAAATATCTGCACAACCGCGGCATCGCCGACACGTCCGATCGCAAGGTCTGGTGTTTCATGGGTGACGGGGAAAGCGATGAGCCTGAATCCCTGGGCGCCATTTCGCTGGCCGGCCGGGAAAAGCTGGACAATCTCATTTTCGTTGTCAATTGCAACCTGCAGCGGCTGGACGGGCCGGTTCGGGGCAATGGCAAGATCATCCAGGAACTGGAAGGCGTCTTCCGCGGTGGCGGCTGGCGTGTTATCAAGGTGATCTGGGGGTCCTACTGGGACAAACTTTTCGCCAAGGACAAGGATGGCTTGTTGCGTAGGCGGATGGAAGAGGCTGTCGACGGCGAGTACCAGAATTACAAGGCCAAGGGTGGCGCGTACACGCGCGAGCATTTCTTCGGCAAGTATCCGGAGTTGCGGGAAATGGTTGCAACCATGACCGATCAGGATATCTGGCGCCTCAACCGCGGTGGCCATGACCCGCACAAGATTTTTGCGGCCTACAGTTCAGCGGTGGCGTCCCCTGGGCAACCAACCGTCATCCTGGCTAAAACCGTCAAGGGCTACGGCATGGGTGGTGCGGGCGAGGCACAGAACGCTACTCACCAGCAGAAGAAAATGGATACCGACTCGGTGCGCCAGTTTCGTGACCGTTTCGGCGTGCCGATTCCGGATGAGGAACTGGAGAACGTCCCGTACTATCATCCGGGTGAAGACAGCGAGGAGGTCAAGTACCTGCTGGAACGGCGCAAGGAACTGGGCGGTTTTATCCCTCAGCGCAGGCGCCAGGACGGTTCGATCGATGCACCGGAACTCAACGTGTTCGAGCCGTTGCTGAAGGAGTCCGGCGACCGCGAGATCAGCACGACAATGGCCTTTGTCCGCGCCTTGTCCATCCTGCTTCGCGACAAGCGAATCGCCGAGCGAATCGTACCAATTGTCGCCGACGAGGCACGCACGTTTGGCATGGAAGGCATGTTCCGCCAGCTGGGAATTTATTCTTCGGTCGGCCAGCTTTACACCCCGGTCGATTCCGACCAGCTGATGTTCTACAAAGAGGACCAGAAGGGCCAGATTCTGCAGGAAGGCATTACCGAAGCCGGTGGTATGTCGTCGTGGATTGCCGCAGCAACCAGTTATTCGGCGAGCGGCGTGGCGATGATTCCGTTTTTCATCTTCTATTCCATGTTTGGTTTCCAGCGCGTAGGCGACCTCGCCTGGGCCGCTGGCGACATGCGGGCCCGCGGTTTCCTTGTGGGTGGTACGGCAGGAAGAACCACGCTTAACGGCGAAGGCCTGCAGCACGAAGACGGCAACAGCCACATCATGTCGGGCATGATTCCCAATTGTGTATCGTACGACCCCGCGTTTGCCTATGAGTTGGCCGTGATCCTGCAGGACGGCATGCGCCGCATGTACCAGGAAGGTGAGGATGTTTTCTACTACATCACCGTCGAAAACGAGAACTACACGCACCCCGGCATGCCCGAAGGTTCTGAAGAAGGCATTCGCAAGGGTATGTACCTTTTCAGTGAAGGCCTGGATAACCCCAAAAAGGTGCAATTGCTGGGCTCAGGCGCCATCCTCCGCGAGTCGATTGCCGCTGCCAATATCCTGGAACAGGATTATGGGGTGTCCTCAGATATCTGGAGCGCTACCAGCTTCACTGAACTGCGTCGCGATGGAGTTGAATGCGCCCGCTGGAACCGCCTGAACCCGGAGAAGGAGCCTAGGCTGCCCTGGGTGACCGGTTGTTTGCGCGACAGGGCAGGCCCCGTAATCGCGGCTTCTGATTATGTCAGGGCTTTTGCGGATCAGATCCGCGGTTTCCTGGCTGGTGAAGACTACATCGTGCTGGGCACGGATGGCTTCGGACGTTCAGATACGCGCGAGAAGCTGCGCGGATTTTTCGAAGTGGACCGCTACAATATTGCCTATGCTGCTTTGTATGCGCTTTATCGGCGGGAACTGCTCAGTATGAGTGATCTGCTGGAAGCAAGGGAAAATCTTGGAATTGACCCTGAAAAGGTCAATCCGGTGCTTGTTTGATGCCCTCGCTAAAAAGCCCGTTCGGAGTGGAATGTGAGTAATACGATAGAAATCAAAGTCCCGGATATTGGTGACTTCAGTGACATCCCGGTGATCGAATTGCTGGTGGCTGAGGGCGACCGGGTTGAAGCCGAGGACAGCCTGGTAACGCTCGAGAGCGATAAGGCTACTATGGAAGTGCCTTCACCCGCTGCGGGGGTCATTAAAGAGTTGCGCCTGAAGCTCGACGATACCGTATCGGAAGGCGACGTCGTGGCGATTCTGGAGGTGTCGGAAAGCGCCGAGCCGGCTGCCAATTCAGCGGCCGAAGCTCCCGCAACTGAACCAGCGGAAGCGGAGCCCAAACCCGAACCCGAAGCAGAGGAAGCAACACCGGAACAGCCAGCTGATAGCACAGACGAACGCGCGATGCCGGCAGCACCGGCTGCTCAGGACTCACCTGCGGCCAGCAGGCCCAGTGGAGTCGACGCGGTTGACCCATCGAAAGTGCCTTATGCGAGTCCTGTGGTGCGGCAATTCTCACGCGAACTCGGGGTCGACCTGCAACGCGTCGAGGGAACTGGCAGTAAAGGCCGGATTACGCGTGACGATGTCTCGGGATTTGTTAAATCGGTCATGAGCGGGACCGCAGGACCGGCCGGAGCAGCTGCGGGCAAGGCATCGATAGGTGGCCTGAGGCTGGACTTTCCTGAGTTGCCGGATTTCGATTTCAGCCGCTACGGAGAGATCGAAACAGCAGAACTTTCGCGGATCCAGAAAATTTCAGCGGCACACTTACACAGAAACTGGGTAGGCATCCCGCACGTCACCCAGCACGACGAAGCAGATATCACCGACATGGAGGCCTTCAGGCTGGCCAACGCGGACGATGCTGTTGCCCAGGGCTTCAAACTCACCCCGCTGGTGTTCCTGATCAAGGCGATGGTGGCATCACTGAAAAAATTCCCGGGTTTCAATGCCTCGCTGGACAAAGACGGTGAAACACTGGTCCTGAAGAAGTACTTCAATGTCGGGATTGCCGTGGATACTGCCGAAGGACTGGTCGTGCCGGTCATCAGGGACTGCGACCGCAAGGGCATCATGGAACTCGGTGCCGAATTGGCAGAAGTCAGTGTCCGGGCACGCGATAAAAAGCTGAAGCCGCAGGATATACAGGGTGGGTGTATTTCAATTTCCAGCCTTGGCGGAATTGGCGGCACGGGTTTTACGCCTATTATCAACGCTCCTGAAGTTGCGATTCTGGGTGTTTCGCGATCACGCATGGCGCCGGTCTGGAACGGCACCGATTTCGCGCCGCGCCTGATGCTGCCGCTTTCTCTGTCTTATGACCATCGGGTGATTGACGGTGCCGCTGCGGCGCGTTTTACCCGCTTCCTGGCCAGCCGGCTGGAAGACCTTAGGCGTTTGACGCTTTAGTCATTAGCTTGCAAGGTGGAAGACAACGCGCCCCGTTACCTCGCCTGGTTCGCCGTTTTGGGTTTGATGCTCGGCCTGACCGCTTTCTTTCATGCGATCAGCGGGCGTGATGGCGGCATCGTTGAGCAATCGAATGAGGCCGGCCGCGCCCAGGTAGTGTTAGAGCGTGCTCGTTCAGGCCATTTTCTCGCCCGGGGCGAAATCAATGGTCATTCCGTGCTGTTCCTGGTGGATACCGGGGCCACGGATGTCGCCATTTCCGAAAAGGCCGCGCGTGAAATGGGGCTCGAGTTTGGCCCACGGACGACCGTGATGACGGCAGCCGGGCCGGCCAGGGCATGGCGTACCCGGCTGGGCCGGGTCAGCCTGGGTTCCATAGCGCTGGATAATGTCCGCGCTACAATTACGCCGGGACTGGGTAACGAGGTTTTGCTGGGTATGAGTTTCCTGAAGTATTTTCACATGCGCCAGGAAGGTGATCGCCTGGTGCTGGGGAGCGGGAACCAAACGGAATGATGGGATCAAAGATATGAGTCAATTCGACTACGATGTGCTGGTGCTGGGGGCAGGCCCCGGTGGCTATACGGCAGCTTTTCGCGCCGCAGACCTGGGATTGCGTGTCGCGCTGGTGGAGCGCTACCCGAAACTTGGTGGTGTATGCCTTAACGTAGGCTGTATTCCGTCAAAAGCGCTGCTGCACACGGCCGTCGTCATCCATGAGGCGGCTGCCATGGAGCAACATGGCGTGAGCTTTGGGGAGCCTGAGATCGATGTCGATAAGCTGCGTGGTTTTAAAGAAAAGGTAGTCAGCAAATTGACCGGCGGCCTGGCGGGAATGGCAAAGCAACGTAAAGTCGAAGTCATCCAGGGCACCGGTACGTTCTCCGGTCCCAACCAGGTTGTGATCGAAAAAGAAGACGGCGAGCAACAACTGACCTTCAAAAACGCCATTATCGCAGTGGGTTCACAATCCCTCGAGTTGGGCAGTATGCCCTGGGGTGATTCACGCCTGATGGACTCTACAGACGCGCTCGAACTGGAAGAAATCCCGGGCCGCCTGCTGGTTGTGGGCGGCGGCATCATAGGTCTGGAAATGGCCAGCGTGTACCAGGCGCTCGGCAGCAAAGTCACCGTGGTCGAGTTGATGCCGGGACTGATGCCCGGAGCCGACCCGGACCTGGTCAAACCCTTGCAGCGGCGGATCAACAAACAGTATGAAGCGATCCACCTGGAGACCCGTGTGACCCGGGTCGACGTGGCGGATACGGGCCTGGTCGCGCATTTTGAAGGAAAACACCATGGCGCTGAGACCTTTGACCGCATCCTGGTCGCGGTTGGCCGGACACCCAACGGCGGAAAGATCAATGCACAGGCCGCGGGTGTCGAGGTAACCAGCCGTGGTTTTATCCCTACCGACAAGCAGATGCGCACGAATGTACCGCATATCTTCGCCATCGGTGACGTGGTTGGCCAGCCGATGCTGGCGCACAAGGCCACCCATGAAGGAAAAGTGGCTGCCGAAGTGTGCGCCGGTCACAAGAGCGCTTTTGACGCCAGGGTGATTCCATCGGTTGCATACACCGATCCGGAAATTGCCTGGGTGGGCGTGACCGAGGCTGAAGCCACTGAAAACGGACTGAAATATGGTGTTGGGAAATTTCCGCTGGCAGCCAGCGGGCGCGCGATCGGCATCGACCGGACCGAAGGTTTTACCAAGCTGTTGTTCGATACCGCCTCAAACCGGATCGTCGGTGCGGGCATTATTGGACCCAATGCCGGGGATTTGATCTCCGAGTGCGCGCTTGCGATAGAAATGGGTGCAGAGGCAGGGGATATTGGATTGACGGTTCATCCCCATCCAACCCTGTCGGAGAGTGTGGCGATGGCGGCCGAAGTCTATGAGGGCACGGTCACCGATCTGTACATTCCAAAGAAGTAACCCGGGAGCGGTGACCTGGCATTAATTCCGGCGACGGAATTTGTATACGATGCGGTCGGTTCGTCCACGGATTCCCTGTGCGAACATGGGCTGGCCGATATCGTCTTGCGGATTACGCAGCACTTCAATTTCCCCTTCGTAGACAAAGCAACTGCCGGATAGCCCGTCCCTGATATGCTGCGGGTCGATTCGGTGCAGGGCCTGTGCCGTCTCATCGGGATCACTGCCGGTGGCAGCAACATGGTCGGTAATTCCAAGAACGGCGCCCGGTTTGAGCGCCTTACATAATTTCCCGACCAGTGCGGTCTCGTCGATGGCGGGCCATCCGTTTTCCTCGTCCATGTAATAGAGATCGTGCCAGGTCAGCATGGCCACTGCGGCGTCGAAGGTGTTTTCCGGCAATACGAGCTGATCTGCTTCGGCCGTCACCTGTTCCACGTTAGGCAAACGGTTTTCGGCGTATCGCCCCTCCAGGTCATCGGAGGCGTAGGCGAGATAGGCGGCGTTATTATGCGCGACTACTTTGCCATCATTGCCCACCACCCGGCTGATAATTTCTGTGTAGTAACCGCCGCCCGAAAAAAGGTCCAGCACGGCCATGCCGGGTTTGATTTCAAAGAAACTCAATACCAGGTCCGGGCGCCGGAAGGTGTCATGCTTCAAGTCCGACGGCGTGCGTTCGGCCCCGGCCAGTGAATCGGCGATGGCCAGGTCGATGGACTCGCCGCTCTGCTCACCGCAGGGGGCCAGCAGAAACAGGGTCAGCAGGGCAGAAGTACAATCCATGGTTATTTGCGGCTTTTAGTCAAGAACGAGCAAGCATACCGCCGTAATGACAAAGGCTCCAAGAATATTCAGCACGAAGCCTGACCTGGCCATGTCCTTGATGCGGACCCGGTCGCTGCCGAACACGATGGCGTTGGGTGCGGTCGCCACCGGCAGCATGAAGGCGCAACTGGCGCTAAGCACGGCCGGCACCATCAGAAGCATCGGGCTGATACCGGTGCTGGCCGCGGTTACCGCGAGCACCGGCATCAACAGGCTGGAGGTCGCGGTGTTGCTGGTCACCTCGGTCAGGAACGTCACGCCCAGGCAAATCGATAAGATCAGCAACCAGGTTGGAAGCCTGGCCAGGCCTCCCAGTTGACTGGCCAGGATGTCCGCCAAACCGCTTTGAACGAAAGCACTGGCGATCGCGATCCCGCCCGCAAACAGCAGCAAGACACCCCAGGGAATTTTTTGCGCCGCCTCCCAGCGCAACAGCCTGCCGCCTTCGCCATTGGGCAGCGCCGCCATCAGGACAACGGCGATCAGTGCAACGGAGGCGTCATTGGCGGCCCGCAGGCCCAGCCATTCGCTCCAGCCACCGAATGGGGCTTGCCGCGTAATCCAGAAAAAGGCTGTCAGGCCAAACATCAGCATCACGCGTTTTTCCGCTGTGCTCCAGCGTCCGACCGGAGGAAGCTCAATCGGGCGCGCCAGCTTTATACCGCGGGTCAACCACAGGCCTGAAAGCGGCACCATCACAAAAACCACCGGCAGCCCCCAGGCCATCCATTGCGGGAAGCTTGGCGTGGTGCCGAATTGGTTGAGGTGGACTTGCATGAATACCAGGTTGGGAGGCGTGCCAATGGGTGTGCCCAGGCCGCCGATACTGGCCGCGTAGGCAATGCCGAGTAATAATGGGACTGCGAGCCGGCGGTCATCAGATTGTTCTAATACGGCCAATGCCACGGGTAATAACATCAGCGTGGTCGCCGTGTTGGAAATCCACATGCTGAGCACTGCGGCCGCTGCCATGAATCCCAGTACAAGCCCCCGGGCGCTGCCGCCTCCAAAAACGTTGACCATGAACATGGCAATCCGGCGATGGGCGCCGGAATCCGCCATCGCGGTGGATAACATGAAGCCGCCCATCAGTAAAAGGATAAGGGGGCTGCCGAATGACTGTCCCACTTGTGCGGGCGTCAGCACACCGAGCAAAGGAAAGATCGCCAGCGGAAGTAACGAGGTGAACGGAATGGGTACCGGTTCGAAAATCCACCACAGCGCACACAGCGCCGTCACCGATGCAGTTATCGCTGCGGCCTGGGACCAGCCACTGCCCAGCAGCCCGAAAAAAAGTACCAGGGACGCAAGCGGTCCGATAAGAATGAGCCAGCGTGTCATCACTTCGACGAATTATTTTTCAATTTTTAGCTTCCAATTTGTGCGTTTTTTATTCCGGTGCCGTATGATGGCCGGACGGCCGTGTTAATCGCTAGTTGGCTGTCGGTCTCGTAGCTAGTGTATCTTGCTCGAAATATAACGACAGTTCTCTTTATTATGCGGTCGTCATGCCTTCCGGGAATTCCGGCAGGTTAAGACCTTGCGCACATATTTACGGGGACATACTGAATGAATAAGCGAGTACTGCTGGCTCTTATCTTCTCCCTCTTTGTATCAACCGCACATGCTGCACCGGTACCTCCGGCAAAAAATAAAGATGGCAGCAATGTCAGCGGTTTTCTGACGGCCGACTTTGATCCTCTCGGCGGGGGTGACTCCATTTCCGATCACTACCTGGCTTTCCGAGATAGCCTGGATCTTACGCTGAATATTCCGGTTGATGATCCGAATAATTTTGCTGACCCGTCGGTTGCACTGAATGCCCTGGATGGGTTCAGCACCACGGAAAAATGGATTACGACTTTCTCCAGTTTCCCGAACAAGCTTGATTCATCTTCGGTCACTACCGGTCAAAGCGTTCGCATGTTCGAGGTCAGCACCGTGTTCGGGACCGTCATTGTTGTACGGCATCGTGCGTGAACTGACCCCGGGTGTTGATTACGTCGCAACCATGGCGACCGATGAGGTGCTGGCGATTCTTCCGCTGAAACCGCTGAAAGAAATGACCAACTACATGGCTGTGCTGACCAACGACATCAACGATACCGTTGGCAACGATGCGACACCCTCCCAGTCTTATCATTTGACCAAGTCCCAGACCCCGTGGGTAGACGAGAACGGCAACAGTACCAACCCGTTTTTTGATGACTCCGCAGCGGCCACGCTGGAAGGTTTGCGGGAGATTACATTTTCGATGGAAGAAGCAGCAGCTAGCGTGGGCATTCCCAAGGAAGACATTATTCTGAGCTGGACCGCGCGGACGCAATCCATTACGCCGGTGACAAAAAACCTGCGCAGTATCGCCAGGCCGGCCCCCACGGAATTCCTATATACGGGTATGTCTACCGCAGCAGTAGGCGGGGCAGGGGCGGCTGACCTCTATATCGGTATCATTACACTGCCGTACTATCTCGGCGTGCCAGGCGCTGAAAACCCGGTCGCCCCGTTGACTGATTTCTTTACCGCGGCCCCCGGCGCTTACGTTCCGCCTTTTGATGCACTGGGGCTGGACCCGACTTCAACCAATGTCACCGTGGCCAACCCGTTTCCGGTCAAGACCAGCGATCAGACGGTTCCGGTGCTGCTGACCGTTCCGCGCGGCATTGATAAACCTGCCGCCGGTTGGCCGATTGTTATCTTCGGTCACGGGTTGGGCCAAAACCGTACAAACCTGTTGGCAGTCGCAGACACGCTGGCGGCAGCCGGCTATGCGGTTATCGGCATTGATACCCCCTTGCACGGAGTGACCCCGAGGATTTTGCGCTCGCGCCGCTGTACGTTGAAAATACTCCGTGGGTAATTTCGATGCCAATGAAAGAACGTTAATGTGGATTATATCGGACAACGCGACGGTATCCGGCCCGGATGGCATTGTGGATGCTTCCGGTACGCACATCATCAATTTTACCAGCTTGCTCACCACCCGTGACGACGGGCGGTAGGCGGGAAGTGGATCTTTCGGTGCTCGCCGTCACCTTGCCGACGATGGATATCGATGGCGATTCATTCCCGACCTCGATGCTCCACGACGAAGACTATGTCGGGTATATCCATCGGTGCCATTTTGGGTACTCCATTCACGGCGCAGTTGAACCGATGGTGACTTCTTCTTTCCTGTCCGTCCCGATGGGCGGCCTGGCCCGTGGCCTGGAAGCATCTCCCGACATTCGGCCCTCCATTCGGGCCGGCCTGGCATCCCAGGGTATCCTGCCTGGCACAGCGGATTACGAGCTGTTTTTCACGGCCTTCCAAACCGTGATTGATTCGATGGACCCGATCAATTGGTCAGCCGAGGCAGCCCGTCTGAGAAACATCGTTTTGCACGAGGTGATTGGTGACACTGTTCTTTCCGAACTTCGTACCCACCGCCCCGTTATCGGGTACCGAACCGATGATTGCCGCAATGGGTCTGACCCCGTACTCCACGACACAGGCCGAACCCGGAAGGCTTGACTGTCGTAGGGCGGTTTAATCCGCCGGCATCACACGGTTCCTTATTGAGCCCGGCTACGTCACCTGAGGCCACGGTTGAAATGCAAAAACAACTGGCTTCGTTTATGGCCTCGATGGGCACGCTGATCCTGGTGGAAAATTCGGCGACCATGGTGCAGGTGCCAGTGCCTGAACCGGTGCCCGATCCCGAGCCAGTGCCTGGAGTAGAGCCTGAGCCGGGAGATGGGTCAGAGCCGGGAGTGGTACCACGGCCTCAACCAAAACCAGAAGTGACGCGGGAGTAGGGGGAGACCATGATGAGCAGAGTTCCAAACAAAACACCGTATCAGTCCAATGAGGATGCCGGCATGAGAAAGTCCTCCGTTCGGTACCAACTGGCCGCCGCGCTTGCGCTGGCCGTATTCGGTGCACTCAGCCTTCCTGCACAGGCCTGGGAGTTTTCCAGCGGCGAGTGGACCGGCAGCATCGACACCACCATTTCCTACGGTGCGTCCTGGCGGCTCAAGGACTATGACCCGAGCCTGGTTGGCAAGCAAGCCAACAATCCGCTGACGTTTACCCTGGACAAGGCGGCGCAACGGGAACGTGATTGGCCGCTGGTCGGCCAATGGCGATGACGGCAACCTGAATTACCGTGACAGCGGCGATCTGATTTCGCACGCGATCAAGGCAACCATCGAACTGGACGTGCAATGGCGCAATTACGGTGATTTCGCCCGTGGTACCGGTTTCTATGATTTCGAAAACCACAATAAAGACGGCCTGTCCGACCTCGCACAGAAGCGAACCGGCAAGGAAGCCAGGCTGCTGGATGCCTACATTTATGGCAACCACGAGCCCGGCGGCAAATTCCTGAACTGGCGACTGGGTAAACAGGTTGTGAGCTGGGGTGAATCGACTTTCATCCAGGGCGGTATC
>CAVWXL010000005.1:0-42613 GCA_963759035.1 uncultured Gammaproteobacteria bacterium
TGAATTCATGCCCTTGGCCGCTTCGCGTGCAAAGGCTTCAAGTTCTTCTTTATTCATAATCTGCCTATCCTTCCCAATTATGGGGCTATGATAAGCAGTTACACAGTTTTAATTAAAGTACTCCCAAACTAAATAGACCACCAAAAGTTCGAGTAAGCCATGAATACAATTTTACTTCGACCATAGTTTCTTACCCTTAAGCGAGACTGTAATTAAAACTGTGTAACTGCTTATCATAGCCCCCATAATTGGGAAGGATAAGCAGATTATGAACAAAGAAAGAACTTGAAGCCTTTGCACGCGAAGCGGCCAAAGGCATGAAAACAGAAAAAGACCTGAATGAGTTCAGCCAGATGCTGACCAAGGTCGCCGTTGAGGCGGCACTCAATGCCGAACTCGACGATCATTTGGGTTATTCAAAGCACGAGACATCCAGCACTGACAATAGCCGTAATGGCGTTCACCAGCAAGACCCTGCGCACCGAAGACGGCCAGTTTGAACTCAACACACCGCGTGACCGGCATGGCAGTTTTGAGCCGCAGCTGGTCAAGAAACGCCAGACCCGTTTTACCTCAATGGATGACAAAATCCTCAGTCTGTATGCCAAGGGCATGACGACCCGGGAGATCGTGGCTACGTTCAAGGAAATGTACGATGCTGATGTCTCGGCAACGCTCATTTCCAAAGTCACCGATGCCGTCATTGAGCAAGTCGTTGAATGGCAATCCCGGCCGCTGGATGAAGTCTATCCCATCGTTTACCTGGACTGCCTGGTGGTCAAAATCCGCCAGGACCGGCGTGTCATCAACAAGGCCGTTTACCTGGCCCTGGGCGTCAACATGGAAGGCCACAAGGAATTACTGGGCATGTGGCTGTCGGAAAATGAGGGTGCCAAGTTCTGGCTCAATGTGCTGACAGAGCTTCAGAATCGTGGTGTGAAGGATATTCTGATTGCCTGTGTCGATGGCTTAAAGGGCTTTCCTGATGCGATCAATACGGTCTATCCCGAGACCCAGATCCAGCTCTGTATCGTCCACATGGTGCGCAACTCCATCAAGTATGTACCCTGGAAGGACTACAAGCCTGTCACGGCCGATCTGAAGCAGATTTACCAGGCTGTCACCGAAGAAGAAGCCTTGCTGGCCCTGGACAATTTCTCTGCACGCTGGGACGATAAATATCCCCAAATCAGTCGCTCCTGGCGTGCACACTGGGACAATCTCAACACCCTGTTCAACTACCCTGAAGACATTCGCAGAGCCATCTACACCACCAATGCGATTGAATCTCTGAACAGCGTGATCCGCAAAGTGATCAAAAAACGTAAGCTGTTCCCAACCGATGACTCGGCGAAAAAAGTGGTCTATCTGGCGATTCGGGATGCATCAAAAAAATGGACCATGCCGATCCGGAATTGGAAAGTGGCGCTGAATAGATTTATGATCGAATTTGAAGACCGCCTGGCGGATTACGTTTAACCCATGGCAGTTACACAGTTAGATTTACACCCTCCCTTAAGCTGGAACATAGGCATAACTACATTTATCGAGTCAAAGTGCTGTTAATAATTATATTGCGCAATTAACTGTGACATGTCTAAGTTAACCCCACAATGCGAAAGCAGTTATGAATCGGCTATGTTTTCTAGCACCGTTGATCTCTCCTAACGGCCAGGAGCAGTCCCTGAGTAACTAGATGTGTCCAGCCCCATTAACCGATTTGCACGATTTGTGTATTCAAGACTACATTATAAATACGATTATAAAATGAACTTAAGAAATCAATCCAAGCCTGATTTATTCATTCGGTAATTGGTCTTTTGTAATAAAGAAACGGTAACCAGGCTCCGACATAAGTCCAACCATTGCTTTCCAGGTCTTCTTTTGCTTGCCAGGAAAAATTAAGAACTCTTTTATGCTCCCACTGTTGTTCTGATTCTTGCACCATTAAAAATAGAGGACCGAAACCAACCAGATGATTACCTGCTTTACCTTCGACTCTTAGTAATGCCATCTCATTGAAAGCATGGGCGCCAGTAATTCGACGAGTCTTGGTTTCATCAAATTCGGTAAGGGGGGCAGAATTTAGATTAAACCTTTGTTGTGCAGCCTGTCTGCTAATCCCAAGAACATCTCCTATTGAAGCCCAGGGGTGTTTAATTCTCTTCGCTTGATACACTGCATCATCCAACAAGTAACCAGATTCTTTATGAGCGATGTCCGCTGCATTGATTAAGCGAAGGTAGGAAGTGCTGTCCTCCTCATGTTCATCGCTAGAAAAAACAGAATTTAATACTGCATTGCTAATGGAGTTACGCAACTTCTCGCGTTGATCAGGATTAAGAGTTCGTCCGCTTTGGTCTTTTGGATTATTCATGGGTTGCTACCTTTTACAGTACGAAACACATTCTTGACGTGTCAAGTATTCATTGACGCAAGCATAATGTCAAGTAAAAGTTGACACAAATGCTCACAAATAAATTCGCTTGTGCCTAGGAACAATTAACCTACTTTTTAGGCATTCCGCCAAGTATCAGGGCCGAGATATTCGTCTAACGGCCAATAGCAAACGATGGCTAAGATCTACTCTGTCCCTTTACTCTGATCCAAATATTTCCGGCCGCCCGGTCGGTAGCACCTTTGTCCTGTTCCTAATAGACTGATGCCCAATGCAGCGGGCACGAACAGTACACATCGTCATAGCTTCCACGATCATAGTTTTGTGGTCGTGCGTTTGCACGGCTAACTATGCCAATCTCAAAAAGGATATTGAGAATGCTCTTGCTGATGAAGGCCTGGCCGGGATTGCGTGGACGTTGGTCGGTGAAAATGGTGAGGTTAGTGTCGGCTCAGCCGGGTTGCGGGACCGTAGTTCCTTGTCCACATTTACTCCCGATACCCGATTTCATGTTGGCTCCTTGACCAAAGCGGTGCTGGCGACCGGTGTCCTCAGACTCGTCACCGAAGGACGTATAGATCTTGGTGCGCCGGCAATCAACTATCTTCCACATAAGTTTGTTGAAATGCCTCCGGCGGGCTTCTCCGATATCTCTGTTCGACACCTTCTGGACCACACGGCTGGCCTGAACGACGCGCACTTGTGGCAGATATTCAGCGAGCAGGCGGATCCGGATGCTCAGTTGATTACAGCGTTTCCCGATCCAAAGGTGCAGCTGCAGGTTCGATCGCGGCCGGGGTCACGATTCTCCTATTCCAATATGGGCTACACCTTGCTTGGAATGATCATTGAATCAGTCGTCGGCTCTCGCTACGAGACCTATTTGGATGAGCACGTTCTCGCTCCTCTCAAAATGCACGACAGTACTTTTGCATTTACATCGCAAGAAGGTGAAACGGCCGATCCGACACTTGCGTGGGGACATGTAGATGACGGTTCACGGTACGCAGCAAGCCCGATATTCCTGAGGCCTGCAGGGCAATTCACGACCACAGCAGCCGACCTGGCTAGATTGGCGGCGTTCTTGATGGGCGATGGCGTTCTTGATGGGAGGTCATTTGTGGACAAGGCACTGTTACGTTCTCAAGCCAAACCATTTGGAACAGAAGCAGCAAATGAAGGCCTTGTAGCGGGCTATGCCCTTGGCTTGGGGCGCCGGGACCGGCACGGTGTACTTGGGTTCTGTCACGGTGGAAATATCGTGGGCTTCGCCGCAATGCTCTGCATATTCCCTGACGAGCACAAAGCATTTGCATACAGCATCAACACGGATAGCGAGACGGCGAATTATGGCCGTTTTGACAAATTGTTCATTGATGCGCTAAAGGTTGCTGACGCACAGCCGCCGCAGACAGGAGATCCTGCTTCCGATATATCGAATTGGCAAGGTCGATATGTGCTCAGCCCAAATCGATTTCAGATGTTCCGGTACCTCGACACCGTTTTCGGTGCAATCAAGGTTTCTACTACCGATGGCTATCTGGCTTTGGTGTCATTGCAACAGGACACGCGTCTGCTTCGGCCGGTCGGTGACTACTTTTTTTCAGCCAGTGACCGCACGACGACATCTCATACGTTTTTCCAGGGAAAACAGGGTGAGTTCCTGATCAGCGATGGATTCCGGACCTATGAAAAAGTCTCAACGGCCTATCTGGCAGCACACTGGACGAGTTTGTTTCTGGGACTTGCAGGTCTGGTCTGGACGTTGGTTGTGGGCAGCTTTTCGCTATTTAGATATCGATTCGATGTGTTTCGGCGACCAGAGGCCCCGGCATTTGCTTCATCTGTGTTGATATTCGCTCCGATTCCATTCTTTCTGGCGCAACCATTCATGGCTCTTGGCGATCTCACTATGGCAAGCGCCTTGCTTGCTATTGTCACGCTCCTGCTGCCGGTCGGAATGCTCTCGACGATCCTGCTGGCAATGAAAAGCTTGAAAGGGTCTCGGATGATCCTGCTACATGGTTTGGCGGCGGTCTTCGTGCTGCAATGGTGTGCCGTACTTATGACATCAGGTATGTTGCCTTTCAAGCTTTGGGCTTGAGGAAACTTAAATGTCTGGCATTGGCCGCAAACAGAGATCAGGCCCCGAGTATTCCAAAGTTCCGTTGTGGGTCGACTGCTGCCATCGCTACGATAGTCAGCCTATTGCTGTAAACGGGTACAAAACAGAACTAAGTTGAATGGACGAATATGACTGGAATTTCGGTTAGGCTATTAGGTAAATGAAATGTCCGACAATTCTATTGGTCTGGTTGATGATTTTAAGCACTAATGCCAAAGCATTGGAAGAACAACCGATCGACCTGGATGATCTGCGCTGGAAGTATCGAGTCATCCTGGTTTCTGCGCATGAACCACATACGTCCAATGCGCTGGCCAACCTGAACGAACTCGCGGCAGAAATTGAAGAACGAGATATTGCTTGGTTCGTGCTTGGCGATGATGAGCTGCATACCAATTACAAAGGAAAATTGATACACACGCTGCGCGAACAGATTGTTGATCGTTACTTCACACCTGAGCCGGACGAAACATCCGTGCTGCTAGTCGGTAAGGACGGCACCCTGAAATCTCATTCGTCAGACCTGAATCTTGAAGCTACATTTGGCCTGATTGACCAAATGCCCATGCGACGCGAGGAACTGCGGCGAAAAAGTGGCGATGGTTGATGTTTTTATCCCATCACGGCCAGCGGCTCAATTTTCTGTATAGGGTGTTCCCTTATACCGTGGTCCCAGTTCCGAGTTGGGTTGTGATTTCAATTGGTCAATCGACCGGCGCGTCAATAGGTGAATAACGAGTAAAGCCCACAAATGAAGTAGCGCTAAACAAACCAGAACAGGTCAACGAATTTCCCCCGCTTTTCCCACTACCTCCAAAACACCAAATGTGAAACTGTCGAACTTGGACTAAACTGGTTTAAGGGGTCAGAATAAAATAGAGCTTTTATCATTTGTTTCCGTGCTGCCCCCGTAACTTGCGTTGGTTCTAACTGTTGCTTAGGACTCAATTTACTTTGTGATCAAAACACAAGGAAGCGCTATGAATGAGATACTCAAAAGGATTTTAGTCGGATTTCTATTCTTTCTTTCTGTCAATGCGAACGCAGAGACTTTTATTATAAGGGTCAAGGCCGGGGATAACATGGCTCTCATTGACGCCATCAAAACAATCAACGCCAACGACAGTTTATTCAATTACTTTATTGATGTTGAAACCGGCCCAAACGGTGAAACCGGTTTCGAATTTACCGAGGCTTACGAATCAGGCAACAACGCCCTTCCCACGATCACATCGCATATTGTTATCAGAAACCGTCTGAATGACGGTGACGTGCGGCAAGTTAGTTTTACAGGCTCGGGGCAAAGAGATTTCCGGCTTGCCACCCTGGGAGATGGCTCAAGCTTCAATATCAGCGATTCAAACATAGAGGATTTTGGCATAAATGGGGAAAGTGGCGGTGCCTTTCTTGTCACGGGTGATAGTAGATTTTTCAGCCGGGATTGTCGTTTCAGGAATAATTTTTCTGAAATGAACGGTGGCGCTTTAGCTATTACTGGCGAAGGTGTTATTGGCGTCATGAGGTCAGAGTTCGTTGATAATCGAAGCCAGAACCTGGGTGGTGCGATAAGTGTGGAAGGACAGTCCACTGCCTATCTGGGCAACTATGGTGGCAATGTATTCAGAGATAATTCCGCAGGTGTATTTGGTTGTGATCTCAATGTCCAGACTTCGCGCTTTGTTACCATGGAAAATAACGTGTTTGAGGGAGGAAACTGTGAAAATGTAATTGTAGAAAACCCGTTTGGAGAAATGAGGCTCTTGTCTAATACCTTTACTCATGCAGGGGACGCCATCGATTCAACTGCGATAGTGCAAATGTTAGGAAATGTTTTTCGAATGTCTTCACCCAACAACCAACTCAATGCCCTGTCATCCGCCCCTCCCAAACCACAAGCCACCTGCAACGACTTTGGTTCCGGCGCTTTTGAATCAAAAGGCCATAACATTTCTACCGATAATAGCTGTTCGCTGGACCAGGCTTCCGATCAACCCAACACGGATCCCATGCTGTCACTGAACCAGGATGGCCTGCCAGTCCTTGACCCTGGCAGCCCGGCCATTGATGCCGGCAGTGATTCAGTCCTCGTTCCTGACGGTGACGATATGGCATTACTGCCTTGTGGCTTTGTAGATATCAATGGTGTAGCCAGGCCACAGGATGGTGACGGAGACGGCGGCTTTGAATGTGATTCAGGTGCATCAGAGTTCCTCGGCACAGGCAGCATGCAGGCGGGCCATAGTGGTGCGTTTTACAATGCGCTTCGCAATGGCGAAGGCAACTATGTAGAAATCCTCAGTGATGACGCCGCCCTGGTCTATACCTTCTCTTTCCGTCCGGACGGCTCCGGGCCTTCCTGGTTTATCGGTGCCGGCGAAATTCGCGATAACAGCATTGTTATCGAAGACCTGATGCGTCCCACTGGCACGTCATTCGGTAGTGGGTTTGATCCGGCTGCGATTGACTACAGCGAGGCTGGCGGCATGTCGATGATCTTTCCAACCTGCGATGCCGCAGAGGGTGGCGGTGGCGTGGCATACTCGGGTAACCCGGAGTTGGGGTACGAAGGGCTATTAAGCCGGACTGAACGGATCACGGCCATCACCGGTTGCAACTATACGCCGACGGCCAATGCGGGCCTGTCAGGCTCATTTTACGATCCGGCACGAAACGGTGAAGGTCTGATTGTTGAATGGCTGACCAATGGTGATGTGCTGGCGATTTTCTTTACCTATGATCAAAATGGTGACCAGTTCTGGACCTCCGGTGTCGGCACGCCTACCGGTACTTCGGTGACAATCAACGCACATTACCCGGCTGCATCCACCGTCTGGGGGCGTGATTTCAATGCCGACGATGTAGATTTACAGCCCTGGGGTACCTTCAATCTGACCTGGACCGCCTGCGCTACCCTGGACTTTGGCTACGACTCCACTGTCACCGGCTACGGAAGTGGCAGTCACCAGTACACCAGGATTACAACTCTTCACGGCACCACTTGTCCTTCGTTTTAGGACTTGTGAGTATGGCAATCACATCAAACTAAAAAGGACACACTAATACCTGAGAAGGCCAGCGCTAAAAAACAAGTGTCTGAGCTTTTATTGAGACATTGAATCAACTACGTCAGGATTGGTGCTCATGCCGACAACCAGCGTCGCCCTGGCGGACCTTGCGAAGGAGTATGATAAGTCCCAGAGGGAAGGAGCCGTCATGAACCTGATTATCTTTCTGTTCGCTTTTTTGATCGCCATGGCCGGTATCGTGTTGATGGTCAGACCTGCCGTTGTCATGGACTTTCTCGAGTCGAACAGCGACAAGACCTGGGTTTATGCCTCCGCCATCGTGGTTCGGGCCCTGCTGGGCTGGATTATGATCCAGCAGTCGATACACTCCAAATTTCCGTTGACCATCGAGATTTTTGGCTGGCTGATGCTCTTCGCAGCTTTGATCCTGCTGTTGCTCGGGCGTTCACGGTTCACGCGGCTCATCCGCTGGCTCATGACGAAACTCAGGCTGCTCAGTCGCCTGGCGGGTATTTTTGCGCTGGTCTTCGGCGCTTTCCTGGTATACGCCTTCTTCTAGGGGCACGATCTCGGGTTCGGCATCACTACCAGCTTGATGACTACTTCCAGGAGGGAAGCAGAACTGGATCAGGGCCACATTTTGGATGCTGCTACGACTGCAATCGGCCAGAAGCATTAGTAATCGGGCGAGCCACAACAGGCTCAGTTCCCAGTAGGATGAAACAACACATCCAGCAGGGAGAACACCATGATTTACTATGCTGCACTCGACGTATCACTTCGTTCTGTCCACCTGTGTGTCATGGACGAGAACGGCCAGATTCATGCCGAAGGCCAGGTAGATTCAGAACCTCAGGATATTGATGCGTTTCTGCGGAAGCTTGGACTCGAAATCACCACGGTTGGGCTGGAAGCTGGCACGCTGACCCAATATCTTACCTATGGCTTGCAGGCCGCAGGTTACCAGGTGGTTTGCATGGAAGCCCGACAGGTCAAAGTTGCCTTATCGGCGATGCGTAACAAGACCGACAAGAATGATGCTCGTGGTATTGCCCAATTGCTGCGCACAGGCTGGTACAGCCCGGTCCACATCAAAAGCATCGAAAGCCATCAGATCCGGGCACTGCTCTCCAGCCGCAAAGCCGTACTCAATAAGTGTATCGACCTGGAAAACGAGGTCCGTGGCCTGTTCAAGGTGTTTGGTATCAAACTGCCACCCAAACTCGGTCATGGCTCATTCGATCGCGCCGTGCGCGAGACCATCGAGACGGATCCGGCACTGTCTCATGCGCTGCTACCACTGCTCGATGCTCGCCTGGTGCTCTATCACACCTTCCGCGAGTTGGATAACCGAACCCGCCACATGGCCCATCAAGATCCGGTCTGTCAGCGTCTGATGACTACGCCAGGGGTTGGCTTCGTCACGGCATTAACCTTCAAGGCTGCCGTTGACGATCCGACTCGCTTCAAACACTCACGGACGGTTGCTGCCCACTTCGGGCTCACTCCCAGGCGCTTCCAGTCGGGTGAGACGGATAATCCCGGACATATCTCGCGAGCCGGTGATCCCGATGTGCGATGCACTCTGTATGTCGCTGCCAACGCCATGATGACGCGAAGCTCCAGATGGTCGCCATTAAAGGTCTGGGGAATGCAACTGGCTAAACAACGCGGGCACAAACGTGCGGTGGTGGCTGTGGCTCGCAAACTGGCAGTCATCCTGCACCGTATGTGGCTGGATGGCAGCACCTATCGCTGGGGTACGGAGGGAGCGCCATGATGACATAAGCGCTCCGCTCCAACCCCAACGTGAACGTCCCTGCGTGGACGTGGTCTGGATGAAGCCGAAAATGTCTGCTGTGCATCAAAGCACGCCCAAAAGCATGGCTCTCCATACCGTCCGACCAATGCGTGCAGCGCCTGGCCTACAGCCAGTTACCGACTGCGTAGAGAAGCGTGACCCACGCAGAAACGTCACTTAAAGAATGCCACAAACGAATACTTCCAGTATTTGTTTGAACCATGGTTTTACTCTCACCCGAAGCTCGCCAGACGCGACGAAACTCAGCTGCAGGATACATTCGCCATCGCCATGAGACGACTTTAGTTCTATCAGATCGACGAGGAGTACTGACCTGAATTGCAGGCCGAACTGGAACCCGTCATTCCCGCAACCGAAGAACTGATGGCCGGCCTGCGTGAACTGGTCTGAACCGCTCAAGCGGCGCTGCGGTGTAAGGTTTTCAGGCCCGGGCTTTGATCCAGTCGGCCAGGTCAGTCAGTACTTTATCCTTGTCCAAGTCTGCATGGATATTGTGCAGGTTTTCCGGATAGATCTTGAGGCCGGCGTCGGCGTAGGTGACGTTTGCAATGAAGTCCTCGCTGCCGGAAGGGAGGTTCACCGGATCGGCCCCACCGTGTTGCATAAACAATGGCAGTTGAACGTCGCCGGGATGCGCCTTGATCCACTTATTGGCCTTCAGCATCTCGTCACCCCATCGCGCACTGATCTTGTGGTGAATAACCGGGTCGTTGTCGTAGCTGAGGACTTCAGCTGGATCCCGCGTCAGGTCTTTGCCCTCCACATTCAGTTCCAATGATTTCGTGGGCCAGATTCGGGACAGAATTTTCACTATCTGTATTTTACACCACGGCGCCACCCCCTTGGGTTCGAGGCCGACACCACTGGTGATAAGACCCTTGAGCCCTCCCGGGTCCCGCAGGGCGAAATCCAGCACAACCACGGAGCCCATGCTGTGCCCGAACAGGAACAGGGGAATACCGGGGAATTTTGCCTCGACCAGTTGCTTTAAAGCGCTGAGGTCACCCCGGTAGTCGTCGATTGAATCAATATGTCCCTGCTGTCCCGAAGACTGGCCGTGCCCGCGCTGATCGAGGGCGTAAACCGCGATCCCGTCCGCTGTCAACCGCTGCATGTGATAAGGATAACGACCGCTGTATTCCCCATGTCCGTGAACCAGCAACATGACGGCGCCGGGTGTGTCGTCAGGACTCCAGGAATGCCAGTAGATGCTGAACCCGTCGGGGCGGGGGAAACGTCCTTCTTCATGTTTCATATATTAATCATAGTTCACGCCGGAAAAATATGGGTCAGTGGCGTTGTAGGAGCGGCTGCCGCTACCACACGGGCGAACTAACATGTCCGCTTTTGCCGGCGAAGCAGCGGCAAGCGCTTCTAAAAACCCGTGATCACTCAGTTCGAGTTCTTCTTCGGGTCGTTAGCGACGAAATATGCAGTCTAGGGTGAACGACCGTTTTCCGTTCGAAAGCAGTCATGAATCGGCTATATTTTCGAGCACTCATGATCTCTGCTATCGGCCAACGGATTTGTCAGAGAAGCGCAGCCCGAAATTAATCCGAGCAACCCAACGATTGCTATTTTCCGTATTGCTTTCAGATTTTGACTTTTCACAATCACTACCTCATTTTCGAATTAGTCGAAACTCAAGTAAAGTTTGCTTCGTTTAATGTGTACAAAAGTTCCTGGATCTCCCTCTCAGGCTTCAGGAAGGGGTCCACCCCGCTAGTTGGGCTTATCAGTTGACGTCACGAACGAGCGTTTTGGTAATGCAGTGAACGGAACCCCACCGATCGCGAGATCTTCCAGATCATCCAATTTATAGACAGCGAATCCAGGATTCTCCCAAATCTCACGTGCTGCTAAATCCAGAGCTTAGCGCTTCGAAACATCCCCCTGCCTCCAGCATATTTCCTCCCTGAAAATAGAGGTACGACTGCAAAGCCGAATTATTTGTTTGTGCGGCAATGTCCATTTCGAGTCCTTCACCGGCGCCAACGGCGAATAATTCACTCCACCCAGTGGTCTCGTCAGGCTTCAACGAATCGGAAAAAGGGGTTACCCGTTAGTCGCCAGAACTCAATTATTTGTTGGGGTTTTGGCGAACAGACCAACTAATGCACCTACGGATGCTGATCCCAGAGCGATCACACTCTCAGGTGTGGTTTTACCGAAAGCAGTAAGAGCAATGGCCCCTATCGCAGCAATAATTGCCAGTGCTCCGAGAACATAAATAGCGATCCGATAGATCTTCTTATCACTAAGATATGCTTCCTGGAATGCTTTTTCCTGAGCGGCTGTCTCCTTAACTACTTCAACGGCCAGACTCTCGACTTCTTTTACGGGGTCTGGACTTGAAGTGATGGCTGCCATTCGAGAAGGGTCATCCTTGAGCATCTTTACAAGTAGATCTGCTGACTGCATTGGTGATTGAAGTTGCATATTGCACTCCTGTTTATGGTGACAAGTCCCCTATAAATTTTCTGCTTCTCTTACAGTGAGAAATACAGGGCTTTTCTCTCACAAACTCCGGTATCCCTGACATCCTCCCTAAACACTGGACCGTAGGCTCATGGGTTTCCCTGAGAAATGAGGGACCCCCGTTTCTTAGACCAGCCGGTCAGTGATTTCCTGGCTGTTTGGCCGCCCATTTGCCCTTGTATTCCAAGGGCGACAGGTTGTTGAGAGACCTGTGAGGTCGGCTCTCATTTTAGTCCTTCTGCCAAGCCTGCAACTTATCCCGGGCATCTGTCAAATCCTGGAACCAATGTACATTCAGGCATTTATCCCGCAATGATCCGTTGTCAGACGGATAGCGGAATTAAATTCAGTGGGAACTTGGGGGTCAATCGGTTCGGTTTTCGTCCAAAAACAGACAATCCGGACAATCTATGCCAATGCCCGCACTGGGGAACTGTGGTCAAGGGTTCCATCCATGTGACCTATGCGGACGGTACTGAAGAAACAGTAAACGCCGGCGAGGTTTACTACTGGCCATCAGGGCACACAGTTAGAGTTGACGAGGATTACGAGGCAATTGAATTTAGCCCAAGTGATCAAATGAGTGAACTTATGAGCCACCTTGAAGCGAAACTGAAAGGCTGAATGCGCTATAGGGCATTTATGCATAGAGTCCACCTAAGCTTGGGCTCTACACGCTTTTCAGCAGGGACTGCTCATAGCCGTTAGCGGTAGTCACGCATGAGATGACAACAAATTCGCTTATGGGCCGGAAGCGATCATTACCACCTTGACCACGATTGGGTCCGCTTTACGCTTGAAAGCAAAGCCTGGTTCGGTGCTCAGAGGTTCGTAAGCACAGCGGCGTAGATTTCGATGGCATCCCAGAGGTTTTGTAACCTCAGGTTTTCGTCTTTGCCATGCTGGTTGTTGTCGTGATTGGCAATCGGCAGAATCACGACGGGTGTTCCGGTAACCTTTTCGATCAGGTAGATCGGCAGACTGCCGCCCATCGAGGGCATGCGTATCAGCGGTTGATCACTCAGTTCGTCCATGATCCCGGCGATTTGCTGGATCATCGGCAAATCAAAATCAGACCGGTAGGCCGGATAACCGGATTCACTCCAGTCGAGCCTGGCAATGCGCTCATGCTCTGCGCGGTCTTTGGAGCCAGGTTCCTGGTACACAATGTGATAACCCTGTTTGCGTACGTGCTGCTCAACAGCTTCGCGCGCGAACTCCGGAGTCAGGTCCGGTACCGAAGCGTCACAAGGATTCTTCAGGAGTCAGGGATTTCTTGATAACACCGAAACACTCATCAAGAAGTATTGAGTTCAATGCGCGAGGTTTTGGGCTTCAGAACTTCCCATTATCGTTTTTCCACTCACTGCGGGGCGCAATCGGTGTGATTGTATTCCAGCACTCTACGATCATGCCGTCGGCGACACGGAAAAGGTCGTAGATGCCTGAATGGATACCCGCCTTGCAACCCTCGCTCATGCACAAAACAAAATTCCCCTCCGCAAGAACGCGGTGCAGATGTTTATAGTCTATTCCTGGCGTCCCATTCGCCACGGTTTGAAGTTTCGACCGCAACGCGGCAATTCCGTCGGCTACTTCGGGGTCATGCTGGATCAGAGCGTCGTCGATGTAAGTCTCGAGAAGATCGAACTGCCGATCCACGAGCACCTGAGTTGCGAACATGCGCACGAACTCCCGATTGACCTCGGTCTTGTCAATATCGGTTATGGTTGTCTCGCCGTCCAGCATGTCGTGACCTGAAGCGTTAGGCGGCTGCTTCATCTGGATGTTGTCCCAATGCTCGACAGCCTTGCCATCCTCGAAGCGGAACACTTCGAAGGCCACTTCCACGCCGGAAAAGTCGTATTCGTTGTGGGCAAATGCGAAATCACCATCCTCGAACACGCGCACGAAAGTGACACGCGGGTTTGTCTTCGCCAGCCGCGCAAAGAGCTCAGCAAGGCCCTCACTGCCTTCACCCGTGCGTGGATTGTGCTGAATATATTTAGCCTCGTTTACAACCGTGGCCGCCTCAGGGTCGCCAGTCTCGATGCCTTTGAGTAGCTTCTGAATCTGTTCCCTCTTCGAAGTCACGCGAGCAAATTCCTTTCAATGAATGTTCGACTTAAACCGCTGTGCGAGCCAGGGTGCTATCAGTTATCCATGATACAGGTACTGAGTTCAGGAATGGGTCGACAAGAGAGGTAAACCACTGAACCGGGTCTATGCCTGGTTGTCGGAAAAAGTAACAGCGGGCATGTTTAAACATGCCCGCTGTTGCGGTGAATAAGCCTGGTCCGGTCATCGGACCAACCCTGATTTTTCAGGGCAAAGCGTCGAGCGCGGCACCCGCCACTATTTCATGCCCGGCCCTGGTCGGATGAATGCCGTCCCAGAACAGGTATTCATCTGGCGACTTGCAAATGGCGCCGGCAGTAACGAGAGGCGTGAGGCAGGCATCCTCTGCATTGCCAATTCCAAAAGTACCTGGAGAGGCAACAATGTCGGTGATCAGGGTGAACGCGTCTACACGGATAATGTTGACGTGAGGAAATGCAGTCTTTATAGAACCAAGCACTCCATCCAGCGCTAAATTGAACGCTGCTGACAACTGAGTGGCGCCTATCGAAGCTGCTTCCCCCAACTCCGTAACGGCGGGAGCCACGCCTACATTTGGAGCATTGAGTACGACGAAATCCGCAGCACCGGACAAAATTAATGTCAGCATATTGGTTGCGTAATTGGTGACCGCCTCCTCAATTACCACAGCTGGCGACCCTCCCGATAGCGCGGCCACTAATGCATCACGCACGTCATTACCGCCAAACCAGACCGCGTAGAGTGCGTCAGAATCTGCTACGCCGCCATTGTCGGCCAGGAATTGTGACACCTGGTCGGTCATGTTGAACGGGTTAAGGGGAGAGTTCGAAGCGCGAGCCCCACCGAAGGCGTAATTTGTAAATCTCGTTGTTCTCAACGCTGGCCCGGTGCCGCCCTTAAGCTTGAGTTCCTTTGCCACAATCTGCGACCAGGTCGGACCGTTGCTGAACGTCTTGCCCTTACCAATGGGATAAGGTGCGCTGGGAATGTTTCCGTCGTCGTAAGGACGAACGCTGACTTGCTTGGTGATTACAAAAACGTTGCCCGGGTCGGACAAGCTGTCACCGAATACGACCATGTCGCTATAACCGGGATCGGCGAAAGAAGATGCAGAGGCAAGAATCAACATGCCTGCAGATAATCTGGTAATAAATTTCATCACAAGTACTCCCCTGTGGAATCTGATGGTGTGAGTTTTTGGACCAATCAATAGCAGTGGCATCATGCTTTCAAGTCCGTTTGACTGACTGACACTTCAAAATCGGACATCGGTCAAATGCCTACCTGAGGCGATGTCCAAGGCGATAGATTGAACCAAGAAAAGTGATTGATGTACAGCGCTAATTGAAAACGGTGGCTTTAGGCAGTCAGTTGCTCACCTCTGCTTTCTCCTCGATACCAATCTATCCTTCGTGCCGTTAACAACCGCTTGAGTGAGCAAAAGGCCAACCTTGCCCGTTGGGAAGCCAGCGGTGAAATGCCACCCATACCCAGTGTGATAATCGATCCAAGGCAGTCAGATTCCGTTTCGGGTCGGAAGCGATCATTACCACCTTGACCACGATTGGTTCCGCTTTACGCTTGAAAGCAAAGCCTGGTTCGGTGCTCAGAGGTTCGTAAGCACAGCGGCATAGATTTCGATGGCGTCCCAGAGGTTTTGTAACCTCAGGTTTTCGTCTTTGCCATGCTGGTTGTTGTCGTGATTGGCAATCGGCAGAATTACGACGGGTGTTCCGGTCACCTTCTCGATCAGGTAGATCGGCAGACTGCCGCCCATCGAGGGCATGCGTATCAATGGTTGATCACTGAGTTCGTCCATGATCCCGGCGATTTGCTGGATCATCGGCAAATCGAAGTCAGACCGGTAGGCCGGATAACCGGACTCACCCCAGTCGAGCCTGGCAATGCGCTCATGCTCTGCGCGGTCTTTGGAGCCAGGTTCCTGGTACACAATGTGATAACCCTGTTTGCGTACGTGCTGCTCAACAGCTTCGCGCGCGAACTCCGGAGTCAGGTCCGGTACCAGGCGCAGGCCAATCGAGGCGGTGGCCGAGGGCTGGATGGCATTGCGCGCCTGGCTGCCGATGTCACCCGAATGGATGCCCCGAACGTTCAGGGCAGGGCGCATGATGGCCAGTTCCAGGCGATCTTCAGTTTCCGGGCGGCCGATGCCGAGTTCGCGAACCAGGCCCGCATCGACGGACGGTGCGGCATCGATGGCTTCCATTTCACTCAGCGAGGGTGACACCACGCGGTCCATGTAACCGTCGATCAGGATGGTGCCGTCCGGCGCCCGCATGCTGGCAATCAGATCGATCAGCAGCATGATGGGGTTCGGCGCCCAGTTGCCGTAGTGGCCACTGTGCAGCGGGCGGTTGGGGCCGTATACGGTGATCCCAAAACCGTAGCTGCCACGAACGCCATTGACCAGTTGCCACTGCCGGCTCTGGTGGGCCGGGCCGTCGCAGAACAACCACAGGTCGGCATCCAGCTTGTCTTTGTGACGATTCAGCATATCTTCCAGGTGGGGGGACCCTTGTTCTTCCTCCCCTTCGAAAAACAGCTTCAGGTTTACCGACAACGGGATGCCGGCCTGGTCGAGTGCATCCAGCGCGGCATTCAGGGCAATGATCGGCCCTTTGTCATCGCCGGCCGACCGGCCAAACAGGCGCCATTCGGGATCAAACGGCGCCTTCATTGGCACCTGCCGGCCGCCGTGTTCGACCATGCCGTCGCGCATGACCGGCGTCCAGGGGTCCGATGCCCAGTCGGCCGCGTTGACGGGCTGGCCGTCATAATGCACGTAAATCATCAGGGTTTTCTCGGCGCCGGGGCTTAGCCGCTCCGCGAATACCACCGGCGGGCTGCCCGGCGCCTCCAGTAGTTCTACCTGGAATTGCCGGGGCCGGAGTAATTCAGCGATGTACTCCGCGTTTTTTCGAATGGCAACCCCGTCAGTAGCCACGTTGGGCAGGCTCAGTAAAGCAGCAAATTCGTCGACCAGTTGCTGCTCATGGGCCTGGCGATATTCGCGAGCCACCGTGGCGCTGCTGCCCGGGTCCGCCGCAACCTGGACTGAAATAAGGCCTAGCGTGGTCCACGCTACGAGTCTGAGTACTGTGTGCTTATTCATGTTGGACTCCGGTTGGATGTTGCTTCCTCAATACTGGTTTCTCCCGCCGCCAGGCGCGCGAGTAATTCAACATGTACGTCCAGCGCGTCTATCACCTTGTAGCCGGGCTGCTGGCCGTCGAAGGCGAGGTTCAGATCGGTTCCGGCAAGTACGATAGCCTCGGCACCTTGCTCATCCACCATCCGCCGACCGGCATCCAGGAAAAGTTGTCTCTGGGGTTGTGAGCAAGCGCCTGCAACCGCAACGTCCTGGTAAGTCTGCCCGAGTGTCTCGATCTCGTCATCCAGCGCAACGGCCCCGATTCCCCCGATAAACCCTATATGCATATTTATTTCCAAGGCAAGCTCGTGTACAAGTAAACACCTCACCTGTTACCGTTACAACCTTCTTCGGACGCATAAATCAACAGTTCAATGACAAAACCCAAACACCGCATTTATACAATGAAATTCTCGAGCGTTTACCCGATGTATGTTCAGAAGGCCGAGCGCAAAAACCGCACGAAGGAAGAAGTTGACCAGATCATCTGCTGGTTAACGGGCTATAGCCAGGAAGAAATGGAACAACAGATTGAACTTGAGAACGACTTCGAGACCTTCTTTGCCCAGGCGCCTCAGCTCAATCCGAATGTCTCGCTGATCAAGGGCGTTGTGTGTGGCGTGCGCGTGGAGGAGATTGAAGAGCCGCTGATGCGGAAGGTTCGCTACCTGGACAAGCTGATTGATGAGCTGGCCAGGGGTAAGGCGTTTGAGAAGATTTTGCGGGACAGGTAAGTGGAGTGAGAGAATTTGTTTGAACTTGTCACCTAACTAATCAACAGATCTAAAACGCTTGACCGGAACTGCTGGCAAAAGAATGATTTATTCACTGCGAGTTGGGGTTAGGTGCTATTTGGGATTAACGGAGGTCATGATGAAAACATTACATCTCAACTGGCAACGAGGCCTGTCAGCGCTTGTCTTACTGTTGCTGGTCGCGAACACCGCGTGGGCTAAAGACATTCCGCGGGCGCACAACGTTGTAATAAACGGCGAGATTCGAGCGATGGTGCCCGCAGCGAATGGCAAAGAGCCGGTTCGCGGGCGTATCAGTGGTCACTTGCAGTTCACAAACGAGAGCCTCGAACGTGGGATCGTTTTGGTTAAGGCACTGAACTGGATTGCATTCGGCGTTGATCAACAGGCCATTACAGGGATTGAACCCAAAGGCAAAGCCACGGCCGCGCTTGGCTTCACGGTGATGCCTTTGGAGCCACAGGCGTTGCGGCTTGAAGGCCGCACATTGAGCGGTACGCTGAAGGGGCAGCTCAGTCTGGATCAGTTTTTCGAGATCGCGCCGGTAATCACGAAGGGTGACACCCATGATATTGACATGACGACGCTGCCAGCCGAGCTGGAGATCGTGCTGAAGCTGGATCGTGAGTGGCAGCCGCCCAAAAACGTCGAGGAACAGGGCGTGGAAACCCGCAAAATCGATGCACAAGTGCAAATACGCGCGGAACCTTACCCGCCTTTAAAGATGCGTCGCCCGCTTGAAATTGAGTCGTCAGCAAATCTCAAGCTCGAGATCGACTGGATCATCTGGTTAGAAACTGCGCGCCGCTTGTGCATCCAGCCAGTACGAATTGGTAGCTTTTCATTCAGATACCAAGAGATATTTGGCATGCAGTTTCCGATCGGCATTGCGCTGACCTACTCGGGGGACGGCCTCGTCTTCGGCCAGCCAGGCGCAACCACGGAATGGAACAAGGCAGATATCTTATTCACCTATCGCGACTGGATGACGATCTGGGATTCAACGTACTCAACTCTAACCAGTGCCGAAGAGTCGTCTCTGCGTGCAGAAGTTGCCGAGGACGATTGCATCGAGGTGTTTTTCGTCGACCGTTTCAGTCCCCAGGACATGGACGGTGGTGGCAATACCGTTTCTGGTGGAACCGAATCGGCCAAGGTCATCAGCAGTGATGAAAACGCGGATTTCGGTGTCGATTTGACGCATCTGGCGCATGAATTCGGCCACGTACTTACCCTGAAACACCCCGGGCAGGGATTTCCAACGGCAGCGAGCCCGCATCGCGTAGACGGCAGCACGAACACGCTGATGTGCCCAAGCGGCTTCAACAACGACAATCCAAAACGCAACAGCCAGTGGAACAAGGACAACGTGACTAACCCCCTGCTGACGTTTACATTGAAACCCTGGACGGTGGGGCCCGATTGTACGGACGATAGTGACTGTGGTGCTTGCCCCTAGCGGGGGGGCGTCATGTTTGTTTGAAGCGCGGCGTACGCGTGGAAGAGGTTGAAGACCCGCTCATGCGAAAGGTTCGCTACCTGGACAAGTTGATTGATTCGCACAAAGCCACGTTGTCCTGCACGATTCGCTCGATAGGCACTTCACCTGAAAGGTTGACCGAAGGAATATCGTAGGTGACCACCCCGGTGCTGCAGTCACTGAATTTCAGCTGCATGGTACCGTCCTGCACCGGCGGGCCCACCGCGGGCACTGCAGAGTCGAATACGCCACCACTGCTGACATAGACATCCAGCAAGGCCGTGTCGCCGGTGTACGGGCCCTGGGCGGTCAGCCAGCGATGGCCTGGTTCACCCAGAATGGCTTTTACGTCCTCCGGCGGTCGCTCAACGTCATAGGTGAACCAGGCGACGAACATCATCTGGATATCCTCCCAAACGACAACCAGGAAACCCTGCCCGTTGGTTGCCGGGTTATACCAGGCGTCATTCAGGCCGGCGTTGATTCTAAACGTGCACTGGCCCTGGAATACGCATAACACCCATTCCGGATGGTCAATAAAGGGGTTGCGATTACCCTGAAAAGACGCGACCGTCTCATGGTGCTGCATCTCGACCAGGTCGACCGGATCCTGCCGGTGCCAATCCAGCAGTACCGACAATATACCCATGTAGCCTGTGGCCTCGTTATTACCCGTGCGTGAGCTATCAATCAGATTCAGATCATCGGTAAGGATCAGATCGGGCTCGCTGGCGGAGGTGACGCCGTGGGTGCCGCCTTCGTAACGAACGTCCATGTACATCAGGGCCCGCGCCACATCGCCGCGGCGGCCATCCCAGACTTCCCAGGTTCCCTCGGTAAACTCGCCTGTCTGCCAGTTCGAATCTCCGGGATACCCACCCCCGGCACCTCCCCGTCCGTCATTAAGCTGCGTCACGTACTCAAAACAGGTTGCACCGCAGTATTTGAAAGGATGGTTGGAGCGCGCGAAGTTGTAGTCGGTATCCGACAGGAACAAGGAATGCATGTCGGTGAACGGATAGTTGACGGTACCGTCATTGTCCGGAAACCCGTAGGATATCGGCCAGACATGCTCGCGGTTGTAAGAATTGTTGCCGCCGCCCTGTTTGTCGAACGCGGCATTGCGATAGAGCGTAATGATACGATCGGGATCCCCTTGCAGCTCATCGGCCAACTCCAGCACGTCCCAGGTGTCGGTCGCCGAGGACGTGTACGGAAAGCGTTGATGGTCATCGATGATTGCATGCAGGGACTGGCGCAAAGCCTCTGGCGATGAATTATCAGCCCCGTCGTAGTAGCCCGCCGGCTCGGCCAGCAGCAGCGGAGAAAACAGGGTTAAAAATACGGCTGGGACCAGGCTCTTCATGAGCGGGGATGTTTTGGTCATTATCTGCGTCCATGCGGTTTCTTGCTTTCAGACAAATTTACGCTTTTTGTTATTCCGGCGCCAGATTGGTGCTAATCTTTTTGCATGGCAAAAGAAGAAGTAGGAGTCGAAGCCGAGTGGGTCTCCGAGATTAAGAGCCGCTTGACCGAGTTGGACGAAGGCCGAACGGAAACCATTCCCTGGGCAGAGGCCAAAGAACGGCTACTTGCTAGCGCCGCTGGGCTGTTGCAACCACCTCCAGCCGCACCCCCAGAGCAATAAGCAGGCGACGTATCGTGTCAAAGCGGGGATGGGCGCCGGGTCGCAGCGCCTTGTACAGGCTCTCCCGGCCGAGACCGGCATTGGCCGCCACTTCCGTCATGCCCCTGGCCTTGGCCACGTCAGACACCGCCACCAGAAAGGCATCCGGGTCCGGGTCTTGAAGGGCCACCGCCAGGTACTCGGCGATAACTTCTTCGCTGTCCAGATAGTCGCTGGCGTCGAATGCTGTCAGTTCTATGCGCTTGGTATGTGCCATGCTTTAATCCAGTTCCAGTTCCAGTTGCCGTGCCATTTCGTGGGCTTTCACGATGTCCCGTCGTTGTCCGCCCTTGATGCCACCACAGAGTAAGACAAATACTTCAGCGGCTTCACGCACAAAGTACACCCGGTAGCCGGGGCCATAGTGGATCCGCATCTCCGTAATGCCGCCTCCCAAGACCCTGCAATCGCCAAAGTTGCCACGCTCTGCAGTACGAATCCGCTTTATGATCCGAGCCTTACCGCGCGCATCCTTAAGCTTTAAGAGCCACCGGTCGAAGGCTGCTGTCCGAAGGATTGTGTTCATGGTACGCCTGTATTCACTTAGATACAATGGCACGGTCAGCTGTGGATGATTGACAGCAATATGCTTTGCTTTTCGTGGGAAATGAGCGGATTGTGCGGATTGCCTTGTGGATTCGACATGCTAATTCGGTCGACCAGAATTAGGGCGAGACTTCGCCTATACTTCGCTTCCGAACCAACACCATTACCCCAACGAGAACCCCACATGAGCCATCCATTCGCCCGTTTACTGCTTACCACCACCCTCCTCGCCCTGTTGACGGCCTGCGCCCCGGACTCGGCATCCGAGTCTGCCGAAGCAACCACCGCAGCACCTGCCCCGGCACCCGAAGCAGAATCTCCCCCGGCAGCCCACTGAAGACCTCGCCGAACAGGTCGCCCGCATGGGCGCGATCGGCTATTCCTACTGGCGGCGTCTTCTCGCCGGACGGGCAGCGCATCGCCTTCATCACCAACGCCTCGGGCGTGCCCAACGTGTGGATGGCCAATACCGATGGCAGCGACCTGAAACAGGTGACGCACTCCGAGGACCAGGTGGGCGGCGTGTCCTGGAACCCGGTGAACGACACCCTGGCCGTCGACATCGCGCCCGGCGGTGGCTTGAACCGGCAGCTCTACCTGCTACCGGCGCAGGGCGGAGAAATGCAGATGATCACGGCCGGCGGACGGGTGAACAACTGGCTGTCAGGCTGGAGCGATGACGGGCGCTACCTGAGGTACTCCAGCAGTGTGGAGAACGAGGCCGGCATGGACTGCTGGCTGCACGACACCGAGACCGGTGAAAACCGGCTGATCGCGAAGAACCAGGGCATAGGCTGGTGCCTGCTTTCGCCGGACGCCACGCATGCCGTGGTCTGGCGCATGGTCAGCCGTGGCAACACCAACCTCTACCTGGTGGACCTGCAGAGCGGAACCGAGCAGCTCCTGACCCCGCACGTGGGCGTGGCGCTGTCCCAAAGTCCGCTGTGGCTGGATAACGACACGGTCGTGTTCGCCAGCAATGTCGACCGCGAGATGCTCGCGCTGGCCAGGGTGGAGATCACCGACGGCACGGCCGGCGAGCTGGAATTCCTGGCCGGGCGGGACGACGCCGAGCTGGCCAGCATGGATAAGCTGGCAGACGGCCGGCTGTTGCTCAACTGGAACGCCGCAGGGCGCAGCGAGCTGGCGTACTTCGACCCGGCCACCGGCGAGTTGGCGCCCGGGCCCACGCTGCCGGCAGAGATCGCCGGCGGGCCGGAGGCTTCAGATGACGGCCAGCAGGTGGTGATCACGGTCTCCGGCGCTGCCACGCCAACCAATGTGTGGCGCCTGGACCCGGCCAGCGGCGCCTTCACACAGGTTTCGCAAACGCCGCACGAGGGCGTGGACCTGGACAGCCTGGTCAGCCCGGTGCTGAAAACCTACACTGCCCACGACGGGCTGGAGCTGAGCGGCTGGTACTACGCGCCCAGGGGCGCAGAGGTTCCGGGGCCAATGGCGCTGGCCTTCCACGGCGGGCCCGAGGGTCAGTCACGACCGGCTTTTCGCTCCACCATCCAGGCGCTGCTGAGCCGTGGCATCGCGGTGTTCTCGCCCAATGTTCGCGGCTCGTCGGGCTTCGGCAAAACCTTCGTCAACCTGGACAACGGCGCGCTGCGCTTTGACGGCATCAAGGACATCGAGTCGACCGTGAAGTTTGTGACCGAAGCGAACCTGGCCGAGGCCGGGCGCATCGGCATCATTGGCGGCAGTTACGGCGGCTACATGGTGATGGCCGGGCTCACCGAATACCCCGAACTGTTCGCCGCCGGCGCCAACCTGTTCGGCGTGGTCAACTTCGCGACGTTTTTCGCCAACACCGAACCGTGGATGGCCGCGATTTCCACCGTGGAATACGGCGACCCGGTGAAAGACAAAGAACTGCTGGAGCAGCTCTCACCCATCCACAAGGTCGACCGCGTGATCGCCCCGACCATCGTGCTGCATGGCGCCAACGACACCAACGTGCCGGTGGTAGAGGCCGAGCAGGTGGTGGAGAACCTGCAGGAGCGTGGCGTGCCGGTGAAGTACGTGCTGTTCCCCGACGAGGGGCACGGCTGGGGCAAGGTGGAGAACCGCGTGACTTCAGACGTGGAGATTGTCAGGTGGTTTGAGCAGCATTTGTGAGGGGGTTAGGTGCCCCACTGGACTTTAAATAAAGCTGCGGGATTGCCCGTGAAAGAAGCCCCACCCGATTTGGCGGGGCTTTTTTCGTTCACCTTTGAACGCAAGGCTTATTGATCAAAGTAGTCGCAGAGCGCCTCGAAATCTCCGAAATTCCAATCGTGATGTCTGCCGGCGCTGAAAACCAGTTCCCCGGTGGCATCGTTCCAGATCAGTCTGCCCACGTCCATGAATAGCGGGCCGTATCCGGGTACGAGGATGGCAACGGCAATTCCCTGCTGCACCCACAGCGGATCCCCGTTCTTGTCGAAAATCAGCCGTACGTTCAGGTGGGCCGTACCGGTCAGATGAGTTCCGTCCGGATCGGCCGTGCTGTAAAGATCATCGAAGCCCAGGAACTTGATTTGTGACCGGATGTAATTCCCGTCCCGGT
The DNA here is from genome assembly GCA_963759035.1 of uncultured Gammaproteobacteria bacterium. Classification (GTDB taxonomy): domain Bacteria; phylum Pseudomonadota; class Gammaproteobacteria; order Xanthomonadales; family SZUA-36; genus JAHEFT01. Next base: position 24,147 of record CAVWXL010000005.1, read on the forward strand.
CGAAGAAATCCTTGCCGTCAACAAAAATCAGGGCGTCATCCCAGATCTGAAAATCGCCGCAGTCGACGAGTTCAAAATGATCCGCGAATTCATCGGTCCATCGTTCCGGCGGGGCAGCCTGTGCAATCGCAGCTGTCAGCAACAAAGCAATTAACAATACTAAGTGTTTCATGAGTACCTCCCCAGGTGTTTAACACGCTTTCAGTCTATGGCGCGTCAGACCAAAAAGCCTGAGAGAAAGATGACTTGATACGAGAAGCTACGATTCATTGACTTCGGTCACTTCGGCAACGGAATGTTGGTAGAATGGATACTCGGGTCAAATAGCCAAGTGGTCCCAAAATGCGAGCTGATTTTCGCTTGGGAGATTGGATCATCAGACCACGCCGTGGCTGTATCCAGCGCGGCGATGAGATCGTTCATGTCCATCCCAAGCCCATGGCCGTACTGCAATGCCTCGCCGCCGCCGATGGCGAGGTGGTCAAGCGTGACGAAATGTTCAAAACCGTTTGGCCTGATTCCATCGTCAGCGACGATGCGCTGGCCCAATGCATCGTGGAACTGCGAAAAGCCTTCGGTGATAACGCCCGGGACTCCCGGATCATCAGCACCATACCGAAAGTGGGATTCTGCCTGATTCCGCCTGTCTCCAGGTTGACCGAAACCCAGCACGTTGCTGGAAACAAACTGAGATACATTATTCCCGGTATGCTGGCCGTCGTGCTGGCCCTGATTGCTCTATACCGGTTCACGGGATTTGGCGAACCGTCCGCTGCACCGGCCGCCGGACCTGAGGGAGGTGTCTCCATTGCCGTGCTGCCTTTTATCAACCGGTCATTGCAGCCTGGGGACGAGTACTTTACCGATGGATTCCACGATGAGTTGCTGGGCCGGCTGGCCAGGATCCCAGCCCTGAGGGTCATCTCACGCACCTCGGTCAACCAGTACCGGGATACCGAAAAGTCCCTGCCTGAAATTGCCCGGGACCTCTCGGTCGGCAATATCCTGGAGGGCAGCGTGCAACGCGACGGCAGGCAGATTCGCATCAATGTGCAGCTGATCGATGCGCGTTCCGATGTCCATCTCTGGGCAAAAACCTACGACAGCGAGCAACAGAACATCTTCAGGATTCAGGACGAGATTTCAATCGCGATTGCCACTGCCCTTCAAGAGCAGCTGGGAGTGGGTGGGCCAGCGGCCCAACACCTCCCAACGACGGAAGTATTCGAAGCACACGACGCCTTTCTCAGGGGCCGTTATCTCCTTAGAAGGAGGACGGCTACCGACATGGAAGCTGCGATCGTGGCGCTTGAAAAAGCAGTAGCGCTGGATCCGGACTATGCCATCGCCCACTCTGAACTCGCGATGGCCCTGATCCTGGGGAGTAACAATTACTTTAAATTAATGCCACCTGGTGAAGCCCTGGCCAGGGCGGCGGAACACATCAACCGCGCCATCGCACTGAATGCAGATCACGCAGAAGCCTACGCCGCCCTCGGTCACCTCGCCTGGCGAAATGCTGAGCTCTACGACGCCCTGGAGGCGTTCAACCGGGCCCTTCGGATCAACCCGAACTACTCCGAAGCCCATAGTTGGATAGCGCTCCTTTCCGCGCGGCTTGGCCGCTACAGCGACATATTCCCTCATCTGGAACAAGCGCTGAGACTCGACCCTCTTTCGGTTTTGGCCATGAACAATTATGTGCATGACCTCATTGAGAAAGGCCGGTATAACGAAGCGACCCGTGAGCTCGAGAAAATCAAGCCCGTCTCCCCCCGGATTTACGTGGATTACCAGGGTCGCCTGAAGTCCGCCGGCGGGAATTGGGCCTGGCTCGCGCTGGGCAGCCTGAATGAACTTCTGATCATTCCTGGTGATTTGCGAGCCAGTGGCCTGCTTTCCGGAAGACTCCTGATGATCGGCCTCGAGCAAGAGGCTCTGGCCATCAACGACACACCGGATGCTTTTATATATGCTGTCTTTGGGCAGGCTATCGGATGCGATTGCCGCAGCCAAAACCCGTTTGGCTGAGAATCCGTCATCCGCACCCGTTGCACGCGGAGACCTCGGCTGGACCTTCGCTGCCGCCGGTGATTATGCGAATGCCAGGCCGCTATTGGAAGAAAACTGGCGGCTGAATGGAAAACGCATCACCATGGGCCTGTTTGGATCGGAGCACGCCGTTGCGCTTTACGTTATCCGTCGCGATGCGGGTGAAGAAGCCGAGGCCGCCGAACTCCTGTCGGCGATTTTGGATGATGTGCTGCGTCGACGCGAAGCAGGCTTCGCCACCACGGACTACATGAGCACGGATTTCGAGGAAGGCCTCTTCGAATACCTGTCAGGCAACCGTGGCAAAGGACTGGCCCTGATCGGCAAAGCGTCGGAAGACGGCTACTTTATCGGTCCCGAGTCAGCATACCTGCGGCAGCTTTACGAAGATCCAGGGTTCGCCCCGATCCGGGAGAAACAGCAAGCCCGGCAATCCCGCGAGCGCCAGCGATTCCTCGATCTCGTTTGTTTCGACAACCCCTACCGCGATGTCTGGCAACCCGCGGAAGAAACGTGTAAGCAAAGTGTCCAGGCAACGGCTGAAGATCAGCTGGTTGACGGAAGGTCTGGGTCTCCCTGACTTTGTCGTCAGGATCAATGTGCCAGGTAACCCTAATCATTATATGTCGATTTGCCTGTACTAAATCGACATGTTTAGCTAATATGTCGATTCAATCAACCTATCCGATCAATATGTTCAAAATATGCATGTGAATCGACAGATGACCTTCAAAGCAGACAAACCTTACAACGAACTCCCTTTTCTACCACCCAAACAAGAGGTAGAGACCAAGGGTGTGCTCAAGAAATGTATTGCTGCTCGAGCCGCACTTGCAGAACTCAAACAGGCCAGTGATCTCATCCCCAATGCCAGCATGTTGCTCAACACCCTTCCCCTGTTGGAGGCGCAAGCCAGCTCTGAGATTGAAAATATTGTGACGACCACAGATAGCCTCTTTGAATACGCCAGCCTGGGTGAAAACCGAGCAGACCCCGCTACCAAGGAAGCATTACGCTACCGCACGGCACTACGCGAAGGATTTGAATACTTGCAGCAGCGTCCGCCAGGAACTCGTTTAGCGGAACTACTATGCTCTCGCATCAAAGGCGTGGATATGAGCATTCGCAAAGTACCCGGAACGACATTGGCAAACAGTAAGACTGGAAAGGTCATTTACACACCGCCGGAGGGCGAAGCGCTGCTCAGAGACCAATTAGCCAATTGGGAAACCTATCTGCATGAACAAGAAGAGGTCGACGTGCTGGTTCGGATGGCCATCGCGCACTACCAGTTCGAGGCGATTCACCCGTTTACCGATGGCAACGGCCGAACCGGCCGATTGCTGAATATCCTGTTTCTGGTTGAGCAGGAGTTACTCACCCTACCGATCCTTTACCTGAGCAGGTACATCATTGCGCACAAGGACGACTACTACGTAAAACTACTTCACGTAACCACTCACCAGTCATGGGAGCAGTGGATTCTCTATGTGTTGAGTGGTGTCGAATCTACGGCGGTGTGGACCCGCGAAAAAATCCGAGCGATAAGATCGCTTCTTGAGCACACGAACCAGTACGTTCGCGCCACGAAACCCGATATTCACAGCCGCGAACTCATTGATGCCATTTTCACGCAACCCTACTGTCGCATTGCCAACCTGGTAGAAGCGGATGTTGCCAAACGTCAAACGGCTTCGGTGTACCTCAAACAATTGGTCGAAATCGGTGTACTGAAGGAAACGCAGGTGGGTCGAGAGAAATTGTTTGTTCACCCCAAACTGATCCGAGTGATCACAGCTTCTAACGACTTCCAAGAGTACCCGTAATCACGCAAAGGTCCCCCCACTCCATAGTTAGGCCATATTCATCTCTGTCGGGATTGGCGGGCAATGTCTTCAAGCAATCAGAGTACCGTGCCGTTACTGCGCCCACCATTGAGAAGATCTCATCGGACTACCTGATCGGCCTTCTGGCAAAGACAGGGGGTGATTTTCGTTATTCATTCAGGCAACCCACAAAGAAGCAGGCGGCAGAACGATTGTCAGCTTAGGATGCTGTGCGAGTCATTGGCGCCAGCCTCAACCATCATCATCCCCATAAATCGACAGCCTTTCCCCGTAAGGGTTGGAGACCGAGTCCGGGTCGTATTTATTGGTGCTCAGTTTGCCCCGCTATTCGAAAAGAACGCCACCAGCCGAACCATCGCCTCCGTATCATGCTTGCAGTACTTCAGCAGTTCTTCGCGAATCTCCTCTTTCCTTTCCGCGCTGGTTTCCGGATCAATCGCTTCCAGGTAAGCCACTGAGGCACCCATCCCCTCCTGGATACCTTCGAGCTTTGCATAGTCCATATCGGGCGCGATGGTTGGCAGCACGGCCTTGATCGACCAGGAGCCGACCATGTCCGGGTGGTAGTAGTTGTCTTTGGTGACGGGATGCAGGTCAACCAGCCTGTCGGCGATGGCCTGTAGCGCCTCCGCGAGGTCCGGAAACATCGCGGCCAGGCCCTCGATAACGCCGCGTTCATAGCTTGTGTACATCAACACCGGGCCTTCGGTCTCCAGGTCCGCGATCATCTGCTCGGCCAGGGCGCGCATCGGCGGCTCGCCGGACAAATCGAGGAACTCTGCGTGCTCCATCACGCCTGGCGCCCGTTCGATGTGGCAGGACCACTGGAACGGCAAAACCTGGTAAGGCCGGGTCCCGGCCCAGATCGGGATGGCCGGGCCGACGGTCTCGAAATCCAGGTAGAACCGCGGGATAGGCCAGGGACTCGACAAAGGCCTTCGCGCCGGACAGCAATTCCGGTACGCCCTCCATGGTCACGCGATGAATGCGCAGTTGCGTCTCGCTGGTGATTTCGGATGAGGGCACATCGCAGATATCGCGGTAGCCGTCCATCACCCAGACACCGAGTTTCTTTTTGCTGCCGGCCAGCCCGGCGATCGGGTAGCGCGTGTCATTGGGCCAGCAGTAATCCATGAACGGGCACTCGTACGGCTGGGTGCAGTGCTGCCCCACCGGGACATCGGGCATCGGCCCCGCTACCGCCTCGCGGGCCTTCTCCACCCAGAAAGGCACCTCCGGTAACAGCTCAAACACCTGTTCGCCCAGGTCCTGCTCGATAAACAGGCCCTGGTAGTTACCATCACCCGCATACTGGAACTGGTTGTTAATGTGCCCCAGTGAAATGCTGCTCAACGGGTAACCCGCCCCCGTGTGCACCCAGGCCTGCACCGCGCAATCGTGGATATGCTCGGGCTTGACCCTGGTAGAGGCTTTGATTTCCACGATGCGCCAGCTCTGGCCGCTGTCATCATCAACCGGCAACAACACGTCTTCGCGGACCAGCACACCACCGTGCTGCAGTGTGGCCTCGAAGATGGGCGCGCGAAACATCGAGGTCATCAGTTGTTCGGTTTTGGCCAGCGCGGCCGTGAAATTACCGCCGTTGTACTCTATGAACGTGCCCTGGTCCCCGCCGTAAAGCTCAATGGCGATATCGCCCACCTCGTGCCCCAGGGCAAAAGCGGCTTCCGTTGCCTTGGAAAAATGAACCAGGTCTTTGCGGTTGATTTCGAGGTGCACCCGCTTCAGGCATTGAAGCGAGGACATGATGCGGGATTTGGAGAGTTTGGGTGCCATGGTTAGAAGATACTACCGGTGAGATCAACCGTCATCATCACCGTAAATCGACAAGCCCTCGCCGTAGCGGTTGGTGGGGCTGTCCTGGCGGTAGGGACTGCCTGCGCCGTAGGGGTTGTTGATGCTGTCCGGGGAGTACTCGCTGCCGTAGCGACCGTATGGGTTGGAAACCGAGTCCGGGTCGTACTTGTTGGTGCTCAGTTTGCCGCGGTAGTTGCCATCGCTGTCGTACAGTTTGGGCGCGTTGGTGGCGTAGGGGTTGGTGGCGCTGTCGTTGGAATACTCTGAGCCGTAACGGCCATAAGAGTTGTTGATGCTCTTGTCCGAGTACTCCGAACCATATTGTCCATACGCATTACTGGTGGAATCGGTGTTGTAGGGGTTTTCGCTGAGTTTGCCGAGGTATTCGTCGGCGAAGGCGAGGCTTGAAGCCAGCAGGCACAGCATAATCAGAATAATTTTCACTTTATCTTTCCTTTAGACACTTTGATCAGCCTTGATCATGGCATGGCCTTTTCTCAAAGGCCGAGAATGGGGTACAGCAGATGGCTGCCAGCCCCCACTAAGCCTCCGCATAAACAATCTCCATTGCCAGCCCGGTTTCATCGACAAGCGGGGATGAAGGCAGCGTCTTGATGTTTGGAAATTGCATGGCGGTCACGGCGCCGACCATGGCATCAAGGATATCGTCTCGCGCCACGTCTTTTCGTTTATAGGTGTTCAGCGCCTCTTCGTAGCAGTCTGCAGCCGGAGGAAATAGCCTGGACAACACATTCAGCCGCTCTTGCGCACCGGCCGCTTTCTTCTTGCCATGCGTCAGCGACGACTGACCGTTAAATGCCCAGAAGGCGACCTCAGGATGCATTTCCCTGATCTTGCCCTGCCCGGTTGCAGCACCCAGGTACTCGTCTACCTCCCGAATCTTTGGAACAATCCCCCAGGTCTGCTTTGAAAGCTTGCGGCCAACCGCCAGGTAATTTGCTTCACTTCCCTCTGCGTAGGTGCTTTTACCCAGCGCCGGCCTGCTGGGTGCGGGAAAAACGGATGAACCCCGTGGCTTGATCAGCTTTCGGGCAGCAACATCGCAAAGCCGCCCGGGACTTCCGGATGAAATTAATCCGATAGGAATATCGACAAGAATCAGCTTTGCACGATCGTGGAAAAGGTCGATGTCTGAGAACGCATCTAACACGCCGAACTGGTAATTGCCGTCAGCACCAATTCCTACGAAAAACCAGCCTGCACGGCAGCCGTCCAATCCATAGAAATCGCAATTTTTCATTTTTGTGTCTTGTCGCTTAACGGGAACTACCCACACCACTGCGATTCACAGGGAACGCCATCACCATCTCCGTCCATTTTTGTATTTGGACAATTCTGAATAAAGTACCTGGCTTCCGCGCAGGAAGTCATGTGCGAGCAATGCGTACGCCCGTCGCATCTGAACTGGGAATGTGGACTCGTAATCGAGCTGGAAGAACCGGGCGACTTGAGCAGCACGGGCGAGCCCGTCTGGGACTTCTGATATCTGGAATAAGCCAGCGCGCCCGCGAACGTCAAAATAATGAAAAGCTTTGTCGCGCTTTTGAAGGACCAGAAACTGAAATTGCTTGTTAAACGGGCATTCATACGATGCTTATTTAACCACATTGCCATGAAGGGGTCTGATGCGGATCAGGCCAACAACTGACCATGTTCGCATCCTCAAAGAACTCCAGCCCGCCAACCGCATTGGGACCGGACAGCTCATTACCGAGATCCAGCGAACTGAGGTAATGGTGAGCGCAGGCCGAGGGGCCGTGGTGCATGAACCACATATCCCACTGGTAGCCCTGGTTCATGGGTGGTTCGGCAAGCGGGTCGCCCAGGCAAAGTTCCAGTTCGCCGCAGTTGTTGAGCACGCATAAATCTTGCGTAGCGTGTTGGGGCACTTCGAGCGTTGGTGACAACATCATGTGATCAGGCTGCACGAGGCACAATTTCACTTCTTATTTTCTCACCCACGATCTGCTCGGTCCGCCTCAAGTCGTAGGTGATTTGCAGATTCATCCAGCTTTCCGCATCTCCACCGAAATATTGCGCCAACCTCAGTGCCGTGTCCGGCGTGATTGCCCGCCTTTCAAGCACGACGTCGTTCACTCGCGGCGCCGGTACCCGCAAGGCAATGGCAAGCGCATTTGCGCTCATGCCCAAAGGAACAAGAAACTCCTCGCGCAAGATTTCACCTGGATGAATGGGGCGCATTTTGTTCTTTACCATCGTTCGCTCAGCTCTGGCACGAATATCAATCCACTGACGCGGACACTTTCCATAAAATAAAGCCTCGGTGTCTTTACTACCAAAGCTCTTGATCATGACATTATGATATAACGCATAGCGTTAAACATCAACCGTTAAACAATACTCAAACTCAAACACTGCGCTCTTAACTCCTGGCTAAACACCAGATTCAGTTTGGGTAGATTTCGATCGACCCTGTAGCGTCAAATAACCCTTATAGCTGTAGGAATTAACTTGCTACAGTTGAGTTGAGGGGCGGCCATCCAGGCCATTGAACATAATTAATCAGCAAGCAGGAGACTTAAATATGCCAGAAATTACACCTTTCGGTTGGTTCCATACCCTCATGGGAGTCATCGCCTTACTGAGCGGTTTTTATGCCCTTGTCAAACACAAGGTCATCGGAAGCGGCAATCTCAGTGGCATAATCTATCTGTTGAGCACTTTGCTGGCGGCAGCTTCAGCGCTGGGCATCTACAAACACGGCGGATTTGGCGTTGCTCATGCGCTCGCGGTATTGACGCTGCTGGCGCTTGCCGCCGGTGGCTTGTCGGAAAAAACACGGATACTGGGGAAGTTATCACCTTATGCCCAGGCCATGTTTTACTCCGCAACCCTTTTGTTCCACATGATCCCGGCCATCACCGACGGACTAATGAGGCTCCCGGTGGGGGATCCGGTAGTGAAAGACATCGAAGACCCTTTGCTGAAAACGTTCTACCTGGTGTTCTTGATCGCCTACGTGGCGGGCTTTGCATTCCAGGTCCTGTGGTTACGTAAACACAACGGAGACAGAAATTAAGGGGTTGTTTGCGTGAACGGGGTTATCCAATGAGAGCTTTCATCCTGCTAAGTTGTGCAATTTTCACGCTCGCGGGTCACGCTGACAGTGAAGATCCGTCAGGGAATGCCGCCGATACTGTAACAACCCCGGTCGTATCACCGTGGCAGGGAACCTGGAGCGGAAGCGAGAACAATTCGTTTGGTGGGAAAGTACAGGTAAAAGCGAAAATCAAGGTGACTGATGGAACGATATCAGGAAGCTGGAATGTTCATGCCGGTGGACTAAAACCGATTACGGGACAGGCTGAATGCAGTCGCCAGACAACTGAACGAAAGGCCAAGAGAAACGTTAAACTTCGAAACACCAGCTGAACGATTTAACCAATGTGTTGCATCGACCGGTTGAAGTCACAACCCAGAGCAGATATTCGCTTGCTGTAAGATAGAATCGGCTTGTGTCCCAAAGCGGACGTCGAAGAAACTTGAGGAGAAGACGAATGAGCCAGCCAGAGTATTTCCTTTTGCGACCGGATGTAGAAAAAGCCTACGGCTACTCGCATGCCGTTAAGATTGGTGATGACATCAAGATCTCGGGGGCTGTGAGCATGGATGATGAGGGTAATCCGACAGCCGTCGGCGATTTTGAGCAACAGGTGGAGAACGTTTACTCCGATCTGGGCAAGATTCTGAAACACTTCGGCTGTAGCTTCGATGACGTGATCGTTGAAAATGTGTTCACGACTGACATGGCAAAATTTTTAGAGTTCGCCTCGTATCGCAACTCGATCTATACCAAGCAGTTTCCGACTGGATCTTGGCTTGAGGTCAAAGGACTCGCCCTTCCTGAGTTCCTGATCGAGATTGAACTGGAGGTGCATGAGTCTCAATGAGATTAGCTTTATTCGTTTTTTAGGGGCACCAGCCGCATTGGCCGCACCGGCCGATGACTTTGTAACCACCTGGAAAACAGACAATCCCGGCGATTCAAATGACACTTCAATCACCGCTCCGATGATTGGAGGTCCTTATGATGTCGATTGGAACAATGACGGGACATTTGATGAGTTCGGTCTCGCTAATTCATCCACGCATGATTATGGGGTTGCCGGTACATATACCATAAGGATACGCGGCACTTACGATGCTATTCGATTTAACAGGATGTAACAATGTGGAGATAGAGAAAAGATTCTTTCTCTGGATCAGTGGGGCACAAACCAATGGACATACGATGGCAAATGCTTTTTATGGGGCTGAGAATCTGCAAGTGTTGGCAACGGATACCCCTGACTTCTCAGCGGTAACAGATATGGGATGGATGTTCCATAGTGCCACCGCAGCCAACCCGGACACCAGTGGCTGGGATACATCAGCGGTAACAAATATGCACGGGATGTTCCAATCGGTGCCACCGCAGCCAACCCGGACACCAGTGGCTGGGATACGCAGCGGTAACAATATGTCATACATGTTCAGTAGGCCACCTAGCCAACCCGGACACCAGTGGCTGGGATACGGCAGCGGTAACAAATATGCATGGATGTTCAATGATGCCACCGCAGCCAACCCGGACACCAGTGGCTGGGATACGGCAGCGGTAACGGATATGCATTCATGTTCATGATGCCACCTCAGCCAACCCGGACACCAGTGGCTGGGATACGGCAGCGGTAACAGATATGGCGGGATGTTCAATGGTGCCACCGCAGCCAACCCGGACACCAGTGGCTGGGATACGGCAGCAGTAACAGATATGTCATTCATGTTCAATGAGGCCATCGACGCCAACCCAGACACCAGTGGCTGGGACACAGCAGCGGTAACAACTATGCGATCGATGTTCCAAGATGCCACCGCAGCCAACCCGGACACCAGTGGCTGGGATACGGCAGCGGTAACAATATGCGTAGATGTTCGGTGCCACCGCAGCCAACCCAGACACCAGTGGCTGGGATACAGCAGCGGTAACAGATATGGGAGATGTTCCAAGGGCCACTTCTTTTGACCGGGATATCGGCTCACTGGAACGTCGGGGCATTAACCAATGCGGAACTTATGTTTGACGGTGTTACTTTATCCACCGCCAACTACGAGAGCCTACTCATTGGCTGGAATCGCTCAGGCGCTGCAAACCGGCGTAACTTTCAGCGGTGGTAACTCCAAGTATTGCTCCGAAGCAGCAATTGCCGCCAGAACCAACATGATCGCATCGGATTCATGGGTAAGGCCCAGGGGAGTTCTGCTACAGGGTCCACAACGGAATAAATCACTTATTTATTCAAGACCAGAGCCATCTTCTGAGTAAATAACCCAGATCTTCATATAGCCCTCGGTGTCCCAGACACCTGTCCACTCTTTGGGAATGGTGATAGCCTCACCCGCATTAATCACCTGCACGGAGCCATCGGAAGAAGTCAGGGTGACACCACCCTCCAGGAAATACATAAACTCATCCACACCATAGGGTTCAGTTATTTCAAAGCGCACTTTTCCCGAGCGATACATGCCGGAACCAAATTTCTTGTCACTGCTTAGCAAGCTGGTGACATCCTGGGTCTTGTGACCGTCATCATGTAAGGTCTCCGCCATATCAGCACGCTCAAATACTTTGCCCGATATATCTGACTTGCTCAGTTTTGCCGGCTTAACGACTTCACCGGCAAATACATTCTGCGAGACCATCGCCGTGAAAGTAAACAGGACAAGACAGGTGATCTGGAGGGCTTTTTTCATTATGTAAACCTCTTTCATTAGTGATTACACAAAGGCGAGTATATGTAAGATAAACGCTGTATTCACTTAGAACTCAAAACGCTACCAGCTTCTCATCATGGCAGGACTCGCAGCGAACGCTGAGAAAGCCATGCTCAAGTCTTCCGCACTTCAGGTACTCGTCAAATTCTTTTGTAACGTAAGAGTCTTTCAGGAAACAAGTCCACCGACTTCGCAACTAAGCCCTCTACTCCCTTTTTACTCTGTCCCTTCATTCTGTCCCCATAACTTGGTGGCGTTTCCGCGGAAACGTCCCCAGCACTTTGTTTAATTAAAATATATATAAAAATATAAACAATTAGATAATTAAGACAATAATATAAATATATTTGTTGTTTATGTTTGATTCTTAAAGTATATTAACTATATATACTCTTTATCACCTATTAAATAAAGTTAGACTTATGCACAACATGGAAACCATTGACGCCTTACTTGAAGAAATTCGCAACCAATATCTGGAGGCAAGCAGGATCGCTGCGCTCGCTGAAACCGCTCAAGGTCTCAGGCCGGCAGACAACATTGGAGAGGTCATTCGCGAGACAAGAGATAAGCAGGGCCTGACTCAACGCGAGTTGGGAGAACTCGCTGGTGTGACTACTGTAACTTTGAGCAAGCTGGAAAATGGACACTCATCTGTACAGATGAGCACACTGAAAGACATACTCTTTGCGCTGGGATTGAAGCTGTGGATCGGTTAGCAAATGTATTTTTCAATGGGCGGTTTGCCGGCGTCCTGGCTCAACATGAGGGTCGGTATTTTTTTACTTACGATCCGGAGTACTTGTCAGGGGGGACCCCACTCAGTTTTCATCTGCCGCTCCAGGAGGCTGCTTTCGAGAGCGAGGACTTATTCCCGTTCTTTGAAAACCTCGCTTCTGAGGGTTGGCTAAGAAGCATCCAGGCCACGAGTCAGAAGATTGATGAAAATGACCGCCTGGGCCTGCTGATGAACAATGGTAATGACCTGGTCGGCGCTGTAACCATTGAGCGGGTCAGCTAAGGAGCCAAAACTGTGCCTTATTGCAAGATCAGCCTTAAACCAGTACCCGTTTCGGCCTACAGAGCGGAGTACCGGGACAACGAATACAGGAGATTGTTTGAATCGCTCAAGGTATCTTCTGAGCTTTCGTACAGTCGCAGGGAATTCAAACAGACCAGCGTCAAATACACGAAAGGCATGTCCATTTCTGGCGTTCAGCAAAAGTTTTCAGTCATTGTGGATGCCAATTTCGAACTAATGCCGGTTATCAAAAACGGGGAATACATTCTCAAGCCCACCCCTGAAGAGTTCCCTTATGCATCAGAGAATGAACACGCCGCAATGGTGATTTCGCGGCAACTGGGGCTGGACACCGCAATGTGTGGGTTGGTCAGTTTTTCAGATGGAGAACTGGCTTACATCACCCGCCGATTCGACCGCTTACCCGGTGGACAAAAGTTACACCAGGAAGATATGGCCCAGGGGTTTGAAACCGGTAGCTCGGGAAAGTATGACAAGAGCTACGAGGAAACCGGCAGAATGATCGACACTATGACTCGCGGTAAAAAGGCCGTGGTGCTCGAGTTCGTGCGAAGGGTGATTTTTTCATATCTGATCGGAAACGATGATTTCCACCTCAAAAACATCAGCTTGCAACGGCTTGCAGGCAACCGGGGGCGTTATTACGACCGCATGACACCGAACTACGATGCTGTTTTCACACACGCGTTCGAGAACGTAGACAAAAGCAGCGCGCTGGCACTGGACTTGCTGATTGAGGAGGCAGAAGGAGAATTTACCAAAAACTATGAACATTTTGGATACTACACCGCAGGAGACTTTTTAGAGTTAGCTAGCAGGCTGGATATCCCAGCTAAACCGGTGAAAACATTCCTCGACCAAATCAGGTCGAGTGAAACCAGAATCATCAACACCATTGAACACAGCTACATGCCAAGGGAAATGAAAAACCGGGCTTCTAAACTTGTCGCTGATCGAATCCAGGCTTTATCGGCCAACGTGTCTTGAATTTCGTTCAAAGGCTGAGAATGCTCGTCACATCGAATATCCGGTCACAATACGAAAGCCCGGGCCGAGGGGCCGTGGTGCATGAACCACATATCCCACTGGTAGCCCTGGTTTCAGCAATTTTGTGACAACATCATGTGATCAGGCTGCACGAGGCACAATTTCACTTCTTATTTTCTCACCCACGATCTGCTCGGTCCGCCTCAAGTCGTAGGTGATTTGCAGATTCATCCAGCTTTCCGCATCTCCACCGAAATATTGCGCCAACCTCAGCGCCGTGTCCGGCGTGATTGCCCGCCTTTCAAGCACGACGTCGTTCACTCGCGGCGCCGGTACCCGCAAGGCAATGGCAAGCGCATTTGCGCTCATGCCCAAAGGTACAAGAAACTCCTCGCGCAAGATTTCACCTGGATGAATGGGGCGCATTTTGTTCTTAGCCATCTTTCGCTCAGCTCTGGCACGAATATCAATCCACTGACGCGGACACTTTCCATAAAATAAAGCTTCGGTGTCTTTACTACCAAAGCTTTTGATCATGACATTATGATATAACGCATAGCGTTAAACATCAACCGTTAAACAATACTCAAACTCAAACACTGCGCTCTTAACTCCCTGGCGAATCACCAGGTTCAGTTTGGGTAGATTTCGAATGACCCGGTAGCGTCAAATAGCCCTTATTGCTGTAGGAATTGTTTTGCTACAGTTGAGTTGAAGGGCGGCCATGCAGGCCATTGAACATAATTAATCAGCAAGCAGGGACTTAAATATGCCAGAAATTACACTTTTCGGATGGTTCCATACCCTCATGGGAGTCATCGCCTTACTGAGCGGTTTTTATGCCCTTGTCAAACACAAGGTCATCGGAAGCGGCAATCTCAGTGGCATAATTTATCTGTTGAGCACTTTGCTGGCGGCAGCTTCAGCGCTGGGCATCTACAAACACGGCGGATTTGGCGTTGCTCATGCGCTCGCGGTATTGACGCTGCTGGCGCTTGCCGCCGGTGGCTTGTCGGAAAAAACACGGATACTGGGGAAGTTATCACCTTATGCCCAGGCCATGTTTTACTCCGCAACCCTTTTGTTCCACATGATTCCGGCCATCACCGACGGACTAATGAGGCTCCCGGTGGGGGATCCGGTAGTGAAAGACATCGAAGACCCTTTGCTGAAAACGTTCTACCTGGTGTTCTTGATCGCCTACGTGGTGGGCTTTGCATTCCAGGTCCTGTGGTTACGTAAACACAACGGAGACAGAAATTAAGGGCTTGTTTGAAGGGGCGATGACCGGGTGACTTCAGACGTGGAGATTGTCAGGTGGTTTGAGGAGCATTTGTGAGATACCTCAATTGCACCACTGACTTTCGCAGGGGACGCCATCACCGTCCCCATCCATCTTGGTGTTTGGGCAGTTCTGAATGAAATATTTGGCCTCGGCGCATGAGGTCATTTGGGAACAATGTGTTCGCCCGTCACAGCTGAATTGGGGCTGTGGAGTCGTCATCGAGTTGGAAGGGGCTGGAGACTTGAGTGGCAAAGGCGAGCCAGCCTGGGACTTTTGATATTTCGAATAAGCGAACGCGCCTGCAAACGTCAAAATTATGAAGAGTTTTAAGGCGCTTTTGACGGTCCAGAAAGTATGATTGTTTTGCTTCGGCATTCCAGAAGGTGAGTTTTCCTTGGCGCGCATTATGCCTTCCCTGGTGCTTTTGCTTAGATTCAAATTGGAAAAAATATGCTCGTAATAGAAGGATTGGGCCATTGGCGAAAAAATGAAGCACTCATCTTTCTCCATTAGCTTACAACATGACTATTTGACAAATATTTGCCGAAGATTCGGGACTGTCAAAATTTCTATGGATGCCATAATAATTCTTGTTGTGGTTCCCCATTCACTCCAGGCGAAATAAGTCCAGGCCACAAGAGAAAGCCAAATCACCAGCCACACCATCTCAAAGGACTTATTTGATCTGTTTTTTAGAATGAACAACATTGCCCTACCCTGGCTTTATCGGAATGAAGAAGTTTTGACCAGCGGAACCAGATAACCTGCCCTGGAACCACTTCCATAGAGCAAGCCAGGCGATCGGGGAATGACAATTGGGTGCAGCTTGGATTTATCTTCAATTTTTTCACCAATACCCCAATATCAAATCCATAAACCTCGGAATAGCCAATATCAACGCCGCACCAGATAAAAACACGGCTCACCAGGAATCGAATGGCGAGCCAAAATCTGGATGTTCGGCTCATTAGTTGTTCAAGGCCGGGAATAAGAACAACGAGATTTTGTTCTTTATTTTCAGTGTTACGCATGACACTGAAGGTCAAATACAAACTATAAATAAATAGAAAAAGAAGCTGAGATATTACGAAAAAAGCCAAATAGATTGCGTTAACCAATGGTGGCAATTGTAGCCCCAACAGCTGCAGAGCTATTAGAACTGCGCCTACAGAAAACAGTAGGAGGAATATAAAAATAGTCTGGTTTGTGTATTTTTTCACGCAGTCATTAATGATCTTTGCATCAACAATCTTTCGCCTAATGTTAATTGGAGCCCGTGTATAAATACACCAAATGTTTCAATTAAGTACGTACCAGGCCACCATGAAGACAGCTAAAGCCAGGATAGGGCTCACCAACTCATCCAGCGTCTCAGCTTCTGTCATGAGGTATACCCAATTTGCCAAATCAACAGAAAAGCAGGAATGCCCAAAGCAAACAGATCAAAAAAGAGCAAAGAGAAACAGGGGTCAGGGTAGTCAATCTGGAGCCATTGTTTCGATCGCCTTTAATTCCTTTTTATGATTTTGGGAACTGCCCCAGGCTACTATGACGTAAAGAATACAGCCCAAACCAGTAAGCAAAATAACTTCACGCATATCTACTTCACTCGAAACAAAAGCTTTTTCGAAAACACCTAAAACCAAAATCCCCAGCAGCAAGGAACAAACAAAAAGCAGGATATGCCAATCTAAATCGCCATTTATCAACGATCTTGATGGGTGTTTCCTGTTAACCCGTATTTCAATAGTATCTCCATCTGAAGAATGATTGATCGAAGAGTTGATCTTCGAAGAAATAGGGTTTCTCGTTGAGAAAATTGGAACGATTGAGGTTCGAATTCCGTAGAATTTCTTGTTATCCAGATAGTAAGAATATAGACATTGGCTCTGACTGATGGTCTTGGTGTTTTGACTACCATGCCCCCCGAAATATCCGTCAGTTATTTCTTTACTTTTCCAAGTCAAATGATGCAGCCTGGCTTCTACCGGAACCCAGGATTTAACCATTAACCACTTGACTAAATAGATACCAAGATAGATCAGTATCGTCAGCATGGCGGCAACGAGTCCACTAATAGAAATCACGGATACCTTCTCATTCCTGGCAGCAACCTTCACTGGAAATAATAAAAAGGAACGTAGCATTAAATTCGTTCCAGCGACACCTGGATCAAACGCCTCGCGACGTTTTTCGCCAACACCGAACCGTGGATGGCCGCGATTTCCACCGTGGAATACGGCGACCCGGTGAAAGACAAAGAACTGCTGGAGCAACTCTCACCCATCCACAAGGTCGATCGCGTGATCGCCCCGACCATCGTGCTGCACGGCGCCAACGACACCAATGTGCCGGTGGTGGAGGCCGAGCAGGTGGTGGAGAACCTGCAGGAGCGCGGCGTGCCGGTGAAGTACGTGCTGTTCCCCGACGAGGGGCACGGCTGGGGCAAGGTGGAGAATCGGGTGACTTCAGACGTGGAGATTGTCCGGTGGTTTGAGGAGCATTTGTGAGGGGGTAGGTGGTTGGTAACGTTTCCGCGGAAACGTCAGTGGGCTCGGTTGCACCATTGGCTTGCGTGACTTTTGGTAAGAGTGATCTTGATTGTGACAAACAGACTCACCGAGTGATTTCTTTTGCCTTCTTAACGCAGTCGTTGTAAGCGTAACTAATTTTGGGCCCGTCTTTTCGTTGATACGCCACCGACCGCTGATATGCATCATTGCACTTCATTCCGGTCTCACTTAGCGTCGAGCTAATAAGTCACCCCATGGGCAACAAGGAAGAACTCCATGAAAGCTCTCAGATACTGCCTTCTGCTCTTGATCTTCGTATCACTAAATGCCTGGGGCCTGGATATAAACCCATACCTCAGCGGCTCCTGGTACAACCCGTCTCAAAGCGGCCACGGCTTTTCCGTAGAAGTGCTGCCTGATGATCAAACTCTCATCTACTGGTATGTCTACCACCCGGATGGAACGCCTACTTTTATTGTGGCAATAGGCAATAACATCAGGGAGCACAGTCAGGGCCGATGCTTATTACAATACTGGAATGATATTCGGTGAGTTTGATCCGGCTGATCGAGTTCAAACGCCGTGGGGAACCCTGACCATGACGTTTCATTCTTCAGTACAGCAACCCTGCAATACTCTTCCACCCTGAGTTATGACGGTGTGCCCTGGGGATCAGGGTCCATTCCGTTAACCCGGTTGCATCCATCGACAACATGCAATGTCCGCAGAATCCACATGCCGGGCTATACCAGGGGAACTTCTTTTCCACTGTTTTGAATCAAGTCATTCCGGGCGTAGCTGTCATCGCTCCAAATGGAGAGTTTGCTGCGGTGAGCTATGATGCAATGGCGGCGATTGGTACCTGGTCTGTCAATGGGAAATCATTTTCAGGTACGGGGACCGCCGTGAGTGCCGATCCAGGGTTCACGTTCAGCTCGAGGCTCACTATTTCAGGTGAAATCAGCCCTGAATATCGCATGGTTGGAAACTACTCGGTTGTCGGTGGTGACCGGGGATCATTCGACTTCAATGCAACTCCTGCTTTATATCGAAGAGGAATTTCATTGGCAGAAATCGCTGGAAATTACACCGCGAAAAATATTGTTTCCGGTGCGCACCCTGGATCA
>CAVWXL010000006.1:0-135954 GCA_963759035.1 uncultured Gammaproteobacteria bacterium
GCTGGGAGCACGGGGTCGAAGCTTTTTACAACGTCGCATTCACGCCCGCTGTGGGCCTGTCATTCAACGTGCAGTACATGAACGGGCCAAACGTGACCGTGGACGAATCGGTCCTGCTCGGAATGCGACTGCAGCTCGATTTTTAATTACTTTAGGAGGATCAGATGTTAAACCAACTGCAACGCGAAATCTTTGCGGAGATGACGCAGGACTGCGCCATGAACCTGTCCAACTTTGACCAGCTCACCGTGGAGCAAACCCCGGACTACATCAAATCCCCCATCCGGGCCCACGACGTCGTCACGGCGTTCACCGCAGCGCTGGCGCTTGCCATCGAAGCGCTGGGGCGTGAGCGCGGGTTGCCCAGACAGCAGATCGCAATCGATCGTCGGGGCGCGGGCATGATGCTCAACTCCCTGGGGTTTCTCTACCAGAACGGTTGGAAGCTGCCCGTGATTGAAATGATCCAGGCGACTTCCCAGTTCTACCCGGACAAGAACGGCAAGTGGTTCCTGATGGTCGGGGAGTATTCCCACTTTCGCCGGGCCATCCTCCGCTACCTCGACTGCGCCGACACCCCGGAAGCGTTGGAACAAGCGACCCGGAAGCGGACCGTTGAGCAGATGGAAGAGGATTGTGCCAAACTGGGCATTCCCGCAGCGATTTTGCGGACCCGGGATGAATGGTCCCGTCACCCGCAAGGCGAGTTCCTCGCAAGCACACCACCGGTGTCCATCCAGCAGATCGGGTCCGCCGGAAAGAAACCCCTTCCGCCCGCCAAGGCCCGCCCGCTGGAGGGCGTGCGCGTCCTGTCCCTTTGCCATGTGATCGCGGGCCCCCTCGTTGGGCGCTGCCTGGGCGAGCACGGTGCTGACGTCATCGAGTTTCGTCACCCTAACTTCCCGTACCATATTCCGTTCGAGATCGATACTGGATGGAACAAGCGCAGTATGTTTACGGATCTCACCCTGGACGACGGCAAGGCCAGGTTCGAGAAGCTGCTCAGCGGTTGCGATGTGCTCGTTTATGGTTATCGACACGGGGGGCTCGAGCGCCTTGGTTACCCGCTGGAAAAACTGCTCGAGATCAATCCGAATCTCATCCTCGTGCGCGAGAATGCATACGGCTTCGGCGGTCCCATGGAGACCTGGCGCAGTTGGGAACAGAACGCCCAGACCGCGGTCGGGATGGCGACGGAGAGTTCGCCAGCCGACGACCCGGCCCTCATGCCGGGGCTCGGTTGTGACTATGGGACGGGTTTTCTTGCCTCCCTGGGCGTCGTCGATGCCTTGTCCAGGCGTTCGTCCGAAGGCGGGGCCTGGGAGGTGCGCGCGTGTCTGGCACGCACCGGAATGATCTATGCTGCGCATACCGACCCCGAGGCCGTCCCGGAGCCCCTGACCAATGCCGACCTCGAAAAACACTGTGTGGATCAGGAGACTCCCGAGGGAATCTTCACCCACCTCGCACCCGCCGCGCGCTTTTCGGAAACCCCGGCAACGTGCACGGTGCATTCGATGATGCTGGGCGGCGTCCCGATGAGCGAGGGTTGGCTCGAGGACGTGCCCGACACAATGCCACCCGTGTCCTACTACCCTTCGAAGCTTGCCCGGACCGGAGGCCTCCAGGGAGGTATCATGGGATATGGAGCGAGTGTTGGCTCTGCCCGCGGGAAAACTTCGATACAACCGGATTATGCCCGTGAAGGAGAGCAGATTCGACCGAAGTATTAACTCCGGATTCGCGAGAGAACGGAAAGCTATGAAGAAACTGATTGTGGGAATGAGTGGCTCCAGCGGCGTTATCTACGGAATTCGCATGTTGGAGATACTAAAGACGATCAGCGGCGTGGAAACGCACCTCGTGATGAGTTCCTACGCGAAACTGAACGTCAGCATTGAGACCCCGTACGATACCAAATACGTCGAAGGCCTGGCCGATGAGGTACATAGCCACAACAACCAGGCGGCGTCCATCGCCAGCGGTTCATTCAGAACCCTCGGCATGGTGGTTGCTCCCTGTTCAATGAAATCGCTGTCGGCCATCGTCAATTCCTACGCCGACAGCCTGTTGGTGAGAGCGGCGGACGTGGTGCTGAAAGAACGCCGCCCGCTTGTGCTGATGCCGCGGGAATCGCCCCTGCACCTCGGGCACTGCAAATTGCTGTATGAAGCGGCCCAGTTGGGCGCGGTGATTTCGCCGCCGATGCCGGCGTTCTACAGCCAGCCTCAAACGATCGACGACCTGGTAAATCACAGTGTTGGACGTGTTCTGGATTTGTTTGGTCTGGATGCGGGAATCATCAAGCGTTGGAAAGGCAAGATTGGTCAGCCAGCCGGTAAAGAAGACCTTCCCGCGCCGCAGGCAAAAGGGATTAGAACCGTGAAGTAATCCCAGCCGTCGACACCTGAACAAAAGACTTGAAACCAAGGAGACAAAAGCATGTCCATTTCTATCGACCGTAACCGCATTCCGCGCAATTATCGTGACTTCCTCGACACCCTGAAAGAAATGGGGGAACTGGTCGAGATCGACGACGAAGTAGATTGGTATCTTGAACTTGGCGCGATCTTTCGTCGCACGCAGGAAACACTGGCGCCCGCGGCCATGTTCAACAAGGTCAAGGGCTGCCCGGAGGGTTTCCGGGCGGCGGACTTCGGCATGGCCAAGAGCGGGAGGCCGGGGCAGCCCTGGGCGCGGCTCGCGGTGATGCTGGGATTGCCGCCGGAAACCGACCTGATGTCGATTCAACGTGCCTACCTGGAAGCCATGGACACCGGCAAGACCCACCCGCCGGTCATGGTTGACCCGGAAAAAGCGCCCTGCAAACAGAACAAGTGGCTCGGGGATGATATCGACGTTACCAAGTTCCCGGCCATGGTGGGTCATGACGGGGACGGCGGCCGCTACATCCAGACCGCCGGCATCAACATTGTCCGCACCCCGTGCGGCAAGTGGACGAACTGGTCGACGAATCGCGCGATGATCGTCGACGAGAATCACCTGGTCGGGCTCTGGTTGCCCGTTCAGCACAACGGGATCATTCACAATATGTGGAAGAAGGAGGGTAAGGACACGCCGTGGGCGTGCGCGTTCGGCGTCAGTCCGGCCGTGGCGACCCAGGCGGGTTCCCGCTGTCCCGACTGGGTCGACGAGTATGACCGGTCGAGCGCCCTGTTGGACGCCGGCATCGAGATGGTTAAATGTGAGACCAACGACCTGCTCGTCCCCGCGGACTGCGAGATCGTCATCGAGGGCACGGTCTCCCAGACGGAGGTCCGGATGGAAGGGCCGTTCGGCGAATATCCCGGTTATCTGCCCGATGCCGCAGAGCCGGCGCCGCTGCAGACGATCACGGCGATCACCTTCCGCAACGACCCGATCCTGCCGGTCTCATTGCCTGGAGTGCCCACGGATAATGGCCACATCAGCATGGGCTTCTTCATGGCCTCCGACAACGTCGTCCAGCTGCGTGAGGCGGGCATACCGGTAATCGATGCCATGCAGACGTTCGAGTCCGCCATGCATTGGCTCGTGGTCCGCGTGCCGGACGACTGGCACACGATCACGGGCCTGGGTATAGACGATTTCATCAAGAAGATCGCGAACGCGTTCTGGTCGCAGCATGGCGGCGGAATGTGCAACAAGATCATCGTCGTCGGGGAGGACATCGACCCGGCCGACGTCACTGCCGTGACCTGGGCCTTTGCGACCCGCAACCACCCGGTGGATGGTGTCTATCACTTTCCCGAATTCTTTACGGGGGGACTGGACCACTATTTCAGCTGCAACGACCACCTTCGCCACAAAGGTGCTGCCGTCATCTACAGTTGCCTCCCGCTGCAGGAGCGCGTCGGCATGCCGCCGACCAAGGTCATGCAGTTCGAGCGGAACTATCCGAAACCCCTTCAGGAGAAGATCCTCGCCAACTGGGAACGTTGGGGCTTCGAGAAAGGCAAATAGAGGCAGCGTGGCAGTGCCAGGATGAACCAACGAGAGGAGTCATGCCCATGAAATTCGGTGCCCTGTTGATGCCTTCGCACCCGCCCGAGAGGTCGATCCGGGAGGGTCAGCGCTGGGATCTCGATGAACTCGAGCGACTCGACGCCCTCGGCTTCGAGGAGGCCTGGATTGGCGAACACTTCACCGCGCCCTGGGAGCCTTGCCCGGCCCCCGACCTGCTGATCGCCCAGGCGCTCATGAGGACCGAGCGGATTCGTCTCGGGCCGCTCGGCCACCTGCTGCCGTTTCACAATCCGGTCGAACTGGCCCATCGGGTCGCCTACCTCGATCACCTGGCGGACGGACGTTACCAACTGGGTGTCGGCATTGGCGCCCTGCCGACCGACCACGAACTCTTTGGCGTCGATACGACCGGCGGGCGGAACCGGAGGATGACTTTTGAAGCGCTGGACCTGATCACTCAGCTCTGGACCGATGGCGCGAGCGACTTCCAGGGCGAGTTCTGGTCGATGGGCGAACCGCGCACCGCGGTAGCTGGCCTGGGATTCCATCTCGCCCCTTATCAGAAGCCTCACCCACCGGTCGCCATTGCGGGGTTGACGACCGGGTCGTCGAACCACGAGCTGGCCGGCGAGAAGGGGTACATTCCGGTCAGCCTGAGCGTCAGTCCGGACGCCTCGATGACGGCCAAGCACTGGGAGGCGGTGGAGGAGGGGGCGGCCCGCAGCGGGCGTGTTCCCGACCGCGAGGACTGGCGGATCATCCGCGATGTCTATGTGGCCCCAACCGACGCCGAGGCGCGCGAGCTCGCCATCGGCGGCATCATGGGCCGCTGCTGGCGTGAGTTCCTCCTGCCGATCTACCTGGGTCTTGGACTCGGATCTTATTTTAAACGCGATCCGTCGATGCCTGACGACGCGATCGACCTCGACTACGTGGCGGACAACCTGTGGCTGGTCGGCTCGCCCCAAACGGTGGCTGACCGCATTCTGGATCTTCACGATCAGACTGGCGGCTTCGGACACCTGACGATCGTTTCCTACAACGCGGCCGATGAACGCGAGTCCTGGGAACGAAGCTTGCGGCTGTTAATCGATGAAGTCCTTCCCCGATGCCAGGGGTCCAGGCCACACGCCACTGAAGGCTCGGGAGCAAAGCCATGAGTTACGTCGCCCTGGTGACCGACCGGTTCGAGGAGATGGCCCTGTTTTACGGCACGCTGCTCGGATTTCCGGTCGTCGAAGAGTGGGACCGCGATAACGCACGCGGTCGGCGGTTCGAGCTGGGCGGTCTCCGACTGGAGATCGTGGATAATTCGCGCGAGCGGAATCCATTAGCACTCGGCGAGCCCGCCGACCGGTTCCACGTGGCCGTCGAAGTCGAGGACATCGAAGCTGCGAGAAACGGAATTGCAATCGGGGCCCCTCCTGTGCAAGACACTTCCTGGGGAGCCCGGATTTTCCAGGTCCGCGACCCGGACGGCGTTCCCGTGACCTTCCTGCAATGGACACGTGAGCGGAGTGACCCGCAATGAGCATTTGGTTTGAATGACCCGTTGATCGTCACCTGCCTGGTGGCCAGCCTGACCGCCCAACTTATTGGCAGCAAACCCCTGTATGGACTCCTCGTGGGCCGCATGCTGGGAAATGAAACAAAGGTCACGCGTTGATGTCAGGGATCGAACCAATGAAACAATCGCTACGCGCATGAGTGGCAAGCAAAGCGGTACGGGGCAGATCATCCGCGGCCGACTCGCCAGGGGGGTCGGCCAGGGCAAATACTTCACCCGGCTGGACTGGGCGCGCCGGCAGTTCATCGGCAAGCTGGGCATCGACCCTTTCCCGGGCACCATCAACCTGATCGTGGACGATGCGGAATCCAGGTCTGTCTGGGTCCGGCTCACGGGCATGCCCGGCGTGCGGATCGAAAACCCCAACGGCGGTCCAAATGACTGCGACGCCCGCTGCTTCCACGTCGCGATCGAAGGGCAGGTCGATGCCGCAATCGTTCTTCCCGAGGTCGCGGGCTACCCGCCAAACCAGATTGAGATCATCGCCCCAATTTGCGTTCGTGACGCGCTCGGCATCGACGATGGCGATTGGCTCAGCTTGGAGATCAGATAGGGCGACACAACCCGCGATGATCCAAGTCTACTTGGGGCTGCGCCGCAGAGTCTCGCTGGGATTCTCACCGAACATACGACGATAGTCGGACGCAAACTGGCCCATATGCGTGAACCCCCATCCGAATGCGACCTCTGCGACCTGCGCAGATCCGTTATGTCCAGACAGGAGATCATTTCGCGCTGCATTCAGTCTGAGGGCCTTGACGAACTGCCTGGGCGAGGTGCCAAAATAGTCCTTGAAGGCGTACTCGAGCGTTCGCCGGCTGGTCCCGGCAACACGGCAGAGTTCGTCAATAGTCTGGGGTATAGCAAGATCCTCCAGGAGATGCCGCTCAACGCGCCGCACAACGTCGGCCTTTCCGGTAAAGGCAGAATCCTCTGAGCCGGATGCAGGTGTTCCGGCGCGCAGGCACGCCGCAAGTCTGCGCAGAAACGCCCGACCAAGCTCCAATGCCGCCCCACCTGACATGCTGAAGTCATCGCCGAATTCTTCGTACTGTTCCCGGAACCAGCTTCCTGCCTCCTGAATCGTGTCAGGGTCGCATGGAATCGGGCAGGCTGTGCCGGAAAGTTTCTTCGCGAGCACCGGTCCTCCGAGCTGCCTGAGCGTGACTTCGGCATCGCTGATTACCGAGACGCAATAAGCCTCGACACCTGGCGGGACGACCAGGTCGAACGCCTCGCCCGCGTTGGCCGCCAGGACGTCACTCGGTTTTACGGCGTTACCGTGCCATGTCGGCGAGCCCGAGCCCCCGGACAAAAACGAAAGGGTAAGGAAACTCACATTTCCCTGCAATCTAAGTCGTCGGTTCGACGTTATCCGGCTGGCAAGAACATCGCGGACCTTTAGCTGAACGACGTCACTCTCGAAAGAGCCTGCGTCGAGCTGAGTGATCTCCATGTTGACACCACGAGCAATGCGCCTGAGATCGAGTATGTCTGACAGGCTGGCGCTCCTGATGTAGTTTTGGCTTGCATTACCCATGGTTCGAAATTTTACCCGGTTTTGCGCGTTTTCGATATTCATTGCGAATCTGTGTGGGAATATTTCCGGGCAAGGTTCTGTCGATATGCCCTGTGAAGGCGTATTCTCAGAACAAGGCTTGAATGCAGGAAGGAGAACCGAAATGAATGACGGCAAACTGATGAAATCAATCCTGGCCATGGCCGCCATCGCACTGGCCATGCCGGCCGGCCTGGCGCTGGCGCAGGATGCTGGAACGCCGGACAAGGACCACGTGGTCGAGCAGCCGGAACCGTATTCGCCCTACGTGGATCAACACTTCCCGCAGAAAGTGCTCTTCGGCGATACCCACCACCATACCTCCTTGTCCGTGGACAGCGGCTTGATCGGGAACAGAAACGACCCGAACACGAGCTTCCGCCTGGCCCGGGGTGAGGAAGTAACCTCCCCCGACGGCCAGCGGGTAAAACTGATAAGGCCGCTGGATTTCCTGGTGGTCTCGGACCACGCGGAATATCTCGGCATTGCCAAGCTCCTCAACGAGGCAGACCCGGACTTGCTGGCAACTGACGTCGGCAAGGAATGGTATGCGGACATGCAGGGGAGCAAGGAGCAAGCCTGGGCAGCAGCCGTTTCCATGCAGAAAGACTTCGTTACCGGCGTACCGCGATTCGATAACCCCAAGGTCAAACGTGCTGTCTGGGAGGACGTCGTTGACATTGCCGATAAATACAACGATCCTGGCACTTTCACGGCGCTTAACGGTTACGAATGGTCAACGATCAGCACCGGGAAAGACGGCTCGGGCCCGGCAGGCGCCAACCTGCACCGGGTTGTGATCTTTCGCGACGGGCCCGATCGGGTGAAACAGATCCTTCCCTTCAGCGCCTTCGATAGCCAGGATCCCGAAAAGCTCTGGGCGTTCCTGGCCTCATATGAGAAGAAGACCGGTGGCCAGGTCCTGGCGATCCCCCACAACGGCAACATCAGCAATGGCCAGATGTACGCGTTGGAAATAAAGGGTAAGAAAATGACCCGCGACTACGCCGAGCGCCGCGCTCGCTGGGAACCCCTGATGGAGGCCACCCAGGAGAAGGGCGACGGCGAGACGCACCCCAAGCTTTCGCCGGAAGACGAGTTCGCGGACTTCGAGAAGTGGGACTTTGGCGATTCCATGGGGAACCCCAAGGAAGACTGGATGCTGCAGTACGAATACGCCCGTTCGACACTGATGAATGGGATCCGGCTGGAGGACAAGCTCGGAGCCAATCCCTTCAAGTACGGAATGATCGGCAGCACCGATACCCACGTCAGCATGACCACCACGCGCGAGGAGAACTACTTCGGCAAGCTCCCGAATGAGGGCCCTTCACCCAAACGGTACGCAGAGGTGTTTCTGAAGGACAAGAAGACCGGCGAGACTATCGTCAATGCCTGGCAGTTGGGCGCCTCGGGGCTGGCCGCGGTCTGGGCGAGAGAGAATACCCGCGAAGCGATTTTTGACGCCCTGATCCGCAAGGAGGTCTACGCCACCACCGGTACCCGCATGACCGTGAGGGTCTTCGCCGGCTGGGATTTCCAGGCCGACGAAGTGCTGCGACCTGATTTCGCGGCGCAAGGCTACGCCCGTGGGGTGCCTATGGGGGGTGATCTCAAGAGCGCGCCTGCAGGCAAGGCGCCATCGTTCATGATTCGGTCACTCCGCGATCCGGACGGCGCCAACCTCGATCGCATCCAGATCATCAAGGGCTGGCTCGACAAAGACGGCAAGACCCACGAGCGTATTTATGACGTGGCGGTCTCCGACGGCCGAGAGATCGGCGCCGACGGCCGCTGCAAGACGCCGGTCGGCAGCACGGTGGACGTCGACGACGCGAGCTACACCAACGCCATCGGGGAAATCATGCTGATGACCCACTGGAGGGACCCCGACTTCGATCCGAAACAGCGCGCCTTCTACTACGTGCGTGTCATCGAGATCCCTACCCCGCGATGGACGGCTTACGACGCGAAGCGCTTTGGGATCACGATGCCTGATGAGGTCACGATGACGATTCAGGAGCGGGCCTATTCCTCGCCGATCTGGTACACACCCTGAGGATATTTCCGTAAGTCCTGAACTAAGGAGGAGCCAGACATGATCGACGAGCAGGAAGCAGGCCTCCGAAAATCGGCCCGTGTGATGCGCATCCTGGGCTGGCTATTGGTCGTCGGCCTGGTGCCGATGGTGTTCATCTATCCCCCGGGTTTCATGTGGGGCGCGGCCCCGGAGGGCCTTCCGATGATCGGGCCGGCCCACCCGCCTTCGCCTTACGATGGCCTGCATCCTTACCTGTACATGCTGGGGGCGCTGTATGTCGCCTATGGCATCCTGTTGATCCGGGGCGCAAAGGACCCTCGCCGCAACGTTGCCCTGTTCGATTTCGGCATCCTGTCCAGCGTGTTACACGGGCTGGTGATGATACCCCAGTCCTTCTTGTACCCGAACGAACACGCCCACATGTGGTCGGACGTTCCGTTCATCTTCCTGATGGCTGCCGTGTTGTGGATCTGGCATCCCAGCCGGGTCCGTCGATAGTGAAGGTGACAGCACTGCATCGAAATTAGTCACTTAACATATTGATAGGTATATAAAAAAGAGGTTTTTCTGAGCAATATACTGTATAATAATACAGTAGCTTCAGAAAGGCCTCTTCAATGAAAAACACCTCCCTCGCCCCCACCCATATAAACCACGCCAACATCGAACATGCCCGGGTTGCCGCCAGCCTCGGCGAAGAAATCACAGAACTGGCTGCGCATATTCACGCCGCCACGTTTCTGCTGCTGGAGAAGATCCGCGAGTTCGATGAGCTGGAAGGCTGGGGTCTGCCGGGGCTCGCTTCCTGCGCCCATTGGCTGCAGTGGCAATGCGGCACCAACCTGGGTGCGGCGCGTGAGAAAGTCCGGGTGGCTCGCGCCTTACCCGAACTGCCGAAAATCTCGAAGTCTTTCAGTGAAGGCCGGATCAGCTATTCCAAGGTCCGGGCGATGACCCGGGTGGCCACAGCGAAGAATGAAGAGTTCCTGCTGAATATTGCCCGTCACGGCACGGCGGCGCACGTCGAGAAAGTGGTCAGTAACTACCGCCGCTGCAAGCGCCTTGAAGTACTGGAAGAAGAAAACGACCGCCATGCCCACCGCGAACTGTCCTGGCACAGCGATGGCGATGGCATGTGGATACTCAAAGGCAGGTTCACGGCAGAGCAGGGTGCTTTGATCGAAAAGGCGCTGGAAGCCGCACTCAACGAAATGTTCGAAGAACACAGCAATGAACCGGAGGACGTTTCCGCGGAAACGCCGGTCGGGGTTGATCCGCACGAGCCGAAGCCGCACCCTGTCAATACCCGCCGGGCCGATGCCCTGGAAAGGGTGGCTGAAACCTTTCTTTCAGCCGGTGCAGCAGATCGTTCCGGTGGTGACCGTTACCTGGTCAACATCCACACTGAACCCGGTGTTTTGAAGATGGATGGCGAGGTCGCCGAATCAGAATGCGAGGGCTGCGGCCACGTTTCCGCGGAAACGTCCCGCCGCATGGCCTGCGATGCATCGGTGGTTCACTGGCAGGAGGGTCGGGACGGCGAACCGCTCAACATCGGCCGCAAATCACGCACCATTCCACCTGCCATGCGGCGAGCCCTGAAACGGAGGGATGGGGGCTGCCGTTTCCCGGGCTGTAGCTGCAGCAAGTTCGTTGATGCTCATCACATCAAGCACTGGGCCGATGGCGGCGAGACCCGGGTCGAGAATCTGGTTCTGCTGTGCAGACGGCACCATCGGCTGGTGCATGAAGGCGGCTTCGGTGTGCAGGCGCGACTGGGCGGGCACATCCGGTTCACGTATCCTGATGGAAGTACCCTGCCAGTTACCAATGACGGACGTTTCCGCGGAAACGCGAATTCTCTTTGGGTTCAAAACGAAAGAAACGACTTGCGAATCAATCCGGGAACCCTGCCGTCATTGTGGCGCGGGGAGATAATGGATCAGGACCTGGCGCAACTGGGGATGCAGAGCCTGGAATGAATTGCCCGGAGTGACCTGAAAAAAGATCAATCCTGGTCGCCGTTAAGGGATTCCAGATAATCGTCGTCAATCGCCCAAAAAAATCCGGTTTCGTGATTGAGCGGACGCCCGTGTTCGGCGCCGGGAGCGTGTCCGTAGCGAACCGTAAGCACCAGGTCGGAGGCCACGGCAGGATCTTCGCGGAAGTAATCATGGCCAAACGCACCGCCAGTCTTTCCCAGGTACTGGATTACAGCCTGGCGTTCGGCCCGAACGGAAGCAGGCAGGTTGTCCATCCAGTTCCTGTACGCATCGGATACACTGTCGATTCCTGTCTCGCCCACTCGCAGGCCACCGAACAGCCACTGGGAAGCACCGATGGCCTTGTCATGCCTGGACGTGTACGTCGTCCACCGCTCCGCCGCCCATAAGGTCCCCTCCCGCCCGGTTCGCTGCAGCCCCACTTCGAGACTGATGTCCGGCGCCGCGATAACGACGTTACGCAGCTTGAAACTTTCCCGTGTCAACTGGCCCGATGCGTGGGCCTCGATGGTGAGTTCCCTGATCGCAGTGAGTACGACGCCCGTACCGCGGCTGTGTGAAATGACGTGGATACCCTCCACTTCGGGGTGTTTGGCAAGCCAGGCCAGGAACCGCTTGAAATGAAATACTGTGAACTCGCTGGACTCGCGGTCGTATGTGTAACCCCGAAGCAGCCCGGGGTGTCCCGCAGGCCAGGAATAGGCGATAGGCACGAACTCCCGCCCGAGGTAATGCCACAGTTCTGTCGTGGTGTAGATTGACTTGTCAAAGCTGGTTTTGACGCCATGGACATAGATCAGAATCTCATTGCGCGGCGAAGTGGCCAGTCGCGCGCTGATCATGGCGTATGCAGTCGAGGTCATGGCCTCCAGCTGCGCCCTGGCTTCCTCGGTCTGCGCCACGGTGCCGTCGGCCTGGTAGTAGGTAAGGAATTCCGTGGGCGCCCGGGTTCTTTCTTTCACTGAAGTGATGCTGAGATTCAGGGCCCTGGGGCGTACGCCGGTGCGCGCGTCCGCCGCGAGTTCCTCCCAGCCCATGTCACCGCCGATGTTAACAACGGCCTCGCCAATTGCTGAGAATGATCCCTTCCCAGGCCGTAAT
Source organism: uncultured Gammaproteobacteria bacterium (assembly GCA_963759035.1). Taxonomy (GTDB): domain Bacteria; phylum Pseudomonadota; class Gammaproteobacteria; order Xanthomonadales; family SZUA-36; genus JAHEFT01. Next base: position 12,237 of record CAVWXL010000006.1, read on the forward strand.
CAAGGCGCCCGTCTTCTCGAGGCTCCGGGATGCGGTCCGTGACGTACATGATATTTGCATCGGCGGATTTGAGCTGCGCCGGCAGGGAGGCGGCGAAGGGCTCCTTGATGCCCAGCGCGTAAACTTCCGGGGTTGGCATGAGCCGGTAGTGGCTGCTGCAGCCGCCGAGCAGCAGCGCCACAGCCAGCAGAATGAATCTCTTCATCGGTAGTTCCAACATAGCGTGATCGTTTCTAACTCTGTTTGCCGGTTGCTTCCGGCTTTTCCGAGACGATGTAAACCACTTCCGAACCGCTGTAGAACGGCCGGTAGTAAACATCATTGAAAGTGAAGTACACGACGCCATCTACCGTTTTCGATGACGCACCGTCCGGGAGGTAATCGACCTTGGCCCCAAGCGGCGCTTCCACGGTCTTGAAGCTGGGTTCGCCGCCTTCTTCCTTGGGCTTCTGGACTTCGTAGTACGCACCGTCTGCATAGCCGTAATCCTTATCGTTCACGGTGACGTTGATCACCTGGTCCGGCGGTTGCTGGACCGTCACGCCGGTCGGCGGCGCGGTATAAACGTATCCGCCGGCTGGGGCCAGCCTGTAGTAACGGCCGTTGGCGTAGTAGTAAGTGGTCGAGCCGACATAGACGGTTTCGTACACGGGCGGCAACGTGGCGATGGTGGCGCCGATCACCAGGCCGGCGGCCAGCGCCCACCATCCAGCGTTGGCGCGCCAGTAGTTACCGTAGTGGTGGTCGTTCCAGTAGTTGTCGAAATTATCGGAACGTGAATCCACCCGGTCAGACCTGCCGTCCTGGCGCTGTTCCGTGCGGTCAGTGCGGCCATCCTGGCGATTGTCCTGGCGATCGGTTCTTTGATCCTGCCTGTCGCCACGATTTTCGCTGCGGTTGTCCGAGCGATCACCCCGGTTGTCCGAGCGGTTGGTTTGCCTGTCGGATCGGTCGCCTTGCCGGCTGCTTGATCTGTCGCTACGGGAAGCCGAACCGGATTGGCGGGTGGTTTGGTAGGAGCTCCGGCTGCCGCCTAATTGCCCGGCGGACGAAAACCCGCCGCTGGAATAACGTTGACTGGACCGGTTTCCATACGATCCAGCCTGGCGGCTGCGGCCTGCCGAGGAGGCGCCAAAACGCCCCTGCACGGAACCCGACCTGCCGCCGAAGTGGCCTCCACCGCCCCGGCCCCGCGCGTCTGCAGGCGTGATCGAGCCCGCGATCAGAACGATGACGGAAAAGATGGCTGCCCATTTAAGGTAAAGAGATTTACTCGCGAGAAGCATGATCATTCACCTCCCGCCGGCAGGATTTCGATGGCCATTGCCCCGTCCGGCAGTTGAGCCTCGAATTCCTCCGGATCGATCACCGCTTCGAGGTTCCAGTCATGGAACGTCAGCGACTGCTGTGGTGAGCCTTCAATTTCCCAGAGCGTAACGACCAGTTTGCGCAACAGGGGTGCATCACCGGTGGTAATCCAGAGCTGCATGTCGAGGTGCTCGCCGAGAAACAGCAAGTGATGACAGGGTTCACCCTCGGCGTCGTGAATCCCGAGATTGCTGGCGCGCACTACGGGTTCCATTTTCTCCAGCAGGTTGTCCTGCAACAACGGCTTCAGCGGCAAATCCAGCCCGTGTTTCTCTGAGACCGTGGTCAGTGCCACGGCGACAGAGCCCTCGACGGGAATCGTTACATAGAGGTTTTTCAGCGGGTCCAGCATGGTCATGGAGCTGCCGTCATACCAGACTTGCCTGGCGCTGAGGTCATCGCCGTAGTCCATGAACAGCCCGTTGGATTTCGAGGACAGTACCTGCAGCGCCCCGCTATATTCGACCTTGGCGCCATTGTGCAACACCACGTCGAACCGCTTTTCAATGTGAACGCTGACCGAAGAGGCTGCGGACAGGCGATCGCTGGCGGAACGGGCGATTTCAAATGGGTCCAGGACAGGCTCTGCGCAGGCGGTCGCAGAATAAAGCAGCACCCCTGAAAGCAACAAATATATGAATTTCAACATGATCTTATTTGTTCCTGTAGTCATTGATCAATTTTCACCGGTGCGGAAATAGGGTGTCTATCCATATTGCGCCAAAACCGGATGATGGAGGACAAATCGAATGTTGCCGTGCCTCGTGGTCCGCTTCAAAGGATTGAAGTTGGAACAGGTTCAGGCTCGGGCGTTTCGGCGCCCAGCCTGATTTTCCTGCCCTTGATTCCTTGCAGCAGCCACTCGGCAACGAATGAAATCGCCAGCTGAATCTGCTTTTCCGCCTGCGGATCACCACCGATGTCCTCATGCGCCATCCCGACCAGGGCGATGTTGGCAGTTGCATCCGAACGCGAGGTCCAGCGTTCATAAACGATCTCCTCACAACCACCCTCGCGATCCATGATCAGGACCATGGTTGAACGTCCGGTAAAATCAAATGTGTTTCGACCCTTTTGAACTTACTCCAAGTATTAGGAGCGATTTGACGAGGCTGCTGGCAGCAATGCAATCAGGGTTCTGTCTTTACAATGAAGCAATGGAAGTGCGCGGATTTCGTGGAAGTTTCCAGCCTGGGCCCGCCACGACACCGCGAAGTTAATGGTTTGTACAGGAGCTCGCATTGCAATGAGCCAAGCCTAAGATTTATTCTCGATGAGTATTCGCTCCCGCGATGTCCTTTAAAAAAAATGGTTGGCAGGCGAAGAGATGACTGCGCGAGACACATTGATTGCTACATTGCAGGCACTGCTTGAAAGAAATGCGGATGATGCTGAAATCCGCCTGCAACTGAACTGTGTACATCCTGTACAAAACTGCCATTTCACCTCGGAAGCCGTTAGTGCCAGACTCTTTGGCTGGTCTCCACTCGGAAAAGAATATAGTCCCGTAACTGCTGAGCTGTGGCGTACTCAATATAGGGAACGCGCACGCTGCCTGATGCCATATGAATGCGCAAGCTGGCCAGGTTCTTACGTCTCTGATAACGAGATTGCAAAATGGTCACTCGCTGTACCTTGCGAAATAACAAAGCTGCGGTCCGATAGCCGAACAAACCGGATCGCCGCACGATTTCATCGTCGTCGTGCAAGTAACCGGCACGCTTCCAGTTTCGCCAGGTAGCCAGGCAGACGAGCGGCAGCCATAGCAATGCAAACAAGCCCATGGCGCCTGCTAGCCCGTACAACAAAGCGGTGGCAAGCATTGCCGGGATGAAGCCTATAAACAGTATGCGGCTTCGCATGTAATACGGGCAGATAGACTTAAACTCCTCGCTGCGTGGATTCTGCGACAAACGGCCGGCCTCCGGCGCGAGCAACAATTGCCTCAACTGGTCGGCAACTTCTGCTGTGACGACCGGGATGGAAAATGTTTTCTGACGGCTTTGCCGGCGGCCGCTGATCGCCTGCCTGGCCGTCATCGTGAAGCGATTCAACCATTTCTGCACAATGCCCTGTTGCAGGCGCAGGGTTTGAATTTTTTGCAGTTCCATCGAGTGTTCGTGTGTCGTAAACAAGCCGCCGCGCGAACGCAGTGTCTGGCCATCTAAAAACAACTCGAAGTTGTGATAGCGCAAGAACGCGGCTGTGATAGAAATCATCGCGAACAACAGGAAAGTAGCAAGGATAATGACAGCTATGATCAGTACGCCGGTCGTTAAGCCAAGTTGCAGTGCGTTGAATACGGCAGATTGCAGCGCCTGTTCGACAAAGTCTTCGATCTGATCACCCATCTGCTCCATCAGTGGTCCGATCAAAGCGAAAACGATCAGAGCCCGACGGTCTGCCAGGCCTATGCGGATCATGTCTCGCCATCCCAATTTGATCAGCGCTGTTGCAGGCGACGTTGCTTCTTCATCGTCACTGGGTAGGACCTGCTTGTGGCCGCTGATGTTCTCGCGCAGCGTGTCGGCAAAGGGCCGGGTGACCGCTGGAAGGTTGCCTTCGCTACCTGATGACCCCGCTGTATCAAACGTGACGGTCACAAGGCCAAGCGCCCGGAAGACTGGATTTTGTGTGGTATTGACGGCTTGTATGCGGTTGAACTGTATGTCGAGCTGCTTCTTCTTGAATATTCCGGAGCGAATCAGAACCGAATCGTCCCGAATCTGGTAACGAAAGAACCACCAGCTCAGTATGGCCCCTAGAATGATGATCATAATGATGGCAACACCGCCGATGGTCAGTTTTGTGACCAGGTCTTCTTTGCCGACACTGATGTACACGAACAGCGGCGCAATGGACTGCCACGCGTTCTTCATGATCATCCGGATTATCTTGCCGAGGAAAAACAGGATCGCGAATGGAGAGGTCCTTTGCCAGTCGGCGTGCTCAGGCATGCTCAATGCCGGTCCCGGCTTTCTCGAGAATAAATACGCGCAGTTGTTCTGCGACTTCTGCTTTCAGCCCGTCGATTTTCAAGTCACCACTGGATCCTCCCGCTGTAAATAACTGCAGCGTGGCAAGATCGAACTTCCGGTCAAATGGCGTACTGCTGGACTCCACGTGTTGAATGCGATTAAACGGAATGGCTGTTATCGACCGCCAGATCACACCCTTGCGAAATAAAATGTCCTTGTCGCGCAGAACATAGCCGCGTTTCGGCAGGGCGATTCCAGGCCAGCTCATCAGCAGCCCCGTAGCCATCGCCCAGGTAGTCCACAAAACCGCAGCAGGAAATAGCGGTATATCAGTGAGCGTGGTCAGCAGTGTCAGAGATACTGCGATGACAAGCACCAGAATCGAGTACTGCAGTCGCTGTAACTTCTTATACGCTGGATCTAAAGCCTGCCAGGCCATGTTCTCGGTGCCTGGCAGTTCACTGAGCAATATTTCTGGGTTCTGGAACATGATGGCCCCCTGGAGACGTCCAGGCTCATTATACGGTAGCAATGACCAGACGAATCTTGTTTACCTGGTGTGAGCCACTTGTCCATATAAGATTCTTTGTCTTCTAAACTGATGATAGTGAATATCCGGCCATGCCAGGGATGCTGATATCATCGAAACTGGCTAATCCCGGCGGATTGATAGTGTATGGGTGACCCTTCCAATCTCATTTTCAGTTGGCGTACAACCATGATGCTGATGGTGTGTGTGCCGATCCTTATTTCCGTCATGCTTTTGCTTCTAAAAACAGAAGAGAGGGTGCCGAGTCGTTATCTGGCTGGATTCTTTTTTGCTGCGGTGGTTGCCATCGGGCCGCAAATCATCGGGTTCGCTGGTTTTTACCAGGTCTGGCCAGGTCTCACCTTTTTTCCATTTGCTACAGACCTATGGCTTGGGCCATTGTTTTATTTACATGCCCGCGAATTAATAAGAGGTCCATCATCGCCGGGGTTAAAATTGTTATTAGTACCAGGAGTGCTACAAACGACCTATTACACTTGGGCGTACCTGTCTCTTGGCGACTACAAACAAAAGTGGGCGTTCAATGAAAGTTTCCACGAACCTTACATTGCGCCAGGCGTAACTTTTCTTGCCATTGTATTGATAGTATTTGCGCTGATATCAGTGTGGCGAATGAGCAAGCAATACAAGCAATACCTGCTGCAGACTCAATCTGCCGTAACAGAATTTGATCCTGTCTGGCTCGACCGGATGATTCTGGTGATGCTGGCAGGTGGGGCTATTTATGCTGTTATTGAAACGGCTATGGTATTCAGCGATTTGTCTTACCAGGCGGCGTTTCCCTTTCAGGTTATATTGATGGCGACCCTGGCCTGGTTGAGCGTGGAGGCTGTTTGGCGTCTTTCGCATCCCTATCCAAAGCTGGTCGCTGAGGAGTTTGCGCCAGAACCAGAAGAAGTCGAAGCTCAGGACGAGCTGAAAGACTGGCAAGCAGAGGCCCAAGAAATCTTGCACAACGTAGAAACCCGGCAGTGGTTTTTGGAGCCGCGTTTTTCATTACGTGAGCTGACTAAACGGTTGGCCAGTAATGAAGCTTATGTCTCCAGGTCAATCAACCAGGGATTGGGGCAAAGCTTCAACGAGTTCATTAATCGCATGCGGGTCAAACATGCACAGAATCTGATCTTGAATTCTGACGATAAGATGTTAACAATCGCTCTGGATAGTGGTTTCAATTCGAAAGCGACCTTTAACCGGGTATTCCGTGATATTGCCAAAGTCACACCGAGCCAATTCAAACAACGAGCCAAAGAAAAAGGTCTCAAATCTTAAAAACTGCGGCTCAATTCGCAACTTAAGGCGTTCCAGAGTGTTTTTTTCTGCACAGTGAGTACCTGATACCAACGTATTCACCCTGGAGACAAAATGTTGACCAAAGCGCACAGTGAAACCAATAGACTCAGAATTGCAGCGATGGCTTTGACATTGTTACTGCTGGTAAACAGTACAGAAGCCTTTGAGGATGAATCGACAGCCACTTCATTTTTAAGTGTTCAGCAAATCACGCAGGATGTAACCCTGGCCAAAGAAGCCTATGAGCGACTCCATCCCGGCTACACGCGTTATGCAAATTCTGAGCAGATGAACCAGGCATGGGAAGATATTATTGCGCGGGCGAGCGAACAACAGGGTATGGCGTTGGGGCAATTTTACCTGGCTATCCAAAAGACCCTGACGCTAATTCGTTGTGATCATACCAAGGCGAATTTACCTGCTTCTCTTCTGCAGGAACGAGACACATCGCCTCTCTACTTGCCTTTCCGCTGGGAGTGGATAGACAACCGGGCATTCGTAACACAGCCGATGGAAGGGATGGCGCTGGAACGCATGGAAGAGATATTGGCCATCGATGACCAACCAATCGGCCAGCTTGTCGAGCAGGTATTACCCTTCATTCCGTACGACGGTTTTACGGAGTGGTCGAGACTCTCCGGAGTGACAGAATCACTGGAGTTCAAGGGCGGCGCTGTCGATCATTTCGGTGTGTTTCTATGGGAGGTCAGTCCGCAGGTGAGGCTAACGGTCAGAGGCCTGATGGGTGAAGTCAGGAGCTTGACCACCGGGCGAATCAATCACAAACAATGGGCTGAACTGGGAAAACAGGCCAATCAGGCAGGAAATTTCAAAGATGCGGTCACCTTTAAACGGATCGGTGAACGGCACGCGTATTTGCGCATCGATACCTTTGTGAACTACCGGGAGCCGGTATCGCCAGCTGAAGTCTATGACCCGGTTTTCAAAGCGTTGCGGGACGAAAAACGCGACATACTCATCCTCGATCTACGCAATAATGGCGGGGGTTCAACGGATGCCAGTATGGGCCTGTTATCGAATCTGATCCTGAAACCGACCCGGGCAAAGAAAGATATGCGCGCAAAAACACTGGATCTGGACGGCTTGCGTGAACACTTGTGGACATGGGATGAGCGGGCCATGGATCCATGGAGACTGGCTTTCAGTAAAAATGATGATGATACCTATTCGCTTCGTTCCTGGTTCACGGATGATCTGGATACAATCAAGCCGGCCAAATATGCTTTCAGCGGCAAGGTTATTGCGCTAACCAGCGCGGCAAACTCGTCTGGCAGCACCAATCTGTTAAGCAACATACAGGATGAAGGAAGAGCGGTGCTGGTGGGTGATAAAACCGGGGGTAGCGCAGAAGGGCCTACAGCAGGACTGTTATTTACGCTGACGCTACCGGCCTCGAAAATCACTACCCGAATCCCTTATTTTCGCTATTACAACAACATCAGCAACTTCCAGGAGGGGATGGGCGTCGTCCCCGACATCAAAGTGAGGATGACCGCAGAGGCTTTTTTGCAAGGCCAGGACCCTGCGTTAATGAAAGCGACCGGGCTGTTATCCTACTGGGAGTGAATAGAGGAAAACCTGCCATGTTTATCAGAAAGAACGTTACCTCCGCCAGCCCCTACGAACCCATCGTCGGGTTTTCGCGTGCCGTCAGGATTGGGAACGTCATCGCGGTTGGCGGCACCGGGCCGATTGGACCGGATGGAAAAACTGTTCCGGGCGGTGTCGCAACCCAGGCCCGGCGCTGTTTTGAAATATCCCTGATAGCCCTTGAGCAACTCGGCGCCGTTCCCGGCGACATCATTCGCACCCGCATGATGCTTACCCGGATCGAGGACTGGGAAGCCGTTGCGGAGGTTCACGGAGAGTTTTTCCGGGACATTCGCCCGGCCAGCACCATCGTGCAGGTGACGTCCCTGGTCGACCCGGACTGGTTTATCGAGACTGAAGTCGATGCCGTAGTCCCAGGTTGAATTCAGGCGCGGGGTTTCCGCCCTGGAAATTTTCATTCAGCGTAAAATGCCACTAATGCTGATTATGATCATGATGACAATAGCGCCGAACATGAGTCCGGATCCGTGGCGGGCTGAATTTACCACCAGCGGAGAATGGCAGTCGGTAGATTTATCGTTTGATGATTTCGTTCCGGTCTTCCGTGGCCGGCGTGTGCCGCAGGCAGGCCCGGTCGTACCCTCCGCAATCCGCCAGGTTGGTTTCATGCTGGCGGACAATACCCCGGGGCCGTTTGAGCTGGAGGTTCAGTCGATCGTTTTTATGGGGCGCCAATGAACCCATTGGAAGACCAGGTTTCAGCCAGTCTGCCGGAAGATTACAACGGGGCATCAGGGCACTCATTTTGCGTATTGCCCTGGCTGCACCGCTTCGTCAATCTCGGTGGCGAGGTGCAATTGTGTTGTACAGCCGAGGAGTTCGATCACAGCTATATCCGCGAGGATTCCAACCGCCCGGTCAATATCAGCGATGGTCTCAGTGACGAGCAGATCGGCGACACGCGGCATATGCGTGATATCCGCCTGTCGATGTTAAAAGGTGACTGGCCTGCCGCCTGCGAACGTTGCCGGGTGACCGAAGAAACCGGTGGTTGTAGCCGCAGGCAGGCCGAGAACCGGCATTTCGAAAAACATGTGCCGTGGATTCTTGAAAACACCGATAAGCAGGGTTTTGCGCCGGTGCGAATCGTTTCGCGGGATTATCGCCTGGGCAACCTGTGTAACCTGCGTTGCCGCATGTGTCACCCGCGGGCCAGCAAGCTTCTCATGGATGAGTGGAACGAGGTGGCGCGACCGAGATTGAGAATCAATGCCAAGGGACGCTGCCGAATACGAAAACATGACCTGGTTCCACGAATCAGCAGTTATGGGATGACTTCCGCGCCCACTGCCAGGACCTTGAGCACCTGCATTTCGCCGGCGGTGAACCGCTGATCATTCCCGAGGTGCAAAAAGCGCTGGAAATCTGCGTCGACGAGGGCGTTGCCGGCAACATCGAACTGACCTTCAATACCAATGTCACGAAGATTCCAGCGCGGCACCGTGAGCTTTGGCCGCAGTTCAAGTCGGTTAACCTGCTTTGCAGCATCGACGCTTACGGTCCGCTGAACGACTACATCCGCTACCCGGCAAAATGGGCCAGGCTGGCGCATAACCTGGACATCATCGATCAGCAGCACGAGGAACTGAACCTGGGCAGCGCCACCCTCAGTGTCACCGTGCAGATTTACAATATCTTTCACCTGCACGAACTGATTGAATACTGCCACGGGCGTTTCGGGTTTATCCGCACCATGCCCAACCTCGTGCACCTGTCCATCCCGGATTATTTCAATGTGCAGCACCTTCCGGATGAACTCAAACAACTGGCGGCCGGACGTCTGCAGGCATTGAGAGCCAGACTGGTGCTCGCTGGAGAAACCGAAGGTCTGAACCAGATCGACAGCGTCCTTGCCTACCTCGGCATGGGTGAACCTTCCCCTTACCTGATGAATGAATTCAAACGGGTGACCGGTATTTTTGATCGCCTCAGGGGCGAATCCGTCACCGAACTGGTTCCGGAGCTACAGCCTCTGATGGAAGATTCAGAAAACGCGAACGGCAAGCTCAGGCTGGCCATCAGCCAGGCCCGCTGGCTGGGCGGCAAGATCCGCAACCGGTTGCTGGGTTGACAGGCTGATTTCTGCCGCATACCGTCTAACGCACTGCCGCAATGTCCCCGTCGCTGATCTGGGTGCAAATCACGTCGCCCAGCAGTTTGGTCACAGGAATCTCTCCCGAAAGACCCAAGCCTGGTAAATCATAAGTGATATTGGCGGAGGTGCAGCTGATGAATTCAATAATCAGAGTACCTACTGCAGTGGTGTCTACATCAGTCGGGTCGTGAAATACACCGTTTCGTGTCTGGTAAATTGTCAGATCGGCGCGGTTGCCCGCGTAATTACCCTGGGCGGTAAACCAGCGTTGCTCGGCTCCACTGATAGTGCCGCCTTGCTGGGGACTGAAGGTGTCGAAAGTAAACGCGGCAACGAACATGAACTGGCTGGCTGTTATGAAATCAAACAGTAAACCCTGGCCCGAAGTGAGGGCGTTGTACCAGCTGCCGATCATGCCGTAGTTGATGTCCTGCATCGTGTGGGAATCCTGCGGCGCCGGGCGGGATTGCTTTGTATGGGACGAAGCGGAACCACCAGTCCCCGCGGCCCCGGCCACGATCTGACCGTCATTGATCCGGGTACAAAATTCATCGCCCAGCAGCTTGGTCACCGGGTACACCCCTGAGAGGCCGTAGTGCGGGAGGTCAAAAGTGACCCTGCCCTTGGTACAGGTACCGGCCTCAAATTCCCCGCTGCCGACCGGCATGGTGGTCACTGCGGCCGGGTCATCGAATATGCCGTTGCGGGTCTGGTAGATTGTGAACTCGGCGCGATTGCCCCTGTAGTTTCCCTGGAAAGTAAACCAGCGTTGCTCGGCGCCGGGGATGTCGCCGCCGGGCTGGGGACTCATGATGTCGTCGGTGAATTCGGCGCCGAATATGAATTGACTATCAGGGTTGAAATCAAACAGCAGGCCCTGGCCAGACCAGTCTTCGTTGAACCAACTGCCGATCATGCCGTAGTTGATGTCCTGGGTTTGCGCGCTCGGCGTGGTCGTGGTGCGCAAGGCGATGGGCAAAAATACCGGGCTGTTGAGGGCCTGCGCATTGGCTACCTCCACGAGCGCAATGGTAATCTCTGGCGATGCAGCGATCGTTGCCGGGTCGTAATTCACGATGATGTCCTCGCCCGCGTTACCCGAAGCCTTGCTCAAGGTCACCAGATTGTTGTCGCTGCTGGCGTTCCACGCCAGTGGCTGGTTGTTGCGCGGGTCCAGCACATTTGCGTTCATGCTGTCCGGTGGATCGGTGGGCGCATGAAGCGAGGTATGCGACAGCGGTATGGTGCCCAGCAAGGGCTTAGGTGAGGGGCCGGCCTTGGTAATCTCGCGATAGGTTTCATTCTGAATGGAAATACCGGCCGGCGGCGAATTGACAAGATCCGGCAAATAGCCATCGTACAGGGTTTGGTCGGTAAGCGAATCGATCACCGTGACGTGATCGTTGGACGCGTCCAGGTTGATTCTAAGGTTCGACGCCTCGCCATCTTTGGCGATCAATGGGACCCTGATGGTAAATTCCGGGCTGCTGAGATTGTTGATATAGACATCCATGTGCTGGAGTGCGAATTCCGCCGCCTGGTCGAACCCATCCATGCTCCAATTCACCATGTTCGGTGCGTGCTCCGTCCTCAGATAGTCGGTGGCGGTGGGGGGGGATCCGATAATGTTGAACTCGTCCGCCAGGATCGAGCCGGTGGTCTGGGTTGCGGAGAAGCCGTAGGTCTCGGGGTCCAGATTGCCGGCGTGATTTGTCGCCATGTGTTCATCATTGTCGAAAGTGGCGCGCGACCAAAAACTGTCGACCGTGTCGGCCGTTTGCAGGGTGTCGGTGATCTCACATTGATGGCTTTTGGCCAGTACATCGTCGACAACGATGGCCGTCCCCGCGCAGCCAAGTATCAGGTCACCATTGCCATACATGCCGGTTGCCTTGACCAAAGCCTCGGAGCAGGAGCCATCGGCGCACATGCCGTGCGGGCGGGTGACGATCGTAGTTATCCGGAGCCCATGCGGGCCAAGAACCCTTTTGAAGCTCAAACCTGAATTGGGAGCGACCGGATCGGGCAGCGGAAGCAAACCCCCGGGCGGGAACCCCCGTAACAAACTCTCAGCGAAATTGTCGGTCCCTGCGGCGGGATGCGACAAAGCAAACAAGGTGTTGTCAGGGTCTGGGCCCGATGGAAATCGGGCGACCTGGTTGGTGGTCGAATTAATCGTCAGATCAAGTGATTCGTTTGGGTCATTGTTTGCCGCCAGGTAGCTGTTATACGCCTGATCGCCACGGCGCACGACGCTGAAGGGACCATCGCCCGTGTCGATGAGGCGAAAATCGAAGCGCGGAATACCGGGGGCTCCCGGTGCCTCTTCGACGATGCAGACTTCGGTGTCACCAACACCCGTGATCAACGACGAACCGGTTCCGATGCCAAAGCCGACCGAGTAAGTTCCTTCGATCAGGCAGGAATAGGACGTACCCACCGGTAGTGTGCCGCCGCTGATCGGGAATACAAATGGACCCCCGACCACGGGCGTACCGCCGGCACCAGTGAGCACCGGCTGGGGCCCGGGTGCTGATGGAACACCGGTGGGAACGGACTTGGGACCGATAACAATCGCCGCACCACCACCCACTGCTGTGCAGGTCAGGGTGAGTTCAAGGGCGCCGGTATTGGGCTGTGCACACGGGCTGGCAGGATTCCAGAGCGCATAGGGAAGCACCCCGATAGGGACGGTGATGTCGGCACCCGTTCCAGGTAGAACGATACTCGAAGTAACGAATTTCGCCAGCCAGGCAGTTTGTCCACAATTTGGCCGGAAGGTGCCGGTGCAGGCCCAGCTCTTTTGTGGTGTGAGACCCGCAATTGTAAGCAGTGCGATTGCAATTACCGTGAATTTAAGCTCCGTTCGTTTCATGCTCTCACTCTCCGCCCTGTTGCTTTTTAAAAGTATAGGACAACATTCAGAAAATGTTGGGAACCCAATAGAGGCACAGGATCGGAGACCTCGCGGTCGTTCGATTCTTGTAAAGAACAGGAAGGATAAAAGCTCAATTTCCGGATTAAGGATTTCTGTCAAGTCTGAGTGTTTGGAACTGACTTCCAGACTCCACTACAGCAACAGTATTTGCATGATTCAGTGGTGGTGCTGAGGTGCTTTGGGAGCAAACCCCGGGAACCTTTCAGTTGCAAACTCGGAGTGACACTGAGAGCAGCTCTCCAGCATGCGGGAGTAATGGAAGGCTGCCGCCTCAGCGTCATGAGCTGCAGCAGCCGCCGCCATCTTTTCCGCCCGATGGTGTAAATCTTCATCGATCTGTTTAAACCGGGCCGGGAGCACTTGCCCCAGTTCTTTTGCCTGGGCCTCTGTCAGCTGGCTTTCCATGATGTAGCTGGCACGTATCATGGTTCCGGTTTCCTGGATAGACTTCCAGTCAGCTGTGGCCAGAGCTAAAGCAACTCCCTGGATTCCAGTAGCAATTTCACGCATTTCAGCCCGAAGAAGTTCACGCAGCTCCGGCGTCAATGTGAGATCGTGATTCTGTGCGGGTTTCTCTGCCGCACCGAGATCGCAGGAAGCGGCAATAAGGCTAGTTAGAATAATAACGTTGAGTGTTTTGTTTTTCATAGACTTTTAATCCAGAAAAATTTCTTCAATGGGCATGCCAAACAATCGGGCGGCCTTGAAGGCCAATGGCAGGCTTGGGTCGAATTTTTCTTTTTCGATGGCATTGATGGTTTGTCTTGAAACGTCCAGCGCAGCGGCCAGGTCAGCCTGTGTCCAGTTCCTTTCCGCCCGCAGTACCTTGAACCTGTTTTTCATCGGTAGCGCACAGCGCCGATCAGCAAGCTGGCCGAGTACGAGACGCACATTAACATGAATATGTCGGAGACTTCTTCATCGACGATATAACCCCAGGTGACGAGCAGGGAGTATGTGATACATCCGACCATGCTGATTCCGAGCGCCAAGGATAGGGCATCCAGTTGGATCTTACGCTGTAGGTCATCCATTCTGTGCAGCATGCGCATAAATATGGCTATAAGTCCGATCCCCATCACCAGGTTCAAGGCAATGGCTGCAAAGGTAAGCCATTGATTGGACCACCAACCGTACAGCGCCGCTTTGTCCGCTACCGTCAAAGATGCCATCCATGCAAAGATCCAGGCAACAAGTATCAGGTTGTCGCGAATACTGCGACCCTCGTAGTGGTCTGAATTGAGAAGTGTTTTCATCGTTTGTCAATCACCTTTGTCAATAAGTAAAGTAAGCTTTACATAATAGAGTAATTGAACGAAATAAAAAGTCAAGTGTTGTTTACTTTTTACGGTGCCGTGGTCGTAAATTCGTTGAAAGAATTCTTTTATGATTTATAGTTGGAGCCTGGTGAAAGGGAGAAAGAAGTTAACCCGGTTGGATAAATGATGCGTATCCTAATTCGCTTGCTCATTTTGATCATTGTCGCGTTGCTGGCCTACAGGGTGGCACTTTGGGCGTTTGAAGAATTTCAGCCGCGTCAGAAGCCGCGCCAGCAATCGAATCAGCAAAAAGAAGTACCCGACGTCGATAAAGTGTGCAAAGTGATCGCCGATACGGGTCAATGCGTTTGCCGCCACCGTAATACCAACGAGAGGCTTTCATTGCCTTATGATGAGTGTGTTTCCCGGGCCCGATAACCCGACACTTTGGCTGGTGGGCCGGATGATTTTCCTGAATCCACGGCAGCGCCGGCACCCTTGCTGAATTACAAATTGAAGGCCTGTGTGATTTCAATCATACTTTCTGACACATCATTTGTTTATTCTCATTTGTCCAGACACTTTCAAACTAAAGAGACGCGTTTATGATTATTCCAGAAATTGTTCGACACGAGCCACTGAAACAATGGGTTGCCGATATGGCCGAGTTGGTCAAGCCTGATAAAGTCGTTTGGTGCGATGGGTCAGACGAAGAATATGACCGCCTTTGCCAGGAACTCGAAGATGCGGGTACGTTCATCCGGCTGAATCCTGAGCTTCGCCCAAACAGTTTCCTGGCAAGCTCTGATCCAAGTGATGTGGCCAGGGTCGAAGACCGTACCTATATCTGCAGCCTGAAAGAGCAGGATGCCGGCCCCACCAACAACTGGATGAATCCGCGGGAGATGAAGGACACCCTCACGGGGCTGTTCGATGGCGCCATGCGCGGGCGGACCATGTATGTCATTCCTTTCAGTATGGGGCCACTGGGTTCTCCGATTTCCCAGATCGGTTTTGAAATTACCGACTCTCCCTATGTTGTGGTCAACATGAAGATCATGACCCGGATGGGTAACGCCGTTTACGACGTTTTGGGAACCGAAGGTGAGTTTGTTCCCTGCATGCACACAGTTGGCGCCCCTCTGGAGCCTGGCCAGGAAGACGTTGCATGGCCCTGCAACCCGGATGTCAAATACATCGTGCACTTCCCGGAGGAGCGTGCGATCTGGTCTTACGGCAGTGGCTACGGTGGAAACGCCTTGTTGGGCAAAAAGTGCCTGGCACTGCGGATTGCCTCAACCATGGCCCGCGACGAAGGCTGGCTGGCGGAACACATGCTGATCATGGGCGTCGAAGAGCCCAGCGGCCAGAAAACCTACATTGCCGCGGCATTCCCCAGTGCATGTGGCAAGACCAACTTCGCGATGATTGTTCCGCCGGAGGAATTCCAGAGCAAAGGATGGAAAGTAACTACCGTTGGTGACGACATTGCCTGGATCAAACCAGGGAAGGACGGCAAGTTGTATGCTATTAATCCCGAGGCAGGTTATTTTGGCGTCGCGCCGGGAACATCGTATGAGACAAACGCGAGCGCCATGGAATCCATCAAGGAGAATTGCATATTCACCAACGTCGCATTAACCGATAACGGCGACATCTGGTGGGAAGGCATGGATGGTGATCCGCCCGCTCACGCTATTGACTGGCGTGGTCAGGACTGGACCCCGGACAGCGAAACGCCGGCTGCCCATCCCAACGCACGATTCACTGCACCATCCGGACAGAACCCCGTTATCGATGAAGCATGGGATGATCCCCAGGGTGTACCGGTCGAGGCCTTCATTTTTGGCGGGCGTCGGTCCAATACCATTCCGCTGGTATTCCAGGCCTTCAACTGGGCATACGGTGTCTACCTGGCCGCGACCATGGGTTCCGAAACGACTGCTGCTGCCTTTGGTGCGCAGGGTGTCGTGCGGCGCGATCCGTTCGCCATGCTGCCGTTTGCCGGTTACCACATGGCTGACTACTTCAATCACTGGTTGAGCTTTGGGCGCAAGATCAGTAATCCGCCGCGAATCTTCGGCGTTAACTGGTTTCGCCGTGATGAAAATGGCAAGTTCGTCTGGCCGGGTTTCGGTGAGAACATGCGCATCCTGGAGTGGATTGTTAATCGTGCGCAAGGTGGTGCAATGGCGATCGAGAGCCCGATTGGCTGGATGCCCCGTTACAAGGACATCAACTGGGAGGGTATTGAGGGTTTTTCAAAGGAAGACTTCCATAAGGCTATGTCCGTTGACCGTCAAGACTGGCATGCCGAATTGCTGCAACACGATGAGCTGTTCATCAAGCTGTATGACCGCATTCCCAAGGAGATGATGGCCATCAAGGCGCTGACCCTGTCGGCGATGTGGCGCTCGCCGGATCGCTGGGAGATGGAACCCGATCCAACCTGATAGTGAATAGAAAAAGCCCCCGGTATGTATGGGCCGGGGGCTTTTTTTTGCGTCGGTTTTTATCGCAGCAACATTACTTGATGTATTTTTTAAGCATGCGTTCAGCCTCTTTTTTCATTTCCTTCGAGCTGACTTTCTTACAGGTCGGAATTGAAAAATAGTCTGGGCGAAAGTCTTCCTCGGCCAGTTCTTCAAGCAGGGTGACCTTGAAATTCTCTACTTTGGAAAAAGCCTTCGGTCATCCAGACCTCGTCAATTTCTTCAACGGAAAACATGAACTTGATGAACAGGACGCTGGCCTCGGCACCATAGTTCGTTCGCAGGCTCAGGTGCCGTGTCGGGAATTCCAGTAATTCCGGGCCGGATGCCAGCAGGGTGGTCAGAGCAATAGAAAGGAATGTTCGCATATTCAATTCACCTGGTCTTTTCATGCATGACCCAGCGATTATAAATCACCAGCGAGACCGCGGTGACTCCCGCCAGGGCTGCAAACAGAATCCACATCTGGTCAGGGCGGTTGATGCCCGACCGGCCCGAAGTGCTGGTAGGCGAGCCCGGATAGCAGCCCCCCGAAGAGGTTACCCAGCGCCACGCACCAGTAAAAGTAGCCCATGTACATGCCGACTTTATCGGGCGGTGCGATACGGCCGGCATATTCTTTGGATCGAGGGCTGGCCATCATTTCGCCAACCGAGAAAACCAGGATGGCGGAGACCACGATCCAACCGCTCATACCCACCAGGTACAGGCCGAAGCTGGCGATGGTGACGCAGACCCCGGCGATGATGCTGGTCAGCGGTGAGGTCTTGCGCATGAAATAGGAAACCAGCACCTGGAACAGAATGATGCCAAAGGCATTGAGGTTGATCAGGTGCTCCGGCTTGACCTGCCCGTGTTCCAGCACTGCACGGGACCAGTTGGTGGTATCAAACCCCATGCTTCCGGCGATTCCGGTAAACCAGGCAGCTGCTGGAGTAAACGTGTTAATCAGGTCCGTGGTGTCTACATAGTCGCGAATATATTCCGGCAGGGTCATGAAAATCTGGTTGAAGGAAACCCAGAAGCCGGCCATCAACAGCAGGAAGAGCAGGTAACGGCCCTCGCCAATGCTCATGGGCTGCAGGTACCAGGGGCGTTCGGTACGGGAGGGATTGGAAGACCGGAACAGCGCATCCAATAACAGGTTTGCGACCAGCCACCCAGCCGCTAACCGTGCCAACCAGCGAGAAACTCCACCATTTCGAACCCATTACCAGCATCACCAGCAGGCCACTGATCAGGATGAAAAACCGTAGATTGCCGACCACTTCCACCATGCCCCTGAATACTTCCGCCAGTGAGCGGTGGCTTTCGGCTTCCGCATCCCGGGGCGGCTCCCGGTAGATCAGCATGCAGACGATGGACAGGATGACGATCCACCCGGCCGGAGGCATAGAACACAAAGTCCCAGTTCCAGCCGCGCACGATGCCCGCGACGATGGGGCCGATAAATCCGCCGATGTTGACCATCATGTAAAAAATGCCGAAGCCGACAGAGCCGTTTTCCTCGT
Source organism: uncultured Gammaproteobacteria bacterium (assembly GCA_963759035.1). GTDB lineage: Bacteria > Pseudomonadota > Gammaproteobacteria > Xanthomonadales > SZUA-36 > JAHEFT01. The sequence continues at coordinate 30,353 of CAVWXL010000006.1, forward strand.
TGGTCGACTTGGCCACGGTGGAGATCACCACCGGTTTGAACATGCCATGGCCGACTGCAACCAGGAAATAGGTGCCAAGGAAAGGCCAGAAGCCGGTGGGAAGAGACAATAGCAGGTAACCCGGCGCCATCACCAGGCGCCGAGGCCAGGAACATTCGCTTGTAGCCATAGCGATCGGCCAGCGCACCGAAAACGGCCGGGAACAGGTAGAGAAAAAACGTGGCCAGGCCCTGGATTACGCCGCGGTCGGCGGAGGAGAACCCAAGGCCGCCGTCTTCCGTCGAGCCGGTCAGGTACAGCGTGGAAACGGCGTAGAAGCCATACCAGCCCATCCGCTCGAAGATTTCCATCGTGTTGGCGGCCCAGAAAGAACTGGGGAACTGGCTCAATACCCCTTTTTTTGTCGGCATAAAAACCTTCGTTTATTGGCTATATTTAGTCCTCAAATCCGTCTGCAAAAATCAGATTCGGGGCCTCGTCGCTGCAGATGCTGGGCGTTGGCGCGAACACGACATTGTCCACAAAGAAGTTGGTGGCATCGCCGTTAGTTGCAAAAGATTCAGAGTAGAACTCGATGGAATGCACGGCCCCATCTGCGTACGCTGTGATATCTACGTTCCGAACCTCGTAGCCTGCACTCTCACAAAAGCCGTCTGAACCATTTACGGAAAATTCCACATTGCCGTCAATTCGAAGTTCCAGGAAATCATCCGCCGAGTCACAGTATGGCAGGGCAAAGTCGAACGCGAGACTGATGGCTGTTGATGGAACGGCGACCGATTGGGACACGCTGGCAATCTCATCGGGGTCACCTGCGACAATGCCCCCTAGCCAGGCCCAGAATTCGCCATCCGCTGCTCCGACTCCTTCGCTCAGTCCACAGGCATCTTCATTGCATATCGGCGTGTCGAAATTGACTGATGACTCTGTCCAGGTGCCACCTCCGGGGCCGGCCTCAAAGCTGTGGTCGGGTAGTTGAATCTGCGGAACCGGCAGGCTGCACTGCCAGCCATCCTCGATCTGGCAACCGCTGGAACAACCATCGCCGGATAGTGCATTTCCATCATCGCACTGCTCGCCGGTGTCCAGGATGCTGTTACCGCAGAGGGTCTCCAGGGAACAGCTGTAGAACTCGACTTCATCGACGTACCAGCCTATAGCGCCGGCGCAACGGTCCTGGCCGAAGTCGAAGCGCAGGACGAGGTCATCACCAGCCTGGGCGATACCCGTCAGGTTCAGATGAGATTGTCCCCAGGCGCCGGGCCCACCTGTGAACGCAACTTCACCGGCTAACGGATTGCTGTTTCCGCCATCCGGCGTGATGAGGGGGCCATCGTAGGGTCCGATCTCGAAAGCTGCTGCCGGAATCAGCGTAAAGGGTCCGGCATTGACACTGATTTTCAGGTTTCCACCATCCCAGCCCGATTCGATATCGACCCAGTGGTCTATGGATAACCTGGGGACCGCCGTGCCCGGTGGAATGGTTATTGTCGGGCTGTCGAGGTTGAGTGCGCCGGTATTGTTAGTTGTCACGCAGTTGTTTTCCGGGTTGGAAACAAAGGCTGCCGATCCGGCCCTGGAATCGGGCAGGGGCGGCGAGACTACAGCCCAATCGGGCGTGGTGAATAAATCGGGATCGGCGACATCATGCTTGTCAGCGTCCCAGGCACCGATACCACCCTCCCAGTCGGTCAGGGAGATGCTTTGCACCACACCCAGGCCCAAACAACGGACGGGCGGGTCGGTATCGACCTGGGCAGCAGTTATTCCCGGACTGGCGACTGCAATAATCAATACGCTCAGCGCAAAAAAATGGGAAACAGGAATAACGTGATTTATGAGCTTTATATTCATCAGCAAAGTCCCTGCCGCAGGCTGGCCAATCAAAGGATGAAGAGCATCGAGCTATTATGTCATCAGCGCTGATTGGCCGCCACTTGAGCGAGGTCAAGGGTTTATTGACTTACGCCATGGTTATTCCTCGAACCCGTCCGCGAAGATGAAATAGTCGCCTATCAAGGTGCATTCGCTGGCGGTGCCCGGGATGACGATGTTATCCACAAAGAAATTGCTTCCCTGGCCATTGGTCCCAAAGACCTGCGAGAAGAACTCGAGCGTGTGGGCTGCTCCATTGGCATAGGCAGAGATATCCACGGATTTCACCGTGTATCCGATCAAACCGCAGGCTGCATCTGAACCGTCAATTACAAGTTCTTCGACCCCATCGATCAGCACTTTCAGGTAATCCTCCGGCGAGTCGCACACGGGTATTTCAAAATCGAAATTCAGCGTGGTCGCTGATGCGGGAATAGTGATGGACTGAGACACACTCGAATCCTCGATGCCAGCAAAGCCACCAAACCAGGCCCAGTAGTCTCCATCCGAGGGGCCGGTACCCGTGCCTGTTCCGCAATCTAAAACATTACAAATTGGAGTGCCAAAGTTGGTTGACGATTCCGTCCAGACGCCGCCGAAGGGTCCGGCTTCAAAGCTGTGATCAGGCACCGGAGTTGCGGCAACCGGAAGTGTGCACTGCCAGCCATTTTCTATCTCGCAGCTGGTAGAGCAGCCATCGCCATCAAGTAAATTGCCGTCATCACATTGTTCGCCGTCATCAAGAACGCTGTTGCCACAGGGGGTCTCAAGAGAACAACTGTATAGCTCGACTTCATCAACAAACCAACCCAGCACGCCTGCGCAGCCGTCCACGCCGAAGTCGAAGCGCAATACAACAGTATCATTTGCGCCGGCGATACCGGTCAGGTTTATCCAGGACTGCCCCCAGCTTCCGCGAACACTTCCGCCATCCGCTCCAGTGAAGGCGTCCTGGCCGGCCAGTGGGTTGGTGTTTCCAGCGGCAGCGAGGGTGTTGTTGTATGGGCTGATGTCAAAGGCTGCTGACGGGACGAGTTCAAAGGGCCCGCCATTAACGCTGATTTTCAGGTTTCCGCCGTCGTAAATTAATTCGGTTGCAACCCAGTGATCGATGGACAAACGGGGCGTGAGTGTACCGGCCGGAATCGTGATTGCAGGGCTGTCGAGGTTGAGTGCTCCGCTTTCGTCATTTACCAGGCAGTCGCCGCTGCGTACATTTTCTACAAACGCAGCCGAACCGGCACGTTCGTCAGGCAGGCTCGATACCACAGCCCAATCGGGCGTGTTAAACGTGGGCGGATTCGCAACATCATGCGTGGCAGCCGTCCATTCGCCAATTCCGCTTTCCCAGTCTTGCAGGTTAATGCTCAGTAAATCACCGACACCCATGCAGCGCGGCGGTGGGTCATTAACGAGCATCGGCTGGAATCCGCACTGATCCGGATTCGTCCGTAACTCGACTGCAGCAATGATCGACGCTACTTCGTCGCAATCTTCAGTGGTGATGGTTTCGCCGGAAGCACCCGCATTGGTGACGCTGGTACTCAAAGCGGGAAGATCAATGGGAGAATCAATATCAATCAGCCCGCTGCAACTGGCCTCGAGCGCATCGGCCTGGTCGACGAAATTACTGACGGGTGTCAGCAATTGCAGCGCATCCCAGAATATATGTGCTGCCTTGGTCAGGCCCAGCCCCGTGATGGTCTGGCCGTTATAATTCCCGCCATCCACCATCAGCGCAAAGGAGTGGTTGGGTACGCCGGAATTTATGTGTACACCGCCGTTATCCCCGGTGCTGCACCAGTATTGTGTGTCGGTGACCTTGCCAGGATCGCCATAGCAGGTCGGAGTCCACATGTCGCGGATGGCGCCGCCGAAGGCCGAAGCGTCCTCGCCAGTCAACCACCGGTAGGTATCATCGACATTGGGTCCGCCGCCGTAAACAGAACAGGAATCGTCAGTGCGCAAACCTCCCGGGGAATCAGTGCCCCGCCCATTGAGGAAATCCACCACTTCACCCCAGACGTCGGAATACGATTCGTTGAGGGCTCCGGTTTGCCACTGGTAAATCAGGTCTGCTGTGTATTCGGTATAAGCGTGGCCCCATTCATGGGCAACGATGTCGTCGGCCGTCACATTGCTGCAATAGTTGGCCGAAACTCCATTCCAGTTGGCATTGGGGCAGGCAATGCCCGGGTCATTGTTGACGGTGCGCATGGTTTGATCCGCGCCGTCGTAGGAGAGCCAGGTTCCGGCCGTGATGCTGGCCATCAGGTTGTAGGTTTCTTTCGCGCCATCGATCTCGTTCTGCCAATCAGTAACCTGCTGAACCGTTCCGCCAGCCCATCCTGCGGAAATGGGATCAGGATCGCCAGCGCTGTCCTCCCAGACGATGTTGTCGAGTGACGTTTCGGAAACCTTACGATCCAGTGCCTCGAAAATACCGGTGATCTGATCCAGAACTTTGCCGGAGTGGGCATCGACAAAAACAAACTCCCGGACCGTACGCGTATCGTTGACGACCTCGATGCGGTAAGCAAGATGGTTTTCGCCGGGCACACCTTTCAGCAGTCCGGCGCGGAAGACCAGCAACTGCGTGTTGATGGACTCCAGGTCGTTGCGGGTACCACGCAGTGCGCCGTTGCGGGCGACATGGTTCCTGGCCGTGGCCTGAGCATCGTCCGACCGCCATGATGGAGTGGTATTGAGCGTCTCAATGCTAATGGTAGAGGCACTGATCACACGCAGTTCGCCGGCGCGATCGAAATGGCTGGTAAATTCTGCCCCGAACACAGGAATACCCTTGTAGAGCTGCCGGTAGCGAACCTGTCCGCGGCCGTGGGCATCGATACCCTGCCGGGTAACACACCAGTTCAGAGGCGTGATCCAGTAACCCAAAAGCTGATTCATGCTCGGCAAGAAATTCTCTTGTTTTTTCGTCTGAGGTGGCGCCTTTTGCAGCTCCGATACGCAGGCTGCCCGGACTGAAACGGACAAAGCTGGCCAGTTCGGTGGCCTGGTCAACGCTGATGGTTGCTTGACCTCCCGCGGCATTTTGAAGGCGCGTCATTCCGTCCACCGCGCGTTGCGGTGGCTCAGCCTGGAGGCTGGATGCCGCGATGGCTGCTAAAAACAGCACGATATTTACGGGTTTGAGTGTGTGGCGTTTTTTCGGCTTTGGGTTCATTCAGAGGTTCCCTATTGGGACAATTCGCGGATTATCAAATAACATCTAGGCAGAATTTAGCATTGATACGATTAAATTCATATGGTGTCAGCGTGCAAACTTCGCGTTAGGGGACACTTTCAATTGACTTCGGTTCATGCCCGGCGTCCTATGGAGTTGCTACAATGATGTTCCTGTTAATCCCGAGAGTATTGAAAAAGTGACAACGCCATCAGCCAAATCCGACCAGACCGCAGACAAACCAGTTCCCACCCTTGTGCCCGACCAGCAACCACAGCTCACTGCTGAAGAAATCCTGAGCGAAAGTAAATCGTTACGGGACGATTTGGAACGGCTGGGAGGCAAAAAAGTTCTGGGTACCCTGGAGAAAGCCGAGCAGGAAAAAAGCCTTAAACCGTTTCAGGCCGAGCTGATCCTGATGCAACAGTACCTGGAACAGACCAAGCGGCGCATGATCATTTTGTTCGAGGGGCGCGATGCTTCGGGTAAAGGGGGCACGATCCGCCGGGTTACCCGTTACATGAATGAAAAACATTACCGGGTGGTCGCACTGGGAAAACCGACGGATGCAATGAGAACCCAGTGGTTTTTCCAGCGTTATGTGGAACATTTTCCGCGCGGCGGTGAAAGCGTATTGTTTGATCGCAGTTGGTATAACCGGGCCATTGTGGAACCCATTTTTGGATTCTGCACACCCGAGGAATACAAGGTGTTCATGAAAGGCGTGGTCGGCTTTGAAAAAGACCTGGTTCGCCAGGGTACCATTCTGGTGAAGCTGTATTTCAGCGTGACCAAGAGTGAACAGGCTTACCGCTTCGATCGCCGCAAGAACGACCCGCTGCGTTCATGGAAGTTGAGCGAGGTGGATTTGCAGGCCCAGGAACGCTGGGATGATTTCACCAACCAGAAATATGAAATGCTCAAACGCACCCATTCCAACCATGCGCCCTGGACCGTCATCCGCTCCAACGTCAAGCATGAGGCCCGGCTGAATTCACTGCGCGTCATCCTCAATTCCGTGCCGTACGATCGTGGTAATTATGACATTGACTACGTGCCCAACCCCGAAATTGTAATTTCCGGATCTCGTGAAGTTGAGCAGATGGAGGCCGAGCGCATCCGGCGGGGTAAATTCACATCCTGACGCAGTTTTGTTGACCTAAATCTACATGCTGGTGAGTTTTACGGTTATGCTCACTCTTGGTTATCAAGACAGCAAAAAACAGGATTTTTTAATTGAAGCAATTCAAGCTGTAATCGTTAAACTATTCGGAGATTTCTCATGAAAATCGGTGTGCCGAGAGAGATATATGCGGGCGAACGGCGTGTAGCCACTACCCCGGATGTGGCCGCCCAGCTGATCAAGTTGGGCTTTGATGTTCTGGTTGAATCCGGTGCGGGGGGTGCCGCCAATTTTTCTGACGCTGCCTATCAGGCAGCCGGTTGTTCTATCGCTTCTAACGCGGATGAAGCCTGGGGCGAAGCAGACATTATTCTTAAAGTGCGCGGTCCGGATGATGAGGAGACGGCACGTCTGAAGTCGGGACAGACACTGATCAGTTTCCTGTGGCCCGCACAGAATCCTGAATTGCTCCAGCAACTCACTGAACGTGGCGTGACGGCCATGGCGATGGACAGCATTCCCCGCATCTCGCGCGCCCAGAAAGTAGACGCCTTGAGTTCCATGGCGAACATTGCCGGTTACCGTGCCGTAGTAGAAGCGGCACAGCATTTCGGGCGTTTCTTTACCGGCCAGATTACCGCGGCCGGCAAGGTTCCGCCCGCCAAGGTCCTGGTCATCGGCGCCGGCGTGGCCGGGCTTGCTGCGATTGGCGCCGCACAAAGCATGGGCGCCATCGTCCGTTCTTTCGATACCCGCCCTGAAGTCAAGGAGCAGATCGAAAGTATGGGCGCTGAATTCCTGATGCTGGACTTCGAAGATGAGGACGGCTCCGGCGAAGGCGGTTATGCCAAAGTCATGAGCGATGAGTTCATCAAGGCAGAAATGGCACTGTTTCTTGAGCAGGCCAAAGAGGTCGATATCATCATCACCACCGCGCTGATTCCGGGCCGCCCGGCGCCGCGCCTGATTACGGCCGAGATGGTCGAAGCGATGAAGGACGGCAGCGTGATTGTCGACCTGGCCGCCGAACAGGGTGGTAACTGCGAGCTGACCGAGCCTGGTGAGGTCGTCACGCTGCACAGACGTCACCATTATCGGTTACACCGACCTGCCCTAGCCGTCTGGCGACACAATCAAGCCAGTTATACGCAACCAACCTGCGCCACCTGCTGACCGACCTGACCCCTGAGAAAGACGGCCAGATCGTGGTCGATATGGAAGACGAGGTTTTTCGTGGTGCGACGGTCTGCAAGGACGGCGAAACGACCTGGCCGCCACCTGCACCCACACTATCGGCTGCTCCGGCCAAGCCGAAGCCGGCCCCGGCCCCCGCTCCGGTGAAGGAGAAGAAACGTTCCGTGATGGGTCCGATTATCGGCATGGTCGTTGCAGGCCTGGCGCTGCTGGGCCTGGGCGCAGTTGCGCCGGCTTCGTTCATGGCGCACTTCACCGTGTTCGTACTGGCCTGCTTTGTCGGTTACATGGTGATCTGGAACGTGACCGCTGCACTGCACACGCCGCTGATGAGTGTTACCAACGCCATATCCAGCATTATCATTCTGGGGGCGCTGATACAAATCAGTTCGGACGTTGGCGTCATCAAGTGGGTTGCCGTTGGAACCGTGTTGATAGCGAGCATCAACATCGTGGGCGGTTTTGCAGTCACCCGCCGCATGCTCGAAATGTTCAGGAGGTGAGGCCGTCATGATTAGCAACGCTGGAATAATTGCCATGTCGTATATCATTGCGACAATTCTTTTCATCCTCGCTCTGGGCGGACTTTCCAACCAGGAAACGGCCCGAAGGGGTAACTGGTACGGCATCATCGGTATGTTGATCGCTTTGATCGCCACCGTGATGGGTGTCGTCACACAACATTACACACTGCTGTTCGGGGCCTTGTTGGTGGGCGGCACGATCGGCCTGATCGCTGCGCGCCGCGTGCAGATGACGCAGATGCCTGAACTCGTTGCGATCCTGCATAGCCTGGTGGGTCTGGCTGCAGTGGCTGTGGGTTTCGCCAACTTCATGGATCCGGGCCGGTTGTCGCATTACGCAGGTGTCGAACTTACCATTCATGACATCGAAACCTACCTCGGCATACTGATCGGTGCAGTCACCTTCTCCGGTTCCATTATCGCGTTTGGCAAGTTATCGGGTCGTATCGGCGGTTCACCGCTGACCTTGCCCGGCAGGCACTTGTTCAATCTGCTTCTGCTACTTGCTTCAATCTGGTTTGCCTACCAGTTCGTGGTGCAATCGGCGGCGGGCGGCGGCATGCAGCCACTCATTATCATGACGGCCATCGCGCTGGTGTTTGGTGTCCATATGGTGATGGCCATTGGTGGTGCGGATATGCCGGTGGTGGTCTCCATGCTTAACAGCTACTCGGGCTGGGCGGCTTCGGCGACCGGTTTCATGCTGGGTAACGACCTGTTGATTGTTACCGGTGCCCTGGTCGGTTCCAGTGGCGCCATCCTCAGTTACATCATGTGCCGCGCGATGAATCGAAAGTTCTTTGCCGTGATCGCTGGTGGATTTGGTACTGGCGGAGGCACCGCGGCAGCCAGTGGCGAAGACCAGGGCGAGGTATATCCGATTTTGCCCGAAGAAACAGCCGAACTGTTGCTCGACGCCAAAGAAGTGATGATTATTCCGGGCTACGGAATGGCCGTTGCCCAGGCCCAGCACGTCGTGCATGAAATCACAACGACGCTGCGCGAAAAGGGCATTAACGTCCGATTCGGTATTCACCCGGTTGCCGGACGCATGCCCGGACACATGAATGTTTTGCTGGCCGAGGCCAAGGTGCCTTATGACATCGTTTTTGAGATGGATGAGATCAACGACGACTTTCCGAAGGTCGATGTTTCCATCATTATCGGCGCCAACGATATCGTCAACCCTTCGGCGTTGACTGATCCGGATGGCCCGATCGGTGGAATGCCGGTATTGGAATGCTGGGAAGGGAAGGTGTCGATCGTCCTCAAGCGCAGCATGGCCACAGGCTATGCAGGCGTTCAGAATCCGTTGTTCTTCCTGGACAATACCAGGATGCTGTTTGGCGACGCCAAAGACACCCTGGACGCGGTGTTCAAGTCGCTGTAAGCAGATAAAAGCAGGTGACCTGAAACCCCCTCGCGTTGGCGTGGGGGTTTTTTATTAGCCTTTCTCGCGCGGCGAGCAGAAATGTGAGACCAGCCCGCGGGTGGAGCAATCGTGATCGCCCGCTTTACCTTGTTCCAATTCCGGCAAAATGGCCTGGGCCAGGACTTTGCCCAATTCGACGCCCCACTGGTCAAAACTGTTGATGTTCCAGATCACTCCCTGGACGAAAATCTTGTGCTCGTAAAGCGCGATCAATGATCCCAGGCTACGCGGGGTCAGGCGGTCGATCAGCAGGCTGTTGGTCGGCCGGTTCCCTTCGAAGGTTTTATGGGACTTAAGCATCCCGACGCGTTCTTCATCGAGGCCCGCAGCCCGGAGTTGTGCTTCAACGGTTTCAGCAGGCAGGCCAAAGGCCAGGGCCTCTGTTTGCGCGAAGAAATTAGCCATCAGTTTCAGGTGGTGATCTCCTACTGGATTGAGGCTGTCCACAAAGCCGATGAAATCAGCGGGAACCATCTTGGTCCCCTGGTGAATCAACTGGTAGAACGCATGTTGCCCATTGGTTCCCGGTTCTCCCCAGATGATGGGGCCTGTTTCGTAGTCTACGCGCTGGCCATCGCGGTCGATCATCTTACCGTTACTCTCCATGTCACCCTGCTGGAAATAGGCCGCGAATCGGCTCAGGTACTGGTCATACGGCAGCAAGGCATGGCTCTGGGCACCGAAAAAGTTGTTGTACCAGACGCCCAGTAAAGCCAGGGTCAACGGCATGTTCTCGCCGGGCGGACTGTTCAGGAAATGCTGGTCCATCGCGTGGGCACCCTCAAGCATCTGCTCGAAACGGTCGAAGCCAACCCGCAATGCGATGGAAGTGCCGATAGCTGACCACAAGGAGTAGCGACCGCCGACGAAATCCCAGAATTCAAACATGTTGTTGGTATCGATACCAAAGTCTGCGACCGCGGATGCGTTGGTTGAAAGGGCCGCAAAATGACTCGACACCGCCGCATTGCCCAGTGCTGCGACCAGCCATGCCCGGGCAGTGAGTGCATTGGTCATGGTTTCCTGCGTGGTGAACGTTTTTGAAGCCACCAGGAACAGCGTGGTTTCCGGATCAACCCGTTTAAGGGTTTCTGTGATGTCTGTTCCGTCAATATTGGAGACGAAATGGGCTGTTGGCCCATCGGCATAGTGCTGCAATGCGGAACAAACCATCACGGGTCCGAGGTCGGAGCCGCCAATGCCGATATTGACCACATCGGTAATGGGTTTTCCGCTGGCGCCTGTCCAGTCTCCGCTTCGCACTGCTTCGGTGAATTTCCTCATCTTTTGCAGCACTTTCGTTATTTCAGGCATAACGTCTTTGCCGTCGACCAGAATAGTGGTGCTCGAGCGGTTGCGCAGCGCAATGTGCAGCACCGCCCGGTCTTCGGTCCAGTTTATTTTTTCGCCGCGAAACATGGCCCTGGCCTGCTCAGCAACACCGGTGGATTCAGCCAGATCGTGCAGCAATGAAAGCGTTTGTTCGGTGACCCTGTTTTTTGAGTAATCGAGGAGAAACCCGAGATCACCGTGGTCGATTGACAACTTTTCGAATCGTGAGTGGTCTACAAAAAGGTCACGCAGGTGGATACTCTGAATTTCCTGGGCATGGGACTGGAGTGCTTTCCATTGGGGGGACTGGGTCAGGTTGCTCACTTCATACTCCTTATTCAAGTACGGATTATAAACCAGGGCCGTGATCAAATCGCGACGTAACCTTTTGGTGATTTGGTGCGTCTAATGCAGCAGGGAGTCAAGAGATTGGTTTAATTGTGTTATCGGTGGGGCCTGACTTATGACCCATGTTTATTTACATCTCTTGTGTTTTTATATACCTAACCTAATGTCCGGACTGCAGCTACGTGCCGGCCTGAATGAACGAGAGGTTTCAAAGTGAAAAAGATTATAAGAATGTCTGCGCCGGTACTCGTGCTTCTGGCGGGCTTTCTCCTGGTCCAGGCGCTGATCGCTGCCAAGCCTGAACCCGAAAAAAACGATGAAGCCACCCGTCCGATCTCTCTGTATGTAGACGAAGTGAGGTCGGAACAGGTCACGTTGTCGATCAAAACCCAGGGCGAGGTCCGGCCAAAGACTGAAATCGACCTGATTCCGCAGGTTTCAGGCCGCATCGTGATGATGTCTGAAAACTTCAACGAGGGTGCGGAGTTCCTTCCGGACAGCCTGCTGATGAAAATTGATGACGCTGATTACCAGTTGGCGGTCGTTCGTGCTGATGCACGTGTCGCCGAGGCACAAACCGCGCTGGAGCGCGAACAGGCCACTGCCAGGATCAAGGAAGAAGAATGGCGTGATGGCCGCAAAGACCAGGAGCCGACTCCTTTTGCCCTGAACCTCACCCAGGTGGCTGGCGCGGAAGCCAATCTTCGTTCAGCCCAGGCTGATCTGCGAGGAGCCCGGCTTGACCTGGAGCGGACCGAGATCAGGATCCCGTTCCATGGCCGCGTACGGGACCGCAATGTAGGTATCGGCCAAATCGTGAGTGCCGGCACCCGCTTGGGCCGGGTCTTCTCAATTGGTACCGTCGAGGTGCGCCTGCCGCTGACCGACAGCCAGCTGGTGGAACTCAATCTGCCGATGGGCTTTATGGCGGATGATCTGCGCGTGGCGCCCAAAGTCAATTTCAAAGCGACCCTGGGTAACCGCGACTATCACTGGCAGGGTCACATCGTACGGGTCGATGCTGCAGTCAACAAGGAGACACGCCTTATTTATGCCACTGCTGAAGTTGAGGACCCCTATGGACTGGGCGCAACCGAAGGCATGCCGATGGCAGTCGGAATGTTCGTCAACGCAGAAATCGAGGGCGTATCCGAGCAGCCTGCTTTCGTGATGCCCCGCCTGGCCTTGCGCAACCAGGACAAGGTTTACGTGATCAATTCGGAAAACCGTCTGGAGATCCGCACGGTGAGCGTCATTTCGACCTCGAAGGATCGGGTGCTTGTCTCCAGCGGCGTCGAGCCCGGGTGACCGGGTGGTTACCTCAACCCTGCCCAACGCGGTTGACGGAATGGAAGTCGAACCGCTTTTTCGTCAAGCCCAGGGCTGAGGGAGAACAACAATGAATGGCCTGATTGAGTGGTGGGCGCGCAATTCCGTAGCCGCAAACCTGCTGATGGTCGGTATCTTTGTATCCGGCATCATCGGGTTTTCCTCGATGGAGCGCGAAATGGATCCGCAGGTGCGGTTCCCGGGACTTGGAAATCGAAGTCACCTGGCCCGGCGCAGCGCCGCAGGAAGTCGAAGAACAGATCGTCGCCCGCATCGAAGAAGCGGTCAGCGACATGGATGCCATCGAGTGGGTCCGCTCCACCTCTGCAGAAAGCTATGGCGGCGTTTACATCCTGGCCGAACAACAGGTGGATTTCACCCAGTTCATGAACGACGTGAAGATTCGCGTCGATTCCATTTCGTCTTTCCCGCGGGATATCGAGCCGCCAAAGGTGCGGCAGTGGGTAAACCGCAACGAATTCATCCGGGTCGCCGTTCATGGTGACCTGACAGAGCGGGAACTGAAACGCCTGGCGGAGAAACTGCGTCGCGAAGCTGCCGTATTGCCGGCCATTACCGTGGTGGAGCTGTTTGGCGTGCGGCGCGAAGAAGTCTCGGTCCAGGTCAGCGAAGAGGCGCTGCGCCGCTACGGCATGAGTTTCAACGAGGTCGCAACGGCGATCCGTAACTCTTCGATCAACCAGTCTTCCGGATCTGTTCGTACGGAGGTCGGAACCTACCAGCTGAAGGTGCGCAGCCAGGCGGATACACAGGCCGAATTCTCAGACATCATCATCCGGCAGACCGAGTGATGGCGGCATCATCCGGGTCGGTGATGTCGCTACCGTCGTTGATGGTTTTGAAGACAATCCGATTCTGGCCACGCTCAATGGTGAACCCGCCGTGCTGTTGCAGGTCATGACCACCGAGACGATGGACATCGTCAAGGCTTCTGATTCCATCCGGGAGTGGATTGAAAAGCGCCAGGAAACACTGCCCGAAGGCGCCAAGCTGACGCTGTGGACCGACAATGCGGATGAATTCAAGGGCCGCATGAACACCATCGGCAAATCGGCCTTCATGGGCTTGCTGCTGGTCATGATCTTCCTGGTCCTGACACTGCGCCCGATTGTCGCGTTCTGGGTGGCGGTAGGTATCGCGACCGCCTATGCAGGCGCTTTCGTCTTCCTGCCAACGGTAGGCGTATCTCTGAACATGCTGTCCACCTTCGCCTTCCTGCTGGTGCTGGGTATCGTGGTGGATGACGCCATCGTGGTGGGCGAGGGTATCCACACCGAAGCGCACCGCATGGGTGGCGGCGTCGAATCTGCCATTGCCGGCGCGCAGCTGGTCGCCAAGCCGGTTATCTTCGGTGTGCTGACAACGATCATGGCGTTCCTGCCCTGGCTGTTCCTGAGCGGGTCGACCAGTGAGTTTACCCGCCACATCACCTGGGTGGTGATACTGGCCCTGATGTTCTCGCTGGTCGAGTCGCTGTGGATTCTGCCTTCTCATCTGTCCACCATGAAGCCGCGTCACGAGAAAGTGCTGGGTCGCTTCGGGCATTTCCAGAAAGGTATTTCAGACAGCATTATCCACTTTGCCCATACCCACTACCGCAGAATCGGCCAGTTCTCGGTCAACCGGCGTTATCTCACTTTCAGTATATTCATCATGCTGTTTGTCGTGGGCTTGACCCTGTTCAATACCGGATGGGTCAAGAAGGCCTTCATGCCGGAAATGGAATCTGACGAAGTCATTGTCAACGTCACTATGCCCGAAGGCGCGCCATACAGCCGCGCACTGGAGATCCTGGCGCAATTGCAGCAAGCAGAGCTGGCATTGGTGGAGGAAGTTAATCAGCGCACCGGCGGTGAAGGCAAGCTGATTGAGAACTGGTACACGCGCTCCCGCCGGGACAGCGTGTTGGCCATCGTGAAGCTGGCTCCGCCTGAAGTGCGTGACATGGGCGCTAAGGAAGCGGCGCTCCGCTTACGTGAACTGATGGGCGATGTTCCGGATGCCAAGGAAGTTTCCGTTGAATATACCCACAATGACGATGGTCCCGGCTTTGAGTTATCCATCCGTCACCCGGACCTGGACGTATTGCGCGTTGGCCGTAAGCGATCTCGAAAACCAGTTGCGCACTTACGACACGCTTTACGACGTACGCAACAACCTTGAAAGCGCCTCGGAAGAAATACGCATCATCCTGAAGCCGGGCGCCCACAAACTCGGGCTCGACCATGTCGGACGTCACCCGCCAGGTGCGCCAGGCCTATTACGGTGAGGAAGTGCAGCGTTTGCCGCGGGAAGGCCAGGACGTAAAAGTCATGGTCCACTACCCGCTGGAATCAAGGCGGTCCATCGAGAGCCTGAAGAACTTCCGCGTGCGCACGGCTGATGGCCGGGAAGTCCCCCTGCTGTCTGTTGCAGAGCTTGGAGTACGCGCCGGGTATCAAGCGTATCCAACGCTGGAACGGCAACCGGGCGGCCCGTGTTTCGGCGGATATGAAGGACAACATCCGTGATGACATCATGGAAGACCTGGATGAAAACTTTTTCCCGGAATGGGAAAAACGCTATCCGGGTATCCAGCGCGGTTCTGTCGGGCAGGCTGAAGGTGAGGCACGCTTTATCAAGGAAGTCATGGGCCTCTACCTGATCGCTTTTTTCGCGATGTACGCCATGCTGGCGGTGGCGTTTCGCAGCTACTGGCAGCCGATCCTGATCCTGGTAGCCATGCCCTATGCTTACGTCGGCGCAATATACGGTCACGCCGCGCTCAACATGACCATGGCCATTTTCAGTTACTTCGGCATCGCTGCCGCGGCCGGTGTGGTGGTCAACGACAACCTGGTATTGATCGATTACACCAACCGCTTGCGTGAAAAAGGCATGAAGCCGCTAGAGGCGATCGTCGAAGCAGGCGTGGTCCGGTTCCGTCCCATCATGCTGACAACGGCTACCACGATCGTGGGTCTGACGCCGATGATGATGGAGCGCTCAATCCAGGCGAAGTTCCTGATCCCGATCGTCGTTTCTCTGGTCTCCGGCGTATTTGTCGCGTTCTTCGTGACCCTGTTGATGGTGCCGGCCCTGTATGCGATCGGTGTCGATATCGCTGATTTCAGGGCGAGGATGAAACAAAAGGTTAAAGGCTGGTTCAATCGTCAACCGAAGGAATTGACACAAGAGTAAGTAAGAAACCAATCCAACTACGAGGAAAGCCTGCGATGAAAGCTGTCGCGGGCTTTTCTTTTATATTCGAAAAGTAGGCTTTTAATGCTTGAAAAACAGCGGGTTTATCTGCGTTATTAGCCTGTTACCGACAAACGGTCAAATACCGTGGACGGGCGGTGGTCCTGAATGTCACCTTTGGACGTGTAATGTTTTATGCTTGTTTGCAAGGGATGTCAGAACTTTCTGACTTAATTTAAACATAAGCTAGCAGCTTCCAGGGACGGAACTGAGGAGGAGCCTGCAATGCTATATGCTCAAAAAACAAATTCAAAACGTTCATTCAATCTTGGCTTTACCGCCATAGAATTGCTCATCGTCATCGCCGTAGTTACGGTGATGCTTTCCTGGGCCATGCCCAACCTGAAGGGGACACTCGCCAGGAACCAGCTGCTTGGACAGGCTAATGAGCTGGCAACGGCCATGACGCTGGCTCGCAGTGAAGCGGTTACCCGCGGAACGCAAGCTGGAGTATGCGCCAGTGCCGATGGCACGACTTGCAGCGGCAAAAACGATGATTGGGACAAATTCATTCTCGTATTCGTCGATCAGGACAGTGGCTCGGATTTCGATAATACGGAACCGCTGCTGAAGTCACTCGGGTCGCATTCGAAAGTCGATCAGTTTGCACCCGCAGCATCTTATTTCTTCAACAGTAGCGGATTCAGTACCACCAATGCTCTTTCGAGCGTGCAGGTTTGCCACGAAAATCTGGCTGAATCGGACCGCTGCCGCACCGTGACCATTGCGCCAACCGGAATCGTCACCGTCCGCCACTCGACCAAGACTTCCTGAGGATCCCACGATGCGTCAGGCGCCAAATACAGCAGCTTATAGGCAAGCCAAGGGGTTCAGCCTGGTTGAGGTGATGGTAGCCTTACTGGTTCTTTCCATGGGCCTGGCCGGCCTCGCTGCACTGCTAACAACGGGTGTTCGTGCAACCGGCACAGCCAATTTGCAGAGTGTTGCGATCACCCATTCCCAGACCGGTGCAGAGATGATGCGCGCCAACCTCCAGGCGTACACCACCGGCTGGTATTCCGGTACAAACACCAGTGGCGCCGCGCCCAGTGAAGTCATCTGCGCCGGTTCCAGCGGTTGCACGGGCGATGAGCAGGCGACCAATGATTTTGTGACCTGGCGGGAACGAATTGCAGCCTCAATGCCTGATGGCCAGGGCTTCATTTGCGTCGACAGTACACCGGATGACGGGCAGCCCGCCGCCCTGGCCTGTGACGGACTCGGTAGCAGCGTGACCAAAATCTTCTGGATAGATGGACGCGATACAGAGACCCTTACAGGTGCGGAAACCCACCACCGTTTTGCCACAATGGTGAACCCATGAAAAACCCCATCGCCAAGTTGAAACAAAAGGGCTTTAGCCTGATCGAATTGATGGTCACGCTGGTTCTGGTGTCTTTCCTCGCCATTGGCATGATCATGATCTTTCTTTCCGGCCGGACCAGTTTTCTGACCCAGGACCAGGTAGGGCGTTTGCAGGAAAACGGTCGCTATGCCTTTCACCTGATGACCCGGGAGCTGCAACGGGCCGGTTACCAGCGAGAGGTTTGGGAGCCCCCCGCGTTCGGTTTTGCGTTCACCGCAAACACGGTGGACGGTGGTGGGAAGGCGCCTGATACCATCGAGTTGCAGTACGAATCGGACCGGGATTGCAACAATACATTCAATACAGTCACAGAAAACATTATCCGGCCGGATACAGGCGCCACTGTAGCGGTGCCGGCGTTTTATCTGCGTCTGATCAGCTTCTCCGTGGTGAACAACCAACTCATATATACCTGCAGTTATGGTCCGGTAAACGGAGCCGGTGTTTTGCAAGTCAACGCGGCCGTAGCGGATGGCGTCGAAAACCTGCAAATCCAGTTTGGAGAGGATTTGACCACCGATTTCAGCGTAAACCAGTGGGTTGACGGTGGCGCCTGGAGCAGTTTTGCGAGCGTGGTTTCGGTCCGGGTCGCGATGGTTGTCAGGACACCGGAAGAATTTGCTATTGGAACAGACAACGAAACATTCGATCTTTATGGCACGACCACAACGGCCGCGGGCGACCAGCGGATCCGGCGTGTCTTTTCGGGCCAGGTCAGCGCACGTAACCTGACGCTATAACAGAGATCCAGGGAAAATTATGAAACACACTTACAGCAATCGGCCAATGCAAGGTTTACCCGCCCGACAAGGTGGTTTTGCATTGTTGCTTGGCCTCATCCTCATCCTGGTAATGACTGTCTTCAGCGTTTTCGCGATGAACGGCTCCATCCTGCAGGAGCGTATGGCCGGTAACCAGCGTGATTATAAGATCGCGTTCGAGGCTTCTGAAATGGGTCTGCGCTGGGGCGAAGCCTGGCTGCAAAGCCGCACACCGATCACGCGACCGTTTCCCTGCCAGACCCTGGTCACGGACGGCGCCCAGAATTGCAACAATCCCCGCCAGGTACTGGAAGGGAACCTCCTGGGTTATGCGATTGAAGATGCGGATCCCTGGAGTGGGACCGGCGAGTGGGTTCCGGACAACGCACGTGATTACGGAATCGACCCGGACACCAATGCATTAACTATTCCGGCTTACTCGATCGCCGGTGTCGCAAGGCAACCGCTAATTTTGATGGAACAGGCATTTGTAGACAGGGATGATCTGGCGGGTAACCCCCAACAGGGGCGGGTTTTTTACCGGGTTATCGCGGCCGGCAACGGCGCGCGTCAGAGTACCATCACAATTGGAGAGGCCGCCGTAGCTAAACGCTTCGAGTGACACAAGGCTAGAGGATTAAAGCATGAAATACGTAAAAAATACGACTTCCATCCTGACGGCCTTGCTGGCTACAACGGCAGGTTTTTCACCACTGGATGCCAGTGCGGCGCTTTATTCGCTGCCGCAGATTCCGCTGATCGTCAGTGTACGCTCCATCCCCAACGTCTGGTTCCAACTGGATGACTCGGGTTCTATGGACTGGGAAATCCTGGCGGGAACCCACTTCTCGGCATGCTCTTATGATTCCATCCTGCGCTGTTCAGACAGCGGATTGGATCAGGGTACCATGCGGGACTGGAATGGCACGTTCAGCGGTTCCGACAGGGCGAGAATCTACTCGTTTGAGTACGTGACCCACCAACCCGGCGACCACGCCTATGGAAGCGCCTGCCCAACTGGCGGGCAGTACAGCAGTTCATTAGAGAAATGCGTCATTGACCGGAAGGCCGATATTAAATATAAGCAGGTCTGGGTACCTTATCGCCAGGACTGGAGAGCGCAGAGCGCTGACCTGAACGTGATGTATTTCTCCCCGGGATCAGAATACCTACCCTGGGCCGACAGCAATTCGACATTCAATGATGCGAACTTCACGGAGGCCCGCTCATGGCCCGATTCTGGTGAGACCGGTTACAGCAGTAAGCGCAACCTTACCGGTTTTCAATACAATATGTGGATTGATGACAAAGGGTTTAAGGGCAGTGCACCTGATGCCAACGCAGGTGACGTAACCTACACAGGCAATGGCGTCGTTGATGAGTGGGATAGCTATGTCCGGGTAACGATGACATCAGCTTCCAGCTTCACCTGTGAAAAAGTCACGCACGATCCAAAGACTTATTCCTACACTAACAAATTCACTAATGAAGTCAGAGGTATCAATCCGACGACAACGGCCTTGTTGCCTTCAGATCCCGAATGTGTGGCAGCAACCGCGGGTAAAAGTGCGGCAGGGCTGGCGTCAGGATGTTGCCAACTGGTACCAGTACTACCGGCGCCGCACCCACGTCATGCGTGCCGCTGTTGGCCTGGTGGTTGGTGAATTACCGGATTACCGTTACGGTGTTGGCCATATCAACGCGCTGGGTTTGAACTTCCCGATCCCGGACAAGGAGATCACGGACTACGTCAAAAACGGCAAGGAATTGCTGGACGTTCTATACGGTGCTGACCGTACCCCCTCGGGTACCCCCTTGCGCCGTGGCCTGGCTTGGGTGGGCGAATACCTGTCGGGTAATGTCTCAGGCCTGCCCTCACCGATCATTGAGTCCTGCCAGAAAAACTTTTCATTGTTGTTCTCCGACGGATTCTGGAACGGCGGTAATCCCTCACCACCCAGTGGGGACGTAGACAAGGACGGCCAGTCCATTTCAGGCAGCAACCGTTTGCTGGCCGACGTGGCGCGCCATTACTACCAGACAGATTTGCGCAGTGACATCGACGATGCGGTTCCCACCGACGCTTTCGATCCTGCCAACTGGCAGCACATGGTTACTTACAGCATCAGCTTTGGCCTGCAAGGCTACCTGGTCGACTCGGACGATGATGGCTGGCCGAATCCGCCTTTGGATGTGGCTGATGACTGGACGCTTTCCAGCAATGAAGACCTGAACAAGGTTGATGATATGTGGCATGCGGCATGGAATGGCCGTGGCTCATATTTCAGTTCCAAACGTCCGGGGGATCTGGTGGATGACGTGGCTTCAGTCGTGCAGAACATCGGTGACCGTTTCGGTGGCGCCGCTTCGGCTGCAGCTAACTCGGGATCCATTTCATCCACTTCAAAAATTTTCCAGGCCAAGTTCGACACGATCGACTGGCATGGAGAACTGCTGGCCTTTCCGGTTACCGACGACGGTACACTGGACGGGGCTGCGGTTTGGAATGCCAATACTGAGTTAACCGCGAAAAGTAACTCGTATCTCAGTTCAAATACGGCCGGCCGCAATGTTTTCACATGGAATCCTACCAATGATGGAACGGCATTCTCCTGGGCAAATATCAGCGCTGAACAGGCTGATGCGCTCGACAAGGATGCTGCTGGAACTACCGATGGCCTGGGTAAGGAGCGGCTTCTCTTTCTCCGCGGTAACGACAGTGACGAGCAGAAAAACGGAGGCGAGTTCCGCAACCGCGACAGCAAGCTGGGTGATATCGTCAACTCTGACCCAGTCTATGTGGGTTTTCCACCGTTCTTCTATTCTTTTGACGGGTATAACGAATTCTTCAATACGCATGTAAACCGCACAGGCATGATCTACTTTGGCGCCAATGACGGCTTGTTCCACGCGATTCGGGAGTCGGATGGCGAAGAATTGTTTGCCTATGTGCCTGACAAAGTCTTTCCAAAACTCCCGAAGCTGACGGACCCGAATTATGTGCACGAGTTTTACGTTGACGGGCAGCCGGAATATGGTGACGTACAGATCAATGACAAATGGACGTCCATCGTGGCCAGTGGCCTGCGTTCCGGCGGCCAGAGCGTGTTTGTGCTCGACGTGACCAATCCGGACACCTTCAGCAAGGACGATGTACTTTGGGAGTTCAGCGATGAAGTTGACGCCGACCTTGGCTATACCTTCGGGCAGCCCCAGATCAAGCGCATGGCCAACGACAAATGGGCCATCCTGGTTGGCAGTGGAGTCAACAACTCCGAGAAAGATGGCAATAGATCTGCAGACGGTGAAGGCGCGTTGTTTATTATCTTCATTGAAGACGGTCTCGACGGCTGGCAGTCCAGCGATTACGTTAAAATTACCGTGCCGGGTGGCGGTCGGGCGAACCCTAACGCCGTATTCACACCGGCTGCTGCCGATATCGATGGCGACGCGCGTGTCGATTACGTCTACATGGGTGACCGGTTTGGCAAAATTTGGAAGGTTGATGTGCGCAGTGAGACACCAGGCGAGTGGGAGTTGGCCTTCAATGGCAATCCGCTGTATCACACGAATAACAACCATCCGTTTACAGACCGTCCGGCCGTTGCCACGCATCCTCTGGGTCGCGAGTATGGTCAGGTGATCCTGGCCGGTACCGGTCAGTTCATTGAATATGCCGACAACACAACCGTAGATCAGAAAACGCAACAAATATATGCAATCTGGGATCTTTCCGAAGAGCTCGCCGCTGAAGGTCACAAGGCCTATGATTACGATAGGTCTGACCTCTCTAAGGGCAGTTTCGAGGTTACGGATGGGGTTCGCACGATCAAAAACGGAACGGCTGTCAACTGGCTCGATACTGACGGCGATCCCGATCAGCGTGGCTGGTTTGTTCCCCTTCCGGAGGATGGTGAACGAATCCGCCGGCGTCCGGTGCTGCGTAACGACCTGGTTTTCTTCACCACGTTGATCCCGGACGACGATCCCTGTTTAGCCGGTGGTACTGGTTGGATCATGGTGCTGGACTTGAGTACAGGCCTGGCGCCGACCTTCCCGGTATTCGATATCGACTCTGACCTCGACGTGACGGTTGAAAACGACCTGGTGGGTTCCGATCCGGATAACCAGATTACGCCGGTCGGTATCAAGTCAGCGAGTATTCCCAACCTGCCTGCGTTCATTTATGACGACAGGCCCGGGTTTGAGGCAACAACCGGTCAATTTCCGCCTGCTCCGAACTCACCTCGTGGTTGTGGGGTGGGTAGTGCGCGGGCTTATACCTTCACCACGCAGGCCAATGGCTCGATCCTGGCCGTAGAAACGGCTACCGAAACCCTCAGTTGCGGCCGCCAAAGCTGGCGTAGTGAAAGATGACCGCACAGGTACTATAGTAATTAACAAGAGCCGGGCACCCAGCGGTGTCCGGCCATGCAGGAGACTCTGATGAACACTAAGAACCATATGAACCAGAACCTCAAAACGGCCGGTTTCACATTGATCGAGCTGATGATCGTCATTGCGACGGTGGCTGTTCTGCTTGGTCTGGCTATACCCAGTTACCGGGATTACGCGGCGCGGGCCAACCGCGCTGAAGCACTCGATATTCTGCTGACCACTGCGGCTTGCCAGGAACGTGTCTATACCAAAGTTAATCAGTATGACACCGCCCGTTGCGACAGCGCCGCAACCACGATGAATGGTCTTTACACGATTTCAATGACGACCAGCAACGCCAATCAGAATTTCACTCTGACGGCAACACCTCAAAACAGTCAGGCGAATGATTCCTGTGGCAACATGACGCTGACCGACGCGGGCGTCCGCGGCAGTTCAGAGACCACTGACGTCCAGAAAATTGCAGACTGCTGGCGAGGTAAGAAAATCTGAGCCAGAGAATTTCTGATATTTGTTCCTGCATAAAAACGCCGCTCCTGAAAGGGCGGCGTTTTTCTTTTCTTTCCATATTGTTTAGTATCCTGTAAGGCCATTTCGGCAGAAAAGTGGATTTAGGAGATACGTAGTGAATTTACTCAACGCACTCGTGAACGCAACGGGTTCTGAAGACCTGCAAAAACTCGGTGCACAGTTTGGTCTGGACAACGAGGCTGTCGGCAACATTCTTGGCCAGGTTGTTCCAGCCCTGGGCGATGGACTGAAGAAAAATACGGCATCAAGCGGGGGTCTGGATGGCCTGATCGGCGCATTGCAGAACGGCAACCACCAGCGCTACCTGAATAATATCGATTCAGTCTTAAGTTCCACGGGTGTTTCTGATGGAAATAACATCCTGGGCCACATTCTGGGCAGCAAAGATGCAAGCCGTGGACTAGCTAACCAGGCATCATCAGCCAGCGGCGTGAGTCCGGATGTCATCAAGAAGATGTTACCCATGTTGGCGACGATGCTGATGGGCACGCTTAACAAGCAAACGGACGGCGGCGCCAAATTACAGGCGGGCGGGGACAATCCACTGGGTGGGCTGGCAACAATGTTCGATCGTGATGGCGATGGCAGTGTTGTCGATGACGCGCTGGACCTTGCGAAGAAATTCTTTTAAAGCGCTTTCCCGTTATTTCGACTGCGACCAGAATGCATTGATCAATGGGCTGGACAGCTTCTTCTTCAGCGTGAAAAGGCCTACTTCATAGGCTTCAAGGCGGGGTTGCACTTCCAGCACTTCGACTCTGCCTGCCAGCGGGCTGTTGTCGAGAACGATTTGCGGAACAACCCCAATGCCGAAGCCCAGGCTGACCATGCTGACAATGGCCTCGTTACCCGCCACTTGTGCATAGATGTTCGCCTGGGTGTCCTGGTTGCGAAACCAACTGTCTACCCTGCGCCTGGCCAGGCCGCGTTCCGGGAGAATCATTGGCTGTTCAGTCCAGGAGGTGGTGTCAGGTGCGCCGTTTACTGGAGGCATTTTCTCCGGTTGGCCTTTCGATGCGATAAAAACCAGCGGAGAAATTGCGATGCGTTTGAACGCCAGTGCGGTGGGGAGGTGTCCGGGGTGAGCTCCGATCGCGATGTCCTCTTCACCTGATAGCACCCGGGTCATGGCGTCTTCCGGGTCACCCGTATGCAGCTTGATCTCGATTCGAGGGTGCAGGCCCCGGACACGGGTCAGGATTTCAAACAGAAAGCTGTAACTGGCGGTCACCGAACAATACAGGCTGACTTCGCCGTGTAATTCTCCGGATTCTTCCATCAGCGTATTGCGAATGGTATCCCACTCCCCCAGCGTGTCGCGTGCATAGTCGAGAAACAAGCGGCCTGCGTGGGTCAGTGACACGCTGCGATTGTTGCGTAGAAACAGTTCTGTGCCGACCTCTTCCTCCAGTCTGCGGATGCTTCGACTCAGGGCTGAAGGACTGACATGGCTGGCTTCGCTGGCACGGCCGAAATGCAGGCTGTCGGCCAGGTTGATGAACTGTTTCAGTGAACGATTATCCATCCATTTATTGTTGCATAAAACGCATTATATAAATGCATATATATCATTTTACGCAACAATGGGTGGGCTTTATAGTGTGCCTGACTCCCACGCTCCAGGAATATCAACATGCAGGTTTACTACGATAAAGATTGTGATCTCAATATCATCAAAGGCAAAAAAGTGGCCGTTATCGGTTACGGCTCGCAGGGTCATGCGCATGCCTGCAACCTGCAGGATTCCGGGGTGGATGTGACCGTGGGTCTGCGCTCCGGTTCTTCCTCGCGGGCCAAGGCTGAAGCGCATGGCCTGAACGTTGCAGACGTTGCTGATGCGGTGGCTGCGGCAGATGTGGTGATGATCCTCACGCCGGACGAGTTTCACTCCGCCCTGTATGCTGAGTCCATCGAGCCCTTCATCAAGCAGGACGCCACGCTGGCCTTCGCGCATGGCTTTTCGGTTTTGTACAACGAGGTCAAGCCACGTGCTGACCTGGACGTGATCATGATTGCCCCGAAAGCACCGGGCCATACGGTTCGTTCAGAGTTTGCCGCCGGCCGCGGAATCCCGGACCTGGTCGCGGTAGCACAGGATGCTTCGGGCGGCGCCAAGGCGACCGCGCTTTCCTATGCTTCGGCCATTGGCGGTGGGCGCACCGGAATCATCGAGACGACGTTCAAGGACGAATGTGAAACGGACCTGTTCGGCGAGCAGGCTGTTCTGTGCGGCGGTTGCGTCGAACTGGTCAAGGCCGGATTCGAGGTGCTGACGGAAGCCGGCTATCCGGCCGAGATGGCCTACTTTGAGTGTCTGCACGAATTGAAGCTGATCGTGGACCTGATGTTCGAAGGCGGTGTGGCCAACATGAACTACTCGATCTCGAACAACGCGGAATACGGTGAATACGTGACCGGTCCGAAGATCATCAACGAAGAGTCACGCGCCGCCATGCGCGAGGCGCTGGCAAACATCCAGAACGGGTCTTATGCGAAGCGCTTCATCAAAGAGGGCAACAGCGGTTATCCCGGAAATGACCGTGGCCCGTGAAGCCAATGCGGCGCACGGCATTGAGCAGGTTGGCGAGAAACTGCGCGCCATGATGCCCTGGATTGCGGCCAATAAAATCGTCGACCAGGCCAAGAACTAAAAGCTGCTCTCAACCTGGCGCTGAATACGCTCGCAGATCTCCTTCGACTCAGAGAGCAGGGCACCCAGCGTGGCTTTCATCTTCGTGATGAAAGCCTCGTCTTTTGTATGGGGCAGGTTGATGCGCACGTTATGGATCGCGCCCTGCACACCGGCATAGGCCATCAGCGCGCCGACACCTGCATCACTCATCACGGCCTGGTTGCCGACATCGGCCGCTGCCTGGCACAGATCCAGCACCTCCCGGCACAGCTGTGCGGTGCGCAACGGTACTTCGGCGGCTGATTTATAGCCGGCCCGGATGGCTTGCGAGCGCAGTTCATTCTGCTCAGCGGTATCTTTGGCCATCTGCATGGCCGTGATGACTTCGTTGAAGGCTTCTGTATCTGCATCAATTGCCCGGATCAGCTCGTCCTTGGCGGCCTGTGCTTGCTCAGCCAGCAGGCACAGCTCGTCGTAACGGGAGTCATATGCGCCTTTGCCGATAGAAAGGTTCACGACCATCGAGGCCAGGGCTGACCCGATGGCCCCGGCAAGTGCGGCGATGGACCCGCCACCCGGAGCCGGCGTGCCGCGCGACACCTCGTCCACGAATGCGTTGACGGTCATGCCGGCCAGCGGACCATCGGCCGAGGGCAGACCGATCACCTTCTTGTCGATATCAAACTCAGCCACGTCACTCAGCCCCATGGACTGAACAGCCGTGGTCACGATGTCACGGGCCGGGATGCCGGTTGACTGTTGCATCCGCCGCAGGTAGAAACGCCCTGCCTGCTGCATCGCATCGAAGGGCACCACGCCCACAACTTCTGAGCCGGTGATGACGATGCCGCGCTGCACGGCCAGGTCACGGGCAGCCTCCAGTACATCGTGCGGGGGCGTGATGTTGTAGTTGGTCAGGTTCAGCGAGATCTGTGCGCAGTGGTAGTCATCGACCACCCAGCCAATACCCTTGAGGTGGGTGAACATACCGTCTTTGTAGACCGGGCAGCCCACCAGGTTGGCAGGGTCCAGACCGATGCTGCGGTAACGCTCAGCCAGGTCCGCGCCGTGTTCCTCTTTGTAGAATTCGGCCAGTTCCTCAAAGCTGCCGGCTACAAAATCCGAATTGCCGTCCGGGAATTTACCCTCCTCGAAATAAACCACTTCGCCCTTGTAATAGAAGGGTTCGATGTTGCCGGCACGTTTCCAGCGGCCACGCTGGCGGATCTCGTAAGCGATCTCGTTGGCGTAACGCCGGTCGGTGGTGTTCAGATTGATGTTGTAGGCAATCAGAAATTCACGCGCCCCGACCGCGATGGCTCCGGACCTCGCGTTGAATTCCGCTGGTCCGAAATCGGGTATCCATTCGGGTTTGGCCAGCCTGGCCGGCAGGCCTTCGTACTCGCCCGAGCGGACATCGGCCAGGTTGCTCCGTTGAGGGCTGCTGGCTGCATGTTCGTAGAGATAAACCGGGATAGCCAGTTCTTCGCCAATGCGCTGTCCCACCTCACGGGCGATTTGCGCACAGTCTTCCATGGTCGCACCCGAGACCGGTACGAAAGGGCAGACGTCGGTAGCGCCGAAACGGGCGTGTTCGCCGTGATGCTTCGACATATCGATCAAAGAAGCCGCTTTTTGCACGGATCGAAAGGCGGCTTCCTTGACCGGTTCCGGCTCCCCGATAAACGTAACCACGGTGCGGTTGGTGCTTTCGCCGGGGTCGACGTCCAGTAACTGGACTCCTTGCACGGCTTCAATTTCAGCGGTTATCTGCCCGATGACCGCCAGGTCACGGCCCTCGGAAAAGTTGGGTACGCATTCGATAATTTTTTTCATGGATGTGTGCTCGGGGGATTTACCCAATTGTAAGCATAAAAAAAGCCCGGGGCATGCCCCGGGCTTCATCATGACACAGTGTCATGATCTGTTATGAACTCAGATCATGCGCCTCATGCCGACCATGCCGATGCCCAGTGTGAGAAGGACCAGGATAGCGAGTCCGTACTGGCTCAGGGTCGGGATGCCTTCATAGAAGGCCGTGTTGGTGATGGTGCAGGAAATGGGTCCACCTCCGATGGTAACTTCCTGCCACTCTGCACAGCCCTGATCTGACTCGGTACCGGAAGGTAAGTCGGTTTCGATTGCATTACAACGGGTCAACGGCGTTGTGAAATTCGGAAAGATCGGAGGCGCTGTCACCGAAGGAAAGGCCGTATTCAGTTCGACACGGAATTCGCCAACGGGCTCCACATCGGTAAAAGGAGTGAACCTGAGGTTTTCACAGGTGATGTCTATATAGACCATTTCCGGAAAGTCAGCCTGGCCGTCGCGGAACTCCCACTCTTTGGTGATGGTGAAAGCAACCGGATCCAGCGTATTACCGACGATGCAGGAATTAGCGTCGCCATGATTGATGCTACTGAAATTGCAGCCCGGGTTATCCGGGTCGTCATCAACCGCAGTGCTGCTGCCGCTGGCCTGGTACAGCGGGGTGTAGCCCGATACCGGCGTTTCGGTGATGGTGCAGTCCATGGCGCCATCGGCATAATCGGTGACTACGAAATTCACACCGGGTTGTGATGGCACGAATGATCCGCCAGGTTCGGATTGGCTGTCACTGATGGTGAAGCTCTGCTCCAGCGGCAGGCCGGTATTGCAGCTGATTTGAACCTGAACTTCGGCCGTGTTGTTATCTGAGAAGTCTTTGGTAACTGAAAAAGTTGCGCGCGCAGCGGGCGGTGCGACGGGTGCTGCGGCATAACTTACGTTGTCCACGAGTTCGCCAGCGTCGCTATCCGCAATAATTTCGATCTGTGTAATCGTTTCAGCTGCGGAAACTCCGAAGAAAGCGGGCGTTTCTGTACAGGAGCTTACCTGTGTGTCAATCAGACCACTTGCACCACTAATAACGATGGTTGCATTACCCACTGGGACGAAAGCACAGTATAAATCAAAGGCGACAGCCGTATTCGTTGGTTCAGTGAACGTGATGAATGTTGATTCAGCGAAGAAGTTTGCCCCTATGACTTTGGAAGCTGATGGAATGAAACCGGTGTCGATGAGAACCATGTTGGGTGACGCAATCCCAGACGAATTATAACTTGCACCAGGCAAAAGAGCACCCGCAGCGAAACACGGCGGAGCGCCTGCTGAACCGACTGGGCCGTCAAAAGGACAAACAGGAGGGGTAGGTATAGTACCAGCCTCAAAATCCTCTGTCGCAAGACCGGGGTTTGCAGCATCGAATGTTGCGCGGTCCGGGTAATAGGTCTGCGCCTGCACCAGTCCTGAAACGAAAAGGCCAGCCAGCAACAAGCTAAAAAGGGTAAAAGGTCTCAGGGCTTTCATCGGGTCACTCCTCAGTGGTGTTTCCGCCCGTCACTGATATTTCCGGATCATTTGCGGGCGGTTTATATAGTAATTCAGTAATCTTACATTTCTTTACAAAAAATCTCTACATTTTAGGGTCGAAAATTGAAAAAAAATTATATCTTTCATTGCATGAGCAGAAAGACGCCGCACAGGGTGTGCGGCGTCTTTTTCGTCACCAGCTTCCGGCCAGGGCCGGTTACTGACTACGAGGAGACCGGTAGCGATCTCAGCGTATTACCAACCCCAGAAGGACCAGACCGGCTCTTCTTCAGGCCATTCCACTTTGCGGAACCAGATGTCGCTGCCGTAGAAGTGACTGGTCGGGTCGACCATACCTTCTTCGGACTCTGACATGTAGGAGGCGTAGAACTTCGTGCCGTCCGGGGTGGACCGAAGCTGGGCTTCGCCTTCCGCTACGTAATGACGGTTGGCCAGCCAATCCCAACGGTACTCTTCGGCATTGTCATTCCAGACCGTGTTATAGGTGTCTCCCTGGTCTGTGGTGTGGGCGAAATACATGTCGGTAGGCAACGGCGAGGGCTTGTCCTCGTCGTTCTCGTAGTCAACGCCTTTCTTGTAGTTGACTTCGAGGCCGTAAGACAGGTGATAAGACTTCTTGTCCTGTTTGTCCTCGTCCTGGTACAACTCACCTGAAGTATAGGCGCACTGGGCATATCCAGATGGCGCTGGAACCGGAGCCGTTTTCCAGATGGTTCCCGGCGTTGCGACAATCCGCGGCTCGATCACGCTTTCCTTGTTGTTGCGCAGCAGACTGGCATTCCGCGGCTCGGTCGGGGTATCGATATCCAGTTCCTGCTGGTACTCTTTCGACCAGGTTTCCCAGGTAGTCTCCCAGGTTTTGCCTGCGTCGAATGAACGGCGGACCATGAAGTCATACTTGTCATTGCCGTTTCTGTAGGCCGCCCAGTTCGGCGTCCAGGAGAACCCCATCACCACGAAGTCGCCCCGGATCTGGCCGCGGTGCGCGCGAGCATCGATCATTGAGGTTTCCCAGGACTCGTCAAGCAGGTTGTTCTGATTCCACTGCCATTGCAGCAGCTTGTCATAAACTATTTTATGGCCGTCATCTTCAAGTGTGATTTCCTTTTCCAGGATTTCGACCGGCGTCACGCTGCTCATGTTGAGTGCACCAACCTTGCAGAGTTTCTTCTCGTTTAGATCAGTAATGGTTTGATCGCAGACGAAGTTCTTGAAGGCATACGGATTGCCTGAGGCGATCACGCCATCTTCGTAGATATCCATTCGGCGCAGCATGATATCTGAAGGCCGTCCCTTACCGAACATCCCTTGCTTGTAAACGGCGATCAGCGGCACACCTTCACCTTTGACACGGCAGTATTTGTCCTGCATCAATGCACCCTTCTTGGACTGCAGGATGAAGCGTACGCGGCGTGCATTTTCAGTGGCGTAGCGACCGGTGTTGATGGTCCCTCCACTGACATTCAGTGTCAGGTCTTCACCTTCAATCCACTTAAGCCCGGTGTATTCGAACTCACCCGTTGTTTCGTCATACTCACCGATCTGCGGGAAGGTTCAGGACGCTGCCGCCTTTGACCGTGTCGGGTTTGGTGAAGTCGAAGCTATGATAGATTATGTCTTTGCCGATATCTTCCGGGTCGACGTCCTCTTCCTCTACCACTGCCTCTTCATCATGCGAATTGCCGGTGCCTACACCCTTGGTTTCCTCGTAAGCGAGGATCGCCCAGGCTCCGCCACTTTTCGCTTGCAGGAACAGGTTGGGCCGAGAGGCACCGGTATCGCCATCCAGCAGGCGGCCATCAGAGGTCACGCAGACCTGCTGCTCTTTGCCGCCATTGCTGATGATGTCAACCGAATCGGGGCATACAGTCTCACAATAGGCGTGTGCGTTGCCTGATGGGTCTGTATCGTCCAGCGGGGTTTCATCCAGGCCTGCATGTGCGGTGGTGCAGATATCATTGTCGGAGATGCGAACCGGCATGGACATCAGGTTGGCCGCTTTGGGCATGGTGTCCATATCGTCTGCAACATCCGTATATGAGTTGAATAATCTGGCTGCAACCGCTTCCTGCTCCAGGAAATCGCTCCACTTGATGAAGCTATACCAAATATCGGTCTTGTGGTTGGTGGTCGCCCCGCTAAAACCTTCACCGGGTCCGTCACCGGCCCCTGGCCTCAATCCTTCAGGATCTTCCTGCCAGGTGATCGCAAAACCGGCATTGACTTTCCCGCCCATGAAGAGTTGATAGGCGTCACGGCGTCCGGAGGTAATGCGTTCCGGTTTGTACCAAACGATGTCACCCACTGAATACCTGGAAGAGGGAAACATCGTCGGCAGGTTTGTCAGTTCCTTCTCAGTGACAACCACGCCCCTGGCAGCCCAGACGCAACTGTACGGGACTTCGCCGATGCCCATTTCTGCAGAGTCTTTCTCTTCATCGTAATCGATCGAACCCTGGCTTCCGGCTATGCCATAAACATCTTCGTACAAGGGTTCACCGTCATCGTCTTTCAGGCTGTAACGGGGGCTGCCCTGTTTGCAGAACTTATCGCTCCAGGCAACCAGCATGTAGTTGCCCTGTACCTGCAGGACCGGTTTGCGTGAATCTCCGGGGTACGCTTTGAGCGAAAAACCGTCCTGGATATCGAAGGATGATTCCTCGGCCGTCCTTGACAGATTCTTGCGTTTCCAGCTGTCGCCGTCATCACGGCTGATCGCTGCGAAAGTGTCGGAAGCGCCGGTACCATCAACGACATCGGTATAGGTAACAACGATGGGTTTGACCAATTCCTGGGTGCAAATCCAATCGTAATCTTCACACACGGGATCGTTAGAAGCGGCCGTTTTCGGGATGTACACCGGCATCAGGTTCATCTTCGCCTTGGCGCTGGCGAGATCAACCGACTTGGAAATGTTCTTGCGGAATACATCACCATCGCCGGAACCATCTTCGTCTTGAGCGTACAGCCCACCCATCAATGCGATACCGCAAATGAGAGTGAACAGTCTGGCGTTGCACATGGATGCAGATTTCATGACTTTTCTCCTCTAGGCTGGTGGGACGGAAAAGCCGTTTTGTTATTTTTCAGCTTTCGCCGCAAAAGTCCCTTTTATTAGGAAGTTATCATGTTCATGCTTAAGCAAGCCTTAAGGGTAAATTAAGGTTGCTTTAAGGAATGGAATAGCCGCCTTGAAGAGGTCAGGTAGTACGGCTGTTTCTTACAGGCCTGTCCGAAAAGCCACGGCGTCAGCCTGTACTGAGTCAGTCAAGCCAGAAGCCCAGGTCCCGTTCGAGCAGCGAGGAAAGCAGCGCCACGTCCCCCTTTAGGGTCGCCCTGATTGTATCGGCCATTTGTCCGGACAGGGGGTCAGGCCGCATGGGCACCTTGTTGAGGCGCGTGACACGCTTGATCAGGCTGGGACGCCGGGTGCCGTCTTCATTGTATTTCCGGGAACGCCGCTGCAGTGTATCCACCGTCTTGCTGCCGCTGGTTGCGGTACCGAAAAGCAACTGTTGCAGCCATTGAAACCGGTACATATGGCTTGCATAGCGTTGTTCAAAATCGGTCTGGCCGTCATATTCAACGCCCAGAAAATCCAGCACGCCGCGGTAGGTTTTGAGCGGATCAGCTTTTAAGTCGTCAAATACGATGACGTGAGAACGGTCACGCCCTGCAACCTGGAACAGTTGCTGAACCTGTACCCCGAACCTGGCCACGTCACTGTACTGAAGCAGGCGTGCGTCAAGACAATGTTTGGGCAAGTTCTCGCCACGCTTTCTCGACTCTTCGAGATTCCAGGCATCAGCGAAATTTACCTGATCCTCCTGTAACAGGAAGCGCATCCGCAAGTGGTAAGAGGGCAACATCGAAAGCGGGCTTCGAACCAGAACGATAAACTGTGCTTCCGGGTTGATAAGCTTAATCCGTTCGATTACGCCAGGCAGGTAAAGGTAGGAAACTGAGCCTTCCCCAGTCGACCGGTGCCTTTCATTGTGATGGTCGAAACTACGATCCAGGTAATCCCGCTGCAGCTCATCCGCGGTTGGCATGTGATCGAGGCGCGAGAAATAGTGGGGTTCTTTGGGCCTGGAGAAGCAAATCCGGGGGTTGCGTGACAGGTACCGGCAAAGCGAGGTCGTGCCGCAACGCGGTGCGCCAACTACGAAAAAATCCGGAAACTTGAGTGTTTTGGTCATACCGGCACGCATTATCCCATACGCCCACGAGAAAAGCAGTTGACGCAACGATCAAAGGCTCTTAAATGGTACACTCGGAGCCTGGTCCATGGACGTGAGAAAGTCAGCGTATGAACCCGGTAGATCCAACAGAATCCCTGCAAAAAAGGGGCGAGCGACTTTACCAGGTCACAACCCAGATCGGTTGTGGAATCAAGCGTTTTGAAAAAACCGGCCGGGCCCAACTTGAATCGCTGATCCGACATGGTCTCAACCCTTGGGACAAGTTACTGGACATTGGTTGCGGAGCTCTGTGCGGTGGCTACTGGATGATCAACTTCCTCAATCGCGGGTGCTATTTCGGGGTCGAACCAAATACGTTCATGTTCAATGCCGGTGTTGAACACCTGATCGAGCCGGGTCTGTTCGAGGCCAGGCAGCCGAAGTTTTTGCACAACGACCAGTATGATTTTTCGGGCTTTGGTGAAACCTTCGACTTTTTTCATGCCCATTCCATATGGACCCACGCACCCAAGAAAGACATTGAAAAGATGCTCGATGGTTTCGTGCAGTTTACCCGCCCGGGCGCCCGCTTCCTGACATCGTTCAAGTCTCCCACGCTTTTCCGGCCCGACTACAAGGGTGATATCTGGATTGGGCGCTGCCACGAATCCGATGAGGCGGGTATCTGCCGGCACAGTTTCAAGTGGATCCAGGGAGCCTGCACGGCCCGTGGACTTGATGTCGAATTGCTCACGGGCGAGAAAATCCACAAGCAAAAGTGGATTCTGATTCGACGTTAGTCATTGATGATCTGTCGCGACTACAACTGCCTGTTTGTGCACATTCCGAAAGCCGCGGGGCAGAGTGTCGAACAGTTTTTCATGAATTCACTGCAGCTGGACTGGGACCGGGACCGCGCTACGTTGTTGCTGCAAAGTAACGATGATCCGACCCGGGGTACCGAGAAACTGGCACACCTTTCAGCCGCTGAGTATGTCGGGTGCGGCTACCTCTCCGCAGAGGAGTATGCGGGGTTGTACACATTCAGTTTCGTGCGCAATCCCTGGGCGAGAATCCTGTCCGAATACCGTTACCGCAACTATTTTCATCACCGGAGTTTTCGCGATTTCGTTCTGAACAAGTTTCCCCGGCCGGGATGGGATGACAAGTACCGCCACGTGATGCCGCAGTACGACATGTTGCACGATGGGCAGGGCCGTTTACTGGTCGATTTCGTGGGACGGTTTGAAAACCTCCAACAGGATTTCAGCCTGGTTTGCGAACAGCTTGGAATAGCAGATTCACAACTACCGCACCGCAACAGGTCGGACAAGAAATCACGGGACCTGAAGCGAAAG
This sequence comes from uncultured Gammaproteobacteria bacterium, assembly GCA_963759035.1. Classification (GTDB taxonomy): domain Bacteria; phylum Pseudomonadota; class Gammaproteobacteria; order Xanthomonadales; family SZUA-36; genus JAHEFT01. Next base: position 64,557 of record CAVWXL010000006.1, read on the forward strand.
ATTCGAAATTTTCTGTTCATGAATGGCGAGAACGACTGTCACAGCATGGCCGATTTTTATGACGCTGAAACCAGGGCCGTGGTAGGGGAATACTACCGAAAAGACATCGAGACCTTCGGTTACGAGTTCTGATTCAGGGTTCGTAGTACTCGATCCCGCAGATGTCGTTTGAAATCAGCGTGCCCGCTTCACCATTCAGGATCAGCGTCAGGTCGGAGAGTCGTCCGATGGCGCTCTGTTTGCCGGTCGTGCGGACAAATTCGCAGGCGCCGCTGACTTTCGGCCCCATAGAACCCTGCTCAAAAGACAGTTGCTCAAGCGCATCGGGATGAGCAGCCCTGATAGCCCGCTGGCGTTCTGTACCATATTCGGAATACACGGCAGGTACATCGGTCAGCATCACAAACATGTCGGCATCAAGGCTCCTGGCGAGCAAGCCACTGGCCAGGTCCTTGTCGATCACAGCCTCTACGCCATACAGCCTCTTTTCATCGTCATAGGCCGTAGGAATGCCGCCACCGCCTGCGCAAATCACGACGATTCCGGCATCGACCAACATCCGGATCGCATCGATTTCTATGATGCGCCGGGGCAGCGGAGACGGCACTACCCGGCGGTAATGGAGTTCCGTCGCGGGCGATCGACCAGCCTTTTTCTTTCTCCAGGCGCTCCGCTTCGGCGCTGGCCATAGATCGGGCCGACCGGCTTGGTGGGCGAAGCAAATGCCGGGTCATCCCGGTCTACCAGTATCTGTGTCAGCACGGTGACGATGTGGTCGTCCGGTGGAATGATGTTGCCCAGTTCCTGTTCGATCATGTAGCCGATCATGCCGACTGTTTCTGCACCCAGCACATCCAGCGGATAAGGGTCTACGGCCTTGTAGGCCTCATCCATCAGGGCCAGCAGGCCAACCTGTGGCCCGTTGCCGTGTGCAATGACCAGTTGGTGGTGCGCGTGAACCGTGGCCAGCTGCCGGCAGGCAATGCGTATGTTTTCCCGCTGGTTCTCGGCGTTCAGCTCCTGGCCGCGCCGCAGCAATGCGTTTCCCCCAAGCGCTACGATGATTCTCATTGGGAGTTCACGAGCCCAGCGTGGCAACGAGAAGGGCCTTGATGGAATGAACCCTGTTTTCCGCCTGTTCAAACTGGATTCCGGCCGGGGATTCAAAAACCTCTTCTGTCACCTCCATCGATTCGAGTCCGAATTTTTCATGGATCTCACGCCCGACCTGGGTTTCCAGGTTGTGAAATGCGGGCAGGCAATGCATGAATTTGACCTGCGGATTGCAGGACGCATCCATCAGGTCCATGGTGACCTGGTAATCCTTGAGCAGGGCAATGCGGTCCGCCCAGACATCCTGTGACTCACCCATGGAGACCCAAACATCGGTGTGGATGAAATCAACCCCATTCACGCCTTCGAGCGGATCCTCTGTCAGCAACAGGTTGCCCTTATGGATTTCCTGCAGGTCGTGGGCATAACCGATGTGTTCCTCGTCCGGCCAGAGGCTTTTTGGAGCGGCAATCCGGACGTCCATTCCCATCAGGCTGCCCGCGATCATCAGTGAATTGCCCATGTTGGATCGCGCGTCGCCCAGGTAGCAGTAGGAAATTTCATGCCACGGCTTGAATGCATGTTCACGCATCGTCATCAGGTCAGCGGCCATCTGGGTCGGGTGAAATTCGTCGGTAAGCCCATTGAATACCGGGACGCCGGAATATTTCGCGAGGTCTTCGGCGATATGCTGGGCGCTGCCGCGGTACTCGATGGCATCGTACATGCGTCCCAGCACGCGGGCTGTATCCTTGATGGATTCTTTGTTGCCGATATGTGAGCCGGCCGGATCCAGGTAGGTCACGTTGGCGCCCTGGTCGTAGGCGGCAACCTCAAACGCGCAACGGGTGCGGGTGGAAGCCTTCTCAAAAATAAGCGCAATGTTCTTGCCGCGCAAACGCTGAACCTCGTATCCACCATATTTAGCCCGTTTCAGGTCCTTGGCCAGATTGAGGATGTGGGTCAGATCCCGTTTTGAAAAATCGAGGAGCTTGAGAAAACTGCGGTTCTTCAGATTGTAGGACATGTCGTATTTCCTTGGGTAAGAGCCAATGGTAGCAGCCTGGTCAGCGGCCGAAATTGATCTGGGGTCCACTTTATCTTCAGTAATGTTATGTCCAAGGGCTAAAATTGAACGACTCAAACGAGATGAATGCGATGAGAGAGCAGACTTTGGTGAATCCATTAGACCGTTTCGTGGTCATCTTGTCTGCAATAGTCTTATCTGCCCTGGGCGCCATGTTCTACAACATACTGCCCCTGTTTCTGGGAACTGCACAGGATTTTCGGGGGCTCAGTGACAGTGCAGCCGGCATTTTGAGTTCGTCGTTTTACCTGGGCTTCACGCTGACGGCGATGACCGCTTTTTTCTGGATTCGCAAGTTTAGCTGGCGTGCCATTACCCTGCTGGCCGTGCCGGTGGCCATCGCCGCGATGGTGTTTGCCGGTTTTGCCGGCAGCTACCTGCTTATGCTGTTTGGTGTATTTGTAGCCGGCGGTGCATTTTCCGTCCTTTATGGGATTGGAACTACGATGTTGAGTGATACCAGCCATCCGGCCCGCTGGTATGGACTTAAGATTGCGGCTGAGGCCGGTATCGGGGTAGTTCTGCTGGCAGTATTGCCCGGGGCCGTCATTGCAAAATGGGGATTTGAGGGCTTCATGGTGGCTTTGGCAGTGACCGTCCTGCTGGTTTCGCCAATGCTGGTCGGGTTGCCTGTCCACGGGATCAAGGGCATAGGCGGGGCCGGACCCCACAGGAATGAGGCAATGGTGCCGGGCCTTCGCATAGCGCTCTGGCTCGGCCTTTGCGGTGTGCTCTGCTACTTGTTCTCTACGACCATGGTTTGGGCGTTCGTTGAACGCATGGCCAATGAGGCCGGCCTCGGGGCCGCGGCAACCGGAAATGTTTTATCTCTTAGCCTGGTTTTTGCCATCGGCGGCTCGCTGCTGGCTGTTGTTCTGGCTGACCGGTTTGGTAGTGGTAAACCCATTGTGGCTTCGGGCTTGTTGATGCTGGGCGCCATATACCTGTTTGCCAGGATGGACTCTTTGTTGAGTTTCGGGGTGGCGGCATGCACCTTCACGCTGACCTTCGGTCTGGGTATCCCTTACATGGTGACCGTGGTTGCTGATCTCGACCTTGATGGAAGGTATGTGGTACTTACTGTGCCGGCGATCGGGATTGGAGTTTCCCTGGCACCGGCTATCGGCGGCATGTTGACCGGTATGGGTGGTTACACTTCGATTTTGCTTGCGGGCGGAGCAGGAGTGCTCATATCCGTGACGCTGGCCGTGCTTGCGCTGCGCTCGGGCCTGCCGCATGTGAAAGCGGCAAGCCGGGTCGATGCTGGTTAACAGCCTGCATTCAGTTTATGATATTTCTGACCCTCCGGACCCTTATAATTTATGCAGCCTTTTCTGGATATTCAGTCGCGCCAGTACGAAGAAAGCCGGATCGTTCTGAAATGGCTTGGCCGATTGCGTGATTGCCTGCGCGATGAGTCTCCGCGCCTGTTCGGTGACGCTATAAAACGTACTGGCATCAGCCGAGAACAGTTGCGTAGCGGGGATGGTCTGACCCACGATCAATTCGACCGTGTAATGGACTATGTCCGCCAGCAATTACCGGACGTCATTTTCCGCTTCATGTCCGAACTCGAGTTACCCGATCTGGGCATGCTCGGTTATGCCGTGTTGAGCTGCCCTACAGTGGGTGAAGGGCTGGCGATGATGTCGCGTTACCTTGAATTGACATCCGACCGCTACACAGAAAATAATGTTTTGGAAGAGGGTTTTCACATCATCCGGCCACAGTCGACCTGGCGCCACCTGGGTGAAGAGGAGAGTATTGCTGAAGACTGCATTGGCGGAAATTGGCGTGGAATCCGGTTGATGCTAGGGCAGAATATGGACTATTTCGGTGCGGTAGCAAATTTTGCGTATGCGGCACCTGAAGACAAAAAGCCCTACCTCGAGTTTTTCAGCCCCTGTGCGGTTCACTTCAATGCAGAATGCAGTGAGTTGAAGATCCCCGAAACCTGGCTTTCCCGTCCGCTCACGACGGGTAATCTACTGATGTCCGACATGACTGCTGCGATGTGTGAGCGATTGCTGGGTCCTGGTGGAAGCACACGCGTGGATACTGCGCGGGCTGTGAGACGGCTTCTATTGAGCCGACCGGGGCAACGCATGCTGCGATTGGAGGAAGCTGCCGATGTGATGTCGATGTCGACAGCGCAGTTACGCAAACGGCTTTACCGTGCCGGAACCAGTTACAAGTCCATTGTGCTTGAAGTCCGCATGGGACTTGCCAGGCACTATCTGGAATCCACTCATTTGTCAGTCCAGGAGATCGCTTATCTACTGGACTACTCCCAGCCGGGTCCTTTCAGCAGGGCCTTCAAAAAGTTTTTTGGGCAGTCGCCAAGGGGGATCAGGAACGCTCCGGCCGCGCAGGTCGGGGCGCCGCCATGATGCGCTTAACCCTGCTTCTGAAGGGTATGGTTTTGTTGTTGCTATTAACGCTCAACGGTCCTTTGCAGGCACAAGACCTGGAGCCCCGGCGCTGGTCACACCTGCCGATGGGACTGAATGTGCTGGGTTTGGGAGGCGGCTATACCAATGGTGACGTGCTGTTTGATCCCGCTCTGAACCTGGAAGATGTCACCTATGACCTGTACCTCGGCGCTGTCGTCTATGTTCGAACCTTTGAGTTATTCGGCAAGTCTGCGAGGGTTGACACCACCATTCCTTATGCAGCGGGACGCTGGGAAGGACTGCTTAATGGGGAATACGCCACTGTACGCCGCAGGGGGTTTGCGGACCCGCGGATCAGGTTTTCCATCAATCTATATGGCGCACCGCCGCTGAGCGGAAAAGAATTTGTGCAGTATCGGCGTGAAAACCCGGTCACCACGACGGTTGGGGCAGGATTGGCCGTCACATTGCCACTCGGAGATTACAATGACCAATATCTGATCAACCTGGGAGGTAACCGGTTTGTCGTGCGCCCCCAACTGGGTGTTCTGCACCAGCGCTACAAATGGCAGTTCGAGCTGACGGGTTCGGTGTTTCTGCACCAGACCAATGACGAATTCTGGGACGGCAATACCCTGAAACAGGCCCCCCTGTGGTTCATGCAGGGTCATGTCATTTACACGTTTAAGCCAGGCTGGTGGGCCAGCTTCAGTGGTGGTTTCGCGCTACGGCGGACGCTCAACGTTAACGGTTCGGACAAAACGGACGACCGCCGGCAGCGTTACATAGCGCTCAGTCTGGGTGTGCCGATCAATAAGCGACAAGGCCTGAAGTTCACTTACCTGACCAGCGACACCAACATCTCGGTGGGCACCAACACTGATGCTCTGCTGGCGGCCTGGTCGATCAACTGGGGCGGGCGGTGATTTCGGGCTGGAGCATTGCCCGCTAAAGCCCTAGAATGCAGCGAATTGCCCCGCGCAGAAACTGAAGTTACAGCCATGTCTGAAAAAGCCCCCTGACCGCCGATGAGTTGCTCGAACTGCGAGACCGGCTCGATGAGATCGACACCGGGATCGTCGACCTGATCGCCGAGCGTCAGTCGGTGGTCACGGCCATTGGTGACCACAAGTTACGCACCGGCGCACCGTTACGGCACTATGCCCGGGAGCGCGAGGTGATCGACCGGGGCATGGCCCGGGCGGAATCGCACGGTCTGTCAGGCGCCGTTGCGCGGGACGTGCTGGAAACGCTGATCCACCACTCGCTGAGTAACCAGGAAACCTACAAGCTGGTCCAGTCGGATCACGGGGCAGGCAAGCGGGCGCTGGTGATTGGCGGGCTGGGCCGCATGGGCGAGTGGATGTCCCGTTATCTCGATATGGTCGGATATCACGTTTCGGTGGCCGATACAGTCGCCAGGGACACGCCCTTCGAGCGGGTGGATGACTGGGAATCCGCGGTCGATGAGTTATGACCTGGTGGTGGTTGCGGTTCCGTTGCGGCCATCCAATGCCATATTGCACCGCCTTGCCGAATTAAAGCCGGGTGGCCTGGTTTTCGATATCGGCTCCCTGAAGAGCCCGATGCGCACCGGTCTGGAAGCACTGGCGGAGGCGGGTTGCCGGGTCTGTTCGGTGCACCCGATGTTCGGGCCCGAACGAGATCGGACTGTCCGGCCGCCACATCCTGTTTGTCGATACCGGAAACCCGCAGGCCCTGTCTGAAGCGCGGGCGCTGTTTGCCCACACCGCGGCCGAGTGTGTTGACCTGAGCCTGGAAGAGCACGACGAAGTAATGGCCTGGGTGCTGGGCTTGTCACACCTGGTCAATATCGCGTTCGCCAGCGCGCTGGCGGAAAGCGGTGAGGCAGTACCCTTGTTGCGCCAGATTTCCAGCAGTACGTTCAACGCCCAGTTGAAAGTAGCGGCCCAGGTGGTTTCGGAAAATCCGCACCTTTATTACGAGATTCAGCAGGGCAACCGGATGACCGGTGACGTGGTGGACCATTTCCGGCGCGTGTTCGATGACCTGTCGCGCTCGGTGCGCGATCAGGACGAAGACAGCTGGACCCGCGCGATGGAAATCGCCAACCAGCGGATCAGCACCAGACCCGCGTAGCTAGCCCTTCGATTTCACCAGGAAGTTGAACACCGTGGTGGCGAATTTGCCATAGGGTGGCGCCAGGAACTTCATCGAGGTGAAGTTGGCCTGGTAAAACACCGGCCTGCAGCTTGGAGAAAGTCACGAAACCCTTCGTAGCCGTGATAGTGCCCCATGCCGCTGGGCCCGACGCCGCCAAACGGCATGTCGTGCTGCGCGACGTGAAACAGCGCGTCGTTGACGGTAACGCCGCCTGACATGATCCGGTCGATATACAGCTGGGCCAGTTCCTTGTTTTTCGTGAACGGATAAAGCGCCAGCGGCCGGTCCTGGCCATTGATGTACTTGATCACCTCTTCGGGATCCTTGTAGGTCAGCACCATCAGGATTGGGCCAAACGTTTCCCGGTTGCGCACGGTCATGTTGTCCGTGGTGTCCAGCACCAGGTGCACGGGCATTTTGCGCGGTTCGCGGTTTGCCGGCTGGTCGCCGGACAGATTGATGAGCGTAGCGCCCTTGTCGCGGGCGTCCTCAAGTGTTTCTTCAAGCCGCCTGAAGCGAGCGGTCGTCGATGATCGAGGTGTAGTCTTTGCTGGAAATATCCGGGATGTGTTTCTTCACCCATTTCAGCGATGCCTTTATGAAAGCGTCACGCTGGCTTTCGTGCACGAAAACGTAGTCAACATTGGTGCAGATCTGGCCGGCGTTGAATTGCTTGACGAACAGGATGCGCTCGACGGCCTTTTCCAGCGGAAATTCGGGGTCGATGATGGCCGGTGATTTGCCGCCCAGTTCCAGCACGACAGGCGTCAGGTTTTTCGCTGCAGACGCCATCACGGCACGGCCGGTCTGTCCGGAACCGGTAAACATGATCAGGTCGAACGGGATCTGGGAAAACTCGATGCCCACCCCGCCGGTTTCCTCGAACCACGTCAGTTTTTCTTCCGGAAAGTAGCGGGGTGAAATCTTCATCAACAGGCGTGAAAGCGCAATCGAGTTTTCGGACATTTTGACCATCGCCCGGTTGCCGGCGGCGAAAGCGCCGGTCAGTTGGGAAAACGCCAGGTTGATGGGGAAATTCCAGGGGATGATCAGGCCCACCACACCCAGCGGCTGAGGAATGACGCGGTTTTTCGCACCGGGGTACAGGGTGATGTCAACGTGGCGTTTTTGCGGCTTCATCCACTTTTTCAGCGACTTGATGGTGTCGTTGATGCCGTCTGTCACAGCGATGACTTCAGCGAACAGGCTTTCATGCCGTGAACGGTTTCCATAGTCCTTGCTGATCGCTTCGAGGATATCGTCCAGGTTTTCGCTGAGCATTCGCTTCAGGCTCTGCAGGTCATTTTTGCGTTGGTCGAGGTCGGGAATGGGGTCAGCAAGATAGCTTTTTCGCTGTTTACGGAATGCCGCTGCGAGCATTTCTGCGGCCTGCTGAGACGCGCTTGCCTCTGGATTCATCATATCCACGACTTCATTCATCAGATTTCTCCAGATTCATTTCCCCTTATTCTATCTGAAAGCACGTGATTTGGGTCGCCAGATCGCTTTTTTGGCATGTAACAGGCGGAAAATCCGTGTCACGATGAATGTGCGACAGGATCTATTTGTCATTGTATGGACAGTTGATGAAATTGAAACCAGGCCAACCACTTTCGCCGCAGATGCTTTACCGGCATTGCGACTCCGCAGATATATTTTTCGAAACCACGGCTGAGCTGGAGGAACTGAAAGAAATTCCCGGCCAGGAACGTGCGGTCGAAGCCATCAGTTTCGCCACGGAAATCGGTGTAGATGGGCATAACGTATACGTGCTTGGGACCCCCGGGTTCCGGCCGCAACGCCCTGGTGCGGCGGTTTCTGGAGAAGAAGGCCCAGGACCAGCCGATTCCCCGGGACTGGTGTTATGTCACCGATTTTGACGAGCCGAGAAAGCCGCGGGCTCTGTCTCTGCCGCCCGGCCGCAGCAAGCAGTTGCGGCTTGACGTGGAGCACGTCATTCAGGAAGTCCAGACGGCCATCCCGGCTGCTTTCGAAAGTGAGGACTTTCAGGCCCAGCGTGATGCTATGGCCGAGGAGTTCAAGGATGGCCAGGAGGAAGCTTTCAAACAGATAGAGGAGGCTGCGAAAGAACAGGATATCGGGGTGATCCAGACACCAACGGGAATCGCGTTCATACCCATCAGGGAAGGGGAGGCGGTCAGCAGCGAGGACTTCAAGAAACTGCCGGAGGAAGAGCAGCAGAAGTTTCACGCCGATATTGAAGAGTTGACGCTGCAGTTGCAGCAGGTGATGCGGTCAATGCCCAAGCGTGCCCGCGAAATGCGCCGGAAAATACGTCAGTTGGAACGTGACGTCGCCGGTCTGGCCGTCAGCGGGCTGGTCGATGAGTTGGTCCAGAAATACGGCGATATTCCGGAGGTCGTGGACCACCTGGAAAAAATGCAGAGCGATATCCTGGATAACGTCGGCATCTTCCTGCAGCCGCAGGAAGGCCAGGGAATGCCGGCACAGATTCAACAGGTGATGGAATCGAAAGAAACGGCTGCGATGCGGAAATATGCGGTCAACGTTTTGGTCGACCAAAGCGGATTGAAGGGCGCGCCGGTGGTTTTTGAGGACAAGCCGAGCTTCAGTGAGCTGATTGGACGGATCGAACACGAGTCGGAGTTTGGCTCGCTGGTTACCAACTTCAGCTTGATCCGCCCGGGTTCGTTGCACCGGGCCAACGGCGGCTACCTGGTCATCGATGCCGTGAGGTTGTTGTCCTATCCACAGGCTTGGGACGGGCTCAAACGGGCGCTCAAGTCGCGTCAGTTGAGTATCCGCTCGTTGGCCGATGACATTGGGCTGGTAAGTACCGTTACGCTGGAACCGGAGCCGATTCCACTGGAACTGAAAGTGATCCTGGTGGGTGAGCGGATCTACTATTACTTGCTCGAACGCTATGACCCTGAGTTTTCAGAGCTGTTTAAAGTACAGGCCGATTTTGAAGATCAGATGCTGCGCAGCCCGGAAAATATCGAGCACCTTGCCCGCTGGCTCGCTACGACCATTCGCGCCGATAAGCTGCGGCACCTCAGTCGAGATGGCGTTTGCCGGCTGGTCGAGGACAGTGCGCGCCAGCTTGGCGACAACGACCGCCTGTCATCGAACATTCAACGATCGACCGACCTGGTCAGGGAGGCAGACTACTGGGCCGGACAGAACGGGGATTCCCTGATCGGCGCCGCAAATGTACAAAAAGCCATCGACAGCAGGATTCGCCGCGGCAGCCGGGTAAGAGACCGGATTCAGGAAGAACTGTTGCGTGAAACGTTCCTGGTGGAAACTTCCGGCTCACGGGCTGGCCAGGTGAACGGCCTGGCGGTAATGCAAGTTGGCGATCTCGCCTTCGGACGTCCCCAACGGATCACGGCCACCGTCAAGACGGGTTCAGCCGGTGTCATCGATATTGAGCGCGAGGTGAAGCTTGGCGGTCCACTGCATTCAAAAGGCGTACTGATACTGTCCGGCTTTCTCGGCTCACACTACCTGCCGGATGTACCGCTTTCGCTGTCAGCCAGCCTGGTGTTTGAACAGTCCTACGGGGGTGTGGACGGTGACAGCGCCTCTGCCGCCGAATTGTGTGTGCTGGTTTCAGCACTGGCGGATGCGCCGATTAACCAGTCGCTGGCGATTACAGGCTCGATTGACCAGCACGGCAGGATTCAGGCCATTGGCGGAGTCAATGAAAAAATTGAGGGATTCTTTGACATTTGCAGCCAGCGCGGCCTGACCGGTGAGCAGGGTGTGCTTATTCCTGTCGCCAATGTAAAGCACCTGATGCTGCGGCGTGATGTTGTTGAGGCTGTCGAAGCCGGAAAGTTTCAGGTATACGCGGTTGAACACGTAGACCAGGCGCTGTCGCTTCTGACCGGCCTGGCCGCGGGGTCAAAGGATGCCAGCGGTCACTTCCCGGACGGCAGCATTAATCGGAGGGTTCATGACCGTTTGCTGAGGTTAGCCGAGAATAAGCGCAAATTCAGCAAACCACTTCCATTAGAAGAAGGCTCGGCCGATGCCGGCAAACAAGACTGAAAACGCCGCGCGCCGGGTTGCAGTGATTCTCGGGCCTGGAGGTTCCAGCCGGAACCTCCTGGATGTCGTACTGCCGCTACTGGACAAAGGCAAGGGTAAGGGAAGGACGACAGAAATGCATGGTGTTTTCCTGGAAGAAGCGGAACTGCGGCATGCAGCTGACCTGCCATTTGTAAAAGAACTATGCCGGCTGACGTTCGATGTCCGCGAATTCGACAGCGCTCAGTTTGAGCAAGTGCTCGCCCTGCGAATTCGAACGGCACAACGGGCCCTGTCTGTGCTGGCACGGCGCGCCGGTGTGGCCCATTCGTTCCGGAATATCCGCGGTTCGGCGGTCCACTTATTGCTGGAAACTGCAAGCCAGTCAGACATCATGGTTTTTGAACCGGTCCGTACGATGGCCATGGCTATGACTGCCAGGCCGCGGCCTGGCTTTTCTGCAAACCGTATCGTGGTCGCCATCGATGAGTTGGCCCCGGCCGGCAGGGCCCTTGCAGTGGCCGCACGCCTGGTGAACGGGGATACGGGTCGGATCACGGTTTTGCTGACACGCCTGGCTGCGAGTGACCCCGGGGCTCTGAAGCGCCTGTACAAAAAGCGCCTTAAAAGCACCCCGGGTCGGGTTCGGAACATTTCGGACTACGATGCCGGTAACCTGGCTGCTTTTGCCACCCGTGAAAATGCAGCCATGCTCGTACTGTCTGCCGCACCCGGGGTTCTGGCGCCGGAGAACCTGCAGGTGTTGCGTCAGAGAATGCGTTGCCCTGTCTGCCTCGTTCGCTGAATTATCAAGGGTTTACATTTTCTGCCTGACAAAAAAAGGGCCGCAAGCGGCCCTTTTTGATTGCTTATGCAATCAGTTCAGAAACGCAGACCAACGTGCAGGCCATAGACCCATGGGTTGATTTTTACTTTACCGATGGAAACGCCATCAAGCTTGGCTTTGGGTTCGATACTGATATATCGAATGCTGCCGTTCAGGAACCACTTGTCGTTCAACATGACATCGGCGCCAATTTCGCCTGCCCACCCCCAACTTCCGTTGAGGGACAGATCGGTGCCTTCCAGAGGCCCTTCAGTTTTTTCACTGAAGAAATCGGTGTAGTTAATACCAGCACCCACGTAAGGCTGGAATTTGGAATTGGGAGCCCAGTGGTACTGCACGCTAAGGGTAGGCGGCAGGTGTTTGGTTGAACCCACCTTGGTTTTATCGAGCAATTCGATATTGTGTTTGAACGGGTAAGCTGCCAGCAATTCAAGTGACCAGACTTCAGTCATCATGTAGCTGATGTTGAATGTGAAACTGGTAGCTGACTTAACGTCGACGATTTCATGGTTGTTGGATTTCGGGCTGACAACGGAAGCGCCTGCACGGACCAGCCAGTCGCCCTGGTCAAATGCACTCGCGGTGTTGACTGCAGCTGTGCTCAGCAAAGCCGCCGCACAGAGCATTGTTGTAATTTTTGTACGCATCTTTCTTCTCCTTTAGACAGATTGTATGAACGCGGCTAATGTTAATTTTACCTTAATTTTTTTGCCTTGACCTGAGTCATCAGCAAACTTCGAATTTGACGCATCAACAGAAAATTCGGCCCACTCCAATTCATAAAGGCGTACAAATGGTCAGAAATGTTATTAACGCTTCATGCTTTAACTCGTAATATAGGGTAATGAGCCGTAATATGCGGTTTACCTGCGGGAGAAATCCAAACTTGAAGGAAAGGAGAGAAGCGTGAAATCTATATTTAGAATAACTGTAGCAATGCTGTTATTGCTGTTTGTGGCCCAGCCTGCAATTGCCGCTGACAAGCCCAATATCCTGGTTATCTGGGGTGATGACATTGGCCAGTTCAATGTCAGCGCCTACAACATGGGCATGATGGGTTACAAGACACCAAACATCGACCGTATTGCCAGCGAAGGTGCTGTGTTCACAGATTGGTATGGTCAGCAAAGCTGCACCGCAGGACGTGCTGCATTCATCACCGGCCAGTCGCCAATGCGCACCGGCCTGACCAAGGTCGGACTACCCGGTGCGCCGGAAGGCATGAAGATAGAAGACCCGACCATTGCTGGTCTGCTTAAACCACTCGGATACATTACCGGCCAGTTCGGTAAGAATCACCTGGGTGACCGTGACGATATGTTGCCAACCAACCATGGCTTTGACGAATTTTTCGGTAATCTGTATCACTTAAACGCTGAGCAGGAGCCCGAGCACCCTGATTACCCGAAAGATGCGGAGTTCAGGAAGCAGTTTGCACCGCGTGGTGTGATTCACTCATATGCTGACGGCAGGATCGAGGATACCGGTCCACTGACCATCAAGCGTATGGAAACGGTCGATGAGGAAGTCACAACCAGGGCGATGGATTTCATGGAAAGAGCCGTGAAAGCCGACAAGCCATTCTTTGTATGGTGGAACAGCACCCGTATGCATATCTGGACACACCTCAAGCCCGAATCGAAAGGCAAGACCGGTCTTGGTGTTTACGCTGACGGCATGGTGGAACACGATGGTATGGTCGGACAGTTGCTGGACAAACTCAAGGAACTCGGTGTTGAAGAAAACACCATTGTTATGTACTCCACCGACAATGGCGCTGAAGTATTTAGCTGGCCGGATGGTGGAACAACGGTGTTTCGCAATGAGAAGGCCACGCAATGGGAAGGCGGTTTCCGCGTTCCTACCGCCATCAAATGGCCGGGCACCATCAAACCGGGTACCGTCATCAATGATATTGGTGCACATGAAGACATGCTCAGCACGTTTCTCGCGGCAGCAGGTGACCCCGATGTGAAAGAAGATTTACTGAAGGGTAGGAAAGCCAACGGCAGAAACTACAAGGTCCACGTGGATGGTTACGATCTTGGACCGGCATTCAGAGGCGAAGCCGAGTGGCCACGCAAGGAGTTCCTTTACTGGACAGATGATGGAAACGTTGCGGCGCTGCGCTACAACAACTGGAAGATCACCTTTCTGCGTCAGGATCATCACGGCATTGATGTCTGGACACAACCATATACACAACTGCGGGCACCTATGCTGGCAAACCTGCGCATGGATCCGTTTGAAAAGGCCTGGGATGAAAGCATAGGGTACAGTGCATGGTGGGTAGACCATATGTGGGTGTTCGCACCTGCCGGTGCCTATGTCGGCCAATGGCTGCAAAGCTTTAAGGATTTTCCACCACGGCAGAAGCCCGGTAGCTTCAACCTCGACCGCGTGATGGAAGCAATAGAAAAAGGCGCTGGTGACAAATAGCGGCTAATCATAAGCCTTGTGAACCAAATGGGAGCTGGTGGCCAAAAGTGGGCCACCAGCTCTTTTTTTATGCGTAAGCCCCGGAGTTAGAAATATGTTCTTATCCCGCCATAAATCGTTCTTGTTTAAGACGCTAGGCAGCTTTGTGCTTGCGCACTTGTGTATGCAACTAACCGCCTGTGCTGGCGACAGCTATGCATCCAAAGGCGCAAAACGGGGCGCCGCCCAGGGTGCCGCAGCCGGTGCAGTCGGCGGTCTTGTCAGCGCGTTGGTGTTCGGTGGCGACCCCGTCGACCGGGCTGCGAGAGGCGCGGTCTATGGAGGTGCTGCCGGTGCTGTGGCTGGAGGTATATCAGGAAGCAGGATGGATAAGCAGGCACAGGCACAACAGGATGCAGAACTTGAAACCCTGAGAAAGGAAATTGGCAGACCCGCATATAATGGATTGGCGGCACTGGCTGAATGCCGGCACCAGGACAGCTTGGCGAAAGCCAAAAAAGCCCGGAAAGCAAAGAACCCAAATCATCGCCTGGCCGGTTTGTGGTTGGAAGTTTTAAATTACACCGATCTGGGTCAACAGAATCAAGTCAACGATCTGCTTCCGGTCGTTGTTGAAGAAGATTGGGACATTAACTCTCAAGAGCAGGCACAAACCGTCACCCGGGAGGCTGCGTCGGAGCTCATAACCATCCGCAAGGATTACAAGCTGCCGTTGGTTTGCCCTGCATGACTACCGGGTTACACGGTCAACCCTGATCCGCCCACCTTATCGACCAGCTAAGCAGTATGTTATCCGAGTCTCTGCCTACATCATTTTGAGTGCGCCCTGAAAGCCAGGTCAACCTGACACTCTGGGTTTTGCCGATGGGAAATCCAAAACTGGCGGCCCACAGCCAGTTGTTGACCTCACCTATCTGTGGCCGCTTTTCCTGCCATATCAGAAGTGTAGAGGGCACTGACACCGAAGCTGTTGATATCGGCAGTTGTATCCGTGATTTTCCGTGTAAGCGTAGCCAACACCAACGACGGTCACTCCAGTAGGTAAATGACCCCAGCGACGAGGCTCCAGGTCCTGTGCTTTAAGCTGATCTGGCAACACGATTGCGGCCAACAGCAAGGCAACCGCCAGAATTTTGAATCTTCCGTGCGCGCCATGCATTGTCACCGGGACTGTATCTAATTACTGAACGTATAGGAGGCCGAAATCCGGAATATGTTTTTGGCTGCGGCTCCCGGCCAGTCTTTGTACACCACGTTGGTACGATATTCCCCGTACATATTCCAGATACCCCCTTTTCTATCCTTGATGGTTTTACCAAGACGTATTCCAAGTGGTACCAGCCAGTCATTTTTCTGCCAATTGTATGCGATGGCCGATTCACCATTACTGAGATACCAGCCATCATTCAGTTGATAGACCACGATTGGCTGCAAGGCGAACGGTGAGGCAAAAATCTTGTTGCTGTTTGGATCTGTCTTGCCCCATACCTGGCGTACCAAAACCCCCCACATTAACCGGCCTTCCAGGCTATTCTCAAGAGCAACCCCGGCAAAACCTAAGCGCCAGACGTTTGCTCCAAATTGTTGTTCATCAGCAGGGAGGTTTAATGCGGGCCCGATACCGATCTTACCGGTTGCCCACGTTTTAGGGATAAACAGGGATATGAATTCCGCATTGCCGGACCCGCTGGTGCCACCCGGGGCCTTAACATTGGCAAAGCTGAAACGGTTAATGATCGGCCACGGAGAGCCAAACGTACCGGCGGCCAGCGGCATCACGATTCTTGAATTGAAGTTATTGTCATTACCCGCTGGACGTGTTTGTCCCGGTGCGATTTCATCATCATGCCAATCGAAGAATTCCCAGCCGAACGATACCGAGGTAGCTGCTGCCGTTGGGTCGTTGGTATTGATTTCGTCCGTGGTCTCGGCCATTTCCTCTGCATACTCTGATGTCTGATCATCTTCCGTGGCAGGCTCCTGACCTTTTGAGTCAGATTGCCCGGCCATTGCGCTGCCGGTTAAAGACAAAAATAACAATAAGCCGGTCATCGCCAACACTACTTTTCTGGCCAATGGGTTCATTACGTTACCTTGAGTTAATCACAGTGATATTCTATTACCTCAGGCGAGACAGTTAAATAACATTTCGAATACTTCTTTGTACATTTCTGAAGTGGCAATCTGAAACTGGAGCCCAGGATATGAGCACTGCGATCGTTTTGACCGTGGTTAGTAACGATAAACCCGGCATCGTTAAGGCTTTGTCCGAGGTTATTGCCGGGCACGGCGGTAACTGGACAGAGAGCAGCATGATGTCGCTGGCCGGCAAATTCGCCGGCATTCTGATGGTGCAGGTGCCGGAAGATCAGGCTGATGCTTTCCTGCGGGCATTGGAAAGCCTGGAGGCCAGCGGTTTGCAAATTGTTGCGCAGCGTTCTGATTCAGCAGCAGAGGCAGATTCCGGTCGTGAACACTCAATCGACCTGGTTGGCCAGGACAGGCCGGGAATCGTGCATGACATCATGGATGTACTGGCGAAACACGGGGTGAATGTGCAGGAACTGGAGACCACAGTACAAAGTGCTTCCATGTCCGGCGAAAGCCTGTTCAAGGCTCAAGCGCGGATATTCGTTCCGCCGGAAGGCGACCTTGAAGAGCTCCAGGACGAGCTTGAGGAATTGGCCAACGAACTGATGGTGGACATCGAACTGGAAACCTGAGTCCTTCAATCCAGCCGCTTGTTGAAACGCAGAACGGCGATGGTCATCGCAACCAGGATAAAAATTCCCAGCACGGCCAGTTCAGACGACAGCTCAGGAAGCGTTGCGCCGCGCAGGATCACGCCCCGGATCAGTCGCATGAAATGTGTCATCGGAAGGACTTCTGCAATCCACTGGGCGGCCCTGGGCATGCCATCAAAGGGAAACATGAACCCTGACATCAGGATAGAAGGCAGCAGGATGAAGAAGGTCATTTGCATGGCCTGAAACTGGGTCTGGGCGATGGTAGAAATGACCAGTCCCAGTGCCAGGTTGGCGATAATAAATAACAGGCAGACCCGGTAGACATCCAGTAAGGCCCCGCGCAGGGGTACGTCGAACAGCAATGCGCCCAAAACCAGCACCAGTGTGACCTGCAGCAAGCCGATGAAAACATAAGGCAGTATCTTGGCCAGCATCAACTCGACCGATCTGACCGGTGTGGTGATCAGCAACTCAAGGTTGCCCCGTTCGCGTTCCCGGACAATGGCCACCGCGGTAAACAGCGTCATGGTCATCGTCAGGATCACCCCGATCAGACCGGGTACGGTATTGACCGGTGAGCGGCGCTCCGGGTTGTAGTACGTTCGCACCTCCATCGCGGGTGGCCGGTCGCTGAACGGAGAGGTTCGGCCGGAGTTTGCAATCCCGACGACTGCGCCCTGTACCACCGTGTCTGATCCGTCAACCAACAGCTGCATGGCTGACCGCTCCGGTTGCTGCAGGCGTCGTTCATAGTCCGTGGGAATATAGATGCCGACCACGATTTTCCCCTGGCGCATAAGCGCCTCGAGTTCTTGTGCATCAGCAGCCTGGTAATTGATATCGATGACCTGTGTTTGCGCCATGTCCATGACGATCTGGCGGGAAGCGGCAGAATTGGAAAGGTCAGCTACACCGGCGGAAAGATGGCGCACATCCATATTGATGGCGAAGCCAAACAGTAGTAATTGCAGGGCCGGGATGCCCACGATCATGCCAAAGGTCAGGCGGTCGCGGGACAATTGCCGCAGTTCCTTTACGACGATGGCGAAGATGCGTTGCAGGGATTTCATTCGGCTGCATCCCTGGCGGCCTTCCTGGCCTGGGTGGCTGCGACGAATACGTCCTCAAGGCTGGGCCGGACGGCTTCACATCCATCGAGCGCAATGCCTGCCTCGCGGATAGTCCGGTCGGTAAATTCCGCCGGTTCTGCGATTTCCTGGTCCACCATCACGCGCAGCGTATTGCCGATTTGGGCCGTGCTGTGCACGAATTTTTGCTGATCAAGAAAGCGGCTGACCGTTCTGGGCTCGGGTGATGCCACCACGACGACTGATGCATCGATGCCATCTGAAAGTTCGTCCGGACTGCCGGCAGCGACCAGCACACCGAGGTCCAGGATCGCCAGACTGTGGCAGCGCTCCGCTTCATCCATGTAGTGGGTGGAAACCAGTATCGTTGTACCCTCGGCCACCAGGTCAAACAGGCCTTCCCAGAAAGCGCGGCGGTTTTCCGGGTCAACCGCGGAGGTCGGTTCATCCAGGAACAGCAGTTCCGGCTTGTGCAGGGTCGCGGCGGCCAGCGCCAGCCGCTGTTTCTGGCCGCCGCTGAGTGTTCCGGCCCGCTGCTTGAGAAGGCGCCCGAGTTCATAGCGCTCGACGCTTGCAGGGATGCGGGCCTTTTGTTCCGCCCGGGGCAGGGAGTAGATATTGGCCATGAAGCTCAGGTTTTCTGACACGGTCAGGTCTTCGAACAGGGAGAATTTCTGCGTCATGTAGCCCACTTTACGGCGCAGGGCTTCGGCTTCCCGGGGTATTTCCAGGCCCAGGACTTCGATGTCTCCCCGGGTCGGAGTCAGCAGTCCGCACAGCATGCGGATCGACGTGGATTTTCCGGAACCGTTGGGGCCCAGGAAGCCATAAATACGGCTGCGGGGTACATCCAGGTCCAGTTCATTGACTGCCACAACGTGACCGAAGTCCTTGGTCAGGCCCCGTGCCCGGATCGCCAGGTCTTGGGAAGGGGAAGAGGATATTTTGCTCATTCGCCCGGAAAATCGGCCTGCAGGGGTACGCCGGATGGCAGGTCGGCTGCTTCCGGAATATCGATCTCGGCCAGGAAGCTCAGACGGGAGCGGTCATGCTCGGTCAGTGCGAAGTAGGGTGTGAATGTTGCATCTGAAGAAACCCAGCGGACGCGTCCGGTGAAGGGTTCAGCCTGGCCGTCCAGGTGCACTTCAAGTTCCGCTCCTGGAATGACACGGGACCGCAGGTACTCCGGCACGTATACGCGGGCATAAGTGCGGGAACTGTCCAGCACGATGGCGATGGTGGCGCCGGGGGCAGGGCGCTCACCCAGCCGGAAAAGCACTTTGTCCACGACACCGGCAACCGGCGCCCTCAGTGCTGTTCGCTCCAGGTCCAGCTGCGCCAGCCGGACCTGGGCATCAGCGGCCTCCAGCGCCGCAATGGCCTGGTCCAACTCCTCAACGGTGGTGCCGTGCAGCAAACGGTCCAGAGCTTCGGAGTCTCCTTTTGCCCGGGCGACCGCGGTCTTGTAGTCCGCCTCATCCCGATCCAGCTGGTTCTGTGTGGACAGACCCTGGTCAAAGACTTCGCGGGTTCGCTTGTAGTTGGCCAGTGCGTTGGCTTCGAGTACCCGGCTGGCTTCCAGCCTGGCCCGCGCCTCGCGGATCAATTCTTCGCGCGGACCGCGCTGCAACTCTGCCAGGCGCGCCGCTGCCTGGTTGCGCAGGCCAATCTGTTGGGCCAGGCGTCCCTGCGCCCGTTCCGGATCCTGTTCCAGGATCAGATCGCCGGCCACAACGGTTTGCCCGTCGTCGCTGTGAATGGCAATGATGGGTTCATTGCTTTCGGCCACGATGTCGATACGGTCCCGTTCGAGGGTGCCAACCATGTAGGTGACGGGCTCTTTGCTGCAGGCGGTCAGGCTCAACAGCATCGTGAGCAGAAGGAATGATGAAAAATAGTAGCCTGGGTTCACGGGAGCAATCCTCTTTCCAGTAGTTCCATGATGTGGCGCTCGATTTCCTGAATACCGGATTCGTCGTAGGAAATCCCGAGAGCCGGCTCGGCCATACTCTGGCTGATAAACGGAAATGTACACAGGCCAAGCAGCGTCTGGGCAACCAGTCTCGGGTCGGCATCTTCTCTGAGCCGGCCCGCCTGTTGTTCTTCATACAACACTTGCGGCAGGGCTCCGCCCAGCCGGGGGGCAAAGTGGTCCATAAAATGCTTTTGCATGACGCCGCCCGGCAGCAGGACCTCGCGGGTCAGCAAGATGGGCAGGTGGCGCTTTTGGCTGAACGCGCCCAGTAAGAGTGAAATGATATCGCGCAACGGCGCCATTTTTTTCTGCTTCATTTCCGCTACGGCGTTGGCCAGCGGCTCCAGGACCTGCTCCAGTGTTTCGTGAAGGAGGGCTTCCTTGTTGCCGAAATAGTAATGGATCATTGCCGTGTTCACGCCAACGGTATCTGCGATCTGGCGGATGGAAGTCGCCGCATAGCCCCGCCTGGCAAACAGCTCAATCGCACTGTCCATGATCTGCTGGCGGATGTCCTGAGCATTCTCACGGGATGGCCGACCCTGTTGTCTGGCGTTTTCTGTCACGGCGCGTCTCTGGGCTATTGGCGTAAATTATTATTTTAATTAATTGATTAATTAAATACAAGAATGACGCTCGAAATCCCTGGTCCGCGTAGCTATCACAGGGCCGATCTGTCCTGTTATGATTTCCTGTCACGAATGGAAGAGCGGACATGCGGCCAACACTTAATATTCTCAGCGAAGAAATGATCGTGCGGATTCTGGATGAGGCAATGCGCATCTTGGCGGAAACCGGCATGGAAATCCGGGGCGCCCGGATGCGGGAACGAATGCTGGGTTACGGCTTGAAAACAGATGCCGGTGGCGAGCGTTTCCTGTTTCCCCGGGAAGTCGTTGAGCGAGCCATCGAGACTGCGCCGTCGAGCTTTACGCTGTTCGACCGCGACGGTCAGCCACATGCAGAGCTCGGAGGGTACAACGTCAATTTCGTGCCCGGCTCGAGCGGTCTGAAAATCCTGGATCACCGCAGCGGTGAAACCCGCCTGGCCAACTCCGCTGATTTTGTCGAGTATGTCCGCCTGGCCGATGGCATGGAGCACCTGGGTTACCTGGCCACCGCTTTTTCTACCAACAAGGACATCGAGCCGCAGGTTTCTGACGCCTGGCGCCTGTACATGTTATTGCTGAATTCGAAACGGCCGATGGCTTCGGGTGCGTTTAGCGAAAACGGAGTCCCCCGCCTGGTCAGTCTGTTGCAGCTGTTTCGAGCGGATGCGGCCGAGCTCGCCGCGAAACCGATGTCCGTGTTCACAATCACGGCCACGGGTAACTTCCGTTATGGCGAAGATTCCTGCCAGAACCTGCTCGATTGCGTGGAAGCCGGGGTACCGGTGGAGATCGTGCCGGTCACGTTGATGGGCCTGATCGCTCCGGTCACGCTGGTCGGTGCATTGGTATTTCACTGCGTTGATGTTCTGACCGGCCTGACCATGGCGCAAATTCTGCGACCCGGGCACCCGGTCCTGTTTGGCGGCGCGCCGGCTACGTTTCACATGAAGGCAGCGAGTTCGCCAATGGCGGCGATCGAAGCTCAGCACCTGAACGTGGCCTACGTGGCCATCGCCAAACACCTTGGCTTGCCCTCACAGGCTTACATGGCCCTCAGCGATGGCAAGGAACTGGATGCACAAGCCGGCGGTGAATCTTTCAGCAGTGCCCTTCTGGCGGCGCTGGCGGGTGTTAATTCGGTGGCCGGTCCCGGCATGCTCGACTTCGTGTTGACCTTCAGCCTGCCCAAGCTCGTATTCGATAACGAGGTATGCGGTCAGGCTCTGCATTTTTGCCGTGAGATAAAAATTCTGGATGACCTGCCCAGTGATCACCTGGTCGATCACCTGACGAACGAAGGACACCTGATTACCGCACAACAGACCCTCGACCACTGGCCGAGGGAACTCTACATGACGGATCCGGTAATCGACCGGAAAACCCGCGACACGTCTGAGCTGGAACCCGGCCCAAACCTGGTCGAACGGGCCTGCGAGCAGGTTGAGTTGCGCCTGGCCAACTATCAGCCGTTTGAGACCGATCCGGCAATTGATAAGGAAATGCGGGCGATTATCCTCTCCGGGCTGAAATCGCAGGACACGCTGCCTGATCTTCCGCCCCCTCCGGGTCCGGCCAGGTCCGCCGCGGTGCCCCCTCGCCGCAGGAATCGACGCCGCAGGCGGGGCTAGGCACGCAGCTCACAGGTACTTGGTAATCAGGCTCTGCACGTCGACGCGTGCCTTGATCCGCGCGCAGATCAGAAACGACCCGATCAGCTTGCGGTGCAGGAAGACCGTTTCCGGCGGTGGCGCCCTGAATTCCCCGCCGCTTTTCCACAGCATGTCGAAGCCGGCGTCACGGGCCCGCGATACCAGGTCGGAATCGCCAAACTCGTAAACCCCTGTGTGGCGTATGGGCTCACAGATCATGCGAATCATGTCCAGCAGGCGGCCGGCGTGATCTGCGCTGTCACCCGGCTGGAGGTAGCCTATTTGCTCGGCGTAGTGCCGCACGGCGCCCTCATCCTCTTCAATCAGCGCCCTGGAAATCTCCCCGTAATGCGAGGTGAAAGACTTGGTGAACGTGACGGTGGAGCCGAAATCCAGCAACACGATACGTCCGTCTTCCGGGCGAAACATGTAGTTGGCGAAATTCGGGTCGCTCTGCATGGTGCGAAATTCGAACAGCTCCCGGAACATGAGTTCTTCCAGCAGCGAACCCGCATGATCGCGTAGCTCCTGCGAAACACCCGGTTCACCCAGGGATTCCAGCGGTTCACCGCTGACGTAGTCCATCGCGAGGATTCTCTTTGTGGTCAGGTCTTCGTGCACTTTCGGCACCACGAAACGGTCGTCGTCACTGACCAGCTTACGGTAGTCACGCAGGTACTTGGCTTCGATGATGTAGTCGGCCTCCTGCTTAAGCTGGCGCTTGGCTTCGGCGACGATGCCGCTCACGTCCATCGTGATCGGCAGAATGTGCGCCATGCGCAGGAACATGGCCATGTTGTCGACGTCACTGTTGATGCTTTTGGCAACGCCGGGGTACTGGATTTTCAGAGCGAGGTCGCGGCCGTCGCGGGTGGTCACGCGGTGGACCTGGCCGATCGAGGCCGCAGCGATCGGCTCATAATCGAAATCTACGAAGCGGGTTTCCCAGCCTTTACCGTACTCACGCCCCATGACCCGGCGAATTTGAGAATCAGGCATGGTGTTCGCCGAATCGCGCAGAATGGCGAGCGCATCGGAAAACTCCTTCGGCAGGATATCCACGCCCTCCATCGAGAGTATCTGCCCCATCTTCATCGCTGCGCCGCGCATGCCGGCCAGGCGCTTGGCCAGCTTCTGCGCATTGGCTGCGGTCAGGAACATACTGACGGCGTCATCGGGCGTCACGCCGGTCAGCCGACTTGACGCCCTCGGTCACGCCTCCCACCGCCAGTTCGCCGGCGGTAAAACCCAGCCGGACCAGGCGCCCGAGGCGGGTGGTGGGAACCCGTGATTTGCGTCTGCTCATGGATTCAGACTTTCCCTTATGACCTGGTCCGGGTAATCGGTGAAGACACCATCCAGGCCGGCCCGCTGCAGCAGGTCCACGGCCTGCGGCATGTCGCGAATTTCAGAGGGTAACTGGTCAGTGCGAAGTGTATAGCCATGGACGAAAAGGCCGCGCTGCCGGGCAAGCCTCGCCAGGTCGGATATCCCCATGCTTCCGTCAGCCCGTACATGGACCAGTTGCAACAGCCAGGGGCCGATGCCTTGTGCATATTTTGCAACCGTATCCAGTCCTTCAGCCGTTTGCAGGTAATCAAAATCGGTATCGCTTTCCTGCCAGCTGTTTTCCCCGATCAACTGCACCAGTTTCAACCCGGTCGCCAGCTCATAACGGGCGCGTTGCAATAGTTTCATGTCGAAGGATTGCAGGTAGACCTTGTCCTGCCGTTCGCGGTAACCATGGCTCGACAGGCAGGTGAGCAATGCGGGCAGCATGTCACAGCCCTCGCGGGCATGCCAGGCTGGTGATTTTGGTTCTATATACAGTCCGACATTTCTGCCGGTGGAGTGATTCAGTCCCTTGATCAGCCTGATTTCCTGGTCCAGCGTGGGTATGCGAAAAAGGTCATCACGGTGTGGAAAGCGGCCGGGAGAAACGGCCTTGCCATCGCTTTCGGTACGCTCATGTACACGAAGGGTCTGGATTTCCGTCCAGCGTGAAGTCGATGGCGTAATGCCGACCGTCGTCGCGCTGTCGCCCAGGAAAACGTGTGGCCACGTCACTGACGTTATCCAGGTACAGGTCATGCAGCACTATCAACTGCTGGTCACGCGTCAACACGACGTCCTGCTCGATGTAGTCGGCGCCCATGGCGTGCGCCATTGCCACGCCCTCCAGCGTGTGTTCCGGGAGATAGCCCGAGGCGCCCCGGTGCGCGATGACGGTGAAGGGTATTCAAGCGTCTACGTAGCCGAAACGGCCGGTGAAATGCCGGAGCGCAGGCGGCTGCCGGATAAATTTCATGCCGCGCATCGCATCGCGCCTTTCGTAGACCTCGGTCACCACCTCGACCACGTAATCCATGTGCGCCTGGGTATACATGCGCCGGGGAATGGCCAGCCGCACCAGGTCCATGTGCGCAGGCTCTTCCTTGCCATCCGGCCTCAGGCCAAACATCGCGGTGCCGATTTCACAGCCGCGGATACCGCCCTGCTTGTACAGCTCCACCGCCAGCGACTGGCCGGGGTAGTGCAGCGGCGGTATGTGGGGTAAGAAACGCCGGGCGTCGATGTAGACGGCATGGCCGCCGGCCGGCTTCATGATCGGCACGCCGGCTTCTGAAATGTGTCTGGCGACGTACTCCGTGGAGGCAATGCGGTAGCGCAGGTAGTCCTCTTCAACGACTTCTTCCAGCCCGACCGCAATGGCGTCCAGGTCGCGGCCGGAGAGTCCGCCATAAGTGGAGAAGCCTTCGGTCAGGATCAGCCGGTTGCGGCACTCCACGGCCCAGTCTTCGTTGTTCATCGCCAGCCAGCCGCCGATGTTGGCCAGGCCATCTTTCTTGGCGCTCATGGTGCAGCCGTCGGCGTAGGAGAACATCTCCCGGACGATATCAACCACCGGCGTGTTTTCGTAGCCGGGCTCTCTGAGCTTGATGAACCAGGCGTTTTCGGCGAAACGGCAGGCGTCGATGAACAGCGGTATGCCGTGGCGGTCGCAGACTTCGCGGGTCTGGCGGATATTTTCCATCGAGACGGGCTGTCCGCCGCCCGAGTTATTGGTGATGGTCAGCATGCACAGAGGAATGTTCTCCACGCCGTGCTCGCCGATGAAGCGCTCCAGTGCGGCGATGTCCATGTTGCCCTTGAACGGGTGTATCAGTTCCGGGTGCCGGCCCTCTGCAATGACCAGGTCAACAGCGGTTGCACCCTGTGATTCAACGTTGGCGCGGGTGGTGTCGAAATGCGTGTTGTTGGGTATCCAGTGGGTGTCGTTGGCGACAACCGTAAACAGGATGCTTTCAGCTGCCCGGCCCTGGTGGGTCGGGTATCAGGTATTTGAACGGCATCAGCTTATCGACTGCTTCCTTGAATCGGTAGAAAGACGGGCTGCCCGCATAGGACTCGTCACCTTCCATGATGGCGCCCCATTGCCTGGCGCTCATGCTGGAGGTGCCTGAATCGGTTAAGAGGTCGATCAACACGTCCTCGGATTTCAGGGTAAAAAGGTTGTAGTAGGCGTCCTTGATGCACTGCTCGCGCTCTTCGCGGGTGGTCATACGGATGGGCTCTACGGACTTGATACGGAACGGTTCGATAATGGTTTTCATTTTTTCATCCTACAGCGGCAGGGCTGTTTTGTATTTGACCCGGCGTAGGGCAAAGCTGGAGCTGGCCGAATGGACGCTGGGGTGATCAAGAATCATTGTATTTAAGAACGTGTTGTACGATTCCATGTCTTTCGAAATGATCAACAGCACGTAATCCCGGTCGCCGGACACGGAATAGCACTCCATGACTTCAGGCAGTGTCTGCACATGGGCCTCGAACTCAGCCCGGGTCCGGTCCGAGTGTTTCACCATGCTCACCGACAGCTGCACGTGGATTTGCAAGCCCAGGGCTTTCGGGTTCAGCAGGGCGACTTTTCCTTCGATCAAACCGGCTTCTTCGAACTCCCTGATGAGACGCCAGATGGATGTGCGGGACTTGCCTGAAAGTTCAGCCAGGTCGATCTGGCTGAGCGTCGTGTCTTTTTGCATGGCGTCCAGCAGGCGGCGTTCGGATCGGGTGAGATTCAATCATAACAAACGTTTCATAAATACAATAAATATGGAATGTATGTTCTTAATATATTCCCTATTGATATAAATTGAAACAAATACATCCGCAAAATCGGAGATAATGTATTAATAGGAATGTATGTAAATCACCAGGTATAAAAGAGAAGGAAAAGCTCATGAAAGACAAAGCCGGACACAGCTGGGCCGAGCCGTACAAAATCAAGATGGTTGAACTGCTGCGCATGACCACGCCCGAGGAACGCCAGCGCGCCATCCGGGAGGCGGGTTACAACACTTTCCTGTTGCGCAGCAGGGACGTCTACATCGATCTGCTGACCGATTCCGGTACATCTGCTATGAGCGACCGCCAGTGGTCCGGGTTGATGATGGGTGACGAGGCCTATGCGGGCAGCGAAAACTACTATCACCTGGAGGACGCGGTCAGGGAGTATTACGGCTACAAGCACCTTGTGCCCGACCCACCAGGGCCGCGGCGCCGAGCACCTGATGTCGCAAATCATGATCAATGAAGGCGACTTCATACCCGGCAATATGTATTTCACCACGACACGTCTGCACCAGGAAATGGCCGGCGGTAACTTTGTCGACGTGATTGTCGACGAGGCGCACGATCCGTCCAGTTCGCATCCGTTCAAGGGTAATGTCGACCTGCAGAAGCTGGACCGCCTGGTGCAGGAAGTCGGCGCCGACCACATCCCGTACATCAGCCTGGAGGGTTGCGTAAACATGGCCGGTGGACAGCCGTTTTCGATGGCCAACCTGAAGGAACTCAACGCCTACTGCCGCAAGCACAACATTCCGATCATGCTGGATGCTACCCGTACCATCGAAAACGCGTGGTTTATCCGGCGACGTGAGGAAGGTTATGCCGACAAGAGTATCCGTGAAATCCTGCGGGAAATATGTGATCTGACCGATGGCTGCACGATGTCTGCCAAGAAAGACCTGTTGGTCAATATCGGCGGGTTCTTTGCCTGCAACGACGAGGAACTGTTTCTCAAGGCGCAGAACATGGTGGTGGTCTATGAAGGCCTGCATACCTATGGCGGGCTGGCCGGTCGTGACATGGAAGCCATGGCACAGGGGCTGCGTGAAGCGGTTATGCAGGAGCACCAGGATGCGCGCATCGGCCAGGTCCGCTACCTGGGCGTTCACCTGCGCAAAGCCGGCGTACCGATTGTCCGTCCGATCGGGTCGCATGCTATTTTCCTGGATGCCAAAGCCTTTCTGCCGCACCTGGATCAGGACCAGTTCCCGGCCCAGACGCTCGCTGCCGAGTTGTACCTGGAAGCGCGGTATCACGCGCGATGGAACGGGGTAATGTATCAGCCGGTCGAGATCCTGCGACCGGGAAAAACCGCCGCCCGCCGCTTGAACTGGTCCGCCTGACGCTGCCGCGCAGGGTCTACACGCAGGCACATATGGACGTGGTGGTAGAGGCCGTGGCCGAAGTCTACGAGCGTAGAAATGAAATTCGTGGACTGAAAATGGTTTACGAACCGGAATACCTGAGATTTTTCCAGGCACGTTTTGAACCACTGGAATAAAGTGAATGGCAAATTCGGGATATGATAAATAAAACCTGGAGAGATAAATGACAGACCTGTATGACAACCCGATGGGCCTGAACGGCTTCGAATTCGTCGAGTTCGCCTCGCCTGAAGCCGGCGTGCTGGAGCCCCTGTTCGAAATGATGGGCTTCACCGAAGTCGCCAAACACCGATCCAAGGAAGTCACCCTGTGGCGCCAGGGCGATATCAATTTCATCATCAATAACGAGCAAGGCAATTACGTCTCCTATTTCGCGGAAGAGCACGGCCCCTCTGCCTGCGGCATGGCGTTCCGGGTGGCCGATTCGCACAAGGCCTACCAATGGCGCTGGAAAACGGTGCCCAGCCGATCGATATTCCAGCCGGCCCGATGGAGTTGCGCCTGCCGGCCATCAAGGGAATCGGCGGCGCGCCGCTGTACCTGATCGACCGCTATGAAGACGGCGAAAGCATTTACGACATCGATTTCATCGTTCTACGAAGGCGTGGATCGCCATCCGGAAGGCTGCGGTTTCAAGCTGATCGACCACCTGACGCACAACGTCTACCGCGGCCGGATGGACTACTGGGCCAACTTCTACGAGCGCCTGTTCAATTTCCGCGAGATCCGCTACTTCGACATCAAGGGCGAATACACCGGGCTGCTGTCCAAGGCGATGACCGCGCCGGACGGCAAGATCCGCATCCCGCTGAACGAGGAAGCCACCCAGGGCTCCGGCCAGATCGAGGAGTTCCTGATGCAGTACAACGGCGAGGGCATCCAGCACATCGCGCTGATCTGCGACGATCTGCTGGCCTGCTGGGACCAGCTTGAAGGAACGGGGCATGCCGTTCATGACCGCCGCCGCCGGAGACCTACTACGAGATGCTCGAAGAGCGCCTGCCGGGTCACGGCGAACCGGTGGACGAGCTGCAGGCGCGCGGCATTCTGCTGGACGGCTCCACCGAGGACGGCGACCCGCGGCTTGTTGCTGCAGATCTTCTCCCAGACCATGATCGGCCCGGTGTTCTTCGAGTTCATTCAGCGCAAGAAGGACGAAGGCTTCGGCGAAGGCAACTTCAAGGCCCTGTTCGAATCCATGGAGCGCGACCAGATTCGACGCGGTGTCCTGAAAGAATAAAATGGGAGTATGACAAAGCTATCTACCATCGACGGCGGGTTTCTGCTAACCGAATCGCAGCACAGCCCAAGACACGTTGGGGGGCTGATGGTTTTCCAGCTGCCCAAAGGCAAGGGCGCCGCCTGGTTGCGCAAGCTGCTGGATGGGATGCGCAAGATTCCACCCGGGTTCCCTTTTAATCAAAGGCTCAAGAATCAGAGCGGGTTACAGTTCGAACTGGAACCGGATGGCCTGCTGGAAATTGATTACCACGTCAGGCACACCGTTCTGCCCAGGCCTGGCAACCAGCAGCAGTTGATCGACGTACTGGGGCGGATGCACGCCAATTTGCTGGACCGCGACCGGCCGTTGTGGGAGTTCCACCTGATCGAAGGCCTGGCCGGGCGGCGCTTCGCGCTGTACGTAAAAATTCATCATTCGCTTTGTGACGGGATTACATTTGCCCGCTGGATTACAGAATGTACGAGCCCTGATCCCAAAAACCTGGCGGTTCCGCCAATCTGGGCAAGGGATGAGCTTCCGGATGAGCAAGACGATGAAGACGTCAGCTACCTGCAATTGATCCGCGATGGCGTTAAGGCCCTGGGCGGGGGCGTCAGAACCGCACTTGGGCTTTCCAGCCTGACAGCAAAGATGGTTCAGCGAAGGTTTTTCGGGGGTGATTCCCACATCGCGTTACCCCTGTCAGCACCTCGCACTTCGATAAATGTGCAGACTGGTTCAGCCCGCACCGTGTCCTTCACTTCTCACCCGCTGGAAGAGCTGCGTACCATCGGAAAGTCGCAGGGCGCCTCGATCAACGATGTCGTCATGACGATCTGTGACATGGCCGTCAGCCGCTATTTCGACGAGCACGACGATCCGCCCGATGGCCCCCTGGTTGCCTATATGCCGGTCAACATCCGGACCGAAGGTGACCAGGGAGACGGCAACCTTGTGACGCTGCTACAGGTCAAACTGGCTTCCAGCCACAACCATCCGCTGGAATCGTTGGCGGAAGTGCGTGAATCCATTGTTTCGGCCCGTGAAGTGTTTTCCGGTGGG
Organism: uncultured Gammaproteobacteria bacterium; assembly: GCA_963759035.1. Lineage (GTDB taxonomy): Bacteria > Pseudomonadota > Gammaproteobacteria > Xanthomonadales > SZUA-36 > JAHEFT01. The sequence continues at coordinate 94,408 of CAVWXL010000006.1, forward strand.
TCGAAAACGGCGGTTCAGTACTACAGCCTGATGGTGGCGCTGATGTCGCAGTTCGAAGAGCTTTTGAAACTGGATAAACTCCTGCCACCGGTTAACAACCTGGTGATCTCCAATGTCCCGGGTCCCCGGGAAACGCTGTACCTGAACGGGGCGGAATGTGTCGGCATGTATCCCGTCAGTACGCTTCCGCCGATCACCGCATTGAATGTCACGGCTTGCAGTTATGACGGTACGCTTTATTTTGGCCTGACCGCCGCCCGCACCATCATCCCGGACCTGGATGTTTTGACTGCTTATCTCGACGATGCCCTGCTGGAACTGGCAGAGGCTGCTTGTATGGGCACGGCTTAACCCCTATCTTTGCAGTCATGAGTATTGCTTCCCAACATTTGCTCGAAATTCGCGAGTTGGTCAAAGACCACCTGGCCCATCAGGATGAGAGAAAACTGTCTGCGGAACGCGAGCAGCAATTGATGCAACAGATCAGGGACCGCCTGAAGCAGGAAAATGCGGTAATGGTGGCCCACTACTATACCCAGGATGCGGTTCAGGACCTGGCTGAGGAGACCGGCGGGCATCGTCAGTGATTCACTGGAAATGGCCCGCTTCGGCAAGGACCACGAGGCACAGACGCTGGTCGTGGCCGGCGTCAAGTTCATGGGCGAGACCGCCAAGATACTGACTCCGCACAAACGCGTGCTGATGCCCACGCTGGAAGCGACCTGTTCACTGGATATCGGTTGTCCGATCGACGAGTTCTCACAGTTTTGCGACGAGCATCCCGACCGCACCGTGGTGGTTTACGCCAATACGTCGGCGGCGGTGAAAGCGCGGGCCGACTGGGTAGTCACCTCGAGCATTGCAAAGGATGTCGTTTCGCATCTGCATGAAAAAGGCGAGAAAATCCTGTTCGCGCCGGACCGGCACCTGGGTGACTATATCCAGCGTGCGACCGGCGCCGACGTGATGATCTGGGATGGCGCCTGCATCGTGCACGAGGAGTTCAAGGCGGACGGTGTACTGCGGCTTAAAGAAGAGCGTCCCGAGGCAGCGGTGCTGGTGCACCCGGAATCGCCCGCTTCGGTGATCGAACTGGCCGACCGCGTGGGCTCCACCAGCCAGATCATCAACGCCGCCATCGAAATGGATAACCCCGCCTTCATCGTCGCTACCGACCAGGGCATCTTCCACACGATGCAAAAAGCCGTGCCGGATAAAGAGTTGATTATCGCACCCACTGCCGGCCATGGTGCGACCTGCTACAGCTGCGCGAATTGCCCGTGGATGGCGATGAACGAACTGGAGTCGCTGGCGCAGGTATTCGATCGCGACGATAACGAAGTCTTTGTCGATCCGGAACTTGGAAAGCGCGCCATGCTGCCGCTGCAGCGCATGCTCGATTTCAAAAAGAGTCTTTAACCATAACCTAAGCTTAAATTCATTTTCAGCTTACTCTAAGGCGCTGTTTGCTAGCCTGAAAATGAGTCCATCCAGACGATTCTGAACGCTCCTTAAACAGCTCAGGGTAAAGGCTTCATCTGCGATGGAGTCCTTCGCAAAATTCTTTGCGTTGTCAGGCGAGGAGGTGTCGTATGAACTCTGGGAGTTTGTTTAAGCACGTTTTTGTCACCCTGTTCCTGACTTTTTACTGTCTGCCGTGTTGTGTGACGCAGGCAATGGCCGCTGAGGGAGTTGAATACTCCTATCATGGCCAGATGGGTCTGGGCACAGGCCTGGGCATGCTGGAAAAATGGTGTGCCCTTCCCAACTTCAGTTTTTCCGAGCAAGGCGGGATTGACGGCTGGTCAGCTCAAAGCTGCAACGGTTGTCACATTGGCGCCTACTGGAACCCGTCCAAACCGGCGGCAGACTGTAAAGCCTGCCATGCTTCGGCTGACCCCGTTGCCGGTGATCAACCTACGGTTGCAAAGTGCATGGGTTGTCATAAGAAAGATACGGCCAAGCGGGGAGATTTATTCACGGCTGAACAGGATGTTCACATTGCAGCCGGGATGATCTGCCAGGATTGCCACCTCAAGGTAAGCGACGGGATGAGCGATCACCAGTTTCTTAAAGGAACGGCGATGGATACGACCGAGTCCACCATGGAAGGCACGATGTCCTGCACCACGGCCTGTCATTCAGAGCAACCGCACATTGCCGGCACACGGAACGGACCTGTACTCGACAAGCACGTTGCCAAAGTGGCCTGCGAAACCTGTCACACTGGTCTGCGGCCAGCAGCGGCGCTCGAAAGCCGCAAGTGGAACGTGTTCACTGAAGCGGGTAAGCCGGTAACCACCATGCGCACAGAGCGTTGGTTACCCGAGTACAAATGGTATGACAACACCGGGCCGGGTGCTTCCGGCGATTACCATTTGCCGATCCTGTTTCATACAGAACGCCGTGATATTCCCGGAGCGAGGATTTATCCGTTCAACCCGGTTACGGTCGACTGGTACGTCCAGACCGCGGATTCAGCTATGGATGATGTGATCATTGTCCCCGCCGTGAAGGCAGCGGACCTTGACGGGGACAGGACCGTGACGCTGGAAGAGATGAGGGCCAGTTATCCTGAAGCTACGCTGGTGACGGCTGATATGAACTTCAGCATCAGCCACTCAGTCGTGCCTAAAAACCTGGCGTTCAGCTGTGGCGACTGCCATGGCCGCAACGGTTGGGTGCTCGACTGGAATGAACTCGGGTACGAGAAGGATCCACGCGGAACGCCGCAGCGAATCGGCAAGAAACAACACGGTAGAAAGAAGAAGTGATTGATTAAAACAGATTGTTGGAGCCGGCACAGCTGGCTCCAACGCTGAATTCTCAAGCTGCAGGTAATATCAGCGTTGCCTTAAGACCCCCCATTGAGCTCCGGCCCAGCTGCAGCGAGCCGCCATACAGCATAGCAATGTCCTCGACGATACCCAGTCCGTGGCCGTGTCCTGGTGTCTTCTCATCCAGTCTGCGCCCTCTGCGGGTGATGGTCTTCATATCTTCAGGGGCGATTCCCGGGCCATCATCCTCGATCATTAACTTCAGTTGGTTATGGTCGCTTTCACAGTTAACAGTAACGATGTTCTTTGCCCACTTGAATGCGTTGTCGATCAGGTTGCCCGCCATCTCCTCGAGGTCCTGGGCTTCGCCCCGGAACCACTTTTCATCCAGGCAATTCATTTCGATCTTGATATTGCGGTCTTTGTGGATATGCTCGACGGCAAAAGTCAGGTCATCGATGACAGACCTCACGCTGGTGCGGTAGCCAATCGCGTCCTGTTTTCCGTAAATCCGGGCGCGTGACAGGTAGTGGTCGATGCTGTTGGCCATGACGTGTGACTGATCAAGAATCAACTGTCCCTGTTTGCTGGACAGGCTGCGCGCTTCGTTACGGATAACCGTGAGCGGGTTCTTGACCGAATGCGCGAGGTCTCCGAGTTGATTGCGGGCACGCTTCAAAAGGGTTTCATTATGGTCCAGCAGGAAGTTGAGCTCGTCTACCAGTGGCTGGATGTCGCTCGGGAATTCGCGCGGCAAGCGCTCTTTCTTGCCCAGTTTGATATCACTTATTGTGGATTGAATGTCTTTCAGTGGTTTTAAGGCGAGCATTACCTGGATCACAACGGCCACCGACAGGCCGATACCCAGCACCAGGAAGCTGGTCATGATGTGGGCGTAAAAATCATGGACATCGTCCTTGATGGCCATCTCGGGCGCCGTTGCCACAAACGTCAGTGAACCGGGGTCATGCGCATAAGAGACGTGAACGACGTGGGCCCGCAAATTATTCTTATCGGGTCCGCGCACGATCTGCACGCCGTGATTTTCGTCCAGGCTGACGTTACTCAAATCCAGGCTCTTATCACCCAGTGAAGGTGATCTCTTCAGGATGCTGTCGTCGCCAAGGATCTCCCAGTACCAGCCGGATTTCTTGCGGTGGAAGCGGGGGTCCGTGGGTTCCCGTGACAGCAGCAACTCACCGTCCGGGCCGGTCTCGACGGCGGCGATTAACTCCTCAACGTGGGTAAATACGTGGGTGTCATAGTGCTCTTCAATATGTGAGCGGTAAAAACGGCCCAACAAAAGAGCCGTGACCACCAACGCGATCACGATCCAGAAGATCGAAAGCGCGATGATTCTCTTGGTAAGTGATTTATTCATCCGGCCGGGCTTCCCCCAACTGGTAACCCAGGCCCCGGCGGGTTTTAATCATGTCGGCACAAAGCTTGCCGCGCAGCCGGTTGATCAGGACTTCAATGACATTGGAATCGCGGTCGAAATCCTGGTCATAGATATGCTCGGTCAGGATCGTCTTGGAGACGACTTCACCCTCGTGCTGCATCAGGTATTCCAGTGTGCGGTATTCCAGTGCGGTTAACTCAACCAGTTGCCCGTCCATCGTCACGCGCGCGCAGCTGGTGTCCATCACGACCCGGCCGCAGTCGCACTTCAGGATCGGGCTGGTATGCCCGGTGGTCCGCCGGATCAATGCTTCCAGCCGTGCAAGCAGCTCCTCGTATTCAAACGGCTTGGCCAGGTAGTCATCAGCACCTGCCCGCAGGCCTGCGACTTTCTCGCGCCAGGTATGGCGCGAGGTCAGGATCAGGACCGGCAGGTCAATACCGTCTTCCCGCCATTGTTCAAGAACATCGATTCCGTCGAGCTTGGGCAGACCCAGGTCGAGGATCACCGCGTCGTAATGCTCGCTCTTACCCAGGAACAACCCCTCTTCACCGTCATAGGCCACATCCACGACATAAAGGGCATGCTCAAGCGTGCTCTTGATTTGCCGGGTGAGTTCTGAGTTGTCCTCAATGACCAGTATTCGCATAATTTTTCTCTGGGAGAGCATTCGCTAATACCCCGATATTATTTTGCCGTAGCCCTGATGGGCCGGTGCTGACTTGCATCAAGGTTTAAAACAAAGGCCTGCGATGCTCTGCAGGCCTTGTTTTTTACTTCACCTTGAAACGAATCCGTGTTGCCAGGATTTACTTCTATCTCCTGCGGCCGTGGGTGCCGCCGCCGTCGCCGTCGCCGTCGCCGCCACCGCCGCCGCCACCAGCGCCGCCGCCGCCACCGCCACCGCCGCCGCAGCCTTTACTTGGAATGGTCACGAGAGGGTAGATCAAATCAGAAGTGTCAAATTCTGTTTCATCACCGTTCAGTTCCATGGCACGCCGGACAACAGCGTCGCTGTCATACACAAAGCCGGTGTCGGTCTCTTTCCACTCCTGCCAGGTCGCGTAGAAGAAGGTGCCACCCGGGCTGGATTTCAGGGAAGCCTCGGCCGCATGTGATGATGTGCACTCGAGCTTGTCGAAGGTCTCGTACGGGGTGTCCTCGTCACCGACCAACAAGTCGAGCGGGTCAACATCAGCGATACCGTCGACAAGTTCATCTCCCAACTCGTAATGGTCGCCGAAGTTGATGGCGCGTGCGTAGTACATATCCATCGGCATGCCTTCGCCGCCGTCTGCGATGTCTGCGGTATCACCTTCTTCAAATGTGGCGAAGAATATGGATGGGTTCACTGCGTCATCGGTGTAGCGAAGTGCTTCTGTATCCACGATTTCATTGGTGATCATCTCTTTGGTCAGATCGCCCAGGAAGGACGGGTCGGTCGGTGCGTAACGTGGATCGAGTACGGTCATCTGTCTTCCGGTCAGTTGCGACAGGTTGCGGGCCTGTTCGAACAGCCCTGTATCGTATTGGTAGCAAACCGGGTCTTCACCCGAATCGTATTCTGTCTGTATTTCCGGCTGGTACCATTCGCAATGCTTGGAGCCATCGGCCACAAGGGCATCCGTGTCAAGAAATTCTCCGTCGAAGTCCTGGGGCAGGAAGTCCGTGCCGCCGGGGTAGGTCGTCCAGCTTTGACCGCCGTCGAAGGACCGCCGCACATACAGGTTGTAGTTGTCCTTGCCGGCCGCATTGTCTTTCCAGTTGGGCGACCAGGCGTACATGGCCATGACGAAGTCACCGTACATGAAACCACGGTGTCCCTTGGCCACGTCGAACGGGTTCTCCCAGGACTGGTCGTTGATGTCCCTGTCGGCACATGCATAGTCGATATTGGTTCCGTTGACGATAGTGGAGTTGGTAATTTTACCTTCCTCATCAACGCCGCATTGAGCCCAGTAGCTGATCTTGGGAATGACCTGTCCGCTGGGATCCGTTCCGCCACCGATCAGGTCGGCGAAATGCTCGTCGAACGGGAACTGCTGTACCGAGCAACCGTCGGTTTCATCACCGGTCGTACCCTGGTCTGAGTCGTAGCACTGCGCAACAGTAGTGCCTGAGAGGCTCATTGGTGTTGCCATGCACAGGCCCTTGACGTAGCGGGGGTTGGATCCATCTGGGAATAATTCCAGTCGCCGGAATACGCCTCGTCAGGATCGTCCAATTCACCACACACCATATTGGCGTAGTCAAACGGATTATCCGTTTGCGGATCGAATAATGGCAATTGATTTTCACTAATCCCGGGGAATAACAAAACGCCGCCCAAATACATCAGCCGGACCGCCGCGCCGGATGATTCCCTGCTTGTACATCATCAGGCCCACGGTTCCGGATTCACCTACCATGCTTGCAGGCTGCGTGATCTGGCTGTAACGCCGCGCAATCTCGGTCTGGTAGAGGGTTGACTGAGACGTGGCCAGTTTCCAGTAAGCCTTGGCGTAGATCGGGTCGGGTTCGAAATAGGCGAAACAGGCATTCGGTGTGCAGGTGAGATCAGATTGTACACTGTCGACACGTAGTCGGTGTAAGCCGATGCATCATCTTCCGGATCAGCTTGACGGTTCCTATCAGTTCGCTTTCATCCGGTGCGAATTCATCAACCCATGCGACATCATCCGGGTAGATGGCCGGCTGGTTGAGCATCATGCCCTGGGATACCAATTCGGGCTCGAACATATTGAAGGTGTGGTACCAGATGTTCTTGCCCATGTCGTACTTGGCAATATCTTCCTTGTCCGTTGCTGCGTCCTCCCCGAGGCCCTTGGATTCTTCATAGGCCAGGATGACCCAGCCGCTGTCGACTGCATCGACATCGTCGTCTGGTGATGAATCAAAACCGCGCAGGTTGGTACGGGCGCGTGTGGAAGCCGTATTGCCGCGCATCAGGCGGCCGTCTTCGGTCACACACATCTGGTTGGTGTTGTCGGGCCCTTCCGGCGTGGTGGTTGTGTATTCGACAAAGGTCGCGCAAACATCCAGCGTGCCGGAATCATCGAGGTCGAAGTAGCAATATGGATCGTCCGTCGTCGTCATCGACTAAGGGATCATCATGTTTGCACATCGCATTGTCCGTCAGGCGGACCGGAATGGAAAAAGGTATTCCGACTTTTGGCGCGTTGGAAAGATCGAATTCGTAGCCGTCCAGCGTGACAATGCTGTCTGCTATCAGTGACTGTTTCGTATTCGGCTGAATTCAAAACCAGGTCAAAGGCATCCCAGTCGATGTAGGAGTACCAGATGTCGGTTTCGTGGTGCGCGACCGCGCCGCTCCAGCCTTCACCGGGGCCTTCGCCATCGCCCGGCCTCAGGCCGTCAGGGTCTTCCTGCCAGGTGACCACGCAACCGGCGCCACCCACGCATGCAGCCTCCATGCGGTGTGCATCACGGCGGCCGGATGTCAGGCGTTCCGCCTTGCGCCAGATGACGGCTTTGTACAAGCCATCCTCGTCATACGCGCCTAGTTCATCGACGCTTTCAAGCGTACCGCGGGCGGCCCACATGCAGGCATAAGGCACCAGTCCGACGGTCGGGTAACCTTCTTCCTCGAAATCCTTGATGCCCTGTGATCCGGCCACACCCCAGGCGTCGCCGAAATACAGGCAGCTTTCGAGGTTGTCTATGTCAGGATCAATCGTTTTGTCTTCAAGCCGAACGTCAGTACATGCACTTGTCTGGTTACCCAGTTTGTCCAGGTGCTCAGATAACACGGCATCGATATAGGGCTGGGGCAGCGAGTAATTCGGGTTGCCCCCGCCGCAGTAACGGCTGGCCCAGACGGCCAATACCTTGTTGCCCGCCACAGCGGTGAAATTGCGAAAAACATCACCCGGATAGGCGGTTTTCCTGCCACTTCCGGTCTTGAAGGCGATGGAACTCCTATCGGCGGACTTGGAAAGGTTGCTCCGTTTCCAGGTGGCGCCGTCGTCCAGGCTGACCGCGGCGTTCATGTCGCGCTCACCGTGACCATAGAATCCGCCGGAATCTTCGGGGATTTCTACCGGACCGTCTTCGTAAAAGGCGATCAGTGGCCGTGCATATTCCCTTACTGCGAGTTCGGCGCAAGTGTCAGAATCGTCGGAAGCCTCGCAGTACTGAATACCACCCTCTTCCGTGTCTCTGAGTAGCGTGAAATCGGTGCTCTGCGCCGGTACATAAAACCAGAGTTGCTGGAGCGAAGCGTGCTCCGTGTCCCAGTCAGGTGTCATCGACACATTTTTGCTTTGCAGCGCCCCGTCATCCGCGAATACTAACGCGCTGGCGAGGAGCATCGTCATACTTAATGGTAGAAGTTTCATCGCGCTCTCCCCATGGCTCTGCAAGGGAGGCTGCTAGGAGGTATCCAGCACATCGGGAGGATATCCTCGCAGTCTCCCGTTAAAAAAATGGCTGTATTAGGAAATTATCATATGGTTACTTAAACGAGCCTGAAGTGAGAATTAATGTCCTGTTAAGGTTTCGTGAAGCCTCAGTGTTTCGTCTGCCAGCCACCTTAAATTCAGCTTAAACCTGCCTTCAGCTTGTTTTAAGCGCTCACATGTTAGTTTGCTAATGCAAGGCTGCAGCGGGGGAGCTTTCTACCAGAACTGCCCGCTCCTCCAAGTCAGGCCAAGAGGAGATTGGAGGACTATCTAATGAAAATGAGGCTTAACAAAATTTACTCGCCACCTATTGCAGTCGTCTTGTTGTGTGCCGTGGCCGGCACATCACTGGCCCAGGATACCTGCCTTGATGCAGGTATCCTGGCTTGCGACTTTCTCGAGCCGCAAACACAAATCCAGTGCCTGGATGACTTCCTGGACTTTTTGGACGGTGACTTTATCGGTGTGGCCGATAAGTACCGTGATCTCGATCTGGGCACCGCCAAAGATGCCCCTGTTACACAAGACCTGGATGCGGAGGGCTATGAGATCAATAACTCGCTGAGCGGCACCTGGTACGATCCGAACCGCGACGGCGAGGGTTTCATGATCGACGTGGCAAACCACGGCGTGGTCGTCGTGAGCTACTACACCTATGACAATTCCGGCCGCCAGTTCTGGTTGATCGGAACGGGTAACGTGGACGGCAGCATCGTGGAAATCGATTTTTTCTCGACCGATGGCGGCATTTACGGAGAGGATTATGATCCGGCCACGGTCACCCGCTACGCATGGGGTACCGGAATACTGACATTCACCGAGTGTTCGACGGGGTTCGTGGAAATCAGGCCGAACCCCGATTTTATCGATGAGTTTGAGGCGCTTGACCTGCAGATAACCCGGCTCACCGTGCCGGTAAATTGTGGTGGCGGCTAGATGTAATTAACGATTTTAGCGCTAGTGAGGGGAACCGATCTCCTCGCAGCCAGCGACTGGCATGACCCGGAAGCTGGCGATGGCTAGGCGCCGCACACCCCCCCCTCCGTGCGGCGCCTTTTTTTTAAAATTTTCAGATTCCGGCTCGGTGGGAATTGCTTTAAATAGCGATTTCGTCGGCATGGCCGGTTCCCATCGGGCGTGTCACTCCCAGGCGATCCAGTGCCGTGCGAAGTTGCCGCCAGCGCTGCTCGGTGGTGCCGGTATAGCCCACGGACATACGCAGCAAGCCCGGTGATATTCCGGCTTCGGCCTTGTCTTCGTCCTGTCATTTCGCTGGACGTGGTGCTGCCGGAGCAGGACATCAGCGTGTCGAAGTATCCCAGGCTGACGGCCATGTAGCCAAAGTGGAAGTCGTTTTGCAGCATGTCCATCAGCGCGTTGGCCGCTTCTTCGGTCCCATGTCCAGCGTCAGGATTCCGCCGTAGCCGTAATCCGGGCAGTGCAGGTCGCCCAGCAACTCATGATCCGGATGATCAGGCAGGCCGGGATAAGTGACATCCAGGCCAAGTTCCTGCAGGCGTTCTGCGAACAGTGCAGCGCGCCGGCCGTGTTCAGCCATCCGCAGCGGCAGGTGAGGAATCCGCAGGCTCAGGTTGAAGGCCACCTGTGGATCCATGGTCGGACCCAGCAGCATCAGCGCGCCGGTGTGCAGGTCCATCAGTTCGCAGGATGAACTCCTTGTCGGCGCAGATCGCACCGGCAGATGTGGTCGGAGGCGCCGCCGATGAACTTGGTCATGCTGTGCACCACGATGTCCGCACCCAGTTGTTTCGGGCTCAGGATCAGCGGGCTGAAGGTATTGTCGATCACCAGCTTCAGGCCGTGGCGGTGCGCGATCTCGCTGAGTGCCGGGATGTTCGCGACACGCAGCGTCGGGTTGGCGATGCTTTCCGCGTAAGATGACGCGGGTTTTTTCAGTAATCGCGGCCTCCACAGCAGCCAGGTCGTTAATATCAACAAGGGTTGTGGTGATGCCGTTTTTGAGCGGCAGCAGGTCGTGCATCAGCGCATAGCTGCCTCCATAAATGGTGTTGGAGGAAACGATGTGATCGCCCGCGTTGCATAGTTGGATCAGCGTGGCGGATATGGCCGCCATGCCACTGGCGGTGCAATAGGCCGCCTCGGTGCCTTCCAGCGCGGCCAGTTGTTTGGACAGGCTATAGACGGTTGGGTTGAAGTGCCGGCCATACAGGTAACAGCCGCCCTTATCCGGGCCTTTTTCGCCGCAAAACATATCGGCCAGGATGTCCGGGTGCATGGCGGTGAAGGTCGTGCTGGCCTCGATCGACATATTGACGCCGCCGTGCTCGCCGAATTCATGCCGGGTGTTGGCCAGGGTTTCGACCGGGTTTTTGACTTTTGGGTGTTGGAGAACGTTGGGTTCTTTTCTCATGATTCCGTCCCTCGTAAGCTTGATCGAGTTATCTTCTGTTATATGAATTAATTATAGAATATAATGCTTGTATAGAATCATCTTACGAAGATAATTCGTAAAAGGTGCGAAATGAGAACTTTGGATCGAATCGACTACAGGATTGTGCGGCTGTTACGAAATAATGCTCGGTTGTCGAACAAGGATCTGGCGGACGCAGGTCGGCCTGGCGCCTTCCACCTGCCTGGTGCGCACACGCATGCTGCAGCAAACCGGCGTGTTGACGGGATTCAAAGCGGAAGTCGATCCGTCAGCGCTGGGTGTGGGCTTGCAGGCGATGATCTCGGTACGGCTCAAACGTCACTACAAACCGGACGTGGAAGCCTTTCGCCAGCATGCACTCGAGTTGCCTGAAGTGGTGCGCCTGTACCATGTCGCCGGCCCGATTGATTTCCTGGCGCACGTGTGGACGAAAGATTCAGAGCATCTCAGGGACCTGGCGATGACGGCGTTCACTTCGCGCAGGGAAGTGTCGCATATCGAAACCGAACTGATTTTTGAGCACATCAGTTGCCGCGACCTGCCCGCGTTCCTGGATGACTAACCCCACAGGCGGGGGCTGAACACGCCGACGACGCCTTTGTTGTAATTCAGTCCCAGCGGGTGGTCGTACTTCAGCAATAACGGCCCGTCTATATCAACGAAGTCGCATAGCTGAGCGACCACGAAAGAGGGCGCCATGCCCAGCGAAGTGCCGACCATGTTACCGACCATCAAATTACAGCCCTTTTCCCGGGCGGCGCGGGCCAGCTTGAGCGCCTCGGTCAGGCCACCGGTCTTGTCCAGCTTGATGTTGATCATGCTGTAGCGCCGGGCCGCCTGTTCCAGCTCACTGCTGTCCAGGCACGATTCATCGGCAGCCAGGGTGACCGGCGAATCAAAGCCCTCCAGCATCTCGTCGGCGCCGCGCGGCAGCGGTTGTTCGATCATGCCGAGGTCGAGACCGGCACATTTCGGGATCACTTCTTTCAGCAATTCGAAATCCCAGCCCTGGTTGGCGTCTACAACCAGGCTGGCGTCCGGCCGGGCGGCGCGGATGGCGGCCAGCTTTTCGTAAGGCTGGTGGCCATCCAGCTTGATTTTCAGGACCGGGGCGTCCGCTGCATCTGCGGCCTTGGCAGCCATCGCCTCCGGAGTGGATTCCAGCCCGATCGTGAACACCGTGGTGACCGGCTTTGGGTCGATCCCGGTCAGCTGCCAGATGGTCTTTCCGCTGCGTTTGCATTCCAGGTCCCATAGAGCGCAATCGACCGCGTTTCGTGCACCCCCGGCAGGCAGCAATTGCTGTAATTCTTCCCGCGTAATGCCTTTGCGGATTTCACCGGCAACGGCATCCACCTGTTCAAATATGCTCTGGGCAGTTTCATCGCAGGTAGAACACGCCCTGGGCCTCGCCACGGCCGACAAAGCCATCTTCTGAAAGCTGGACGACCAGCCCGGGTGAGGTCAGCCATTCATGGCCTGAGATTCGGAACGGCTGGGTCAGTTCCCAGTCTTCCAGGTGCGCGCTGATTTTCATGGATGCTCCTGGTCAGTGTTTTCGGATCAGATGTTCCAGTCGAGGATGACCTTGCCGGCGTTGCCGCTTTCCATGGCATCGAATCCCTGCTGGAACTCGGTAAACGGCAGGCGGTGGGTGATGATCGGGTGACAGGTCCAGGCCGCTCTCGATAAATACGGACATCTTGTACCAGGTTTCGTACATTTCCCGGCCATAGACACCACGGATGGTGATCATGTTGAAGATGACTTTTTCCCAGTCGATCGCGTAGTTCGTGTCAGGAATACCCAGCACCGCAATTTTCCCGCCGTGACACAGGTTGTCGAGAATGTTCTGGAAGGCGGACGGCGCACCGGACATTTCCAGCGCCACGTCAAAGCCTTCACTGATGTGCAGTTCCTGCATGACGCTATCCAGGGATTCGCGCGTGATGTTGACGGTGCGCGTGGCGCCAAGCTTCGAAGCCAGGTCGAGGCGGTAATCACTCAGGTCGGTGATCACCACGTTGCGCGCCCCGGCGTGCCGGGCGACCGCCGCAGCCATGCTGCCAATGGGGCCGGCGCCGGTGATCAGGACATCTTCACCCAGCAGGTCGAATTGCAGTGCCGTGTGCACCGCGTTGCCGTAAGGGTCGAAGATGGAAGCGATATCCAGGTCGATGCCGGGGCGGTGTTCCCACACGTTGGACATGGGCAGTGAAATGTATTCTGCAAAGGCCCCGGGCCGGTTGACGCCGACGCCGGAGGTGTGGGCGCACAGGTGCCGGCGGCCGGCCATGCAGTTGCGGCAGCGGCCGCAGACGACGTGGCCTTCACCGGAAACGATCTGTCCCGGGTGAAAATCATTCACATTGGAACCGACCTCTACGATCTCACCGACGAACTCGTGTCCGGTGACCATCGGAACCGGGATGGTTTTCTGGGCCCATTCATTCCACAGGTATATGTGCAGGTCGGTGCCGCAAATTGCGGTTTTAAATACCCGGATGAGGACGTCGTTCATTCCGACCGTCGGTTCCGGGACGTCTTCCAGCCATATGCCTTTTTTCGCTTCGCGCTTGACCAGTGCTTTCATGACTTTGCCAATGCCTCTCTAAAATTTTTCAATAATGTATTCGACAATTTTACTGCAACCATCGATCAGTGGGTCGACGCAGGGCAAGCCGGTCTGAATCGACAGGTCCGCCAGGTACGGTTCGCGTTGCTGTGTGGGCAGCATAGAAGTGTTGACACTGATGCCTGCGCATTGAATTTCCGGGTTGGTTCGGCGCCCCATGATGACGTGTTGCCGAATGCATTCTTCCACAGAAGGCAGGCCGTAGTGTTCCCAGCCGGATACCCGGGTTCGGGTGGCGTCATGACAGACGACGAAGGCGTCCGGTTGTGAGCCATGTAACAGACCCAGGCTGACGCCGGAGTAGCCCGGGTGGAACAGCGAACCCTGGCCTTCGATAACGTCCCAGTGGTCATTGTCGTTGTCCGGTGAAATCAGCTCTGCAGCACCGGAGATGAAATCCGCCACTACGGCATCAATCGGGATGCCTTCTCCGGCCAGGATGATCCCGGTCTGGCCGGTGGCGCGGAAGGTCGACTTCATGCCGGCCTCGCGCATGGCCTGGTCCAGAGCCAGTGCCGAGTACTTCTTGCCAATGGCGCAATCGCTGGCAACCATCAGTACGCGCTTTCCGGTGCGTTTGAGACCTGTGCCAACGGGAATCCCCACGGGTGGCACACGCACATCGATCAAGCGCGCACCGCTTCGTTCTGCGGCCGCTACGATAGCTGCATTGTCGGATAACCTGACGTGCAGGCCGCAAACGATATCTAGCCCGGCACGGGCGGCCTGTTCCATGACCAGCGACCATTGCTGCGGTACGGCTCCGCCAACCGGGGCGACCCCGATCACAAGGCTGCCGACTCCTGCCTGTACGGCCTCATCAACGGTCATGTCCGGTACGCCGAGGTCGACGCCGCAGCCCGGAAAGCGCAACTGGCCAGCCACCAGTTGCGGCCGCCACTGGACAATGCCCAGGCCTGTTTTGGCATACGTGGAATCACTTTCTGCTCCAATCAGGATCAGGTAAGGCGGCTTCAGACTGACTCTGGTGCGGATGGCCAAGGTTTAGCCTTCGATCAGGTCTTTGATTGCAATGGAATCATCGGCCAGCCTGGTTTTGTCAATGGGCAGGTTCTGCAGCAAGATCTTTTTGCCGACCATGAACTCGCCGGGCCGGTTGACCGCATCGACCGCCAGCAGGCGGTCACCCTCGAAATAAAATACCGCAAAACTGCTGCTGTTATCCGGATCGCCGCGCAGCACGATGTTGTCATAGCCCTGCGACAGGCCGGCGATCTGCAGCTTCACATCGAACTGGTCCGACCAGAACCAGGGCAGGGCATGGTAAGGCTGCGGGCTGCCATTGAGCGTTGCAGCGGCGGTCTTGGCCTGGTCCATGGCGTTCTGTACTGATTCCAGCCGCACCCGGCGCTGGTAAATCGGATTGAAATGGCGGGTGCAGTCTCCGGCGGCGACGATATCGGGATCGCTGGTGCGGGCAAATTCATCCACCAGGATGCCATCCTCCACGGCCAGTCCGGCTTCGGCAGCAAGCCGGGTATGGGGCAGAACCCCCACTGCGATGATGACCAGGTCCGCGTCCAGTGCCGAACCGTCGGCGCAATGCACTCGTTCAACCTGTTCCTCGCCTTCGATTGACGTTACCAGGGTACTGGTCAATACCCGCACGCCATGTTCGCGGTGTATGCGTTCGTAGAATTCTGAAACCACCGGGGCCGTTACGCGTTGCAGCACCCGCGGCAGCGCCTCCAGGATGGTCACCGACATGCCCAGCTGTCGCAACACCGCGCCGGCCTCCAGGCCGATATAGCCGCCGCCGACGATAACAGCGCTCTTTTCATCGCCGATGCGTGATTTGATGCGTTCGACATCCGCCAGCTTACGCAGGTAGTAAACTCCCTGCTTGTCCGATCCCGTCAGAGTGATGGTGCTCGGATAGGCGCCCAGCGTCAGGGCCAGTTTGTCGTAAATCTCGGTTGTACCGTCATCCATTTGCAGGGCTTTGCCGGCGCAGTCGATTTTCTCGACGCGCCGTCCCAACAGGAATTCGATACCCGCATTTTCAAGCACGGCGGCTGGACGGATCGGTATCTGCTCCAGGGACTTTTCACCCGAAAGGATCGCTTTGGAAAGGGGGGGTCTCTGGTAGGGTTTGAAGGGCTCATCACCGGCCAGCACGATACGGCCTGCCCAGCCACCGTGGCGCAGGCTCAGCGCCAGTTGGGTGCCGGCGTGGCTGGCGCCGACAATGATGCACTTTTGGTTCGACATGGCGATATGATATCTCCAAGGCCACTGGAGGGACACCGGCGGTTGCCGATAATCGGGCCGAACGTTCATTTTTTATTCGCAATCGCTGTATTATAGGTAGCTTCGAGTTGACGCAAGAGAGGTTTGATGAGGCATATTTCCATCCAGTGGACGGTTCTGATGTTGGTGGCCGCGAGCGCTCTGGTTTCCAGCTGCGCCGGGACCGCGCGTGGCATCAAGTCTTCGGTTTATAAGCCCGACGAATCCCTGTCCCTGATCGATACCAGTAAGTCGCAGGCTGACGCAATGGTCGTGATCCGCTACCCGGCCGTGGTTGCGGATGATGCCCTGCCTGCCTACTACCGCTCATTCGAGCAAAACGCGATAGGCGGTAAAGCGGAGCTCAACGGGCAACGGCGAATGGAAACCGACCGCGTGGCGCAATCCATAGTCGCCAAGTCCAATTACTATGCGATGTCGCTGTACCGCGAGTTCAGAGACGGCTTACCGGCAAACTCGGTGCTGCTGTCACCCCACATCATTGAACTGGACGACCAGAACCAGTTGACCAGCAGGCCGCTGCTTGCTTCGGAGCAGATTCCCAGCGTCGTTACGATCGATTTCAACGTCTACAGTTTTCCAGACCCCGCGGAGATGATGGATTCGGAACCCCTGACCTTCGGCGACATCGTGACGCCGCTGTTCGTGGTTCACTCCAACCGCTGGTTGCGTGCACCCACCCATGGGCTGTTGCTTTCCAGCCAGCCCCTGCTGGTCTCCGCCTGGAACCAGTCGGAACGCCAGGCCGACATACAGACCCGGACCCGTCTGGACGATTTGCCGTTTGACTACCAGCGCCCGCTGGATTTCGTGACCTTTCTCCAGCGTGGCTATGAGAGTGCGCCTGATTTGCCGGTAAAAAGCGCCGGCCAGTCGCGCCGTGATGTTGATTCCGTCGAAATGCATCCGCTTGAGAAGATTCGTATGGACGGCAACGTCGTTGGCGTTCTGGACAGGGATTCCTCGGTCGATCCGTTCGCGGAGGATTTCGTCAAGGGCGCGGCAACCCGCGTCATAACGGCGCTGAACAAAACAGACCATGACCGCGCGACTTTTTTCGCCCGCCAGATAGCGCTGTCCCGTTTCGACCCGTCGCTGGGTGAAGCCTTCCTGTCCCGCTCACGCAGCGAAGACCTGCGCGCGCGCCTGGCGATGGGTGAAACGCTGATCGGGGCGGAAAAGAAATTCCTCTCGGCGCAATCTGAAAGCCTGTACCAGGGTGCTTATGAAGGCCTCTACGGCGACCAGATGCGGCAAATGATCGCAGCGGAATACCGTATGCTGGAGGACCGCAGGCAATTGGCTCGGGAGCAGAACTGGAGCACCGCGATCGCTGTAGTCGCGATGGCAGGAGCCATTTATGCCGGCTCGAACGGCGACAGCGGAAATTTCTTCCGTTCAAATACCATGCAAAACATGGCGATGCTGACCTCGATCTGGACGATGAACACCGCTTTCAGTAAAAATGCTGAATCCAGAACGGTTGGCGAGAATTTCCTGGTGCAAATGGCTCCGGCCATCAACCGCCAGGTGTCCGTGCAGGTAGAGTGGCTGGAGTCCCGGCAGGAGTTGACGGCCCGGGATTTCAAAGAGTTCCGGAACAAGACACTCGGGCTTTACCAATCCAGCGTACGGTCGGTTACAAGCCATACCTTTGACCCCTCCTGTGAATTCCGGCACCCGGAACTGGAGCAGGGTGGGCGCTGGTTTGGCCTGTGTAATAACGGCATGGGGACCTCCAGCGGCTACGGTCTTATCATCGACGGGCAAGGCTCGACAGTGGAGTTCATTGGCACCGCGAAAAACGGCCTGGCCAGCGGTGATGGAGCCATGATTTTGCGGTCTGCCTCTGAAGTCGGGGCTGTGTATTACGAGGGGCAGTTCAACCAGGGTGTGCCCGATGGTGTTGTACTGGTTGACGAGCCGGGCCGCAAGCCGCGGGTCAGAAATTTCCGGGGCGGCAGAGACTCCGGCGCGGCAGACGCTGACCAATTGCGCTCCGTTCAGTTTTAGGCGGTAACCCGATGGGATTGAGCGCGAGGTTTTCATTCCGTTTCATTGCAGTGGTCAGTGTGCTGTTGGCAACGCTGCTGATCGCTGGTTGTGCCGGAACGGCCCGCGGTTCGAAGTCCTCCGTTTATAGAGACTACAAACAGACCGAGGTGATCGACTACAGCCTGTCCAAGGCGGATGCGCTGGTTGTCATCCGTTACCCCGCTGTCATCCATGAGGATGCCGAGGAGCCTTACTTCCACGCCTTCTCGATCAACGCGATTGGCGGTGAGGTTCCGGCGGCCAACCGCACCAAGAAAGTCACCACCCGCATCGCGCAATCGGTTATCGCGAAGTCCAATTACTACGTGATGTCGCTGTACCGTGAACTGCAAAAAGAGTTGCCGGAACACACCGTTTTGCTGTCGCCCCACATCATCCTCTGGGATCAGGGACCGGGGGCTGTACAGCCGGCCGATTTTGGCTACCGAGCAAATCCCCAGCGTGCTGACCGTTGATTTCAACGTATATTCCTACCCGGACACTTCCGAGCTGATGGATTCACCCCCGGTGACCTTTGGCGACCTGGTCACGCCGATTTTCGTCGTGCAGGGCGACCGCTGGCTGCAGCCAGTGACCAACGGACTGTTGCTGGCCAGCGACCCGCTGTTGCAATCGGCCTGGATCCTTTCGGAGCTACAGGTTGAACGCGACATCGAAAGCAGGCTGGCGAATTCGCCCGGCAATTATCAGCGCCCGCTCGACTTCATCGCTTTTCTGAACCGGCGTTCGGCCGGTGGACCGAACTTTCCATTGAAAAATGTGGGCGAGTCGCGGTTGGAAGTGCTGGCGGTCGAGGAGTACCCGGTCGAAAAGATCCAGATGGACGGGGCGCTGCTCGAAAACCTGACCGAAGACTTTACGCTGGATCCGTTTTCCGAGAGCTTCGTCAAGGGTGCGGCTGCACGGGTCAGGCATAGTCTCAGTGAAGTCGATCATGACAAGGCTACGTTCTTCTCCCGGCAAAGTGCGCTGGCGCGATTCGACCCTGAGCTGGCCATTGCTTTCCTGGCGCGTTCCGGTGGTGAAAATGTGCGTTCACGGTTGCAGTTGGCGGAAGCCCTGATCGCGGCCGAACGGAAATTCATCGCAGCCCAGTCGGTGAGTATCTACGACGGCACCTACCTGGGTGATTACGGCAGTAAAATGCGGCAAATGATCGAGGGCGAATACTCTCTGCTGGAAAACCGGCGCAGTGCCGCGCGAAAGGCCAACGTCACCACGGCGGTGGCAGCGCTTGCGCTGATCGGCTCGATCTATGCAGCAACGGCTTCCGGGGCTATTGGCGGAGTTGCTTTGCAGAGTTTCAGCGGTTTGATGGTGCTGGGATCGGTGTGGGCCATGAGTTCGACGCTGGAAACCCGGGCCGAGTCTGCAAAGATGTCGGAGAATTTCCTGGCCCTGATCGCGCCCGCCCTGGAACGACAGATCTCGGTGCAAATGGAGTGGCTGGAATCAAAAGAACGGATTTCGGCACTGGGTTTCGCCGAGTTCCGGAACAAGACACTGACTTTATACCAGGCGCGAATCCGTTCCCTTGAGCACCGCTATGACGACAACTGTGTTTTCAATCACTCCGGATACACCATCAGCGGCCGCTGGTTTGGCTCGTGCCGTGACGGGCTGGCGCACGACCGTGGTTATGGCGTGATCATGGACGGGGCAGGAAATACGCTTGAATACCTGGGCACTGCGGCAAACGGAATGCCGTCGGGAACCGGCGCAATGATCGCCCGATATGCCAGGGAAACGGGTGCTTTTTATTTTGAAGGTACATTCGATCGGGGCCTGCCCAATGGTGTGTTAATGGTCGAAGAACCTGGCGGGCGTCCGCGGGTCAGGGAATTCAGGGCCGGAAAAGATGTCGGAAGTGGAGCGGCAGAGAAACTGCAACGCCTGGTATTTTAGAGTTTTGGTTCGAATATGAAAAATTTCCTCACATCGCTCATTGTTTCCCTGCTGCTGACCCTGGCTGCGCCGGCAGTGGTGAGCGCCTCGTTTGATTTCGAGACGCTTGAAGGCCTCACGCCCGGAGAGCAGTATCGTCAACTGAGCCTGCTGATGCTGGTTTCAGGTGGCGTCGATCCCGATCTGGTGGCCATGTTGCGAGCCGGTTGCCGATGCCAACCCCGATGTACTGCAAGCGGGCAGCACCAATCTCCAGCTGGACGATTTCGTGACTCCGCTGGTGCGAATAGTTGACCAGGAAACCCTGCTGGCGAACGCGTCCCAGATGTTTCGTTTCGCCAGTGCAAACAGTGTGGAAATCCAGCAGCGGATGACCTCGATCGTAGAGTCGAATCCGATTCTGATCAGCATGGTGGATGTCAACGCAATCGCGGCGGATGCCATCATTATCCGCAATGCCATTGCCGACAGCAGTCGAATATTCGGATGTGATTGACGACCCCGACATGGCTTCCCAGCTCGAGGCGTTCCGGGGTCAGACGGTCTACCTGCAGGAACATGATGGAATACAATATTTTCCAGGAGGAACTGGCCGAAATCACCAACCAGGCGATTGTCGACCTGGGCGGGCGGCTGGATGCCTACCAGCGAATGTTCGACGATGATGTCGATCCGGATATGATCAAGCGTCGGGTCGAATCGGCGGAAATCATGAACCAGCAGACCGGCTACCGCTATGAAGACCAGGCGATGATGAGAAATACCGAACTGTTGATGATGTTGATCCTGATGGAGAGCCAGGTCAGTCGTTGAACTGTAACCCGCCCGGGTTGAGTTGTTTTGCCAAACCTGCCGGTTCACCAGATAATGGTTCAAAGACTTGGAGATTCTGCATGATCAATTTGAAAGTAAACGGCGAAGCCCGCCAATTCGATGGTGATGGCGAAATGCCCCTGCTCTGGTTCCTGCGTGACCTGCTGACCCTGACCGGGACCAAGTATGGTTGTGGAAAAGGCCTGTGCGGCGCCTGCACGGTGCACCTCAATGGTCAGGCCATTCGCTCGTGCAGCGTTCCCATGGAGCGACTTGACGGCTCTGAAATCACGACCATCGAAGGCCTGGGCGCAGCCGGCGAACACCCGCTGCAGATCGCCTGGGCTGAGCACAATGTCCCCCAGTGCGGCTACTGCCAGTCCGGACAGATCATGCAGGCCGCTTCTTTGCTCGCCGAAAACCCGAATCCCGATGATCAACAAATAGAGGACGCGATGGATGGCATGATCTGCCGTTGCGGAACCTACCAGCGCATCCGTGCGGCGATCAAATCGGCCGCCGGGGGTGCAGCATGAAGACCATCCGGCAGGTCAGC
The DNA here is from genome assembly GCA_963759035.1 of uncultured Gammaproteobacteria bacterium. Classification (GTDB taxonomy): domain Bacteria; phylum Pseudomonadota; class Gammaproteobacteria; order Xanthomonadales; family SZUA-36; genus JAHEFT01. The sequence continues at coordinate 115,656 of CAVWXL010000006.1, forward strand.
CGTCGCGATTTCCTGAAAACGGGTGGTGTCTTCGTCATTGGCGTATCGCTGGTCGGTTGCGGTAGCGAGAAGATTCCGGGTCTGGGCAGTTCGTCTTTGACAAAGCCCTGGTCACCCGATGTGTTCGTGAGTTTCGATTCAGAGGGCACGGCTACGATCATTTCCCACCGCAGCGAAATGGGGCAGGGCATCCGTACCGGGCTGCCGGCTGTGCTGGCCGATGAACTGGAAGCTGACTGGGATCGTGTCAAAGTAGAGCAGGCTACCGGCGATGCAAAATATGGCGACCAGAATACCGACGGCTCTTGGTCGGTGCGCGGTTTTATGCAACGCATGCGGGAGACCGGCGCAAGCGCCCGGCTGATGCTCGAACAGTCCGCTGCATTGCAATGGGGTGTAGAGGCATCCGAATGCAAGGCGAGCCTTCACACCGTGGTGCATCAGCCCAGCGGCCGTGTGCTGGATTACAGTGAATTGGTCGCGGCGGCCGCGGAACTTCCTGTGCCCGCCGTAGATCAACTCGAACTAAAGTCACCCGATCAGTTCCGCTACATCGGCAAGAATTTGCCGATTGTGGATCTGCATGACATGATCCACGGCGGCGCCATGTACGGGGCCGATACCCGTCTTCCCGGCATGAAATTTGCGGCGATTGCCCGTCCCCCGGTGGTGTTCGGCAAGGTGAAAAGCTTTAATGCTGAAAAGGCGCTGGCTGTCGCCGGCGTCGAACAGGTACTCGAGATACCGGCAGCTGAAGCTCCGAGCGTGTTCAAGGCGCAGGGCGGCGTTGCGGTCATCGCAAACAACAGCTGGGCGGCATTGCGCGGGCGTGACCTGTTGTCCATCGAGTGGGATGATGGCGCCAACGCCGACTATGATTCAGTCCTCTACAAGCAAGCCTTGCTGGATACCGTGCGCCAGCCCGGCACATCGCTGCGTAACGAGGGCGACATAGATTCCGCGCTGGCTTCCGCCGCGCAAACACTCGAGGCGGAATACTATGCGCCGCATCTCGCGCATGCCTCGATGGAACCGCCGGCGGCCGTGGCATCTGTCACTGCCGATTTCTGTGAGGTCTGGGCTCCGACGCAGAATCCCCAGTCCATTATTCCGATGGCGGAATTGGTAACCGGGCTCAAGCCCGAACAGATCAAGGTCAATGTCACCCTGTTGGGCGGTGCGTTCGGCCGTAAATCAAAATGTGATTTCGTCGAGGAAGCAGTGGTCCTGTCCAAAATGGTGGGCGCGCCGGTGTTGGTGCAATGGAGCCGGGAAGACGATATCCGGCACGATTACTACCACTCGGTCAGTGCGCAGCGCCTGTCGGCCGGCCTGAACGGGGAAGGGGCTGTGAGCGGCTGGCGGCATCGCCTGGCATATCCCAGCATCATGACGACCTTCGATCCCTCGGTGAAGCAGGCCGGGGCTATGGAAGCCGGTATGGGTGCGCTCAACGTGCCCTATGACATCGCCAACCTGAGAATTGAGTCGGGTGACGCCGCAGCGAAGGTCCGTATAGGCTGGCTGCGCTCGGTCTGCAATATTTTCCAGTCGTTCGCCGTCAATTCATTCACTGATGAAATCGCCCATGCGCGCGGGCTTGATCCTAAAGACAACCTGCTCGATTTGCTCGGTCCGGACCGTACCCTGGATTTCACCGACGTCGGGCTGGAGGCCACGGAGAACTATCCGTTTGAAACCGGCCGCTTGCGCCAGGTTATCGAACGGGTTGCACGTGAAGCCGGCTGGGGGCGCAGCCTGCCACGCGGACACGGACTGGGTATCGCCGCACAGTACAGTTTTCACAGTTACGTGGCGGCAGTCGTGGAAGTGGCGGTGGGTGATGACGGCCGCTGGACGGTTCCGCAGGTCGACATCGCAATTGATTGCGGACAATACGTTAACCCGGACCGGGTTCGTGCGCAGCAGGAAGGCGCAGCTGTCTTTGGCCTGAGCCTGGCGCGTGACAGTGAAATTACCGCTAAAAACGGTCGTATCGTAGAGGGTAACTTCAACAATTACCGGGTGCTGCGTTTCGGCATGGCACCTGATGCGCGGATCCACCTGGTGGAGAGCTCGGCGCCGCCGGCAGGGGTTGGGGAACCGGGTGTACCGCCGATTACTCCGGCCTTGGCCAATGCGATTTTTGCCGCCACCGGCACCCGCTTCCGCGAATTACCGCTGGGCGGCACCCTCAAGCTCCAGGAATCATAAATTCATGCGCAGAACGCCGCTCTACGAAGCACATATCAAGGCCGGGGCGCGCATGGTGGATTTCACCGGCTGGGATATGCCCATCAACTACGGTTCGCAGATAGACGAGCACCACCAGGTGCGGACTGCTGCGGGTATGTTCGATGTTTCCCACATGACCGTAGTCGATATCCGCGGGCCACAGAGCAGGGAGTTTCTGTCCAGGTTGCTGGCAAATGACGTGGCCAGGCTGGAAACGCCCGGCCGGGCACTCTACAGCTGCATGCTGACCGAGACGGGTGGAGTGATCGATGACCTGATTGCCTACTTCATGGAAGAACGATGGTTCCGGCTGGTGGTGAACGCCACGACCCGTGACAAAGGACTGGCGTGGCTGGAGCGGCAGGGTGCTGAGTTCAGAGTTGCCGTAACCGAGCACCACGAGTTGGCCGTGATCGCCGTGCAGGGTCCGCAGGCCCGGGCCAGGGTTCATGCGCTGATGCCGCCTGACGCGGTGGAACGGCTCGAAGCGCTCAAACCTTTCAGTGCCCTGGATGAAGGTGATTTTTTTATCGCCCGCACGGGTTATACCGGTGAAGACGGTTACGAAGTATTGCTGCCCAGTGAACAGGCTGAGGCTTTTTGGGATCGATTACTGGAGCAGGGCATTGCACCCTGTGGGCTCGGCGCCAGGGATACCTTGCGACTTGAAGCCGGCATGCATCTTTATGGACAGGACATGGATGAATCCGTTACTCCACTGGTTTCCGGACTGGGCTGGACGGTCGCCATGAAGGACGACCGCGATTTCATCGGGCGCCAGGCGCTGGAGCAACAAAAAGCAGACGGTGTTCCCAGCAAACTGGTTGGCCTGGTGCTGGAAGGCCGCGGCATGTTGAGGCCGGGTCAGACCGTCATAAATCCCTGTGGGAAGGGTGTGACCACCAGCGGCAGTTTTTCACCCACGCTGCAAAAAGCCATTGCCTTTGCCCGCGTGCCGGTTGATGCGCAAGGGAGTTGCGAGGTCGACATCCGCGGTAAGCACCTGCCTGCCAGGATTGTGAAGCCTCCTTTCGTTCGCAACGGCAAGGCTTGCGAAGGCATTCTCTAGCGGTTGATGACATTTGATTTCTGGGTGCTAGAATGCGTTATGCGCAACCGACCAAGGTAAAATGACAATGAGCGAAATTCCATCTGAACTGCGTTACCGGGAAAGCCATGAATGGGTGCGGGACGAGGGCAACGGCATCGTCGTTGTCGGTATTTCCGATCCCGCCCAGGCGGCCCTCGGCGATATGGTATTCGTCGAATTGCCCGAACCCGGCATGAGCTATCAGCAGGGTGAGGCCTGTGCGGTCGTGGAGTCGGTCAAGGCAGCTTCCGATGCCTACGCACCGGTATCAGGCGAAGTCATCGAAGCCAACGGTTCGCTGGAAGACGCGCCGGAACTGGTCAACACGGATCCCTATGGCGAAGGCTGGCTGTTCAAGGTGCAGCTGTCTGACCCCGACCGAACTGGAAGGCCTGTTAACGGCGGAAGCTTACGCAGACCTGCAGGACGACTGATTTCAGAAGCTCAGGCCGACCTTGCGGTAGACGAACGACATCAGCCAGGCCGGGCCGATCAGCAGGAACTGCACGTCTTTGAAAAAGGACGGCCGTTTGCCTTCGAAAATATGCCCGATGAACTGGCCTATCCAGGCCAGTACGAATACCACCACGGCTACCTGCCACAACGGCCACGGCGATGCCTGTTCGATGATGGCAGTCAGCCAGAGCATCGCCAGGTTGTACAGCAGCAAGCCCATGCCCAGCCGCCGGGAAAGCCTGAAGTAATAAACCTGCGCCAGGACCAGGGCGACCACGGCCCAGTTCAGCTTGACGATGCCTGAGCCGAGTTCAAACGGGAAAGGGATGGACCACATCAGCGCAACCACGGTCCAGACAATAACCGGTACACAAATCCAGTGAATGATCTTGTTCAGCCGGTTCTCGTGGCTGTCGCCATATTCGTCCAGTAGTTGGTTTATGGTTTTCACGCCAGGTCTCCGGTCCAGTCAGTCGTTCGTACGCTTCGCGGTATTTTGCGGCGGTCGCTTCGATGATTTCAGCCGGGATTGGCGGCGGCGGTGGTGTTTTGTCCCAGTCCAGTGTTTCCAGGTAATCCCTGACGAATTGCTTGTCGTAGCTGGGCGGGCTGGTGCCTGGCTGGTAGGACTCCTCCGGCCAGAAGCGGGAAGAGTCGGGCGTCAGGACTTCGTCCATCACGCGTAACTGACCTTCTTCGTCCAGGCCGAATTCGAACTTGGTGTCTGCGATGATGATGCCGCGGGTAGCGGCATGGTCTACCGCGTATTGATAAATCGCGATGCTTGCGTCGCGCACCTGTTCGCGCGAGCTCATCTCCGACCAGCTCCCTGGTCGCCTCGAAATCGATGTTGACGTCATGCTGGCCGGCCGCAGCCTTGTTGGAGGGTGTGAAAATCACCTCGGGCAGTTTGTCGGCCTGTTGCAGACCGGGCGGCAGGCTCGATGCCGCAGATCGCGCCGGTTTGCTGGTAGTCTTTCCAGCCTGAACCGATGATGTAGCCGCGCACGATGGCCTCCAGCGGCAGGGGCTTAAGTCGTTTGACCACGACCGAACGATGCCTGAGCACCTCGAGCACCTGCGGGTCGTCGATGACTTCTTCTACAGCGATACCGCTCAGGTGGTTAGGAATAATGTGGCCGGTACGCTCGAACCAGAAGTTGGCGATCCGCGTGAGGATTTCGCCTTTACCGGGAATCGGGTCGGACATGACGACATCGAAAGCCGACAGCCGGTCGGATGCGACGATCAGCATGTGCTGGTCATCGATCGCGAAACTGTCGCGTACTTTGCCCTGGTGGATCAGCGGGTACTGCGTGACCAGGTCGGCGTGATAGGGCGGTATGTTGTGCGTGTTCAAAAAAATTCCTTTTCGTGACGTTTGGGTATGGGAGACTGTAGCCGTCGATTATATACTTCGTTGCCAGCTTTCTGGTATTCAGACACATGTCAGATAGCTCATTCAAAATTCCCCGCCACTGGTGGGGAAAAATCATTGGCGGAATTCTCGGCCTGTTGAAGGGCGGCATCAGCGGCGCCCTGATCGGTGTGCTGCTGGGCCACTTGGTAGATCGCTTCCTGGCCGGAATCGTCGGCGTGGGCTCTACCCAGAAAGCTTTTTTTGACGCCCTGTTCGCCACCCTGGGCCATTTGAGCAAGGCGGATGGCAAGGTGACCCAGGACGAGATCCGCATGGTCGAGACGCTGATGCAGAGGATGCAGATTACCGGTGATGACAGGCAACGGGCAATCCGGCTGTTCAACCAGGGCAAACAAGCTGATTTCAGCCTGGAGCAGACGCTGGATGGCTTCGCACGGCAGTCGATGGTGCGCCAGGACCTGCGGCAGATGTTCACGCAAATCCTGGTCGAAGCCGCATTTTCCAGCGGCGCCGTTACCCAGGCGGAACACGAAGTGCTGTTGAGAGTGGCGCACCCAATTGCGCATTCCGGGTGCCGTTTTTTCCTCCATGCTGAACGCGCGGGGCGGTGCCGGTCGCGCTTACAGCGAGCCCGGCGGCAGGCAGCGCAGGCCCGGCAACCAGGTTGGCAGCATGGCGCAGGCTTATGCCCAGCTGGGTCTGGAAAGCGGCGCTACGGATGCCGAGATCAAGAAGGCCTATCGCAAGCTGGTCAGCCAGTACCATCCGGACAAACTGGTTTCCCATGGCTTGCCCGAAGAAATGATGGAGATTGCAAAAACCCGGGTGCGTGAAATCAACACCGCTTATGATCAGATCAAGCAATCGCGTGGATTTAAATAAGTTTAAACTTGGTGTGAATATATATTAGTATAATGTAATACACCGGAGGATGATCATGAAACAAGCGACCGTAATATCCCCTTCGATTCTCTCTGCCGACTTCGCCCGACTGGGCGATGATGTACAGGCTGTACTGGATGCCGGCGCCGACTGGGTGCACTTCGACGTCATGGACAATCACTACGTGCCCAACCTGACCTTTGGCCCGATGATCTGCAGCGCGCTGCGCGATTACGGCATCACCGCGCCGATCGACGTGCACCTGATGGTCGAACCGGTCGACGAACTGGTGTCGCTAGTTCGCCAAAGCCGGCGCCAACGCTGATCAGTTTTCATCCGGAGGCCAGCCGGCACGTCGACCGCACCATCCAGCTGATCCGCGGACACGGCTGCAAACCGGGCCTGGTGCTCAATCCCTCGACTCCGCTGGGCCAGCTTGCACTGGACCCTGGAACAGCTCGACATGGTGTTGCTGATGTCGGTGAATCCGGGCTTTGGCGGGCAGTCCTTTATTCCGCATGTGCTGGACAAAATCCGCAAAGTGCGCGAAATGATCGATGCCAGCGGCCGCGAGATCCGGCTAGAAATCGACGGTGGAATCACGGTGGACAATGTTGCCGAGGTGGCGGCGGCGGGTGTTGATACGTTTGTCTCGGGATCGGCTATTTTCGGATCTGCCGATTATCGCGAGACCATCAGCCGGATGAAGGCCGACGCCGGCTAGCCGGTTCTTCTACCGGCAACGGCTGTCACCACGTAGCGCAGCGGGCCGCCGGTCTGAAAGCTGTCAAACGGGTAGCAGGTCACCAGGCTGAGCCGCTCGATACCGGGTTCGATCACCAGTTCCCGATTGCGGCTGTCGATCACTTCCATCTGACGAACCTCGAACCAGCGCGATAGCTGCCGTGTTTCCAGTCGCACCCGGTCGCCTTTTTTCAGCGACGCCAGGAAGCGGAAGTGCGTGTCTCGATGGCCGCTGATCACCCGGTCCCGGCTGTCCAGTGTGCCGTCCACAAGCACCGGTCCAAACGCCAGGTTGCGGCCTGAGTTTCCTTCCAGCACCACCTGCCGGATCCCCGTGGCGGGACACCGAAAGCACGGCCACGGGCCGGGTGTCCGCCCACGGCCAGGGCCGGGCCTGAGTATTTCCTTCCAGCGTATCTTGCCAGCTGCGTTCGATCAGCCACTGGGCCAGTTCGGCTTTTGCAGGTATCCACAATGCCTGCGCCAGAGTAACAGGGAAAAAAAAGCGGCGGTGACGGCACCGCCGCATAAAGCCAATGACGGGGAGTCTTCATGTGATGAAGGGGTCATCGGCGAGCGAGGATCAGTGCCGGGTGTCGCCGGCGGGGAGGCAGGTACAGCAGCATTGTGGTGGCGGCGAACAGGCGACAGGAGGCCAAGCAACAGTTGCACGACCCAGCCGGTCGCCGTTTTCGAAAAACCGGTAGCCATGCCGTTGCCGGCTGGCAGCAGGCTGGGGATGTGTTCGGATTCCAGGCCTTCTGTGGCCAGCCGCGAGGGCGTCCTGTCCACGGCCACCAGGCTGGTGTAGTGGGTCAAGCAGGCCATACTCCAGGGCCAGGTTGAAGCGTCTGGATGCGGATCTCGTCCGGGTCCGACTCCGAAGATGCGGCTGTCTTCCAGCGCTTCGATCTTGCTGCGCGCCCACAGGGTGGCCAGGTTGCCGCCGCCGGAGCCCGGCAGTTGGCGGCTGTTCATTTCCCAGTAACGGCCGTCCAGTTCACCGCAGATCGTCACGTCATTTGGCTCCCGCGGCAGGCGGGCATAGAGCCACAGCGGTTCTCCGGCGTACAGGTCGGGGATGACTTCCGGGTAGAATTCGGCCTCCATGCCCCAGTCGACGCAGATGTTCTGAATGGCCGGGTTCTCGATACGGGCCCATAGCGCGGTAATCTGCTCCTCCACTTCATCGGGCTTTCCGATGTGTGTGTGGCTGCCGCGGCCAATTTCCGCAGACTTGCGCATGAACCAGGAATTGGGCGCCGAGCCGATGGATACCGTGAACAGGCGGCTGTCGCGCAACTGCTCGGCCAATTTGCAGCAGCAGTTCCTGCTCATTTCCCACGCTGCCATCGGTGACGAATACGACCTGCCGCAGCAGCCCGTCCTGTTCCGGAAGGTTCAGCGCCATGCTGAGGGCAGGCGCCATCACTGTGCCGCCGTTGGCGGACAGGTTTTCGATAAAATCAGTAGCCTGCTCCAGGTAAGCCGGGTATACCGGCACGGATTCGTCGAACAGTTTTTCGCTGTCGGAGCTGAAGCGAACCAGGTTGAAGCGGTCGTCCGGACCCAGGAACTGCAGGCCCAGGTTCAGTGCCGCCCTGGCCTGTTCGATCGATGTGCCTTCCATCGAGCCCGAGGTGTCGATGATGAAGACGACTTCCCGCGGTTGCGGGGAAATCGCCTCGGCCAGTGGCGGCGCCAGCATCAAGCAGGGCGTAGACGGATTCGCCATCATCGAAGGTGGACAGCGTGGTTTCCGGAACCGAGCCGAATTCCGGCGTCCAGTTGAGTTCGAACACACGGTCGCTGCGCGTATCCGGGTCGGCCAGGAATACCCGGTAGCCATCCAGCGAGGGATGGATGTCGACATCGTGGTAGCGGCTTTCGATGCTGGCCAGGTTCATTCCGCTGCGCAAATCCACGTCGATGGTCAGGCGGTGGTCATCCAGGCGCCGGCGCATTCGATAGTGAATCTCCATGGGCGAATTTCAGGCGTGAGGTCTCCCTGTGGCCATCGCTCCAGCGTGGCGTAAAGGTCATCGGAATCCGCAGGCTGAACGAGCCGTCGCGGTAATCAACCTGGGAAAGAAAACTGATGGCAACGTTGATTTGGTCGCCGGGGCCGATATTGGCCAGCCGCGTCTCGAACTGGTTGGACCGTTGTTGCTCGACCAGCGAAGCCACTTTGCCGCTGGCTTTGGCTTGCGTGTATTGCCGTCTGGCCGCTTCCTTTTCTTCGATGATCCCCTCCAGAATGCGTTCACCGACGTGTACCCGCATGCGGTCCACGGCGGAGCCGGGTGGGAGCGGGAAGCGGTAAATGGCCTCTGCCCAGTCCTGCCCGGTGTTTTGAAAATACCTGTTTGACCTCGATGCGCGCGGTCAGCCCGGTGACCTCGACCTGGATATCCGTATCCAGCGCGATAGATTGTTGCATGCCCCCAGCTGCGGATACGAATTCCAGGCCGTAAAAATCGTCAACCGGCGCATCCGCATGGACGGTTTCGACGCGGATGATCAGCAGCAGCAGTAGCAGTGCCGAGATGATCAGCAGGGCCCGGTCTTCCCAGCGCAGGGCCCGGCGCGGTGGGGGCCGCAAGCGGGCGCCATCCAGGCGCCGGACCAGTTGCGGGTAGTTTTTTTGGGCATCGGCTTCCAGCCGATCTCGGATTGATGGGTGGGCGGGCATATTCGACTCCAGGTTTCCTCCGGCATGGACCATCCGCCGGCTTCATACCTATTGAACGACTTGCGTATGCCGCGGGTGTGGCTGAGGGTGACAATTCAGAGTCCTAATCAGGGCAAGCTTAGGGCAGCGGCACTGTTTAGGCGCCTGGCTGATTCACCTTCGGCCGCCAGCGCCGTATCATTAGGTTCTCAAAACGGGGAACAGGTATGCAGCGACACATTGCGATCGTGGAGGACGAAGCAGCGATCCGCCATAACTACGAAGACGCTCTGCGCCGCTATGGCTACCAGGTGTCGGGTTACGGCGACAAGCACTCGGCCCTGACAGCGTTGAACCGGCGCCTGCCCGACCTGGTGATCATCGACGTTGGCCTGGGCGACGACGTCGAAGGCGGCTTCGAATTGTGCCGGGAATTGCGCAGCCTTTCGAAAAGCCTGCCGATCATTTTTCTGACCGCGCGTGATTCGGACCTGGACGTGATTTCCGGTTTGCGGCTCGGTGCCGACGATTACCTGACCAAGGACATCAGCCTGCAACACCTGGTGGCGCGGGTGGTGGCGTTGTTCCGGCGGGTCGAGGCTTTGTCCGGCGGGGTACGGGATGAAAAGCTGCTGGAACGCGGTCTGCTCAAATTTTCGGTGGAACGCATGGAGGTCAGCTGGAACTCGGTCCCGGTCCCGCTGACCGTCACCGAATTCTGGCTGATTCATTCACTGATCCGCCACCCCGGGCATGTGCGCACCCGCCAGCAGTTGATGGACGATGCCAACGTGCTGGTGGATGACCAGACCATCACCAGCCACGTCAAGCGCATCCGGCGTAAATTCGTCAAAGTCGACCCGGACTTTGACCGGCTGGACACTGTTTACGGGGCCGGCTACCGCTGGAAACCTGAATCGGCCGGCACCAAGAGCAGCGCCAGCGACGCCGGATGAAACTGCGGACCAAGTTGCTGGCGCTCTCCCTGCTGACCCTGCTGTTGCCGTGGTCAGGCTGGAAGTTGTTGCAGGAACTGGAGCAGTTTCTGCGCGATGCACAGCAGGGTGCCCTGCTGGCTTCGGCGCGTACCGTGGCCGGGGCATTGCCGCTGGAATACCAGAGCCGCCTGCTTTTTTTGCCCGAGCTCTATGTTCCGCTGAGGACCCTGCAGCGGCAGCCTGCGCTGGATGGTTACAGCGATGATTGGCCCGGCGCGGGGCAGGGACTGGAGTTTGATTCCGGGGATGACGCATTGGTCGTCAGTGTGCTGGCGGGGGAGATTCCGGTCGCCTGTTTATCCTGTTCGACATTACCCGTCCGAATGCCGGCACGACCTCATCCATCAGCCTGCAAGGGGGATCGGGGTCCGGCTTGATGACCCTGCTGGTGCGCAGTCCGCGCGGCCTGTTCAGTTTCACGATCAATCCCGGGGCGCCCGGCCCGATCCAGTTGTACAGCGAGCGGGGCGATTCGGGTCAGCTGGAGGGGTACTGGCTGGACCATGAGAGTGGCTACCGGCTGGAACTTGCCCTGCCGGCTTCGACCCGTAATACCGATATCAGTTTCCAGCTACAGGACGGAGCGCACAGCGCGGGCCCGCTCGATGATCCGGGCCGGCCTGGCTGGATTAGCCTGGTACCGGAGTGGCGGGGGCTTTCTGAGTGGCTCGGTCGTTCGGAAATGGAATCTGCCCGCACCTGGTTGGTCGATGCGCAGGGCCGGGTGCTGGCTGATTCGGGTCCGGAAGCGGGGCTTGGCAGTGCACCCGAGCGGCTGCGGACTACCTGGGTGCAGCGGCTTCTGTACCGGCTGGTTGCCGGAGAGCGGACCGAATTGCTGGAACAGTGGCCGGATGACCCGGTCCGGCTGCAGAACGACCTGGTCAGCCAGGCGCTGGCCGGTGCTGAAAAAGTCAGTTGGACCCAGGATATCGATACGGCCATGGTGTGGAACACGGTGGCGGTACCGGTTGTGCTGCAGGACGAAGTGCACGGTTCCGTGGTGATGCAGTCGACCTCCGAGGGACTGTTGCTGGTCACCAACCGGGCGCTGGGGCGCCTGCTGTTTTCCACGCTGGCCCTGACGCTCGGCCTGGCGGTTGGTCTATGGTATTTCGCCACCCGCCTGTCCGGTCGGGTGCAAAGGCTCAGTGGCGCTGTCAGCCAGGCCATGGATGAAGGGGTGAACCCCGATGCCCTGCCACTGCTGGAAGACCGGGATGAACTGGGCGAACTGGCGCGCAATAACCAAAAACTGCTGCGGGCCGTGGCGGATTACAGCCAGTATCTGCAGACACTGGCCGGAAAACTGTCGCATGAATTGAAAACCCCGTTGGCCATTACCCGGTCTTCGCTGGACAACCTGTCCAGCCAGGGCCTGGAGCCGGAGGCGATGCGTTTTCTGCAGCGCGCCCAGGAAGGCGTTGAACGCCAGACGGCCATCGTGCGTGCTATGAGCGAAGCCAGCCGTCTGGAAGCGGCCATTGGCGTGGCGGAATGGGAAACGGTCGATCTGGCGGGCATGGTGCGGCGTTGTGCCGAAGGTTACCGAATCGTCCACCCCGATCGCAGCTTGCTTATCCGGGTTCCACAGGAGCCCTTGCAGGTCCGGTGCGCGCCCGACTTGTTGGCGCAGGCACTGGACAAGCTGGTAGATAACGCCATGTCACTGAGTGGCGATGAGGATGAGGTGAGTATCAACCTGTGCCCGCGTGACAGCTATTGTGAACTGGCTGTGCGTAATACCGGCAGTAGTCTGCCGGGTGAGTTCCAGGAGCGCCTGTTTGATTCACTGGTGTCCCTGCGTGAAAAACGTGGTTCGGTGCCCCATCTGGGTCTCGGCCTGTATATCGTGCGGTTGGTCGCGGTGGCGCACAACGGCAGCGTGAGCGCGCAAAACCTGCCGGCAGGACAGGGTGTTGAAATTCTGCTCAGACTTCCCCTGTAGGTTATTACGGCAAGCCTTGTTAGAATCCTGCTTTACTGCCTCGAAAAAAATGGATTGCCGTGGAAAGGGAAGTATTCGAAGAACTGAAGACCGAAGGCTATAACCGCGTTCCCGTGTACCGCTCGGTACTGGCTGATCTGGATACACCGCTTTCCGTCTATCTCAAGTTGGCTGACGCACCCGATGCCTACCTGCTCGAGTCAGTCGAAGGCGGCGAAACCTGGGGACGCTTTTCCATCATCGGTTTGCCCTGCCGCCGGCGCTACTCGCTGGTCGGTACACGCTTGACCACGTTTGAGAGAGGTGCGGCTGTGCGGCAGGAGGAAGTGGCCGATCCGCTGGAATATATTGCCAGCCTGCAGCAGGAATTTAACCTTCCGGTGATGCCTGAGCTGCCGGTATTCACCGGCGGCCTGGTCGGTTATTTCGGCTACGAGGTAGTGCAGCGGTTTGAAAACCGCCTGGTCGACCATACCAAGCCGGATGAGTTGATGACGCCCGAGATGGTCATGTTGCTGTCGGAGGAAGTTGCCGTGTTCGACAACCTGGCCGGAAGACTTTACCTGGTGGTGAACATTGACCCCAGCCAGCCTGAAGCCTGGGAAAGTGCGCAACAGCGGCTGGATGAACTGGAAACGCGCCTGCGCTCTGCGGGCACCGGTTATGGCAACCCGATTTCCAACGGCAGTGTCGCGGAAGAGGACTTCAATTACGGCTTCAGCCGCGAAGACTTCATCGCCGCGGTCGAAAAGAGCAAGGAGTACATCCTCTCCGGAGACGTGTTCCAGGTGGTGCTGTCCCAGCGCATGAGCGTACCCTTCAAGGCCCGCCCCCTGGATGTATACCGGGCCCTGCGGGCGTTGAACCCGTCACCTTATATGTATTTCATTGACCTGGGCGACACCCAGATCGTCGGCTCATCTCCGGAAGTGCTGGTGCGGGTGCAGAATCGCCAGGTCACGGTGCGCCCGATTGCCGGAACCCGGCACCGTGGCGCTACTGCCGAGGAGGACCAGCGACTGGAAGCCGAACTGATTAACGACCCCAAGGAGCGTGCCGAGCACATCATGTTGATTGACCTGGGCCGCAACGACGCCGGCCGCGTTTCCAAAACCGGTACCGTCAAGGTCACCGATAACATGATCATCGAGAGCTATTCCCATGTCATGCACATTGTTTCCCAGGTGGTGGGGGAACTGGCAGATGGACTCAATTGCACCGACGCGATACGTTCCGCGTTTCCGGCCGGTACCCTGTCGGGTGCGCCCAAGATCCGCGCCATGGAAATCATCAACGAGCTGGAGCCGGTGCGGCGCAATGTTTACGCAGGCGCCGTGGGTTACATCAACTGGCACGATGACACCGACCTGGCCATCGCGATTCGCACCGCTGTGATCAAGGACGGCATGCTGCACGTGCAGGCCGGCGCCGGTATCGTGGCTGATTCCGATCCCGAAAAGGAATGGGAAGAGACCATGAACAAGGGCCGCGCACTGATCGCCGCCGTGAACAGCGCATCGATGGGGCTTTAGCCGCCGTGCAGGAAGCGAAACCATGATCCTGATGATCGATAATTACGACTCCTTCACCTACAACCTGGTGCAGTACCTGGGTGAACTGGGTGCTGAGGTCGAAACCGTGCGCAACGACGCGGTCAGCGTTGGACGATATCGCGCAGATGAAACCGGAAGGCATCGTGATTTCACCGGGACCCTGCACACCCAACGAGGCCGGTATTTGCCTCGACCTGGTGCAAGACACTCGGTCCGACTGATTCCCATTCTGGGCGTCTGCCTGGGACACCAGTGCATCGGCCAGGCGTTCGGCGCCAAGGTGGTGCGGGCCGAGCGCATCATGCATGGCAAGACCTCGATGATTTATCACCGCAGCCAGGGCGTGTTTACCGACCTGCCGCAGCCGTTCGAGGCGACCCGTTATCATTCCCTGGTGCTGCAGCCGGACTCGATTCCGGAGTGCCTGTCGGTGATGGCCTGGACTGAATACCAGGGCGGCCATGAAATCATGGGCATGAAGCACAATGCAGTTCGACATCCAGGGCGTGCAGTTTCACCCGGAGTCGATTCTGACCGACCGCGGTCACGACCTGCTGAGGAATTTCCTGCAGTCCATCAGTCTGCGTTTCTGACCGGATAGCAAGTGCTATGGACATCAAACAAGCACTTGCCCTGCTTGCCGAAGAGACAGGACCTGTCGCTGGAAGAGATGAAGGCCGTCATGCGCCAGATCATGACCGGTGAGGCCACCGATGCGCAGATCGGGGCTTTCCTGATGGGGCTGCGCATGAAAGGCGAAAGCCTGGATGAAATCACCGGCGCGGTGATGGTGATGCGGGAACTGGCCAGTGGAGTCGATGTCGGCGGCGAGCACCTGGTGGATATCGTCGGTACCGGCGGTGACGGCGCCAACCTGTTCAATGTCTCAACCGCTGCCAGCTTCGTTGTGGCTGCCGCCGGCGGCAGGGTGGCCAAGCACGGTAACCGCTCGGTCTCTTCCAGTTCGGGCAGCGCTGATGTGCTGGAAACAGCCGGCGTCGCGCTGGGACTGACCCCGCAGCAGGTGGCCGATTGCGTCGACGAGGTCGGCGTGGGCTTCATGTTCGCCCCGGCACACCACAGCGCCATGCGCCATGCGATCGGTCCGCGCAAGGAGATGGGGGTGCGGACAATTTTCAATATCCTCGGTCCGATGACCAATCCGGCCGGCGTCAGGCGCCTGCTGGTCGGTGTTTACGATGCCGCGCTTGTGCCGTCCCGTCGCCGAAGTGTTGAACCGGCTGGGCTGCTGAGCACGTGATGGTCGTGCATTCGCAGGATGGCCTGGATGAAATCAGCGCCGCGGCAGCCAGCCATGTGGCCGAAGCCAAAGCATGGTGAGGTGAGTGAATACGACATCACGCCCGGAAGATCTCGGGCTGGCGCGGACACCTGGACGGCCTGGAGGTTGCAGGGTCGGATGAATCGCTTGCGCTGATCCGGGCTGCCCTGTCGGGCGCACCGGGTGACAGGCCGGAGCGGGCCCGGCAAGTCATCGCGCTGAATGCCGGCGCAGCACTGTACGTCGCCGGACTGGCGCCCGGCCTGGCGGAAGGCGTTGCACGAAGCCGGACGCTTGCTGGAATCCGGCAAGCCCTGGGCAAAGGTGGAAGCACTGGTTGATTTCACGGCATGCTTCTGAGTGACGCTCAATGTCTGAAATTCCTTCCATTCTGCAGCGCATCCTCGAGACCAAGGCGGAAGAGGTCGCCGCGAGAAGCCGGCGGCATGACCTGGCCACGATTTCCGCGATGGCCCTCGATCAGCCGCCGGCGCGTGGTTTTGCCCGGCGGATCACTGACCTGGCGGCAAGCGGCACGGCGGTGATTGCGGAGGTCAAGAAGGCCTCACCCAGCGCCGGCAGTCATTCGCGAGGATTTCCGCCCGGCTGAGATTGCGCGCAGCTACCAGCAGGCGGGCGCGGCCTGCCTGTCGGTGTTGACCGACGAGCAGTATTTCCAGGGTTGCGACGATTACCTGCTGCAGGCACGGCATGCCTGTTCATTACCCGTGCTGCGCAAGGATTTCATGGTCGACCCCTGGCAGATTCACGAATCACGCGCCGCTGGGCGCCGACTGTATTCTGCTGATCGTTGCGGCCCTGCCGCGCGACTCAGCTGCAGGAGCTGGACGGCCTGGCGCGTGAAATCGGCCTGGATGTGCTGGTCGAAGTGCACGACGAACGGGAACTGGAAGACGCGCTGACCACCCGGGCCCGGCTGGTCGGCGTTAACAACCGCGACCTGCATACCTTCACGACCGACCTGGCAACCTCGGAACGCTTGCGCCCGCTGGTTCCCCGGACCGGACGATGGTGACCGAAAGCGGAATCCATACCCGTGCAGGATGTGGAGCGGATGCAGCGCTTCGGGAATCAATGCCTTCCTGGTCGGCGAGGCCTTCATGCGTGCGACGGATCCGGGAGCTGCGCTGCAGAAGCTGTTTTTTGACGGGAGTGTCGATATGAAAGTCTATTGGTAAGTGCTTCGCACCGCTGTTTTGCACTGGCGTGGTTGGCACCGGTCCCGGCGGCCGCTGAGCTACCGCCGGAAACCCGCTGGGCAGATCCGTCCAGGGTCGCAACTGGATATCGAATTTCCCGGCGAGGGCTACCACGCCAACTGGGAGCTGTTCCGCTGCGACTGCGGCGACCTGCTGGTTCGTTCCGAACTCAATGTGCCGGGGGAAGTCGAAAACGGTGACATTGCTGCTGGTCGAGGGAAGCGCCGTTCTGACCCGGGGCTTTGGCAAATACAAGGAAGAGGCGGCTGCCTCGCTGGATGCTGCGGCCTTGATGATGCAATTGGCGCTGCGCCTGCTGGAACGTTCGGAGCCCGGCGGGCCGTCACAGATCACCGAGCCGGTGAAGTGGACGTGCTGGACGAACATTAACCACATCCACCTGGATACCGGGTTCAGCCGAAGGCGGTTTCCAGGCGCCCTGGTCCGTGCAAGGCAAGATTGCGCCTAGTCGGGTGAAACACAGCGTAAATTCGATCTGCGTTTTACATTTCAGTCCGGCGGTGCCGGCGAGATGCAAGCAGGCGGCAATGCGGCTGTACGGGGCTGGCGGAATTTGCCGATGACCGAGTTTCCGATGGCGGGCAACAGCGTGCATCGCTGACTGGGACCTGACCTGGCGTGATGAACGGCCGATGCGGTGCCTGTCAACGGCGAAAACGCTGGATGAACTGCGGGCGCAGATCAGAGAACAGGACTAAATCCGGTAGGCCAGCGACTTCATGATGTTCGCGGTGAAGGTCATCGCACGCCGTATCGGTGGTGGCAAATCGCGCGCGCCTGCTTCCTCGGCCATCTCGGCATGCTTGGCTTCATCCTCTTTCATCTGGTCCAGAATGGCCTGGCTGCGGGCATCACCCTCAGGCAGTTTTTCCAGGTGGTCCTCCAGGTGTGCCTCGACCTGGTTTTCCGTTTCCTTGACAAAACCCAGGCTCCAGTCATCTCCGGCAATGCCCGCCACCGCTCCAATCGCGAAGGACCCGGCATACCAAAACGGATTGAGCATGCTGGGCCGGCTGTCCAGTTCCTTCAGGCGGTCTTCACACCAGGACAGGTGGTCGATTTCCTCGTCTGCAGCCAGTTGCATGGCTTCGCGGGTCGCATCGTGCTGCGCGGTGGCGGCCTGGCCGGCATAAAGCGCCTGGGCGCAGATTTCACCGGTGTGATTGATGCGCATCAGGCCCGCCACGTGACGGCGATCGTCCTCGTCCAGGTCGGCGGCAGCCAGATCGCCGGCCGGGTTTTCGCGAAAAGGCGCCGGCGCGTCGCCGGTGGAAATCCGCAGCGCATCGTCGATCGAGGCGATGAAACGGTCGATTTTCGAGTAGTTCCTGTCCATGGCCGATATTCTAGTATAATGCGCGCCCGCTATGGGTTATTACCAGCGACATATTTTCTTTTGCGTGAACGATCGCGGGCCGGACTCCGACCGGCCGTAGCTGTAATCAGTGCGGTTCGGCGGAGCTACGCGATTACGCCAAGAAAAAGAGTCAAGGAACTGGGCCTTTCCGGTGAAGGCAAGGTCCGCGTCAACCAGTCCGGCTGTCTGGACCGCTGCGAAGAAGGGCCGGTGTGCGTCGTTTATCCGGAAGGTACCTGGTACACCTACGTCGACGAATCGGACATTGATGAGATCATCGAGTCGCACCTGGTCAACGGCAAAGCCGGTCGACCGGCTGAAAATCTGAGTCTGAGAAGGTTGATTCCGGGCGAAGAAGCCAGTAAAATTCTCGCTCTTCACCTGCGGCCTTTTGGCGCGTGGGTTTTTTCTGAGAGAATGATATGAAAACGTACGTAGCAAAGCCGCAGACCGTAGAGCGCGATTGGTGCCTGGTCGATGCGACAGACAAGACTCTGGGCAGACTGGCCACCGAACTGGCGAGCCGTCTGCGCGGCAAGCATAAGCCGGAATTCACGCCTCACGTGGATACGGGCGATAACATCATTGTGATCAATGCTGAAAAAATTCGGGTTACCGGCAACAAGCTGGAAGACAAGATGTACTACCGTCACACCGGCTACATCGGCAACCTGAAATCAATCAACCTGGAAAAGCAACTGGAACAGCACCCCGAGCGGGTCATCCAGTCAGCGGTCAAGGGCATGTTGCCCAGGAATCCGCTGGGGCGCGCCATGTTCCGCAAGCTGCATGTTTATGCCGGCCCGGAACACCCGCACGCCGCACAGCAGCCCAAAGTGCTCGATATCTGAGCCTGACAGAAACGGATACCGATATGGCAACCGAACAATATTACGGAACCGGACGTCGCAAGTCTTCAACAGCTCGCGTCTTCATGACTAAAGGCAAAGGACAGATCATTGTCAACGATCGTCCTCTGGACGAATTTTTCGGCCGCGAAACGGCCCGCATGATCGTGCGCCAGCCGCTCGAAAAAGTGGAAATGATGGAAAACTTCGACATCAAGGCCACCGTCAGCGGCGGCGGCATTTCCGGACAGGCCGGCGCGATTCGCCTGGGCGTGACCCGCGCCCTGATGGAATACGACGAAGAACTGCGCAGGCCCCTGCGTAAAGCCGGTTATGTAACCCGCGACGCACGTGAAGTGGAGCGCAAGAAAGTCGGCCTGCACAAAGCCCGCAAGGCTACCCAGTACAGCAAGCGTTAATCCTGGCGGCACCAAAGCCGCTGGAAGCCACTGGGGGATCGTCTAGTGGTAGGACTGCGGACTCTGACTCCGCCAGCGGGGGTTCGAATCCCTCTCCCCCAGCCAAATACAAAAAAGCCGCCTGCGAGGCGGTTTTTTTGTGTTTGATTGGAGGAGCTGGAGATGAGATCCACTGTCGGCCAACAGGCCGACTGGGTTCGACAAATTTGTCTGGAACAAATTTGAACGCCGCAGCGAAGCGAAGGCGGCCCCGAAGGGGCGAGGGCAGGGACAGCCCGAGTAATCCCTCTCCCCCAGCCAATTTAGGCTCTAACTTACTGAGAAACAAAGTAAATATAGAGCCACACGCTGAATGTGTTTTTGCAAAAACAACAGCCCCTAGAAACATGCAGATAATAAATATCGAAACAACAAAGCTAGCCGCTCATGATGAATTCAAGTAGCAGTTTTGTTTTCCCGGCTCACCAACTCGTTCATAGACTCAATCATACAGTGCTCCGGTATACCGGACTCCTGTACGTTGCCGTTGTCCCGTACTATTAGGGTGTCAGAATTGGTCAGAAAGCTACCGCTGCCGATATTGCTGAAGTCAATCACGTGCGCCCCGTAAAGGCTATTACAACTCACACGCAAGCTGATTAGATAGTGTCGGGAACCAGGCAATGTGAGCATGACATGCTCACGATCCAAGTAATTCCAGCCAGTGAAGCGGAACTGTTCAACCCGGTCAGTAGGCGGGCCTATGGTATAGCCCTTTTTAGCAAGCAATTGCTCGACTGTCTGAGGTCCTGATTGAGTGGTAGTGCATGCACTCAACAGAAAGGTGAAAATCGATGTCAGTACAAAAATGAATGCTGCTTTCATGTCTATTTCTCCGTTATGGGTAGTGGACCTGACACTTTGGAAATACCTACTACCATTCATCTGCAGTATCTCAAGAATTTGACAATTATGTCAATTACCTAATGAGGTTCTGAATTGCTGACGGACCCGAGCTTTTTAGCTGCCTCTCCCGGTTAGTTAGGCCTTTTGCCCATCAAGTCCTGAGTTGCCCTGTCCAATAGTCGGATCATCGTCAAGGTCCGACTATGGCCGATTTGAGCAATTAACTTCCAGGCGATTCAGGCCCAGGGGAGTTCTGCTATCTGGTCGACAACGGAATTTGTCAGTGAAGGGGCAACTTGGACCGCTATC
>CAVWXL010000007.1:0-194431 GCA_963759035.1 uncultured Gammaproteobacteria bacterium
TGACGGCTTGTGTTTCCACACGTCAACCTGTACAACCCGATTCGCTAATCCAGTTTCAGGCAGCTTTGGTCGATCTGAACGTCAAATCAACGAGCGCATTGCAAGCTGAATACGACTGGAATTACAGAAATTTCAAAGAACAGGTAAAAGCCGAAAACCAACTGGATCCCAGACCCATCACGCTCAGATTTTGTGGGGGGGATGATTTCGAATGGCAGTGGGGTGACTGCGGGACTGATTCCTCGAATCTCCCTGTTTTCAAGGTGATTGCAGAATCTAAATATCGCCTGGCGAAGCTCAATCAGATGTTAATTGACTACGCAAGTTTCCTGATTCTTTTTAATGGGGCCAATGAAAACACAAAAAAAGCATTGGAGGATTCGGCAGAAAAAATTGGGGCATCAGCAAAATCCATAGCCGCGACATTTGGCGCGACGCTTAATGAGGAAAAGATTGGGGCGTTTTCGACAATAGGAGTGAATATTGTCCAACAATACCTGGCGAAGAAACAAAGAGACGGAATGGCTTCAGTCATGGCAGAGTTTCATCCGGGTGTCGTCGAATATGCCCGTTTGGGCTCTACTGCGATGAAAATTTCCGCCATTGGCATTGAGGAAGAATACAACGCTGACAACCCCAGATTTACCAGAAAAATACCAACAGAACAAGATCCCGCCAAACGGTTAGCGTTGGTTGAGAAACTTCTGGCGCTGAATGAAAAGACCACGCCGCAGCTGGATATCCTGAAGAGTCTTAGTGCGGCATACGAAGCCATACCACCAGCGCATGCGGGCCTGATAAACGCTTTGCAGTCAGGTTACAGCCCTACGCTTGAAGAACTGGTCGCCCAAATCGAGTTGATCGCTTCCATCCAGGAACGTCTGGAAGCATCCAGCGATAATTGAAGCAGGAGAGACACATGACACAGGATGAAAAACTCGCACTCGTTAGATACTTGATCTTTCTCCGGGGCAAACTGCAAGGCCTGGCAATAGAACTGCTGATGCTCGGCGAAAGTCCCGCGAAAGTGGACGATGCAGAAAAAAAGCTGGCCAAACAAATCAGTAAATTGCGCGTAGCCATGATGCAAGACTGGCAGGGAAACGCCGCAACGTTAATGGGTGATTTAAGGAGCATCAATGAGCGTGCACAAAGACAACTCAGGGAGTTGAAACAGGCTCAGGATCGTGCGGCAAAGATAGCCAATATTCTTGGGTTGATTGACAGGGGGCTGGTAGCAGTGGCCAGGCTTGTGTGATTCGTTACAGAATTTCGGACAAAGATTAGTTGTCGGCTTTGCGCTCAATGTCCTGATCGAGCCTGATTTCCATCACCGATACGACTTCGTGGGCGCCTGCCATTCCGGCATCAGCCTGGAAGCGCAAAATTACCGTCTTTTCATCGGGGCCGAACTCCTCGATCCCGACGCGAGCGTGGAGTAAATCGTCCACGCTGACACCCGCTTTTTGGGCAAATGCTTCCCACTGCAGCTTTATTTCAGGCAGAAGGACTTCCTGGTAGCCCTGTCTGGTGCGGTGAAATGCGCGAATCACAACCAGGTCGGAGAATTGCATATCCTCCACCAGGATCCACTTTGTGCTCGGCGAGATGATGGTTCTCACGCCGAGTGATTCACCGATCAGTTGCTGAGATTTCCCGCTATTGTCAGTGACCGTTAATCCGGATGACTCAGAAAATGAAGTATGAACCTGGCTGAGTGTTTCCGAGTTGTCCGAGCAGCCCTGCAAGCACAGGACGATTATCAGAATGCTGAGTGTTTTATGCATCGTTGGATCTGGGATCACCCTCCAGATAAAAGCCGAACACCTTTTTGACCGCGTCTGAAGTGATGTTTCCGGGCCAGCCATCGACCCTAAGGGAAATGCCGGGGAATGTATTCAGAAAGCGCTGCAAATCATCACCTCGTTTGATCAC
The DNA here is from genome assembly GCA_963759035.1 of uncultured Gammaproteobacteria bacterium. GTDB lineage: Bacteria > Pseudomonadota > Gammaproteobacteria > Xanthomonadales > SZUA-36 > JAHEFT01. The sequence continues at coordinate 1,936 of CAVWXL010000007.1, forward strand.
ACGGCTGGCGTGTCGTAATGGTATGACATTGGCTGGTATACGGCCTGTTAAAGCAAGTATATCTCCCCTTTGCTCCAGGCGCTTTACCAGGACTGCCGCGCCACACTGGCGCGATACTGCCGTGTCAGACCAGGTGCCGTCAGCGATATATTTTCCCCGCGTGTATTGATTGGAGAATGACCACAGGTAGGGACTCTTTACATGCTGGTGGTGCAAGCGGTAACCCCAGCCATTGTAACCTTCCAGTTGATATAGAATTTGTTCCAGGCTCCAGTTCTCCACCCGATCAATTCTTCTCAACTTCAACGCATCCTGTGCACTTTCCTGCCAGGTAAAGGGTGGGTCGCCTTCAGCGGGCCGGTCGGCCGGCACGTGCCGGGTTCTGGCGGTCAGCGGGTCGCCATTGTGCAGGTGCCGGTCCAGTCTGAGACCTGATTCCATGTTGTGAATGGCCGCAATGAAGAACCAGGGCGCCTTCGCTTTGTCACTGACCTCTTCGTAGAGGGCTTTGTTTGCAACGATTTTGTCCGCGATTTGGTCAACATCATCAAACCGGTTCCGCTTGATCTCCAGTGTCTCGAAGAGTTCCAGATATTCCGCACTAAGAGCGTGTGTCAGGTTAACACCCGGCATGACAATTCTCCTTCCTCAAGAAAGTTCCAATATTACTTAGTGCCCTCTCAATAGCTTTTCTCCCATTCGGGAAGTACAAACAGCGTGCAAAAAATATTTTTTGTGATAAATTTAAAGGTGAGAGTCAAAAAATAATAATTGATAGAAACATTTTCTGCGGAACCTCGCCAGCATAAAGCTGCCAGTATGGGGCCAGGCTTGTTGTTGGCTGGCCAATGTCATTTTTTCGGTGACATCCGCGGATTATCTGCTCCACCCTTATCTCCGCTGGTGTAACCACACAATCGAGCGGAAAAACGTATGTTCAATCAAATCAACTCGCGCACACAGGGGTGTGAATGCGTGACCAAGGGGGATTTGCGGTTTCGAATCCCCCGTCATGAATAGCCGGGCCGGAACCTCCATCTGCCTGTTTGGCGCCTATCCCGTGCGTGTCGACGGCCCGGCCATATACCTGCAAATCGAAGATTCGGTGAGGGTCGACGCCCTCGAGTTGGCCGATGTCGTGCACTTGCGCAAAATCCGCGGTATTGGCGAGGTATCCGAGAAGCGTTTGAAGGAAAGCGGCATAACCAAAGTATCTCAGGTTGCGACGATGGACAAGGCACGGCCAGCCGCAATTCTCGGTGTTTCCGAAGTACGTACGGCGGAATTCATCAAGGCAGCCAAACGCTTGCAATTGCCGGGAGGAGGTGCTTAAAAAATGAACCCGAAGAGTCTGTTATGAGTGTCACAGCAGAACAAGCTTGTGAGTTGGTTGGCCGTATCGAAACCGGTGACGGATTCGCCGAAACCGAACTCGTTGAGCAGTTTGGTCCGACGATCAGACCCATCCTGATCAAACGCACGGGAAGCGTCCATCTGGCCAACGACCTGTGCCAGGATACGTTCATCGTCACCTTGAGAAAGCTCCGCGCCGGGGAATTGAGAAAGCCACAATGCCTGTCCGCCTTTATCCGCCAGACGGCGGTCAATATCTGTACAGACCATTACCGGAAAGAGCGGCGATATATCCACCAGGATGACAGGGCGATTTCGCGCCATCATTCACACAGGGACAACAAGGCCAAAGATATCGATAGCGAAACTACCCGTGCTGGTCTTGAGGCCGTGCTTGACCAACTGACCATGTCACGGGACCGTGAGATTTTGCGGCGCTTCTACCTGGCTGACCAGGACAAAGCAAGGATCTGCTGTGACCTGGGATTGTCAGCGGCTCATTTTGACCGCGTGCTGTACCGCGCCAGGCAAAGGATGCGTGTGTTGATCAATCAGCAACAGGGCCTGAAATCACTTTTGTTTGGAGGTATATTTTAAGGTCGAAACCCCCGGTCTGTCCGGTCGATACTGTAAAACCTGATGTTAAAATGCCAGCTTACGGCTGGACGGTCCCCGCCAGCCCATCCCCACTGGCCGATAACTAGGAAACACAATAAATGCTGGAATTACTACAAAACTGGTTAACCGGCCAGGGCATCAGTGAACACCTGACATTTTACTTTGCACGCGGTATTGCTGTGGTTGCGGCGCTGGCCTTGAGTGCGTTGGCGAATTATGTCGCGAAGCACTACATCGTAACCGCGATCAGCCACATTATTTCCAATTCCAAAGCGAAGTGGGATGATGAAATCCTGCGCCACAAGGCCCTGATCCGGCTGGCACACCTGGCTCCGGCAGTGGTTCTGTATGAGCTCACTCCGATCGTGCTGGAAGGTCTCGATCCGACGATTTTGATCATCAGAGGCGCTTTGCAGATTTATATGATCGTGGTGTTCATGCTGGTGCTGGATTCACTTACTGAATGCGTTTGAACACTATTACCAGAACTTCAGGGCATCCAAGCAAATCCCAATCAAAGGATTTATCCAGGTCCTGAAAATTGCGCTGTATTTCCTCGCGGCCATACTGGTCATTTCCATTCTGCTGAACAAAACACCGCTTTTCCTGCTGAGTGGTATCGGCGCGCTCACAGCCGTCATGATGCTGATTTTCAAGGATGCCATCCTCGGTTTCGTAGCCGGTATCCAGCTGGCTGCCAACAAGATGGTGTCGGTGGGTGACTGGATCGAAATGCCAAATTATGGTGCTGATGGTGATGTGCTGGAAGTGGCTCTGACCACGGTTAAAGTACAAAACTGGGACAAGACCATCACCACCATTCCAACCTATGCGCTGATCAGCGAATCATTCAAGAACTGGCAGGGCATGACCGCATCCGGCGGGCGCCGGATCAAACGTGCGGTGAATATCGATATGAGCAGTATCCGATTCTGTGACGTGGAGATGCTGGAGCGTTTTGAGAAAATTCAATATATCTCTGAATACATTGAAAGCAAGAAAGCCGAGCTTGAAGCATTCAACCAGTCTGAAAATGTTGATCATGCCAGCCTCGCCAACGGCCGGCGTATGACCAATATCGGCACCTTCCGTGCCTATGTGGTGGCCTACCTGAGCCACCATCCGATGATCAATATGGATATGACATTCCTGGTGCGGCAACTGGCGCCCACCCAGTACGGCCTGCCGATTGAAATCTATGTCTTCAGCAAGGACAAAGTTTGGGCAAATTACGAAGGTATCCAGTCCGACATTTTTGACCATATTCTGGCGGTGTTGCCGGAGTTTGATTTACGTGTTTATCAGAACCCCACAGGCGCAGATTTTCGCATGCTGAATTCGTAAAGCCAAACTCATCATTAAGGCTCGCCAGGTTCACCCGGTGCATCTTGGAACGTCGATAAGAAGTAGGGCGGGTTGGTTCATCTACTTGAGAGGTTCTGTGGAATATGGCGCCCTCGACACGATTCGAACGTGTGACCTATCGCTTAGGAGGCGATTGCTCTATCCAGCTGAGCTACGAGGGCGTTGGGTTTTAGCGGCATTATAAATTTTGATGAATATTGGGTGAAATGTTTTCGGCCATGAATTGCAACTTATTAAAAAAAATCAAAGGGCTTGAATCCAGCTTTATCATACTATGCTTTCCTGCAGAAACCACCCAGTATGATTCCAGGAGAGGTGCGCAAGGGCACGCCTCTCTGATAACCTTCTTGTCATGAAATCATTCATCTGCTCCGTCCTCCTGTCTGCTTTGTTCGCCATTCTCGTAAACAGTTCAGCTGTTGCCGGATTCGAAGAAGGGTTAGCAGCAGTTCAAGCCAACAATATGCCATTGGCATACAAAGAGTTTCGCGCAGCGGCTGAAGAAGGCCACTCTGATTCCCAGTACAATGTGGGCTTGATGTTTGAGCAGGGTATTGGCGTTGGCAAAGATGAAAAAGAAGCCGTTGTCTGGTATCGAAAAGCCGCCGTGCAAGGAAATGCACTCGCGCAATACAACCTCGCTGTGTTGTATGAAAATGGCCGCGGCACCGAAGTTGATTTTAAACAGGCTAACGAATGGTATCGCAAGGCATCGGCTCAAGGCGACCCGCTAGCCATCGGCAACCTGGGCATGCTCTATATGCGCGGCCAGGGTGTGAAAGTTAATACAATTGCCGGCCTGTCGCTGCTGCTGGTGTCTGCCACCATGGATAGCTCACCGCAAAATCATGCCAGGCAGAATATTGCAAGCATTCGCGGTTTAAACACCGGGATGATCGCCGAAGCGCAAACACTCTCCACAGAAATGAGCAGTGCTGAAAACGTGCTGGTGCCGCTTGATAAATACCTGGGACAATTCCAGAAATAGACCCTTCAACCGTTAACGACCTGCCAGCTTATCGTTTCACCTGCCTTCAATGGAATGACGCTGCCGCTCCCCAGGGGGTAGGACGCGGGCACCTGCCAGTGCGCTTTGCGCAGCGTGACCGAATCTTCATTTCTCGGCAGTCCGTAGAAATCAGGGCCGTGAAAACTGGCGAATGCTTCCAGCTTGTCCAGTACACCCAGTTCGTCGAACACTTCGGCATACATCTCCAGCGGTGCATGGCTGGAGAAACAGCCGGCGCAGCCGCAGGATGACTCCTTGGTGAGCTTTTCATGCGGCGCCGAATCGGTGCCCAGGAAGAACTTGCTGCTGCCGGCAGCGACGACATCCCGCAATGCAAGCTGGTGGATGTTGCGTTTCAGAATGGGCAGGCAATAGAAATGGGGTTTGACGCCGCCAACCAGCATGTCATTGCGGTTGTACATTAAATGTTGCGGCGTAATGGTTGCGGCGACATTTTTTCCAGCCTCGCTGACAAACTGAACGGCATCCGAGGTGGTGACGTGTTCAAGCACCACTTTGAGGTCCGGGAACTTCTCGACGATCGCCACCAGGTGCTGGTCGATAAAGCGCTTTTCACGATCGAATATATCGATGTCTGGATGGGTGACTTCGCCATGCACCAACAAGGGCATTCCAGCATTGGACATGGCCTGCAGGGCAGGGTAGATATTCTCCATGGCGGTGACGCCGGAATCAGAGTTAGTGGTGGCGCCGGCAGGGTAAAGCTTTGCTGCGATGACCCCTGATTCTCTGGCTGCCTGGATCAGGTCAGCAGACGTATTGTCGGTCAGGTAAATGACCATCAGCGGCAGCCACTGACTGCGTGCCGGCCTTTGGTCGAGGATCCGCTGCTGATAAGCCAGGGCCTGTGATGCATCGGTTACCGGCGGTGTCAGGTTGGGCATCACTATCGAACGTCCAAAATAGCGTGCCGCGGATGGAACGGTGTCTTTCAAAAAGGACCCGTCGCGGAGGTGGAGATGCCAGTCATCAGGGCGTGTAATGGTCATTTCAGTGGTCATTTGGGTAGCGTACTGGAAATCGGCAATTGAAAATAGCTAATACCAGCCATCCGCTATAATGCCTCCATTGACATTCCAGTTGCTGACTATGCAGATCTATCTCGATTACAACGCGAGTACGCCGATTGACCCTGAAGTCGCGGCCGTCGTGAAACGGGCGTTGCAGAATGGCTTTGGCAACCCGTCGAGTTCGCATTGGGCGGGGGCGCCGGCGCATGCGATGGTAGAGTTGGCGCGACAGCAGGTAGCTGATCTCCTTGGATGCTCACCGAAAGAAATCGTATTCACAAGTGGTGGCAGCGAATCAAATAACCTGGCACTGAAGGGCCGGTATTTCGCGGCGCAAAACCCAGGCGCGCATATCATTACAACCCAGGTCGAGCATCCGGCGATTGTCGAACCCTGCCGGTTCCTTGAGTGTCTCGGAGCACGAATAACCTGGCTGCCAGTAGATGCAACCGGGCGCGTTGATCCTGATGAATTATGCAAGGCAATCACGACCGATACAGTTCTGATCAGTATCATGCATGCCAATAACGAAGTGGGCACAATACAGCCGATTGCAGATTGCGCGCGCATCGCCCGCGAGCAAAGCATTCCATTTCATACGGATGCAGCCCAGTCGGTCGGTAAAGTACCGACCCGGGTTGACGATCTCGGGGTAGACCTTCTGACGATTGCCGGACACAAGGTCTATGCCCCCAAAGGGGTCGGTGCTCTGTACATCCGTGGGGGCGTTGAGATTGAACCACTGATCCATGGTGCGGGTCACGAGCATGGCCTTCGGGCCGGCACGGAAAGCGCGTTGTTGGCCATGGCGTTGGGCAAGGCCTGTGAACTGGCGGGTGACCTTTCTGCCATGGCAGGCATTCAAAGTCTGCGGGACCGCTTATGGAATTCGCTCAAGCAGAAATTGGGGGATCGCGTTGTTTTTAACGGACATCCCGATGAACGCCTGCCGAACACGCTGAACGTCTCGTTTGCTGGCCGGATCGGCGCTGAGATTCTGGAGAAAATGCCTGAGGTTGCAGCCTCCACCGGATCCGCCTGCCATTCGGGGCTGGTGGAACTATCGCCGGTGCTCAAGGCGATGGGCGTATCGCCGGAAGCCGGCAGCGGGGCCATACGTTTCAGTCTGGGCCGGGCGACAACTGAGGCTGAGATCGACGCCGTTATTGAGCGGTTGGTTCTTGTTGCGCGCTAGAAAATCAATGCCTGGCTGAGTTTTTCCAGCAATTCGTCGGCGTTGGATTTGGAAAATACCATGGGTGGCCGGATTTTCAGCACGTTATCAAACGCGCCGCTGGTGCTGAGTAGCACGCCGTTGTTACGCAGGTTTTCGCGGATTTCCAGGGCTTCGTTTGCAGCGGGTTCCTGTGTCACCGGATCCGTTACAAGCTCAACCCCGTAGAACAGCCCTTTGCCACGCACGTCGCCAATCAGCGGATTTCGCTGAGCCAGGTCTTTCAGGCCCCGGCCCAGGTAGGTACCCACGTCATGAACGTTTTGCAGGATGTTTTCCTGCTCAATCACATCCAGCACGGCCAGGCCGACAGCGGCCGATACCGGGTTGCCGCCAAAAGTGTTGAAGTAGTGGAATTTGCGGGCGAACTCTTCGGCGATCGCCGGTGTGGTCACCACGGCAGCCAGCGGGTGGCCGTCGCCGATGGGTTTACCCATGGTGACGATATCCGGGATAACCCCTGAGTCCTGGAACCCCCACATGTTGTCACCCAGCCGGCACAGGCCGGACTGGACTTCATCCGCCACAATCAGGCCACCTGCGGCACGCACCCGCCGGTAGACGTCTTGCAGGTATTCCGGCGGAGGCGTGAGCACGCCATTCGAGCTGAAGATGTTGTCACAGATGAACATGGCGGGTTGCTTGCCGCGCTCTTCAAGTGCGTCGATCGCATCGCCGGCAAGCGCCGCATATTTATGTGTCCAGCCGGCATCAGCGTACCGGTAACTGCCGCGATAACCATTCGGCGCCTCAACGGTTTCCAGGTAGTCCGGCTGGTCTCTGGCCGGGTATTCCTCGGTGGACAGCTCGGTAACGACCAACGAATTGCCGTGGTAGGCGTGGTCGGTAACGATGGCGCCTTTATGCCCCGTCACCGTGCGGGCGATTCGAAAGGCCAGGTCGTTGGCCTCGGTGCCGGTGCACACGAACATGCAGACACTGAGGTCACCGGGCATCGTCGCCGCGAGGCTCTCTGCGTACTCCACCACATTTTCATGCAGGTAGCGGGTGTGTGTATTGAGCAGTCGAGGCCTGCCTGGTGAGGGCTTCGACGACCTGCGGATGACAATGGCCCACTGAGGCCACGTTGTTATAGCAGTCGAGATACTCACGGCCGTCGGCATCGTAAAGCAGGGCGCCCTCACCACGCACCAGGTGGATGGGCTGCTGGTAAAACAGGCGGTAGGCCGGGCCCATGGCCCGCTTGCGACGGTTAATCAGTGATTCAGTCGTCATAGAGAGTCATTTTAGACGTGCTCATGACTTATGCCACTGGTTTACGCGATTCAGTGCTATAGACTTCCTAATTAATTGCCGGAAAAGCCGATGAAAAGATTTCTCGTCGTTTTCACGCTGTTGCTTTCGCAGGGCGTTGCCGCCCAGCCCTTCGATACGCTGACCGAAGCGGTAGAGCAGGGCGCCTTCGGCAACATCAAGTCCGTTATCATTTCCCAGCATGGTGAGATCATCTACGAAAATTATTTTCGTGGTGCGCAAGCCGGTGATCTGCACCAGGTGCAGTCCGTCACCAAGAGCGTCGGCGCCACCCTGATCGGAATCGCCCACCGCCAGGGGAAAATCAGCCTGGATCAAAACCTGGAACAGATGTTCTCCGGGCTGTATGACATGTCTCAACCGGATATGGCCAACAAGCGTGACATTACCATCGAGCAGGTTCTGCAGCAAAGGCATGGCATCGAGTGGAACGAAGCCCTGCTGGATTATCGGAATCCACTGAACCCGGTCAACCAGATGATCAATTCAGACGACTGGTACCGCTTCGTTCTCAACCGCCCGATGGACTCTGCCCCGGGGGAGAAATTCTCCTACAGCACCGGGGCTTCCACCCTGATGAGTCGATTCGTACGGGTGACCACCGGCATGGGGCCCGATGAGTTTGCGATGCAGGAATTGTTTGCGCCCCTGGGCATCACCAATGTGCACTGGGAAGGCTACAGCGAGCAGGGTATGGGGTCCGGCCTGACGGACTGGCCGAATCCCGACAACGATGTTCCACTGGGCTTTTCCCTGTGGCTGACCGCCAGGGACATGTTGAAAATCGGTGAGATGTACCGGAACAAAGGAGTCCACAACGGCCGGCGGATTCTCGATGAATCCTGGATCGAGGCATCCTGGCAGAAATACAGTAACTCCGAAAACTCGGATTTCTTCCCTGAGCCCGGTTGGGGTCACGGTTACCAGTGGTGGATCGCCCGGGTAACGGACCTTGAGGGACGGGACTGGTCGGTTTACTTCGCGTCAGGCTGGGGCAGCCAGGTGATTTTCATTCTGCCGGAGCTGGGTCTTGTGGTGGTAACCACCGCTGATAATTACGACTGGGGCGGCCCGGATGTCGATGCGCTGCTCGTTACCCAGGTACTGTCGGAACTCGATCCCTTACTGGATTCCCGCTTCAGTGGTTCCTGGTATGACCCGGCAACCGACGGGCAAGGCTTTTCGATGGAAATCATTGAGACTTCAGGTACTGTTGTTGCTTATTGGTATACCTATACCCCGGCCGGCGAGAAGCGCTGGTTCCTGCTGCAGGGAACCGTGGTTGATGGTGTCGGTGAGGTGACGATCTACCAGGCCAATGGCGGCGTTTTCATGCAGCCTGACACGGTTGAACTGACGGTATGGGGCAGCGGCCGCTTCCGCCCCGTCGATTGCGGACACGTCAATTTTGAATTTGAGTCCAGCGAGGCTTCTGCAACGATTCCGCTGACGCGTATCACCGGGCAATGTGAGCAGTATTAGGCCACGCTAAACGTTGCCTCAGCTTGATACGGCCAACAGTTGCTCGGTAACGATTTCTTTCCTCCACCCCAGGAAACGTTCCGGAACAGGACTTCCTGTTCCCAGGGCCCTGATCAGCTTTTCAAGCTCTTTGCGTGATGCCAGCAAGGCTGGCTCTATATCCAGCGCTGTGGACTGCTGCTGGACGATCTGGCGCATCTGCTTGAGTACGGCTTTCTGCTGTTCATCCAGTTGCTCGGGTATGGCCACCGGCGCCTGGTCGGCTGCGGCCTCAGCGAGGGTCTCAAGCAGGATACTGCCGTAGCGGGACAGGGCAACGGGATGCAGATCCTCGATGCCGCGCAGTTCTTCGGCAGTGGCCGGTCTTGAGCGGGCCAATTGCAGCATGCCGGCGTCGGATATCACAAAACCCCGCGCACGGTTGCGTTCACTGGCCGTTAGCTCCCGCCAGCGGGACAGGTGTTTCAGCGCGCTCAGTGTGTCTGGGTCCAGTCTTCCCAGGCCTGAGAACCTCAGGTAGGCCGTTTCCGGATCAACCGGCGTACGGGCGTTTTGTTGCATGCGCGAGATATCTTCCTGCAGCCACGACCAGCGTCCCAGTTGTTCAAGCCGGGGTTGGAATGTCAGCAGAATTTCAGGCAGCAGCACCACGTCCATGGCGGCATAATGCAGTTGGCGGTCCGTCAGCGGGCGCTTCAGCCAGTTGGAGCGCGTCTGCTCCTTGTCGATTTCAATATCAAACATCCACTTGACGGTATGGTGGTAACCCAGCTGTAGCGATTGGCCCAGCATGGCGCAGGCGACCTGGGTATCGACCAGCGGGTCCGGCAGCACCCCATAAGTGTTGAGCAGTACCTCCAGGTCTTCAGAGCCGCTGTGCAACAGCTTGATAATAGTAGGGTTTGTCAGCATGCGCACCAGCGGCTCAGGCGATTTGATCGCCAGCGGATCGAACAGCCAGGAGATCTGTCCGTCGGAAACCTGCACCAGGCCCAGGTCAGCGCGGTACGTGCGCTCTCTGACAAATTCGGTATCCAGGCCGAGCACGGCGCTCCGGGACCAGGTTTTCTCTGCTTCGTTCAGTTGTGCCGGCGTTTCGAGCAGAATAGGATGCTCGGCTGCTTTGATGGCTTTATTGATCTTAATCTTTGACATATGGACCGTAATTCGAGATTCTGATTTACAAATGCTACAGGCAAGAACATGGATGTGCATTCTTCTTCTGGTTGCGAGCGCACTGCCGGCAGTGGATTTGTATGCGCAGAATGATCGTGACACACGCTCTGAGCGCGGTTATGAGCGCCTGGGCGATACAGCAGTGGAAGGCGATATCCAACTTGATATGACGGTTCCCCAGTCGGAAGAGGAACCCGCTGCTGAACCGGAAGAAGAACCCGCTGCTGAACCGGAAGAAGAACCACTGACGCAGGACCAGATAATTGCCGGTCTATTGGTCCAGGCTGCAGCAGCGATGCAAGCTGGAAGAATCGACCAGCCGCCGAGGGACTGTGCCTGGTCACACTATCGTGCAGTGTTGGATCTTGATCCGGAAAATACCGAGGCGCAGCAGGGCCTGGATGCGGTGCAACAGGTCATGGTGGTGCGGGCCATCAGGGCCGCAGAGCTCCTCGATTTTGAGTCAGCTCAGCGAATTCTGGGTGACGCAGCGCTGGTCACGGAGTCGCCAGGGTTCATTGCTGAATCTGAAGAGCAGATTAGCGAAATTCGGGCTGCCCAGGTCCAAACACTTGAAGACAGGGCAGTTCAGGCAATGGATGCCGGCAATTTTACCGAGTCAGAGCGTGCACTGATTGAGCTTATCGCGCTGGGTGGTGCTGACAATACCGTCAACCAACTCAGGCGTCGGCTAGAAGAGGCGCGGATCTACGGTGGGTTCAAGCCGGGACAGTCGATCAGGGATCATTTCATTAACCAGGGTATCTGGACACCGGAGTCGGTGATCGTTCTTGCCGGCAGCTTCATGATGGGGTCTTCGGCCTTTGAGGATGACCGCAAGGACAACGAGGGTCCCCGACACCGCGTGACCATTCGTCGCGGATTTGCGATCGGGCGCACCGAGGTGACGGTAAAAGAATTTCGCGATTTCGTCGACAAGACGGGTCACCAAACCGATGCTGAAAGGCAGGGTTTTTCGACGATATATAACCATTCTTCCGGGCGCCTCACCGAACGCGATGACATTAACTGGGAAATGAACTACGAAGGCCGTAACGCGAAGGATGATGATCCGGTAGTGCATGTCTCGTGGAATGATGCGATGGCCTACGTGAAGTGGCTGGCGCGGGGTACCGGTAAATCTTACCGATTACCCAGCGAAGCGGAGTTTGAGTATGCGCTGCGCGCCGGTCGCAATACGCGTTATCCGTGGGGGGACGATGGGCCTCCAGGGCAGATTGAAAACCTGACTGGTGAAGACGATGTCTCGCGCAGCCGCCGACAGTGGTCCTCGTATTTTTCGGGTTATGGCGACAAGTTCTGGGGGCCGGCGCCTGTCGCTTCGTTCGAGGCAAACCCTTATGGGCTTCATGACATTGGCGGCAACGTCGGCGAATGGGTCAGGGATTGCTGGCACGAATCCTACCTGCGCGCACCTACTGATGGATCTGCGTGGGTGAACCCTGGCTGCAAATCGCGTGTCGTTCGCGGTGGTTACTGGGCCAGTTCCCCGGAGCAGACACGGTCGGCATACCGACTCTCAGCCAGGCCGGACCGCCGCGATGCGCGCATCGGATTCAGGATAGCCAGGGACCTTTAGTCCGGTCGCGGTCACTCTGCCCGCAATATTTCTCCATCACCCAGAACGGCATTCAGAATCGCAGCCAGGCGCAGCGACGCTTTTTGCCACTGTTGCCTGATGATGACCCAGCTTTGGTCTGCAAAGGCCTGTTCGACCACGCGGCCGGGCGGGTAGGCCGAGCTTGCCGCCAGCGCATGTGAGTCGTTGGTCCATTGCGCGACCCCGTCCAGTTCCCATGTTTCAGGGATGGTGGACCAAACAGGTTCGGTCAGTGGGCGGCTCCAGCTATCGCCTTTCCCCAGTTGCTGATGAATCACCACCCGGTCCCAGAACTGGTGCAGGTTATAGGGTTTTCCCTCGAATTCAATGTCTACCGAATTGCCGCCAAGATCATCCCGGTAACCTGCATGCAGGGGCTGGTGGAGATCCCCCACCAGGTGGCAAACCCAGGAAAAAGCCTGCCTCCGCCGCTCAGGATCCAGTCCAGGCAGGGTCAGCTCGTTGGCGTATTTAACGATCGCAGCGGTCACGCACATGCCGTCACTACAGTCGCGCTGGCGATCGTACTGCCACGCGCTTCGCGGTATGTTCACGTAGTGCAGGGGTGCACTCCATTCCCATTGCGGCGTCTTGCGCACCAAGTCGGGCCAAAAACAGGCTTCTCCGATGGCGCGGTCCGAGAGGCTGCCGAGGATCTCTTCCAGTGCCGTCGAGGCCGCTTCATCCAGCAGCGCCACCGCACCCGTGCCGACAATCCGGTGGCCTTGCTGGCCCCAGGCGGCAACTTCGCCGGCCAGTACGGTGAAGTTAAGGCAAATCAATGCTATGAAAAACTTATTTAATGTCATCTGGATAGGGGGGGGTCATCAGTAAACTATCGAAGTATGCATTATACTGGCACAGGATGTATCAGGAGCAAGCGGATTGGAGGTTCAGCGGATGAGCAAAAAAACGTTGCCTGGCAGTAAGGCCATGATGTTGTTTGGTGTTTTACTCTCCTTTTTCGGACTGCTTCTGTTGCTGTCTCCTGCGGCGGTTGGCGGGGCTGTGATTCGACTGGTTGCGCTGGTCCTGGTCATCACCGGTGTGATTCAATTGATCCAGGGTTTTCGAGGCGGGACAGCTGTCCATACGGCAGCCGGAACACTCCTGGGCGCCATTGTCGCGGGCGTAGGCGTGCTGGTCTGGCTAAACCCGCAACTGGGCTCGAGTTTTCTGACAGCTCTGCTGATGATCTTCTTTGTCGTGCAGGGCCTGTGGAAAATGAATTCCGCCATGCGTTTTCGCGGCATGCCCGGATCCGGCATGATGTTCTTTACCGGAATAATTTCACTGATCTTCGTCTACCTGCTGTGGAAGCAATGGCCGCTGGCGGGTGCCTGGGCGATCGGCGTGCTGGTGGGCCTTGATTTGCTCCTGACGGGCATCACAATGATCGTGCTGGCTAACTCCCTTCGAAAATCGCGTTCTTCCAACTACGTGGATACCATCAGCCTTTAAGCTTCTGTTAAGCATCTCTCTGGTAAAATTAAGCTGTTGGCTTGTTGTCAGGTCAACCATGCGAGGTGAATTATGGCTAACAAACGCGTAGACGAAGCCACCATCAATGCATCACTGGATGCTTATCTTCACGGTTCCCAGGCAGGCGACGTTGAGCAGGCCCGCCGTCTACATGAAATGCTGGACCTGATGTTGACAGAGCGCGAAGGCCCGGATGGACAGCTTTGGCTGACGGACCATGGAAAAATGCTGCTGGCAGATATGCACCGTCAGCTCAGCAAGTGCGAAGGTTGCGGAGATCGCTTAAAGGATATCGTTCTGGATGCCGTCCGGCTGGGGCCGCATAAAGGCCACTGGCACGACACCAGCAGTTTTGTCCGTGACCTGCAAATTGCCACGGCCGTGGCAGACGAGCTTTGCACAGAACGTGATGCGGGACTGAAACTCGATATCCGCGAGGCCGCTGAAGTGGTTGCGCGGCGCAACGAGTTCGGAATGAACCCGTCACAAATTTGCGGGGTCTATGAGCAGGTTGCTGCCAGCGTCGAGGGCTTCAGAGAAATATCGCGGGGCTAAAACCCGGCGCTGCGTTGTTTGGGATCGCTCACTGTCACGATGATTTTACCCCTGGCGTGGCCTTCTTCCGAGTAGCTGACCGCATCGCGAATATCTTGCAGTGCGTACATCTTGTCGATGACCGTATTGACCTTGCCGGACTGCATCAGACCGGCCAGAAATTCCAGGTCCTCCTTATTCAGGCGCGCCAGGATCATGATGAATTCCTGGCTCACGAATGGGGATAGAACCAGCGCCTGGACAGGACTCTTCAGGACGCCGACCCAGTTGCCTGTGGTTCCGCCAAGCATGACCAGCTTGCCATTGGGCTTCAGGACCGCCCGGTTTTTCAACAAGGAATGATTGCCGACAGCGTCAATGATCAGGTCGTAGCGCTGCCCGCTTTTCGTGTAGTCGTCCTTTTTGTAATCAAACACATGGTCCGCGCCGATTGACCGCACCATGTCGACATTCCGGGTACTGCAAACGCCAGTCACTTCAGCGCCCATCGCTTTGGCGATCTGCACAGCGAAGGTCCCGACGCCTCCGGACGCGCCGTTGATCAAAACATGCTGCCCCGGTTGTAACTGTCCCTTGTCCCGAAGAGCCTGAAGCGCAGTAAGTCCAGCTATGGTTACGCCCGCGGCCTGTTCAAAAAACAGCTCATCCGGCATAAGCGCCAGAGCCCGGTCTTCACGGACCGTCACGTATTCTGCAAAGGCCCCGCCTGCTCCGCCAAATACATTATCACCGGGTTTGAATTGCTGAACGTTCTTGCCGACTGCCTCGACGGTACCGGCAAAATCGACGCCCATGCGTGGGTCTTCAGGCGCGCCGATGCCGGACATCAGGCGCATCAGGTAGGGCGAACCCCTCATGAAGTGCCAGTCCAGTGGATTGACGGCCGCAGTGTATACTTTGACCAGTACCTCGTTATCGGCCGGTGTGGGCTTCTCTACACGTTCAAACTCGAGTACCTCCGGCGAGCCATAGCAACGGTACATAACAGCCAGCATCTGCTCAGTGTCAACGGCGATGGGGGAGGGCGTTGCACAATCGGAGTTGTAGCTGATCGTTACGGCTAGCGCTGACAGCGCGAGTACGAAGAGCGCGAGAATACTGCCTGTGATCTTGTAGCATAGTTTCATACCGTCAATATACAGTTAATTTTTTGGCTTACTTATGCCGCTAGTAATGCTTCCAACAGGCGGCCGCTCCCGCTCGTCTACCGTCAATTTGAATATATCGGGGCGCGAATAGTGGCCGGTCGGGTCCATATCGTAGCGGGCTTTTACGATGTCATCCAGGTCGATTTCGGCAAAAATCAAGCCTTCCTTGTTATAAAGCGGGCCAGCCATCACTTCGCCCATGGGTGACACGATTACGCTGCCACCGCGGATCAGCGGGGTGTCGGCAGGCCATGATTCATCCCTGGCCTGGTCTGTTGCGGGTGGCGCTTGAAACTGGCAGGCACTGACCAGGAAGTTGCGGCCCTCATAAGCAATATGGCGCATGCTGGTTTGCCATATCTCGCGATCATCGACGGTGGGTGCGCACCAGATATCAAGGCCTTTTGCATACATCGCGGTGCGCAGCAAAGGCATGTAATTTTCCCAGCAAATGGCAGCACCCACACGGCCAGCAGCCGTTTCCACCACCGGGATCATCGAGCCGTCACCCTGTCCCCAGATCAGTCGCTCGGCCGCGGTGGGCATGAGCTTTCGATGCCGGGCAACCACCTCGCCCTTTGCCGATATGAATAATGCGGTGCAATACAGCGTGGTGTTGCTGCGCTCGATGACCCCCATTACGATCGCGGTGGCGCAACGCCCTGCCATTTCTGCAATGGCGGCTATTTCCGGCCCGTCGATTTCTACCGACTCCTGCCAGTAGCGCAGGAATTCATCGCGTCCTTCGGGCGTGCGGTAACCGACGCGGGTGCCAAAATCTGCGCCTTTGGGGTAGCCGCCAAGTAGCGCTTCGGGCATCACCAACAGGTCACATCGGGTTTGCTGAATGTCCTGTTCAAAAGAAAGGATGTGGGCCACGGTTGCCGACGTCCCATCTGTGTGGGATCCGATTTGTAATGCTGCGAGCGTTTTTTTATTCATCCTGGAATCAGTTTACCTTTCAATGCGCTTAATGGTGTAAATCCGGGCGAAAAATCGGGAACTGAATTTGTTTCTAATTCGAATTGGATTCGAATACACGTGGTAGGAAAATAGAGTAGCCGTCTATACTATGGCATTGTCCCGGCCTTCTACAGAGGAACCAGCATGACACGCATTACCGGTTTGCGTTGGTCAACCTGGATGTGCTGCAGGGCGAGGACCCGGTAAAGGACAGGCAGGGGCTGATCGGTGTCGACCATGTCGCCACGGTGTCCATGTACTATGCTGATCCCGGTGGTAACCAGATGGAGGTCCAGGTAGATGCCTTCGACACGGCTGAGGAATGCAATGACTTCATGTGTGGGCCTGTCAACGCAGAGAATCCCGTTGGCGTGGAGTACGATCCTGAAGACTGGCTGGCCCAAATGCGCAGCGGGACGCCTGCCTCTGACTTCCTAAACCGCCAGATCCACGAACCGAAGTCTCCCATTCGTGGTGCATTGGCCATGTCGGACTAGCTTAGTTTTTCGTTCCACGCCGTTCCCAAACACAGCTAACAGGCTTATATTAATGACTATGAACACTAGACTTGTTTTGGTTTTGTCAATCCTTTGTTGCGTATTCGTTCTGAACGATGCAGAAGCCAAACGTAAGAAGGAGCCTGAACCAACCCAGCTTAACCAAAAAGCCATCCAGGAAGGCGTGATGGGTTTCGCGGATAGCTGGCTCAGCCTGGTATCACAGGGCTTCGAGGAATTTGAATCCCGGGCCGAGACGCCCCAACTCCGGGTCAGCGCTAAGAAAATGCGCTTCGGCGCGATGACCAGTGCTGTTGAAATAGCGACCATAGCCCACCCCGGGCGTGCCTTACTCGACATGCTGGTGATGGCATCCCTGAACAAGGCAACCTGGGATCGTCACTGGCTGGCTAACTACGGTGCCCCGGCTCAGTTGTTATCCGATAATTACGCCCTGCTGGAAAAGGATATCTGGCTGTTCGCCGCCCGCTTTGCGACACCCGGGCAACTGGCAGAACTGCGGCGACTGGTTGACCAGTGGCTGATTGAGCACCCTGATGCAGTGACTGCGAGTTTCGTTCGTTTCACAGATTTCGGTGCGCTGAGAAGTTCACCTGCGCTGGTCGCAGCAACCAAGCCCGGAGGTTGGCTTTCAACAGCCCGAGACGTGGCTGCAGCCGCCGAGAGTATGCAGCAACTCAGTGAGCGGGCCCTTTTCCTGGCCCTGCGCATGCAGGAACTGATGGCGAGCAGGTTCGAGCTGAGTGTGGCCGAAACACTGTCGACACCGGAGATTCTCCAACTACTCAATGATGTTTCCGGTTTCCGTCAGATTGCTGAGGATTACGCCGTACTGATGGAGCGATTGCCAACCGAGGTTGTACAGGAAATCGATGCCCTGGTGACCAGCAGTCTGCTCAAGATTGGCGCGGAACGTGAGGCGATGATTGGCCAGGCAATGTCAGAAATCTCTCGTGAAAGGGAGGCCGCAATCACGCAGTTGATGGTAAGCATTGGCCAGGAGCGCACTGCGGCCCTTGAGCAAACGCTGGAGGGTATTGCTGTGGAGCGCAGTACGCTGCTCAATACCATGGCCCAGATCGTCATCTGGAGTGACCTTCAGGCCAAGGCAATGTTCGCCCGCGTATTCATTCTTGCTGCCTGTCTCATCCTGATGTATTTCCTGTTACGCCTGGTTTATCGCTACATGCTGGACAAGGAAATCTTTACCTTTCGCCATGTCCTGGAAACCATCCTGCTACTGGTCATTGCCGCTATCCCCATCATGATCATCGGTGTCATGTTTGTCGAATTCACCCAGCCGGACATTGCCCGAATTGAGCAGATAGCTTCTGAGGTCCAGGCTGCAACAGAAGAATTATCTGAAAAGTAGTCCTGCTTTATTCTTGCCTCAATGGTCTGGTTCAGAAGCTTTTTCCGAAGGTTTGTCTTTTTTCTGCTGATCACCTATAAGCGACTTGGCAGGGCAAACCGAGAAAATCGGGCATTTTTTGCAACCTACGGCGATTGCGACCGGGCAAAGTGTCATGATTTTTCCATGGGGTGAGTGTTCCTGCAGTATAAAGGGTTATGCCAAACTAACGCTTTGTTCAACAATGGCAGCGTATCTGAAATCTTCCGGCCGGACCTCGGGCCGCTTTCTGAAGCAACTTCATGGCCTCGCGGGGCTTACCTTCACGAATCCGGGTGCGGGCGTAGAAATACCAGGCCTCGTAACGTTTAGGGTCGAGTTTGATGGCTTTTTCGAATGCCTCGTTGGCCTTTGCGCATTCACTTCTCATGCAAAAGGCAATGCCGGTCGCAATGTGCGACTCTGCCAGGTTCGGTGCCAGCGTGAGTGCCCTGGCACTGGTATGCAAGGCTTCACGATGATTCTCGGTCGTGGCATCAAAGTACATGTATTCAAAACCATATGCGTAAGCCAGCCAGGCCCAGGCACGGCCATAACCGGGGTCCGTTTCAACGGCGCGCTTGAACATCTGGCGCGCGTAGACGGAATCCCGGCTGTTACATCGGGCAAAATAATTCCGGCCACGCAGGAAGTAGTCATAAGCAAGGGGGTCGGCCTCGCGCTGTTCCCGCAGGCGGTTGCGTCTCATCGTCAAACTCAGGGCTTTGGATATCTGCTCGGCGATATCCTCCTGGATAGCGAACAGGTCCTCACGTTGCCGGTCATACTGCCGGGTCCAGAGGTGGTACCCGTCCGCTGCATTAATGAGTTGGGCCGTAATACGCAGGTGATCGTCAAATTGCCTGACGCTGCCCTCCAGTATGGCCTTCACCTTGAGCGTTTCCGCAATCTTGGCGATATCCATGTGTTTGCCGCGGAAACGGAACGAAGCGGCTCTTGAAGCTACCCGCAGGCCGGCCACCTGGCATAAGGAATTGAGGATTTCCTCAGCTATACCTTCGCAGAAATAGCCCTGATCGCCCTGCTCGCTCATATCATCGAAAGGCAGGACCGCTACAGACGGAGCGGCAGAAAAGGTATCGGTTTTCTCAGGGCCGGCGGAGGACGCTCCCACGGTCTGAATCCTTGACGATTCCTTCGGGCGTTACCTCAAAAGCCCAGGCCAGCACCAGGGCAACGGGGAATCCAAGAATCGAACATCGAAATAAGAAAGGTAAGCGCCCAGGGTGGCAGGCCCAGTGCCTCAAATGTCACCTCGCCGACCTGCATCATGATCCAGCCAACCACGACATACGCCAGGGCCACTCGCATGACCTTGCGCTGATAGAACTGCCCCAAAAGTGATTTGTTGGGCTTGCCGGTCATAATGATGTGATTCTGGCAACACCAGAACCTCCTCCTTTCTAGTATATGCCTCCTTCATGGGGAACATATGGAATTCGGTAAAACATCGTGTAAAGCACAGGAACGATGACCAGCGTCAGGATGGTTGCGAAACCCAGTCCGAACATGATGGTGACGGCCATGCTTTCAAAGAAAGCGTCTCCCAGCAGGGGCAGCATGCCCAGAATGGTGGTGATGGCTGCCATCGATACGGGCCGGACACGGCTTACACCGGAATCGAATACCGCCTGGTAGGGATCTTTGCCGGAGTGCATCTCGGTGTTGATCTGGTCCAGCAAAACGATACCGTTTTTCAGCACCATGCCGGAAAGGCTGAGCAGCCCTAGCAAGGCCATGAATCCAAAGGGCTTGTTCAGCAAGCAGCAGGCCGATGGTCACACCGATGATCGCCAGTGGAACGGTGGCCCAGATCACCAGGGGCGCCCGCACGGCAGTTGAACAGCAGCACCGTGATTACGAACATGGCCAGGTAACCCAAGTGGCAGGGACTTGAAGACGGCCTTCTGGGCATCTCTCGAGGTTTCATATTCGCCGCCCCATTCCAGAACATATCCGTCGGGCAGTTCGATGGCCTCGATTTTCGGACGCAGGCGGGAGAACAGGTCGTTGGCCGTCTCGGTGCCAAAAGCGTCGGGATCGGTCAGCACGGAAAGGGTCCGTTTACGGTCACGTCTCTGGATCAGGGCGTCTTCCCATTCGGTTCGGAATTCATCGACCACCTCGTCGATCATTACGTACCGTCTGAAACGTGGTGCTCCAGAGCTGGACATCGTGAATGGAGTCGATGTTCAGCCGTTCTTCATCGGGCAGGCGGACTATGATCGGCATCAGGTTGGTGCCTTCGCGGTACAGGCCGACACGCTGCCCGGAAAAACTCATCAGCAGGGAGGTGTCGAGGTCCCGCTTGGTGATACCCAGGCGTCCGTGGCATTCACTTCGTTCAGTTGGGGCCGCAGCATCTTGCTGCGCTCACGCCAGTCGTCACGGACGCCTGTCGCGCCCGGGTCCTCGCGCATGATGGCTTTGGCCTGGACGGAAAGCTGCCTCAGGATGGCCGGATCCGCGACCGATAAAGCGGGCCTCGATCTTGGCAGCGGGCGAAGGCCCGATATCCAGGCGTTTGAATTTGACGTCAGCCTCGGGGTAGTTCAGTTCGAGAAAATCGTCTACTTCTTCCATCAGTACCGGCAAGATCGTCGGGGTCGCGTCACGCGGAACATCAGCTGAGCGTAGCTGGGGTAAGCGGCCTCGGGTGTGTAGGTCAGCATGAATCGTGGCATTCCTCCACCCACACGGCATGGGCAAACTCGTACCGTTCGTCACCCGCCAGGGCTTCTGAATCTCGACAACGTATTCGTCTGTAGCGCGGATGTCGGTACCTTCGGGCAGCCACAGGTCCACCAGGAATATCGGTGTTGTCGACGGCGGGAAGAAGGCCTGCTGGACCTGGCCAAACCCGGCCACGGCAGCAAACAGCATTAGCACCATCGAAAGGACCGTGAGGACACGATGACGCATGCAGACGTTGAGCAAGGTTTTGTAGGCTGTGAAAAGCACCCCTTTGTATGGATCTTCGGGTTTTGCACCGGCCTTCCTTGCGCTGGCGATTTCTTCTTTGAAAAACAGTGAGCAGAAAAACGGTGTCAGCGTGATGGCCGTGAACCAACTCAGAAACAGGGAATACATGAGGACCCAGAACAACGAGCCTGCAAATTCGCCGGTTGCATCGGGCGATAGTCCGATCGGCGCGAAGGCCAGGATGGCGATCACGGTGGCGCCGAGCAGGGGCCACATGGTTTGTTTCACGATGGCGTTGGCGGCTTCCAATCTCGTCAGACCGCGCTTGAGACCGATCAGTACGCCTTCGGTCACGACTATGGCGTTGTCGACCAGCATGCCGAGCGCAATGATCAGCGCTCCCAGGGAAATTCGCTGTAGTTCCAGTCCCTGGTTTGCCATCAGGATAAAAGTGCCACTACAGGTCAGGAACAGGATTATCCCGATCAGGACACCGCTGCGAATCCCCATGAAGAACAACAAAACAACAACCACGATAAGGACCGCTGCCACCAGGCTGGAACAGGAAAGATGAAACCGACTTTTCAACTTCCCGGGGTTGGTTGTAAATGCCGTGCATTTCCATGCCCACCGGCGTGACGGATTGCAGGGCCGTGAGTTTTTCTTCGACGACCTTGCCCACATCGACGACGTTAACTCCGCCGGTGAAGGCAACCCCCACCACCAGTGCCTGGCTGCCGTTATAGCGCATGATCCTGTCGGGGACTTCAGCATATCCCTGGTAGACATCTGCCACGTCTCCGAGATAGATCAGTTTTTGCGCTGCCGACTCGCTGATCAGCAACTGTTCCAGCTGACTGACGTCGGTGAATTCCCCCGTCGGATTGATGCGAATGGATTCAGATCCGGCGCGAATCTCACCGGCATTGGAGACGACGTTCTGCGTTTGAAGCAGCGTGTAAATCCGCTGGATAGAGATTCCAAGCGCCGCCAGTTTCGCCTGCGAAATCTCGACAAAGACCTGTCTTTCACGATCGCCTGAAACGTCCACCCGGGCCACTCCGTCAACCAGCACCAGTTCCCTGCGGACATAGTCGACATAGTCTTCCAGTTCGCCGTAGCTGTAGCCCGGACCGGTTACCGCGAACATCAGTCCGAACACGTCACCAAAATCGTCCAGGATTAACGGCTCGCTCGTTCCGGGCGGCAGTTCACCCCGAATAACCATGTCACGCACCCTGCGGCGCAGGTTGTCCCATTCCTGCTCAAGTTCCGCACCGCCGTAGGTTTTTTCGATCCTGGGTGTTATTTGCGATAGCCCGGCGCTGGAGGTTGAAATGACTTCATCAAGGGACGACATTTGTTGCAGGGCCTGCTCGACCGGATAGGTAACCTCTTCTTCTACCTGCTGGGCCGAGGCGCCGGGATAGCCGACGAGAATTTTCGCTTCCTTGATCGTAAAGGGAGGGTCTTCCAGTTGTCCCAGCGAGAAAAAGGCCACCATGCCGCCGACACCAAGAATCAACACAAGCATCCAGCTGATGACTTTTTTCTCAATAGCAAACTGCGAGGGAAGCATCAAAGGCCTCTTTCACGTTCCATCGGACGGACCCACATGCCTTCCTCCACGGCATTTACTCCGGCGGATATGATCATTTCACCTTCTTCCAGCCCTTGGGAAATAGAGATCTTATTGCCGGTGAGTTGGCCCACTATCACATTGCGACGGGAGGCCCGCATGGTTTCCGGATTAACCACCCAGACCTGCTTGAACTCAGAATCCAGCGGTTCTTCCTCAGCACTGAATACCGCTTCAATTGGCACCAGTGTCATATTGGCCACTTCTTGCCGGAACAGCCTGGAGAGATCCGCGATAACTGTGGCGCTCATGCCAGACAAGACATTCAGATCTTCGGGAACCGGCAGGGAAAATGTGACTTTGTACGTCAGGGTCGCCGGATCGGCTTCGGTTTCGTGTTCTTTGTAACGTGCTTCAAAAGTTCGGCTTATATCTGAACCGAACCGCACCTGCACAGGTTGTGGATCATTGTCGGCCCGGGTACGCTCCACTCGGGCAATGATGGATTCGGGCACATTCACGAGGACATCGATCATTTTGACGGTCTGAATGATCAGAACGACTTGCCCGGGAGCAACAGACTCGTGATTTTCCGCCAGGCGGCGGGCCACTACACCGTCAAACGGGGCAAAAAGGTGGGTGTATTCAAGGTTGTGCTGCGCCCGGACCAGGTTGGCTTTGCTGACCTTCATCACCGCAAGCCTCTGATCGTTATCAGCTTCGGATATCAGTTGGCGTTCAACCAGTTCCGAAGACCGTTTGAATTGAGCTACCGAAAGATCGTACTCTGCGCGCGCCTGGTCCAGCGCTGCCTGGTAATCCGATGGATCAAGTTGAGCCAACAGGTCTCCCTGCTTGACGTCAAAGCCCCTGTTTGCGGGAAATTCAATAATTTCACCGCCTACCCGGAAAGCCAGATCAGCCACGTCGGAGGCTCGCACTTCGCCCGGGAAGGAGCGAATCATCAGGGCATCCGGGCCCTCAACCGTGAATATTTTGGCCGGTCGCGCAACCTCAGGTGGAGGAGGGGGCTCAGGCCTGGAACAAGCTGAAGCCAATACAAGTTGGATGGCAATGACCATCGCAAGGATCTTGTTCACAAGTCAGATTTTCCTTCGTGAGGTAAGGACCGTTTATCTTATCGCCTTTTATAGATGTAGATTTCATGAATTTCCCGGTCATAGCCGGGGTAAAAGCCTTTCGGCATCCCCAGCACAACCCGTTTCCCGCGGTTGGCGAGCACCAGCATTTCGCCGGTCTCCGGATCGAAATCAATGCCTTCAATTTCACCAGGGCCTCTGAAGGTGTCAAAGACCAGTTCGTGGCTGACATAGGCAGTGGTGGCGTTCTCCCGGGGTTCGACTTTCCAGAGATTGTCGAACTCGCCCAGTTCGGCGTCGCCATCGTCGGCGGTGATGTAAAGGGCGCCGTTTAACGAGGCCATTCCCTGCTGCCATTGCGGAACCGGGCGCAGGTGAAGTTTGCCGGCGTAGTTGCCGCTGTCCAGGTCGTAATAGTAGACATAGCTGCCGTTTACCCAGTCCGTCATCCAGATTCGTCCATTGACGGTATCCACCGCCACTGAGCTCACTTCGACCTGTCCTGATTCGGGTTCCCAGGGGATGGAGCGTTTGAACTGCAGGGTCCCGGTATCGTAAACGGCAACCTGGATATCACGGCCACGGCCATCCTCGAACCATTCAATACCTGCGTATATCTCCCCATCGTTTACGCTGATATCGCCGATGTGGTTGCCCTTCTTCTCCAGGTCTGCAAAGGGATCGGTATTGGATGAGAGCAGGTCGCCATCCTTTGAGTAAACATACAGCTCAGTGCTGCTGCTGACATAGTAAACCTGACCGTCGGTCGCCACGCCCTGCCTGCCGGCGACTTCCAGCACGCGGGTCAGTTCGTAAGCCGGAGATAGCCGGTCGATGATGCTGGCATGATCCGCCATCAGCACTGCCGGCAATAGTGCGGTAAAAAGGAAACCCATACGGAATCTGATCATGGTGCTGCCTCTCTCTTTT
The DNA here is from genome assembly GCA_963759035.1 of uncultured Gammaproteobacteria bacterium. Lineage (GTDB taxonomy): Bacteria > Pseudomonadota > Gammaproteobacteria > Xanthomonadales > SZUA-36 > JAHEFT01. The sequence goes on from CAVWXL010000007.1 coordinate 26,708, forward strand.
GTGTGCCGGTAGTATAAAGGGGGAAGCAAAAGAGTTGGATTATTCTTCTACCTCGGAGGCATGAATCCCCGGATCAAGCCGGCGATTAGCGGCCCGTCCTCTTCCAGCGCAAAATGTCCGGTATCCAGCAGGTGGAACTCCAGGTTCTCCAGGTCCCGCTGGTAGGGGTAGGCGCCATCGGCCGGAAAAATGTAGTCGTTCTTACCCCAGACGCAGAGGGCAGGCCACTTGGGGCTTCCGAACGACCCGCCAGGGGTCCATGGCTTACCGAGGCTGCGCTTCGTGAGCAGGAGAAAACCAACATGGTCGCGGTACTGGAGCATACAGGCTGGCGGATCTCCGGGCCGGAGGGGGCAGCTGAATTGCTGGGTGTAAAACCTTCGACCCTAGCCTACCGGATGAAAGTGTTCGGGCTCGCTAAACCTCGGTAATCCAAGCTGCTGACCATCTAATGGCACTGTATCGATCCAGATGCTATTGCTAGAGTGAAATCCTCTTTGCGATTAGAATGCTCAAGCCATGACCGACATCTTCCAGGAAATCAAAAGCCGACGCGTATTGCCAGCTTTAGGCGTTTACGCCGGCAGTTGCTGGGTGCTGATCGAAATACTCGACCGCCTGGTTGAACGTTACCTGCTGTCCCCCTACATCACAGATGCCGCCTTTTGGGGCCTGTACTCCCTGATACCGGCGGTCATCCTGTTGGCCTGGTCGCATGGCAAACCCGGAAAAGACCGTGCCACCACTGCTGAAAAAGTGGGTGTGCCAATCAATGTCATCGCCACCATCGGCCTGCTGGTGACTGTATTCGGCGGTAAGGATCTGGGTGCAACCGCCAGCATGATTTCCATTGCCAACGAGGAGGGCGTACAGGAAACACATTTCATTCCCACTGAGTCCTTCCGCCGACGCATGGCGGTCTTCTTTTTTGAAAACAACTCAGGTGACCCCGAGCTCGATTGGCTGCAGTACGGTGTAACAGAACTGCTGGTGCAGGACCTTCAGCAAAACCCGTTTGTACTTGCGACCTCGCCGTGGGCGAATTTCGGAAACGGTTTCTACATGCGTATGAAGCAGGCGGGTTTTAGTGACGGGCTGAATGTACCGCTTTCCCTGATGCGGGAAATAGCCGATGACGCAAATCGGCAGTACTTCGTGGAAGGTTCCATCGGCCGCGTTGCCGATGAGTACGAGATTACCGTCCGCGCCTGGGAAACCCAGTCGCTCAAAAAAGTCGCTGAATTGACGGAATCGGGCTGGGATCTGTACGGCGCAATTGATGAATTGTCCATCGAACTGCGGGATGCTCTCGATGTGCCGCGCGGCAATGCCCGCATGGTAGAGGATCTCCCCCTGTCCGAGACTTACGGTGAGTCAAGCGCTGCATTTCAACACTATATTTCCGGACTGAATGCACGCTTGTTTGATAATGATTTTGAAGCGTCCAACGCCTACTTTGATGCGGCCGTTAACGAAGACTCCGGGTTTGTGCTGGCCTGGTTTCTCAAGGCAATGAACCTGGTGGATGCGGGTGATCTTCGTTCTGCCCAGGTGGCCATAAGCCAGGCACAGACGCTGGACTACCGGCTGCCAGCCAGGGACCGGGCCACGCTTAAATTTCTCCAATACCGTTTGTCAGGTCAGCAGGAAAAACTCATCGCGTTCCTGCGCTTGCAGGTCCAGCTGAAAGATGACGCTTCATCGCACACCAGGCTGGCCAACATGTTGATGGTGACCGGCGAGCTCAAGGAGGCCAGGCAGCAATTCCTGTCGGCGCTGGACAAAGATTCACTCAATGTCGGAATTTTCCTGCAGCTTTCCCTGCTGGAACGGGCTATAGGTAACATGGAGTCCGCCATCGGGTACGCCAGAAAGTACCAGGAGGCGAAACCCGAGGAATTCGAAGCCCAGCTGGTTCTGGGTGATCTTTTACGTGACAACGGAAACCTTGACGGGGCGGAAGAGCATTACCAGCAGGCCTCGTTACTGGGAGACCAGCCGGTGCTGCCCTTATTGCGGCTGGCTGATATTTCTGTGCGCAAAGGCGACGTAAACGAGGCACGGGGTTTGCTGGAACAGGCGGAAATGGTGGCTCAGTCAGTCGGACACAAAGCGCAGGTGCGGGGGGCGGTTGCCACCCTCGAATCAAGATTGGGAAGGGTGCGATCCGGGATTGAGCAATTGTATCTGCTGGAAGAATTACTGGCTCAATTCCAATCCCCCTTTCAGGTGGCACTGGCAACATACTCGCCCATGGTTCGCGCTCATAATTCGCTGGGCGATCCGGACACCGCCCAGGAGGTTCTCGAAATCGCACTGAGTGCGGTCGCGCCCCCGCTGGACCAGTTCCTCGCTTTCAACGAGGCAGATATTCTGATTAATCGGGAAGATTATGATGGAGCCGAGGCAGCGGCTCAGCGGGGTGCTGACATCATCGAGCAGTTCAAGCTTGAGGACATGAAATTTCTCAACGATATGATCGATGGATTTATCAAGCAAAAGAGGGGCGACTACCCGGGTTCATCTGCTGCATTCCGGGCCGCGATTGAACGCATTAACCATTCGGTGCTCGGAGGTAGTGATCTTTATCGGCAACTGCCTATGCTGAATGCTGTGCTGGCGGAAATGCTGGTTCTTGGTGGAGAACTGGACGAAGCTGAAAAGGCGCTTGCCGAAGGTTTCAGGCTGGATCCTTCTGAACCCCTGCTTTGGGTCAGCAAAGCCCACTTCCAGTTCGCCTCCGGTCTGCCCCAGCTGGCGCTGGCTTCTGTCAGTTATGCGCTGGCTATCTGGAAAGACGCGGATCCGGAATACGAGGGATTGCTTGAGGCCCTGAGCCTTGAGAAGGAAATCGGGCTCTCGTTGTCCTCAGGCAAGTAGCGAAAAGCACCCCCACGAAAACTCTCAACTGTCGGTGGCCAGCCCCTGGGTGTTATTGCCCACGGCAATATGAAGATCCTCGAGAATCATGTACAGGCAGGGTACCAGGACGAGGATGATCGCGGTCGCGAAGACGATCCCGAATCCGAGTGAAATAGCCATAGGAACAAGGTACGCTGCCTGGCGCGAAGTTTCCAGGATGATGGGCGTCAGGCCGCCGAAGGTTGTCAGCGTGGTCAGGATGATCGGTCGGAAGCGCCGCAGGCCGGCCAGGTGGATCGCCTCGAAAGCGGAATTCTCGGCCCGTTTGCGGTTTGCAAAATCGATCATGATCAAGGCGTCGTTTACCACCACACCGGACAGGGCGATAACGCCCATGAAGCTGATCAGGGACAGGTCAAATCCAAGGATGATGTGCCCGATGACTGCCCCGACAATCCCGAAGGGGATGGCTACCATGACGATGAGCGGCTGCAGGTAACTGCCAAAGGCAATGGCCAGCAATGCATATACCACGGCCATTGCCAGCGCGAAGCCGCCCCACAGGGCAGCCGTTGAATCCCGCATTTCCGCATCGCTGCCCTCGAAGGTCCAGGTCAGGCCGGGGAAATCCGCCCGCAGCATGGGCAGGGTTTCGGTTCGGATAGCCTCCAGTACGCGCGTTACTTCGCGCTTGGGTTCCACGTCCAGGCTGACGTTCACCACACGCCGTCCATCGCGGCGACTGATCGAACTGAAGGCTAAGCCGCTGGTCACTTCCACCACGTCCAGCAAGGGAACTTCCACGCCGTCAGGAGTGCGGATCACCAGGTCTGAAAAGGACTGTATGTCCTTGCGGTCTGCCTTGGGCAACTTGACCCGAACCTCGATTTCATCGGTACCACGAATCTGGCGCATGGCCAGTGCGCCGTAGAAAGCGTCACGCACTTGCTGACCGACGTCGGCAGGTGTCAGGCCCAGGGTCCTTCCCTCAGGCAGCAGGGTGAAGTCGAACTGGGCCTTACCCTTATCGTAGTTGTCATTGACGTTAACCGCCCCCTCGAATTGCTGGACGCGCTCGAGAAACGTGCGGCTGGCTACTTCCAGAACCTCGATGTCAGAATGGCTCAGGTCAATGCTGATATCCTGCCGCCACCCGCCCGGGCCCCGTTCCGCCTCGAAGGTGATTTGATCGACGCCCTCGATGTCCCCGATCTGGTCGCGCCACAGTGCAATCACTTCCTCCGCCGCCATGTCGTGTTCATCGGGTGGTTTCATGACGATTTCCACGTCGATGAAACTGCCGCGACGGACATTGGTCTTGATGCCCTCAGCCACCTCGTGCAGGTTGTGCTCGTCGAACATGAGGCGTGTCGAGGCGGTCACTTCGTTGGCTACACGGGCTGCCTGGTCGGGCGTGGTTCCGACCGGCAGACGGATGCCCGCTTCGATTTCATCGGCAGCCACCTCCGGCATCGTGATCATGCCCATATGACCGCTCATGCCGTAGCCGCCGACGACGATAAACAGGGCGATAGCCATACTGACCGAGATGTAGCGGTGGCGCAGACACAGATCCAGAAAACGCCGGTAATGCGTATCGACGAAGCGGCTGAAGCCATGGGCGAAAGACTGTTGCCAGGCATGTAACCGACGCCCCGGGCCGGTGTGTGGTTTGCTCGAACTGTGGGCCAGGTGGGCCGGCAGGATATACAGGGCTTCCAGCAGCGAGATGGCCAGTACGACGATGACCACGGCCGGCAGTGGCCACCAGAATTTCCCCGTCGTACCGGGCATAAACAGCAAGGGTACGAAGGCTACTATGGTCGACAGGATACTGAAGGTAACCGGCATGGCCATTTCTTTGGCGCCCCGGATTGCCGCCGACATATGGTCCAGACCTTCCTGACGGTACTCATAAACGTTTTCGCCAACGACAATGGCGTCGTCCACGACGATGCCCAGCACCACCAGGAAGGCGAACATGGAAATCATGTTGATGCTGACGCCAATAGCCGGAAGAAAAAGCAGGCTGCCGACAAAGGAGATCGTCATGCCCATCATGACCCAGAACGCCAGGCGAATCTCAAGGAAGACCGCGAGGATGAGAAGGACGATGCCGATGGCCATCAGGCCGTTTTCCAGCAACAGGGAAAGCCGCTGCTCGTAGTCCCTGGCGCGATTGCTATCGATGCGCCACATCACCCCTGCAGGCAGCGTGGTTTCGACGTCCGCCATGATCGCTTCTACCCGTTCAGAAATCTCCAGTGGCGACTGCTTGCCAATCCGGAAGATTTCGATTTCGACGGAGGGCTGCTGGTTGAACAACGAATGAAATCCGGCCTCTTCGAAGCCGTCCGTGATGGTGGCAATTTCCGCAAGCGTCACCGCGGCGCCGCTGTCGGTTGTGACGATTTGTATCTGCCCGAAATCATCTGCCCATTGGCGCCGCTCCTTGAGCCTCAGCAGCACTTCGCCGGCATTCGTTTCGATGGCTCCGGCAGGAACGTCTTCGCTGGAACGGCGGATCATACTGGCCACCTGCCCAAGCGTGAGGCCGTACTCGCGCAGCCGGTGTTGGGGGATTTCTATATGGGTTACGTAATCAGGCGCATTGCCCAGTTCGACCTGTGTAATGGAGGCGTCGGCGAGCAAGCGATCGCGCAGTTGTTCAGCCAGTTTTCTGAGGGTCCAGATATCGACGGGACCGTACAGCACGATGTTCATGACCTCCCGCCGTTGCGAAACCAGGGTTACTTCCGGTTCCTCGGTATCGTCAGGAAACGTGCGGATGCGGCTCACCGCCTGGTCGATGTCCTGGAAAGCCTTCATCCGGTCAGTCCCGCTGACCAGTTCGATCTGGATCGATCCGAAGCCTTCGCGCGCCGTCGAGGTGATTTCCTTGATACCTTCGATACCCCGTATGGTCGATTCGACCGGCCGCAGAATACCCTGTTCCACCTCGGCCGGGGCTGCGCCGGGATAGCTGACGGTGACCCGCACGATGTCCAGGTCGAACTCCGGGTAGACCTCTTTCTGGATATTGAATGCGCTCCAGATGCCACCCCCGATCAGCAGAAGCATCAGCAGGTTCGCGGCGATGGAGTGTTGCGCCATCCACGCAATGGAGCCGGCAAATGCGCCACCGCCCCCTCCTGCGTGCAGGGACTGCCTGCTCATTCAGCGTCGCCTTCCAGTCGCAGCGGGGAGTCGTCGATCACGGTGGCCAGGTTGGTGGTCACGACCTGGTCATTCGCACTGAGTCCCGCGCGGATATAGACATAACCCTGGTCGCGAAAGACGATCTCTACCTTGCGTATTTTCAGAACGCCATCTTCTTTCACCCAGACTGTGTCGTTCTGCCGAAGAAAGTCCCGGCTCATTTGAATCACGTCCTCGATGGGCTTGCCTTCAATCCGGGCCTCCACGAAGGACCCCACCATCAGCGGTGGCAGGCCGGCTGACTCCGGTTCATGTGCCAATGGATCGGCTACCGTCAGCAGCACGCGTGCCAGCCGCGTCTGATACTCAAGGGCCCCGATCAGACGGTGTACTTTTCCGGCACGGAACATATCATCCGGCCAGGCCGACCGGTTGCGAACCCGTACATTGGATTCAGACTGTTCGCCAGCCTGCGGAAACTCGATCCAGCGAAGAGCTGAAACCGGTACGTTTGCCTCAACCCAGTAGGACTTGACCCCGACCAGCCGGCCCAGGGTCTCACCGGGTGAAACCTGTGAACCGATGTTGGCTTCCCGGTTGATGATATGGGCCGCGAAAGGTGCGCGAATCCGCGTTCGTTCAAGGTCGATTTCTGCCTGCCGAACCGCCGCCTCGGCGGCCTCCACGCGGGCCCTGGCCGTATTGAGTTGCGGTGCCCGTAGTACCAAAGTTTTGTACTCGGATGAAATGGTTCCCTCGAGCTCCTGGTAGTCCTTCTTGGCGAGATTTTGGCGGCCCTGTTCCAGCTCCATGTCGGCAGTGGCTTGCCTGAGTTCGCTCTGGCGCTGCAGCAGGCTGACCTCGTAGTCCGCTGGATCAATTTGCAGCAGTACCTCGTCATCCTCGACAAATCCGCCGGGCGTGAAGGACTCCGAAATCGAGATGATTTCTCCGCTGACACGCGGGCTGAGCTCAATCTCCTGCTCCGGACGGACCGTTCCCATGGCCACGATATCCGGCCGGAAAGTACCACGCGATACGCCGGTTACATCCACCAGCATCGCAGTACGCTTGGTAGCACTGGAGCGTTGTGCCGTCGGCTCGGTCATGAAAACCAGGGCGATCACGCCCGCAGCCAAAAACAGAATCAGAGTGCAAATGACAACGGTGGTTTTCCAATTCAAGTCGGCTTGCTCCATGAAGCTGCTGCTGAGCCGCAATTATAACCGCCGTTTGTGAGATTCAGGTGAGTATCGACGACACAGCCTTATAGCCCGGCAGAATGATTCAACAAATTGTAATGGTAGCGTATACTTTGGTGGTTTCATTTTGGTCGGCTGGCCCCGTTTCGGGAACAGATAAAACAGACAGGAAACGGGCGTATGGAAGAGCTGCCATTCAGCTTCGCTCTGATCTGGGGTAATGTCGAAGCATTCTTCAACCTGGATCTGGATCGGTTGCAAGATCCTGACATGATTGTTCGTTTGATCATTCAGGTGGTGCTCTTCATGTTGTCTGCTTTTTTCTCAGGCTCGGAGACTGCGCTGTTCTCACTGTCGCGTCTCGACCTACAGAAACTGCGCCGCGAACATCACCCCCAGACCGAAAACCTCCATGCCCTGCTTGATCAGCCACGACGTCTGATAATTTCCATATTGTGCGGCAATGAACTGGTCAACGTGGCGGCGACAGCCAATATGGCCGGTATCCTGTTTGCGCTTGCGGACCCGGAACGGGCTGGCTGGATCAACTTGCTGATCATGTTTCCGCTGATTCTGCTGTTTGGTGAGGTCACACCAAAGACCATTGCTGTGAACAATCCGAGTAAGGTCAGCGCAGGCCTGGTTTCCGGTCCGATGACCACCTGGGTAAAAATTGTCACGCCTCTGAGATCATTGATTCGGATCCTTTCCGACAGAATTACAACCCTGATCGTAGGCGAGGAGCGAACCAGCGAAAATATCCTCAAGACCGAGGTATTCCAGACGCTCATTGAGGATGTCGCCGAGGAGGGGATGCTGGATGCCACTGAGCGGATTCTGATCGACAATCTGCTGGAAGCCTGCGAAACGGAGGTTGTCGAAATCATGACCCCCCGCACCCATGTCAATTTTCTGCGTACCGATATGACAGTCGCTGAGGTTGCAAAGAATTTGCGGCGCTGGAAACATCCCAGGGTACCTGTCTACCGTGAGAACAGGGACAATCTAGAGGGGTTCATCCACGCCGAAGACATCATGAACCTGATACTCGACGGCAAGAATCTCGACGACTACTCGATTGTAGACCTGATGCATCCGCCGATCGTCGTGCCATCGACAAAAAATGTTGACGAGATGTTTGATTTTTTCCAGGACAATCGGGTTCGCGGCGCGGCGGTCCTGAACGAGTTTGGCGGGGTCGATGGCTTCATTACAATGCGCGACGTCATCAATTTCATCTTCGGTGAAATCTCCGAGGATGTCGTCGGTCAGGAGCTCTACCGCGAGCAGGATAACGATGTCTACACGGTGCCCGGTCATATGAAGCTGACCGATTTCAATGACCTGACCACCTTTGGCATTGAAGACCCGCGCATGACCACGATCGGCGGGGTGGTCTTCCGCCATCTCGATCGCCTCCCCAAGGTCGGCGACAAAGTCGCGCTGGGCGACGGCCTGGTTGCGACCGTGCTTGACATGGAAGAACACCGCCTGACCCTGGTCAGAATTGCGCAGGGGCGCGCCGATAGCCAGTCCGAAGAGGATGAATCCGAGATCACTGAGGTCGAAGAAGGTACTGAGGTTGTCACGAAAGAGGAGGAGCGTTAAGACATGGAAATTGCACTTTATTTTGATTGGCTTGCTGCTGCTGTTGTTACTGAAAGGGTTTTTCTCAGGCTCTGAAATCGCTGTCGTCAACTCCGACAAGATCAAGCTTCGGCATGAGGCCAAGCAGGGTAGTGACGGTGCCAGGCTGGCGCTTAACCTGTTCCGTAATCCGGAAGTTCTGCTGAGCACCACGCTGGTTGGGACCAATCTTTCTACCATTGCTCTGACCACTATCGGCACACTGCTGATGATCCAGATGTTTGGCGAAGGGGGTGAACTGTATGCGTTTATGCTTTTCACGCCGATCTTCCTGATCTTTGGAGAAATCGTACCGAAGAGCATTTACCAGCAAAAATCCAACACCCTGACACCCATCATCATCTACCCCCTGCGTTGGGCATCCTATATTTTTTACCCGGTTATTTTTGTTTTCTCCAGGCTGGCGCGGCTGGCGGCACGCCTGGTCGGTGCCGGCAAGGTTGACCAGACTTTCTTCATCACTCGTGAACAATTATTGACGTTGGTTGAGCAGGCTGAACACGGCGCTACGTTGAGTGCCTTTGATCGCGGCCGTATACGCCGGGTTATCCGTTTCGCCGAAACAACAGTGAAAGAGGCGATGATCCCGATCACCGAAACCAAGGTCATCAACCAGGTAGCCACCCGTGCACAGGCCGTTAACAAGGTTCGTAAATTCGGCTATAACCGCCTGCCGGTTTATGACGGCAACTCCAACAACATTATCGGGGTCGTAACACTATCCACCTGGGACCTGATGGAGACGGGAAAGGACGAGCAACTTGTGTCCGACCTGGTCAAGCAGCCGCTTTATGTGACCCCTTTGGAAACCATAGATCAGCTGTTGCCGCAACTGCATCGGCGCGAAGACCACATGGCTGTGGTGGTCGACGAATTTGGCTCGGCCGTCGGCATTATCACCATGGAGGACATTGTTGAAGAGGTGGTTGGGGAAATCGATGTCGGTTATCACTTCGAGGAATATCAATCGCGCCATCAGCGCACGCTTGAACCACTGGGTGACGGCTGTTTCCTGGTGGACGCCCGCCTGTCGATTACGGAAATTAACGAAACGCTGGGCTCCCGCATCCCAACAACGGAATTCCACACCGTGGGTGGACTATTATTAGGTCGCTTACGTCATATTCCCAAGGTCGAAGAGTTCATCAAGGAAGGCGGTTTTCGTTTTACGGTTGCCAAGGCCAGCGCGCGTGCGATCCTGAAGGTGAGAGTTGAACCGGATTACTGACTCACACGTTTTGCTCACCAGGCGATAGCCTTGCGTGCCTGTAATCAATGTGGGAAGTGTTGCCTGAAATACAACGGCGACGATTGGCTCGGGACTGCAACCGAAGCCGACATGCTGTTCTGGCTGATGCGCAGACCAGAAGTGCTGGACTATGTGGATGGCAAACTCCATAGCCTCTGGACCAGCCCTGTCACGGGCAAAAAAATGCGGCGCTGTCCGTGGCTGCGCAAACTACCGGGGCGACAAAAATACACCTGCCGGATTCACAACGTCCGGCCTGAAGTCTGCCGCGATTACCCCATCGACATTGCCCAGATGATCAACCTCGATTGCGAAATGCTCGAGGTTGAAGACCTGGACAAGCCACACACTCAACTGCTGATTGAGCTGAATGGGCTGAGAAACGCCAGCGCGTAAATGCCAGTCTGCCGGTAGATTTTTTAGTTTCTAGCGGCCTTGACGCGTCGAATATCTGAACATGCTCTCCCGTTCTGTGCCCGGCGAGACGTAGTCCACTTCAATTTCTTCAAAATTGAAAGAAATCTCGTCGATTGGCACATCATCCCCTTCTGCAGACGTTTTATAGCCAGTGATCTGCACGTTCGTCAGCGTATATTTGATATAGGTCAGAGGATTTTCGTCTCGACCCGTGGTCACAAATTCTATTTCAGCAGTTCGCAGAATCCGGCCATTTGCCAAAGTTTGCATCAGCTGAGGTGAAGCCAGGCTGAATTGCGTGCGTAATCGAATATCTTCCACAATTACACTGCCCCGTCTGCGGCTCTGGCCTGTCGTCGTTGGCTTATGCATTCCCCAATCTATGCTCAACACATCTATCCAATCTTTGTGTTCGCTGTCCAACGATTCGCCATCAACACCATCAAATTTTATGAATGCTGCTGCCGAGACACTTGCGCTGAAGAACGCGACACATAAAAACACCACTACCAGATTGAAAAGTTTCATACATATCTCCCGAAAATTTGAAGACCAGCCACGCAGAGACCCATAAAAGTGCCTCACCGCTTTACTTGACTATAGTCCAGGCTGTGAAAATTGCAGGTTGCGTGCGAGACTGCTACGGCAAGCTAGCGCAATAGCGCCAGAAAGTCCGGGGGTGGGGGAGTTTCAAATAATAGCCACCTGTTTGTTTCCGGGTGGGTGATGCTCAGCCGCGAGGCATGCAGGCCCATTCTCGCGCCAGCCGTGCCGTATCGCTGGTCGCCTACGACCGGGTGTTCCAGCCACGCCAGGTGGGCTCGTATTTGATGTTGGCGACCGGTTTCCAGTTCTACACGTAAAAGAGTTCGCCGACCAATGCTACGTTCGGTGGCGAAATGGGTCACCGCGCGCCTGGCCTCCGGGTGCGGCCCTACGTGCATCTGGTAGATTACCGGGTCGGGTCGCAGTGGTTGATCGATCGTGCCCTCGGCAGGCTTTGGGCAACCCTCCACGATCGCGAGGTAGGTCTTTTCGGCGGCTTTCCAGTCCTTCATCACCGCTTCGCGCATTTCCCGGGAAGTAGCGAAGAGCAGCACCCCGGAAGTATCGCGGTCAATTCGGTGCACCGGCCACAGTTTTATCGACTTTCTGCGACGCGACAGGTGGTCACGCAGTATGCCCAGCGCGTGGAGCTCTTTGTCTTTTTGGGAAGCAACCGACAGCAAGCCAGCCGGTTTATTGATGGCAACCAGGTCCCGGTCCTCATACAGGATATCGAGCTGCGGTCGCGCGCCGGAAGGGCCCCGGGCTGAGGCTTCGACAACCACCTGATCGCCGGCCAGCAGGTCGTGGTCATGCCGGGTAACCCGCTTGCCGTTAACGCTGACACAACCGCTTTTAAGGCGTTGTTTGATCGTGCTCCGCGACCAGCCCTGCAGCTGGGCGATAAGGCACGGGAGTAGGGTGGTGTTTGCCTCTACCGTCAGCTTGTCTGTCATTAATCAACTTCACCATCGGGGTTCATGCCCTTCAGAAATTTGAAGAGGTCGCTATCGGTGGACAGGATAAGCGTTGAGTTCGACTCAATAATGTCCTGGTAGGCCTGCATGGTGCGTGTAAATTCATAAAATTCCACGGCTTCAGGACTCTGGTTATACGCCCTCGCGTAAATCTCCGTCGCTTTGGCGTCTGCCACGCCGCGGATCTCCTCCACCTCGCGGTAAGCTTCAGACTGGATTTTATTCAGGTCACGTACGCGGTTACCGCGAATTCTGGCCGCTTCACCATTGCCTTCCGAGAGGAAGCGTTCGGCAATTTGCCGGCGTTCGCTGATCATCCGGTCATAGATTTTCGGCCGCACACTTTGATTGTAGTTAATGCGCTTGAACCTGATGTCGAGCAATTCGATTCCAAACACCTGGACCTTTTCCGCCGCGGCATCAAAGATTTCCTTTTCAACCAGTTTACGACCCTTATTGATGGGCACGAGTGAACCCATCTTGGCCTCTTGCTGCGCGCCGGTCAGCAGTGAATCACGCAGGGGCACACGATCGCTTGGTGGTGCGGATGATCTCTATCAACTCATGCTTGGCCACGGCATTGCGGGTCTCACTGCCCAGAATATCGTCGAGCCGCGATTGGGCACTGCGCTCGTCGCGCAAACGCAGAAAATATTGCAGTGGGTCTACTATCCGCCAGCGCGCAAACAGATCAACCGATATGTAAAGCTTATCCTTGGTAGGCATGTCAGATGGGCTGCCGTCCCATTCAAGAACCCGTTTATCGATCGGGTTCACCTCCTGGATGAACGGGATTTTCATCTTCAGTCCGGCGGTCGTAACGGGCTCGCCGACCGGTTTGCCAAACTGTGTGATGATCATCTGCTGCGTTTCACTCACGGTGTAGAGCGCACTCATCAGGACAAAAGCTGCGATACCCAGAATCACCAGGCCGCCAATGTTCATAGCTTTAGTCATGGCTTTTCTCCGTTTCAGCGTTTCGAGGTTCAGCAAGGGCAGAATTCCCTGTGTCTGCTCGTCCACGATGATCTTGGACTGAAGTTTTGGTAAAACCTCCTGCATGGTCTCTATATATATGCGGCGACGGGTTACTTCGGGCGCTTTTTGGTACTCTGTTAACAGGGCAATGAAGCGGCTGGCATCACCTTCTGCCTCGTTGATTCTCTTGAGCCGGTAACCGTCGGCTTCCCGGATCCTCTGGTCTTTCTCGCCTTCGGCAAGCGGGATGACCTTGTTGTAGTCGCGCCGCGCTTCGTTGATCAGCTTTTCCTTCTCTTGCTGAGCCTGGTTCACTTCGTTAAAAGACTCCTGCACCGGGCCGGGTGGATTGATGTTCTTTAACTGTACCTGGTCGATACTGATACCCATTTCGTACTTGGTAGCCAGTAGCTGCATTTTGGCCAGAGCTTCGGTTTCGATTTCCTGGCGTCCGATGGTAATGACTTCATCCACGGTCCGGTCACCGACGACTTCACGCATGACAGATTCAGAGACATGACGCAGCGTACTCCTGGGATGGCGTACTTCGAACAGGAAATTTGCGGGGATCCGAAATGCGGTATTGGACCACCCATTCCACCAGTGCGGAGTTCAGATCACCGGTGACCATCACTGTTTCCTGCTCGGCTATCGTTCCTGGGGCTTTGGTATGGTCCGGGCGCCGGGTGTTGCAAACCCGAACTCCTGTTTCAGCTGGCGTTTAACCGGAACGATTGAGGCGACATCGACACCGAACGGCAGCTTGAAGTGCAGGCCCGGCGGCACTTCCTTGAGATACTTTGCCGAATCTTTGAATAACGGCTACCGAGTCACTGGGTACCGTGTAGTAGGCCGTCCAGGCTGCCAATCCAACCAGGATGATGATGACTATGCCTATGCGGCCGCGTGAACCGCCACCCGGCACCATTCGCTTAATCCGCTCCTGTCCCTGCAGAATCATTTCTTCCAGTTCCGAACCGGGGCGCCTGGGGCCACCCCCGCCATGGTTATTACCTTGCCACGACATAGGATTACTCTCTTTTAAGTGCTTGCGAAGAAGCCATTGTATACCCTCCTAAGCTCAGTGGTGTACCGTATTGGCGATGGCAGGTATGATGTTATTACGGTTTTGGGTCTAAGTTATTTTCAATCAAGACAGGGGATTAGCAAATGGACATGCTTGAAGTATTTAAGGACTCGGATGACCTGGTCGAATTTTCTGCCGGATCGGTAATATTTGAGGAAGGCACTGAGGGCGAATTCATGTATGTCATCCTGGAGGGAGAAATCGGGCTTTCGTTGCATGGGCAAACCATCGGGACTGCGGGCCCCGGCGCTATCGTTGGGGAGATGGCACTGTTGAATTCACAAGTTCGAAGTGCAACAGCAACCGCGATGGCAGATTGCCATCTGGTGCCGATAGACGTACACAGCTTTGAGTCGCTTATCAAATATACTCCGCAATTTGCCTTGCATGTGATGAATATGCTGGCTGAAAGGCTCCGTCTGGTCAACGAAGCTTTGTCCGGACTTTCTGCCATGGAAGGCCATTAGGCACGCTTCGGTACCACAGTAGGCACTTCAGTATTCCGAAAAATTCTAGGAAAGCTCCCGCCTTGCCTTATGCAGCGCCTGGACAAGAATATCGATTTCTTCATGCGTATTGTAAAAAGCCAGCGATGGCCTGATTGTTTCAGTCAATCCGTAATGCGCCAGGGCTGGCTGGGCGCAATGGTGGCTTGCTCTTACTGCGATACCTTCGCTGTCCAGAAATCGGCCAAGATCTTGCGTCTCAATATCTTCCAAGATCAATGAAATCGAGCCCGCTCGATGCATCGGATTTCCTATCAAGCGCAGACCGGATACTGTCGGCAGACTGTACAGCGCATATTGCATCAGTGACTGTTCGTGCAGTATGGCCGCGTCGAAAGGCAGACTATCCAGGTAGTCGATAGCAGCGCCAAGTCCGATAGCGTCGGCGATATTTGGAGTGCCGGCTTCGAATTTGGCCGGTGGCGGGTTAAAAGTGGTGTTCTCAAACGTGACCTGGTCAATCATGCTGCCGCCACCCTGCCAGGGCGGCATTTCCTCCAGGATTTCCTTCTTGGCGTATAGCGCACCGATCCCGGTTGGCCCGAACATCTTATGGCCTGACAGGACAAAGAAATCGGTATCCATGGCCTCGACATTAACCTTGAAATGCGGAACAGACTGGGCACCGTCAACCAGCACCCTGGCACCAACGGAATGAGCCATGGCTGCGATTTGCTCGACACCCACGTGTGTGCCAAGTGCGTTGGAAACCTGGGTTACCGCCACCAGTTTGGTCCTGGGGGTGAGCAGGCGAGAAAATTCGTCCAGTCTTAGCTCGCCATCATCATTCATCGGAATGACATTGAGTTTGATGCCAATGCTGTCACGCAGGAACTGCCAGGGCACGATATTGGAGTGGTGTTCGAGTTCCGAAACCAGAATCTCATCTCCTTCTTCCAGTTTGTCCGGACCCCATGCGAAAGCCACAAGGTTGATGGCTTCGGTGGCGCCACGCACGAAGACGATCTCGTCAGCGCTTTCTGCACCGATAAAGCGTGCGACCTTTTGCCGGGCGCCCTCATAACCATCTGTTGCGCGACCCGCGAGGGTATGTGCACCTCTGTGGACATTGGAGTTGTCATGCTCGTAGTAATGGGAAAGCGCGTCGATCACGTGCTGAGGCTTCTGGGTCGTGGCGGCATTGTCCAGCCAAACCAGCGGTTTGCCATTGACGTTCTGTTGCAGCGCAGGAAAGTCGTTCCTTGCACGATAAACATCAAAAAGCCCCGGGTTTTGAGACTTCGTGGCCGGCATCTGCTGGCTGATGACGGGTCGGAGTATGCGCCTGGCTGACCGTGTCTGAAGAAACCGGAGCCTCATCCAAACCCTTGAGAATATCCCACTCAGTCGAATCAGGAAGCAAAGTTGCTGTGCGGGGATCATCACCGAGGAAATAGAGATGGTTCATGCTGTTTTCATTGCTCAGTGAACCAAGAACTCCGAACGCAAGATTCGAAATATCCGGGATATCCGTTTCACCAAGGTAGAGATGTGATGCAGGATCAGCAGCCTCGAAAGTCGTGCCGTCCCGGTAGGTATGAATTTGCCCGGGTAAATTGACAAGTTGCATCGGTCCGGGCGCAGGCGGGATCACGGACATTCCTGAAAATGCCATGGGGTTCAACAGGTTCCCGGCCTCGCTCACTTCCGGCGTACCCGCGGGAACCGGAACTTCCTGATAGATCTCATTCGCCATCCTCGAGATATTCTGTGGATCGAGGTAGTTGCTTTGTGGCAGATCAATACCGTACTGGTCCGGATGCCCGCGCTTGGGCATGTTCGGAAGGTTTTTATTGATAGTCATGGTAGTTTGTCACTTCCACTTCTTCCAACATTCCCAGGGCGTCATCAACCAGTACTGCACAGGAGAAGTAGAGGTTAATGAGGTAGCTGGATATGGCGCGTGAGTCTATTCCCATGTGACGAACAGACAGGCTGGGTTGTTGCTCCCCGGGAATCCCGGTCTGGTGCAAACCGACTACGCCCTGTCGCTCTTCGCCCAGCCTCATCAGCAGGATATTGGTTGTACCCTGATCGATCAGGAGTTTATCGCAGGGCACGATGGGAACACCTCGCCACGTCAACAATGGCGAGCCAAAAATCTCGATGGTGGCGGGTGGAACACCTCGGCGGGTGCATTCACGACCAAAAGCAGCTATTGCCTGGGGGTGGGCCAGAAACATAGCCGGCGATTTCCACACTTTTGACAGCAGGTCATCCATGTCGTCTGGAGTTGGCGGCCCCTGGCGGGTTGCCAGACGCATGGAAGGTGTAACCTGGTTCAGCAAGCCGAAATCGTCGTTGTTGATCAACTCCCATTCCTGCCGTTCCTTCATCCCCTCAATAGTCATTCGGAGCTGTTCCCGAAGCTGGTTGATGGGTTCGTTGAGAATGTCAGCCATCCTGGTATGGATACGAACAATGCTCTGCAGCGTGGTCAGGGAGTATTCCCTGGGGCGTTCGGCGTAATCAACATGGGTGCCGGTCAGTTCGTCCTTACTGGCTTCGCCGGTAAATACTTCAAGTTTCTGCTCACCAAACTCATTGGCAAGTGTCTCGCGGATGCGGTCGCGTTCTTCCATCTCGCTGATCAGGCGATCTTTCAGTCCGGGCACATCCTTTAAAAGCCGGTCGAAGTCTTTCCTGTCCAGGCCCAGCACGGAAGTTTCGGTGACCGCTTCAACCGATGCCACACGCGGCGAATCCATCAGTAGCGCAATTTCGCCAAAGAAACTGCCCTGGTTCATTATTCCCAATCGGACATCGCGGCCGTGTTTTCCTGCTTTTTTGGCCTCAGTTTTGCCGGATAGGACTATGTAAAACTTATCGCCCGGTTCGCCTTCTTTGATAATGACCTCACCGGGAGCAAACGTTTCACCTTTGAACTTACCGGCCAGCCTTTCAAGAATGTCTTTATCTACGTTTTGAAACAGTGACAGCGCCATCAAGTGATGAGCCTGAATATGGCGGGCCCCGCCTTCGAAATCGAACCTGATCTTTTCATCCTGCGCCAGCACAACCTTCTGGCGGTTGACGCGGTAAGTGCCGGAGTTAACTTCAATCCAGGGCAGAAGTCGTGACAGATAGCGTGGGGTGATCCCCACCATTTGTGGAATCGACTTGGTGGTTGTAGCAAGATTGCGTGCTGCTTCCTGGGTGAAAGACTCCTGTTTTTTTTCTGCTTCAGTTAACGGCTTTTCTGCCATGATCCGACTCCTTGGGGAAAGATGAAATTCGTCACTGGCTCAGCTTTACCATGAGTGCAGCAGACTGCATATGACCATGGTCAAAAAATAGGTTTATAACTGAAAGCTCCTTCGGTCTCTGCTTTGGATTGACCCGTTGAAATCGCAGGTCAAAAGCCGGATTCTGGCCACAGCTCCGGGGGACTACATGTTTCTGATCCACCGAAAGCCAGAACCCATTCTGATTCATCTGTACTATGTCAGTGTTATTCAGGATTTGCTTGAACGGGTTCCGCCGGGTGGGGCTGTCAAGCCAGACCCAAAGATTTCCCTCTCATTATCAGGAGTGAATACCATGAGTAGAGAACAAAAAAGCAATAAAGAAGCCAAGAAGAAACCGGCCATGACGCCAAAGGAAAAGAAGGCGGCGAAGAAATCCAGGAAGCAGTCCAAGGGCTAGTTTCGATAGAAAAGACCGGCAAACTGTTAACCGTCCATAAGATGAACCTGGACTGGTTTCAGGATGCGTTGTTGGCATGTGAATGAGGCGAACCCCCCGGGCAGGAACCTGCTACTCCGGCGACACTCACTCGCGGGCAGCCTTCTCCATGTACCGGCAAACCTTGCCTACCGGTTGCTGCAGGGCTATTGCCAACTCTTCCGAAAGGCATTGTTGGGAATGACTCAGTTGCTGACGATCAGCAGCACTCAGGGAGTCCGTCTCCTGAAGCAGGCTCAGTGTCTTGTAGACTTCAGCGAGAGCAAATGGATTACCATCGTCCAACTTTCGTTGTTGGGCGTTGGCTCGTACCTTCCATGAACCACTTACCGATTCACTCCAGTTACCAATATGCTCCAGCACTCCGCGGGCCTCCGGCCCCTCAATCGGCTTTCGAATTGTGTCAGCCAGGTCGCTCTCGCGAACCATCATGATTATGTCATCGCGGGGGAAAAACAGCTTTGCGAACCTGCACCCTTTCGGGCCTGAAAAACTTCTCTTGCGGATGGACTGCACCGTGCCGATGCCATGCTGGGGGTGGTGAATGGAGTCGCCTTCTAAAATCGTGATGATCTATCTCCTCAATGCTTGGATATGTTAAATAGGGTAATAAATAGGGTAAGAATAAACAAATATTTCAATATCTTACAGTGTTTTCACGAAAATGGCAATGCGGCACGGCCAGACAGCGCATTAAATGATCTGATGCCCCTATCACAATGGCCATTGTCACTTTCTCTGTATTTCCCAAAGTACGCAATTGGCTGTGGTTTCAATCGGTCGATGCAACATATTGGTTAAATCGTTCAGCTGGTGTTTCGAAGTCTAACGTTTCTCTTGGCCTTTCGTTAAAGCGTCGAATGGGTTGCATGCCTGTATCGATCCTAAAACCCTTATCGATTACATGGTGGAACAGGGGATGAGAGCCCAAATAGCTTCTAACAGATTGATATTATTGGTGCCGAAGGAGAGACTCGAACTCTCACTCTGTTTCCAGAACCGGATTTTGAAATAAGGGCCTATTTAAAATAGCAATTACAACAAATAGATAAAATCACGAATTTCGACTTTGCAAGATCTTTGCAAAATTAATCACAAGAACAACTCTCTATCGGTTTTATCAAGTTTGGCGTCAAGACATGCTCACTAAAAATGTATAAAAATATAATAAAAACTCATAAAAATGTATTTATATACAATTATTAGTTGATCTTCCAATGGTATCACCTTAAACTGGACACTCGTACCAAAAACTGATGGTGTACCGTGAAGACTTCTCACCAAACCGGAAAACAAAGGGCCGTGTTGTTTCCCGACCAGCAACAAGCGGTCGAAGCACTTGGTCAAAACCTGCTCCTGGCGCGCAAGCGACGCAAGTTGACCCAAAAAGCTATATGTGAACGCACTGGCCTGAACTATAGGACAGTCGCTCGAATCGAGAAGGGAGATCCAGGGGTGTCCCTGGGTCACTATGTACGGGTATTGGCGGCCCTGTCACTGCTGGATGATTTAACCAAGGTCGGACTGAAAGATGATCTCGGAAGAAAACTACAAGACATCCAGGCGCTGGGTGGTCACAAATGACGCGCGAGGTGCTGGTATATGCCGATTGGCAGGAGATTGAGCAACCGGTTCTGGTCGGTGTGCTTCGGCAGTCCATGGTCCGGAATCACGAACATTTCAGCTTTCGTTACGACGATGCCTGGTTGCTATCAGAACACGTACGCGCGATAGACCCTGAATTGTCGCTCTTTCAGGGGGAGCAGCATTCATCTGGCGACGACAATTTTCGAACTTTTCTCGATTCCTGCCCTGATCGATGGGGCCGCACATTGATGCAAAGGCGAGAGGCGATCTTTGCTCGCCAGGAGGATAGGTCACGGCGTCGCCTGACAGAGTTGGATTACCTGTTGGGCGTGCACGACACCTATCGCATGGGTGCCCTGCGATTCAAAGAGGTTGAGACCGGGCCATTTTTAAACGACCTGGATGAATTGGCTGCACCGCCCTTAACGTCACTGCGGGAGCTGGAGCAAGCCGCGTGGAGGATTCAGGAACCAGACAGCGATGATGATCCAGACATCGGGCGTTGGTTGGGAATGCTGATTTCTCCTGGCTCGTCCCTGGGTGGTGCCAGACCCAAAGCGTCAGTCGTAGTAGGGGACGATGAACTCTGGCTGGCCAAGTTTCCAGGCCGAGAAGATGACTATGACATGGCAGGCTGGGAATTCCTTACTTATCAACTGGCGCTTGAAGCAGGCATCGTGATGGCGCCCGCCAAACTTGAGGCACTTGTCTCAACGCACCACACATTTCTAACCAAACGATTCGATCGATCGCCCGATTCCAGAATTCACTTTTCATCCGCTATGACACAGTTAGGCTATTATGATGGCCGCGCTGATGGTGCAAGTTACCTGGAAATCGCCGAGTTTCTGACTCGCACCGGCGGCAATGTGCCTGAGGACCTTCCGCAACTGTGGCGTCGCATACTCTTCAGCGTGGCCGTCTCCAACACCGATGATCACCTTCGCAATCACGGCTTTCTATTGACGCCGGCTGGCTGGGTGCTTTCGCCTGCCTATGACATCAACCCGAACCCTGCGGGCCCGGCCGGCCTGACCTTGAACATCGATGAAGCAGACAATTCACTGGACATCGATCTCGTGATGTCAGTTGCCCCCTATTTCCAACTCAGAGCACCCCAGGCAAAAGCGATCATGGATGAAGTGCTGGCGTCGGTCTCGACCTGGCGGCCCAAGGCTGAAAGACAGGGTCTACCAGCTATTGAAATTGACCGAATGGCGTTGGCTTTCCAACTAACGAAATAAGCCAGGATGGCTCATTTCGCTCATTTTTGGTGCCGAAGGAGAGACTCATTTAGGAAAATAAGTATAATAAAAACAATAAGATAAAACCGCCAAGTTGGACCCCATCGAAGCACTTCGCGCGGAGTAAACACGGTTTCGTCGGATTACGCCGACGACGAATTCAAGAAAAGCGCGTACGGCAGTGCCGTACGCGCTCCGAGAGTAACGACCGCCGGAAAGTGCTCTGGTTGAGATTTACCCCAGCAAATAATTCCGGCGCCGAACAGAGTTTTTCATTTCGATTTAGCCCCACGATTCGCCTTGGGGTTACCCCGCAGGATGAATCCATCCACGCCGACTCCGACCTGGAGTATTCCTGGCCCCTGGCCAAATGGGATTATCGGCAGATCGCCGTTCGTGATGAAGACGCTTTCTCGTTCTGGTCCAATTGTCCCGAAGGCCAAGCTCAGGGGGACGTCAAACTGCGGGTCCTCCGGATCGTCGAATATGGTTTGCGTTATTTCACCAGAAGTCGCGTCGATGCGAACGAGGGGAGCGCACACGTCTCCAAATAGCAGTTCCAGAAGGATATAACCTGCGATCACGACGTGAATGTCGCCGTTCTTGTCGATCGCGATTCCATCGGCGGTTAGCAGACAGTCGTTAAAGGCAAGCAGCTCAGCGTCGTCGGCGCTTCCGTCGGGGTTGATCGGAATTTGGGCAACGAGTCCTTTTCCTGTGTTAGCGACATAGAGCACGTCCGAGAAGAAGGCGATTCCGTTGGCACCGGGTAACCCGAAGGGGTCTAATGGAACTGGCTCCAGCAGTTCGTCTTGTGCCCAAGGCAACTGTGGTGCCGGTCCGTCTGAAGTGAATCTCCAGACCTCGCCCCGTAAGCTGTCGGTCGCATAGAGATTTCCGGCGTCATCGAACGTCAGCGCATTAGGAAACGCCATGTTCTCCGATCCGGCCAGTCGCTCGCTCGTGGATTGCGTCTTGCTGAATTTCCATACACCTCTGGTTGCCTCGTCGCCCGTATCGAGCGCCGCGTAAACGTTGCCTTGCCTGTCGGTCGTCAACCCAAGCACTCCGTTGCTGGTGGCAAGCGAATCAGGAAGTGTGGCAAAGAGATCCACCCGCCCATTGGCGCGAATCTTAAGGATCTCCGACTCGTAAACAAAAACCTCACCCCGTTCGACAAAACGGCGGTTTCCGACGTAGATGTTCGGCCCGTCGATCGCGATTCCCTCGGGATTATCCCCCACAGGTAGTTCGAGGATCGTTTGCATCTCTCCGAGCGCCAACGTGTTGGGCGGAACGGCCAGAGCATGATGAGGCGACACCACAGAAAGTGTGGCAACGGCAAGTGTGATCAAGGCAATGCGTTTCATGGTGGATCTCCTCCTATGTCGGGTGATTCCAGGCCGTCTCAAAAAGGCCCACGTGATGGCTTCAGTCCATCCTTTCCTGTTCCTAAACCGGGTCTCCTTATCGCGTATATCTATTGCGTATGTCTATTAACCGAGCGCATAGAAAATTAAAGATAATAGGATTGGTTTAAAAACTTGCCCGGTCATGTCCGCTCTCCTGTGTGGGTTTAGACTGCTGAGTTGTATACTGACCCTGATGCTGATGTCCTGAACGCTTCACGAACGCCTGCTGAACCGGCCACGAAATCGTTCGGGTAATCACCAAACGGGGACTTCCGGAAAAACATGTGGGGTTTTGCAAACAAGACGTATCTAGCGATTCACGGCTGCGAAATTGATCTGGCCGCATCCCGGATTAAGGGACTCAAAGGTTGGATTCAGCTAAAGCCCAAGTCGATGGAAGTGCTGGAATACCTACTGGATCACCCACTGAAGGTCTGTACCCGCGAAGAAATCCTGAACGCTGTCTGGGGCAGGTCGATCGTTTCAGATGATGTGCTAAGCCAGGCAATTTCGGAATTGCGCAAAGCGTTTAACGACGATTTCCATTCACCTTCAGTACTTGAAACCATCCCACGAAGTGGTTATCGGCTCTTGCTGGAGCCAATTACCCGAAAGACTTCATACCGGGTATGGCATTGGCCGGTGATTTTCGCAATGGCGGTTATCGCGATCTTCCTGGTGTATTTATATACCACCCGACCTCAGGAACTCGCGAGACAGACCATTGTTGTACTGCCCTTTGAACAACCGCAGGGTGAGTTGGAATTAGTTGCCGACGGTTTGGTGGATGAGATTACGTCCCAACTGGTACGCCTTCAGTCACTCAATGTCGTCGCTCGGACATCGGCATTCACCTTCCGTGGGTCCGGGCTTGATATCCCCGCATTCGCCGAAAAGCTGAACGCGGATCTGCTCATCGAAGGAAGTGTTTATCGTGAGGGGGAGCAATACCGAATTCATGTTCAGCTTGTGGATCGCGATGGATTGCACCACTGGGCGGAAACGTTTACCGAGACCGGGGCTGGGTTATTTCCAATGTTTAACCGGGTTGCGAACACTATCGCCTCCCTCTTTGGTACGGTAGAAGCCGCGCGGGAAAAAGTAAAAAGCTTACCAGATCATGTTTTTGTCAATTATCTGCAAGCCGAAAACATGCTCCGTATCAGCCACCCCAGATGGACTGAAGAGCTTATTCCAAAGTATGAGTCAGTTGTTCAAGAGGCACCTGATTACGCGAACGCCTGGTCGGGACTGGCCGATGTAGCGTACGGGAACGGGACAAGTCCAGTCGTTAATTTTGAAAACCCCGAGGGCGCTAGACATTGGCTTGAACGTTCACGCCAGTCGGCCGCTCGAGCGCTCCAACTCGATCCTGATAACAAACGGGCGCTGACAGTAATGGCCAAACTGGCCGTCAATGATAATCTTTGGTTCGAAGCGGGTGGACTCTATCGTCGGGCGCTGGATAAGCATCCTGGCGATGCTGAAGTCCTGGCCGCTTATGCACAGTTTCTATATACGGTTGGATATGCAACCCAGGCACTGGAAGTTGCCGAGCGTGTTTTCAGGCTCGATCCTTTTTCGCCAGTCTCCAGCCGACTCGTCGCGATTGGACTATTAGCCAGGGGGGATCTTGGTCCCGCCATGGAACACATCAGGCTCAGTGGAGCAGCTTCGCGGTTCACGAGACACCACCTTGGTGGCCCACCTGCTGGCCGCACAGGGGCAAATGCGACAGGCGGGGCAAGTGTTAGAGGAGGATGGTTGGACAACAGTTGGCTGGCGCAAGCGATGGCTTCCCCATTTGGTCAATGCCATGGAGGGTAATGAATCAACCGAAATCGTCTTACGGTTAATGGGTGAAGCAGATCAACATGGAATGTTGGAACCGGTTACCGCTATTAAGATTTACGCTGGCCTGGGAGAGATTGATGAGGCACTCGATGCCTTGAATGAATACGGCGGCATCGAGCCCTTCGAATCATTATGGTTCCCCACCTTCGATGAGTTGAGAAAAGATCCGCGGTTTATTGATACGATGACATCTTTTGGGGTTGCTGATCTTTGGCAGCAACGTGGGCCACCTGATGGGTGCGAACATCAAGGTGACAGCTTCTTGTGTCACTGAAATCAGTACTTCCTCATCGGCAACATCCTCCTCTCTATTCTAAGAGACCAGGTGTTGCATCGACCGATTGAAACCACAGTTCCTACTTTCGCTCTAAGGAATCCATCTTTGACATAATCCCACTGGCAGTGGCGCCGCGGGCAGCGGTGTCGATCAGCACGCCGGGATTCATTATGCCATTCGGGTCCAGTATGCTCCGGGCGCCGGCATAGGCTTGGCGAAACAGTAAGGGAACCTGTTCATCATAGCCAGAAGGGCGGTGGTCACGGCCCACTGCATGATGGTGGGTGATTGTGCCACCAAGGCTGGTGACAATCTCGTTAGCCGCCAGCTTGATCTCACGCCACCTGGCAAGCATCGATGCCATGTCCCCATTTTTACTGCCTAATGCGTAAAAAGTGAAATAAGGTGCCGGACCATCGGGATATATGTGGGTGAAGCGGCAACTCAAGCGACAATCGGCCCCGGTAACTTCGCGCAGCTCCTTGTTCATTCGCTCTTTTACACTGGCATAGAAAGTATCAAATTTGTCCCAGGTAATGGCGGTTTCGAAAGTGTCGGCGATGACACCCGCTGGCGTCAGGTAATTGCGGTAATAGGGTGCGCGCAAGAATTGATTTCGCCAGGCGCCGGAAGCACCTTTTCGGTGCTCACTTGTCTTAGCTCGCGCCGGAGCGGTAGCCGACAGAGAGCGTTCAACAGCCTCCTGATCCCAACACCCACCGTGATCTCCGGCCAGTTCCAGGGCGCGGTCAATCCAGGCTTTCAGTGAGTGATCGGCGGATTCGAATGCTAGCACCATCAATGAGCTGACACCGTCGCCCACTCCGTTCAACTGGGCTTCCATTGGATCCAGGAGGCGACAATTGCTGGGAAACAGGCCTGACTGGCTGATGGCACGCACCGCATCGCAGGCCTCTTTCATACCTGGAAAGGTCACGCTGGCAGAGGCACGGAATCGGGGACGGTCCTGCAGACGCATCCAGGCCCGTGTAATGAATCCCAACGTGCCTTCAGAACCTATCATCATGCGATCCGGAGACGGACCAGCTCCGGAACCCGGCAGGCGGCGACTTTCTAAAACACCTTTCGGTGTGATCATTCGGACGCTTTCCACGAAATCATCTATATGTGTGTAATTGCTGGCGAAGTGACCACCGGCCCGGGTCGCAATCCAACCGCCGAGCGTGGAGAATTGGAAACTCTGGGGGAAATGGCGAAGAGTTAACCCATGTGGTTTAAGGGCTGTTTCCAATTCGGGACCGAGCGCGCCGCCTTCGATCAAGGCAGCCCGGCTGGTTTTGTCTATTTCAATAACGCGGTTGAGGTATTGCAGGTCAACGCTGATGACTGCGGAGTAGTCACCAATCACATCTGTCTCAACGCCCCCGCAAACACTGGTCCCACCACCAAAAGGAATGAGTGCAGCACCGCAATTTTCGGCGAAATCTATCAGGGCCCCGACGTCATCTTCGCAGCGGGGAAATGCAACCCAATCAGGAGGGTTTGGCATTTCCCGCATTTGCATGCGCACCAGGTCGGCAAAGGATTTGCCATAACCGTGGGTGATGCGGTCATAAGGCGTGGCCGATAGAATGGAAGAGAGTGCTTCCGGCACCCCCACTCGGGGCTTAGCCAATTCGAAGTCCCCGAGTTCCGGGACCGCTCCCGGTTTCGTGGCCGCGCCCAAACCTGCGGCCAGGTGTGTGACTCGTTCCAGTTCGGTTTTGTCGAGAGCCTCGCTGGCGTAACCCCATCCCCAGAAACAGAGCTCTTTCCTGTGTGCCAGCGTTCCATTCATATTCATCTTTCCTTTATCGAGGCCATACAACGGTCAATTACTTAAGAATATTATGGTCGGTGGGATCTTCGGTTCCACTCCGGAGCAGCCCAAAGTGTACCGCCATAATTACGGTCTATATAGCAGCTGTTTCGACCGTGGTGAACACGGTGGTGCGAGGGTGTGTTGAACTACCATTCAAAAAGCGTCTAATCATATGAAATATATGGGAAAAAATATTGGTGCCGAAGGAGAGACTCGAACTCTCACTCTGTTTCCAGAACCGGATTTTGAATCCGGCGCGTCTACCAGTTCCGCCACTTCGGCATGGGGTGGTTTTCTCGCGAAGGCGCAAATTATAGCCCCGCCTAGGCAGGTGCGTTTCGAACTCGATGATGCGCTTATTCGCAGATTTCTGAGGTATACCTCAACGGCCGGGCAGAAGCGCTCGTAGTCCACCATGAAGGAATCGTGGCCCTGGATCGAGGGCAGCATTTCAAGATGGCAGTCCACGCCCTTGCGCGAAAACATGCTGGCAGATCTCTTTTTGCTGGTGAGGCGGCCACAGGAAATCGGTTTCCACGCCGATGACCTTGGAGGATTCCAGCTCGATATCGGCGAAGGCTGCTTTCATGTCGTCGTAGCCTTCACTGATGTCGTACCAGTCCATGGCCCGGGACAGGTAGAGGTAGCAGCAGGGGTCAAAATTGCGGATGAATTTGCGGGCGGCGGATTCCAGGTAGGATTCCACGGCGAAGTGCATGCCGAACAGGCGTTCGTTGTAGCGGTCCTGCAGCTGCCGCCCGAAGCGTTCACGCCATTCGGGCTCGGAACGGTAGGAGATCATGCCCAGCTTGCGCGCCAGGCGCATGCCGGTTTCCGGCCAGTCTTCGTCGGTGTAGGCGCCGTCCTTCCAGTGCGGGTCGCGCACGATCATTTCACGCTGCAGGGAACGAATGGAGATCGCGAAGGGCTCGGCCCTCGCGGCTGTGGAAATCGCCAGGAAATGCCGTGTGATGTTGGGAATCTGCTTCATCAGCGCGAAGCAGCTCATGCCACCCATGGAGGGTCCGATCAGGGCGCGCAGTTGCTCGATCCCCAGGCTCTGCAGCACCAGTTGTGCAGTCGAGGCAATGTCCTGGATGCACAGGTCCGGAAAGGACAGGCGGTACTGTTTGCCGGTTTTCGGGATTGATGCTGCCAGGCCCGGTCGAACCCTTGCAACTGCCCATCGAGTTGATGCAGATGACGAAGTTACGGTTGGTGTCGATTGGCTTGCCGGGCCCGATCATGGGCTCCCACCAGCCGTTTTCGGGGTTTTTCTCGCTGCTGGCGGCATGCGCGTTCGGTGAAAGGCC
The DNA here is from genome assembly GCA_963759035.1 of uncultured Gammaproteobacteria bacterium. GTDB lineage: Bacteria > Pseudomonadota > Gammaproteobacteria > Xanthomonadales > SZUA-36 > JAHEFT01. The sequence goes on from CAVWXL010000007.1 coordinate 54,531, forward strand.
GGTCAGCATCAGCATGGCATTGGAGCGCTCAGCGTTGAGCGTTCCCCAGGTCTCATAGGCGATATCGACACGGGATATGAGCCCGCCGCTGGCAAAGCGGAAGGGTTCCTCGACTTGCAGGAACCAGGTTGCGCCGCGCTGGGTGGTGTGGGAGTTTTGTAACTGCGTCATGGGGTGTAATGATACATTGGGAGAAGATCGAATGCCCTGTGTCTAATTTTTTGTTGCATATGAGGGCAGATGATGCGTCGAAAACAGATCCCGACAGGTATTCAGCTCGCAAGAAGGCGTTCATCCGCGCCTTGACAAGCTGTTGGACAAACATGTCGCCACGTGACTGGTCTCAGCCTTTCCACGAGCCCTCGGTCGAGGCGTTCCAGAAACTCGAACCAATGTTGCGGGACCAAGGCGCACCACTGGTGCTGGATTCAGGTTGCGGCACCGGTGAAAGCACCCGATTGCTGGCGCGAATGTTTCCGGAGTGCACCGTGATTGGCGTGGACAAATCATCGGCCAGACTCACCCGCACCGGTGCAGAGTCATTTCCCCACCGGCAAGAGAACGCCATCTGGTTGCGTGCGGACCTGTCTACTTTCTGGAGGCTGGCGGTGCGTGCCGGCTGGCGACTGCAGCGACACTACATTCTCTATCCGAATCCCTGGCCCAAGCCCGGTGCATTGCAACGGCGTTGGCATGGGCATCCGGTGTTCCCCGACGTGTTAAGGCTGGGAGGACGGCTTGAACTGCGAACCAACTGGGAAATCTATGCGCTGGAGTTTGCCAGCGCGGTGAACCGTTTGCTTGGTGTGCACGTTCAGCCGGGAACGCCGGCGGTTTTACCGGCGCTGAGCCCGTTCGAGCGCAAGTACCGCGATAGCGGCCACCCGCTTTACTCGGTGGTGGTCTCCTGCGATTCCAGCACGGTGAAATGATCCACTCCGGTCAGGCTGTTGTAGATGAAGGTCACCAGTTGTGCGGGCGTGATCCAGACTTTACCCAGAATCTCATCCCACTCAGCGGTGGGTTTGGCTGCAATGGCCTGCTCCAGGCTCATGCCCTGGTCGATCAGGGCCTGGACGTTGTCGCGGGCCTTGCTCAGGAAGGCATGGTATTCACGCAGTCCCTGCAGGTCACTGATCGGGCCGTGCCCGGCGATGACCTGTGTTTTGTCATCGGCCATCCCGATGCCCAGCTCTACCGCGGCGATCATGCCCTGGATGGTGCCGCCACCGTCCAGGTCGATGTACGGGTAGAGGCCATTGAAAAAGATGTCACCCATGTGCAGCACGTTGCTTTGCGGGAAGCGAACAATGCTGTCGCCGTCCGTGTGGCCCCGGGGCACGTGAACCACGTTAACCGCTTCACCGTTGAGGTGCAGCGTGACCTGGTCGTTGAAGGTCACCACGGGGAGTGACTCTTTCGGCCATGCCGGGGTGGTCTCGTTCCAGAAGTGGTTGAACTGGTCGGTGCTCATCCGTTCGCGGATGTTGTCATGCGCAATGATGACGGCGCCGCCTTTACCGATGGTTTCGTTTCCGCCGACGTGGTCACCGTGGTAGTGCGTGTTGATCACGAATCGGATCGGGCGGTCACTGATTCCACGGATGGCTTCCAACAGCTGGTCGGTCAAAGGCTTGAGCTGGTCATCAATGATGAAGACACCATCTTCACCGGAAGATACGGCGATATTGCCGCCACGCCCCTTGACCATCGTGACCGTGGGCGAGAGCTGCGTGGTGATGTATTCGACTTCCTGGTCTTGCGCAAAGCAAGCGGGTGAGAAAAACAGGGCCCAGGCCACAAGGGCAGGGGTGTAAAGACGTCCGGTCCGGATTAGGTGCATGTTAGCCTCCAAATGAATGGAGGCTATTCTACCCGCTGATCGATCATCAACTCCACGGTTTCCGCAGAATCCAGCGCTACCGTCATCCGGGCGCTTTGCCAGTCGCCGGAAGTGGCTGCCGGCGAACCGGTCAGTGAAATCCGGGCCTGCAACTGCAGTTCGGTCTCAGACGAGATCTGGCGCTCCTTCAGCATGCTGTCCTGGTCGCTGATGGTGATCTCAAGCGGCAGTAACGGGTCGATGATCCGGCGCACACCCAGTGGTGGTCCCATTGCCGGCCCTGGTGTGCGGATCATAACGTACAATACGCCTCCGGTCGGAATTCTGGATTCACCTGTCTCGCCAGCGGAAACGGTGACTGAAACGCCTTTCCAACTCCCATCGTCTTCCACAACCGGCTCTTCCTCTGCAGGCGCTTCCTCTGCAACCATGGGCGGAGCCCCGGAATCCATACCCATTCGGGTCCTGGCTCCGTCAATCTGCTGCTGAACGGATTGGGATATCGGGGTGCCGGCTTCGAGCTGATCAAGTAATTCCTGCCAGTAATCGACCGCGGAGGCGTAAGCACCGGCTTGCGAGGAGGCGATTCCCATCAGCCACAGAGCTTTTTGCATGCCTGGCTCTATCTCGAGGACGTGTTCCAGGGTTGCCAGCATCTCTTCGCTGACCCGGCCATTGGACGTCGTGTAGATCTGGGCTTCAACCAGGTCCGTGAGGACTACCGGGTTGTCCGGGGCGATGCGGTTGGCCGTTTTCAGTGCTTCCAGTGCTTCGGGAAAACGTTGGGTGGCCTTGAGCGTACGGGCCAGTAAAAGCCAGCCTTCGAGGTCTTCCGGTGATTCGCTAAGACGTGCTTGCATGCCCGCGATCATCGCATCCATTTCCTGCGATTCCGTGGCGTGGGGGTCATTGGGGTTTGTGTTCGTGCTGGCTGCGCGCAGGGGTGGAGGCCGCAGATTGATGGCGTCCGGCGTGCCGACTTCCTGGTACAGCCAGACTGCACCGGCGGGCAGGATGAAAACCAGCGCCAGAGCCAGGGGTTTCCACAGCGACTTATCGCGTAACAGGGGGAACAGGGTGATCAGTGCGGCTGACAGGAGCACCGCTGCAGAAATTGTCCAGAACACTAGTTAGATCCTTCTTGACGTTGTGCGGTGAGTTTGCGGTTGCGGCTGCGAACGGTGAAAAACACCACAACGGCGCCGATCAGCAACAGGATTCCGGGAAACAGCCACAGCAACAGGGTATTGCCGCCCACGGCCGGTCGGTAGAGCACGAAATCGCCGTAGCGGTCGACCATGAAACTCTTTATCTGGTCATCGCTTTGGCCAGCCTGGAGCATGTCATAAATTTCTTTACGCAGAGAATGGGCGAGCGGGGCGTCTGAGTCAGCAAGGTTCTGGTTCTGGCACACGAGGCAGCGAAGTTCTACGGTCAGTTCGTTGTAGCGTGCTTCTTTTTCGGGGTCGCTGAATACCAGGGGTTCCTGCACCTGGGTTTGCTGCGCAAGGGCAACCGGTGCCAGCAACGCCAGGAAAAGTGCCAAACCCAGGGTCCATTTCATCACGGCGATTTACTCCACTGCTCAAGCCGGGGCAGGATCTCCTCGCGAATGACTTCGTGGGTCACTACTCCGATTTGTTTGAAAACGATGGTTCCTTCGGCATCGACCAGGAATGACTCGGGTGCAGCGTATACCCCGAAATCAATGCCGGTACGGCCGGAATAGTCGACCAGGTTAAATTCGTAGGGGTTGCCAAAGCGAGCAAGCCAGGCCTGTGCATCAGCCTCCTCATCACGGTAATTAAGCCCGATAACGCGGATCATCCCGGAACGCGCCAAGTCTTCTATCACCGGGTGTTCGACCCGACAGGTCGGGCACCAGCTGGCCCAGACATTGAGCAGGAACGGAGTCCCGATCAGGTCTTCCCGGCTGACCTCGCGCTGTGCGTCACCCAGCACGGGCAAAGTGAACTCGGGCATTTCTTTGCCGATCAGCGGCGAGGGAATCTCGGTTTTGTGGTCGGCGATCTTTAATCCGACGGCAAGCAAGATTCCCAACGCCAGAAAGACAATGATGGGTACCAGTCTGCCAATCATGCTGGCGCCTCCGCCAGCCCGGAAGCCTTACTGGGCTGTTCTTCGGTGCGGGTTGCGATAACCCGCCGATAGCGCTTGTCGGTAGCCGCCAGGAAGCCACCCGCCATCATCAGCAGTGCGCCCATCCAGATAAACCGGATAAATGGTTTGTGGTAGAGCCTGATCGCCCAGACCGCGCCTTTGTCATCCAGTGGTTCACCCAGCGAAACGTACAGGTCTCGGGTCAGACCGGGATCAAGAGCCGCCTCGGTCATGACCTGGCCGCTGGAATAGCGCCTTTTCTGTGGGTACAAAGAGGCCACCCGTTCGCCGGATTTGTAAACCAGGAACTCACCTTCGTCAGCCACATAGTTGGGGCCACGGACTCCGCGAGTCCCTTCAAATACAAAGTTGTAACCGGCCAGCTCGAACGAATCACCCGCTTCCATACGCAGGTGTTTTTCCGTGCTGACGGCATTGGTCAGTGATGCCCCGACCAGGAACAGGCCAACCCCAAAGTGGGCCATGATCATGCCCATTTCGCTGCGCCCCGGCAGACCGCTGCCCCTCTTCTTCAGTCGTTTACGGAAGTAAAGGATACTGGCTGCCATGATCCAGAACGAAGCGGCTACACCTGCAATACCCCAGCCCCCGGCTGTGGGCAACCAGATGGCAGTGATCACTGCGCCAAGCACGGCCATGACGGCGGGTACCAGCAACTCGCCCAGTACACGCTTCAGGCTGTCTTCCTGCCAGCGTATATAAAATCCCAAGCGGTATCAGCAGTCCAATGGGAACCAGAAGTATGGCGAAAAGGGTACCGAAATAGGGCGGTCCGACGGAAATCTTACCGGCATCCAGGGCATCCAGCAGCAGCGGATACAAAGTCCCGGTAAGAACCATCGCGGTGATGACCACGAGTAGCAGGTTGTTGATCGAGTATCAGGGTTTCTCGCGACGTACCGGCAAAGTTACTGCCCTGTACCATCGCTGGAGCGCGAATGGCGAACAGCAGTAACGAGCCACCAACAACGACGCATAGATAGGTCAGGATGAACACGCCGCGCGTCGGGTCAGCCGCAAATGCGTGGACCGAAGTCAGCACACCGGATCGAACCAGGAAGGTGCCCAGCAGGCACAGCGAGAAAGCAGTGATCGCCAGGATCAGCGTCCAGTTACGGAACGTACCACGTTTCTCGGTAACTGCCTGGGAGTGGATCAGTGCCGTTCCGACCAGCCAGGGCATGAACGAGGCATTTTCTACCGGATCCCAGAACCACCAGCCGCCCCAGCCCAGTTCGTAGTAAGCCCACCAGCTACCCAGTGCGATACCCAGCGTCAGGAAAGCCCAGGCAACATGCGTCCAGGGACGGGACCAGCGCACCCAATCCCGGTTGACCTGCTGACCCAGCAGGGCAGCGACCGCGAAAGCGAAGGCAACAGAGAAACCAACGTAACCCATGTACAGCATCGGCGGATGAATGATCAGGCCCGGATCCTGCAACAGTGGGTTCAGGTCCAGTCCGTCAGCAGCGGCGGGAATCAGTCGACCGAACGGGTTGGAGGTGAAGATGACAAACATCAGGAAGCCAGCTGATACCCAGCCAAGAACGGCCAGCGTGCGGGCACGGAAATCATCCGGCAGCTTCTTGCTGAACAGTGCGACGGCGAACGTCCACAGGCACAGGATCAGTTCCCACAGCAGCAGGGAGCCTTCATGTGAACTCCAGACAGCCGAAAAACGATATTCCATCGGCAGCAGTAAATTGCTGTTACGGGCGACGTACTCGACCGAAAAATCCTGCACGACAAAGGCCCAGGTCAGGATCACGAAGGCGATTGCGACCAGCAAAAACTGAACCATTGCGCCGGTTTGGCCAACCTTCATCAGGCGCTGGTTACCGGTGGATGCACCGATCAGCGGCAGGGTGCCCATGACGAGGGCGATGATTAGCGCCCCGATGAGCGTGATTTGTCCAATTTCAGGGATCATTACGGGTCCTTAGCTCTCGTCTTTTGTTTTCATTAAGTGGCCGGATTCTTCCAGCGCATCGGCCACCTCGGGCGGCATGTAGTTTTCATCGTGCTTGGCCAGTACTTCCGATGCGGCGAACAGGCCGGATTCGTCGAGAGCACCGCGGGCGATGACACCCTGGCCTTCGCGAAACAGGTCGGGCAGGGTGCCGACGTACTCCACGACGACTTCCTCAGGTCCGTCGGTGACGACGAATTGGGTCGCCAGGCTCTGACCTTCGCGGGCTGCACGCTGCCGGGTTTGACCAGGCCGCCCAGGCGGAACTGCCTGCCCGGCGGGAATTGGCTGCTTCGCCAGTTCGCTGGGGCTTTGGAAATAAAGCAGGTTTTCCTGCAATGAGTAAAACGCAATGGTGCTGGCGATGCCGACACCGGCCACGATCAGCAAAACAGCAATGAGTCTTCTTTTACGTGTTGGAGTCACGGGAACGTTCCTCAATTTGAATTAGTCGTCTGATGTCCCGGGTGATGGACTTCTTGCGCAACAGGGGCGCAACGGCGCACCAGAGCAGAACGACAGCGCCGATGGAGTAGGCGCCCCAGATAAACGGAGCATGGCTCATCAGCTTTTCTCCTTCAGATATTTCGCGCACCCAGGACTTGCGAATGTCCTGCTCCAGCAATTTTACGCGCGAGCGGGTCAGCAGGTTGGCGCGTAGTAAAACTTGGTGGCAATGGCCATGATCAGCAGTGGCCACAGCATGCTGGAGTCGATACTGCTGCCGCCGGTCAGGCTGATGCTGCTGCCCTGGTGCAGCGTGTTCCACCATTTAACGGAGTAATGGATGATCGGCAGGTTGACTGCTCCGACCAGGGCCAGCAAACAGGCCGCACGGGCTGCCTTGCGGGGTTCATCGATCGAGTTGTACAGGCCGATCACGCCCAGGTACAGGAACAGCAGTACCAGTTCACTGGTCAGGCGCGCATCCCACACCCAGTAGGTTCCCCAGGTAGGGCGCCCCCACAGGGAACCGGCGGTCAGCGTGACGATGGTGAACGCGGCACCAATCGGCGCGCTGCACATGGCCAGAATCTCGACGATCCGGATGCGCCAGACCAGGGCGATAAAGCCCATCACCGCCATCATCGAGTAGATCAGCATCGACATCCAGGCGGCTGGCACGTGCAGGTACATGATGCGGACACTTTCACCCTGCAGGTAGTCGGCCGGCGCCTTGACCAGTCCAAGGTACAGCCCCCAGACGGTGAGAACACCGAAAATAAGCCAGAGCCAGGGAATGAATTTGCCGGTGAATTTATAGAACCAGGGCGGTGAACCCATCTTGTGAATGAACATCACGAGCGCGTTCTTCCTGGGTTTGGTTTTTTTAGTCGTATTTGAATTCATGACAGACTGATTTTCAAGTGCCGCAGCGGCCGCAAACGGCGCAAGAGTCAGCGATGTTATCAGGCCAGCCAGCAACAGTCCCAAAAACTGCGTGTAGGGCAGGCTATCGGAGGCCGCCATAACTGCGGCGGTTGCGATGATTAAAATGGGGACATATAGCGGAAATACCAGTAGTGACAGCAATTGGCCGCCGCGTTTCAGACTGATGGTCAGCCCCACGCCAATCGAACCAATCAGGCTCAGGATGGGCGTGCCCAGCGCCAGGGTCAGGATCATCACACCGAGAGACTCAAGCGGCAGGTTCATCCACAACGCCAGTAGCGGGGACAGCAGAACGATGGGCAGACCGGCGACCAGCCAGTGCGCGACGATCTTGGCCAGTGCGATCAGGGTCAGGGGATGGCCGCTAATGACGAATTGTTCCATCGTCCCGTCTTCGAAATCCGAGCGAAACAAGCCATCAAGCGAAATAACCGTGGCCAGCAGCGCGGCGATCCAGATCACGCCCGGGGCAATTCGTGGCCAGCAACTGGGGGCCCGGGCCAATGCCCAGTGGAAACAGGCTGACCACTACCAGCAGGAATATGACCGGAAACAGCAACTCGGTGCGGCGCCGGAATGCCAGCAGCAGGTCCCGTCGCAGCAGCGCAAAAAATGCCTTCGACAGGCTGCCGCTGACCGGTTCGGCACTCATGCTGCGCGCTCCTGAAACCAGGTGATAATCGACGGTTCCTGCCCACTCGGGGCGATGCGCACCGTGGGTGGCCAGTACGCAGGCACCGCCGGCACCGAGATGCGTTGTCGAGCATTTCATCAACCAGTTCAACGCCTTCCTGATCCAGGTTGGAATAGGGTTCATCGAGCAACCAGAGTTTCGCTTCACTGACCAGCAAGCGGGCCAGCGCGCAGCGTTTGCGCTGACCGGCGGAAAGTGTGCGCGCCTGTTGTTCCGCAACCCGGGTCAGGCCGACCTGGTCGATGAGCTTCGGTGCAGCTGCTGCCTGGAGGTGCCCAGGAAGTCGCGCATGAACCGCAGGTTTTCCAGCACGCTCAGGTCATCCTTGATACCCAGGTAGTGGCCGACGTAGGCCATCAGTCCGGCCCGGTTTTCGATTTTGCCGGAAGTCGGGTGAAGGATGCCGGCCAGGACACGGATCAGCGTGGTTTTACCACAGCCATTGGCGCCGGTAATCAGCAATAATTCGCGAGCTTTCCAGGTCAAAACTGACCGGTTGAAAAACCGGTTCAAAATAGCGCTCGAATACGATTTCAGAAACAGAAAGCATGAAGCTCCAGGCCGGGATTTATCATTGTCGCGCCATGCTACGGAAACCATGACAGCAAGTCCAAGGGATTCTATGGGTACTAAATGATTCAGATCAATACATCTTTTCGTAATTTTTTCCGTCAATAGACGGTCTGCTACTGACATGCAGACCGTTCTGAGAAAAGGTATAGTTCGCCTGCCTTAAGGAGTTCGAAATATCTATGAGCCAGTATGATTTTGACCTGTTCGTCATCGGCGCCGGATCCGGCGGGGTTCGTGCTGCGCGGATTGCTGCGTCGCATGGTGCACGTGTCGGCATCTGCGAGGAAAGCCGGGTGGGCGGTACCTGCGTGATTCGCGGCTGTGTACCCAAGAAACTGCTGGTGTATGCCTCGCATTACGCGGAGGATCTGGAAGACGCACGCGGTTACGGCTGGGACATCGGCCCGGCCACTTTCAGCTGGCAAAACCTGATCCGTGCAAAAGACATTGAAATCGACCGTCTTAACGCCGTCTATCTGAAACTGCTGTCCGGAGCGGGCGTGACCCTGTTCAATGGCCGGGGTTCCTTTATCGACTCTCATCGCCTGCAGGTGGGTGACGAGACCATCAGTGCCGAACGAATCCTGATTGCCACAGGCGGCGTACCCTGGGCGCCGGACATCCCGGGCATTGAGCATGCCATTACATCCAACGAGGCGTTTCACCTTGAAGAATTGCCGCCACGGGTTGCGGTGGTCGGAGGCGGTTTTATCGCCTGTGAATTCGCCGGGATATTCAACGGACTTGGTTCTGCGGTTATCCAACTCTACCGTGGCGACGCGGTTCTGCGCGGTTTCGACCACGATGTCCGCAGAGTAGTGGGCGAAGAACTGGTCAACAAGGGTGTGGATTTGCGACTGGAATCGGACGTTGAGCGAATCGACAAGAAGGAAACCGGCCTGTTGATTGACCTTGCGTGACGGCACAGAGTTGGAAGTTGACCAGGTGATGTATGCTACCGGCCGCGTGCCCAATGTTCGTGACCTCGGTTTGAGGGAAATTGGCCTGGACGTCCGGGCCGATGGCCGTATCGTGGTGGACGACTTCTCGCAGACAAATATAGAGCATATTTACGCCGTGGGCGATGTCACCAGCAGGGTAAACCTGACCCCGGTAGCCCTTTACGAGGGTCACTCTTTTGCGGACTCCGTGTTCGGCGGCCTGTCCCGTCCGGTCAACCATGAATACGTGCCCTCGGCCGTATTTTCACAGCCCCCGGTGGGAACGGTGGGCTACAGCGAGGAAGACGCGCTGACACATATCGGAGCGATCGATGTGTACCTGTCCGAGTTCCGGCCGATGAAGCACACGCTGTCCGGCCGGGACGAAAAGACCATGATGAAAATGATCGTGGAACGCGAGAGCCAGAAAGTGGTCGGTATACATGTTGTCGGTATGGATGCACCGGAGATTGTGCAGGGTTTTGCTGTCGCGGTAAAATCCGGGCTGACCAAGGAGCGTTTTGACTGCACGATCGGAATCCATCCGACAGCGGCAGAGGAATTGGTAACCATGAGAAATCCTGTCAGGAGCCATGGATGACGTTTGAATTGAGACTTAACAGGACTGAAAAAATGACTGGTAAATCAAGGTTGACCCTAGTTGCGTTGTTGGTGCTGCTGCTCGCGGGGCCTGTTCATGCGGCCCGTTCGGGCAGTGAAACAGGCGCCGGGCTGCAGCGCTACGTGATCGAGTTACTGGACCCGCCGCTGGCGGCATACGAGGGACAGCAACTTTCGGTTTCCGGTCGCAATGGTAAGGACCGGATGGCTGCTACGGCAGCCTTCAGCACGGGCGAGGAAAAACTGAATATGCACTCCCCGGAGTCTGTGGCCTACCTGCAGTTTCTGGCAGAGCGCCAGCAGGAATTTCTGGCAGAGGCGTCACTGACGTTGGGACGTACTCTTTCATCGGTACACAGATATCGTGCGGTAAATAACGGTCTGGCCTTGGACCTGAGCGCCGCCGAGGCGGAGTTGCTGGCTCAGTCGTCATTGGTGAAAGTGCTTGAAACTGATACGCGACATCAATTGCAGACCTTCGCCGGGCCCAAGTGGATCGGCGCCGGCGCGATTTGGGACGGCACTTCCGGATTTTCTGATTCCCGGGGTGAAGGCATTATCGTGGGCATCATCGATTCCGGGATCAACTGGGATCATCCGTCTTTTGCCAACCCTTCAATCGATGGTTACACGCACACCAATCCACTTCCCGGCGAGCTGGGACTGTGCACCGATCCGGTCTCCGGGGCACAGTGCAACGACAAGCTCATTGGCGTCTACGATTTCGTCATGGACGACCCTGACACCGAGGATGTGGTCGAGGAAAACACCAACGGCAAGGACAATAGCGGCCATGGCAGCCACGTGGCATCAACTGCCGCGGGCAATCCGGTCAATACCTTTCTGGACGGCAGTGTCAATGTCACCATCTCCGGCGTAGCGCCACGTGCCAATATTATTGCCTACCGGGTCTGTTACCAGGGCGAGCCGTCGCAGCGGACAGCGCCGGCTGCATGGGGTCAGCGATACTTTCCGCCATCGACCAGGCCGTCGCCGACGGCGTTGACGTGATCAACTACTCGATCGGTTCCGGTCCCAGCGATCCCTGGCGTATCGGCAGCATCGCCCGGGCCTACCTCACCGCGCGCAGTGCCGGCGTCTTCGTGGCCACGTCGGCCGGCAATGACGGTCCCAATCCGGGCACCATCGGCTCACCGGCCAATGCGCCGTGGATCGTCGCGGTGGGTAACGCGACTCACAATGTGCTTTTCGGCAGCGCTCGTGCAGGACCTGTCAGGCGGGGACACTACGCCACCACCGGACCTGATCGGCGCCAGCCTGACCGATGGGATTGGCGTGCGGAAAATTGTGCACGCACGGGATTACGGTAATGCGCTGTGTGGCGAAGGGGAAGCCGAATTACAGGCCAGTTGCGCGAGCCAACCTGGGGCTGTCTAATCCGTGGGATGGCGAGACACCGTTTAATGGCGAAATCGTTGTCTGTGACCGCGGCACCTATGGCCGGATCGAGAAAGGCAAGAACGTATTGCTGGCCGGGGCCGGTGGCTTCATCCTGGCCAACACGGAAGATCAGGGTGAGTCGGTCGTGGCCGACGATCACTGTCTGCCGGCAACCCACATTGGGGATAAAGACGGCGACAAGTTGCGTGACTGGCTGGCCAGTGGAAGTAATCACGAAGGCTCGATCAGCGGCTATTCCCTGGTGGAGCAGGATAGCTTTGGCGACCAGGTGAACCAAAGCAGTTCGCGCGGTCCGGGCTTGCCACCGGTTGCTGACGTCCTTAAGCCGAACGTGATAGCACCGGGGACATCGATACTGGCCGCATCAGACCTAGGCCAGAGTTTCCTGACGCTGTCCGGTACGTCCATGTCCTCGCCCCACGTGACGGGCGCTGCTGCGCTGATCAAGTCGGTTCACCCGGACTGGACCGTGAGCCAGATTGCGTCGGCGATCGAACTGACGGCGACAGCAGAGGTGGCGACCGATCGCGGCAGCGAGCCTGGCACTCCGCATATTCGTGGAGCCGGCCGCCCACAGATCGGGCAGGCGGTTAATGCGGGCCTCTACCTGGAGGTCACCACTTCAGAGTTCAACCTCGCAAACCCTGCGAGCGGCGGCGAGCCCAAAGAGCTGAATCTGTCCGGCCTGGTCGATTCAAATTGCCAGTCGGAATGTAGCTTCCAGCGCAAGGTCACTGACATGATGGGTGGGGGCAGCTGGACGGCAACCGCGGTCGGGTTTCCAGAGGGCACAGAGGTCGAAATAAGTCCCTCCAGTTTCACTCTCAGCAACGGCCAGAGCCGTGAATTGACAATCGCGCTGGATATATCAGACTCGGGTGTCGTCGGTGAATGGGTTTATGGCAGTGTGCGCCTGAGCGCCGCCGGTTCGCCAGACCTGTTCCTGACGGCTGCGGTTTACTCCGATGGCGGTGACTTGCCTGAAACCTGGATCATGAATGATGACCGCAACGGCGGTTGGCAGGAACTCACGCTCTCCGGGCTGGTTGCGTTGCCGGATGCGACCTTCACCAGCGGCGGCCTGGTCAGACCCAGTTACGAAGTTCTGAACCTGATCGAAGATCCAAGCTTCGAAAATGCCTACGATGGCGGTTCGGGCGTTTACACAGCCTGGCATTCGATGCCGCTTGGCGCGCTCTGGCTATATGCGGAAACGCTGGACTCGACTGCAGAAGACGTCGATCTGTTTGTCGGGCGTGATGACAATGGTAACGGGCGGGCCGATGAGTCAGAGCAGCTATGCGCCAGCACCTCTCCTGACGAACTCGAGCTCTGCGATCTGTACAACCTGCCGCCAGGGAGCTACTGGGTTCTTGTCCAGAACTGGACCGGAACAGAAGCGGGTGGTGATGACATCCCGTTGATTCACGCAGGGGTCGGCCCATCCGATGACAGCAACCTGGCCGTCAGCGGACCGGGTATCACCGAAGAAGGCACAACGATTCCTTTACGGGTCAGCTGGGATAACCTGGATGCATTGCCGGGCGATCAGTTCTTTGGAGCGATCGGTGTCGGCAGCGATCGTGATACGCCCAATAATTTGGGGGTGATTCCGGTACGCCTCAATCGCAATGGTATTTCCGATGCGGAAACCTTCCCTCTGATCAACGGGGTGACCCATCACCTGGCGTTGGATGCGGGCGATACGCACGATCAGATTTTCATTGACGTGCCGCCCGGTACCGACAGCCTGACGGTGTTCACCGATGGCGCCGATGAAGCTCAGAACAACAGCCTGAGGCTAGAGCTTAAAAGGCTCGACTTTGATGACGCATTCAGCGAGCCGCCATTTGCCGCTTCGGCCGCGGATGCAGCCACCCTTGTGTCTGCCGACGGCGTGGGTGGCGTTGGACCATCCATCACCGTTGTTGGAGTTGACCCCGGCCGCTGGTATGCGGTGCTGAGCAACAGCAATGGCTCGCCCAGCGCCGTCAGTGTCCGGGCGACCGTCAATATGACGGGTGATCCGCTCGCGGCCCAGTCTGGACTTTGGGAGCCGGGCTCCCGCCCGGGGCTTGGCCAGGGTTATGAATCCAGCGAGGCTGGCTCTTATCAGGCGCTGATCTGGTACACCTACGACGAAGACGGACACCCCGCCTGGTACATTTCGAGCAATCCGATTTCCGGCAGCAATATCTGGTCATCGGATTTGTTGCGCTTTACCAATGACGGTGCCGAGCAGCATTTCGCACGGGTTGGTCGCGTTACGATCACGCGCCTGGGCGTAGACGACACCATGTTCAGCTACACCTTGTTCGGCCAGTCCGGTTCAGAACGTATGCAGCCGATCAGCGCGCCGACCTGTCCGCAAATCGGTGGCTCGGCCAAGAGTTATACCGGTTTGTGGTACCGCGGCATTGATGGCCTGGGCGGCGCCAGTGCGCTGGTTAACGCGAGCACTCAGTCGCAGATCCACTACCTGTTCGACGATGCGGGGATGCCGCGCTGGCTCTATGCGCAGGACCTCGTTAACCCGGAACCGACCAATAGTGAAATCCCGATACTGCAGTTCAGCGGCTACTGTGCCGTCTGCGACAAGGGTACGGTTTCATCACAAACGGTCGGTATGCTGGAACGTATCTTCGACAGCGAAACATCGGGCAGCTGGACGCTGGATTACGTGTTCGAGGCACCGCTGAGCGGGTCGGTCGATCGCACAGACTCGATCATCAAGCTGACCGACATGATGGAGTGCCAGTAAGACCTGCCCAGTCCGAGATGGCCTGAAGCAGCGCAGCGCAGTCTGCGAACCGGTTGTACAGCGGAACGGGAGCCACGCGAATCACGTCGGGCTCCCGCCAGTCCGTTAACACGCCGTGCTCTTTAAGGTACAAAAACAAGTGGCGGCCGCGTTCGCGGCCGCTGCGCACCCGCAATGACAGTTGGCAGCCCCGCCGTTCCGGATCAGCAGGCGTCAGAACCTCGATCACGCCATCCAGGTGATTTTCAATCCCGTGCTGCAGATAGGCCGTCAACGCCCGGGACTTATTGCGCAGTCGATCCATGCCGGCTTCCAGGAACAACGCCAGCGAGGCGTCAAGCGGGGCCATCGACAGGATGGGAGGGGTGGACAGTTGCCAGGCCGCTGCACCGTCAGAAGGCGCAAAAGCCTGTTCCATTCTGAAACGGCTGGCACGGTCGTTTCCCCACCAGCCGTTGAAGCGGGGCAGGGCGCGGGCCTGGTGGTGGCGCTCGTGCACGAAGCAGCCGGCGATCGCGCCGGGGCCGGCATTGAGGTACTTGTAATGGCACCACGCGGCAAAGTCACAGCCGCTGGCGTGCAGTGACAGGGGCAGATTACCGATGAAATGGGCCAGATCAAAGCCAACTTTTGCCCCTGCCTGACGGGCGGCTGTTGCGACCCGTTCCAGGTCGAATGCCTGGCCACTGATGTATTGCACGCCGGGCCACAGCACCAGCGCAATGTTCTCGCCATGCTCTTGCAGGTAAGTCTCGACCGTGCTTTCTTCAAACAGATGCCCACCGCCTGCTGGCTCCAGTTCCACCAGGTTTTCCGCCGGGTCCAGGCCATGAAAACGCAGCTGGGATTCCACCGCATAACGATCAGAAGGAAACGCATGTTTCTCAATCAGGATCTTGCGGCGCCTGCCGCGTGGCTGGAAAAAACTCACCATCAGCAGATGGAGGTTGACGCTCAGTGTATTCATCACCACCAGTTCTGACGGGCTGGCGCCGACCAGTTCCGCCAGGGCGGCGGACAGACGTTTGTTGCAATCCATCCAGGGCTGGTCACCTTCAAAATGGCCCCGCACGGCCAGTTCCCGCCACGCGTGCAGTTCCTGCTGCACAACCGGCGCGACTGAATGTGCCTGCAGTCCCAGTGAATGACCGCAGAAATAGTGTTGCGGACTGCCGTCATCCTGGCGTGGAATGAAGAACTGATCGCGAAAGCTGGCGAGTCCATCTTCACGGTCCAGTTGCCTGGCGTTGTCTAAATGTTTTTCCATGAAACTCGTACCCCGGTTGACGGATCATTATAATGCCGCGCAACCCCCGCAGAGATTTTGTATTGAAACGCAGCGACTTCCATTTTGATCTGCCACAGAACCTGATTGCGCAGCAACCGCTGCTGCGGCGATCCGACAGCCGCCTGCTTCATTTAGCCAGGGTGGGCGGGCAGGTCTGTGACCGCAGCTTCCGTGACCTGCCCGGTTTGCTGAACGAGGGAGACCTGCTGGTGTTCAACAACACCCGCGTGATTCCTGCGCGGCTGTTCGGGCGCAAGGAAACCGGCGGACGGGTCGAGGTGATGCTGGAGCGCATGATCGACGATAGCGAGTGTCTGGCGCAGATACGTTCCAGCAAGCCCCCCCGCGCTGGAAGCATGATCGAGCTCGAGGATGGTTCGAAACTCGAAGTGACCGGACGCGAGGGTTCATTTTTCAAGCTGCGCCTGGAAGGCGGCGGCCTGGGTGAGAAACTGGAGCAGCTGGGACATGTTCCGCTGCCACCCTATATCGAACGCGCAGACACTGCTGCAGACCGCGAGCGCTACCAGACGGTCTACGCACGCCACCCCGGTGCGGTGGCGGCGCCCACAGCCGGATTGCACTTCGATGATGACTTGCTGGCCGAATTGCATGCACGCGGCGTAAACCGGGCAGAAGTTACTCTGCATGTCGGCGCAGGAACCTTTCAGCCGGTACGCTGCGATGATATTGCCGATCACCGCATGCACGCTGAGCGCCTGGAGGTTTCGGGCGAGGTCTGCGATGCCGTCAGGTATACGCGGGAGCGGGGCGGGCGTGTGATCGCGGTCGGTACGACGGCCGTTCGCAGCCTGGAGACGGCTGCCGCCGGTGGAGAACTGCAGCCCTACAGTGGTGACAGCCGGATATTCATCTATCCGGGTTATCAGTTCAGGGCGATCGATGGGTTGGTCACAAATTTCCATTTGCCCGAATCCACGCTGTTGATGCTGGTCTGTGCGATGGCCGGAATGGAAGAGACGCTATCGGCCTATCGGCACGCGGTTTCAGCACGCTATCGATTCTTCAGTTATGGCGATGCGATGCTGGTTCTATGAGCCGCCAGTTGTCATACTTGTACGCTTAACTAACGCGGAGTTTTTAATGTCCACTTTGATCGAACAGGCGCATTCCAGGGAGTGGTTTTACTCATATCGAGTTACCCGATGGAAGTACCACCCCGACCTACCATGGCAGCGACATCAAGGCGATCCATGACACCCGCTTGCAGATGCTGGAATCCTGCCTGGAGGAAAGCCTGGGGCCTGACCGAAGCGGCCTGTCGGCTCTGGACCTGGCTTCTCACCAGGGCTGGTTTGCTTACAACATGGCACGTTCCGGTTTCTCGCCGGTGCTGGGCGTTGATGCGCGGCAATCACACGTTGAGGACAGCAGCCTTATTGCACAGATTTATGGCATGGAAAACCTGTCTTTCCAGCAGGGCGATATCCACGCTCAAAATCCGGGGCAGTTGGGGCAGTTCGACGTGGTGCTGATGTTGGGCCTGCTCTACCACCTGGAAAATCCGGTGGGTGCGTTGCGCATCTGCCGCAGCCTGTGCCACAAGCTCTGTGTCATCGAGACCCAGATCGTTCCCGGTATGACCGGCTACGTGGATTACGGCAGTTACCAGTATGTTCGTCCGTTGAAGGGCAGTTTCGGTATCATCGATGAAACCGGTGATACACACGGCCCGGAGGCCAGTGTCACCGGGATTTGCCTGGTGCCCAGCCTGGAGGCGTTGATGTGGCTGCTGCGAAAAGGTTGGATTTTCAAGCGCGCGGGTGCTGGAGCCGCCGGAAGACGCGTATGAACAACTGCGCCACCACAAGCGCGTGATGGTCGCAGCAGAAGTTTGAAGTTCACGGTCCACACTACTGACGGCAAGGCGCGAACCGGCTTGCTGCAGATGGAACGGGGTGATATCCGCACGCCGGCCTTTATGCCGGTGGGTACCTACGGCACCGTCAAGGCCATGACGCCCGGGGAGGTGCGCGAGACCGGCGCAGACATCATCCTGGGCAATACCTTCCACCTGATGTTGCGCCCGGGTACTGGCGTCATCGAAAAACATGGCGGCCTGCATCGACTTCATGCAGTGGAAGCGGCCGATCCTGACAGACTCCGGTGGTTTCCAGGTCTGGAGCCTGGCCGAACGACGCAAGATTACCGAGCAGGGCGTGACCTTCGCGTCTCCGATTGATGGTTCGAAGGTATTCATGGGCCCGGAAGAGTCGATGGCGGTCCAGAAATCCCTGGGTTCCGATATCGTCATGATTTTCGACGAGTGCACACCATACCCTGCAACCGAACAACAAGCCCGCGAGTCGATGGAGTTGTCGTTACGCTGGGCGGAACGCTCCAAACGTGCCCACGAAGGCAATGCCGTCCGCCCTGTTCGGTATCGTCCAGGGGGGCATGTACGAGGATCTGCGGGTCCAGTCGGCGCAGCGGGCTGATCGACATCGGTTTCGACGGCTACGCCATCGGCGGGCTTTCGGTCGGCGAACCCCATGACGAGCGCGACCGGGTCCTGGATTGCACGGTGCCGGAATTGCCGGCGGACCGCCCGCGCTACCTGATGGGGGTTGGCCGACCGCAGGACATCATTGCCGGCGTGCTGCGCGGCATCGACATGTTCGACTGCGTCATGCCAACCCGAAATGCCCGCAATGGCTACCTGTTCACCAGCCGGGGCGTGCTGAAAATCCGCAATGCCCGTTACGAGCAGGATACGTCGCCGATCGATCCGGACTGTGATTGCGAGACCTGCCTGAATTACTCGCGGGCGTACGTCAAACACCTCGAGCGCTGTAACGAAATCCTCGGGGCGCGCCTGATGACGATGCATAATCTGCGCGTTTACCAGAAGCTGATGCAGGGCCTGCGCGACGCCATTTCAGCCGGGCGAGTTGGAGGCGTTTGCCGGGGCTTATCTGGAAAAACTGGAATCAGGCCCTATATAAACGAGCGGTAAGTAAAAGAAAAACCCTAAACCCATAGGATGACGCAGGCCTTTCACCTATAATAGCGCGGCTGCACATTCAATTTCTTTACGAGGATTCTCATGGAACTCTTGGATTTCTTCATCGCCAGCGCATACGCGCAGGACGTCATCTCAGCCTGGTGGACTGATGTCCTTCCTGCCGCTGATCATCATTTTCGTCATCTTTTACTTTCTGCTGATCCGTCCGCAGATGAAGCGCGCCAAGGAACACAAGAAATTGGTCTCCGAGCTGGCCAATGGAGACGAAGTGGTGACCAATGGCGGGTTGCTGGGCCGCATCACCAAGGTCGGTGAGTCGTTTGTTACGGTTGAACTGGCCGACAACGTCCAGGTCCAGGCTACAAAGGCACGCGATTGCCAGCATCATGCCCAAGGGCACCATCAAGTCCGCCTGATACGGACTCCTAATAACAAAACATAAAACTCCTTCCGAGGCTGAATAATGAATCAATATCCCTGCCTGGAAATACCTGCTTATTCTGCTGGTTCTGTTGATGGGCGTGCTGTACGCCCTGCCAAACTTGTTTGGCGAAGATCCGGCATTGCAGGTTACTTCCGCCCGTGGTTTTGCCATTCCTCTGGATCTTGAAGCCAATATCGAAGACGCACTGTTAGTCGAGAACATCGGTTTCAAGAACAAGGAGCAGGCGGGTAACCGCATGCTGTACCGGTTCAATTCAACCGAAGACCAGCTGCTGTGCTGCCGATGTCATCAAGGCGGCGCTGGGCGAGCAGTACGTCGTCGCGCTGAACCTGGCGCATGCAACGCCCACCTGGCTGCGCGCCGTTGGCGGCAAGCCGATGACGCTGGGTCTCGATCTGCAGGGTGGTGTCCACTTCCTGATGCAGGTGGACATGGACACCGCGCGCAGCCAGCAACTCGACCGTTACGTCGATGATCTGCGTGCTGCCCTGCGTGATGAACGAATTCGTTACGTGTCGGTCCGCCGGGAAGGCAACGGGCTGCTGGCCCTGCTGCGCAGCGTCGAAGATCGCGACAACGCACTGGACCTTGATTCGCAAAGACCAGAGCCTGCAGGGCCTGATCATCCGATGAAACGGATACGGAAGAATATTTCGGCATTTCTGCGACGGTCCAGGAGCAGCAGTTGCTGGAATTGCAGCAGACCGCGCTGAAACAGAACATCACCACGCTGCGCAACCGCGTCAACGAAATCGGTGTCGCCGAGCCGGTGATCCAGCAGCAGGGTGCTGATCGCGTCGTGGTTCAGTTGCCGGGCGTGCAGGACACGGTGCAGGCCAAGAAAATCATTGGCGCTACGGCGACCCTGGAATACCGGGCCGTTGATGAAGCCAACGATGCATTCACCGCGGCCCAGACCGGCCGGATTCCGCCGGAGTCACGTATGTATACCGACGATACCGGGCAGCCGGTGCTGCTGAAGAAACGCCTGATCGTCTCCGGTGACCAGTTGATTGGCGCCTCCAGTGGCTTCGACCAGCAGACCGGTCAGCCGCAGGTCAGCGTGACGCTGGATGGCGTTGGCGCCAAGCGCATGCTGGATTTCACCCGCGACAACGTGGGCAACCGCATGGCGGTGGTCTACATCGAGCAAAAACCGGGCGGCCGCAAGATCGAGGAAGTCATCAGCGTGGCCGTGGTGCGCGAACCCTTCGGCAAACGCTTCCAGACCACCGGCCTTGATTCCATGACCGAAGCCAGCCAGTTGGCCTTGCTGCTGCGC
This sequence comes from uncultured Gammaproteobacteria bacterium, assembly GCA_963759035.1. Classification (GTDB taxonomy): domain Bacteria; phylum Pseudomonadota; class Gammaproteobacteria; order Xanthomonadales; family SZUA-36; genus JAHEFT01. Next base: position 74,890 of record CAVWXL010000007.1, read on the forward strand.
GCCGGTGCACTGGCGGCCCCGATGGAAATCGTCGAGGAACGCACCGTCGGCCCGAGCCTGGGTGCGGATAACGTCGAGCAGGGCTTCAAATCGGTCATGATCGGTTTCATCCTGGTGCTGATCTTCATGGCGGCTTATTACCGGGTGTTCGGCCTGGTGGCCGATCTGGCCCTGTTCGCCAACCTGGTGCTGCTGATCTCGCTGCTGTCGATGCTGGGCGCCACGCTGACCATGCCGGGTATCGCCGGTATCGTGCTGACGGTCGGTATGGCGGTGGATGCCAACGTGCTGATCTTCGAGCGTATCCGCGAGGAACTGCGCAACGGCAACACGCCGCAGGCCAGTATCCGGGCCGGTTACGACAAGGCCTTTTCGACCATCGCTGATGCCAACATCACGACGCTGATCGCAGCCTTCGTGCTGTTCCTGTTCGGCACCGGGCCGATCAAGGGCTTCGCCGTGACGCTGTCGCTGGGTATCGTGACCTCCATGTTCACGGCGATCATGGGTACACGGGCGGTCGTTAACCTGATTTATGGCGGCCAGAAACGCGTCCGCAAGCTGGCCATCTGAGGTGCTGACATGAGATTTCTAAACAAAAAAACCAACATCGACTTCATGGGCAAGCGCAAGATTGCGTTTGTCGTTTCGCTCATTCTGATCGTCTTGCAGCATCGTTACGCTGGTTACCCGGGACCTGAATTTCGGGCTTGATTTCACCGGCGGAACGCTGATCGAAGTCAGCTACCCGACGGCTCCGGAAATTTCCGATGTGCGCAGCAACCTGACCGATGCCGGGATGACGGACGCCGTGGTGCAGACCTTTGGTACGGCCACGGATATCGTGGTGCGCATTCCGCCGCGGGAGACGGAAGGCGAAAGCAATGCAGAGATCTCGACCATTGTTCTGGCTGCCTTGCAGGAGGGTGTCGAGGGCGAAGTCATCATGCGCCGGGTTGAGTTTGTCGGCCCGCAGGTGGGTGATGAACTGACGGAGCAGGGCATCCTGGCAGTCGTCTACGCTCTGATCGGTATTTTCCTGTACGTGATGATCCGCTTTCAGTGGCGCTTCTCCGTGGGTGCGGTGACCGCGCTGGTGCATGACATCATCGTCACGCTGGGCGTGCTGGCGCTGGTGCAGGTTGAGTTTGACCTGACGGTTGTAGCCGCGTTGCTGGCGGTGATCGGTTACTCGCTTAACGACACCATCGTGTTGTTTGACCGCATCCGTGAAAACTTCCCGCGTTTGCGCAAGGCCTCACCGCTGGAAGTGGTCAACACGTCAGTCAATGAAACCCTTTCACGTACCTTGATGACATCTATGACCACCTTGCTGGTGTTGATTGCACTGTTTATCTTCGGCGGTGAAATCATCCACGCCTTTGCGTTTACGCTGATTGTGGGTGTACTGGTCGGAACCTATTCGTCAATTTACGTGGCGAGTACGACCCTGCTGGAACTGGGTGTCAGCAAGTTCGATCTGTTGGCGGTAGAAAAAGAGGGTGCGGCGGTCGATCAAAACCCCTGAATCAAGGGGTTTTCCACTTCTCGCCGATTAACTGTCTGAGCGGTGTCATCACCTTGTATGGCGCCGCGATGATGCGTTCCGGACTTCTTCGACGGCATCGTTGCCGTCGAAGTCCATTACGACTCCGCCGGCTTCGCGCACAATCAGTGCTCCTGCCGCCACATCCCAGGGCTTGATCCCGACTTCAAAGTAACCATCCATGCGGCCCGCTGCCACCCAGGCCAGGTCCAGGCTGGCAGTGCCTGCGCGCCTGATATCTTCTACTTTGGCAAAAACCGACTGGAACACGCGTGCATAGGCCTGCAGCTTGCTTGCGGTCCCTGAACGGGAAGGCTGTGGCCAGGATGGCGCCTTCCAGTCCGTTCTTGGCCGGTGATACCCGAATACGTTTGTTGTTCAGAAATGCGCCGGAACCCTTGCTGGCTGTGAAAAGTTCTTCACGGATGGGGTCGTAGACCACGGCATGAACGGTCTTGCCACGGAACTGCTGTGCAATGGAAACCGCAAAGTGGGGGATGCCATGCAGATAATTGCTGGTGCCGTCCAGCGGATCGATGATCCAGACGTGATCATCGTCGCCCGTTTTCCCGCCTTCTTCGCACAGGAAAGCATGATCAGGGTAAAAGCGCTTAATTTCCCGTACAATTTCCGCTTCGCAGGCCTTGTCGACTTCACTGACGTAGTCGTGGCGGGCCTTGCGTTCAACCGGAATGGCGTCTACATGCTGCATTTGGCGGCGCATGATTTTACCGGCGGCGTAGGCGGCTTCGATAGCAACATTGAGTACAGGATGGGTCATGACAGATAGTCCCGAAAAGGCGGCACAGGATACCAGAAGCGGAGCAGCTTTGGCAGACCCTGATGCAGACCGGATTGATTCGCTCCTGGCGAAGATTCGAATTGTATTGATTAACACCACTCATCCCGGAAACATCGGCGCCACGGCCCGGGCCATGAAAGTGATGGGTCTGTCTTCCCTGCATTTGGTAACCCCCAAAATTTATCCCAGCGCCGATGCAACTGCACATGGCTTCCGGCGCGGACGATGTGCTGCAACAAGCCGTGGTTCACGACTCGCTGGATTCCGCGTTAGAGGGCTGCGCACTGGTGTTGGGAACCAGTGCCCGTCTACGCAGCCTGCCGATGCCGATGGTGGATGCGCGGCGCGCGGCCAAGCAGGCGCTGGCAGAGGCGGGCAATCACGAAGTTGCCGTCCTGTTCGGGCGGGAACGTTATGGCCTGATCAACGAAGAAATGCAGCGCTGTCAGTTTCTGGTGAATATTCCGTCCAATCCGGAATACTCTTCTCTGAACCTCTCGCAGGCTGTGCAGATTCTGGCCTACGAATTGCGGGTGGCCGCACAGGGGTTTTCTGATATATCAGTAGATCCGCCGGACTGGGAGCCGGTCGATGACCAGCAGATGGAAGGCCTGTTTGAGCACCTGGAACAGACCCTGCTGGATATCCGTTTCCTGAATCCGAAACAGCCGAAGCGCCTGATGATGCGGTTGCGGAGATTGTTTAATCGGGCTCGCCCAGATCAAAATGAAATCAATATCTTACGAGGGATATTGAAAGCGTCACAGGAAGCGTCGAAAACGGAGAAAAATCGCTGATGACCGAACTGACCGCCGAACTCCAGAGTTGGATGGCCGGGGGTCATTTCGCAACGCTGGACGGGGTCGAAATCTTCTACCGCACCTGCGGAAAAACGAAACAGTGACCTGCCATGGATGGTCTGCTTCCACGGTTTCCCGACCAGTAGCTGGGACTGGCACCTTTTGCTGCCCGCCACTGGAGAAAAAATACCGTGTGCTGGTCTTTGATTTCCCGGGGTATGGGCTTTCGGGCAAACCCACAGATCGGAGCTACTCGCTTAAGCGCCAGCTCGATGCCAGTGAAGCACTACTCAAATTCCTGAATATAAGTTCGTTCGATTTGCTGTCACACGACATGGGTAACAGCGTGGCCTGCGAGTTATTGCGTCGTCGCGAGCAGGGTGACTATCCGTTTGAGCTGCGCTCGTTGACGCTGTTGAATGGCGGCATCTACATGGAACTGCATCAGCCGCTGTTCACTCAGCGCCTGTTAAGGACCCCGGTGGTCGGCGCCCTGGCGGCGCGATTCACCAGTTGGCGCCTGTTCCGATTACAGTATCCACGCGTTTACGCCCAGCCGGACCAATTCGATGAACAGCACTACCGATCCCAATGGGCCTTGTTACTGAACAATGACGGCCGCAAAACGCTGCACAAGATCGCGGGCTATATGCGTGAGCGCACCGCCATGGGTGAGCAGTGGACGGGTCCCCTGCACCGGCTGGAACTGCCCCTGAAGGTTATCTGGGGGAAAGAAGACCCGATTGCTGTTTTCCTTATTGCCTTGAAATTGTGTGACCACAATCCGTCGGCTCAACTGGTAACGCTGGAGGGTATCGGGCACTACCCACAGCTTGAAGCTCCAGAGCAGGTTGCTGGTCAGCTATAGGTTGCCAGCTATGGCGTGTCAACTATCTGGGGGCGGTGTCATACGCGCCCGTTCCGGGTCGATCCACAGTTCGTAGCCGAGTTCGCCGGTAAAACCGGTGCGTGAAATCATCAGCTCTGCGTCGCCAAAAGGAAAGTAACCGATGTCAAAAGGTTTGAGGTTCTCCACGCCTTGCAGGCCATTGTGCCCGGCGCCAATGATGATCGAGTCGTACTGCGGGGTGGGTTCGTTATTTATCGGTCTGTCCCTTGAGGTATGCAGGCAGGGCGATTCCATCTTTCAAGTCAGGTGCTGCTTGCGGTCTGCCGGCTCTTAATTTCAGCGGTATCACGCCGGCCCATACCGTTGCTTTCATGTCGGCTTTGGTGTCGTCCGGAGGGCCGTCGCCAACCTTGATGCTAAAGGTCTCCAGTGGCAATGACAATAAGGTCGTTGCATTGATTTCCTTGCGGGTCGAATCACGCAGTTCGGCCAGTCGCCCGGGTAACAGGTGCTCCACCAGGATATCGAAACCGCGCTTTTTTTCTTCCGGATCAGTGACGACACGCGCACGTACCGAACACCATCAGGGAGCGGTAATTCATCGAGGAATTGAAGGCAGAGCGGGCCATCACCAGGCCATCCAGGTGGGTGATGGTGACGCAGCAGGGCAGGCCTTCCCCGAGGTTCTTCATCAGGCGGCTGGCCACCGAGCCGTGCAGCAGGATGTTGTCCCTGTCCCGTCCCAGGGCCATCGGGACCACGTAGGGCTGTTCCTCAACGGTAAAACCGACATGGCAGATCAGCGCTTCGTCGATGATGTCGCGCGCCAGTTGCCGGTCGTGGCTGCCTTTTTCTTTCAGCCGGCGAAAGCGAGTGTCGGCTTTGGCGGTCATGTGGCGTATACCTCGTGTAAAATTCCGACTTACAGTTTGCACCGAAATTGACTCAACGTGAATCAGCAGAACAATCACAGGCTCTCTTACCACGAAATCGGACTTCGACTCCTGGGTCAAATCCGTGTGGCAGGTAGTGCAGGGCATTCCACGTGGCCATGTGCTGACCTATGGCGAAGTGGCGCGCCTGGCCGGAATGAGCCGGGCGGCACGCCGGGTCAGCCAGGCAATGCGGCGGGCGCCGCGCGGCATGGAGTTGCCCTGGCACCGCGTCGTCAATTCCCAGGGCAAGATTTCAATTCCCGCGGACAGCCCCGGATACCTGGAACAGAAAGAACGGCTGGAGCGCGAAGGCGTCGTGTTCATCAAGGGTAAAATCGACCTGGATCGCTTCGGGTACCAGGGAGCTCTGGACCACCTGCTTTGGGGCGAGCCGCTCTGAAACAGCTAATAAGACCATTGGCAAAGGTTTCGGAAGCACTTCTGGTGGTCGCTCGCCTTCGATGTCGTGCTGATCGGCGCCGTGTTCTTTGCCGTCCACTCCTGGCAAACCCGCAACCTCCCCGTCGATGAGCCGGCCCCTGAAACCATTCTCGCCTTGCTGGATGGCTCAGGGATTCGCCCGGCAGTGAACAAGCGGGAAAGCGGGCATCGTTTACTTTTTCGCGCCCTGGTGTTTCTACTGCCGGACCAGTATCGATAACCTCGATGAGCTGGTAGCGGAAGGCAAGGTGGCCTGGGCAACAGCGGTGGCACTGGATTACCAGGACGCAGCAGAGGTGCAGGAGTTCATCGACGATACCGGCGTCTCCCTGCCGGTACTGATGGGTAACCCGGCGACCGCTTCGGACTGGTCAGTCAGGGCTTTTCCCACCTACTACGTGATCGACGCTGACGGCCGAATCAGCAGCCGCGCAGTAGGCTATTCAACCAAAGCCGGCATGCGGTTTCGCCACTGGCGAGCCCGGTAGCCAGCACACCGGACCCGGCGCGAAGTCGGGGCCTTGTGGTCATCACTCCGAACCGCAGCCGGGAGTGGCCTGGCCCATTTCCGGGCACGCTCAAGACATCCCTGTTCGCTCTGCGGCTGTTCCCGACAGCCGAAGGCCCGGAAACGGGCCAGGCCACTCCCGGCTGCTGGGCGTGATACCACAAGGCCTGAATCTCGGTAGCTGGCAGGACCCGGTGTGGAGTTGGGGGGCGTTATCAGGACCGTCATTTGTCGGGAACAAATGACCGAGCGAACAGGGACGTCTTGAGCGTGTCCTGATCACGTGCCGCCAACTTCATGCCGGGTCCGGAGTGATGCGCCGGAAGCGTCAGGACTCAGAGTAGCGTGCGGGCGTGGTGCCGCAGGTGGTCTTCGATGAAGGTGGAGACGAAGTAGTAGCCGTGGTCGTAGCCTTCCTGCATCCGTAGCTCCAGCGGGTAGTGGCTGGCGATGCAGGCCTGCTCCAGTGCGCCGGGCTTCAGCTGGTCGGTCAGCCATTCGTCTTCGGTGCCCTGGTCAATCAGCAGCGGCAGTTTTTCTTCGGCATCGCCGATCAGCAGGGCCGCGTCGTATTGCACCCAGTCGTTGCGGTCTTCGCCCAGGTAATTGGACAGGGCTTTTTGTCCCCAACTGCAGTCGGAGGGGTGGCAGATGGGCGCAAACGCGGAAACGGATGCGTACTTGCCCGGGTTGCGCAGGTAACAGACCAGCGCGCCGTGGCCGCCCATCGAGTGGCCGCTGATGCCGCATTTGCCGGTGACCGGAAAATGTCGATCTGACCAGGGCCGGGAGTTCTTCGGTGACGTAGTCGTACATCCGGTAATTCTGCGACCAGGGTTGCTGGGTGGCATTGACGTAGAATCCGGCGCTGGAGCCGAAATCCCAGTCGTCATGTTCACCCGGAAAATCAGTGCCGCGCGGACTGGTATCCGGGCAGACGATGGCGATACCCAGTTCGGCCGCAATACGCTGGGCGCCGGCCTTGATCATGAAGTTCTCGTCGGTGCAGGTCAGCCCGGACAGCCAGTACAGCACCGGCACCGGTTTTTCCTTTGCCTGGGGCGGCAGGAAAATGCCGAAGATCATGTCGCAGTTGCAGGCTTCGGAAGCAGTGCTGAACCCGCTGGATTTCGCCGCCGAAGGTGGCTGTCCTGGAAATGACTTCCATGGGTCGACCCCGTTCAGTAAATCACGACCGACCGGATGCTTTTGCCTTCGTGCATCAGGTCGAACGCGGTGTTGATGTCGTCCAGCCCCATGGTGTGGGTGACCATGTCGTCGATGTTGATCTTGCCGGCCATGTAGTTGTCCACGTAGCCCGGCAATTCGGTGCGGCCCTTGACGCCGCCGAAGGCGGTTCCGCGCCAGACGCGCCCGGTGACCAGCTGGAATGGCCGGGTGCTGATTTCCTGGCCGGCGCCGGCCACGCCGATGATGATCGATTCGCCCCAGCCCTTGTGGCAGCACTCCAGCGCCGAGCGCATCAGGTTGACGTTACCGACGCATTCGAAGGAGTAGTCGGCGCCGCCGTCGGTCAGGTCGACGATCACGTCCTGGATGGGCTGGTCGTAGTTTTTCGGGTTGACGAAATCGGTTGCGCCCAGCATGCGCGCCATTTCGAACTTGTCTTCGTTGATGTCTACGCAGACGATGCGTCCGGCCTTGGCCATCACGGCGCCCTGGATCACGCTGAGGCCAATACCGCCCAGGCCGAATACGACGATGGTTGAACCGGGTTCGGCTTTGGCGGTGTTCAGCACCGCGCCGATACCGGTGGTGATGCCGCAGCCCAGCAGGCAGACCTTGTCCAGCGGCGCCGCCTTGTTGATCTTTGCGATGGCGATTTCCGGCAGCACGCTGTACTCGGAAAAGGTGGAGGTGCCCATGTAGTGATAAATCGTTTTGCCGTTTTTCGAGAAGCGGCTGCTGCCGTCCGGCATCAGGCCCTGGCCCTGGGTGGCGCGGATGGCCTGGCACAGGTTGGTTTTGCCCGACTTGCAGAAGCTGCACTCGCCGCATTCCGGCGTGTACAGCGGAATCACGTGGTCACCGGCTGCGACGCTGGTGACGCCGGCGCCCACTTCTTCGACGACGGCACCGCCCTCGTGGCCGAGTATGGAAGGGAAAATGCCCTCCGGGTCTTCACCGGACAGGGTGAATGCATCGGTGTGGCAGACGCCGGTGGCGACGTTGCGGACCAGCACTTCACCTGCTTTCGGGCCCTGCTACGTCAATTTCTTCAATGACCAGTGGCTTGCCTGCTTCCCAGGCGACGGCGGCTCTTGATTTCATGGCTTTCCTTAATACTGTGGGTTGTCCAGCGGATCATTATATGCCAAAAAAACGGCCGCTCTTGCGGCCGTTGGTTTCATAGTCTTTCTGCGTGCTCAGGAATGGGCGATTTCCTTCTCGGTGAAAAGGTAGTCTTTCAGTTCCTTGTCGAAAGACGGATCTTTGCGCCGAATCCACTCAAGGACCATTGCAGCGTGCTCTTTTTCTTCGTCCCGGTTGTGGGCCAGGATTGCCGAGAGTTCCGGGTCTTTGCAGGCGTCGACCCGCTGGTTATACCAGTCCACTGCCTCGAGTTCTTCCATCAGCGAAACGATCGCGCGGTGCATGTCGCGGGTTTCATCGCTCAGCTCCGCAATGGGTTCGTGATAGCCTTCATTTGCCATGGTTTGGCCTCCTTTCAGGATTTCATCAAGTCTGGTCTGGCAGGGGATTGCTGTGGTGCAGGTGCACATCCGTCTGCGGGTAGGGGATGTTGCAGCCAGCCGCTTCGAGTTCCAGTTTGCCCTGCTCGAGCAGATCGCCCCACACCGTCCAGTAATCCTCGGTTTTCGCCCACGGGCGGACCGCGAAATCGACGCTGCTGTCGCCCAGGTTCAGGACGAAAATATTGGTTGCCGGATCGTCCAGCACCTTGGGATGGTTCGCGCAGATACGGGTCAGTACTTCGCGCGCCACCTTGAGGTCATCGTCATAACCCACGCCAAACACCAGGTCGACGCGACGCTGGTCGTTGGCCGTGTAGTTGGTGATGGTGTCGGCGGCGACCTGGCCATTGGGAATGATGATCTGCTTGTTGTCGGGGGTGGTCATGATGGTGCTGAAAATGCGCACTTCCTCGACCTTACCGGTCACCCCGGCGACTTCAACGACATCGCCTTTACTGAATGGCCGGAACATCACCAGCATCACGCCTGATGCAAAGTTGCCCAGCGAGTCTTTCAGTGCCAGGCCGACGGCCAGGCCGGCAGCACCGACTACGGCAAGCAGTGAAGTGACTGGCAAGCCAAGTGTGTCCAGGGCGGCCAGGATGACGGCTACCAGCAAAATGGCATAGACGACGTTGCTCAGGAAGTTGCACCAGCGTTGGATCGACATCGCGTGCGTCCATCAATTTCCGGAGGACATTGGTGATCCGTTTTGCGATCCACTTACCGACGATATAGATGACCAGCGCCAGTACGATCTTGACCGCCCAGCCGGTAAGCATGGGTACCAGGTCGGCGTTGTTAAAGAATTCCTTGATGGCTTCCATTTTTTCATCTCCTATATTTGTCTTTTTGATTCGGTCAGGTGATGTCTGTGCCTGGCTCCAGGAATTGTTCCATTTTGTCAGCGGCCTGTGCGACATTCCGGATGGTGTAGTCCAGTTCCTGCTCACCCACGAAAGCATAAGGCAGGTTTTCACACATCTTGATGTAGGGCACGCCATCAAGGTCGCCAACCGCGAGATAACCCACCCGCTGGGTCAGGTTGATGCGCAGGCATTTCTCGGCGTCCAGGTCATCCAGGGGCGCTACCGGTGTTTCCACGCGCAATACCCGGCGGCCGTCACTGGTTTCCAGTTCGGCCAGGAAGATACTCTGGCGGCGGTTATCGGGCTTCGATAGGAAACTCGAAACTGATGATGAAAGGCTCATCGATTCTGAGTTCGTACAGGTCCATCATGTGTTGCCGGACTTCGGAAAAAGTTTCCATTTATATCTCCAGTGTTAACCGGCGCCGTTATTTCGGCGCCAGCCGGACAGCACCGTCCAGTCGAATGGTTGTGCCATTCAGGTAAGTGCTTTCGATGATATTCCCCGCCAGTACTGCGAACTCTTCAGCTCGGCCCAGGCGTGAAGGGAAGGGGATGGAGGCGGACAGCGACTCCTGGATATGTTCCGGCATGCCGTCGACCATCGGGGTCCAGAAAATTCCCGGCGCAATGGTCATCACGCGAATTCCGAAACGGGAAAGTTCACGCGCCATCGGCAGGGTCATGCCGACGATCCCGCCTTTTGAGGCTGAATACGCGGCCTGGCCAATTTGCCCTTCATAGGCGGCTACCGACGCGGTGTTGAAATGATCACGCCGCGTTCGCCATCTTCGCCTGGTTCATTATGCTGCATGACATCCGCTGCTGCCTTGGCGACGTTGAAGCTGCCGACCAGGTTAACGTTGATCGTGTTGGCAAAGAAAGACAGATCCATCGGCGCTTCGCGGCCCAGTACCCGGCCGGCGCCGATAATGCCGGCACAGTTGACGGCAACATTCAGCCCACCGTTGATTTCGGCGGCCTGGTCGACCGACTGCGATGACGTCTTCTTCGGATGTTACGTCGGTGCGGATGTATTGTTGCACCGAGCTCGGCTTCGGCGGCTGCGCCCGGCTTCGTCATTGACGTCGAGCATGACGGCTTTGCCACCGTTGGCGATTATGTGGCGGGTGACGGCCAGTCCGAGACCGGAAACGCCGCCCGTGACCAGCGCTTTTACCTGGTTCAATTGCATGGGGGTTACTCCTTAATACGACTTGCTTAAGTTTACCTGTCTATTGGCATTTTCGCTAAACTTCGATCGCTACTGCAACGGCTTCACCACCGCCCAGGCAGAGTGACGCAACACCGCGTTTCAGGCCGCGCTTGCGCAGCGCATGGATCAGGGTGACCAGGATGCGGGCGCCTGAAGCGCCGATCGGGTGTCCCAGGGCGCACGCGCCCCCGTTGACGTTGACTTTGGCATGGTCCAGCCCATTGTCCGCCATGGCGGCCATCGTGACCGAAGCGAAGGCTTCGTTGATTTCAAACAGGTCGACTTCGCTCATCGACCAGCCGGCCTTTTCGACCACCAGCGCAATCGCTGCGGAAGGCGCCGTGGTGAACCATTCCGGCTCGTGCGCAAAAGTGGCATGCGCAACGATCCGCGCCAGTGGTTCGAGACCGCGTTTACCGGCTTCATCTGCCGTCATCAGGACGATGGCCGCGGCGCCGTCGGAAATCTTGGAGGCATTGGCAGCTGTGACGGTGCCGTCTTTCTTGAAGGCGGGCCGCAGCTCCGGGACTTTCCGATGTTGCAGCGGTGCGGTTCTTCGTCTTCATCGACAAACATGCTCTTCGCGCCGCGACTGTCACCGTTACCGGGACGATTTCGTCCACGAAATCCCCTTCATGGACGGCCCGTTGTGCACGTTCGATTGAAGCGATGGCAAAAGCGTCCTGGTCGACCCGTGAAAACTCGTACTTGTCGGCACACATTTCACCAAACATACCCATCATCTGCTGGTCGTAAGGGCTTTGCAGGCCATCGGTGAACATGTGATCCAGAACCTCTCCGTGCCCCATGCGCATGCCACCGCGGGCCTTGGGCAGCAGGTAGGGTGCATTGGTCATGGATTCCATGCCGCCGGCAACCACGATTTCTGAACTGCCGGCCTTGATGGCGTCGTGCCCGAGCATGACGGCTTTCAGGCCGGACCCGCAGACTTTGTTAACGGTAGTGCAGCCGACGGATGAGGGAACGCCGGCCTTAAGCGAAGCCTGGCGTGCAGGCGCCTGGCCCAGACCGGCGGGCAGTACGCAGCCCATGATGACTTCGGTCAGCTCAGATCGCCTCAACTTCCGGACTGTTTGACGGCGCCTGCGATGGCAGCAGCTCCCAGGTCGACCGCGCTGGTGTTGTTGAACTGGCCCTGGAAAGCGCCGATGGGAGTGCGCTTGGCACCGATGATTACAACGGTTCGGTCTGACATTGAAATTTCTCCGCAGCAAATAAGAACAAATATATCCTTACTTTGTATGGGCTGATGCGCTTCAGATCAATGTTTGACCTCGTTACCCTCCTCGTCGAGCACCTTGATCGGCATGCCCAGCGACTCCAGTTCCGGGCGAATTTCCGGAACGTCGCCAACCACGATAATGGCCATGTTGTCGGCGTCGATAAGCCGGCCAGCCAGGTCATTCAGGGTGTCGCGATCGGTCTCACGCAGCAGGCTTTTTTGCTGTTTGCGGTAGTCCAGCGGCAAGTCATACCTCAGCACCTGCGACAACAGGCCCAGCTTGGCGCCGGGAGTTTCGTAAGCGCGCGCATCACGCTGGCCAATCGCGTTTTGCATGAACTGATATTCCTCTTCGGTCATACCCGCTTGCGAATAGCGTTCCAGTTCAGTCAGTACTTCCGAAATCGCGGCGGTCGTGGCATCCTTGTTGATCTCTGAGGAAATATTGAAGCTGCCCAGTTCCGGGCCGCCGTTGAAGCCACTGTAAATGCCATAGGTGTAGCCCTTGTCTTCCCGCAGGTTCAGGTTGATGCGGCTGTCAAACGTGCCGCCCAGGTTGAAATTCATCAGGCCGGCCAGGTAAAAGTCGCCCAGCGCGTCATAGCGCTGGGAGGGGTAGGCCATGCGCAAAGTGGACTGGGCCGCAGCTTCTTTGTTGACCAGGTAAATCGTACGCCCGCTGATTTCCGGCAGGTCGTCGATGGGCTCACGGTAGACCTCTGAGATCTCCAGTTCAGCCAGCGCACCCAGACTTTCCAGGATGCGTTCCTGCGGCAGGCTGGTGCTGACGAGAACGCCTTGCAGGTGAGTGGGGATATGGGCTGCATAAAAAGCCTTCACGTCTTCCAGGCTGATGTTCTCCACCGTGGACGGCAGTCCGGAGCCGGGGTAGGACAGCGGGTGTTCGGGCCCGGCCAGAACTGCGCCGACGGCACGGCCGGCCAGTGAAGATCCAGACTTGCGGGCCTGCATTAACGATTCCATCAAGCGGGCTTTGACCCGGTCGAAGTCTTCCTGCGGTGAAGGCCGGTTCCAGCATGCGTTCCATCATCAGCTCGATGCCGCTATCCAGGTGTTTGCTCAATACATTGAGTGAAACCGTGGTTTCGTACTGTCCGGAAGCCACACCTACCGAAGCGCCGATCCGCTCCAGGGCCTCGCTGAACTCTGCCGAACTGCGTTGCCGGGTCGCTTCCTGCATCATGCCCGCCGTCAGGCTGGCCAGTCCGGCCTTGCCTGGTGGTTCATCGCGCTGTCCCATGGCAAATACCGTCCGGATAGTGACCGTGGGTGTTTCCATGTTCGGCACTGCCAGCAGGCGCACACCGTTCTGCCAGTTGCGCATCCCAGATGGGCGGCAGGTCAACCAGCGGGTTAACTCCCGGCTGCGGCTGTACGCTGCGGTCAAAGTCATCCTGCCAGGTTCTCAAGTCTGGCGGAACGTACGGGGCCGGTGGTGAGACCGTTGGGTCTATGCGGTTTTCCACTCCGGCGATGGAGCGGTAATCGAAATTTTGTGGTTGAGCCGCCAGTTCCGCCTGGCCGTTGGGCACGATGCTCAGGATAACGGCTGGCTTGCCCTCGATGTACTGGTTAAAGGCCCTGGTGACGTCTTCCTTGCGTCACATTTGCATAGCGCTCGATATCGTCAGTTGCTGTTTTGGGGTCACCGTTGAAAACCTCAGAGAAGGCCAGGTTGCTGACTTTTCCGGACACGCTTTGCATGCCGAACACCTGGCCGGACTCAAATCCGGCAATGAATTTCTGCAGGTCATCGTCGTTGACGCCGCGTTCGGTGAATTCCCGCATGGTTTCGCGGATGGCCTGTTCCATCTCGGTCAGCGTTTCTCCGGAGGACGGGTTCTGGATCACGATGAAGGCCATCTCGCAGGCCAGTTCCCGGCAGGAATGGCTGACATAGGCGCTGACGGCACGGCCGGTCTGAACCAGGTGCTGGTAGAGCAGGGACGCCCGGCCCATGCCGATGATCTTGGTGGCGGCATCCAGTGGCGCTTCGTCCGGGTGACGGTAGTAAACGGTCGGGAAACAGCATCGCGATGGCCGGAAGGTGAATGTTGTCTTCCAGCGTGACGTAGCGGTCCTGTTCGATTTCTGCCCGGTTGTTTTTGCAGTTTTCTCTACTGCCGGTCCGCTTGGGATGGGGCCAAAATACCGGGCAATCCATTCCAGGGTCTGCACCTTGTCGATGTCGCCGCCGATGGTCAGTGTCGCGTTGTTGGGGCCGTACCAGCGCAGGAAGAAACGTTTAAGGTCATCCAGATCCGCGGCGTCCAGGTCTTCCAGCCAGCCGATCACCGGCCATGAATACGGGTGATCAGACGGGTAGAGGTTTTTCATCATCGTTTCGCCGGTGCGACCGTAGGGCTGATTGTCCACCCGTTGCCCGCGCTCGTTTTTCACCGCGGCGCGCTGAACTTCGAACTTTTCCTGGGTGACCGCCTGCAGCAACAAGCCCATGCGGTCGGCTTCCAGCCACAAGGCCGTTTCCAGCTGGTTGACAGGCATGGTCTCGAAGTAGTTGGTGCGGTCGGAGTTGGTAGTGCCGTTGAGTGTGCCGCCGGCATTGGAAATGATTTTGGAAAATTCGCCGCTGCCGACGTTTTCCGAACCCTCAAACATCATGTGTTCGAAAAAGTGTGCAAATCCCGACCGGCCCGACTTCTTCGCGGGCGGAGCCGACATGGTAGGTCACATCGACGTGGACCATGGGGTCGGAGTGGTCTTCGTGCAGGACCACGGTCAGTCCATTGTCGAGAACGATATTTGCTATACGGGATCGAGAATTCTCATCTTCACCGCTATATTCTTCAACCAGGGTGACGCCGCTCGGGCAGGTTCGGGTCGGACGGAGCAGCGCTGGTTCCTCCGGCCGGGTTCCGGAGGCACCTGTTCACAGGCAGCGAGAAAGAGTGACGAGCAGTACGGGGACCCATTTTTTGATCATGCGCGTTCCTGGTTTTGGTTGAGTGCTGAAAACTGACTATGGTACGACCTCACGCGGCGATAAAGAGTTCACCGGGGGTGCGTTGATTTGCAGGAATAGGAAGTGAAAGCCGGATAAAAGCGTAGCGGAGGACCAACCCGTCCTCCGCTACTGTTTTCCCGACACACTTTGGTCGGGTGGCGAGAAATTCTGACATCCCAAGTTTTCGGGAGCAGACTCTTCTGCTCACCCCTTCCATTACTACCATACTCCTTCGCAAGATAATATGCAAATTTGGCTAAAACAAGGCTCAAACCCGCATGGTTGATGGAGTTTGTAAAATTGCATTATTGGCTAAAACGAGTTTATCTCCGTTAGTGTAACAATGGTTTTTGCGATGTTGCTTACTAGCTGTCTCCATTAAGCTACAATATAAGCTATCATGAAGAAACAGGAATTTCTCGATATGAGCCGACCTGCTGACCAGGTTCCGGAAGTCACAACCGGAGCCCGCTACTCCCTTGCGGTTTGTCACCGCCGCTTCGCTGTTTGACGGCCACGACGCCGCGATCAATATCATGCGCCGCCTGATCCAGGCGCAGGGTGCTGAAGTGATCCACCTTGGCCACAATCGCAGTGTGCTGGATATCGTTCGTGCTGCCATCCAGGAAGACGCCGATGCGTATCGCTATTTCCTCATACCAGGGTGGGCATATCGAGTTTTTCAAGTACATGGTCGACCTGCTAAGGGAGCGTGGCTCAGAACATATCCGGATTTTTGGCGGTGGCGGCGGCACGATTACGCTGGAGGAAATTCGTGAACTGGAAGCCTACGGCATCGAGCGTATCTACCATCCGGACGACGGCATGGAAATGGGCCTGGTGGAAATGATCGAGGACGTGGTCAAGCGCACTGCGGACCATCGCGTACCGACCGAGTATCCCGGCCAGGTTGGACCTGGATGATGCCAGGACCATCGCCAACGTGATTTCCGCGCTGGAAGACCAGGTGTTCGGCGAAGCCGAACTGAAACTGAAACGCCGCGAATGGCAGGGCAGGGAAAAGCAGGCACCGGTCGTCGGCATTACCGGTACCGGCGGCGCCGGCAAGTCATCGGTGACCGATGAATTGCTGAACCGCTTCGGCCAGAGCTTTCCGGACATGAAAATCGCCGTGCTGGCGGTAGACCCGACCCGCCGGCGCACCGGTGGCGCATTGCTGGGTGACCGGATCCGGATGAATTCGCTGCGCAATGAAAATATCTACATGCGCAGCATGGCCACGCGCCGCCAGCACCTGGCGACCTCGGCCATCCTGCAGGACGCGATTGCGTTTCTCAAATCGGCCGGGTTCGACCTGGTCATTGTCGAAACCGCCGGTATCGGCCAGTCCGATTCCGAGATCGTCGACATGGTGGATTTCCCGGTCTACGTGATGACCAGCGATTTCGGCGCGCAGAGCCAGCTGGAAAAAATCGACATGCTGGATTATGCCGAACTGGTCGTGCTGAACAAGTTCGACAAACGCGCCGCCGAAGATGCGCTGCGCGATGTCCGCAAGCAGTGGAAACGCAATCACCTGGCGTTCCACGCGCAGCGATGATGATGTGCCGGTTTACCCGACCATTGCCAGCCAGTTCAACGACCCGGGCATTACCTGGATGTTCGTTAACCTGTGCCGGCTGTTGCGCGAGAAGCTGGATTTGCCGGCTGGAAAACTGGACGCCGGATGTCGATACCACGGTCAAGGCGCCAAAAGCCACCGTTCTGATTCCGGGTCAGCGCACGCGCTACCTGGCGGAAATTGCGGAGCAGGGCCGAACGATCAACAGCGGATATCGTCCGCCAGGCCGGAGGCGGCCAGCAAGGCGCAGAATTATTACGAGTCGCTGAAGGCACTGCAGGACGAACACCTGCCCGAGCCGTTCGCCCGCTACGTGTCCTTCGCGCTGCGCGAGGAGGCAGTCTGACCGCTCGCTGCTGCTGCTGCGCCAGCGCTATGACAGCGCCATCGGTGAGCTCAGCGAGGACGCCATCCAGTTGTTGAAGACCTGGCCGGAACGCAAAAGCAGGCTTGCGCACCGAGCAGTATTCCTACGATGTCCGTGGCCGCGACATTACCGGCAGCAACTTACAAGGAATCCCTGAGCCGCCTGCAGATCCCCAAGATCGGCATGCCCCGGGATGCAGACTGGGGTGAGTTGCTTTCTTTCCTGATGCGCGAAAACCTGCCGGGCTACTACCCGTACACCGCCGGTGTTTTTCCGTATCGCCGGACCGGCGAAGACCCGATCCGCATGTTCGCCGGTGAAGGCACGCCGGAACGCACCAACCGCCGTTTTCACTTGCTGGCCCATGGCCAGCCAGCCGTTCGACTGAGTACGGCATTTGATTCGGTTACGCTGTACGGCGAAGACCCTCATACGCGCCCGGACATCTATGGCAAAGTCGGCAACTCCGGCGTTTCCATCGCCACGCTGGATGACATGAAGAAACTCTATTCCGGTTTCGACCTGTGTGCGCCCAACACCTCGGTTTCGATGACCATCAACGGCCCGGCGCCGATGATCCTGGCCTTTTTCATGAACACAGCCATCGACCAGCAGGTCGAGTTGTACCTGCACAAGCACGGCAAGTGGGAAGAGGCGAAGCAGAAGATCGAGGCTGGTATTTGCAGGCAGGCTGCAACCGCACTACCATGGCGAATTGCCGGACGGCAACAATGGGCTGGGCCTGGCCCTGCTGGGGATCACCGGTGACAAACTGGTCGACGCCGAAACCTATGCGCAAAATCAAGGCGGAAACCCTGACCAGGGTGCGCGGCACCGTGCAGGCGGATATTCTGAAGGAAGACCAGGCGCAGAATACCTGCATCTTCTCGACCGAATTCGCGATGCGCATGATGGGCGATATCCAGCAGTACTTCGTCGACCATGGCGTGCGTAATTTCTACAGCGTTTCCATTTCCGGGTATCACATCGCCGAAGCCGGGCGCGAACCCGATCAGCCAACTGGCTTTCACGCTGAGCAACGGCTTCACCATCGTTGAGTACTACCTGGCCAGGGGCATGAGACATCGACGCGTTCGCGCCCAACCTGAGCTTCTTCTTCAGCAACGGCATGGATCCGGAGTACACCGTGATCGGCCGGGTGGCCCGCAGAATCTGGGCGCGGGCCATGCGTGAGCGTTACGGCGCCAATCGCCGCAGCCAGATGCTGAAGTACCACATCCAGACCAGCGGCCGCAGCCTGCATGCGCAGGAAATCCAGTTCAACGACATCCGCACCACGCTGCAGGCGCTGTATGCGCTGTTCGACAACTGCAACAGCCTGCACACCAATGCCTACGACGAAGCGATCACGACACCAACCGAAGAATCAGTGCGAAGAGCTGTCGCTATCCAGATGATTATTAACAAAGAATTGGGTCTGAATTTCTGCGAAAATCCCTGGCAGGGCAGCTTTATCGTGGATGAGTTGACCGACCTGGTGGAGGAAGCCGTCTACCAGGAATTCGAGCGGATCTCGGAACGTGGTGGCGTGCTGGGTGCGATGGACACCATGTACCAGCGCAGCAAGATCCAGGAAGAAAGCCTGTATTACGAAAGCATGAAGCACGACGGCACATTCCCCATTGTCGGCGTCAATACCTTCCTGCCGCCGGATGGGCACGGTGAAGTCGGCGAGATAGAACTGATGCGTTCTTCAGACGCGGGAAAAAGATCAGCAGGTGATCAATGTTGAGACGTTCCGTCGAGTACGCACGGGGATGAGGGTGAGCTGGCCTGGTTGCACGTTGCAGCAGGTGGCGCGCGAGACGGAAAAATACCTTCGAGGCACTGATGGATGCGGCCAAGTCGTGCTCGTTGGGGTCAATGAGTCATTCGCTTTATGACGTGGGTGGCGAGTACCGGCGGAATATGTAAAACTCGGGTAATCGCGATCGATAGAAATAGCGGCAATTGAAAAACCAGATAATGAAAACAGAAGACCTGGTGAAACAAAGCATTAACGGCGCGGTTATCGATAATACTCCTGACCTGGCGGAGCAGTTTCGTTCAGCCCTGCCTTTCAGGCACGTGCAAATTGATCATTTTTTTACGCCGGCACTCAGTACCGAATTAGCCGATAATTTTCCACTCTTCGACGAAAGCCTGGCGGTTAATGAAGACGGCATTGTTGGAAATAAGGCGGTGCATGAGAAAATCATGCATCTGGGGCCTTCGTGGGAAAAACTTGATTCCCTGGTTCAGAGCAAGGAATTTCTACAATTGATTTCCGGGATAACCGGAATAGCCGACCTGCGATATGATCCACATTATTTTGGCGGCGGAACACATGAAAACCGGCACGGCCAGGGTCTGGACGCACACATCGATTTCAACTTACACCCGGTCACGCGTCAGCACCGAAGGCTCAACCTGATCGTATATCTCAACCGGGAATGGGAGGAGAATTGGGGCGGCTCAATCCAACTGCATAAGGACCCTTCTCTGCCTGCGGAACAGGACGAAGTAGTCACGATTTCACCGCAATTTAATCGCTGTGTGATATTCGAAACCAACGAGCGCTCCTGGCATGGTTTTCCGCGAGTCAATCTGCCGGAAGAAAAGAGGTCGCTTTCACGCCGTAGTTTCGCGCTTTACTACTACACGGACTCGCGACCGGAAGATGAAGTGGGTCCGGAGCACTCGACCATCTATGTAGATGAGCGACTGCCCGGTGATTTCAAAGCGGGGTTGGTGCTCAACGAAGACAGGCTTGCCGAAATCAACGTATTGCTGGGCAGTCGTGACCTGCACATAAAGCGTCTGTACGACAATACCAAGCAACTGACTGCCGAAGTGAATAATCTCAACGAATTACGGGCATATCACGAAGAGCAGCAAACCGAACTCGAATTCCTGCGAAAAGAGTTTCACGAGCAGCGGCGACGACTCGAGGAACGTGACTCGCAACTCGAGGAACGTGACTCGCAACTCGAACATAAGAACGCAGAGGTCCGGCGGCAGTCTGACGAAATTGATATGACGCGTGGCCGCTTGCGGGACCTCAAAAACTCCACCTCATGGCGGCTCACCCGGCCTCTGCGTAAGCTAAAAGAGCTGTTCACCAAGAAAATTTAAGGCAGGCGTTAAACCAAATGAAAAACCTGTTTCGGCCATTGAGTTTCAAAAGTGGCGCCGTCATGAAAAACCGCTTCATGCTGGCCCCGATGACGAACCTGCAAAGCTTTGAAGACGGGTGCCTGTCCGATGAGGAGTTCCACTGGTTGACCATGCGGGCGTCGGGCGGCTTCGGACTGACCATGACCTGCGCCTCGCATGTGCAGGCCATCGGCAAGGGTTTTCCAGGACAGCTGGGCTGTTTTTCAGATGATCACCTGGAGGGGCTTACGCGATTGGCCTCGGCAATCAAGGCGGAACAGAGTCTTGCCGTGGTGCAATTACACCACGCGGGCATGCGTTCACCTGAAGATGTGATCGGCGGGCAGCCGGTGTGTCCTTCCGATAACGAAGAAACCGGTGCGCGCGCCCTGACCCCCGAAGAGGTTGAGCAACTCAAGGAAGATTTTGTGGCGGCCGCCCAGCGGGCCGAGAAAGCGGGTTTTGATGGCGTAGAAATCCATGGTGCCCATGGTTATATCCTGTGCCAGTTCCTGAGCCCTGCCATCAACCAGCGTAACGACACCTATGGCGGTTCGCTGGAGAATCGTGCGCGTATTGTCTTTGACATTGTCGATGCCATTCGAGAACGTTGCCGCCCTGATTTCCTGCTCGGAGTGAGGCTGTCGCCTGAGCGATTTGATGTGAAGCTCGGCGAAATAATAGAGGTTTCCCGGCGCTTGATGAAAGAGGGTCGTATCGACTTTCTGGATATGTCGTTGTGGGATTCTTTTAAAGAACCGGTCGAGGAAGCGTTCCAGGGACGAACCCTGTTGAGTTACTTCACGGAGTTGGACCGTGGCGAAGTGCGACTGGGTGTTGCCGGTAAAATTTATGCTCCACAGGAAGCAAGAAGCTGTCTTGAAGACGGCGCCGACTTCATCCTGCTGGGGCGCGCAGCAATCCTCCATCACGATTTTCCGCTGCAGGTCTCTGCCAATCCCGACTTTGAACCGGTGAAAATTCCGGTGACCCGGGAATACCTGCACTCGCAGGGATTGAGCGAAAAATTTGTGGCCTACATGTCAGGCTGGAGTGGTTTTGTCCAAGACTGAAATTGGGGTCCGGGGTGCCGACCGGGACTCGACCACTCCAATAGATGCTGGCTTCGTGGTGATAGATATCCTTTGGGTGCGTTAAGTATTAGACTACGGTTACCACTCTACAGAGCCATTCCCATGCGCAGATTAGTTATTTTTGCAACACTCATTTTCCTGCCCTTTGCGGTGTTTTCCGACGAAGGCATGTGGACCATCGACAATTTCCCATCCGAACGGATTGCGGAAAAATACGGTGTCGAAATCAACGACGAATGGTTGCGCTCCACTCAACTCTCAACAGCAAGACTTGAAAACGGTTGTACCGGTTCATTTGCATCGCCTGACGGCCTTGTTCTGACCAACAACCATTGCACATGGGGCTGTATCAGAAACCTGAGTAGTGATAAACGCAACTTGTCTGACGAAGGCTTCCTGGCCGCCTCAAGGGATGAAGAGTTGCAATGCCCGGGGCAGCAGGTCTCGGTGCTTATGGACTTTGATGATGTGACGTCAGTGGTTATGGATGCCACGCGGGATCTCACAGACGCAGAGGCGAACAAGGCACGTAAAGCAAGACTCACAGACCTCGAGTCTGAATGCGAGGAGTCGTCCGGCGGCAACTTAAATTGTGAGGCGGTTGCTTTGTACAATGGTGGCCAGTACTTCATTTATAAGTATAAGCGTTACACCGATGTCCGGCTGGTGTTCTCGCCGGAACTGGATATCGCTGCGTTCGGCGGTGATCCGGATAATTTCAATTTTCCCCGCTGGAGCCTGGATATGTCTTTCCTCAGGGTCTATGAGGATGGCAGTCCGGCATCAACACCCCATTTTTTGAAGTGGCGCCGAGGTGGACCGCAATTGGCAGAGCCGGTGTTCATCAGTGGTCATCCGGGTTCAACCAACCGAATGCTGACGATGGCGCAACTCAGGATGTTGCGTGACGAGGTCTACTTGTTGTGGTTATTGCGAAATACCGAGTTACGTGGCCGTATGCTGGTCTGGCAAAACACAAGTCCGGAAGCTGCCCGTATCGTGCAACAGAATATCCTGAATATTGAGAATGGAATCAAGGTTGTCCGTAACCGGCTCAAGGCTTTGCACAACGACGAGATGATGGCTGAAAAAGCGCGCGAGGAACAGCTTATGCAGGCCTCGGTCGCCGGGGATGCGAAGTTGCAGGCCGCCTATGGTGATGCGTGGAACATGATAAGTGCCGCTGTCGAGGCGCGTCGCAATATGTATCAGGAGCACCTCTTTATTGAAGCCGGTGCCGGACTCATGGGTGATCTTTACGGCTATGCAAAAACCATTGTTCGCGGCACGGCGGAACGTGAATTGCCAAATAATCAGCGCATGCGGGAATTCACCGACGCTGCGTTGCCACAGGTCGAGCAACGACTCCTGGCCGTTCGTCCCATCGACAAGGGTTACGATAAGCTCCGGCTGACGTTTTCACTCGAAAAAATGCGTGAGTGGCTGGGACCGGACAGCAAATATGTGCACATGATTCTCGGAACCAATGCACCGAACACGATCGCAGACGACCTGGTCGATCAAACCCGGCTGGATGATGCCGCTTATCGCAAGGAACTCTGGGACGGCGGCAAAGAGGCGGTCAATGCAAGTGATGATCCGATGATCAAATTGGCACTTTCGATCGATGATGATGGACGCGCTCTACGCAAGCGATATGAGGATGAAGTCGAGGCGCCGCTCATTCGTGGCGAAGAGAAAATTGCGGATGCGCACTTCCAGTTATATGGCACAGATAAATATCCCGATGCAACCTTCACTCTGCGCGTAACGTTTGGCGCCGTAGAGGGTTGGAAGGAACGGGGCGAGATGGTCTATCCCTTTACGCAAACACGTCGATTGTTCGAACGGGCAACCGGCAGTCGTCCGTTCAAGTTGCCGTCCAGTTGGATTGAGGCCAAAGAAAACCTCAACCCGGACACGCCGTTCAATTTCGTTTCGACACTGGATATCACGGGCGGCAATTCGGGAAGCCCGATCATTGCCTCAGACGGCGCGCTGGTGGGCCTGGCTTTCGATGGGAATATTCACTCCATCGCTGGAAATTACTGGTTCGATGACACAATGAATCGTACCGTGGGTCTGGACACGGCCATTATTTTGGAAGCGCTGAGCACCGTTTATGGCGCAGACCACGTGGTCGAAGAACTGACGGTGATTGGGCCGGACTAGAAATTCCAGCAAGACCTGCCTGGCTCAGCCCAGCGCTGATTTCATCCTGCTGGGACGCGCAGGGATTGAGCGAAAAATTTGTGACCTATATGGCAGGTTGGGGTGGTTTTGTCGAGGGCTAGAGCGGAGTGGGGCTATGGTGCTTGTGATTTAACCATCTGCTCTTCTGCGGGCAGTTCGATCAGCCTCAGTTCGGCCCCCTGCGTGCCGTATACACTCACATCGCAATCTGCCGGATTATTTTCCAGTTTCCAGACCGTGTCGGCTCGCCACGCCAGGCTGATATGGGCCGGGCCACAGCTGATTTTTACTTTGTCGACCTGGCCGGAATCTACTGCACCGAAAAACGGTTTCTGTTGAGTTCGCGGTTGAACCGAAATGCTTCTTCCTTACAGAGCTTACAGGCTGAAACCTCACCGGCCGTGATGATCGCCTTGTCACCCGCCAGGGTTTCATGGATTTCTCGAACAGTCTTGTGAATTGCGTTGTCTTCGTCCAGGTCCGGCACGATTTCGCGGAAGGTCTTGTAGTATTCGAGCGCCTTATGAAAATTGTTCGCCTGGCCATTTTGAACCACAGCCATCCACAGAAACTGTGTGTAGACGGCCTTGGTCGCCGCGTCATCAGCTATTTGAATGCCAAGTTCCACATGTTCGAGAGACTTGCGTTCGTCGCCGGCCTTCTGCCAATACATCGCCTTTATCAATTCGAGATAGGCATATTCAGCAAGCAGGTTGATTTGCATATCATCCAACCTGCCTATTCGTTTTGCGGCTTCGCCGAGGTCACCGTTGTCCAGGGCCTCCGCTGCACGGCCATAAATTTGGCGAAAACGTCTGAGTAGACCCCACCATTCGAATCATGCAAAGCAAAGATGAATTTTTGTAACATGTTGGATTGTCTTACGGGCTGCCCATCGATGGTCGCTGGTGTAAATCTCCATTGTTGCAGTGCGCTAATCGCGGCCTTTTCAAAGCTCTTCTGGATTCTGGTATTCCCGATGGCATCCATGGCCTGAATGTCTACCACTCGTCCGTCGGCGTCTACGTCAAATGCCAGAATCACCCAACCCTCGATTCCACGCTGCGCCGCACTGAAAGGGTATTCTGGAGGAATCACACTTTCAGGTTCAGCTGATATGCCCTGACCCAGGATGACCACTTCTTCACCGGGTTGTGCGTGCGCCAAGCCAGCGCTTAAGGCGCAAAGGAGCCATAGTGAAATCAAGCCGGAACACAACCGAGGTTGATCCAGATGCTTTTTTGAACAAAATGGAACGAAACATGATTCTCTAATACCTGCAAGGTGATCCATCACAATTATTGCCAATAATGTCAAATATTGCAATAGGGCTCAGTCCAGCGCCGCCACGATCCGCGCCGGCCGGTTGCGTGCGACCAGCACCAATGCCACTGCGAACGTCAGCGCTTCTGCCAGCGGAATCGCTATGAATATTCCCCGGTCTCCCAGCCAGTGCGGAAGCAGCAGCAGGCCAAGTCCCGGCAATACCAGGCTGCGGGACAACGCGATGACCGCCGAGGGAAGCGGTTTGTGCATGGCGGTCAGGATAGAAGCCAGCGTGATGTTCATGCCGTTGAACAGGAAGGCGGGCCAGAACACGCCAATAAAGGCCAGCGCAATCAGCTCGGTACCTGTTTCACCTTCTTTCAGAAAAACAGGACACAAGGGTTTCTGGCATGAAAATGAAAATACTGCTTGCGGCCAGGCCAACCGCGAATGATGACAGTAGCCCCACAATGGAAAAGCGCACGATACGGTCTGCCTTGCGGGCACCAAGATTTTTGCTGACCAACGGTTGCAGAGATTCCGCAACGCCATAATTGACCTCGATGCCGATCATCAGCAGGTAGCCAACAATCGTAAAGGCCGCTACGCCTTCCACGCCCAGGCGGGTGATCATGACCCAGTTGAACAGCAGGGTGATCAGGCCGATGGAGCTTTCATCGGCAAATTCTGAAAACCCGTTATAGGCCGCCCTGAACATTGCATCCCAGCCGTTTCGCCAGCGCATCGGGACGGAAACCAGCTTCAGACTGCAGCGTGAACTGAACCAGTGGCTCAGCAGGATTATAAAAATGCACAGGTAGGAAAGCGCCGTGGCCCAGGCGGCGCCGGACAGCCCCCAGCCCCATTTGACGATGAACAGCCAGTCCAGGGCGATATTGACCACCGCAACAGCGACCAGGCCGGCTGAGGCGAACACCGGCCGTCCGTCCACACGTATAAAGTAGTCCAGTGTCAGTGCCATGATGAAGAGCGGGGTGGCGATCAGGATGATCTCCATGTATTCGCGCACCAACCCGGCCAGGGCCTGGTTAGCCCCCAGTATGACCACCAGTTCATCCAGAAAAAGCAGGCTCAGGCTGGTGATCAGCAGCGCGATGGCGAGCATCAGGTAAACGGTCTTGCTGAAAATGGAGGACGCAGACGCGGAGTCTTTCTCGCCGATGAACCTGCCGCACATGACCGAACTGCCCACCGCCAGCATGAAGACGACGGCGACGAAGATATACAGCGCCGGCATGCTGATATTTACTGCTGCCAGCGCGGTTGCGCCAACGTAGTTGCCGATGAATATCCCGTCGATGATGCCCGCCGAAGTAATAGCGAGCATGCCAATGACCGAGGGTATGGCATAGTGAAAAAATACCGGAACAATGGGGCCGGTAATGGGATCAAATGGTTTGCTCACGACCATGCAACTATATAGTAGTAACCAGCAGGAATAGTATGACAATGGCGAAGCAGGCCAGCCATGAGAAAAGCAGCGCCCGTCGCCGAGGGTCGAGAACCTGCTCTTTCAATGCAATCTTACTCATCAAGGCCATTTTCCGCATATACTCATCGATTATGTTGCGTCCGCTTGGGAAATTTACTTGATCGAACTTAAATTCAAGACACCCGGCGCCTGGGTAGATTGCGTCGTTGGATCGATGGACACTTTTCTGCCGGATCACGCGGCAGCTGAGAAAAAGGCCTCGAGCATGGCGCTGACGATGGTGTCCCATTATCCGGACCGGCCGGAGCTGGTCAGTGCGATGATTGACCTGGCGATGGAGGAGCTCAGCCATTTCAGGGCCGTGGTCAAATTGATGCAGGAGCGAGGACTGACCTTGCTTCCTGATGAAAAGGATTCCTACGTTAACGCTTTGCGCCGGCACAGTCGGCAGGGCACTGCGCACTATTTCCTGGACCGTCTGCTGATTGCCGGCATCGTCGAGGCACGCGGTGCCGAGCGGTTTGGCCTGATTGCCGAGGGTCTGCCGGAAGGCGATATGAAACGTTTTTACCGGGCGATTACGCGCTCCGAGTTGGAGCACGAGGACCTGTTTTATCGCCTGGCCGAAACATATTTTGAACCAGCGCAAGTGCTGCCGCGATTGGAGGAACTGCTCGAAGCCGAAGCCGCCATTGTCCGTGAATTGTCGATTCGGCCTGCGCTGCACTAGGCCCTTCGGAAACGGACAGTATAAAATGGAAAAATACCTGCGACTCTACGCTGAACCGGAAACTGCCGCGCTTGACGATTTGCCGGAGACCTTTCCCGGCAAAGCTCCGTGGGCGAATGTTCTTGTGATTCCTGCGTGTAATGAAACGTCCGGGTTTTTGCGTTTTCCACCCCCCTGTGGCGGGCGCAGCCTGATGATTCTGGTGGTCAATGAATCACCCGTGGCGAGTGAGGAAGTTTCACAAAACAACCGGGAGTCTGGTTGAGGGCATAGAGGCGGGGTTTGGCTTGCTTTGGCAGTATTCGCCGGCGTCTGCCGGTTTCGGCATGAGCCTGTTACGGGATCCGCGTGCCCCCCGGGACTTGTTACTGGTGGACCGCTTCAGTGCCGGCCGTCAATTGCCTGAGGGCGGCGGAGTAGGGCTGGCAAGAAAAATTGGCGCCGACCTTGCGACTGGGCTGATTTACCGCCAGCGCATCCGTTCCGGATGGATACACTGCAGCGACGGGGACGTTCACTTGCCCGATTCCTACTTCAGGTGCAGCAACACAGAGCGTTTCCCGGCTTCGACCTACGCTGCCCTGGTGTACCCGTACTGCCACATCGGGCCCGGGGACAGTGATGAGTCCGTGGAGGTGATGAAGGCAACGTGGTTGTACGAACTGTCTTTACGTTACTACGTCGCGGGGTTGAGGTTTGCCGGCTCTCTCTATGCCTTCAATACCATCGGCAGCACAATGGCCGTCAGCGCGGAGTGTTACGCGAAGGTTCGCGGCTTCCCGAAGCGCAAAGCCGGTGAGGATTTTTACCTGCTCAACAAACTGGCCAAGGTCGGGCGGGTGCGGGAACTGACTGCAGGTACGGATTGCGAGCCCCTGCGGATTGAAGCGCGCAGGTCGGACCGGGTTCCTTTCGGAACCGGCGCAGCGGTCAACCGGATCACTGGCCTGGCCGACCCCGTCAGGGATTTCCTGTTTTACGATTCAGAAGTGTTCCAGTTGTTGCGGCACTGGTTACAGAGTTGGCCAGTGATTTACCAGTCGGGGTCAGAGGAAGGCCTCGCCAAGGCTGTGTCCGATCAAGCGGGCTTGCTGGAGTGCCTGCAGGGAATCGGCGCAGAAAAAGCGCTGACCCATGCGTTTCGCCAAAGCAGTGACCTGGACCAGTTCACCCGGCAGATGCACACCTGGTTCGATGCGTTTCGCACACTCAAGCTGATCCACATATTGCGTGAACATCATTTGCCCTCAGTCAATTACGCGGAGCTGGTTTCGGGTTATGTTTTTCGACAGCTACTCACCCAGGATGACGACCTCAGGGCCTTCTTTGAATCGGGAGAAATAGAGTGAGTTCACCACGGTATGAAACCAACTGCGTCGAACGATTTCTTCACTATGTGACGATTGACACCCAGTCCTGTGAAGACTCCACAACTTTTCCAAGCACCTTAAAGCAACTCGACTTTCTGCGTCTGTTGCAAAGTGAGCTGCAGGAATTGGGTCTGGAAGACGTCACCATGGATGAACACGGCTACGTGTTTGCCACGGTGCCCGCAACCAGCACGCGGACTGATGTGCCGGTCATCGGTTTTCTCGCCCACGTGGATACCTCGCCGGAGATGAGCGGGGCAGGAGTTAAGCCCATTGTGCATAGCAACTACGACGGTGGAAACCTGGCGTTTCCGGACGACCCCACCGCGGTCATATCACCTGCTGATAATCCTTTGCTGGCTGGACAAACAGGCAACGACATCATTACCGCATCCGGAACGACCCTGCTGGGCGCCGACAACAAGGCGGGTGTAGCCGAGATCATGGGCGCGGTTGAATACCTGCTGGCACATCCGGAAATTGCCCATGGCCCTATCCGGGTCGGGTTCACGCCGGATGAAGAGGTGGGTCGCGGCACAGAGTATTTCGATGTAGAGCGCTTCGGGGCACATTGCGCCTATACGATGGATGGCGAAACCCTGGGGGAATTGCAGGTCGAGACTTTTTCCGCCGACGCGATAACGGTGACTTTCCAGGGATGCAACACGCATCCCGGATTTGCCAAGGGCAAGATGGTCAATGCCATCAAGGTAGCGGCGGATTTTATCAACCGCTTACCCAAAGACGGGCTGTCCCCGGAAACTACCTCAGGATACGAAGGCTTCGTGCATCCCTACATGGTTGATGCCGGCGTGGATCGGACTTCGGTCAAATTGCTGGTTCGTGATTTCGCCACCGCGGCCTTGCAGGAGATGGAGCAGACCGTCGAACGGATTGCCCTGGAAGCCGTGGCTGCACACCCCGGTTCCAGCATGGCGGTCGAGGTTGAAGAAAGTTACCGCAACATGAAAGAAGTGCTGGATCATCATCCCGCCGTGGTTGAGCATGCACTTGAGGCCTACCGGCGCAGCGGACTGGAGCCCCGAATTGAACCGATCCGCGGCGGGACCGACGGGTCACGGCTGAGTTTCATGGGCCTGCCGACGCCCAACATTTTTGCCGGAGAACATAACTTTCATTCCCGCTTCGAGTGGATCTCCACATCGGACATGCACAAAGCGGTGGAGGTGATCATAGAACTGTGTCGCGAATGGGAAAAGGTGCGGGTATGAATTTTTTCGCTAGGATTCCTGTGGGAATCGCATTAAACTGTCTTCGCAACCGCTTGAAATTGAGACTGCATCGATGACTGGACCTTCACTTGGCAAGCACCATATGAACCCACAATGGGCGTTGGAGCAATTGCAGAACGAAACTGAAGATACCTGGCTGGAATTGTTCAAGTCCGGGGGGACACAGGTGGAGATTTATAAACCGGTTGGCCATGACCCGCAGCAACCGCACTGGTCTGACGAAGTGTATGTAGTTATTTCAGGCAGCGGGTTTTTCAGAAACGCCGACAAGCGCCATCCATTCAAGCCAGGTGACCTGATGTTCGTTCCGGCCGGCGTGGATCATCGATTTGAAGATTTCACGGACGATTTTGCGACCTGGGTGATGTTCTTCGGCACCCCGGACGAACCCGGCTAATCAATCAAGGCAGTTCGGTCAGTGTGCCATCCAGCCCGATGACTGCGATGTCGGGCAGCAGCGGGTAGTCGCCTTCTTCGATCTGCACGACCGGGATGTCTCCAAAACCCATTTCCCGGGCCACCAGCACCCCCAGGGTAATGATGAAATCCGCTTCGATCAGGATAATGCCCAGTGGCCCGCGCCGGTGTTTCATCAGTTCCAGCAGGATGGAGCTACCGGAACTGGACCCAATGGAGCGATGCATGGCGAGGATTTTTCCTGTGATGCGCCGGCCATGCTGCGGGTGACGGGTATCGATGATCATCCCGGTCAGTGGGTCGACGCCCCCCCACAAACTGATGTCTTCGCTCAACTTCAATAAAGGGCCCTGTGCCTGTCCTTCCATCAAAACCCTGGTTTTCATTGCAGACATCTCAGTACCACCCCGTCTCGTCGCGCACGACCTTGCCGGCGACCGCGCTATTGGCACAATCAGCCAGGCTGCCAAACACCACTTCATGCCGGGTTAGAGATGGGCTGTAGTGCGCAAATTTTCCTGAATTGGTCATCAGTACCCCGCTGGATTGCTTCAGGACGGGCGTTACTACGACACAGGTATCGATGATCAACTCTATCCCTGCTTCTTCAATCAACCGGATCCAGTCCAGCACTTCCAGTTGGCTGATGACGTGACGCCCGGTGCAGACGACCAATGGGATGGCGCAGCTGCGCCCGTTAAGTAAACGAAGTAATTCCGAAAACTCGTTAAGCGAGAAATGCGGACTGCCCAACGCAACGACATCCAGTTGTTTTGTCGCAACGGTGCTCATCCTGTCGCGCTCACGGACCAGTTCGTCCAGGCTCAGCGTAATTTCCCTGCGGGGCGGCAGGTAATTCAAAGCCACATCCGAGTTTGGGGCTTCCGGTGTGACGCCGGCGACATGAAACAATGCGACGCCACCGGAGGACGCGGCACTGGCGCCCAGCGATTTTAACTGATCGTCATTGACGTCGGTGGGAAAGCCGGTGATCACGGCGATCTTATTTTTTGCGACTCGGCCCAGCCATGACCCGAATACGGCGTAAAAACTATCCTCACGCTTCAGTTTTGCAGAAATCTGTGAGGTATCTATGAGCAGCGTGGCATACCGGTTTTTAGGCTTGTGTAAGCCCACATACGGGGCCCGGCCTGTAAGCGCGCAACAGATATCCATGAAGTCACCGTAGCGGTTGGTGCGTGCGCCCAGTACCGAGTTGGCGAACACGATCGCGTTACTCTCGGCCCACGCGATATCTTCCCCCTCTTTCGGCCGGTAACCCGCCTGGTAAGGTGCGCAGGTCCAGGTAGGAATGCAGCCCAGGGCTACATAGGCGTTCATCAGGCGCTTCGCCAGGTCCCTGTCCCGGTCAGAAAGCCTGACTTTGTCCGGGTGCTGTAAATCCAGGGCGCCTACGTTCAACGAACTGGGAACCGCCACACGGCCTTGTCCTGCGACCAGACTTTCAGCGAATTCCACGCCGCTCTCGCCGTGGAATAAACATCCATCGATATGTGCCGAACTGATCGAAATCAGTTTTTTAGCGCCCTGGATACGACCCATATCGCTGACAATGCGCATGGCCTGAGCGACGGCCTCGCCGGATTTTCCGTCCAGCATTTCCTGGTCTTCAAAAGTCAATCGCATCTGTTTTCATCATGTTGTGCCGCGCTTGCTGTATGATGACATGCTTTTATTTCTCCGGAGCAAAAAATGAGCCAGGCAAAAGCAGGCAGTTCAGTAAAAATTCATTACACCGGCACGCTCGATGACGGCACCCAGTTCGACAGTTCAGCGGGCCGCGACCCCCTCGCTTTCGAGTTGGGCTCTGGCCAGGTCATCCCCGGTTTCGACAAGGCGGTTGATGGCATGACGGTAGGGGACAGCAAGACGGTCAATATCCCGGCCGAAGACGCTTACGGTCCGCATCAGCCGGCCATGGTCCAGGACGTCCCGAAAAACGCATTACCCGACGACCTGGAGCCAGCCGAAGGCATGGGTTTGCAGGCACAGGGCCCGGATGGCCAGTTGGTCAACCTGGTGATCACCGAGGTCAAAGAAGAGTCGATTACAGTCGACGGGAATCACCCGCTGGCAGGTAAAGCACTGAATTTTGATATCGAGCTGGTTTCAATTGACTGACTCTGTTTGAGTTTTGTGGCGCGCCGCCCGGCGCGCCGCGTTATTGCAGTCTGGGCAAGACCAGGCTCGCCAGGCTCAGGACCAGGAAGAAGCCACACATGTCGGTGATCGTGGTCAGCAAGGGGCCGGATGCGACGGCCGGGTCGACGTTCATGCGCTTCAGAATCAGTGGTACGGTGCCGCCGATTGAAACGGCGAGAACGGTGTTCAGCGCCAGCGCACCGCCAACCACCAGCCCCAGTATTACGTTGCCTTTCCAGATCCATGCCGCTACGCCCAGCAGAATACCCAGTGCCACGCCGTTGATCAGCCCGACGGCCAGTTCTTTGCCCCACACCCGGGCCACGTCTTTCGGCTCGGCTGCACCAAGCGTCAGTTCACGCATGCTGACGGCGACCGCCTGGTTGCCGGAGCAGCCGCTCATGTCGGACACGATCGGCAGGAATACGGCCAGTGCAATGACTGCAGTTAGCGTGTCTTCATAGATCGCGATCACGCTGGCCGCGATGATATTCAGAACAATATTGACGCTCAGCCAGGACAGCCGGCGCCTGGACCGCACCCAGACCGGCATGCTGCGCAATTCGTCGCCGCCGACAATACCGGCAGCTTTCAGGTTGTCCGACTCGGATTTCTCAGCCAGCGCTTCGAGCAGGGACCTGCGACGCACGATGCCCAGCAGATTGCTTGCGCTCGTTGACGACCGGAACAGCGGCAATGTCGTGATCGGCGAAAAACTGGTCGAGGTCCAGCAACGACGTATCGGGCGCTACGGTCATGGCCTTGGTAGCGATGTCGCCAATTTTCATGTCCGGATCGGAAAAAACCAGATCCCGCAGGCGGATGACACCGACCAGAACGCGGCGCCTGACGACCACGTAAATATAGTGAACAGTCAGAAATTCATAATCGCCTTCGTGCCCGGTTACCTGATCAACCACCTCGCGCACCGTGGCGTTTTTGGGGAAACTCGCAAACTCGGTCATCATCAGGCCGCCGGCGACATCGGGCGGGTAGGCAATCAGCTCGCGGGCCTCGCGGGCATCATCCTCGTCCAGCAGTTCAAGAATGGCTTCGCTGTCTTCATCGTCCAGCTCGGAAAGAATGTCGACGCGATGGTCGCTGGCCAGTTCTTCCAGGATGGTCGCCGACTCAATGGCCGGCATTTCTTCCATCAGTTCCGCAGCGTGGCCGTCAGGCAGGTCCTCGACAATGTGGGCGGCCCGTTCGAGTGATGCGCTTGAAAGCAGTTGCCGCTGTTCATCCGGTGTCAGTAGGAACACAGCGTGTAATAGTTCAGACGTATCGATCGTGTCGAGCAGATTATCCAACTCATCAGAGCTAATTTGGTCGTGCAGGGCAGAGCGGATGAGATCGCGTGGATCGGTTTTTGTTTCGTTCATATGAGAATCCCCAGTTGATGAGGGGATTATATACGCGACCATTAAGCAGTATGATTTCTTGTTATGAGCAAAGACCTTATCGACCGCTTACAGCTCGACTGGGGCCAGGAGCGGCCAGACCTGGACGCGGAACCGATGGGCGTGGTGTTGCGCATACAGGCGTTGGCAAAAATACTGGCAGACCGGACCGCAGTGAGCCTGCGGGAATTTGACCTGCAGTGGTGGCAGTACGATGTCTTGTCGACCTTGCGTCGGCAGGGTGCCCCATTTGTGATGGCGGCAACGGAGCTGGCGGATACCAACATGCTGACCTCGGGCGCGATGACCAACCGGATCGACGGTCTGGAGGCCAAGGGCCTGGTGCGCAGGCTTAAAGATGACAAGACCGGAGGCGGGTGCTGGTTCAGTTGACAGAAGAAGGGCGTTGGACCTTATCGAAGACGCTACCGAAGTCAGGTTCAAGGCCGCGACCCATGCGCTTGATGGTCTGGACCCGGTGCAAAAAAAGCAACTGAGTGACCTGCTGCGCACCGTGTTGAACGCCCAGGGCGATTTGACACCCCCTTATTATTTCTGCCAAATTCAGCCCGTGTATATCTTCGCATCAAATATCTTGACATAAAGATAAAATCGTGTAATTTTTCGATCGAAGGCATGGTGCCTTTTCATGGAGAGTTACAAATGGGAAAGAAAGCGCGGAAATCCTACCGCAACGTATCCATTGTTGACGACGACGATTTCGACGATCTGTTCGATGATGAATTCGATGCTGATGATTTGTCCAGAGAATCCTACAGAACATCCTTCGGGGGAGTTGATGGAAAAGATCGTGGACTCAATGCCCGTCGCAGAATCGAGCGACGCAAGGACATGAAGCAACTGTATTCACAGCTGGATGAGTGGGAGGAGTTCGGATCCAATCACGATAACTATATTTACTAGTTGTTTTTATAGATGACTGCCGGGTGAGGTTGTAAGCCAGGGTGCTTGCAGTCTTCACCCGGCGGCTACTGCTTGTTGTATAACTATACAAAAACTGTACAATTGGGTTATCGATCAATTGGAGAACCCGATGAAATTGTTTGTTGCCTTGCTCACCAGTGTTATCAGCTTCAGCGCTATCGCCTGTGATTCAGTTCTGCTGGACCAGGACTTCCGCAAGCTGGCTTCTGAAGAAGAAATAAATCTGTGCGAAGCTTATTCCGGCAAAGTGCTGCTGGTCGTTAACACCGCTTCCAAGTGCGGTAATACACCACAGTACGACGGCCTGGAGGATCTATATGAGAAGTATGGGCCCGACGGCCTGGTGGTTTTGGGTTTCCCTTCCAATGACTTCCTTGGCCAGGAGCCGGGGACCGAGGATCAGATCGAAGAATTCTGCCGGCTGACTTACGGGGTCGAATTTCCGATGTTTGAGAAAACCACGGTCAAGGGCAGTGATGCACACCCGTTCTACGCTGATTTGGCAGATGAGGCCGGAACGTATCCTACCTGGAATTTTCACAAATACCTGATCGGGCGCAACGGCGAAGTCATTGCTGAGTTCAGCCCGCGTACCAAACCTGAAAACAAGGAATTGGTCGCAGCCGTGGAAATGGCGTTGGCTGAATAGGCAACGCTTCCGGGTCGTTTCTTAAACCAGGTGCCGGCCGCCATCCATGTGGATGATGCGGCCGGTCACGTAATTACTATCCAGTAAGTAATCGATAGTGTGCTGGAATTCATCCAGACCGCCTTCATGCTGGATCAGACTCTTGGCCAGGGCTTTTCTCCGGTATGCCTCGTCATCACCCTCGTTAAAAAGTACCAGCGCCGGTGCAATGCTATTCACCTTAATTTCCGGGGCGAACCGGGCAGCGAATGACAGCGTCAAATTGTCCTGGGCCGCTTTACTGGCCGCGTAGGCGATGTGCTTGCGGCTGCCCCGGTTGCTCACGTAATCGCCGATGTGAATGATGTCGGCATGGGGGTGGCTGCTTGCCCTGAGAAGCGGTTCCAGAGCCAGGTTGATCCGGTAAGGCGCACTGACGTGAACCTTCATCATCCGGTCCACTATTTCAGCGGCAGCGAGGCCTGCGTTGTCGGGCAACCAGTCCGATGCATTGTGGATGATCGCCCTGAGTTTGTCGTGGCGGCTGGCCAGCGCAGCTGTGAGCTGTTCAACTTGCGAATCATGATAAAAATCGCAAGCGATGCAGCTCTGCCCCGCCGGCGGCTAATTCCGCCAGGGCAGGCCGCTCCGTCCGGTACGTGCCGATGACGGGAACTCCCCGATCGAGAAACGTACGCGCAAGGTGTAGGCCGACCCGCTGACCGAGGCCGGTGATCAGAACAGGATCCGGCATCAGGGATTGAGGAACTCAGCCCTGGTGTGGATGTTTTCCCTGAAGCAACCGCCCAGTGCCGTGGTGCTGGTCTGGGAGTTGGTGTCCATTACCCCGCGGGACTTGACGCAATAGTGGGTAGCGTCAATGCTGACGGCGACATCTTCTGTTCCCAGCAGTGCCTGCAGGGCCACCAGGATTTGCCGGGTCAGGCGCTCCTGCACCTGCGGGCGCTGGCCAAAGAAACGCACGATGCGGTTGATTTTCGACAGGCCGATGATTTTGTCCTTCGGTATGTAGGCGACTTTTGCGACGTCCGTCGATGGTCACGAAATGGTGCTCGCAGGTGCTGGTCAGATCAATTTCCCGGATTTTGACCATTTCGTCAGCGCCCATCTTGTTCTCGATCAGGGACAGCTTTGGAAAATGCCGGTAATCCAGTCCCGAGAAGATCTCATGGACATACATTTTGGCAATCCGGTGAGGCGTCTCTGCCAGGCTGTCATCGGTCAGGTCCAGGCCGAGAGTCTCGACGACTTCGGACATCAGGAATTTGATCCGTTGATATTTCTCCTCGGCACTCAGGCCGGTGTCGATCATCGGCGTTTCAAGACCGTGCTCGATCAGCGTGTTACGAACAAGGATGGCTTCCTCGCTGAGTTGGTGCTCGTCCAATGCGAGAGCCTGTGACATGTAAACGGGGTTTGCACTCATGATGCTTTCTCCAGAAGTCTTAAGGATTTGTTTTGCCCGGCGTGATATTCAAGCGCCAGTGATACAGAATCTGCGAATCTCAGGGCATGTGGTTTGTCGATTGCCACACGCGCAAAACTGACTCGCGGGGACCGGCTGCAAATACCAACCACGTCGGCAACCAGCTTTTCCAGGAGCAGAAAACGACCCTGTTCGACGTGCTGGATCACCTGCTTGGTGATGGCCTTGTAATCCAGGGCGTCTTCAACCCGGTCCTCCAGGATTGAGTCGCCGATCGAGTAGCTGATCTCAATATTGATCACTACATCCTGTTGCTTTTCTTTCTCCTCGGGATTGAACCCGATATAGGTTCGCAAGCGCAGGTTGCGTATATTGATCGTGGCTTGCGATGCGTCGGAGAACCAGTCGTTGTGTTGTCGCGGCTGTGTCATGTGTTAATTTCCTATACCTGTACAATAATTATTTAATATCTAAACTATAGCATATATTATTGTACAATACATATACAAGAATATATGTTCGTCACATGGTCTAAAATTAAAGATACTTTCTGGACAAAATTTGGCGTCTGCACTTTAGAGGCCGGCTTCGAGTCCCAATCTACCTGCTTGGTAACCCATACTTATCACCACCGAATAAAGGAGCGTATCGATGACCCATGAACTTCCCGCCCTGCCTTATGCTGCGGATGCACTCGAGCCCGTGATTTCTGCGGAGACCATTGGCTATCACTACGGCAAGCATCACCAGGCTTATGTCACCAATCTGAACAATCTTGTAGCTGGTACGGAATTCGAAAATTCCTCACTGGAAGAAATCGTGCTGAAATCCGATGGTGGAATTTTCAACAATGCGGCACAGGTGTGGAACCACACTTTTTACTGGAATGGTCTGAGCCCTGCGGGCGGTGGCGCACCGAAAGGTGACCTGGCAGCAGCAATCAACGCTGCTTTCGGGTCTTTCGATGAATTCAAGACCGCCTTCATCAAATCGGGTATTGGCAATTTTGGTTCCGGCTGGACCTGGCTGGTCAAAAACGATGACGGCTCAGTCGAGATCGTCAACACGTCAAATGCCGCCAATCCCCTATGCAACGGCAAGACACCTTTGTTGACGATTGATGTGTGGGAGCATGCTTACTACGTTGATTACCGGAATGCCCGTCCGAAATACCTGGAAGAGATCTGGTCACTGGTCAACTGGGATTTCGTAGCGTCGAACTACGGCTAGTTTGAAGCCCGACAATACGGCGAGGTACCAGCAGCCGGCATACCGTTGGTATGTGTTGGCGATGCTGACGCTCGTCTATACCTTCAATTTCGTCGATCGCCAGGTTATCGTGATTCTGCAGGAGCAGATTCGCGCCGACCTGGGGTTGATGGATTGGCAGCTGGGTCTGTTGTCAGGCTTCGTGTTCGCAGTTTTTTATTCGGTACTCGGTCTGCCGATCGCCCACCTTTCTGAAAGTGTCGGGCGAAAGCGGGTCGTGGCCACGGCGCTGGCGTTCTGGAGCGTGATGACCGCGCTGTCCGGCGCAGCGCAGAATTTTGTGCATTTGCTGATCCTGCGCATCGGCGTTGGGGTCGGGGAAGCCGGCGGCAGTCCGCCCTCGCATTCGATGATCTCGGATATTTTTCCGCTCCGGCGACGGGCGCTGGCGCTGTCGATTTTCTC
Organism: uncultured Gammaproteobacteria bacterium; assembly: GCA_963759035.1. Taxonomy (GTDB): domain Bacteria; phylum Pseudomonadota; class Gammaproteobacteria; order Xanthomonadales; family SZUA-36; genus JAHEFT01. Next base: position 112,941 of record CAVWXL010000007.1, read on the forward strand.
CATGGGTGTCTATATCGGCTACCTTTTCGCCTATGGTTTCGGTGGCTGGGTTGCAGAAAGCCTGGGTTGGCGGACGACGTTTATCGTCGTTGGTTTGCCGGGAATACTGGTGGCTTTGCTGGTGGCGATTACCGTCAAGGAGCCTCCGCGGGGAATGGCGGAGCGCATTGAAAGCGGAAACCTTGATCACACAACAGATCAGGAGGATTCAATCAGGCCGTCATTCCGCGACACCCTGCGGCTCCTCTGGTCCAGGCGCTCTTTCAGGCACATCGCCATGGCGGCCAGCCTGCAGTCTCTGGCTGGCTACGGCGTCGGAAATTTTGTTCCTTCTTTCATCATCAGGGCCTACGATATGGCCATTGGCGATGTGGGCTGGCGACTCGCCCTGATCATGGGGATCGGTGGCGTCGTCGGTGTTGTATCCTCGGGTTGGATCGCCGACCGGCTGGCCCGTCGTGGTGAGCAGTGGTACGTGCTGACGCCCGCGATTGCCTTGCTGGTGACGCTGCCGCTGACGGTGTTTGCTTTTTCCGCACTGACGCCAGGGAGCATGTTCCTCGTCTATGTTCCGTACGTGGTACTGGGCGCAATGTGGCTCGGGCCGTGTCTCGCGGTGACGCATTCACTGGTGGGGCTGCGTCAGCGGGCGGTCGCTTCGGCTGCCCTGTTTTTTGTGGTGAACCTGATCGGGCTGGGCCTGGGTCCCCTGATCGTCGGCTCATTGTCTGATTTGTTGCGCGCCGGTTACGGCGACGCCGACGGCTTGCGTTATGCGATCATCGGCACGGCGCTGGTGGCTAAAACCTGGGCAATCGCCCACTTCTTCCTGGCTTCACGCTGCATCGAGTCTGACGTCCCAGGCTGAGCTGCATGATAGACCCGGGCGGCGTTATGTTGCAGATGTACTAAGATATAACTATGGAAGCAAAACTCAACGTGCTGGGTGAACCGTTGGTTCCCTGTTCAGATGATCCGCTGACCGGATTCTTTCGCGACGGTTGCTGCAATACCAGTCGCGATGACCTCGGGCAACATGTCGTATGCGTCCGTGTCACAGCAGACTTCCTTGATTTTTCGCGCTTCCCGCGGCAACGACCTGAGTACCCCGAATCCGGAATTTGGGTTTTCCGGGCTCAAACCGGGCGACCAGTGGTGTCTGTGTGCCGCTCGCTGGCGGGAGGCAATGGAGGCCGGGGTAGCGCCGCGCGTGGTCTTGCAGGCTACGCATGCGGCCGCTTTGCGAACGGTAAAGCTGAAGGATCTGAAACAGTTCGCGATCGACCTGGTGTAGACCGATAGCGGGGTTCGCGCCCCTTGAACCTGCGGCTATAAACCTGCACAATTCGCCACAGAAAAAATCTGAACGCCTGTAAAGTCAATCCTGGAGCAATAGTCCCGTGCCGATATCCCGATTGATGACCCGCCCGGCGGGTTTGACCGCTTGCCTTATCGCCGCAGTCCTGTCTGCCGCGCCCGCTATTGGCCAGCAGCGTTACCCTGGCAAACCGCATTGGGTGAGGTGGAAATTGACCTGTTTGAAGAGGAGACACCGGAAACGGTTGCCAATTTTCTGAATTACGTCAATGACGGCGACTACGCAAATACGTTTATCCACCGGAGTGTGGCCGGATTCGTAATCCAGGGCGGGGGTTTTACCTTCATTGACGGTGAACGACAGTCGGTACCCACCGATCCCCCGGTGGTCAATGAGCCCGGAATTTCTAATCTGCGCGGAACCATCGCTATGGCCAAGTTATCCGGAGATCCGAATAGCGCAACCAGCCAGTGGTTTATCAACCTGGCCGACAATGCGGAAAATCTGGACGGTCAGAATGGTGGCTTCACGGTTTTTGGGCAGGTTACAAGACGGTATGGACGTAGTCGATGCTATCGCTGCACTGCGAGTCTGGAATGCCGGTGCCCCCTTTAATGAATTACCGTTGATTGACTTTCCCGGTCCGCCGACCCCGCTCGCAGAAGAGTACCTGGTCATGACGGATCTACCGAGGAAGGGACGACGAGTTTGCGATAACCCGGGTCTGAACGATGCCTGGTACAACATCACGACGAATGGCCAGGGGTTTTCATCATCGTGTTTCCCGATCTCGAACAGTCATGTTCCTGACCTGGTTTACTTTCGATACCGAGAGCGCCGCCGACGAGTCGGTTACCGCGATGCTGGGCGAGCCGGGGCACCGCTGGCTGACGGCCCAGGGAAGTTACTCATGGCAACCAGGCAGTGTTGGAAATTACGATTTACAGCACAGAGGGCGGCGTATTTGATTCCGGCGACGCCGGTTCCGGATTCCAATCCGGATGGCACAATGGTGGTTGAGTTCAGCGACTGCGCTCCGGGAACCGTGACCTATGACATTCCTTCGATCAATCGCCAGGGAGTGATTCCTATTCAGCGAGTGGTGCTCCGATAACATTGCGTTGTGTGAACAGTTGTCGGAACCGGTTGCACAATAAAGACCGGTTGGCGCGTTTTCTGTTAGACTCGCGCCATCCTGGCCACATCGGTTGGCCTGCAATTCCCTTAATTCATCCTGCTCAGACCGATTCCCGCGCTAGCTTATCGGTGGAGAAAGAGCAGGATCGGAGTACATTTCCAAAATGTCTTTTGACTCTCTCGGCCTTTCGGCCGAACTCCTGCGTGCTGTACGCGAGCAGGGCTATAACGAACCTACCCCCATTCAGACCAAGGCGATACCGCTGATTCTGGAGGGCAAGGATATCATGGCCGGAGCCCAGACGGGTACCGGCAAAACGGCCGGGTTTACCCTGCCATTGCTGCAGCGGTTAAATTCCCGGCCAGTGGATAAGAACCAGCGGGCCGTTCGTGCGCTGGTGCTGACACCAACCCGTGAACTGGCAGCCCAGGTTGAACAAAGTGTTCTGACTTACGGGCGCCATCTGCCGCTTAAAAGCGCCGTTATTTTTGGTGGCGTCAAGATCAACCCCCAGAAAGACAAACTGCGCCGTGGCGTAGATGTCCTGGTGGCAACTCCGGGACGGCTGCTGGATCATGCGCGCCAGAAAACGGTTGACCTGTCGAAGGTTGAAATCCTGGTGCTGGATGAAGCCGACCGCATGCTGGACATGGGTTTCATCCATGACATCAAGAAGATACTGGCGCTGTTGCCGACCAAAAGTCATCGACAGAACCTGTTGTTCTCAGCTACATTCTCAAGTGAGATCAAAAAGTTATCACATCAATTTCTGAATCACCCTGAATTGGTCGAGGTAGCGCGGCGCAACGCTCCGATCGAATTGATCGAGCAGTTGGTGCACCCGGTCGACAAAGGCCGCAAGCGCGAGTTGCTCAGCCACATGATCGGCGCAGGCAACTGGCAGCAGGTGCTGGTATTTACCCGCACCAAACACGGCGCCAACCGCCTGGCCAGGCAATTGGTGATGGATGGCCTCAGTGCTACCCCGATACACGGCAATAAGAGCCAGGCAGCGCGCACCCGTGCACTGGCAGACTTCAAGAAAGGATCAGTTCGGATCTTGGTTGCTACGGATATTGCTGCCCGCGGGCTCGATATCGACCAGCTGCCGCACGTGGTCAATTTTGAACTGCCCAACGTACCTGAGGACTATGTGCACCGTATCGGTCGTACAGGTCGTGCCGGTAACGAGGGCACGGCGGTTTCACTGGTCTCTCCCGACGAGCTGAAACTGCTGCGGGATATCGAACGTTTGATCAATCGGGAAATACCCAAGGAAGTTCCGCAGGGATATGAATCAACCGGTCGGGCTCAGGCCGAACCCGTGAGCAGGGCAGGGCGCGGGCGTAACGATGGCCGCCGAAATAATAATTCCGGCAGGGCACGTAACCCCAGGTCCACCAATAACTCTAACAGCAGTCGAAACGGCAGGCCTGCCAACAACGCGGGCAGCACTCGTAGCGGCAATAGGCAGAACACACCGGGCCAGGCCCAAAAGCGGCGCAGCCCGCCGGCCCGTAAACCTGCCGCAAAGCCTGGCTATAGCAGCCTGGCCGACCGGTTTATGGGTTCGGAGTAAATGCACTACTAAGGTGGCAAAGCCGTGAGTGCAATTTCCTTTTTGCCCGGCCAGCGTTGGGTCAGCAATACCGAGTCGGAGTTGGGGCTGGGCCTTGTTGTCGATACAGCAAATCGCCGGGTCGAATTGAGCTTTCCCGCCGCCGGCGAGAATCGTGTCTATGCCACGGACAATGCGCCTCTGAGCCGCGTGCACTACCAGGCGGGCGAGCGGGTGAGCACGGAAGATGGCCGCTGCCTGACCATCGATGAGGTCATGGAGGCCAATGGCTGCCTGATTTATGGCGGACTGGACGAGTCGGGACAGACGCTCGTTGTACCGGAAAAAGACCTCAACAGCAGTGTGCAATTCAGCAAGCCGCAGGACCGCTTGTTCGCCGGCCAGATCGACAAAAATCGTGTTTTCGAACTGCGCTGTGAAACACTCGAGCACAGCCGAAGCCACCAGCAGTCTCCGGTGCTCGGGCTGCTGGGTTCGCGGGTTCAGTTATTACCCCATCAACTATACATCGCCGCCAAAGTGGCTTCCCGCCATGCCCCCAGGGTATTGCTGGCGGATGAAGTCGGTCTTGGAAAAACCATCGAAGCTGGTTTGATACTTCACCAGCAGCTGATCAGTGGCGCCAGCCAGCGGGTGCTGATCGTGGTCCCTGACAGCCTGTTGCACCAATGGCTGGTGGAGATGCTCCGTCGTTTTAACCTGCGGTTCACGATTGTCGACCAGGTTGACGGGGCCGATGAAAAGGCTAAGGAAGAGACCAGGGAAGAGGCCAGGGAAGAGGCCAGGGACGATGGCCAGGAAGAGGCCAATGATGAGGGTGGAGCAACGGCGGGTGAGAATCCGTTTGAAGAAAGCCAGTTGGTGCTGTGCACGCTTTCTTACCTTTGCAATAATCCCGGCCGCCATGCACAGGCGCTGGAAGCTGACTGGGATATGCTGGTGGTGGATGAAGCCCATCACCTGCAATGGAACAAACAACAGACCAGTGCAGAATACTCCTGTATCGAGGCCCTGGCCGGGCAAGCCCGCGGACTTCTGCTGTTGACGGCGACACCGGAGCAACTGGGCATTGCAAGCCACTTTGCCCGATTGCGCCTGCTGGACCCGGACCGCTACTACGACTTGCAGACCTTTATCGATGAAGAGAAAAAACACCAACCGGTAAACCGCCTGGTCCAGGACCTGCTGGCGGACGATGCGCACGAACGCCTGGCTCAGAGTGAAAGCCTGCGTGAAGAATTAGGCGGCTACCTCGACGAGGCCACGCTAAAACCACTCCTGGAATTGTTGAAATTTGCCCCCGGGGAGGAATTTTCCGGGGCGCTGAACGCGGCCATCCGTGATTTGCTGGACCGCCACGGCACCGGAAGAGTGTTGTTTCGCAATACCCGCGCATCGGTTGGTGGGTTTCCTGAGCGAAAATTAACATCGTATCCGCTACCGGCGCCTGAGCAGTACCGGCAAAACAGCGCCACAGCAGAGCCTGCTGAGTTGCTGACGCCGGAAGTCCTGTTGGGTGATTTATGGCTGGCCGAGGATCCCCGGGTGGCCTGGCTGGCCGATTTCCTGGTGGAGCATCGCTCAGAGAAAGTGCTGGTGATCTGCGCCCGGACGGAAACCGCAGTGGCCCTCGAGGAATATTTGAGGTTGCGCGCGGGTGTGCTGTCGGCGGTGTTTCATGAAGGCCTATCTCTGGTCGCACGGGACCGGGCCGCGGCCTATTTTTCGGACGAAGAGAAGAATGCGCAGGTGCTGGTCTGTTCGGAAATTGGCAGTGAAGGCCGGAATTTCCAGTTTGCTCATCACCTGGTGCTGTTCGATCTCCCGCTTCACCCGGATTTGCTGGAGCAGCGAATCGGCCGGCTCGACCGGATCGGCCAGCGTGACACCGTGCAGGTCCATGCACCGGTCTATTCGAACAGCGCCCAATCGGTGTTGCTGGATTGGTTTCACCAGGGCCTGGGGGCTGTTGAGACTACCTTTCCCGCCGGCCAGGCACTGTTCGAGCATTTTGAATCTGAGCTGCTGCATTGTCTGCGGGATGCTGGAAATGAACAGGCGTTTTCGGAATTGATTCAAAGCACCCGCGGGAAAGCCGAAGAAACCCTGCTGTCCTTGCAACAGGGCCGCGATCGCCTGCTGGAACTGAACTCCTTCAATAGCCAGCGCGCAGATGAAATCATCGACCAGTTGGTCGAAGGTGAGCGTCGCAAGGTGCTGTCAGATTACATGGACCAGGTTTTTGAGTATTTCGGCGTTGAACAGGAAAACCACTCCAGCAACAGCCTGGTGCTGCGTCCTGCTGACCATATGCTGGAGCACAGCCTGCCAGGTCTTCCCGAAGACGGGATGACGGCTACTTACCAGCGTGATCTTGCCTTGCACAGGGAAGATTTTCAGTACCTGAGTTGGGAGCACCCGCTGGTTAGCGGAGCAATGGACCTGGTACTGAACGGCGAATACGGAAATACGGCTTTTTGTACCCTGAAATTGCCGCCGTTAAAGCCCGGCACGATACTGCTGGAAGCCATATTCACCCTTTCTGCAATCGCACCCGGTGAATTGCAGTTGCACCGTTTTTTGCCATTGACCACGGTTCGCCTGGTCGTCGATCATCGGAATACGGATCTGTCCTCAATATTGAGTAGCGCGCTGATCAACCGGCTCGCCGAGCGGGCATCATTGCACAATGCCCGGGAACTGGTGCGCCAAACCCGCCCACGGATCACCGTCATGCTGGAGCATGCTGAACAACGGGCTGCAGCACAAAAAGACTCAATTTCGAATGCAGCCATTGAAAACATGCGGGCCGGGCAGCAAATTGAACTGGATCGTATCCAGGCACTGGCTGCGGTCAACCCGAACATCCGTGAGGAAGAAGTACGGTTCGTGCGGGAAACGACTGAGCGCCTGGAGCACCACCTGAGTAATGCACAGCTCCGACTGGACGCTATTCGCGTGGCAATGGTGACAGAGTGAGCACGGAGTAATTTTTAATGATGAACTCAACTGGATTTCTTAAATTTTTTGTCACCCTGACCTGCGTGTCCGCTGCGACAGTTTTGCTCGGCGCGTGCGGGAAGCAGGAGCTTGAAAACGTGGAGGTTAAATCCATGACCGACCCCTATCTTTGGATGGAGGACGTTCTGGGCGAAAAAGCGCTTGACTGGGTGAGGACAGAAAATGCCCGTACATTGAGTGTGCTTGAGCCAGACCCGAGGTTTCAGCAAGTTGAAGAGCGTGCACTGGGTATTTACAACGCAACCGACAAGATTGTCTATGCAGATCGTTATGGCAATGAAATGCACGACCTTTGGCGTGATGAAAAAAACGTTCGGGGCGTGTGGCGCAAGACCAGCGTGGAGGCCTACGCAGCGGGTAATCCGATTTGGGAAACTGTCCTGGATATCGATGCACTTGCAGAGCACGAGAACCGCAACTGGGTTTACAAGGGCCGGACCTGCCTGATGTCTGCCGGGCGCTGCCTGGTATCGTTGTCAGATGGCGGCACGGATTCGGTTGAGATGCGCGAATTTGATGTCAGCAAACGCCAGTTTGTGGAAGGCGGTTTTACGTTGCCTAATGCCAAGCAATGGGTGGCCTGGGTAGACAAAGACACTCTGATGATCGCGTCTGAATTCGGTCCCGACAGCATGAATACATCCGGTTATCCACGCCAGGTACGTTTGTGGGACCGGGATACGCCCTTGTCGGAATCACGGCTTTTGTTTGAAGGTCCGCCGACCGATGCATTCGAGTTTCCGTCGGTCAGCCATCGTGAAGATGGCACTTGGTCGATGGTGTTGCAGGGGCCCGACTTTTTCACGCAAACGCTGCACCTGGTGGGCGAAGATGAGTCTTTGACTGACACTGCCACTGCCGCAGGACGTTTCATTGCAGGGCTTTATGGGTGACCGGCTGATTGCTCTGCTGCGCTCAGACTGGGTGGTGGGCGAGACCACGGCCACCGCCGGCAGCGTGGTTAGTGTAAAGGTCCAGGATCTGCTGGATGGCACACCGCAATCAAGCTTGCAAAGCGTTTACACCCCGGATGAGGTCAGCAGTGTCGAAAGCGTGACCGTGACACGGGACCGGATTTACATCGCCCTGCTGTCAAACGTTACCGGCCAGCTGGTTGTCGCCTCGGCCGGTGAATCAGGCTGGATGCTGGAGAAAGTGGCGTTGCCGGAAAATGGTTCGCTGAGCGTCCGGGCAGCCGACGATTCGGCCAACGACGTATTCGTTTCCTTCGAAAGCTATCTCCAGCCCGAGAGCCTGTACCGTGTCATGGCGGATGGAGAAGTACGCCTGGTGCAGGCGCTGCCGGAGCGTTTTGATCCCGCCCCTTTCATAACCGAGCAGAAATTCGCTACTGCCAAAGACGGTACGAAAATTCCCTATTTCATGGTCCGGCCGAAAGACCTGGTATTCGACGGCCAGCGCCCGACCTTGCTTTACGCTTACGGTGGGTTCGAGGTTTCGTCCACGCCGGGTTATACCTTCCCGATAGGCAATTCACCGAATATGACCTCCTGGCTGGAGGCCGGTGGAACGCTGGTCGTCGCCAACATCCGGGGTGGCGGGGAGTTCGGGCCGAAGTGGCATCAGGCGGCGCTGAAGGAAAACCGGCAGGTCGCTTTCGACGATATGATTGCCGTTGCCGAGGACCTGATCGACAGCGGGCTGACCACGCCACGACACCTGGGCGCGATGGGCCGTTCAAACGGCGGCTTGCTGATGGGCGCGATGATGACCCAGCGGCCTGACCTGTTCAATGCCATTGTCTGCGGCGTGCCGCTACTGGACATGTTGCGCTATCACAAGCTGCTGGCCGGCGCTTCGTGGATTGCAGAGTATGGAAACCCGGATGTGCCGGAAGAAGCGGCGTTTATCAGCGAATGGTCGCCCTATCAAAAGCTGGGGGAACTGGACGCGTATCCGGAAGTGTTTTTCTACAGTTCAACACGCGATGACCGTGTGCATCCGGGGCACGGCCGGAAAATGGCGGCGAAGATGCGTGAACAGGGACACCCCTTCCTTTACTACGAAAATATTGAAGGAGGGCATGCCGGATCATCAGACCTGACGCAGCGCGCCTTTATGGACAGCTTACAGCTTGTCTACCTGATGCAGAAGTTGATGGATTGACGTGCCTGATATGATGGCTGGCTCCTGACCTGGTCACAAAGCGAGATAGCAAATTGAGCATTTCAGAAACGATTGACAGCCGTCTGCGACAAGCGCCCGTTGTCCCCCTGATTCAGGCAGACAACCCCGGTATAGCCATTCGGACTGCCGAGGCTCTGGTTGCAGGAGGATTGACCGTCATCGAGGTCGTGTTGCGCACCCCTGCAGCGATCGATTGCCTGAAAGCAATTGCCAGCGAGGTACCCGGGGCCATTGTCGGCGCCGGGACCGTATTGAGTGAAGACCAGGTTGAGGCCGTGTTGCTCGCGGGTGCGCAGTTCATCGTGCTGCCGGGTTTGTATTCACCGGTCATACAGGTGGCTCAGTCTGCCAATTTGCCTGTTTTTCCGGGTGTTGCAACGGCTACCGAAACGCAGCACGCGTGGAATATGGGATTGCGTTCACTCAAGTTCTTCCCGGCGTCGCTGGCCGGCGGCATTCCGATGTTGAAGGCTCTGGGTTCGGTTTTCGGAGGCGTGTCCTTCATGCCGACTGGCGGCGTTACGGCCGCCAACCTCGGTGAGTTTCTCGCCGTGCCCAGTGTATTGGCCTGTGGTGGAAGCTGGTTGACGCCCAAGGCGGCTATCACAGAGGGTAAGTTCGAAGTAGTTACCGGGTTGGCTGCCGAAGCGCTTGCCATCGCGCAAAAAGTCAGAGGTTAATGATGGCTCAATTGCACCGGAGTCATTCATCTGGTCGCCCCATGCTTGACAAGGGATGGCCTCTGAATGCCTGATAGGGCGCATGAGTAAACTCTCCCTTATCGACAATGGGTTCCTCCTCACCGAATCGCATAACAGCCCGAAGCACGTTGCCTGCCTGCAGGTTTTTCGCCTGCCCAGGGGCAAGGGTTCTGCCTGGTTACGGCGCCTGCTGGATGATCTGCGGTTCGCCGGCCCCGGCTTTCCTTTCAATCGTAAACTTAAGACCGATAACCCTTTACAGTCGGAATGGGTGACGGACGATCAGTTCGAAATTGACTACCACGTTCGACATACCGTGTTGCCCGGCCCGGGCAGCGAACCGCAACTCTGGGAAGTGGTCGCGCGAATGCATGCGAACCTGCTCGATCGCGACCGGCCTTTGTGGGAGTTTCACCTGATCGAAGGGCTGTCGGACCGGCGCTTTGCGTTCTATACGAAAATTCATCACGCTATGGCGGACGGTGTCACCATCAATCGATGGTTCACCCAGGCTGGATCCATATCGGCGGATGATCTCACCACTCAACCGATCTGGCAGCGCGACCGGTCGCGAAAAAAGCCACCAGAGAACGAGCCAGGCTACGCACAACTGATGATGGCGGGCGTAAAAATGTTGGGGGGTGGTATCAAGACCAGTCTCGATCTGGCAGGGCTCAGCGCCAGGTTGATGCAACGTCGTTTCCTGAAGGGCGACATCAATGCGACGCTACCGGCCGCGGCGCCACGGACGGCACTCAATGTTGTTCCCGGGGCCGCCAGGAACCTGGCTGGCACGTCGTTTCCTTTACCGTTGATCAAGGCCATTGGCAAATCCCAGGGCGCCAGCATCAATGACGTTCTGTTGACGCTCTGTGACCTCGCGATTAACCGCTATTACGCGGAGAAAGGACACGCGCCGGATGAACCTCTGGTGGCGTTCATGCCGGTCAACCTGCGCAATGCCGAAGACCCGGATAGCGGAAACCTGGTGTCCATGTTGCAGGTCAGGCTGGCCGGCGAGCACAGCGACCCACTGGCCGCCTTGCGGCAGGTAAAGGCCTCATCGGAAACCGCCCAGGAGTTATTCGCGGGTACGGGGCGGTCCGCGCTGCAGCTATACGCACTGATGGTTGCACTGCTGACGCAATTTGAAGAAACCCTGAAGCTGGACCGCATCCTGTTGCCCACCAACAACCTGGTTATTTCGAATGTCCCCGGCCCGCGCGAAGTAATGTATTTCCGCGGGGCAGAAGTACTCGCTGCTTATCCGATATCCACGCTGCTGCCGTTGACTGCGCTCAACGTTACGGCCAACAGTTATGCAGGCCACATGCATATCGGGCTGGTGGCCGGACGCACGGCCATTCCGGACCTGAAGGCGCTGCAGCGCCACATGGAAGAGGCTGTAGCGGCACTCACCGAAGCAACCGGTGTGGTCGATTCTCGACTCTAGAACGGGTATGTGCGAACCTTCTGCGGATTGGCATAAAAGGGAAATCAGTCTATGCAACAAGAAAAAGAAAAAATGGGTTTTGTCATCCTGATCAGTGTGGTTGCAACCATTGGTGGATTCCTGTTCGGTTTCGACAGCGGCGTCATTAACGGGACAGTCGACGGCTTACAAACGGCCTTTAATTCGGACAGTGTAGGAACGGGTTTCAATGTTGCTTCCATGTTGCTGGGTTGCGCGGTGGGTGCCTTTTTTGCGGGAACCCTTGCTGACAAACTGGGGCGCCGCACCCTGTTGATCGTGGCGTCTGTGTTTTTCGCGATCAGCGCCTGGGGCTCTGGAATATCCGGAACATCAGGTGAGTTCATCTTTTATCGCGTCATCGGTGGACTGGCCGTAGGTGCTGCCAGCGTTTTGGCTCCTGCGTATATCAGTGAAGTGGCGCCTGCGCGCTTTCGGGGTGCGCTTGCCAGTGTGCAGCAAATCGCGATTATCACCGGCCTGTTCTGCGCATTTCTCAGTAATTACCTGATCGCCCATTTCGCCGGAGGCTCAACAGAAATCCTGGCCGCCGGACACGAAGCCTGGCGCTGGATGTTCTGGATCGAATTAATCCCGGCGACAACATTTTTCTTTGCCCTGTTATTCATCCCTGAAAGCCCCAGGTTCCTGGTAGCCAGCCGTAAGCATGACAAGGCTCTGGCCGTGCTTCAAAAATTAATGGGTGCAGGGGCGGAAGCCAAACTCAAGGAAATTGATGACTCCCTGGTCAGCGACCACCATCGGCCGAGACTCAAGGATATTGTTGATCCGGTTCATGGCGTTCGTCCTATTGTCTGGGTGGGTATCGGTCTGGCCACCTTCCAGCAAATGGTCGGCATAAACGTCGTCTTCTATTACGGTGCGGTGCTTTGGCAATCGGTAGGGTTCACTGAAAATGATGCGTTGCTGATCAATGTCGGTAGCGGTGCGGTCAGCATAGCGGCTTGTATCGTCACCCTGATGGTCGATTGACAAGATCGGGCGCAAGCCGCTTCTGTGGGGCGGTTCCATTGGCATGACCCTCTCGCTGGCTGTGATGGCGGCCGTCTTTTTGAACGCGGTAGTGGGCGCTGACGGTAACCTGGAACTGACTGCCACAACCGGGCCGGTGGCCCTGGTCGCGGCTAACCTCTATGTCATCTTCTTCAATATGACCTGGGGACCGGTGATGTGGGTGATGTTGGGTGAAATGTTTCCCAACCAGTTGCGTGGGTCCGGCCTTGCGGTCAGCGGGCTGGCACAGTGGAGTTCCAATTTCCTGATCACCATGACCTTTCCTGTCCTTCTGGCGGGTATCGGCTTGGGTGGGGCCTATGGCTTATATGCATTTTTTGCCTTGCTCTCGATTTTCTTCGTGCTCAGGTTCGTTCACGAGACCAAGGGCAAAGAACTGGAAGAAATGGTGGGATAGGGACTGGGCCCGGTTCAGGGACCAAGGCGGCCTCGCAAATCAATGGACCCCGGGCAGTGGGGTTCCGGTTGAACCGGAGGGTGGCGCAATACCGAGGTAGGCACTGATGGTAGGCGCCACGTCGGCAGGTGCAACGCGCTGGTTGACTGATCCGTGCGCTATTCCCGGACCGGCCATCATGATTGGCACATGGCTGTCGTAGTTATGCGGTGAACCATGCGTGGTCGCATCACCGTTCGGTGTTGAAGCCAGGTACCAGAACGGGTCCTGAGCCACAATTACGTTTCCTGACCGGCGCGGGTGAAAAGCCTTGGCCGCACGCCTGGCAGCTTCGGTGTCCGGCACGCGCCCGGCGACCAGGTCGGTTTTGGTCAGCGCTAATGAAAAACCCGGGATTTTCATGATTTCGGCGGCCAGCGCACGCTCAACTGCCGAAACTTCCAGCCCCAGTTCCTCGATGGTTTTCACATCCAGGTAGATGCCCGGAATGTAAAATGCGATCGCCAGGTCTGAGCGGGTATTGAATCGCTGCTGCAGGCCCGTGTTCAGTTGTTGCATTACCTGGGGCATGTTGTGGCGCCTGGCGTCAAAGCCTTTCGCTGCCGCATATTCGGGTGCCGGACTTACACCATGATCGGAAGTCAACACGACCAGCGTCTTATCCAGCCCGACTTGCTGATCGATAAATTGAAATAGCTTCTGCAGGGTTCGGTCCAGGCGGAGCAGGTTATCCTCCGCCTCCAGACTGTTGGGGCCATAAGCATGGCCGATGTAGTCGGTGACCGAAAAGCTGACGGCCAGTATGTCAGTGTGTGCGCTCTGCCCGACTCGTTCACGAGCCACCAGTTCCTGCACAAAAGCCAGCGTTAACTCATCGCCCATTGGCACGTATCTCAAAGAAGAGTAGTAATCTTCAGGCTTTACGTCGCTGAGTTTATGGGGGAATGTGCGCCCCAGGTTTTTGGGGCTTTTTTCGAACCAGCGGTCATCCTGATCCCTGAAAACATAAGAGTCTGGTTCCAACAGCAGTTCCCAGCTTTTATCATGGTATTGATCGGCATGGCCCTGGGCATTCCAGCGATCTACCCAGTCCGGATAGACATCGGCGTAGTATGTGCTGGTGACGAATTTACCGGTTGATCCGGAGTACCAGTAAGCTTTCCCCAGGCGCCCGCCAAGCAATATGGCGGCGCGGTCTTTTATGGAAACGGTAAATACCCTGGATTTCCCATTATTGGCGATAAGCAATTCATCGCCAAAGGTACTGGAGGTGAGGTTGCGCGGGGATCTGCCTTTTTCAAGATCTCCGGGCACGCCGATAACCGGGTGTTGTGTATCTTCTGTGTTGTACACCGGCTGCATGGTATCGACATCGAACCACTCATTACTGGCGATGCCGTGCTCTGGCGTATTGCTGCCCGTGGACAGCGTGGCGTGGCCGGCTGCCGTGGTGGTGACCAGGTGCTGGTAGTGCGCATTGCGATAGACCGTGCCGTTGTCCATCAGGTAACGGAATCCGCCGGGCGCCAGTCGATCCAGGTATCGCGTTGGCATGTCGCCACGCAACTGATCGACGGTAACGAACAGCAGCAGTTGTGGCGGGTCTGCTGCGAGCGGGGTGGTACCGGGCAGCGCGGCCATGGTTAAGGCAGTCAGCCAGTAGGTTAACGGTTTTTTCAAGTTGCAACTCCCGGTTCTTTTGGTACTTTAGTCGTGACGCATTTTTCTGCAAACCACCTGGGTCAATTACGGGGTAATTATCAAGCATGGACGGGTTGAAAGCGCTTATCTTTGATTTTGACGGAACCCTTGCCGATACCGAGCGGGACGGCCATCGCGTGGCTTTCAACCAGGCCTTCGAATGCTTTGGGCTGGATTGGTATTGGGATGCGGCCCTCGGTAAAAAGCTATGCGGGGTCAGTGGCGGCAAAGAACGGCTGCGCTATTACATCGAACGATGGCAGCCGGAGTTTGCGCCTGAGCAGGGATTGGATGCGTTTATCCGTGAGCTTCACGCGGCCAAGCAGGGGTTTTACCTTAAGTTGGTGGCGGCCGGAGGCATTCCGTTGCGACCCGGCGTTGAACGTTTACTGAGGGAGGCTCACCAGGCTGGGGTCAGGATGGCCATAGCCACCACCACGACCTGCGAGAATGTCACGACCCTGCTGGGCTCGACGCTGGGCGAAGACGCCGCCGGTTGGTTTGAAGTGATTGCCGCGGGTGACGTGGTAGGTCCCAAGAAACCAGCGCCCGATGTTTATCAGTACGTACTGATACAACTCGACCTGCCGGCCTCCGACTGCCTGGCAATCGAAGACTCGGATAATGGAATTCTGGCTGCAATCGCGGCCGGGATAAAAACGCTCATCACGGTTAACGACTACACGCTAGATCAGGACTTCTCGGCCGCTGCACTTGTTTTGGACCAGTTGGGTGAGCCGGATGCCGGGTTCGAGGTGCTGGCGGGTGATGCCGGCGGGGCGACCTTCGTCGACCTGCAATTGCTGCAGAGAGTCTTTACCGGGACTCCCTGAGCAGGCTGCGGATTTTACACGACGATACCGGAACGACTAAACGGTAATTCCCTGATCCGTATGCCGGTGGCGGCAAATATGGCGTTGGTGATGGCAGGGGTGGCCGGAGCGATCGGTGGCTCACCCAGTCCCATCGGCGGAAAGTCACTTTGTATGAAGTGGCATTCGATTTCGGGTGCCTGGTTGATACGCAACAAATCGTAGTCACTGAAGTTGCTTTGTTCAGTGGCGCCGTTGGCAAAAGTGATTTCAAGCTGCGCCGTGCTCAGGGCGTCAACCACGGCGCCTTCCACCTGGTTGGTTGCACCGCTCAGGTTGATCACCGGGCCAACGTCGATACCGGACCAGACTTTTTCAACTTTGATGCTTGAACCATCGGCAACGACCTGGGCAACGTGCGATACAAAGCCGCCATGGTCAAAATGAAAGGCCATACCCAGGCCCCGGTTGGCGCCGGGGTTGCGTCCCCAGCCGGCTTTTTCCGCCGCCATGCTGAGCGTACCACTGGTTCGTTTCAGGTCCAGGGGCGGCTCCCCATAAGACCTGGAAAGCAAATCGAGACGGAACTCCAGCGGATTCCGGCCGCCTGCCAGCGCGACTTCGTCGAAAAAACTCTGGTAGGCGAAACAGTAGGCGGAGTGCCCGGGCGAGCGCCACGGGCCGGTCGGCACGTTTGACTCGATGATGGACTGCCTCAGCCGGAAATTGGGCACCAGGCCGGCGGGATAGTGATTCGGAGCCAGGCCGGCGCCGGAAATGGTCTTGCCGTTTCTGCCAAACGTGATGAAGTGATGGTCAAAAGCGACCATGCGTCCGCTATCGTCGATGCCGGCTTTGAAGTGATGCCAGCCGGCGGGCCGATAAAAGTCATGACGCATATCGTCTTCACGGGTCCACTGCAGTTGCACTGGGCGCTTTACTTCTCGTGCAATCCAAGCGCATTCGACCATGAAGTCACTGGTCAGCTTGCGGCCGAAACCGCCGCCGATGCGGGGCAGGTTCACCTCGACCTGGTCTTCGGGGATGCCTAACACCCGCGAAATCAGGGTCCGGCCGGATTTGGGGTTCTGCGAAGGGGCCCACAGCTCCATCCGGCCGGATTCGTGGTAAACAGCGGTGCAATTTTGCGGCTCCATGTTGGCGTGGGACACGAAGGGATAATAGTAACTGGCTTCGATTACGCGGCTGGCCGTGTCAAAAGCCCCGTCGACATCGCCATCCGACCGCATGGTTTCGCCGGGCTTGCTGGCCAGCGCCATGGCCTGCCGGTCGTAGTCTGCAGTTGAATCTGAGTGGCTGGTCTCCCAGTCGACCCGTAGTTTTTCCCGGGCAGAGCTGGCTTCCCACCAGGTTTCGGCAACAATGGCTACTCCAGGCAGCAGGCCATGGAGGTTGTTTGTGCCTTCAACAACAAAAGCGTGGGTGACACCGGAAAGCTTGCGAATCTCCTCCAGGTTAGCCTTGCGCACCTTGCCGCCAAAGTTCGGGCATTTCTCATAGACCGCATAGAGCATGCCGTCGAGACGTGTGTCGGCGGCGTACAGTCCCTGGCCGGTCAGGATTTTGTGGTTGTCGACCCCCGGTACGAAGCGGCCCAACAACGTGAAGTCTTCCGGGCGGCTTTTGAGCTTCAACGCAGAAACTTCAGGCGCGGGCAGGGCGGCTGCCCCATCCAGTAACGCTGCATAGGGTGCGGAGCGTCCGGATGCAGCGTGGTAGATCACGCCGCTTTTTGCGCTGCACTCATCCGCGGGGACGCTCCATTTTTCGGCGGCTGCTGCTGTCAGCATGAAGAGGGCTCCGGTACCCGCGACGCGCAAATCATCCCATCCATCCGGCGTGCCGCGGCTACCGCCCACGACCTGTCGGCCGTAGCGCGTATCCAGTGGCGCCTGTTCGACACTGACGTCAGTCCAGTCAACTTCAAGGCATTCCGCAACGACCATCGGGAAGGCCGTTTTTACGCCCTGTCCGGCTTCCGGGTTTTTGCTGACGATGGTGACTGTGCCATCGCGGTTGATATGCACATACAGGTTCGGGGTCCAGAGGTCCCCTTCCATTTCATTGGCGCTGAGGGGGCTGCCCCAGCCGACACCGACGGCCAGTGCGCCGGAGGCCAGGATCGAGACTTTCAGAAATGCGCGGCGATTGAGGTCAGGTTTGGGGCCGGCCGTGTTCATGCATCACCCCCTTCCGTGGATGCATAGGTTGCTGCGCGCTTGATGGCTTTTCGAATGCGCGGGTAGGTACCACAGCGGCAGACAACGCCGTACATGGCCTCGTCTATGTCTTTATCGCTGGGGTTCGGCTTGTCCTTCAGCAGGGCTGCCGCCGTCAAAATTTGTCCGCCCTGGCAGTAGCCGCATTGCGGCACGTCTTCTTCGTTCCAGGCCATTTGGACTGGGTGGTCACCGTTGGGCGCAAAGCCTTCGATGGTGGTGATCTCATTACCGGCCAGGCCGGCCGCGGGAAGGGTGCAGGAACGCATTGGAAGTCCATCTACCAGCACCGTGCAGCTGCCGCAGATTCCGATGCCACAACTGTACTTTGTGCCGACCAGGTTCAACTTGTCGCGCAGCGCCCATAGCAGTGGCATATCAGGCGGCAGGTCGAGGGTGTGCTTTTCACCGTTAATTCTGAGGGTTACCTGGCTCACGATTTTGTTCTCCGTATTTGACGGTAAGAAAATATTACTTAAAATTTAGCATAACGCACCGCCAGGTCAACTTCAGCCTGGGACCCTGTTTATGCTTCTCATCCGCCGTCCTTCCTTTGTTTTCCCTCCCGCCTGCGTATCCTAAGCGCCCAGGAGAGGTGCAAGCTTAGAGGGTGAACCAAGGGCTAGTCGTTTTGTATGTGCGGAGTCAGCCTCCGCCGGCCCAGTCCGCGTGACGCCACCTGGCCCCAAGGCAACTTTCGGCATATGTCCTATAGTCATTACTGCAGAACACACTAAATCCTTCCAACACTTCTGCACCAGGAGGTCATCAAAATGAATTCCATATCAGGGAGCGATTCCATGGCAGCAGTTCTGATTTCAAGTAAGATTGTAATGGGTGGTTCAGTTCGGATCACCGCGGTTATCATGGCGCTAACGCTGGCGGCGTGTGCGACCACCATTCCGGAAACAGACTCGGAACCACCCGAGGTTCGACTGACCGTAACCGGCCCGGGCCTTGGTAGAAAGGAAATGTCCAACCCACCCCAAGCTTCCTGGACCGCACCGGATGGATCCCAGTACTTTAATTTGCAACCGGGTGTTCGTTACAACTTCATCTTGTCGGTTAGCGACGATGGCGGCGTCGAGAGAGCGCATTTGCGATTCCCCGCAAATTTTACAGTCTCAGATGTCACCCCGGCCGGAGTTGTAGAAAGCAATTCAGCCATTTTAAAAAACCTGACCTTGACGGGTAATCGGTCGGACCCGAGGACCGGCCTGGTGATTTCCGGAACCGTGGAGGGTGTCGCGGGTACCTCTTTTGAATTCCAGGCTGAAGGTGACGATTTCGGAGGTGCTTCAGGCCGCTCGAATCAGAGGTTTATGTCTGTCGATGTGTTTGTGGATTTCCGTTGACATGCTGGAGCCGGTGGGCGACAACTTACGCGGGGGACTGTCCATTGATGCAGTGTTTTTCCGAGCCCGGTTGGGTGATCATATACCTGCGGCTCAAGGAAGAGCCAGGTGCAAGGAAGCATCACCAGCAATGAGGCCAGGCAGAAAGGCAGCGAGTGAAGACGCCGTTCTTAATTCATGATCTTAAATGAATTAATAATCATAAAAATCAATGATATATATCATTTTTAATGTGTTCATAGAGCGATATTCTATGGCATGGGCAAGTCCGATATTCTTTATTGGCGCTAACCGTTTCCGAAAATAGCCAGTTTTTCAGTTGGGATCGCACCGGACACAATCTGCATCCAAATAACAAATACGAATCTCACGCGGTGTTGACCGGCTCCTGACTAACACATGTCCTGGAGGAGCCGCCTCATGAAAAGTACACTCACCTCAATCTTCCTGTTTCTTTTCTTTTCGACTGCTGTTCATGCAGGCCTGGTAGCGCATTGGCCTCTGGACGAGAGCGCGGGTTCCATTGCAGAAAATAAGGCGGGAGAGACAGACGGGATGCTCAATAACTTCCCGGGTGATTCGGCATGGGTGCCGGGTAAACGGGGCAATGCACTCCGGTTTGATGGTTTCGATGATTATGTTGATCTTACGGGCTTCGAGTTACCGCGCACACGCGGAACACTGATGCACTGGGTCAAGGGGGAAACTGAAGAGAAAGCAATTATTTACTATGAAAGCGATTATCCGACCAAACCGCTGGACTACGATGGCTTTGGTTCCGGCGGAGCGGTGCTGGAAATCCATAGCTACCTGGAAGGCGAAAAATTCGGCATGTATTACACGGATGGAAGCAGAGCCAGTATTAGCGATGGCAAGAATTACAATCCCACCGGTTGGAATCATGTGGCACTGACCTGGGACATTGAGAGCGATGATCTGATTATCTACATCAACTGTGAAGAGCAGGACCGGAGCGATATTTCGGACATATTTTTTTCCGATTTCCCCACCCTGGAGGCTTTTCTTGGCAAGCCAAGTCAAAGTTTTGGTGACCGGTATTTCAAGGGGCTGCTCGACGATGTCCAGGTCTACGATCACGTACTGACCGCGCAGGAAATGACCCGGTTCTGTGACCTCGAGGACGGCCGTCATGCTGCTGTTGCCGTTCAGGATGGCCTGGTTAAAGATGATGACCTGGTAGATCATATATGTAATGAAATCAATAATAATGGAGGTATATCTAATGTAAAAGATATCACTTTGATGGTGAACTCTCCCTTCGGTGGCGGATTGCTGGACGATATGGATCGTGTGTTTGGCACAGGTGGTGCCTGCCAGGGAATTCCCTGGGTAGCCGGCGCCGCCAGTGCATTCGGGGAGGTTTCACGCGGCTGGTCCGACGCGCAGGTGGCCATGTATCCTGAACACAGCCTGGGCTCGGCCTGGACTCAGGCACTGGTGGGTGACGGTTTCGGCAATGTTGATGGGCGGGCCGGTGCCATTTTCGCCGGTAGTTCGACCAACAATATATTGGATGATTTGAAAACGGCCGGCTCTAATGACATCGCGGGTCCAAATGGCTATGCGCTGGAATCTCCTGAGACTGCCACCGGAAACGGTGGTGAGAACATCCAGTGGCGGGCCGACTCGACCAGCCACGAAGCGATTGTGTTCGATGGGCTGTTAAGCAATCCCCGGCACTCCAACAACCTCAGCAATGTCAGGGCAGTGCTGGACCGGGTCTGGCAGGATCAGGAGTCAGAGATTAATGTGATTTCCGGTGGAAACCGGGATGATCTGCTGGGTGCTATCTCGCAGGCCGCGGGTCGGCTGGATGGTATGACCCAACTGCTCATTTATATCTCCGGCCGTGGCGCCAACACCCTGGATTTCGAGCAGGCATTTGGCGGGGTAAGCGGGGCAGAGGTCAAAGACGGTACGAGGTGGCAATTTAACCTGCCCAAGGGCTGGGTCCTCGGAGCAATTGGCAATTCTTACGTGGTGCCGGATGGTTCAGTTCCCATGCGTTTGCAGCTGGGAGTGGAAGACTGTGTGTCTTGCCTGTCATGGAATTATTACTTTAACGGACACAGGCTTGATTTTTCCGGTGTTCCAGCAGGTGAGGTTGAACTTCAGCTTCCACCGCTGGATTTACGTGCCCGCAGAAACCTGTTCGAAATCTCCTCCCAGTCGCCAGAGCTTGTCCAGCAGGCAGGCGGCTCCAGGATTAAGGATAATGGTGTCACGCTGGTGCTTTCCCACCTGGAGATTGATAGCGGTCCGATCAACGACCTGACGATTGAACACTTGCTGTTACCCGGTCAGAACGGTGCTTACTACGATGCCGCCCGTGATGGCGAGGGCATATTCTTCGAGTTGCTGCAGCAGCAAAAAGCGGTGGTTTACTTTTTCTCCTACAACGACGAAGGAGACGGGCAGGCCTGGATGCTGGGCCTGGGCGATCTTGTAGGTGACGGCATTGTGGTGACCGAAACGTTTCAACCGGAAGGTCCAACCTTTGGGCCACTCTATGACCCGAATGACGTGGAGATGGATGAATTTGGTCTGATCGCCTATCGCCTGCCAACTTGCGGTACCAGTCTCACCCCGGGAATTTTGTACATCACTCCTGATGATGATGATTACGAGCCCTTAGAGGGCCTGAGCTACGTCCAGTTGACCGGTATTGTCGATTGCACAACAGGGGAGGGAACCGAGAACAGTGGGTTCTCCGGGTCATGGTACGACCCCTCGCATAACGGCGAAGGCATCATCCTTGAGGTGATGGCGGATGGTCAGGGCCTGGTCCAGTGGTTTACCTACGATGGTGATGGGGAGCAGATGTGGATACAGGGCGTTGGCCAATTCAGCGGCAATACGCTCACGGTGTCACGCTTGTTCACTGGCAGCGGGACACGCTGGGGTTCCGGATTCGACGCGTCGTCCGTGATGAGGCCGGACTGGGGTAGTTTGACCATGGTGTTCGACAGCTGTCAGCTGGCGACGGTAGATTACGTTTCCACGACAGGTTTTGGCAGCGGTACCCTGAATATGCAGCGTTTGACCAATCTGCTGGGGATCGACTGCGAAGATTGACCTGGTCCATCAGGTTTCCACCTCAATGGTCATCGCCGATGGCCGGATCGGTTGGGTCGTGCCCCGGTTCAGTTCAGACGTGAGCCGGCGTCCGAATAAAAGGATCAGCATGCCGCCGGTTGCGGCAATGGCCGCGTGGAGCAACCAGAACCACTCGGGGTTCATCTTTTCATAAAACCCTCCGAGCCAGCCAATCATGTTGTTGGACAGGAAGAGCGACAGGAACGCAATCCCCATCATCGTCGCATTGACTCTGGCCGGGGCATTGCGTGACACAAGCGCCAGCAATGTGGGCCAGTAATAT
This sequence comes from uncultured Gammaproteobacteria bacterium, assembly GCA_963759035.1. Lineage (GTDB taxonomy): Bacteria > Pseudomonadota > Gammaproteobacteria > Xanthomonadales > SZUA-36 > JAHEFT01. The sequence continues at coordinate 135,257 of CAVWXL010000007.1, forward strand.
ATGAAACCCACTCCCATGCCCATCGCACAAAGCACTGGCCAGAAGGCACTGACGGGTGCGCCGCCTGACGAAACGATGGCGGCTACCAGCACCAGGTGGCTGGCCGTGGCGATCCACGCGCCGGTGCCGATTTTTGCGAGCTCGCCAGGTTCGCCACGCCGTTTCGACTGGAATCGCCAAAGCCCGAAGAGTACCGGTACCGCCAGGATGCTCATCAGCGCATCCACCGACTGAAACCAGGGCACGGGGATTGTGAAGCCGCCGACGGTCAGGTCAACATGTTCCTGGATCCATATTTTGAACATATTGTAGAGCTGATAATAGGCGATGGACTGGAACACGCTGATCAGGATGACAATGGTAAGTGCAAAAATGATTCGCCAGTCCGATCTGGTGAGTCCCCCGGTGGCTTGCCCGCGCCGGTCAACAGACCGGGGCAGGTGTTTGAAACCCATCAGGTACGTCGCAAGCCCGGCCAGCATGAAAATGGCGGCCACACCGAAGCCGTAGTGCCAGCCGTAATTCTGGGCAAGGTAGCCGCACAGCAAAGGCCCGCATACGGCGCCAAAATTGATCGCCATGCTGAAGATCGCAAAGCCACGGGTTCGCAGAGCGTCTTCTTCCACCGGGTACAGGGCGCCCACCTGGGCCGAAATATTGCCCTTGAGAAATCCGGAGCCGACCACGAGCAGCAATAGCGCCAGCAGAAACGAGCTGTCAAAGGCCATCGCGATGTGGCCGGCACTCATCGCCAGGGCGCCGATAATGACTGCGTTTCGTTGTCCAATCCAGCGGTCGGCAATGAGGCCGCCGAAGACCGGCGTGAAATAAACGAACCCGGAGTAAAGTCCGAAAATCAAAGATGCGAGTGCAAGCGGTGACAGCGGTCCGGTAACGGATTCCAGCGAGGCGCGGAAACCCGCGAAGCCCACGATATTTTCCACATGTCCCGGGAGCAACAGCTGGTTCACCATGTACAGAACGAGCAATGCCGTCATTCCATAGAATGAAAATCGTTCCCAGGCTTCAGTAAAGGCCAGAAAGAAAAGTCCTTTGGGGTGGCCGAAAAACGACCGGTCAGCTGTGGTCGCCTGATTGCTCACTCGCGGCACACCGCAAGGCGGGGGTTGATCTCTGGCGTCAATGTGGTTCCTTTTCCAAGAGCTTTGAATGAGGTTCAGTATAGGTGCAATCAGAGATTTTTTTTGGAGAGCGCCTGGTTAAGGAAAAACGGATAAATATAAAACATGGCCAGGCCGAACCCTGCGGCCAGTAAATTTTTGCTTAGTACCACTAACAATAGCGAAACGGAGTTTTCGGGGTCTATCAGCAGGGTAATATTCCAGGCACAGGTCATCAGCTTGGATGCTATGAGCGCATAGGCGACTACAAAGGCAACGCCCGTCAGCGCACCTGCGCCGTAGGACACGAACCGCAGACCGGACGGTTTGACTGAATCTCCAAATATCAAGGCGTGGTAAAGAAACCTGTAGGGCACCGGGCGGCGTGGCAAGTGCGTGAATAATCGCTGCCACATCCAGCGCTGGGTCAACAACATGACCATCGATGCAACGATCGAAAGCAATACGAGTTGGGTCCAGCCAAAATCCAGCCAGCGCACCAGCGCGTTGGTTTCTCGAGCCAGGTCCGGGCTCAGTGCGTAGGTCGTCGCCAGGTCAATCAGCTCGCCCGCAATATATATAGCCGTGCTTTTTTCTGCATAGCCTTTGAACGGATTGCTGGCGGTTTCCAACGGTTTAACTCTTCGGGATTTGAAAGTAGATTTTACCTTGAAATACACCTGGTAAATGTGGGCGTTTTGCTGAGGTATATAATCAACGGGATATTCTGAATATCTCCAGGGTGCCCAGGTCATGCTGAAATTGGCGAACTCATACTGCGTGCTGTTGTTGTTCAGCGCCCTTCTTATTTCATCCAGTCCCGTTATTGCTGGGGATGAAGGCGACATCGTGCGTACGCTGATACCGGCGATAGCTTATGGCGCCACGTTTTACGTGGATGACCGCGATGGCAGAATGCAGTTTTACAAGTCTTTTTTCACCAACCTGGGCACTACTTATGCACTCAAGAGCCTGATCAGCAAAACCCGTCCTAATGGCGAGGATGATGATTCTTTCCCGTCCGGACACACTTCGGTTGCGTTCCAGGGTGCGGCCTTCATACACAGACGCTACGGACTGAAATACGCTGCTGTCGCCTACCTGGGCGCAAGTTATGTTGGTTGGAGGCGGGTAGCAACCGATAACCACTACACTGTCGATGTCATTGCGGGCGCTGCTATCGGCATCGCCAGCAGTTTTATTTTTACCCGTCCCTACAAGGGTTTTGTCGTAACGCCCCTGGCGTACAACGGGGTATATGGGGTATCGGTCAGCAGGCAGTGGTAGGATTTGCAGGCGCGCTTGCTGAAAGTTGAACAGGACAGCTTATTGAGGAAACGATGATTCTTTTACAGGAAACAGACATCGACTGCCCATATTGTGGCGAAAACAACACCCTCTTTGTCGACGATTCCGCGGGTGATCAGCAATACATCGAGGACTGCCAGGTTTGCTGTCGTCCGATGCATATCCATTTGACAGTCTCAGCGGCGGGCGAGTGCACGCTTGATGTGCATGATGAGAATGAGGCCTGACAGAACATTGTCTGTTGGGTTAAAGAGGTGATGATGAAAAAGAGTGTGCTGATAATGCTATTACTGCTGGCCGGCCCGCTGTACGCAGACACGGAAACCGAGATCAAAACGGCGCTGGATTACTTTGAAGAGGTTTGGAGTGAAGGTGACCTGGAATCGATTCGTGGGTATTACCACCCGGATTTTGTCCTGGTAGACGAGAATGGCATTACCGCCCTGCAGCAACGTATGGAGGTTCCGGAGACCATCAGCTTGAAATTCAAGGATGGTTCATCGTTTAGTGGTTGGTTTACAACCATGTATGTCAACACACCGTTTGGCTGGAAAGCCATTCTGTCGCACAACTAGAACGCTTGTGGATCCCGTAACGCTGGCCTTTTTATTTGGTGGTCTCAGCGCGGCATCGTTGCCGCTGGGTGCTGCGGCCGGCATCTGGCTCAACCCCAGTCTGCGGGTTACAGCCGCCGTGATGGCGTTTGGTGCGGGCGCTTTGTTATGTGCGCTGGCGCTGGAACTGGTCGTCCCGGCAATGGCCCATTTTCCGGACGACCCTTTTGAGGGTTTCAAGTGGCTGGCGACGGGCGCCATGACGGGCTGTCTGCTGTTTATCGGGCTGGATCGGGCATTGTCCGGCATGGGTGGGTATCTGCGTAAGTATTCGACCATATCACATCGTTTAAAACTCAGTAAAAAGAAACACTTTCATAATATTCTTGATAAATTTTCTGTTTTGGATGTGATGCTGGCGCTACCTCCAAAAGAGATCAAAAGAGTCGTAAGCGACATTGAAAAAAGGGTGTTCTGGGATGGGGAGCTGATCTGTCACGAAGAGCACCCCTGCGATGCGCTGTTCCTGGTGGAGTCGGGCAACGTAAAAATCCACCCGCATGGTGAAAACGAACCGGCGGTTTTGCTCGGTGAAGGCGAGGCGTTCGGTGAAATGGCTCTGGTAACCGGTGTGCCTGCCATCAAACGTGCCGAGGCGGTGGGTGACACGGTGGTCTGGGAAATCCACAAAGATGACTTCAACGAGGTCGTAGCAGTGTCACCGGGCTTGCAGGACACCCTGGAGGAATTTTCCGAGAAGCACCAGGCAGGCGAGTTCTCGCTGGACGTGGATCGCGAGCAGTCGCAGGCCTGGCTGGCTGCAGCTACCCATAACCTCGAATCAGAACTGGGCAAGCCGACCGAGGCTGAAATCATACACGCCTCCCATGGCCAAAAATCCGGAGGCAGTAATGTGGCGCTGGCTATCTGGCTGGGGATTGCACTGGATGGCATTCCTGAGTCGCTGGTGATCGGCGGATCGATGGAAGGGGCGACGATCAGCGTGGCCCTGGTCGGCGGTCTGTTCCTGGCCAATTTTCCGGAAAGCATGTCCAGCGCGTCGGTGATGCGAAAGCAGGGCAGCTCTTCCACTCACATCATCGGCATGTGGGTCTCATTGATGGTCATGACAGCCATAGGCGCGTCACTGGGTAACCTTTTTATTGCCGACGCGCCGCTCCATATGCGTGCTTTGCTGGAGGGTATGGCGGCGGGTGCGATGTTGGCCATGATTGCGCAGACCATGTTGCCGGAAGCGTTTGAGCATGGTGGCTGGCTGACCGGATTGATGACGGTTATTGGTTTCCTTGCGGCCATCTGGATGGGGACACTCGGGCACCCTGTCGGGCACTAGGATAAGCGCGATTTAACGCTTCAGATCATGTCCTTGCAGGGCCGTGGCCGCTATGCTGGCACCTGTCCCTATAGCAACGAGCAACCGACATGAAAAAAGAATATCAGTGCATTGTTATGGGCGCCGCCGGGCGCGACTTTCACATTTTTCTTTCCTTTCTGCGCGACCGTCCCGAATTCAGGGTCAAGGCCTTTACTGCGACCCAGATTCCGTTCATTACCGAACGTAGGTTTCCGCAATCACTGGCGGGTCCTGGCTACGACGCAGATATTCCGATTTACGACGAATCAGAACTGACCGGACTGATCGAGAGTCTTGATATCGATTTCGTGTTCTTTGCATACAGTGATATTTCACATGCTGAACTCATGCACAAGGCCAGCCTGGTGCAGGCTGCCGGTGCGAGTTTCGTGATGCTGGGTCCGGATCAGACTCAACTGATGTCCACGCGGCCGGTCGTGAGCGTGACCGCCACGCGCACGGGCGCGGGCAAGAGCCCATTGACCCAGTGGCTGGCGCGTTTGCTGACCGACCAGGGCAAGCGGGTTGCTGTTATTCGCCACCCTATGCCTTACGGCAACCTCGCGATGCAGGCCGTACAGCGTTTTGCCACGACCGAAGACCTGGTGGCGCATGAGTGCACGATCGAAGAGCGCGAAGAGTACGAACCTTACGTAGATATGGGAATTCCCATCTTTGCCGGCGTGGATTACCAGGGCATTCTGGATGAGTCCTCGAAAGAAGCCGATATCGTTCTTTGGGATGGCGGTAACAACGACTTTTCATTCATCCGTCCGGATCTGGACATCGTTGTGGTTGACGCACTCAGGGCCGGGCACGAGATCGATTATTTCCCGGGTGAAGTGAATTTCAGGCGGGCAGATATCCTGGTGATCAGCAAGGCTGGATCAGCCGAACCCGGTGCGCTGGAAGGAATCCGCGAGCGGGCCAGACAGCTCAATCCGGATGCGCAGTTGTGCACCGCAGACCTGGAGATCGAAGTCGATCAGCCGCAGGGTCTGGAAGGGCAGCGTGTTCTGGTGATCGAAGATGGTCCAACGGTTACCCATGGAGGAATGTCATTTGGAGCGGGAACCGTCGCCGCCAGGCGTTACGGCGCGACTCCGGTTGATCCGCGGCCCTACGCGGTGGGTACCATTCGCGACACTTTTAAGGCCTATCCGCACATGGAACGGATTCTGCCGGCGATGGGTTATTCCGAGGAGCAGCGAGACGCGTTAGCCGAAACCATTAATGCCTGCTGCGCAGCCGAAGACGTAAGCTGCATTGTGGATGCAAGCCCGGCCCGGCTGGAGCTTATGCTGGATCTGGATGTGCCCATGGTTCGGGTTTCCTATCGATTCAAACAAATCGACGGCCCGCCGCTGGAAGAGCGGGTTCAGGATTTGCTCTGAGAAAACCTCGATCCTCGACAGGCAGGGAGTCCAAAACATGGTAGACAAATCAGTCCGTTTCGTCAGTCGCCTGACCAAGAAAACCATGGCGCTGATCCTGGCAGGTGGCCGGGGCACTCGTTTGTATGATTTAACCCAGTGGCGTGCCAAACCGGCTGTTCCGTTTGGTGGCAAATACCGGATAATCGACTTTGCTCTGTCGAATTGTCTTAATTCAAATATCCGCCGAATTGCCGTGTTGACCCAATACAAGGCACATTTCCTGATCCGGCATATTCAGCAGGGCTGGAACAATTTCAACATCGAGCACGGCGAGTTTGTCGACATCGTGCCGGCGCAGCAGTGGGTTAACGAAGAATCCTGGTACATGGGCACCGCGGACGCAGTTTTCCAGAGCCTGGATATCGTTGAAAGCCATTCACCGGAATATGTGCTGATTCTGGCCGGCGACCATATCTATAACATGGACTATGGTGAGATGCTGGCTGCGCACTATGAGTCCGGGGCGGATTTCACGATCGCCTGTAAGCGTGTCCCGCGAAAAGAAGCAACCGGCTTTGGAGTCATGGAAGTCGGAGCCGATTACCGGGTCGTTGGTTTCGAAGAAAAGCCGGCGGACCCGAAGTCCACGCCGGACGATCCGGATATTGCGCTTGCCAGTATGGGTATTTATATTTTCTCAATCGATTACCTGCGTGAGCACCTCAGGCGGGATGCAGAAGACGATGATTCCAGCCACGATTTTGGCAACGACATCATTCCGCATGCAGTGGAGCAGAGCCACAAGGTCTTGGCCTACCCATTCAGCAATCCTGCGGCGGGGGCGCCGGATTACTGGCGTGATGTGGGAACCGTTGATGCTTACTACCAGGCGAACATCGAATTGTTGTCCGAGGATCCGCCATTGGTGTTGGGAGACCCGGAGTGGCCTGTGCTGACCTATCAGCAGCAGGCTCCACCGGCACGATTTTCACCTGAACCAGAGAATACCAAGATCGATAACGTAATGGTCAGTGGCGGCTGTCGCATCGGCCGGTGCTCAATTGCCGACTCCCTGATGTTTTCCAACTCCATTGTGCATCGAAATACCCAGATCGAAGGCTGCCTGGTGCTGCCCGAGGCTGAAATCGGCAAGGGTTCCCGCCTGAAAAACGTCATCGTGGACAATGGAACGAAGATTCCGGAAAAGAGTGTAATCGGTTTTGATCACGAACAGGATCGCCAGAAATACCATGTAACCGAGGGTGGTGTGACCGTTGTCACACGAATGATGCAGGGAGACGGGCCTGCCTGGTTGATGAAAGCGCGTTACAAGAACTAAGCCAGGACAGCGTCCCAACTGGCCGACCGCCTGCAGCGGGTTATCGATATGGTGCAGGTTGAGTTCGTACTGACCGGGAGCAAATTTCTTGAACAGGCCTTCTTCGAACAGGTAAAACTCGAGTTGCACGAACAATTGAGCAGGCCGGTAGTCACTTTCCACGGAAAATTCCATTAAGGTCGGTAAGTACAATCTCAACGGTTTCAGTTTCCGGATGATCTTCAAGAAAAAGGGAAAGCGGTGAATCGATTTGTTCGTCATTCATGCGTGTACCTGTCCCTGTGGTAATCCCAATTGTGATTTGGCCGGTTCACTGCTAGTCTGCCACGATAACAGAAGCGAGATTACCCGCCATGGCGAAATATGCAAGCATTACGGGCTGGGGCAAGTGCATGCCACCTGCCGTAATGACCAATGATGATATGGCCACCGTCCTCGACACCTCGGACGAGTGGATCAAAACCCGCAGCGGTATCAGTGAACGGCGTGTTTCGCATGTCCCGGTCAGTGATCTGGCTGCAGTTGCCGGCCATCGCGCACTGGCTGCAGCCGGAGCAACGGTGGAAGAGGTTGACTTGTTGATTGTCGCCACCTGTTCCCCGGATACGGTCATTCCCAGCACCGCGGCCCATGTTCAGAAGAAAATGGGGGCAAACAATGCAGCCGTTTTCGACCTGAACGCCGGTTGCAGCGGATTCATTTACAGCCTGTCGGTAGCGACCGCGATGATTCAGTCTGCTGGCTATCACAAAGTCCTGGTGATCGGTGCAGAACGCATCACGTGGTTTTTGAACTGGTCACTGCGCGACACCGCCGTCCTGTTTGGCGATGGCGCCGGGGCCGTGCTTGTTGAGCCCGGCGAAGAAGAGTCCGGCCTGCTTGCCTGCCACATTGGCTGTGAGGCCGATGCCCTTGAAGCACTGCTGGTTCCCAATTTCGGCACCGCCGGAAACCGCTTCGTGGAAAACTACGCGAAGTTCGATGTCAGTTTCGATGGGCGCGAGATTTTCCGGCGCGCGGTTCGCGGTATGGCAAAAGAAATCAAGCTGGTGCTTGTCTGAGCTCGGGCTGGAAAATAAGGACATTGATTACATTATTCCGCACCAGGCCAACGCCAGGATCATCGAGTCGCTGGCCCATCACCTTTCCGTGCCCATGTCGCAGGTGGCGCTGAATATCGAGCATTACGGCAACACGTCGGCTGCGACCATTCCGGTCGCCCTGTGCGAACTACTGGAAGAAGGGCGAATCAAACCGGGAGCACGCCTGTTGCTGGCTGCATTCGGTGCGGGTCTGACCCGGGGCGCTGGTTTAATACGTTGGGGAGAACGAACCACTCCGCTGGGACAGAGTGATGCTGAGCTGCCGCCCTGTGATCAAACTGCGCTGGAAATCATGAGTGACGCAATCAAGTACACTGGCTGATTCAGTCGCAGCCGATTTCCACCCGACGGTATTCGACGGGTGGCGATCCATTTCCATCTCGCTTTACATGACCCTGGTCGGTTATGCCGTTCTGGTCGGCGTGCCCGTCATCAGCACGGCCTGGGTTGAGATGCTCGGTTTCACCGAGTCACAGGTCGGAAGGGTGGCCGGGGCAGACCTGGGCGGCCTTTCGCTGGGTGCAGTTATCGCCTCACTGTTTGTCGCGCGGATGAACCGGCGGCTCCTGGTGCTGATCAGCGTGGCCATCGTCATCGTCAGCAACGGGTTGTGCATGGTCTTCATTGATTATGAAACTGTGCTTTGGTTACGGGTTGGCGCCGGTGTTGGCAGCGGCATTTACACGGCCGTGGCAGTGGCCACGCTGGGGGCCAGCAGCAAACCGGCGCGCGCTTTCAACCTGATGCTGTTTGCTTTCGCTTTTTCGCAGGCCCTGGAAATGCAGGTGTTGCCTATGCTCAGCATGAATGGCATCTACCTCGTGTTTATCGCGTGCTACCTGGTAGGATTGCCTTTCCTTCACTGGGTGCCGCCGCGTCCGCTCGTGAAGCCCGGCCAGCTGGAAAAAGCAGAAGAGGAGGATGCCCAGGGCCGCGAATCAGGGTCGCCGCGCGTGCCCGCCTATATTCCATGGCTGGTGCTGGCAGCCATCTTTTTTACCTACATCAACATCGGGTCTTACTGGACCTATATTGAACTGGCGACGATCGACGCCGGCCTGGACGGACAGTACGTGGGGCGCTTGCTGGTCTGGACGTCGTTCTTCAGCCTGGTCGGATGTGCCGTGGCGACAGTGATCAGCAACCGGTTCGGGCTGGCCAGGCCGTTGTTGATTGCCCTGTTCAGCATGGCGATGGTGGTTGGCATGCTCAGCTTCGGTATCAATGACATCAACATCCTGATCAGCATGTTCAGCTTTAATTTACTGTGGATTTTTGTCGATGTTTACCAGATGTCGACCGTCGCCAATGTTGACCCCCGCGGGTCCTTTGCTTCTCTGATGCCGGGTGCCCAGGGCCTGGGGCAAATTGTCGGCCCCAACCTGGCGGCCTCAATGCTGGGCGCGGGAATGGGATACAGTGCTGTGTTTGTGATGTGCGCTGTAGCTGCCATCGTCGGATTGCTGATCTACGCTGCGATGTATCTGTGGTTGCGCAGGACGATCCCCTCACTGGCCAAAGCCACCTGATTAATTGGAGGATATTCTATGATTACGCTGTTTTGGTGTCCGCAAACCCGTGCTTCCCGAATCCTGTGGTTGCTTGAAGAAATGAACGAGCCATTCGAGGTCCGCTTGATTGATATCCGTAAGCCGGAAGCTAAGCAAGACCCGGATTTTATCGCCGCCAGCCCGATGGGCAAGGTCCCGGCGATCATGGATACCACCCCGGCGGGTACCGTCCGGATGGCCGACTCCGCTTCGATTGGTCTGTACCTTGCAGACCGTTACCCGGCTGCCGGACTGGCGCCGGCGTTCGATGATACGGCCCGCGGGCAGTATCTTTACTGGATGACCTATACGCCCGGCGTCATCGAGCCGGCGATGATGGAAAAGTTCACCGGGATGGAAGTTTCACGCGCCAGTTCCGGCTGGGGTAATTTCGAAGCGATGATCGAAGTGCTCGAGGCGGGCCTGCAGCAGGGCCCCTGGGTCATGGGCGAGAAATTCTCTGCTGCGGATGTGCTGCTCGGCTCGTCGGTCTATTTCATGAAAATGTTCGGCATCCTGCCGGACAGCCCGGTGCTTGAAGCCTATTGCGAACGCTGCCTGGCGCGGCCTGCCTGTCAAAAGGCACTGGCGCGGGATGCCGAACTCGTACGACACGTAGTCGCGGCTTACTCCTTCAGATGCAGCGTGGGCGGCCGCCAGTCGGGCGATCGGCACGCGGAACGGCGAGCAGGAGACGTAGTCAACACCGAGCTTGTGGCACAGGTGAATGCTCTTGGGGTCGCCGCCGTGTTCGCCGCAGACACCGATTTCCAGGTCGTCGCGCGATGCCTTGCGCCTTCGTCGATGGCAATCTGCATCAGGCGGCCGACGCCTTCCGGGTCAATGCTGGTGAACGGGTTGTCCTTCAGCAGACGGGACTGCAGGTAGTGCACCAGGAAGCCGGTTTCCGCGTCGTCGCGGGAAATGCCGTAGGTCGTCTGGGTCAGGTCGTTGGTGCCGAAAGAGAAGAATTCGGCCGTTCCGGCAATTTCTCCTGCGGTCAGGGCAGCACGCGGGATTTCGATCATGGTGCCGAACATCTTGGGCACCTTGACGCCGTGTTCGGCCATCACCTTGTCTGCAACGGCTTTCAGCGGATCCATCATGGCATTGAGTTCGCCTACGTGTGAAACCAGTGGAATCATCACTTCGGGATGCACATCAATACCATCCGCTGCACAGCGGCAGGCTGCTTCGAAAATGGCCTGTACCTGCATTTTGTACAGACCCGGAATCAGCATGCCCAGGCGAACACCGCGGGTGCCCAGCATCGGGTTGGATTCTGCAAGGGATTCAACTCGTTCCAGCAGTTTGCTCTTGGCCTCGATTTCCTCCAGGGCCCCATCCATTTCCTTCAGGCTGGAAAGGTGCTGCATGCGCAGTTTCAGATCGGTCAGTTCCAGCATCAGGTCGTGAGACGATGGCAGGAATTCGTGCAGGGGCGGATCCAGCAGCCGGATGATGACCGGCTGGCCTTCCATGGCCCGGAACAGTCCTTCGAAATCGCTACGCTGCATGGGCAGCAGTCCGGCAATCGCCTCTGAGCGCTCTGACGGGGTGCTGGCAGTAATCATGCGCTGCATGATCGGCAGACGCTCTTCGGCGAAAAACATGTGCTCTGTCCGGCACAGGCCGATTCCTTCGGCGCCGTAATCACGGGCGCGCTGTGCATCATCCGGATAGTCCGCATTAGCACGCACGCCCAGTTTGCGGAATTCATCCGCCCAGGACAGGATCTTCAGCAGGTAGGAGTTCTGAATGTCCGGAACCACGGTGGGCAGGTCAGCGTAATAGATCAGGCCGTGGTTGCCGTCGATGGAAAGGCTCTCGCCTTCCTGGATGACCAGGTCTTCGCCGATCCGCATCAGGTGGTTGTCGAGATCGATTTCGATCTCTTCCACACCGACCACGGCCGGTTTGCCAAACTGCCGTGCCACCAGCGCAGCATGGCTGGTACGGCCGCCCTTGCTGGTGACCACGCCCTTGGCGGCCAGCATGCCATGGACGTCATCCGGACGTGTTTCCGGTCGCACCAGGATGACGTTCTTGCCTTCCTCCTTGGCCCAGCGTTCGGCCAGGTTGGGTTCAAAAGCAATCACGCCTACCGCGGCGCCAGGCGACACGTTCAGGCCACTGGCAATGGGTTTGATGTCCTTCAGGGCTTCAGGATCGAGTTGCGGATGCAGGAAGAAATCGACCTGGTCGGGCTGAACGCGCGCGACGGCTTCCTCGCGTGAGATCAGGCCTTCATCAACCATGTCGACCGCAATGCGGACTTCGGCCTGCGCTGTGCGCTTGCCGTCGCGGGTTTGCAGCAGCCACAGCTTGCCCTGCTCGATGGTGAATTCCATGTCCTGCATGTTGCGGTGATGCTTTTCCAGCTGGTGCGCAATCTGTTCCAGTTCGTCGAACATCTCCGGCATGTCGTCTTTCAGTTGCGCCGATCCGCAGAGTGGTCGCGGGTACCGGCCACGACGTCTTCGCCCTGGGCATTGATCAGGTAGTCACCCTCGAGCTGCGGTTCGCCGGTGGTCGCGTTGCGAGACATGAATACGCCGGTGGCGGAGTCGTCACCAATGTTGCCGAACACCATGGTCTGGATGTTCACGGCGGTGCCAAGATCGTGCTCGATGCCGGCAGCTTCGCGGTAATCAATGGCGCGCTTGCCGTTCCAGGATTTGAATACGGCTTCGGTGGCCTGTTTGAGTTGTTCGTAGGGGTCTGTCGGGAAATTCCTTGCCGGTGTAGGTCCGAATGATTTCCTTGAACCGGATGGTGACCGCTTTCCAGGCCACGGCGTCCAGTTCGGCGTCAACTTTGACGCTTTGATTCACGGCGCTGGGCGGTGATGACGGCTTCGAAGACCTCGTCCGGCACGCCCATCACCACGCTGCCAAACATCTGCACCAGGCGGCGGTAAATGTCATAGGCAAAGCGCGGACGATGGGTCCGGGTGGCCAGTATTTCGACGATCTCATCGTTCAGGCCGATGTTCAGGATGGTGTCCATCATGCCCGGCATGGAGAAACGGGCGCCGGAACGGCAGGAAACCAGTAACGGGTTATCGGCATTTCCGAATTTTTTGCCGGTCTGCGTCTCCAGGCTGGAAATGGCCTCGAGCACCTGTTCCCACGAACCTTCCGGGAAGTCTTCGCCGGCAGCCAGGTAGTCGTTGCAGGCCTCGGTCGTTACGGTAAAACCGGGAGGGACCGGAATGCCCAGCCGGGTAGCATCCAGCAGGTTGGCGCCCTTACCGCCCAGCAGGCCGCGAACTCCGTCCCACTCACCATCACAACTGCTCATGGCCAGATCGAATTCATTAAAAAGAAAGACATATTTTCCGGGTGTTTTTTGTTCTGACATGGGTTAACTCCAGGCGGGTATTTTCAGTTGCAGAGCATACCAAGATATGATGTCAAAACTGCCTACTTTATTTGATTCAGGTCAAGTGGATAGCGAGTCGCGGCCCCAGGCACTATACTGCGATGCTGAATATTGTTTAACACCGATTGAGAGGTAAAAAATGTTTCGAGTTTTAGGGTTTATCACCGCGTTGATTTTTCTGTTTCCTCTGCCCCAGGCATTGGCCGAAGACTCTCCCCAGGAACAACGACATGAGTTGATGGAGGATTCCAAGGCCGAGGCCAAAACTATTGGCGGCATGCTGAAAGGCGCAGTCGAATTTGACGCGGCTGCAGCAATGGAAAGCCTCAAGATCTGGCAAGGGATTGGACAAGAATTTGGAGACTTGTTCCCCGCAGGCACCGAGACGGGCCATGATACTGAGGCCAGGCCGACCGTCTGGACAGACCGTGAAGGTTTCGATGAAGAACTGTCGAAGTTCAATGCAGCCGTTGACGCTGCAATCAAGGCCAATCCAAACTCTCTGACCGAGTTGAAATCAGCGGCAGGGCCAATCTTCAAAAGCTGTAAAAGCTGCCACGAAGGCTACCGGGTAGAAAAAGAAGACTGAGGGGCCTGATATGCGATGGATCCTGGCAGGTGCAGCCTTACTGGCGCTGCTGTTCTGGTTCCTGACGCAGCCGGTAGCCCTGTCGCCTGAGGATCTGCCAGAGCATAAACCTGACGCAGGCAACGGCCAGCGCATTTTTTATGCCGGCGGTTGCTCGTCCTGCCACGGCAGCGACCTGGGCGGCGGTCTCGAAATGCCTTCAAAGTTCGGGACCTTCCTGGTCCCGAATATCTCAACTGATCCGGTTTACGGAATCGGCGACTGGACCACGGTCCAGTTCGTCAATGCCATGATGCTGGGAGTCTCTCCGGCCGACCGGCACTACTACCCGGCTTTTCCCTACACTTCCTATACGCGCATGAAAGTACAGGATGTGATCGATCTGAAAGCCTTTCTCGACCTGCAGGAGCCGTTAGAGCGGCAGGTCGGTCAGCACCAGGTGGGATTCCCCTGGAACCTGCGTCGTGGATTAGGTTTATGGAAAATACTCTATTTGAAGCAGGGTGCCGTTGTCGATTCCAGCAGTGAGGACGCGCGCATCCAGCAAGGCCGATACCTGGTCGAAGGCCCTGGCCACTGTGGTGAATGCCACACGCCCCGGGACAGCTTTGGTGGGCTGCGAAACGGCTGGTGGCTGGCGGGCGCGCCCAACCCGGACGGCGAGGGCTCTGTACCCAACATCACGTCGCATCCGGACGGCCTGGAATCCTGGTCGCAAGCGGATATCGCTTACTACCTGGAATCCGGATTCCTGCCTGATTTCGATACCGTTGGCGGGTCCATGGTCAAGGTTCAGGAGAACATGGCCAGGTTGCCGGATGCGGATCGTGAAGCCATTGCTGCTTACCTGAAGTCCATACCTGCACGCTCCCGCAAGGTGTCAGCAAAACCCTGATCGGCGCCAGCACCATCGCGCCGCCGGCTCACCAGGGCATGACCGAACCGTCGTAGGAGAGCAGTTTGCCGCTGTCCTCTGGTGTCAATCCATCTATCACAGATTTCATACCATTCACCGAAGTTTCGATATCTATGTCGGCACCGGGGCCGCCCATATCGGTGCGCACCCAGCCCGGGTGCTGGGCAATTGCAATGATTCCCCGGTCAGCGAGGTCGATGGACATCGATTTCATGATGGCGTTAACCCCGGCCTTGCTGGCGCGGTAGGCATAAATGCCGCCGGAGCTATTCAGTTCCATGCTGCCGAGCATGCTGGAGATCGTAACAATGCGTCCGCGTTCGGCCTGGGCCAGGTTGCCGGCCAGCAGCTCCGCCAGCTGCATCGGGGTGAACAGGTTGATGTCGAACATGTCGTGCCAGAGTGCGCGGTCGAAATGACCAAAGCCCTGCTGGCTGTCTTCCGACGCGACGGAACCGGAGCGGGCCATCCGGCCGGCGTTGTTGATCAGCACGTCCAAAGGCTCTTCGCCGAGGGTGGCAGCCAGGCCGGCGAGGTCGTTGTCATCAGTCAGATCGCATAGCTGAACAGACAGTTGTGGATTGGCGATCTTGTCGAGCTCCGCTGACAAGCTGCGGCTGACGGCGATGACGTCCCAGTCGTCTTCAAGGTAGGCGCGAACCAGCCCCAGGCCTAAACCGCGGTTGGCTCCTGTAATCAGGACTGTGGGTGATCTCATTAACGTTCCTCCGCGTAAAGCTGTTCGATGAATCGGGTAGATAGCGGGTATGTTTCGCTCCAGACCCTGACCTCTTCAAGCATGGCTGCAGGCCAGCGGTCGCGCTCAATGCGTACGGCGTCTGCTTTGCCACCGCCGTATCCCGGAGGCTGCAACCACAGGCCCATGATGGCTGCGAAGGTGATATCCGTGTAGTTGAGCGAATCGCCACCGAGGATCGATGTCCGGCCATCGGCCAGTCTGGCCTCGACATCACTCAGCAGGCTTGCAATGTGCTCCACCGCTTTTGCATGGTGCTTCGGCGTGATGCGGAAGGATTTGCGAATCAGGAACGCCAGCAGTGGATACAGCAGCTTCAGGAGCAGTCGCTGCCAGGCCGGAATCGCGGGGTTGTTGCAGCCCCAGGCGTGCAGGGTGAGTTCGCGATGATCCAGGATATGGAAGTACACCCAGACCTGCAGATCCACGCCGCAGCGGTCGATCTGCTGTTCGAATGCCAGCCGCTCCGGCGTGCCCTTCAGGAAATTCACCGTTTCTCCTGGTCCAGTACTGTAGCGCCCCCAGAGGTACCTCAGGATTTCCGTTGAGTTGCCGATCGATGAACGCACGGCCCCGGTTCTGAAATGCAGCACCGGCACTGTTCGACCCAGGAAGAAGGCACCGAGTGTGCCGGCTACCGGTTTTTCCGTGTAGTCCAGCCCCGCCCGATCCATGCACCAGCGGACTTTCTCAACGAAATGACTGGCGGAAATTGTTTCCAGTTCCAGTTCAGGCACCTTGGCGGGGGCGAGCAGGACGCTGAGAGAAATGAGCCAGCGCCATGCCAGCGCCAGTATCACCAGCGCCACCGCGCCTGCCGGCGTTATCCTGAACCAGGCGACGATCACCGGTAACAGGAACAGGAAGATGGAGTGGATCAGTAAGCGCTTGCCGGTCATTCGGGCAGCCTAAACCCTGGCTTCGAGGGTCGCAATCCTCTCTTCCAGCGGGGGGTGGCTCATGAACAGTTTCTTCATGCCGCTACCCAGTCCACCGGAGATTCCGAATGCAGCAAATTCACCGGGCAGATCCACGGGGTCAGATTTTCTTTGCAGCGCGCGCAGGGCGCCGATCATTTTCAGTCGGCTGGACAGGTCCGCCCCGCCTTCATCTGCCCGGAATTCACGCCGGCGTGAAAACCACATGACGATCATGCTGGCGAAAATAGAGAGGAAAATCTGCGCAACGATCGAGGTGATGAAATAAGCCGGGCCATAACCCCGTTCGGTTTTGAACACGACGCGGTCAACCGTGTGGCCAATCACCCTCGACAGGAAGATTACGAAGGTGTTCACGACGCCCTGCAACAAGCCCATGGTGACCATGTCGCCATTCGCTACATGAGAAACCTCGTGGCCCAGCACAGCCTCGACTTCATCGGCTTTCATGCTTTGCAGCAAGCCGGTACTGACCGCGACCAGCGCGCTGTTGCGGCGCATGCCTGTTGCGAAGGCATTGGGTTCAGGGCTGTTGAATATGCCGACCTCGGGCATCCCGATGCCCGCCTCCTTAGCCTGCTTTTGCACGGTGCTGAGCAACCATTGTTCGGTCTGGTTGGCGGGCTGCGTAATCACCTGGACACCCATTGAGCGTTTGGCCATGAACTTGGATATCGCCAGCGAAATAAAGGCTCCACCAAAACCAATCACAGCGGACATGACAAGAAGTGCCTGAAGGTTCAGGTCCACTCCGTTTTCTGCCAGGATTCCCTCCAGGCCGAAGATCTGGAAAACGACACTGATCAGAACCAGCACCGCCGCATTGGTGGCAAGGAAAAGCAAAATTCGCATCATGGCCTGTATAACCTTGTGTGATTGTCTGAGTCATTAAGGTCAGACCGTTAGCGAATGTTTTCAAGGGATGGTTCAAAAACAATAACGCTGGTGATTTGCAGTGCGCAGCCTGCTGTGGTCTTATCCTGCAAACAACTGCCGATAATTGCCGATGGCCCAATGGCCGATTCAACTCACGCCGCTTGACCGGTTTTTCAGCCGGTTTACCCAACTCCGGCCCGGGGAAGGGAAGGGTGTTGCCGTGTATTTCGGTTATGCGTTGTTGATGATGGTCAGCTATTACATCCTGAAAACCATCCGCGAACCGCTCCTGCTGACAGGCTCCTCGGCGGAAATGAAAAGCTATGCCTATGCCGTTACCGCGCTGGTCCTGCTGGTGGTCATCCCCCTTTACGGCGTACTGTTCCGGCATACCGGCAAGCAGCAACTGACCCGCTACGTAAGCGGCTTCTTTTTGTTCAACCTGCTGGTTTTTTACCTGCTGGGGCAGGCTGGCGTGGACATCGGGTTCGCCTACTACGTGTGGGTGGGCATTTTCGGCGTGATGATCACAGCGCAATTCTGGGCTTTTGCCGCCGACAGCTACAACGTTAATGCCGGCAAGCGCCTGTTTCCGGTCATCATGATCGGGGCCACCCTGGGTAGCCTGGTGGCTCCGTGGATGAGCGGTGAGCTGTTTCCCACCATCGGTCCATGGATGCTGATGCTGATCGCGATGGCTTTGCTGGCCCTGACGCTGCCATGCGTCGGTTGGGCGCGCGCAGCGGTTCCGCCGGACTCCCGTTCGCATCCACCCGCCGCTGACGAAAAACAGCACGGGGGCTTGCTGGGCGGTTTGTCGCTGGTGTTGACTCAGATCGTTACCTGTTCCTGCTGGCGATGCTGATATTGTTGCTGAACTGGGTGAATACCACCGGTGAGTACATTCTTGCTGAGCTGGTCGTTCGCTATGCGGACCTGGCGGTTGCAGCCGGTAACGAGGTGGTCAAATCGGATTTCATAGCCTCTTTCTATGGCAATTTCTTTTTTGTCGTGAACCTGCTGACGCTGCTTTTCCAGGTGGTGCTGGTGGCCAGGGTGATCCGTTGGATAGGGGTCAGGGGCGCTGTCCTGGTGCTACCGGTTCTCGCCATCATTGGTTACGGGCTGGTGGCGTTTATACCCGTGTTCAGCATCATCCGGCTGGCAAAGACCATCGAGAATTCTACTGATTACTCCCTGATGAATACCACCCGCCATGCGCTCTACCTGCCCTTGTCCGCAGCGCAGAAGTACGAAGGGAAAACAACCATCGATGCTTTTTTCTGGCGTTTCGGCGACCTGGCCCAGGCCGGCGCCGTCTACGCCGGTCTTCACTGGTTTCAATTTGGTGTAGCGCAGTTCGCGCTGGTCAACATGGTCCTGTCCATGGTCTGGTTGTGGGTTGCCTGGCAGGTGGCGAAGGGCTATAGCCGCAAGCGGGAGGAGATAGCAGTGGCCGCCTGAGCCGTGCGCCCGCCCGCTGTATTTTCCAAACTGGTGTATCCTTTGCGCAATGAATCAAAGCCGCACGTCACCCCAACTCCCGGAAAACGCCAATCGTCCCTTGCATGAAGGGGAAGTCTATTCACCTTACGTTGCTGCGACGGAGTCTCCACACGAGTTCACGGCCAAGGCGCTGTTTTTTGGAATCATGTTCGGGATACTGTTCGGTGCGGCCAATGCGTACCTGGGTCTGCGGGCCGGGCTGACGATAAGCACTTCCATCCCCGTGGCGGTGATGACCGTTGCGGCTTTTCATACGCTACGCCGTTTTGGCGGTTCCGCGAACATCCTGGAAGCAAACCTGGCGCAAACGGTCGGTTCGTCTTCCAGTTCTGTTGCCAGCGGCGTGATTTTCACTCTGCCCGCGTTGTTCCTGTGGGGCCTGACCCCCTCGTTGATCCAGATGACTTCTCTGGCGATGTCTGGCGGCCTGCTCGGCGTGTTGTTCATGATTCCGCTGCGGCGCTTCCTGATCGAGCGGGAGCACGGCAAGTTGCCTTACCCGGAAGGCACGGCCTGTGCACATGTGCTGGTAGCCAACGAGGCCGGCGGTAACCAGGCAAAGAACGTGTTTATCGGCCTCGGAGCGGGCGCGGCTTACAAGGCTCTGACCGGTTGGGCGAAGGTACTCTCCGATGAAGCCCACGTCCGCATTCCCTTCCTGAACAAGGGCGAGTTGGGGATGGACCTGTCGCCGGCACTCTTTGGCGTGGGTTACATCCTCGGACCACGTATTGCAACGGTGATGGTGGGTGGCGGCTTGTTGTCTTCGCTGATCATCATTCCGTTTATTGCGTACTGGGGAGATGGCCGCCCACCGCTTTACCCGGAAATGGTGCTGACCATCAGCGAGATGTCGGCCTCCCAGATCTGGACACGTTATGTGCGCTATATCGGCGCGGGTGCGGTGGCCGTGGCCGGCATCATCACGCTGGTTCGCAGCTTGCCGGTGATGGTTGAATCGTTTCGTATCGGCGCCCACGAATTGAAAGGCCGGGTGGATGCAGAGGTCGTGACGGTGGTGGATGGTTCCGATTCCACCCGCCATGAGACAGCCAAAGCGCAACCCGTAACTCCCAGGACCAGCCGTGACCTGCCGCTCAGGTTGGTGGGTATCGGCATACTGCTGGTGGCACTCACACTGACTTTTCTGCCGGCTCCGTTTGCAGCGCTGCAGGACAATATAGGCAGGCTGGTGGCTGCCGTCTGCGTGGTCATATTTTCCTTTTTCTTCGTCACCGTAGCCTCGCGCATCGTTGGCCTGGTCGGGGTCACCAGCAATCCAACCAGCGGTATGACCATAGCGGCATTGCTGGGCACGGCCGGTGTCTTCCTGGTGCTGGGCTGGACGGATATCTATGGCAAGGCGGCCGCATTGACGGTTGGTTGCGTGGTCGCCATCGCGGCCAGTATCGCGGGTGATACCTCGCAGGACCTGAAAACCGGATACCTGCTGGGCGCGACGCCACGCTCTCAGCAGATTGGTGAGTTGGTGGGTGTTTTGACGTCTGCAACGTTTGTATGCCTGTCGGTGCTGTTGCTGGCCGGCACCTTTGGTTTTGGCAGCGAGGAACTGCCTGCACCGCAGGCGACGCTGATGAAGCTGGTGATTGACGGTGTGCTGGATCAGAACCTGCCCTGGGGGCTGGTGGCGATCGGCGCCGGTATCGCTATTGCGGCCGAGTTGCTCAGGATCCCGTCGCTGCCTTTTGCCGTCGGGGTTTATTTGCCCGTTTCCACCATGACACCGATTTTCCTGGGCGGAATGCTGAAGTTGTGGCTGGAGCGCAGTTCTGAAGACGAGGCGCAGGCCATTGGGCGCCGTGACCGCGGCGTACTGCTCGGTTCCGGATTTGTCGGCGGTGAAGGACTGCTGGGTGTTGCGATCGCGGGAGCCGCCTTTATCCAGGGTACACGGCCCGCCGGCTTCGGCACCGGCTGGCTGGGGCCGGACTGGCTGGTCGCCGCTGCCAGTTTCATCGCGTTTCTCCTGTTTGCCGCCTGGTTCGTCAAAAGGGTTCGGAACTAGCCATGTTTAAAAACCTGAAAGTTCCGCACACACTGGTCCTTCTATACGGCATGATTCTGCTGGCCTATGTGCTGACCATGGTGCTGCCGGCCGGGCAGTTTGAAATGATGAACGAGCATGGCCACGACGTCGTTGTCCCGGGAACCTACCAGCAGGTGCAGGATACCGGCCGGCTTCCGCATCTCCTCGTTGTTCACGGTCATTCCACGCGGCCTGGAGTCAGCACAGGGGATCATCTTTTTCATCTTTATCATAGGCGGGGCGCTGGCTGTTATACGCGCCACAGGAGCACTGGATGCTGCCTTGTCGAAGGTGCTTAACCGCTATGGCGGACAACCGGCATTACTGATCCTGATGGGGATGCTGGCGTTCGCGGTCGGGTCTTCCACCATCGGCATGGCTGAAGAGTACATTCCGCTGGTCGCGATACTGATTACGCTATGCGTTGGCATGAGGATGGACACCGTTGCGGCGGTGGGCATCATGGTGGTTGGTTACGGCATCGGTTACGGCACGGCCGTCATGAACCCGTTCACGGTCCTGGTGGCGCAGGAGGTCGTCGGGTGTAACGCCGGTTTCCGGTATGGGTTACCGTCTGATCTTGTTCGTCCCGTTCTTTGCGCTGGGCTATCTGCACGTCATGCGTTACGCCAAGAAGGTGCGTTCCGACCCGAGCCAGTCATTGGTCGCGGATATTCCGGAAGCCCAACCACCGGACCCGCCACAGGCCGGACCCATTATCGATGCGTCAGCGCCTGGTATTGCTGGCGACCTTGCTGGCCCTGGTTGTAGTCGTTTGGGGCATCAAGGTGCACCAGTGGTACTTCGTCGAGCTGGGCGCGATCTTTTTTGCACTGGCCTTGGCTTGTGGTTTCATTTACCGCATGGCGCTGGACGACATGGCACGCCACTTTGTCACTGGCGCGGGCGAACTGGTGGGAACTGCGTTGCTGATCGGTTTCGCCAGGGCGATCGAGATCACGCTCAGTGACGGACAGGTGCTGCATACGATCGTCAACGGTCTGTCCCAGCCGCTGGTGGCGGTCGGTCCGGAGCTGTCGGCCATCGGCATGCTGTTCATCCAGAGCATTCTGAACTTCTTTATTCCGTCTGGTTCCGGCCAGGCCTATGTGACCATGCCCATCATGGCCCCGATTTCGGATATTGTCGGTGTCAGCCGGCAGGTGGCGGTTCTGGCCTACCAGATGGGTGACGGCTTCATGAATATGATCGTGCCGACCAATGCTGTGCTGATGGGCATTCTGGGGATCTGTGGCATTCCCTACGGCCGCTGGTTCCGCTTTATCTGGCCGCTGATGCTCCAGTTACTGGTGCTGGGCAGTATTTCGATGGTCGTGGCCGTGCTGGTGGGGTATCAGTAAGTCTCCTGGCGGTCCAGGTCTTCTTCTATGAATCTCAGCACGGATTCGAATATTGCCTGGCGGGGATAATTATTCCTGCTGGCAAAGTGCTTGCCGATAAACGCATGTGATTCGGCAATCGGTACGGCGATGGCCCAGTGGTCGGCATTGAGGTAGCCCACCAATGTGCTTCCGGGAATAACCTGGTCATAGAAAATGACCTGGCTGTCATTCCGTGGATCGACCTTGTCGAGTTTCTTCTTCATGCTCTTCAGCACGGAGGAAACCTGGTCCGGTGAAGGGTAGGTCACCAGGGAATAGTAGCGAATGGACGTTGGCAGGGGATTGTCCTGCAGCCACTGCCGGCGCACTGCTGGTCGCAGGCTTTCCACGGCATGGCCGTCGCCAACGGTGCATGTCGACTTCGGGATGTGTTTTAACAGGTTAAGGTCGCTCTCTTTTGCGGAATTGGCCAGAGGTGAGCCTCCCACGGCGCCGGCCACGCTCAGTACGGCAGCTACGTAGGGATGGATTTCCGGATAGTTGACGACCGCTTCCAGTGCATCGGGTGCACCCTTGGAGTAGCCCACCAGAACCAGTCGTTTCCCCTGGATTTCATCGGCGTGGCTCATTATGGCGTCCCGGACCTGGCGGGCGTTGTGGGTGGTGCCGGACATGCCGTCGACCGAAAAAATATAACTCGAGTAGTTGAATTTTGAGGCGTGTTCTTCAAACTCATCTTCGTAGTTCAGCCAGCTTTCAAAACACTCCCAACCGATACCCGGAACCATGGCTGCGATCAGTCCACGGCGGGACGGACCGAGGTCGACGGGTTCCCCGGTTGCGGCGGGTTCCTCACCGACCCGCGTCAGTGCCTGGTCACAAGGGCGGTAGTGGGGCAGTTCCTTGCCGTGAGCCTCCAGCACTTCGCAGGTGATCTCGCGGAAGCGGCCACGGCCATCAGCAATGTTGGCCTGTGAAGCCGGCAGCAGGACCAGCGGAGGAGTATCCGTGGTGTACGGTACAAGCGGTTTACCGGCGCAGGCCGCCAGCACGAGAATTGAAAAGAGCGTTGTTAGCAAAATCCGCATAACGTCATCCTCCCGATCATGTTTATTGTATCGATTCACATGTCTGCTGTGAAACGACGATGGCTTGCCCGCCTAAAATTGCAGAAGTTTGATCAGCACATAAACGAAATAGAGTGCGAGGATCACCAGTCCTTCCCGCCGCGCCACACCGCGCCGCATGTAGAAAAACCCGAGTACCACCAGTGTCAGCACGAGGATGAATGGGAGATCGAAAAGCAGCAGGTGGCGCTCAAAAGCGACACTGGAAATGACCGCAGCGATTCCGATCGGTAACAGGGTGTCAAGAATATTGCTGCCGATGATGTTCCCGACGGACATCTGGGTCTTTTTCTTGAGAATTGCGGAAATCGAGATCGAAAGTTCCGGCAGACTCGTACCCAGGCCTATGATCAATACGGAAATCAATGCTTCGCTGATCTCAAACGAGTGGGCAATGCTCACCACGGAGCTAACGGTAATTTCTGAACTGAGGATAACGGCGCCAAGACCGAGCATGAGCACTATCCAGGACGTGAAACCACCACCGGCCAGTTGACCCGGTTCTTCTTCCGGGACGTTCTCACCATTCATCAGTGCCATCACGTAGGCAGCGTACATCGCGATCAGGATCATGCCTTCAAACCGGGTGACGGTGCCGTCCAGGGCCACCAGGAAAAGCAGCACGGTTGCAGCCAGCAACACGCCGCCGTGCTTGAGGACGAAAGATCGGGGCAGGGTCAGGTAGCTGATGACGCCGGTCAGGCCCAGCACAAAGCCGATCTGCGCCACCACGCTGCCTATCGACGTGCCCACCACGACGCCTGATGCATCCTGCCCCATCAGCCCCTTGAGCCCTGCATCGACCGCCACGGCCAATTCCGGCAGATCGCTGCCGATGGACAGGATAACCAGTCCGACGAAGAATTCGGATAGCTGCATGCGCCGCGCAATGGCGAGTGCGCCGCCTATCGTCAGTTCGGTTCCAACCCACAAGCCGGCAATGCCTGCAATGAGAAACAAAAAGTCCATTGGCGCCATAGATTACCAGCACGGGACGGAATAGCCAGTCAATTTCAACGGCAGGCTTTCGCAGACGCTGAAAGTGCTGGACAATAGGATGATGCAATCAGGAATGGGTCGATGAAAAATCAGGAGTTGCAGAAAAGAAAAGAACAGGTATTTGCGCGCGGCATGGGCAACATGTTTCCCATTTTTGCGGCCCGGGCCGAGAACGCCGAAGTGTGGGACGAGGACGGTAAACGGTACATCGATTTTGCAGCCGGTATCGCGGTCGTCAATACCGGCCACAGCCATCCGGAAATCGTCAGCGCCGTTAAACAGCAGCTCGATGCGTTCAGCCATACCTGCGTGATGGTTACGCCCTATGCGAGCGTCGTTGAGTTGGCTGAGAAGCTGACAGATATCGTGCCCATTGACGATGCAAGGGCTATTTTTCTTTCCACTGGCGCTGAAGCCGTCGAGAACGCGATCAAGATCGCCAGGGTAGCGACCGGCAGGCCGGGTGTGATTGCATTCAGCGGCGGATTCCATGGTCGCACCAACCTGTGCATGGGACTGACCGGAAAGGTGGTTCCCTACAAGAAGGGTTTTGGTCCGTTCACGCCTGAGATTTATCACGTGCCGTTTCCTGCGGAGTACCTGGGGATCAGCGCGGAGGCTTCCCTTTCTGCGCTCAACGAGTTGTTCAAAAGCGACATTCAGCCTGACCGGGTAGCTGCGATCATAATCGAACCGGTCCAGGGGGAAGGCGGTTTTTATCCCGTTCCCGACGGGTTCCTTCAGAAATTGCGTGAATTATGCGATATACATGGTATCTTATTGATATTAGATGAGATACAGACCGGTTTTGCCCGTACCGGCCGGATGTTCGCGACCGAGTACTCGGGGATCGAACCGGACATGATGACCCTGGCCAAAGGCATCGCGGGCGGCTTCCCGATTTCGGCCGTGGTTGGAAAAGAGACAGTAATGAATGCGCCTGACCCGGGTGGCCTTGGCGGGACCTATGCGGCGTCCCCGTTGGGTTGCGCTGCAGGGTTGGCCGTACTGGATGTCATCGAGAAAGAAGCACTGGTTGATCGTGCGCTGGAGGTCGGAATCCGGCTCAAGGCCGGCTTACGCCGTTTGCAGGTAGATCATCCGGGACTGATTGGAGATGTACGTGGACCAGGCGCCATGGTGGCGATGGAGCTGGTTTCGGACGGTGACGTCAACCGGCCCAACCCGGAACTGGCCAAGGCGCTTACCGTCAAGGCTGCCGAGCTCGGGTTGATTTTGCTTACCTGCGGTGTCCGGGGTAACGTGATTCGCATCCTGGTGCCGCTGACCATCAAGTCAAAGCAGCTTGAAGAAGGGCTGGAAATCCTGGGGCAGGCTTTCGAAGCTTGCGTTTAGCCTCCCCTTTAGAGGAATTTGGAGCAAAGTGATATGTGGGTTTTGTGGGTATTGTTGTTCGTTGTCCTGATTATCTGGGGGCTGGGCCTGTGGTTCAGGCGAAGTGAGGACCTGACCGTTTTCGACGGCCCGCTCGATGCAGCGGTCGCAATGTCTTTTGCACTTCCGGACGGGCCCAGTGCCGAACACCGGAAAGCGGCTGCCGGCATCCAGGCAATCGGCCCGGAGGTTAAAGGCCTGTCCCGCACGCAGAGGCTGCAGTTTATCCGCAACTTCATGGAAGAGATGCCACAGGGTAAGGCTTTTGACTGCGAGTTTGTGCCGGTCGATGTCAATGGTGTGCCCGCTGAGTGGGTTCTTGCCCCTGGAGCAGATCCTTCCCGACGTGTTTTGTACATCCATGGCGGGGCTTTCATCTCCGGTAGTCCGAACAGTCATCGCGCCGTGACCACGGCGTTTTCCGACGTGGCCAATGCAGCGGTGTTAGCCATCGACTACCGGCTGATGCCGGAGAATCGGCGGGCAGAGGGGATCGAAGACTGCAGGACTGCCTATCGCTGGATCCTGGAGAACGGGCCGGGCGTCAAGGGCCCGCCGTCCAGGCTGTACATGGGCGGAGATTCTGCAGGCGGAAACCTGTCGCTGGTGATGTCGGCCTGGGTGCGTGATCAGAAACTCAGGGCGCCGGATGCCGTGGTCGCCATGTCGCCGGTGACCGACTGTACCTATTCCGCGCCCAAGCATCAGGCAGAACCTGGCAACCGATATCATGCTGGGACCGCTGTTCGGTGTGTTGCTCAAGATACCCAGGCCCATTCTGTCCTGGATCTTTATCCTGGAAAACAGAATTCTGCCAAACAACCCACTGGTGTCACCGGTGTTTGATGACCTCTCCGGGCTGCCGCCGACACTGGTTCAGGTCAGCGAAGCGGAGATGCTGTTGGACGACGCGCGGCGTTATGCCAGCAAGGCGCATGCCGCGGGCTCACCGGTGCACTTGCAAAGCTGGCCGGGGCTGCTGCATGTCTGGCAGCTTTTTTATCCGGAGGTGCCTGAGGCCCGCGATGCCTGGGTTCAGATCGACCGGTTTTTGCAGGACGTAGAGGCTGCCGGCGCCTGACAGGCTAACTTCACCAGCGTCCGCGTAACCGGAAGGCCTTTTTATCGCCAAATTGCCGGCGGACGGCGATTCGCTGGTTGGGGCCGCTCAGAACGCGAACCTGGTAAGCGGATTCGCGTGCCAGGGCCCATCCAGCGCCGGTTTTCCAGCTTTTGTAGTAAAGACGTTTCACTGCGGCGACTGCATCAGGCGAACGCTCACCCAGCTGACTGGCGAGTTGGTTTGCCCTTGCCAACGGGTCATCGTCCAGTTTGGTTGCAAGCCCAAGTTCCAGTGCACGCTCGCCGCTGATTTCACTGGCTGACATGGCCAATAGCATGGCCTGGTCTATGCGGGTTAATTCGCGCATGGCCAGCGTTCCGCCCATATCCGGAATCAAGCCCCACTTGCCTTCCATCACGGAAAGTGATGCGGTGGGCGAGACGAAGCGAAAATCGGCGCCCATGGCGATTTGCAGGCCTCCTCCCCAGCAACGGCCCTGGACGACAGCAATTACAGGAACTTGCAGGTTCCGCCAGCCGACACTGACTTGTCTGCGCCAGGTTCGCCCGCCAGGGCAACCACTTCCATAGCAGCTTCAGCATCCCTGCGCGGTCCTTCATAAGGGATGTGACATCCAGGCCGGTACAAAAATCGACGCCGGACCCGGACAAAATTACAGCCCTGACGCCGCGGTTTCGGGCTATTTTTTTCTGGGTTTCAACAATTGCGGAGAACATTTTCAGGTCCAGCGCGTTGTGTTTTTCGGGCCGGGCGAGCTCAACCCGTGCGACCTGGTTCTCGATTGATAACGAAACCCTGCTTGCCGTATTCATTATTACTCGTATCCTTACCTCTACTGGCCTTAAAATAACATCTTTACCCACCCGTGAAATTAGGAAATCCATTGCCTCCTGACAACAAGCTCAAAATTTTACTGGCCTGCTCTGAATTCGCTCCTTTGGCCAAGACCGGAGGCCTGGCTGATGTATCCGCTGCGCTTTCTGCGTACTTTGATTCCGCGGGCCATGATGTCCGTGTTTTGATGCCTTTTTATGCGTCTATCGATGTGGCGGGTATTGATATTGAAGTGGTTCCGGAGCTGCAGGACCTCGAGTTAACGCTGGGAGGTCGCACCCTGACTTACTGGATCGTCAAGGCCACCTCTGAAGGGGGTGGGGCTGACATCCACCTGTTGCAGTGCCCGGAGCTTTTCGGTGGGGACGAACTGTATTCGGGCCCGGATGAACACCTCCGATTCGTTTTGCTGTGCCGTGCGGCGATCGAGATGTGCCAGAAGCTGGAATTCGCGCCGGATATTTTCCACTGCCATGACTGGCACACAGCGCTGGTACCGGTCTACCTGAAGACGATTTACAGCTGGGACAGGTTGTTTGCCGGTACCCGGACGGTTTTGACCATCCACAATATCGGTTACCAGGGCGTTTTCGGTGCCGAAGTTCTGGACGAGATGGGGCTGGCCGGCTACGCCGAATGCTGGATGCTGATGATCTGGCGGGTGGTCGCATCAATTTCCTGAAGACCGGTGTCATCCATGCAGACCTGCTGACGACAGTCAGCCCGACCTACTCACGGGAGATCCTCGAACCTGAGTATGGAATGGGTCTCGAAGGCCCTTTGCGTACCCGCGATGGCTCCGTTGTCGGAATTCTGAACGGTGTGGATTATGGCGAGTGGAGCCCGGAGAGCGACCCATTGATACCTTTCCCGTTTTCTATGAAAGACATGGAAGGAAAGGAGAAAAACAAGCAGGCGTTGATGGAAGAGCTTGGCTTGGAATATGAATTTGACCGGCCCTTGGTTGGGATGATTACACGACTGACTTACCAGAAAGGCATAGACCTGGTAAAAGAGGCATTACCGGACCTGCTTGCGTCCCGCGATGTTTCTGTCGCGGTGCTGGGAAGCGGCGAAAAAGAATACGAGCACTTCTTCCATTGGCTGCACGCCGAGTTTCCCGGCCGTGTCAGTTTCTTTGAAGGTTTCAACAACCAGCTGGCACACCGGATAGAAGCCGGAAGCGACCTGTTCCTGATGCCCTCAAGATACGAACCCTGTGGCCTGAACCAGATGTACAGCCTGAAATACGGCACGGTGCCGGTAGTGCGGGCAACCGGCGGACTGGCAGATTCGGTGCAGCATTTTGACTCCGCCAACGGAACCGGAACCGGCGTGCTTTTTCATGACTACGATGCCAATGGTCTGAAATGGGCGCTCAACACAGCCCTGGATCTCTACGCCAACAAGCACACCTGGAAACAAATTGTGCACAACGGTATGTCCAAAGATTACTCCTGGGAAGAGCAGGGCAGGATCTACATCGACCGCTTCCGAATCCTGCTGAAGTCGTAAACAGGGAAGCGACACGTCAGAAATGCCGGCCCGGTTGGCGCAGCCAGAGGGCCCGCCCAACAATGCAGTTGAGTGCAGCCGCCTTCCGCAGCAGAGCTGCGGGAGCAGGGAAGTTCAACGTCAGAAATGCCGGCCCGGTTGGCGCAGCCAGAGGGCCCGCCCAACAATGCAGTTGAGTGCAGCCGCCTTCAGCAGCAGAGCTGCGGGAGCAGGCGAAGCGAACTCAACATATGTGGGCAGACCAGCACCACGCCCTCGGCTGTGACTCTAAAACGTTTGGCGTCTTCGGCATGGTCCTCACCGATCACCGTGCCGTCCGGAATAACACAGCGCTTGTCGATAATGGCCCGTGTGATTCGGCAGTTTTTCCCAATCTTGGTCTGTGGCAAGACAACCGCCTGGATGACCTCGCTGCCTTCATCGACGGTGACGCTGGAAAACAACAGGGACTGTTTCACATAGGCGCCCGAGACGATGCAGCCGCCGGATACCATTGAATTGGTGGCCATACCGATCACGGCCTGATTCGTCCAGTACGAATTTCGCCGGTGGAAGTTGTTCCTGGTAGGTCCAGATCGGCCAGTCCGCGTCGTACAGGTTCAGCTCCGGGTGGACGTAAACCAGTTCGAGGTTGGCCCGGAAATAGGCGTCCACTGTCCCGACATCACGCCAGTAGCTCTGTGCGCGGGTCTTGACGTCATGAAAGGCGTAGGCGAAGACTTGGCATGTCTCGATACTCTTGGGAATGATGTTCTTGCCGAAGTCGTGTTCAGAGTCCGGATCCTCAGCATCCTCTTCCAGGACTTTCAGCAGGAACTCACGGTTGAATACGTAAATACCCATCGAGGCCATCGCCGCATCCGGATTTCCCGGGACCGGTTGCGGGTTGACCGGCTTTTCGTCGAATTGAACCACACGGTTGTCTTCATCCAGTGTCATGACGCCAAAGTCGGTCGCCTCGTGCAGTGGCACCTGGATCACACCGACAGTGATGTCCGCTTCGTTCTCGGTGTGTGAGGCAATCATCGGGCCGTAATCCATCTTGTAGATATGATCGCCGGCCAGGATCAGGATCTGGTCGGGGCTGTGCTCGCGGATCAGATCCAGGTTCTGATAGATGCAGTCAGCGGTGCCCTTGTACCAGTTTTCATCCACTTGCTGCTGGGCAGGAACGATCTGGATGAATTCGCCGAACTCACCACGCAAATAGCCCCAGCCGCGGCTGACGTGCTGGATCAGGGACTGTGCCTTGTACTGGGTCAGGATGAATATCTGCCGGATTCCCGAGTTCACGCAATTGGAAAGGGGAAAGTCAATGATTCTGAATTTGCCGCCGAACGGTGTCGCCGGCTTGGCCCTGATGGCGGTCAGGTCTTCCAGCCTCGAGCCGCGGCCGCCTGCCATGATCATGGCCATTGTGCTGCGTGTCAGACGGCTGACGAAACGTCCTGATTTTTTCGGATTCATAGCTTCTCTCTTGTTCTGTCTGTGCTACATTCATCATACGTATTTATGGGTGACAATTCAGTGAAAAAAGGCAAAAAGACAGATGATTAAGTCAACCGACTACCAATTCACGCTGGCAGCAGATTCCGACCAAGTCAGGCACCTGGCCGAGGGATCCCACGGCGATCCGTTCTCTGTGCTGGGACGTCACGTCTGGAAGGACCAGGAAGTGTTTCGCTGTTTTCTGCCACGCACCAAGGGCGCCTGGCTCGATGACCGATCCAGGCCCATGCACCGCGTTCCCGGAACAGACCTGTTTGAGTGCCTGGCTGCGCCAGGCGATGTTCCGGCGCATTACCGGATCATCGGGACAGTGAACACGGGGAACAGAGTGAAGTTTTTGATCCCTACAGTTTCTGGCCGCAGCTGCAGCAGGAGGAGATGGATGCATTCCATCAGGGCCATCATCGCTATGCACAACGTATGCTGGGTGCGCGCCGGCACAGCATCGATGAGGTCGAGGGTACGCTGTTTACCGTCTGGGCGCCCAATGCGGGCCGGGTCAGCGTGATTGGCGATTTCAATGACTGGGACGGCCGCTGCCACCCCATGCGCAAGCATGCCAACCAGGGGATCTGGGAGTTGTTCGTCCCCGGTATCACAGATGGCCGCTACAAGTTTGAAATCAGGAACGCGCATACCGGCGACCTGTTTATCAAGAGTGATCCGTTTGCCCGATGGCCAGTGAATATCGGCCGGGTACTGCCAGCCTGGTCACCGGCCCGGCAGGGCATGACTGGCAGGATGCGGATTGGGAAAATGCCAGGCGTAGCGGTGGCTGGCACTCCCGGCCAATGTCGGTGTACGAAGTTCACCTGGGTTCCTGGCGGCGTAACGAAGACGGGACTTTCATGGGTTACCGCCGGGCTGCAGAGGAACTGTGCGCCTACGTCAAGCACCTGGGATTTACCCATGTTGAGCTGATGCCCATCATGGAACATCCGCTGGACGAATCCTGGGGCTACCAGACGACCGGGTATTTCGCACCGACCAGCCGGTTTGGCTCACCCGACGATTTTCGGGCCTTCGTGGATCATTTTCATCAGAACGGGATCGGTGTACTACTGGACTGGGTTCCGGCGCATTTCCCACGCGATGATCATGCCCTGGCATCGTTCGACGGCGAGGCGCTGTATGAATACCACGAGCCGATCAAGGCGGGACACCCGGACTGGGGCACGCTGGTGTTCAATTACGAACGCCGCGAAGTTCGCAGTTTCCTGATCTCCAACGCCATCTACTGGATGAACGAGTTTCACCTCGACGGGTTGCGGGTGGATGCGGTCGCATCGATGCTGTACCTGAATTTCTCGCGTGAAGAAGGGCAGTGGATGCCCAACCGCTATGGCGGAAACACCAACCTCGAAGCCGTCGATTTTCTTACGGAACTGAATGCAGCCGTGGGTCATGAGTGCCCGGGTTGCGTGATGATTGCAGAAGAATCCAGTTCCTGGCCCGGAGTAACCCGGGACACGACGGCCGGCGGGCTCGGCTTCGGTCTGAAATGGAATATGGGTTGGATGCACGACACGCTGGACTATTTCTCGAAGGAACCGGTGCACCGCAAGTTTCACCAGGAAATGCTGACGTTCGGACCGCTCTATGCCTTTCACGAGAATTTCATGCTGCCGCTGTCACATGATGAAGTGGTGCACCTGAAAAACTCCCTGTTCGGCAAGATGCCGGGAGATGACTGGCAGAAATTTGCCAATCTGCGTTTGCTTTACACCTACCAGTGGACCTATCCGGGTAAGCAGTTGTTGTTCATGGGCGGAGAATTTGCGCAGGAAGAGGAATGGAATTCCGGCATGGCGCTTTCATGGGAACGCAGCGAACGAGCCTCTGCCTTCCGGCGTTGCCAAGATGCTGGCTGACTTGAACCGCCTGCAGCAGGATCACGACGCATTGTCCGAATGGGATTGTGATGCCCGTGGCTTCGAGTGGCTCAGCGGCGACGACAAGGAACAATCGGTCATATCCTTCCTGCGCCGCAGCGAGAACGAGTCAGTGGCTGTCGTGCTCAACTTCACACCGGTGCCGCGGGAAGGCTACCGGATCCCGGTGGCTATGCCAGGCGTTTATCGCGAGATCTTCAACTCCGATGCCGGGCTTTACGGTGGTTCAGACGTGGTCAACCGGGGCGACCTGCACACCGAAGCCGTTCCCCTGGAACGGCAGGGAACACAGCCTGCAATTCACCCTGCCGCCGTTGAGCGGCGTGGTACTGCGCTATCAGTCCTGATGCTGAAGCGAAGGCGTGGAGTGCCAGATTTCCCGGTCATAGGAGCGGATGGTCCGGTCTGATGAGAAGAATCCGACGTTGGCCGTGTTGCAGCACCGCGGACCGGAACCAGCGTTTCTTGTCCCGATAGGCTGCGCCGACATCGCGCTGGCTGGCGAGGTAATCACCGAAATCAGCTGCCAGCATGAAGTAGTCGCTGTTGTAGAGGTTATCGAGCAAGGGTTTGTAACGCTCTTTGTCACCATTGGAGAAGATGCCTTTGGCGATATCGATCAGTGCAGCTTCCAGCCTGGGGCTTTCTTCGATGATGTGCATCGGCTGATAACCCTCGGCCCGGCGCTGCTTTAACCTGGTCGGCCGTCAGACCGAAAATGAAGATGTTGTCTTCGCCGACATGCTGCATGATTTCGACGTTGGCGCCATCCAGCGTGCCGATGGTCAGTGCGCCGTTCAGGGCCAGTTTCATGTTGCCGGTACCGGAAGCTTCCATGCCTGCGGTAGAAATCTGCTCGGACAGATCCGCACCCGGAATGATGATTTCAGCCCGCGTAACGTTGTAATCGGGAACGTAGACCACCTTCAGCCGGTCCCCCACGACCGGGTCGTTGTTCACCGTTCTTGCGATGTCATTGATCAGCTTGATGATCAGCTTTGCCGTGGTGTAACTCGGCGCGGCCTTGCCGCTGAAAATTTTCACCAGCGGCAACCAGTCGGCGTCCGGATTGGCCAGGATGGCCTGGTAGCGGGCAACGATCTGCAGTGCGTTGAGTAGTTGGCGCTTGTATTCGTGGATTCGCTTGATCTGAACATCGAACAGGGCATCCGGGTTGACCGCCATGCCGGTCATGTTCTTTATCCTGGCGGCCAGGTGTTCCTTGTTTTTCCGCTTGGCCAGGGCGAAGGCGTCAAGGAACGAATCGTCATCGGCGAATGCGTTAAGCAGCGCGATCTGTTCCAGGTCGCCGACCCAGTCCTCGCCGATGGCGGCAGTGATCAGGTCGGACAGTTCAGGATTGCAGTTGTACAGCCAGCGGCGGGGCGTCACGCCGTTGGTCATGTTGACGATCCGGTCCGGATAGACCCGGTTCAGATCGTGGAAAACGGTCTGCTGTCATCAGGTCGGTGTGCAGTTCTGAAACCCCGTTGACCTTGTGGCTGCCGATAAATGCCAGGTTGCCCATGCGCACCGACCCGCCGTTGCCATCGTGGTAATCGATCGCGCAGACAGCTTCCGGTTTGACGTCCAGAGTCTTTGGTCTTGAGTTCCTGGATGAAGAACTTGTCGACCCGCTCGATCAGCTGCAGGTGGCGTGGCAGCACGGCCCGGAACATCTCCAGCGGCCAGCGCTCCAGCGCTTCCGGTAACAGGGTGTGGTTGGTGTAGGAAATGCAGCCGCGGGTGATTTCAAATGCCTCTTTGAGCTTCATGCCATGCCGGTCTACCAGCAGGCGCATCAGTTCCGGCACCGCGATGGCGGGGTGCGTATCGTTCAGCTGGATCGCCGCATGGTCGGGCAGGTCCCGCAGGTTGTCATGGGTGCTCAGGTATCGGCGCAGCAGGTCCTGCAGGGAGGCGGAAGTGAAGAAATACTCCTGCTTCAGGCGCAGTTCTCTTCCCTGTGGCGTGGAA
Source organism: uncultured Gammaproteobacteria bacterium (assembly GCA_963759035.1). Lineage (GTDB taxonomy): Bacteria > Pseudomonadota > Gammaproteobacteria > Xanthomonadales > SZUA-36 > JAHEFT01. Next base: position 169,671 of record CAVWXL010000007.1, read on the forward strand.
TCATCCGGGTACAGCACCCGGGACAGCGTTTCGGCCAGCACTTCATGCTGTGCGGCTTCGAGGTAGTTGCCTTCGTTGAATTGGGACAGGTCAAAAATCTGGGCGGGTTTGGCGGACCAGAGGCGCAGCGTGTTGACGTGTTCCGCTTTCCAGCCGGCGATGGCCATGTCGTTGCCGATGGCGACGACCTGTTCGGTGGGCAGCCAGCACTGGCCATCCGGTGCATCGGCTTTAGCGATTCCGCCAAAGGGAATGAGGTAGCGCGCTTCGGAGCGGTTCAGTTCCCATGGGTTGCCACCCTGGATCAGCCACTCTTCCGCTTCTTCGATCTGCCAGCCATCGGCGATATGCTGGCGGAACAGACCGTGTTCGTAACGGATGCCATAACCGTAGGCGGCGATGCCGAGGGTGGACATGGAGTCCATGAAACAGGCCGCCAGCCGGCCGAGGCCGCCGTTGCCCAGTGCTGCATCGGGTTCCTCGTTCGAGGATTTCATCCAGGTCAATATTCAGGTCTGCCAGCGCCGCGCGGCACAGGTCGACCATGCCCAGGTTGAGCATGGTGTCGCCCAGCAGGCGGCCGATCAGGAACTCCATGGAGAGGTAGTAGACCCGCTTGACATCGCGTGTCATAGACACGCTTGGTGGTTGCCATCCAGCGGTCCATCAGGCGCTGGCGGACGGCCAGGGTCAGTGCGACCAGCCAGTCGTGGGGTACGGCGAAGTCGGTGTCTTTACCGACCGAATAGACCAGCCTTTTGAGAATGCTTCTCTTGAGGTCTTCTTTTTCGAGAATGGCAACCATTTATTAGTCCTGCATTGATAACGCCTTTCAGCACGATATCGGTGTAGCTGACCAGGCCGATGATTTTGCCTTTCTTGATCACCGGCGCACGGGACAGGCCAAACCGGTCGAACAGCTTGATGCAGTAGCGTACATCCATTTGTGGGTCGACGCCGATAACCGGCTTGGACATTATTTCGTACATGTTGACGCGTTGTAGGCGACAGGTCAGGCGCCAGTACGCGCTTGGCGATGTCACGAAACATCACGACGCCGAACTCGTCATCGTCGTGGCGCTTGTCCACGATGATGGTCCGGGTTTCGCGGATATTTCATGTTTTGCAGGGCCTCGCTGACTGTCGTCATGCCGTCGACGATGTCTACGCCGCTCTTCATTACTCTCTGCTACCCGGACGATGGGTTTCAGCGGTTTCATATTCTGTCCTCCACGGTTTCGGTCAGTGACACTGATCTGGTGCCTGACGCCAATCGCGTCTTCCACGTCGACCTGGAATGCAATTCCGGTGCCGGAAGTCTCGTCGAATTTGCCGACTTCTGCAATCTTTTCCAGGACGTGCCGGCTCAGGTGCTCCTCGACCAGCATCAGGATCACGTCCACCTGGTTGCCAACACTCAGCCCCAGGAACGTCTTGGTCGGGCTCAGGCCTTCACCTCGCGCCTGGTTCAACACCGTGGCGCCGGTGGCTCCCTCCTCGCGCGCGGCAGCCAGAATCTCGCTGGTGTGGTGGTCTTCAACCATTACGACTATCAATTTGAAATGCATGGGTCTTCCTCTTTCGTTTCCTAAGTTGATTTTCCGTGATTGAATTCGAATCTGCACGTTGTTCTGCGTGACAGCCATTCACTGATTTGCGCGTATGCCATCACCGTAATCATCGGAAACAGGCTGGCAAATGCGATCAGACCGAAGCCATCCAGCAGGGCGCTACGGCCCGGGAATGGTCTCGGCCAGGCCAAGGCCCAGGGCCGCGACCAGCGGCACGGTTACGGTCGAGGTGGTCACACCTCCGGAGTCGTAGGCCAGTGGAATGATGGCCCGCGGCGCGAACAGGGTCTGGATGATGACGATCACGTAGCCGGTGATGATGTACCAGTGCAGCGGTGTGCCGGTGACGATTCTGAAGGTGCCCAGGGCCACGCCGAATGCCACGCCGACGGCCACGGCAAAACGCAGTCCGTTGACCGTGATGGTTCCGCCGGAAACCTGGTTGGCCTTGATCGCTACGGCGATCAGGGCCGGTTCGGCAACGGTGGTTGCAAAACCAATGGCCGCGGCAAAAATGTAAACCCAGATAATAGTCTGACCAGACAAACTCCATGATGACTTCAGCGTCCCTCGCCCACGATGAAGGAGGGCGCGGTCAGTTGTTCTGCCATCAGGCGGCCCAGCGGGAACAGGGCCAGTTCGAGGCCCTCCAGGAACAGGGCAAGCCCGATCAGCACAAATACCAGTCCGATGAAAACCCGCGCCGGGTTATGGATAGGGCGACGCAGGACCAGCAACTGGAATCCGATCAGGATCGCGGCAATCGGTAGCACATCCCGTGATCAGGCCGACGACGGTTCCTCCAAAATGTAGAAGTGCTTCCATCAATTCACCCGTTCAGAAAAACATGCCGTAGGCCATGACGAAAATCATCGGGTGTCAGCGACGCAAATGCGATCAGGCCGAAGCCGTCGATCAGCGGATCTCGTCCCTGGATACTGTTGGCCAGGCCGATGCCCAGGGCCGCAACCAGCGGCACGGTGACGGTCGAAGTCGTCACTCCGCCGGAGTCATAGGCGATACCGATGATTTCCTTCGGGGCGAATGGCCGTCATGAGCACCACACCGATATAGCCACCGATGATCAGGTACTGCACCGGCCAGCCTTTCAGGATTCGGATCACGCCGACCAGCAGGGCGAATCCGACTGCCAGCGCCACCACCAGTCTGCAGACCGGTGGCGTAGCTTTCACGGGCCTCGTCAGAGTCCTCGATGACGCCGCCCGCTGCAGCGATCGCGGCGGCTTCATCGGCAATGGCTATCAGGGCCGGTTCTGCCACGGTGGTGCCAAACCCAAGGGTGAAGGCAAACAGCAGCAGCAGTCCACAGGTTTCCCTTCTTGACGAAGCTGTAGGCCATGTCTTCGCCGAGTGGAAACAGGGCCATCTGCAAGCCCTGAACAAACAGGCTGAGCCCGAGCAGTACCATCAGGCCGCCGGCCACGATTTGACCGAAATGCGGAACACCCTGTTTCAGGACCACCAGTTCGAAGAAACCGATCACCAGGATGATGGGCAGCAGATCCTTGAAGCTCTGTCGCAATGACTTCAAAAATTGTAGTAACAGAGCTTTCACTTTCCGTCTCCGTCAAGTACGCAGTACAAGCCTTCATCGGCCAGGATGCCGTGCAGGCCTTCGGCCAGGATGCCGCCCATTCGCGCGCGCCCTCTTCGGTATTAACCAGGTCCTGCCGCACTTCGAAGCCGACATGCGGCAGGCCGGCCGATTCGGCATGGTAATCGATGGTGAAGTCGTTCGGGTGACGCCCTGAGTAGGGTTCGTTGTCACCGATACAAATTCCTTCCATGTTTTCTGAAGCTTTCCATCAGCGGCAGCGGAATTCGCGGGTCCTTGTCCCACATGACGCCGATGTGCCAGGGGCGCACGAACCGGTCAAAAACCGGCGAGCAGGTATGAACCGCATATCAGCGCAGGCACAATGCCCTGATCGCTGAACCACTGGAGTCGCTCGCTGATTTTGTCGTGATAGGGTTTGAAAAAAGACTGCACACGCAGCGCTTTTTGTGCGTCGTCCAGGTCCATGTTGCCCGGGAATGGCGATGCCGTCGCTGATCTCAGGAAACGCCGAGGATCGTCGAGTTGACGGTTGGGGTCAACGATCAGGCGTGAAAAACCGGCCAGCACAGCCTGGGCATCGAGCTCGTCAGCCAGGAAGCGGGCCAGTTTGTCGGAGCCGATGTCCCATGCGACGTGTTCGTTCCAGCACCCAGTCGGCCAGCCCCAGTTGGTTCATGGCGGCCGGGAAGAATGGGCTGGCGTGGTCAGCAACCAGCAACACCGGCGCTTTCCCATGGTCGTTATAAGTCAAGATAGGGCGGGGGATCGCCGGGCCCAATCAACGGATATCGGTTACCAATGTCCGGGTAATTCTGAAAGTGGGCGTAGCCTGGAAGCCTGGTCTTGCTCAATACGGTGTCACGCTCTTCAATCTCCAACGACTTTTTCCAGGGCATCGCAGACCGACTTGAGCACCTTGATCCGGCCGAAGAGCTTGTTTTCGTTTTCGACCAGGATCCAGGGTGAATTCCGGACCGAAGTCTGCTGAATCATCTCGTGGGCGGCCAGGGAGTATTCATCCCATTTTTCCCGGTTACGCCAGTCTTCATCACACAGTTTCCAGCGCTTGTGCGGCGTTTCTTCACGCGCCTTGAATCGTCGCAGTTGTTCGTCCTTGCTGATGTGCATCCAGAACTTCAACAGTACGATGCCGTGCTCGATCAGCTGGTCCTCGAAATCGTTGATCTCGGCAAACGCCCGCCGCCATTCGTCATCTCCGGCGAAACCTTCGATCGCGTTCGACCAGCACCCTTCCGTACCAGCTGCGATCGAAGATGGTCATGCGTCCGGCGCGTGGTACGCAGTTCCAGAAGCGCCAGAGGTAGTGGTGGGCGTTTTCAATATCGGTTGGCGCGGCAAATGGATAGACCTTGTAATAACGCGCATCCAGGGCGCTGGTGATTTGCCGGATGGCACCACCTTTACCGGCGGCATCCGGACCTTCAAAAACCAGCGTGGTTGAGATTTTTTGCTGTACGGCCTTCTGGTGGAGGCCGGCCAGCTTTGCCTTGTAGTAGCGCAAGTTTCTCTTTGTATTCCTTTTTCTCCAGCGACAGGGACAGGTCGAGTCCGTCCATGATCGTGATGGGCGTGCTTGGAGCGTCCGTTGGCAGCGGCTGTCCTTCGGCTCCGTTTGTGCTGACTTCTTCGCGCATTTCCGCCAGGTATTTTTGACGGATTTGCTGGGTCATCAGGTGACGTTCCAGTCGTTGCTGAAAAATTTCCCCGACGCGCAGGCTGCGGTAATTGAAATCTTCCCCCTCGATGATTTCCCAGGGCGCGTGGCCGGTGTTGGTATAGGAGATGATGCGTTCGGCCGCCTCGATGAACTTGTCGTACATTTCCCAGTGCTTCCAGTCTTCGGGAGACATGCGCCAGCTTCGCAGCGGGATCGTTTTCCAGCAGTCTCAAGGCGGTTTTTCTGCACATCCCGGCTGATGTGCATCCAGAATTTGAGCACCATGGCGCCATCGTCAGCCTGGGCTTTTTCAAAACGTTGATGCGGTCCAGTTCATGGGTGAATTCAACCGGGGAAATCCTGCCGTAGACATAATCCAGTAAAGGGCGTGAATAGCGGCCGCTCATGTGGATGCCGATCTGACCCTTGGGCGGCATGATGTCGCCAGAAGCGCCAGAAGGTCGGCCGCTCGGCTTCTTCGTCGGATGGTTCGGTGTACGCGTGGGTTACGATCCAGCGTGCATCCATCCACTTGTTCAGCAGGTTGACCGACGTTCCCTTTGCCGGCGCCGCGGACGCCGGCAAAGTCCACCAGCACCGGAAAGTTACCTTCCAGGCGCAGTCTGCTGCTGCAGTTCAAGCAGGTTTTCCCACAGCGGCAATTCCCTCTGCTTGAATTCCTTCTTGGATGAGTTTTTGCCCCAATTCTGCTGTCTGGAACATATTCTCGATTCTCTCCGCCGAGATTATCTGGCTCAATCAATCGCAACTGGAAGATATCACAGTCTCGGGCCGAATACAGCCGTGCGCAGCCGATCAAGCTTGCTCAATTCAGTGCAAAACCACAGGATAATTCCGTGACTCAGGTCAAGGAAGCAGCCTTGCAGCTGAGCAATTCGGAGCGTCGCCGCACGAGACCATTGAAAACAGTATGTTGTTAACGAGAGAGAAGATACCCGGGTTCCGTTTCTTCGCGGCATTCTGACACGCAGCCTGCTGGACGCCGGGCTGTCGTTCGAGGAGGCCTTTGATCTGGCCACCATGGTGCGTGACGATCTGCCTGGCCGAGAATGACCAGGTTACCACGGACGCACATTCGTGACCGCGTGTTCGGCCTGCTGGAGGATACAGGGCCACCTGGGTGCGATCGAACCTTATCGCCTGCCTTTGGTCGCGCCGGCCAAGAATCCAGGTCAACAGCCTGAGCGGAACCGCCAGCGCCTTTTCCCGGGGCAAGCATGAACGCTACCTGCAGGCCAGCGGTATGAAAGCTGAAAAAGCCGAGCAGACCACGGCGCTGATCTATGACCAGTTATTGCTGGCAGGGGTGAGCTCGATGACGACCTGCCAACTGGGTTATCTGACTTATCTGTGCCTTGCTGCAGGAGGTTTCGAAAAAAGCAGCCAGACGCTACCTGCGTCTGGTCGGAATTCCAGCGCAGCGCACGGCCTTTGCTGCTGCTGATCTGCGGCACGGTTGGCACCGGTAAGAGCACGATCGCTACCGAGGTCGCCCATTTGCTGGATATCGTACGTATCCAGTCGACCGATATGTTGCGGGAAGTGATGCGCATGATGATGCCCAGGCGCCTGCTGCCTGTTCTGCACACGTCTTCCTTCAATGCCTGGAAGGCGCTGCCGATCCAGGATGCTGCAGGAACGGACCGGGACCAGCTGGTGGCCGACGGTTATCGCAGCCAGGCGGATTTGCTGGCAGTGCCCTGCGAGGCGGTTCTGCAACGTGCCATCGAAGAAAGCGTGCCGATGATCCTTGAGGGTGTGCATGCTCACCCGGAACTGATGGCGCGCTTGCCGGAAGACTCCGACGCCATCATGGTTCATGTGACGCTGGCGGTTCTGAAGACCCAAAGAACTTGAAATCACGCTTGCGTGGCCGGGGGCCGAGGTACCCGCAACGCCGCGCCAAGCGTTACCTGAACAAGTTCGACTCGGTCTGGAGCCTGCAGTCGTTTCTGCTGTCCGAGGCAGATCGCTGTGATGTGCCGATTATCACCAATCACGACAAGGAAAAGGCTGGTTCACCAGATCATTCTGCAGGTGGTCGCAGGAACTGGCCATCCATTTCGACGGTTCTCCCAAAGAGGTCTTTGGTTCCGTGGTTGACGAGGTTGCGGACGCAAGTGGAACAGCACGCCCTGGCACGCAACTGGTTCCCGTGCTCAGTGAATGACAGCGGCTTGAGTCATGATGCAGCCACAAATGCGTGATTCTGATTCTGGACGGACTGGGAGATCTTCCCGGCACCTGCAGTTGGCCGGGCGAACACCCCTTGAGGCACGCGTGAAACGCCGGTGCTGAACCGTCTGGCCGGCGCAGGACGGTTTGGCCTGGTAGATCCGCTCGGTACCGGGCATGATGCCCAACACACACTCTGGCTGCGGGGTCTTGATGGGGGTGCTGCCCTGAGAGTTGGGCCGGCTGAATCGCGGCCCGGTAGAGGCGTCCGGAGCAGGCCGGAGCTTGCGCCCCGGTGAAATAGCGCTGCGCGCCAATTTCGCCACGCTGGAAGGATCAGGACGGCGGGCTCGCGATCAGAGACCGGAGGGCCGGCCGAATCGATGTCCGGACACGCAGGAAGCTCGCGGCTGGCGTTACAAAACGTGGACCTGGGTGATGGCGTCACTGCGCGATCTGCAGCCTACCGATCAGCATCGCTGTGTGCTGGTGTTGTCAGGGCCCGGGCTGGATCCCCGAGTCAGTGACACGGACCCGGGCGACCGTGGCATGCCGGCCTGCGTGAAGACTTGCTGCCGAGCCACTGGCAGACCGCCCGAAGACGGCCGGAAAATCAATCGTTTTCATCGAGCTGGCGCATCGAGATCCTTGCCGAGCCATCCGGTCAATCTGAACGCGGGTGCGGCCGGCAAATTGCCGGCCAATGGTGTGATTACACGCGGGGCCGGCGGCCGGATTCAGCCTTGAGAACGTTGTCACGAGCGGGGTGTGAATGCGGCGGTCGTGGCCGGCTGTAACACGGTCATCGGCCTGGCGCAGAACGGTGGGCTTATGAGGTCACGCACACCGATCCCGCGGTTCACCGCGGCGGCAGATACCGATCTGCCGGGAAGATCGGAGCCGCGCTAGCGGCGCTGGATGACCATGACCTGGTCTACGTGCACATCAAGGCACCGGACCTGTTCGCCCACGATCATCAGCCCGGACAGAAACGGCGTTTTCTGCGAGCGGGTTGACCGATGTCGCTTGGAATACTGCGAACAAGGCCGGACGTCATGATCGCACTTGCTGCCGATCACAGGACCGACAGTAATTCAGGCGCCCACACGGCCGATCCGGTTCCGACCCTGCTGTATTCACCCGTTCGACCGGTTCGAGACCACCCACTCCCGCTTAATTTTGGCGAAACCGCCTGCGCTGCCGGAAATATGCCCCGTCAGAGCAGCCATCAATTGCTGCTGCGGCGTACTGGATGGATGGTCAGCCAGACGCCTAATCCGCCATCTGTCACTACAGGTACTCGGCATAGGCGCTGATGTACTTTGTCGCATCGTCAGGTGAAATGACGACAGCATGTCCGCTGTTGGAAGCGCCGGTCAATTTCTGCGGCATGCAGCATGGCGCCGGTGGTGGGTCCAACCATGATGCCTTCGGTGCGGGCCAGGCGGATGCCGGCTTCGTAGGCGTCGCGGTCTTCAACGGCGATGATGTCGTCAATCAGCGAGTAATCCAGGATCTTGGGTTGATGCTCCTCCGGCAGGTTGGAGATTTTCTTGATGCCGGAGAGCTTGTGCTCCCTGTGATGCCGGTTCAACGCCGATGATCTTCACATCGGGCTTGCGTTCTTTCAGGTAACGGGCCACGCCGGTGATGGTGCCGCAGGTGCCGAAAGCGGCGAAAAAGTAGTCAATTTTCCCCTCGGTCTGATTCCAGATTTCGGGACCGGTTGTGCGGTAGTGGGCTTCCACGTTCAGTTCGTTCTCATACTGGTTGGGGCTGACATACTTACCATCGAAGGCAGCGCTCTCGACCAGGCTTTTGACCACGCCGCGGGCGCCTTCGGTGGGGAACAGAGGGCATAGTTCATCTTCGACTTCCAGCAGTTCGGCACCGAGGAATCGCAGCAGGGCCTTTTTTTCCTCCGGCGTGCCGTCAGGCAACGCCAGTTCGATCGGGTGTGCCCTGGGCGTTGGCCAGCGCTGCCAGCGCGATACCGGTGTTGCCGGCGGTGGGTTCGGTCAGAACCTGGCCTTCCTCCAGCTGGGTGCCGTTCAACAGGTAGAGCGCCGTGCGGTCCTTGATCGAGCCGAACGGGTTGTTGCGTTCCAGCTTCACGTAGATTTCAAAACCGGGTGACGGATTGAACCGCTCGCTCAGCCGGATCATGGGAGTCGGGTTGTCGGGATCGGCAATCAGGTCGGCCGACGCTGTTGTAAACCGCGCCATGATCGCTTGTCGGTGGTGGTCGAGCACATCGGGTGCCGGTCGCTCGTTGCAGCAATTGAGTATTGTGTAAGCTCATCTGTGTATCTCTCCAGTTCTGAATTAAGACCGGGACACACGAATAAAAATTCCGCCCCGGCTTGCCGTTGCGGTTTGTCCTTTAGGTTTTTGATGGTTATTAGCCTGGGACAGACACCGCACGGCTGGCTATTGCGCATACAGGCGCAACAGCAAGACATACACATGCGGTGAATTTGATTCAGTTCATGGTGGCAGAGACTAGCCTGTGTCAATTGCAGCTGTCAATGAATGCTGTATTCTCAACGTATTGGCATGACAGGGGCAAAGCCAGTGCAAAAGACCAGCCATTCAGACCAATCATATTCTCGAAGGCGTCCGCTACGAAATTCGCGGAGAACTGGCGCACCGGGCGATGGAGCTGGAGCGCCAGGGTTATGAGATCATTTCGCTGAACATCGGTAATCCGGGCCTGTTCGGATACCGGACGCCGGAAACGATGCGCCTGGCGATGATCGAAAACCTCGGGCAGAGCGAGGCCTATTGCCATCAGAAGGGCATTTTCCCGGCCCGCGAAGCGGTGGTGATGCAGCAGCAGGACCGTGGCGTGCTGGACGTCACGGCAGAGGATGTGTTTATCGGCAACGGCGTCAGCGAGTGTATTGATTTCGTTCTGCGCGCCCTGCTCAACAGCGGTGATGAAGTACTGGTGCCCAGCCCGGACTATCCCTTGTGGAGTGCCGCGGTGGCGCTGAATCAGGGCACGCCGTTTATTACAATTGCCTGCCGGAAAATGATTTCCAGCCGGATCCGGACGAAATCCGCAGCCTGATCACGCCCCGCACACGCGGGATCGTGCTGATCAACCCCAATAACCCGACCGGCGCCGTTTATCCCCGCGAGATGCTGGAAGAAATCGTGCGTATTGCCGAGGAACACCAGATCATCGTGTTTGCCGACGAAATCTACGATCAGATGCTGTACGGCGATGCAGAGCATGTGCCTATGGCGACCCTGGTGCACGATACGCTGTGCGCGACCTTCAATGGCTTGTCGAAAATTTACCGGGCCTGCGGCTACCGTGTCGGTTGGGTGGCGTTCAGCGGTGAACGGGAAAACGCAACGGACTATCTGCATGCGGTGGAATTGCTGGCTTCTCTGCGTCTGTGCGCCAACGTGCCCGGCCAGTGGGCGGTTCAGACCGCGCTCGGCGGTTACCAGAGTATCCGCAAACTGACGCGAGCCGGGCGGGCGGCTGTTCCAGTCCCGCCAGGCCGTCATCGACGGGGTCGAATAACAGTAAGTATCTCGAGCTGTCAGGCGCCCGATGGCGCCATGTATGCATTTCCCGCGGGTCAACTGCGAGCTGATTCCTGGTTTTAGGGATCAGCAGTTTGCACTCGAGTTACTGGAAAAGAAACACGTTTTGATCGCACCGGGCAGCAGCTTCAACGTGCCGTACCAGGATCATTTCCGGATTACCACTCTGCCGGACGAACGCAAGATGGCGGTGGTGTTCGAACGCATTGAAGCGGTTCTGGATTCGATGGCTGAGTAAGGGCTACAGAGTGTCGCCGGGCAGGCTGAGTTCGCTCTTTTCCAACCCCGTTGGCGCCAGCTGCCTGGCTTGTTCAAGGCTTTCCTGCGCGAGGTCGGTTTTACCGGACAGGAACTGTGACTGCGCCAGCGTGAAGTAAAAACGATACTCGTTGCTTTCGATTCGCAGCGCCTTGTTCAGCAGCTCAATGGCGTCGCCAAAACGCTGTTCTTCAACCGCGACTTCGGCCAGGTAATTCAGGTAATAGGGGTTCTTGCGACGGTTCCTTTCCACCCGTGCCCGGATCGCCCCGGCCTTCTCCAGATCACCATCCTCGTCATAGATGGAATACAGGTTATTCAGTGCAACCGATTGCTGTGGTTCCAGTTCCAGGGCCGTTTGATAGGCCAGAACCGCTTCTTCGGTTTGCTCGTTTCGGCGCAGCACCACGCCCAGGTTGGACCAGACGTAAGGCAGGCTGGCATCGACTGACAGGGCTTTCCTGAAATAGGCGTAAGCCAGCGCCAGGTTGTCTTGCGACCAGCGCATCGGCCCCCAGGTTGTTGTAATACTGGGCCAGGGCCTCTTTGTCACTCAGCCGCCTGACTTGTTCCACGGCCTGCTTTTTGCGGCGACTGACATCCACTGTGAATTCGTTGTTTTTGTCCTGCACCACGGCGTTGACGTGCATGCCGAACAGCATCGTTTCGTTAACGTTGCTCCAGACAGGTGGAATTTTCACTTCCTGGTACCAGGCAGTAAGGCCGGCTTCGCGCGCCATGGCCACAAGCATGCTGGAAAAAGTGAGGCAGTTGCCCCTGCCGGTTCTGAAGCCTTCATCAGCTGGCAGGGTGACCCGGGGATCGTATTTGAAATTCAGCAGGTAAGGGTCGAGTGCTGCATAGGCCAGTGACCAGGCTCTCCGGTCCTGTCGCACGCCGCGGCCCAACGTGGCTCGTTGCAAATTCCCGGAGCTCTGGAGAGGTCTGTAAAATGTTGACATCAGGTATTCCGATCAACGGTTGCCCGGCCAGAGGCGGTACTTCCGGAGTTATCACGGGGGCGCTCGAGCAGGCTGCCAGTAATGCGACCAGCAACACCATTCCGCCAGACCGAAACCCGCGTATTTGCCGACTCTTCACTGCCATCCCGGACATTTGCTTCCCGTTTTGGTGGACTCTTTCATCATAGCGCATCAACACCTCTTGTTTACAGCTTCTGGCGGGTGGCTATCTATGCCTTTTTAGGCGAAACTACTCGATTGGACATAGCGGCAGATCGTCCGCATAAAGAATCTCCGGAGAGGAAAACATGAAACCTGTTGAGAGACCGGCCAATCCCAATTTTTCTTCCGGGCCCTGCAGTAAGCGGCCCGGCTACGACGTCAGCAACTTGTCGCTGGAATCGTTGGGCCGGTCACACCGTTCTGCGCTGGGAAAATCCGTACTGGGCCGTGCCTGCACTGATACAGCCGAGTTGCTGGGCTTGCCGGATGGCTACCGCGTTGGCATGGTGCCGGCCTCGGATACCGGGGCTGTGGAAATGGCGCTGTGGTCCCTGTTGGGAGCCCGGCCGGTCGACGTATTTGCCTGGGAGTCTTTTGGCAAGGGCTGGCTGGTGGATATCACGCCGGCAGTTGCAGCTGGATGATGTGCGTAACATTTACCGCGGATTACGGTGAGCTGCCGGACCTGGAGCAGGCCGACCCTGCACACGACATCGTCTTCACCTGGAACGGCACGACTTCGGGCGTGAAAGTGCCCGATGGAGACTGGATCAGCGACGCGCGGGAAGGCCTCACCATCTGCGATGCGACCTCTGCCGTGTTTGCCATGGATTTGCCCTGGGAAAAACTGGATGTCGTGACTTACAGCTGGCAGAAAGTGTTGGGCGGGGAGGGTGCTCACGGCATGCTGATTCTGAGTCCGCGAGCAGTGGAGCGGCTGGAGTCCTATACGCCGCCATGGCCGTTGCCAAAGATTTTCCGGCTGACCAAGGACGGAAAGCTGATCGAAGGCATTTTCAAGGGATGCGACGATCAATACGCCTTCCATGTTGTGCGTGGCTGATTACCTGGATGCGCTGGACTGGGTGCGTGAGATCGGCGGCGCTGCTGCAGCGATTCGGCGTTCAGAACGCAACCTGGCGGTGATCGAAGACTTTGTGGCAGCCCGCCACTGGATACATTTCCTGGCGGGTGATGCCGCGCAGCGTTCCAACACCAGCGTCTGCCTGACCGTAGACCTGGAACCGGAGCGGGTGAAGGCCATGGTTGCCTTGCTCGATGCCGAAGGTGTCGCGCATGACATCGGCGCCTACCGGGATGCGCCGGCCGGATTGAGAATCTGGTGCGGTGCAACCGTCGAAGAAAGTGACGTTGAGAAATTGATGCCCTGGCTGGAATGGGCCTACAAGCAAGTCAAGGGAGAATAGAACCCTGATGTACAAGATTCGAACCTACAACCAGATATCCGATGTCGGTCTGAGCCGGTTTCCGATGGAGAGCTACGAGGTCGGGCCGGACGTATCGAAGAGCCGGACGCGTTCATTCTGCGCAGCCAGAAACTGCATGATGAGCCGGTGCCGGACAGCGTGCTGGCGGTGGCCAGGGCGGGTGCCGGGGTGAACAACATTCCGATCGATGACTACACGCACCGCGGGATCGTGGTGTTCAATACCCCCGGAGCCAACGCCAACGCGGTTAAGGAACTGGTTACGGCAGCGCTGTTGCTGAGTTCGCGCGGCATACTGGACGGGATGAACCGGGTGCAGGAGATGACCGATATCACCGATCCGGAAGTGATGGCGAAACAACTGGAAAAAGAGAAAAAGCAGTTTGCCGGCAGTGAAATCGCCGGCAGAACCCTGGGCGTCGTCGGGCTGGGCGCAATCGGTTCGATGGTTGCCAACGCAGCGCTTGAGATGGGCATGCACGTAGCCGGTTTTGACCCGGCCCTGTCGGTCGAGGCGGCCTGGCGCCTGTCCAGCCGGGTAGAAAAGATCGATAGCCTGGAAGCGTTGTTGAAGTTGTCTGATTTCGTCACGCTGCACGTTCCGGCTATCGAGCAGACCCGGCACCTGATCAACGCTGCGGCGCTGTTGCGCTTCAAGCCGGGCGCAAAGCTGCTTAACTTTGCCCGTGACCAGATAGTCGACGTTGATGCAGTAGTGGCGGCTCTGGATGAAGGCCGGCTGGGCGGCTACATCACCGATTTTCCGGTTCCCGCGCTTGCTCGGCCGTAAGGATGCCATGCTGTTTCCGCATATTGGAGCCAGTACCCGCGAGGCGGAAGAAAACTGCTCGGTAATGGCGGCAGAGCAACTGATGGATTTCCTGGAAAACGGTAATATCATCAACTCGGTCAATTATCCCCAGACCCGGATGGCGCGTAACGGCGGTTACCGGATTACGTTCGCCAATGAAAATGTGCCGCGGGTTCTTGGCACCGTGCTGTCCGTTCTGGCCGATCATGACATCAACGTGATCGATATGGTGAACAAGAGCCTGGGCGACATGGCTTACAACATCATCGACGTAGAGACCGAGCCGACTGAGGAGATCGTCGAGCGCGATTGAAGTGCCGAGGGTGTTATGCGTGTCCGGGTGCTTAGACGAATGACTGATATCCGAGAGATAGAGATTCCTGAAAAAGATCTTCCGCTTACGCGCTGACGTCAGCCTGCTGGGCTCGCTGGTGGGCGATGTGCTGGTTGATCAGCACGGGCAGGAACTGCTGGACCGTGTAGAAGCCGTTCGCAAGGCATCGATTCAGCAACGTGAAGGATCAGGCGGCGCAGAACAGCTGGATGCCGCGTTATCCGACCTGGAGCCGGAACAGGTCGATGCTGGTCATCCATGCATTTGCGTCCTACCTGCAGGGCGGTTAACCTGGCCGAAAAAGTGCATCGGATCCGCCGCCGCCGAGCCTATCAACGGGCCGGAGCTGCGGCCCAGCGAGGCAGCCTCGAAGCGGTTGTTGGGGAGCTGAAGGAAGCAGGTGTGGATGCCGTGCACTTGGCGGAAGCGATCAACCAGCTGCGGATTCAGCCGGTATTTACGGCCCATCCGACCGAGGCCACCCGCCGGACCATCCAGGAAAAAGAATACGACATCGTGCTTGCGCCTGGTTGAGCGACTGAATCCCGGAGTTGACGCCGCGTGAGGAAGCACTGGCACTGCAGCGAATCCGCGCGGCGCTATCACGTCATCCTGGCAGACACGCCTGGTGCCGCACTCGCGCCCGACCGTTGCGGATGAGCTGGATAATATCCTGTTTTACATCACCGACATTCTCTACCGCGTGGTGCCGGTTTTTTACGAAGCTGTAGAGCAGGCCTTTGAGGCCAACTTTGAGCGAGTGTCCTGCAGATTTTCTGAAGGACATCATCCTGCGGTTTGGATCCTGGGTGGGCGGCGACATGGATGGCAACCCGAACGTCACCTCGGTCACGATTCTGGAAACCCTGGCCAGGCAACGCGCCGTCGTGATCAAGACGGTACCTTCCTGATGTACGAAAACTGTCCCGTTATCTCAGCCAGTCCACGTCCGAGATAGGCGTTTCTCCAGCCGTGTTGCGTCAACTGGAGCGTTACCGGGAGATGATGCCGGACGTTAACAGGGGCATACCGGAGACGGCACCGGGATATGCCTTACCGCTGCCTGCTGAAGTTGGTATCCCATCGGCTGGAGCAGACCTGGAGCGAACAGGAGCATGCTTACGCAGCGCGTTGATGACTATGCTGCTGACATTCGATCTGATTCGTGACAGCCTGCGGGAGAATCATGGTGAGCACGCGGGCTTGTTCGGTGTCGAACGAATGCTGCGACGAATAGAAACCTTCGGTTTTCACCTGGTGACGCTGGACGTGAGGCAGGATGCGTTGCTGCATCGCCGCGTCATGGGTGAGTTGCTGGGTTGCGAGGACTGGCTGGCGAGGGAACCGGCAAACCGTGCCCAGGTACTGACTCACCTGTTGGAAAGCGGCGGTTTGCCTGGCGTTTCTGTCGCACACCCGCTGAGTGAAGAAGCGCGGGAAACCCTGGATGTGTTTCGGGCAATTTCCAGCGCCCGGCAAATGTATGGCAGTTCGGCCATTGGCTTATTCATCATCAGCATGACCCAGGGGGCGGACGATGTACTGACAGCCCTGGCGCTTGCTGAAATTTCCAATCCACATACCGGGGCCTCGTCCCAGCTGGACGTGGCGCCATTGCTGGAAACAGTGGACGACCTGCAGGCCGGACCGGAAATCATCGGCAGCCTGTTATCACTGGACTTTTATCGCAGTCACCTCAACGGACATCGCTGCAGACAGGCCGTCATGATCGGTTACTCAGACAGTAGCAAGGACAGCGGTATCGTCGCCTCACGCTGGTCACTGTACGCGGCGCAAAAACGCTTGGTCGATGTCGGTGATGAGCACAATACAGATATCGTTTTTTTCCATGGCCGTGGCGGCACCGTCAGCCGGGGCGGGGGAAACCTGGTCAATGGAATCCTTGGAGCGCCGCCGGGGACGGTTAAGGGGTTCCTGCGCGTGACCGAGCAGGGCGAGGTGATCAACCAGAAATTCGGCGTGCGGTTCCTTGCCTTGCGCAACCTGGAGCTGGAGGCCGGCGCCACGCTGACGCACAGCATGGGCTATGCCTCCCAGGGGCTGAATGATGATGAAAGTGAGATCTTGTCCCACATGTCCACTGTTTCCCGGGAAAAATTTCGTGGCATGGTTTATCAGGATGACGGATTTCCCCACTTATTTCCGCGCCACCACCCCGATTGATGTTATCGAGCGGCTCAATATCGGGTCACGGCCTGCGTCGCGCCGTTCAGGGGCGGGTATCGAGAACCTCAGAGCCATTCCGTGGGTGTTTTCCTGGGCCCAGGTGCGGGTGGGTTTCCCCGGGGTTTACGGATTCGGTACAGCGCTGGACAGCGCCATTGATCAGTTTGGAATTGAAGCCGTACGGGATCTGCTCCGCAGGCAGGTATTTTTCCAGGGCATGATTAACGATGTGGAAATGGTCCTTGGGAAATCAGAGCTGGGGATCGGGCAACGTTATGCCGGTCTCGCTGGAGCTGGACAGCAGCGGTTTTTCGAGTCTATCGGTAGCGAGTTTGAACTCGCCGAGCAGCGTATTCTTGAGCTCAAACAACTGGATCGGCTGCTGGACGACCAGACGGTTCTGCAACGGAATATTCGCCTGAGAAACCCCTATGTAGACCCTTTGCACTTGCTGCAGATTGATTTGTTGCAACGATGGCGGGACGGTGAGTGCAGGGACGAGGGTTTGCTGGAAGCGCTTAAAGCCACCGTTAAAGGGATCGCACTGGGTATTCAGAACACCGGATAGCAACGTTCTGTTTCCTTCTTGGACTTAATGCGGGATAATAACTGACCGACCGTACGGTCAGTCCATAATTCAGGAAGGCTACAAATGCAGGTTGAAGCATCAAGAAGCCAATCTCCCGGGCAATCGGCCGGTGAGGTGGCAATTCTGGAGGCCGCAGTGCGACTGTTTTCGGCAAGCAGCTACGATGCCGTGTCGATGCGTGGAGTGGCCGAAGCTGCGGGCGTCAGTAAAGCGAATATTTACCATCATTTTTCATCCAAGGAATCGCTATATCAGGCCATCCTTCAGTCCAGTGCGGCTGAGCTGTCAGGGCTGGTTGACCAGTTAGCCGAAAGCCCGGGCCCATTTGCCGATCGACTGGCAAATTTTGCCCACGCTCATCTGGGACACCTGGAAAATAATGCGCTGACCTCGAGGGTGATTATTCGCGAAGCATTTTCCGGAAACGACGAACGCAGCAAGATGCTGACCGACCAGGTTTTTGGCGGCATATTCCAGCGCATTATTTCGACGTTCATGGCTGGGCAGGTGGCCGGGGAATTGAGGCCTGATCTCGATCCTGCATTATGCGCAACCCTGCTTATCGGCGCAGACGTGTTTTTCTTCCAGGCAAGTAGTTTGCTGCAGCATGTGCCCCAGGCAGGCTTTGTCAACCGGCCGCAGCAATTCAGCAATGAAATGGTCGATGTGATGTTGAACGGCATGCTCATGCCGCCGGGAGAGGAAAGAAAGTGAAGCGTAGCAACAAGAATCTGATCAAACTCCTGGCAGCCTGCCTGCTGTCTGTCCCGGCTCTTACGGGATGTCGCGAGGAGACACTTGAAGATGGCTCTGAAAGCGGCACAGGCGTCCAGCGAAAACCGGTTGCAGTCACGCTGACCCAAAGCCGGGCAAGGGACGTGAGGGTTGAACTGTTCTCGGTCGGCCGGATCATCAGTAAGAGCACACCCAGGCTGGCGGCGGAGATAGATGCCCGGGTAATCGAGATAGGTGTGACGGAAGGACAGTCTGTGGTGAAGGGCGAGGTGTTGATTCGGCTCGATACGACCACCTACGAGCTGTCAAAGCGTGAAGCGGAGGCCGCCATAACGCGCCTCAGCGCCAGTATAGCAAACGAAGAACGACGCGTGGCCCGCTACCTCGGCCTGAAAACCAAAGACATGATGTCGCAGGAGCGTCTGGATGACGCCGAAGCCCAGCTTGCCGTAGACAGGGCGTCGCTGCTTGGTGCAAAGGCCCGGCTCGCAATCGCCGCGGACCGTCTGACCAAAACTGAGCTGGTTTCGCCCTTGAATGGTGTGGTCGAAAGGCGGCATGTTTCGGTAGGTGATTTCGTGTCGGTGGGCAGTCCGCTGCTGACCGTGGTCGACACGATAGCCCTGCGGGCCGAGTTGCCTTTTCCCGAGACGGTGGGGCACCTGGTTAAGGTCGGGCAGGCTATTTTACTCGAAAGCGCAATTGCCCCGGGACTCGTGGTGGAAGCGACCGTGGATCAGATTCGTCCCCAGGTCGGGAGCATGACCCGTTCACTGATGGTGATGGTCGATTTGGTCAATCCGGGCAGCTGGCGGCCCGAAGCTACAGTTGAGGCGACCCTGGTGGTGGAAAACCGCCGCGGTGCAATTGTGGTTCCTGCTTCTTCGGTGGTGAAGCGGCCCGCCGGCGAAGTCATTTTTCTGCTGGATACGCCCACCGGCCAGCAGGTCAGGCAGTCCGTGGTAACAACAGGTGTTCGCAGAGACGACTGGGTTGAGATTCGCGATGGTCTCGGCGTCGACACGTACGTGGTTGTGGAAGGGTCACACTACTTAAGCGATGGCGCCCGGGTTGTCGCTCAGGAGCCGGCCCTGTGATAGGGATGAGTCTTCCCGAACTTTCGATCAACCGGCATGTGTTCGCTTACATGCTATCCGGGGTTTTGCTGTTGTTCGGAGTTATCAGTTTTGACCGGATCGGCGTCGACCGCTTTCCCGAAATTGAATTTCCGATGATTTCGATTCGAACTATCCTGCCCGGCGCCAGTCCCGAGATCATCGATTCCAGCGTAACCAATATCATCGAGACCACGGTCAACAGCGTGCCGGGTATCGAACACATCCGTTCCACTTCAGCGCCCGGGGTTTCGGTCATCGTGGTGCGTTTTGGTCTGAAAAAGCAAATTGATATTGCCTTCAACGAGGTACAGTCCAAGGTCAACCAGATCCTGCCGGAGCTTCCCAGGCAAACCGACCCACCGGTTGTTGCCAAGGTTGAATTCGGTGCGATGCCGGTTTTGTGGCTGGCGTTGACGGGTGACCGGACGCTTCAACAACTCAACCAGTATGCAAGAAATAATATTAAGAAACGACTAGAAACCATTGATGGAGTTGGAGAAGTAAGGCTTGGAGGTGAGCGGAGACGAACCATACGGGTCAACCTGGATCCGGATCGCATGGCTGCGTTCGGAATAGCAGTTAATGATGTGGTCGGGGCATTTGCCACCGAACACGTCCGTCTGCAGGGCGGCTTCCTGGTCGGCGGAGCGCAGGAAGAGCTGATCCAGCTGGATGTCGAATACCATGACCCGCGCGAACTTGAAGCCCTGATCGTGGCCTATCCGGAAGGTGCGCCTTTGCGGCTGGCCGATATTGCTGACATCGAGGACGGCCTGGAGGATCACCGACAGTTCGCCAGTTTCAACGGCCAGCCGACCGTCGGTCTGGGTATCGTCAAAGTTCAGAATTCGAATTCCGTGGCAATCGTTGAGGAAGTAAAACACCGCCTCGAGTCAGAGATTCTGCCTGACCTGCCCCCGGGTATGCAGCTCGATATCTCTTTCAACGATGCGGAACTGATCGAGGACATCGTGTCGGCGCTGGAAGAGCACATCCTCCTCGGTACATTATTGACCGCATTGGTGGTGCTGGTGTTTCTGAAAAGCCTGTCTTCCACGCTGATCATCGCCGCGGCCATTCCGGTATCACTGCTCGGTGCAGTCGCCGTGATGTATTTCTCCGGCTTCACGTTCAATACGATGACGCTTTTGGGACTGTTGTTGCTGATCGGCATCGTGGTGGATGACGCCATCGTCGTGCTGGAGAACATTTACCGGCAGCGGGAGAATGGCAATTCCGATCCGGTTGATGCGGCGATAAAGGGCAGCCGCCAGGTTGTTTTTGCCGTGCTGGCGGCAACGCTGACCCTGGTTGCGATCTTTGCCCCGGTCATCTTCATGGAGGGCATCATCGGGAGCTTTTTCAAGTCGTTCGCGGTGGTGGTGACGGTTGGTGTGTTGGTTTCGTTGTTTGTCTCGCTGACACTGACACCGGCTCTGTGTTCGCGCTACCTGGGTTTTTCGAGCCAACACGGGCCGGTTTACCGCATCATCGAGGCCAGGTTCAAGGCACTGGACGCTGGTTACCGCAGGTTAATCTCACTCAGCCTGAAGCATCGCTGGGCGGTGCTGGCCGTTGCGGGTCTGACGGTGTTGGCCAGCGGCTTCATATTCGGTCAGATCGACAAGGGCTTCATGCCGGTCGAGGACGAGGGCCGGTTTGTCGTGGCCGTCAAGGCGCCGCTGGGCTCGGGTATTGTGTACACCGAGTCGCGGATCAGGCAGATCGAATCGATTTTCGCCGAGTACCCGGCCATTGACGGCTCGTTCGCCACCATCGGACAGGACCAGGCACGGCAGGTAAGCCGGGCGAGCATCATCGTCAAGATGGTGCGCTGGGAAAACCGCAATATCAGCCAGGCCGAGCTGATGGAAACCCTGCGCCAGCGCTTTGCAGGGATTCCGGGAGTCGAGATATTTGTGACGGAAATGCCTATCGTCGGGGGCCAGCGGGGTGAGCCGCTGCAGTTTGTCCTGCAGGGGCCCGAACTGGAGCAGGTTGCCGTGCTGGCCGATGGACTGAAAGAGCGGCTCGGGCGGGAACCAGGCATGGGATCGCTGGACGTCGATTTGCAGCTCGATCTGCCGCAACTGGAAATGAAGCTGGCGCGTGAGCGGATCCACAGCCTGGGCATGACCTCGCGTGACGTGGCGATGGCGGTTAACGTGATGTCTGGCGGCTATGACGTAGCACGCTATAACGATGACCCGGGCGACGGTGAGCGCTACGACATCCGCTTGAAGGCGGGGGTCGAGCATACGCCGGACCTGAGCCGGATCTATATCCGTTCGCCGCTCGGCGAATTGGTGCGGCTGGATAACCTGGCCAGGCTGGAACCCGGCCTTGGTCCGGCCATTGTGTCCCGATACGACCTGCAGTATTCCGCCACTTTTTATGGCACGCCGACGATTGCAGAGGCTGCTGCTATCTCCAGGGTACTTGAAATCTCACGTGAACTGATGCCGACCGGTTACAAGGTGACGATGATTGGGCGGTCGGAGGAATTTGGCAAAACGGTCAACTACATGCTGTTTGCTTTCGTCACCGCGATGATCCTGGTTTACATGGTGCTGGCCAGCCAGTTCAATTCCTTCATCCAGCCACTGATCATCATGGTGGCGCAGCCATTGGCTATTATCGGCGGTGTCGGAGCGCTGTGGCTGACCGGTCACTCACTGAACATCTATTCCATGATCGGGCTGGTACTGCTGGTCGGGCTGGTTGCGAAGAACTCCATCCTGCTGGTCGACCGGACCAACCAGATGCGGGAACAGGGCATGGGTATCGATGAAGCCCTTGCAGAGGCGTGTCCCGTGCGCATGCGGCCGGTGCTGATGACATCGGTGACCGTCATTCTCGCCCTGTCGCCTGCGGCTATCGGCCTGGGTGCAGGGTCGGATACCAACGGCCCCCTGGCCGTCGCCGTGATTGGCGGGCTGGTCAGTTCAACGCTGCTGACGCTGGTGGTCGTTCCCGCACTTTATTCCCTGGTCGAAAATCAGGTGGAGAGATTCCGGCACTGAGGATCATCGTGTAAGCTGAATTCAAATTATCATGCTGGACGGCGGAGAAACATATGGCTGGGTTGTACTTCGAAGAATTTACCGTGGGACAGGTTTTCGATCACGCGATCAGGCGTACGGTCACCGAATCCGACAACGTCATGATCAGCACCATGACGCACAACCCGGCAGCCCTGCACCTTGACGAAGAATACTGCCGGACGGAAACGGAATTCGGACAGAGGATCGTGAACAGTTGCCTGACCCTTGGCCTGATGGTCGGGATTTCGGTTAACGATACGACCCATGGCACCACGGTCGCCAACCTGGGCTGGGATGATGTGCGATTCCCGCGTCCTGTCTTCCACGGAGACACGCTTCACATCCAGACCGAGGTGCTGGAACTGCGCGAGAGCCGGTCCCGGCCGCATAACGGAATCGTTATCTTCGAGCACCGGGCATTCAACCAGAAAGACGAACTGGTCGGCGTGTGTAAACGAAGTGCGCTGATGCTCAGGAAGCCCGGTCCATGAGTCGCATGCGCTCGTTGTTGTTCGTGCCTGGCGATAGCGAGAAGAAGCTGGCCAAAAGCGAGGAAATTCCTGCTGATGTGCTGATCCTGGATCTGGAGGACTCCGTTAGTCCACAGAACAAGACTGCTGCCCGCGGCCTGGTGGCGGAATACCTCGCCGGGCGCAGGGCAAAAGGCACTTCTCAAAATCCGTCGAAGCAGATTTGGGTGCGAATCAACCCCATGGACCATGCGGAAGCAGGGCCCGACCTGGCCGCCGTGGTCGTTGCAGGGGCGGATGGTATCGTGCTGCCCAAGGCCCGGGGTCCGGAAGACATCGAGTTGCTCGGCCGGCGCATCGGAGCGTATGAACAGGAGTACGAACTCAAAGTCGGATCAACCCGGATTCTGCCTGTTGCCACCGAGACACCCCAATCCATTTTCACCCTGGGTGATTACCGCCAGTGCGGACACGCGCCTGGCGGGCCTGACCTGGGGAGCCGAAGACCTGAGCGCTGCGGTTGGCGCCACTGCCAACCGGGACGAGTACGGGTCACTGGACTGCACCTTACCAACTGGTACGTAGCCTGTGCCTGTTTGCTGCGCATGCAGCCGGGGTTGCCGCCATTGACACACTGTATGCCGATTTCCGAAACCTGAGGGTCTGGAAGCTTCCTGCGCGCAGGCCAGGCGGGATGGGTTCAGCGGCAAGCTGGCTATCCATCCGGCGCAAGTCGAAGTGATCAACCGGGCGTTTACGCCCAGCACGGAAGAACTGGAACGCGCGCAGCCGTATCGTGGCGTTGTTCGAGGCGAACCCGGATGCCGGGACGCTGGCGCTGGACGGCGCCATGCTGGATTTACCGCACCTGGTCCAGGCAAAAAAGATTCTGTCGATGGCAGAAGGAGATGAGACGTGACGCCCGAAGCATTTGTTGAGTTGTTTGGGCGGGAGAAGGCCAGCGCCATTTTGCGTACGAACAGCCAGGAAAAAGCAGCCCTGGCCATGGAGGCCGCTGTCCGGGGCGGGTTCAGGGTTATCGAATTCACGCTGACCATTCCGGGCGTCTACGAACTGGTGCAGGATTTTTCACAGCGCGAAGGCCTGGTCGTGGGAACCGGCACGGTCATGGACGAAGCGGAAGCACAAAAGTCCGTGGAAGCCGGCGCCCGTTTCCTGGTGTCACCGGTGGTCGACGACGTGGTGATTTCTGCAGCCAGGGACCTGGGTGTGGCCAGCATGCCAGGCACCCACACGCCGACCGAGATGCTTTGGGCTCATCGCGCCGGCGCCCAATTGTGCAAACTGTTCCCGGCGCCCGCCGGCGGACCGGACTGGGTTCGTTCGGTGCTTGGGCCGATGCCTTATCTGAAAATCGTCCCGACCAACGGCGTGGATGAACACAATGCAGCCGACTGGCTCGCCGCCGGTGTGTTCGCGCATGGGTTTTGTTGCTCCGCTTATTCGTAGCCGCGGATATTGAAGCCGGGAACTGGGATGCGATCGAGGCACGCGCCAGCAGGTGCCTGGCGGCTACTGTTGCTTCCGGATAAACGCGCGGACATCGTGCAGTAGCTGAGTCCGGAGGGCTCGTTTACGTAATCAGTGCTGTTCAGTTTAAGCTTTACGTTAACGTAAACGTCACCTATACTTCGGTGCCGCACTCAAAGGAAAATATCATGCCCAGCACCTACAGCATCAGTGACCTGCGCCGATGAGTTCAATGTAACTACGCGGACGATTCGCTTTTACGAGGAGAAGCGACTGCTCAACCCGTCGCGAGAGGGCACGCGGCGGGTATACAGCCCTGCAGATCGCACCAAGCTGCGACTGATCCTGCGTGGAAAGCGCCTGGGTCTGAGCCTAGACGAGAGTGCGGAAATCATCCTGATGTATGGCACGGAAGGCAGTAATCACAGGCAGCTGCAAACGCTGATTGCGAAAATCCGGGAAAAGCGTGCCGAATTGAAGCGGCAGCAAACGATCTGCAAGGCGATGCTGCGTGAGCTGACCGATGCGGAAGACAAATGCAGGCAGCCCTGGACGCGCGCCTGAACGGAGAGGAAACGCTATGAACACGCATTTTCCATCCCTGGATTTCGACCTGGGCGAAGATATTGAAATGTTGCGCGAGGCGGTTTACCAATTTGCCCGATCCGAGATCGCGCCGCGGGCGGCGGAGATCGACCGAAAAAACCTTTTTCCGGCAGACTTGTGG
>CAVWXL010000008.1:0-196052 GCA_963759035.1 uncultured Gammaproteobacteria bacterium
TAATCCTCAAATCTGATGAGATTTCACGGCGACCTGAATGAGAAATTGATGTGAAAGACTGCTCAATACTTATTGATTTTATTGGAAAAAATATTTATTCTTCTTACACTCTACTCAGACGATATTGACCAATGTGCAATCACGTCGCAGATATGAAACATGGAGAGAGCCGCGATACCGACGACGAGTCGACGCAGCATGACCACAAATAGGGGTAAGCATGACCACGCATAGGGGCGGCGAGGCTACCGCGGTGGAGGATCGCGGCGTGGGGCCGCACGGGCTCGGCGCCTGGGTATTTCGTCATTGGATAGTGCTCGCGATCGCGAGTTGGCTCGTGTCGGGGGCGCTCTACTTGACACTTCCGCCGAGCTCCGACCAGTTCAATCACGCCTACATGGGCTGGCGATTGCTCGAAGGCGATATCCCGTACCGCGACTTCATCGACATGAACTGGCCTGGCGTGATGGGCCTGCACGCACTCGCCACGTGGCTGTTCGGGGTCAATCTTTGGTCGTGGCGCGCCTTTGACTTCATGCTCTTCGGAGTTAGCGCCCTTTTCCTTGCTGATCTGGTCCGACTCGCTGCAGGCCGGGACGCGGGAAGACTCAGCCTCATGCTGAGCCCGCTGATTTATGCAAGCGCCTCGTCGTGGTTAGCCGGGCAGCACGATATGAGCGCCGCGCAGTTTCTTGTGGTGGCACTCTGGTTCCACGTCCGTGGTTACCAGCGCAAGTCATGGTGGTGGCAGCTGGGGACAGGGCTATTCATTGGCGCCGCCATGCTGAACAAGCCGACGCGTCGGAATCATCGGCCTGTTGCTGCCCCTGCAGGCGATCTGGCTGCGGACTCCGGTGCTTAGCGTGCTCATGCATACGGCGACGGCTGGCGCGGCGGCAGTTGCGACCCTGCTTGTCGCGCTGGGCGCAGTCCTTGCGCGGGGCACCACGCTGAGCGAGGTCGTCGATGCCGTATTCACCTTCAGCGTTGAGATGCAGCTTTTGAGCACCAAAACTTTCGCGGGCTTAGCCGCTACGTTTACGGTGGTCCAAATAGCCAACGCGTATTTATCAGGGTTTGGTGGGCGGTTCTCATGTTGGGGAGCATCCCGGCAATTGTTTGGATCTTTCGTGGTCCCAATCGCTCGGTCACGACGACCGCGCTACCCGTGCTGTGGATAACTGGCGTTCTGTCATACATCATCCAGTGGCGGGGTCTTGGCTATCACTTGGCGCCCTCCTTTATCGCCCTCACGGGATGTCTAGCGATCTCCGTAGGTCTCGTTGCCACAGGGCGGATAAACAGCGGAAGGGCTCCAATGGAAGCGAATGATTGCAGTGAGCTTAAGCGCGCTCGCCCTGGTGGTGATCGCGATCAAGCTAATCGTTTCCTACTATTCGCTTTCGTTTGCGTTGGTAACCGGCGATTATGGACGACACCTTGCGCGTTTCGTGGAAGTGGACGGCCTAACCGCTGCGGACACGGTCGGTTTCGCCCGCCAGTTGAATGTTCTGCCGCCGAGCGATTGTGTGTTCGTCGTGGGTGGGGTGAGTACCATCAACTACCTCTCGATGCGCCGCCAGCCGACCCGTTTTTATTATTTCTTGGAGCTGGATAGTATAGATTCTTCGCTGCCCCTGCGGGAACGATGGGTCGATTTGTGGGAGCGCGATCTGCAGGCCGCGGATTGCCGCTACGTTTTGGTTGCCCGACGGGTCTTTACAAACTTTCACGGGACCGGGCCGAGCGGCGGCCGCGCTGCGTGAGTTCCTGAAAGACTACCGGGAGTCCGGCGTTCTGGGCGCCAGCGGCGGAATGGTGATCTATGAACGGCGCTAAGACCATCCTCACGCTGTTCGGCACTCGGCCCGAAGTGATCAAACTGGCGCCGGTGATCCGCGCCCTCGAAACGCACCCGGACCGTTGGCGGACGGTCAATGTCTCCTCGTCCCAGCACACCGACCTGCTCTACCCGTTTGCCGAGCGCCTCGCAGTGAGGATTGATCACGATTTGGCGGTGATGAAACCGGGGCAGGGACCAAACGAGATCCTGGCGCGCGTGGTGGCCGGGCTGGATCCGCTGTTGGCGGCCGAGCGACCGGATCTCGTGCTCGTGCAGGGCGACACCACCACCGCGCTGGCGGGCGCGCTGGCGGCTTTTCACCTTGGCATTCCGGTTGGCCATGTCGAGGCGGGTCTGCGTTCGGGTGATGCGATGAGCCCCTTCCCCGAGGAGATGAACCGCCGCCTGGTCACGCGGATCGCCCGCTACCATTTCGCGGCAACCGAGGGAAACGTCGAAACGCTGCGCGCCGAGGGTGTGCCAGCCGACCAGATCGCGCTGACCGGCAATCCCGTTATCGATTCACTGCAGCGAGATTCAGGCCCGGCACGAATCTTCGCCCCGGCTTGACCGAGGCCCTCGCACCGCTCAAGGGCCTGCGCCTGATCGCGCTGACCACCCACCGGCGCGAAAGCTTCGGCAGCGTGATGACAGCGCATCTCGAAGTATTGCGTCGCTTCGTCGAGCGCCATCAGGACTTGGCCCTGGTTTTCCCGGTGCATCCGAACCCGGCGGTGCGTGCGGCCGCCGCAGCGGCGTTTGCGGGCGCCCCGCGCGTGCTCTGCGTCGACCCGCTGGATTATGACGATTTCATCCACCTGCTTGCGCGCGCCTGGCTCATCGTCTCGGACTCGGGCGGCGTGCAGGAGGAGGCGCCCACGCTGGGCAAGCCGCTGCTCGTGCTGCGTGAGAACACGGAACGGCCCGAGATATTGACCTGTGGCGTAGGGCGCCTGGTAGGAAACGCACCGGGGCGTCTCGATGCGCTGCTTGAAGAGGCCTTGGTGGATACGAATTGGTTCGAGCTTGCACGCACTACGCCCAATCCGTTCGGGACCGGCGATAGCGGCGCCCGTATCGCCGCGGCGATCGGGCGGTTCCTGACGCCCGCAGCAGGGCATCCATGATGAGCGCACCAACCACGCCGTCGGTGTCACCGGCAAAGCGTCACCTGCTGACGATCGCGGTGGAGGACTATTTCCAGGTCGTGGCCTTCCGCAAGCTGATCGATCCCAGCCTGTGGTATCGCTTCGAGCGGCGGGTCGAGCGCAACACGCGCAGGGCGCTCGACCTGCTCGACGAGTTCGGCGTCAAGGCGACGTTCTTTACGCTCGGCTGGGTCGCGGAAGAAATGCCGGAGATCGTGCGCGAGATCGCCACGCGCGGGCACGAAGTCGCGAGCAAGGGCTACTACCATCGCACGATCCAGGAAATGACGCCGGGCGAATTCCGCGAGGATGTGCAGCGCTCGCGCGAGGCGATCGAGCGTGCAACAGGCGTTAGCGTGATCGGCTATCGCATTGCCCGCGGCCATCTCGGTCCGGCGGACCTGTGGGCCCTCGACGTGCTCGCCGACGAGGGCTTTGCCTATGATTCCAGCTTCTATCCGCGGCTCGGGTCGATTGCGGACGAACCCTGGCGCCGGTTTTCGTTCACGCACCGCCACGCCGGTCGCGAGCTCAGCGAGTTCCCCCTGGCAACGTGGGGGTGGCGCGGTTGGCTGATCCCGATCGCCGGCGGCGCCTACCTGCGCCACCTCCCCCATGCGCTGATGAGCCGCGCCCTCGAGCACTGGCATCGCCGTTACGAGTCGCCGCTCGTGATGTATTTTCACATCTGGGAGCTTGATCGCGGATTTGCCCAAGATCACCGCTGCGCCCGCCCATACGCGCATGCGTCAGTATCGCAACCTCGATAAAATGCCGGCGCTGACTACGCTACTACCTGTTGCGCTATGACTTCGAGCCGATCCGCGACCAACTGCGGATCGCACCGGAACCCGCGGTGCCGCGCGAAAGGACTGAGCGCAGTGCCGAATCTGTGGACAGCACTGCCGCGAAGCGAACACCGGTTACGCTGGTCATTCCCTGCTTCAATGAAGAGGGCGTGCTCCCCTATCTCGGCAACACGCTGAAGCGCGTCGAGTCAAACCTGGGCGCAATCTACGACCTGCATTTCGTCTTCGTCGACGATGGCAGTAGCGATGGCACCTGGCTTGCGCTCCAGACGACATTCGGGGCTTTGCCTAACTGCCGGTTTGAGCGCCACGACATCAACCGCGGCGTCGCGGCTGCGATCCTGACCGGTATCCGCAGCGCTGAGACCGAAATCGTGTGCTCGATGGATTGCGACTGCACTTACGATCCGCAACAGCTCGCGCGACCTGATTCCGAAGCTCAAGGACGATGTCGTGGTGGTGACCGCTTCGCCCTATCATCCGTCCGGACGGGTGCTGAATGTGCCCACGTGGCGGCTGGTGCTTTCCAAAGGCCTCTCGGCGCTGTACCGCAGCGTGTTTCGCCAGCAGTTGCACACCTACACCAGCTGCCTCCGCGTCTACCGCCGCAGCCAGGTCCAGGATCTCGTGCTCCGTGAGAGCGGTTTTCTCGGTGTGGCGGAGTTCCTGATGCTCCTCGATCTCGAAGGCAAGCGCATTGTCGAGCATCCCGCGTTGCTCGAGGTGCGTCTGCTCGGGCACTCGAAAATGAAACTCTTTCCTACCATCGGGGGGCACCTGCGCCTGCTCTGGCGCATGGTCTCGGCACGCTGGAGATCACGCAGAGCGCGCGCCACCATTTCTCGCTAAGGAGTATCCAATGTCAGCAACAATAACCATGCCAGCAAAACACAAGCCGCTTGAGCTTCCTTCGGACCAGGACGCCAGCGGCCGCACGCTTGGCGCCGAGGAGATCGCGAACCTCGCCGAGGCAATCCACAGCGGCACGCTCACACCGACCAAGGGTAACTTTACGCGCAGTTTCGAGGAGCGCTTCGCGTCGCTTTGTGGCGCGAAGCATGCCTGGGCCTGCACATCGGGCACGGCGGCGATCCACGTGGCGGTCGCCGCCATCGACCCCGAGCCCGGCGACGAGATCATCACCACGTCGATCACCGACATGGGGGCGCTGACGCCGATCCTCTACCAGGGCGCGATCCCGGTCTTTGCCGACGTCGATCCGCGCACCTGCAACGTCACCGCGGAGACCATCCGCGCATGCCTCTCGCCGCGCACGAAGGCGATCATCGTCACCCACCTGTTCGGCAACCCCTGCGAGATGGGCGAATCATGGAGCTCGCCGCCGAGCGCGGGCATTCCGGTCATCGAGGACTGTGCCCAGGCCTCCGCTTGCCCGCGTCGACGGCAAGCCAGTCGGCACGCTCGGCGCCATCGGCTGCTTCAGCCTGCAGCAGGGCAAGCACATCACCACCGGCGAGGGCGGCATCGTCGTGACCAACGACCCGGAGCTCTCGCGCCGCGCGTTCCTGTTCATCAACAAGGCCTGGGGCTACGGCGACGCGCAGCCCGACCACTACTTCCTGGCGCTCAACTACCGCATGACCGAGCTGCAGGGCGCGGTGGCGCTGGCCCAGCTCGAGAAGCTCGAGAGCTCGGTGCGCCAGCGTCAGCGGATGGCGCTGCGACTGACCGGCTTGCTGCAGGGCGTCGCCGGCATCGAGACGCCATGGGTGGCGCCCGGCAACGAGCACGTCTACTGGAAGTACTGCCTGCGCGTCGACGCGAACGTGATCCCGGGTGGCTCGCCCGAACTGGGGCGACGGCTCAAGGAACGCGGCATCGCCTCGGCGCCGCGCTACATCCAGAAGCCGGCCTTCCAGTGCGAGGTCTTTCGCGACCAGCGCACCTTCGGCAACAGCCGCTGGCCGTTCACCCTGGCGCGACCGGAGGCGGTCGACTACGCGCCGGAGCGCTTCCCCGGCACCTTCGAGGCGCTCGAGGGCGTCCTCGTCCTGCCGTGGAACGAGCGCTACACCGAGGAGCACGTCGACGCACTGGCCCGGCGAGATCCGCGCAGCGGTCGCGGAGGTGCGATCGTGAAGGGCGAGCCAATGCGGCTCGGCCTGGTCGGTGCCGGCGCCATCGCCCAGTCGTACGCGCAGGCGCTGCGTGGCTGCGAAACGGCGCGCATCACGGCCGTCGCCGACGTGCGGCCCGAGGCGGCCCAGGCGCTGGCCGAAGGCATCGGCTGCGCCAGCGTACGACTCGCACGCGAAGCTCGCCGAGGAGGCGAGCGTCGACGCGGTGATCGTCTGCACGCCGCCGGCCACCCATCCCGAGATCTGCCGACCTTTTTCGCGCGCGGGCATCACGTGCTCTGCGAGAAGCCGCTGTCCATCGCATCGCGGCGACGCAGCGCGAATGATCGAGGCTGCAGCCGCGCGGGCGTCATGTTCACCATGGCCTCGAAGTTCCGCTACGTCGACGACGTGATCCGGGCCAAGAGCCTGGTGGCCTCCGGCGTCCTCGGCGAGGTCGTCCTGTTCGAGAACGCCTTCACGTCGCGCGTCGACATGTCGCGGCGCTGGAACTCCGATCCCGCAGATCGCGGCGGCGGCGTGCTGATCGACAACGGCACCCATTCGGTCGACATCGTCCGCTATTTCCTCGGCCCGATCGAGGAGGTGCCAGGCGGTGGAGGGCAAGCGCATCCAGGACCTTGCCGGTCGAGGACACGGTGCGCCTGTTCGTGCGCACCGCCTCGGGCGTGCTCGGCAGCATCGACCTGTCGTGGAGCCTCAACAAGGAGCTCGACAGCTACATCGACATCTACGGCTCGCACGGCACCATCCGCGTCGGCTGGAAGGAGTCGAAGTACCGGCCGTCGTCGAGCCAGGACTGGATCGTCTTCGGCAGCGGCTACGACAAGGTCGCAGGCCTTCCGGCGGCAGCTCGAGAATTTCTGCCGCGCCATGCGCGGCGAGGAGCAACTGCTGATCGGTCCCGACGATGCGCTCGCCTCGGTGCAGGTCATCGAGGCTGCCTACCAGTCGACGCGTCGCGACGACTGGGTGCCGGTCGGCGCCGCCGAGGGCAGACGCGTCGCCAGGGCCACGCAGCGGCGGCGCGAGCATGACCGCACGGATCCACCCGACGGCGCTCGTCGAGGACGGCGTCGAGATCGGCGACGGGCACCGCGATCTGGGACCACGTCCACATCCGCGGGCCAGGCACGACGATCGGCGCCGAGTGCATCGTCGGCGAGAAGACCTACATCGCCTACGGCGTGTCGATCGGCAACCGCGTCAAGATCAACGCCTTCGTCTACGTCTGCACCGCGGTGACCATCGAGGACGGCGTGATGGTAGCGGCCGGAACGATCTTCACCAACGACCGCTTTCCGCGCGCCGACGACGCCGGATCTGCGGCGCCTGTTGCCCTCCGCGCCCGACGAGCACACGCTGCCGACCGTGGTTCGCGAGGGCGCCACCATCGGCGCGGGCTGCGTCATCGGCAGCGATCTCGCGATCGGCCGATTCGCGATGGTCGGGATGGCCTCGGTGATCACCCATCCGGTTGCCGACTTTCACCTCGTCGTGGGGCATCCGGCCCGTTCGGTCGGCATGGTCTGCCGCTGCGGCGAGCCGTTCGTGCGTTACGCCCCTGGCGCGACGCCCGAGTCCGGAGACTACACCTGCGCAGCGTGCGGCCTGCGCTATGGCGTCGAGGGCGAGCAGGTTCGCGAACTCGCGCCCCGGCCTGAGCGGGCGACGCCGGGCGCATGAGCGAACACAAGGCAGACCAGCCACTGGGGCATCATCGGCGGCGGGATGCTCGGCATGACGCTGGCGCACCGGCTCGCGCAGCAGGGCAAGCGGGTGACGCTGATCGAGGCGGCCAGCCATCTGGGCGGGCTGGCCAGCGCGTGGTCGCTCGGCGACGTCGTCTGGGACCGTCACTACCACGTGACCCTGCTCTCCGACGCGCATCTGCGCAAGCGTGCTCGCGGAGCTCGATCTCGAGCGCGAGATCGAGTGGACCGAGACCCGCACCGGCGTTTTTGCCGGCGGCCGGCTGTACTCGGTGTCCAACACGCTCGAGTTGCTGCGTTTTCCGGTGCTCGGCTGGCTCGACGAGATGCGTCTCGGGGCCACGATCCTCTGGGCCTCGCGGTCGCAGGACTGGCAGCGCCTCGAGGACATCCCCGTCGCCGACTGGCTCACGCGCTGGTCGGGCCGCGAGCACCTTCGAGCGCTTCTGGCTGCCGCTGCTGCGCTCCAAGCTCGGCGATGCCTACACCGAGACCTCGGCCGCGTTCATCTGGGCGACGATCCAGCGCCTCTACGCGGCGCGGCGCTCCGGCATGAAGAAGGAAATGTTCGGCACGTGCGCGGCGGCTACGCACGCGTGCTCGAACGCTTTGCGGCACCGTCTCGCGGCCGATGGCGTGCGCATGCTGCTGAACTCGCCGGTGAGCCGGGTCGAGGCCAAGGGCGGGGCCGTGCAGGTGGCTTTCCAGAGCGGCGGCACCGAGGACTTCGATCACGTAGTGATTACAGCCGCGGCGCCGGTCGCCGCGCGGCTGTGCTCCGGGCTCTCCGACGAAGAAGCGCGGCGCCTGGCGGGCGTGCGCTATCTGGGGATCGTCTGCGCTTCGGTGCTGCTGCGTAAGCCTTTATCGGGCTATTACGTGACGAACCTGCTCGATCCGGGCCTGCCCTTTACCGGCGTGATCGAGATGTCGGCGCTGGTGCAGCTCCGGGCACTTCGGCGGCCGTGGGCTGGTCTACCTGCCGCGCTATCTCGCGCCCGACGATGCGTTTTTCGAGACCCCGGATGCTGAGGTGAAGGCGCTCTTCCTCGATGGCCTGATGCGCGTCTATCCCGAGGTTCGGCGCGATGACGTACTGGCCTTCCGAATCTCGCGCGTGCGCTATGTGATGCCGCTGCCTACGATCGGCTACTCGAAGCACATACCGCCTGTCGACGCTTCCGTTCCCGGCCTTCACTTCGTAAACTCGGCCCATATCTTGAACGGAACCCTGAACGTGAATGAAACCGTGCAGCTCGCCGAGCGCGCGGCCGAACGTTTCGCCGGACTGTCGTGAAACCGATCGCGAGCCTTTCTCTCGACCTCGACAACGAGTGGACCTATCTCAAGACGCGGGACGATCCGGCGTTGGGAGGCGATGCCGTCTTATCTCGACTGCGTCGTGCCGCGTGTGCTGGAAATGCTGGCACGGCGCGGCCTGCGTATTACATTCTTCGTGGTTGGGCAGGACGCCGCGCTTGAAAAAAACCGGAAGGCCCTTGGCCAGCTCGCGCCCGCCGGGCACGAGATCGGCAACCACTCACTGCGCCACGAACCCTGGCTGCATCTCTACTCCGAGGAGGAACTCGAACGGGAACTCTCCGAGTCGGAGGCGCACATCGAGGCGGCCACCGGCCAGCATACCGATGCCTTCCGCGGTCCGGGCTACAGTCTTTCCGCGACGACCTTGCGCGTGCTCTTGCGGCGCGGCTATCGCTACGACGCGAGCACCTTGCCCACCTTCCTCGGGCCGCTGGCACGCGCCTATTACTTCATGACCGCCAAGCTCGATCGCGAGGCGCGGCGCAAACGCGCCAAGCTGTTCGGTTCGCTGCGCGATGGGCTCCGGCCTTTACGGCCCTATCGCTGGCAGTTGGCCGAGGGAACATTGCTCGAAATTCCGGTTACCACGCTGCCGTTCTTTCGCGTGCCGATA
Source organism: uncultured Gammaproteobacteria bacterium (assembly GCA_963759035.1). Classification (GTDB taxonomy): domain Bacteria; phylum Pseudomonadota; class Gammaproteobacteria; order Xanthomonadales; family SZUA-36; genus JAHEFT01. The sequence goes on from CAVWXL010000008.1 coordinate 9,548, forward strand.
CACCTGAGCTATGTGCTCTACCTGAGCGTGTTCTCCGAAGTCCTGGCGCGCGCCTATTTCGAGTGCGCGTTGCGGATCTGCCGGCTGGCCGGTGTCGAGCCCTCGATCCTGCTCCATCCGCTCGACTTTCTTGATGGTGAGGACGTGCCTTCGCTGGGGTTTTTCCCGGGGATGGGGCTTTCGGCCGCGAAAAAGCTTGCCATGCGTCGAGCACTGCCTCGAGCGGTTGCAGGCACTTTTCGACGTGCGCACCCTGGGTGAGCACGCCGCGCTTGCCGGGGCACGGCCCGGACTACCGGTGGTCGAGGCGAAATTCGGCGAGTGAAATGCCATGTCCATCTTCTATCGCTTCGTCCAGGCCGCGACGCATGACAGAAGTGTGCGGGATCAATTTCGAGGCGGTGTCGCTTGCCATCGTTCTATACTGCCCTTGCGGTCAAACGCACTATACTGATTGCACCTAGCGCCTAGAGTGCAGGGTTTTGTCAATCGAGGCTACGGATATCATTGGGATCGTGCAGAAGTCATCTCACACCATCGCATTATTGCCGAAAAGCGCGCTGATTCAGACGAGCCACGTAGACCACGCGGATTGGAATTTTCGGCCGCTGTTGGGTCTCATTCAGCGAAAACGATTTAGTCTGATACTGGATCTGCTGGGGGGCGCCAATTCGATCAGTTGCTTGAAGTAGGCTACGGCAGCGGGGTCTTCATGCCCGAACTCGCCAAGCGCTGCGGGGAACTGTACGGCATCGATCCACACGAGAAACATAAGGCAGTCGAAGAAGCCTTGGCGGCGCACCATGTCACGGCCCGACTATGTTCGGGACTCAGCTGGCAACGCAGCAGTAGCATCGCGAAAATCGGTTTTTGGCGTTGGACAGCCAAGTATCGTGGGTGCAGAGAGACCTACGTTTTCTGCTACTTTCATGGTCGCGCGTGACCGCGATTACCCGGTCGAAGCTGAGGCCCTCGCGGCCGAGTAGCGCGATGCCCAGGACGAGGACCGGCAGGTTGGTGAGGGCGTGACCCGCTATCGCGGCGGCGGCAGCCGTTGCCTGATCGATGCCGAACACGCCGCTCAGCGCGAGCAGATAGAAGGCGTGGAAGCCACCCACCAATCCCGGTGTTGGGATCGCTTCTCCAACCGCGAGGAAGGCGAGGAGAAGGAACGTGGCGTGGAAGGGCAGGTCGATGCCGAAGGCCAAATTGTTTAGGTGGAGCGACAGTGCGGTGAGGAGCCACAGGACGATCGACTGCAGGCCGATCTTCGCCAGATGCGAGCCTGGGGCGCGCAGGACGCCAAGCCCGCTGGAAAACGTGCGCAGCAGCCGGCCGAACGGCTCGGCCAACCAGCGTGGAGCGCGGGTCAACAGTCGCTCGATGCCGCCTACCATCCAATCGGCGTTCGAATGCAGAACGAGCAGGAAGCTCAGGACAGCGAAGGCGGCCACGCCGGCGGCCGCGCCAGCAAGACTGAGCAGCTCCATCAGCCGGTTCTCGACCTGCGCGACGGGAGGTGGCAGCACGAACAGGAATAGCGCGAACAGGAATAGCACTGTGACAAGGTCGATCAGCCGCTCGATGATGATCGTGGCAAAGCCGGCCGAGGTCGGAATTGGGTGGCGCCGCGAGACAAGCCAGGGTCGCAGCAGTTCGCCCGAGCGGGGAACAAGTAGGCTGGCGGCGAAGCCGACCATGGTCGCCGAGAACAGATCGGCATGTCCTACACGCCCTAACGGAGCGAGCAGGTCGCCCCAGCGCCAGGCGCGAACCGCGTAGGCCGTGACCGTGACGAGGACGACACCGCATAGCGGCAGAATCTGGGCGTTACGAAGTGCTTGGCCGAGGGCGCTCCAGTCGACTCCTCGGAAAAAGAAGAAGAGCAGGACGGCGGTAAGCAGGGTTCCGAAAAGAAGCCGCGTCCGCTGTGATTTCACTGATTCCTCAAGCCGTTCATAACCTGCTTAGACCTTCGCCGAAACTCATCGAATTATAACTGAATCTGGTGTTTGAGTAGTTGAAAAAAAGCGGCGTATCTGGTTGATTTGTAATTACGACACTTCAAAGCAACCCTAGGGGATACGCCACTATGAACAAGAATAATGTTATTGAACTGGAACGTCGAGTCAAAAGCGCTGTTCCGTCGACTGAATTACTCAGAAGCGGGGCCAGAGAGCTGCTTGTACAAGCAGTGGAAAGCTAAACGGAGTCAGGCCTTGCCACCGAAACGACTGATCCAGCCCAATGCCAAAATAACCATGAAGGTGGCGGCATTAGCGGGGATATGCAGGTTGAAATCCACGGTCGAGTGAATCAGCAAAGCCACAATCGCCATACTCGCCGCGAACCCCATACCCTGCATTAAACGATCCCGACGCTTTAGTTGTGCCCGGATGGACTGCCATAAAGATACGAGCACACAAAACCCGAGCAAACCGAATGCAGGCAAACCCAGATTACTGGCAAATTCCAGATAATCGTTATGGGTGTGTTTGACGAAACCAAACGGGAAGCTGCCCGAGTCATACATCGGATAGGTACTGTAAAAACTACCCGCCCCGGTGCCGGTTAACGGATAATCCCGCACCATTACCAGCGTATCGCGAGCCACTTCATCACGTATTTCGCTATTAAACGAAGTCTCTTGAAGGCGCTGGGCGACCTCCTCGATACCAAAGAAATTGCCCACGACCATCAAATCGATAATCAACAGGCTGGCGAAGAAAATAACAGTGCCGCGACTTACACGCCGCACGAACACAATATAGAAAAAACCCATCACGATCATGCTGAAAAAAAATGCAACATTTCCCATGCGGGAACGAGTAAGCACCAGGCCTATTACCATCACAACAAGCCCGATCCGAACCAGCGCCTTGGAACTCAACAGGGTCTGCAGAAATTTTCTGACACGTTTCCTCCAGGTGGCCGCTGAAGTATTTGATAATTGCGCCACCATCAAACCTATACCGACAGCCAGGCAAATTTCCAGATAGCCAGCCAAGTGGTTGCGATTAATAAAGGTGCCCGTTGCCATACCACGGTAATATTCCTTCTCAAAAAAGAATCCGTACTCTGCTCCCGAGAGGGTCATCAGCGAACCATAGGCCGCCTGAAACACACCGCTAATGACCAGCATCTGGGCCAGCAGTATCAACCGCCTCCTGTCGTTGATCACTAACAAAGTCAGGCTGAATATCAAGACATAGGACAGCGTATGCAGCACGCTGAATCGCGTCGCATAAACGTTGAGCGACACAGTGAATTCTGTGTTGGTTGCGGTGTGAATCTCGAATGCCGCGGGCGACAACAACTTAAGCAGGCCCGCCGGCAAAGCCACTACCTGAAACTGCATCCAGAGACACACAAGCACGAGGCAAGTCGTTACAGGCCAGGCCCGTATAAATGCCTGGCTGACCGTAACCCGGCCACGCAGATATTGTGTTAACCACATCAGCGAGAGCGCCAGCACCCAAACTTCCATGATCGACCAGGCCCACACCCGGTTACTGCCCAATGGCAGCGGTAACCAGATTAGTAAGGCAAGAAATCCATAAAGAATGGCGTGATCGCCAGCAGGACGGGAAGGAACGCTTAGCATGGGCACAAAAGAAAACGGCGTACAGTAAATAGCCGTGCGCCGCTCATTAAATCTATCCGCTTAGTCTTTAAACAGGCGGTTCAGTCAGGGCCAAAATTTTTGTGCTTATAGTGGCCATAGCCATTTCCGTGGTGATTTTCATGGCCTTGGACATTTGAACCAGCATGCCCTGGCGGCGTAGCATATGCTGCGCCCACTGCCAGTATTAAGGCTAAAGCCACAACCAAACTTACAATTTTGAACTTCATGGCTTTCTCCTTTTGAAGCCTGATAGCACTATTTCCTGGCCGCTATCTTGATTCTTAATCATATTGAGACTAGCACAAACTATCGTCGATAACACATTCAAGAGCCAGACTAATACTCAAATTCCATTGGATGAACTAACTGACTCTCCAGATAAGCGGCGCTGACACTCAGCCAGCAAATGCGGCAAAGCCGCATAGTCATCACTGACGCCCTGTTCTGGTGCACATACAGTATCCCATGCAGGGTATGCCTCAATGATCGCGATTATCGTACCCGGTTGTCGTTGAAGACCACGATCAATAGTCATCAAGAGTGCCTGGCGTGCAGCCAAATTCAGATCATCCCAGGTATCCAATGCATGCTCCGTGATAATCACCTGGATGTCATCCTTCCATGGCCCAAAGCGGGCTGCATTCACCAATGCCCGATGATAGGGGGCACCACTGAAGTTGGCCTGGCGATATTGCTCTAGAGCCATATCACCCCAGTCATAAGGCCAGGTCGGCCGTTGCGCTGAGGCCTGCGCGTAAGACTGATAAGCCAGAGTTTCAAGCCGCGCCTTTTCAACTGGATCGAGAGTGTCTTGTTCCTGGCGCAATCTAATCTGCTGCAACCAGCCCAGGTTGCTTAAGTAATCCGGGTTGTCAGGTGCCAGGGCCAAAGCACGATTCAGGTTTATCTCCACTACCTGTCGATCTTCTTCGGCAAGTTCGAGATGGCGATCGTGTATTTCAAGCAGAAAATTCATCGTCGGTAACGCGTACACATCGGCCAGCCCCTTGCCTGCAGCTACCACAAGCTGATACATCAGCAAGGCACCGAATAGCGATAGCCCGGTCATTTTGAAAGAACTCATGTAATGATGATTAGGCGACATGATCGAATTTGTTAGCCGATCACGTTACGAGCCCATCCGTGAAGACGAGTCCTTAAGTCGGCAGTGATTCATAAGAGTCGTAATATTTGCCAAAGCCATAATCACTGTATTTTTGGGCTTTGCGAATATCAAGTTGACTGAGAACAATACCGGCAATGGGCGCATTCACATGGTTTAGAAGATCAAGGCCGGATTTTACCTCTTTAATTGAAGTGGCATCCGCTTTAACCACAAACACCACGCTATCAACAAGTGTTGAGAGCACGCGCGCATCACTGACCGGTAGTGCGGGTGCGCAGTCGATGATGATGCGGTCGTAATGTTCACGCAGTGCATTAAGGGTGCTATTCGAATTTGCGCGACGACAACAATTCAAGTGGGTTGGGGGGTATAAAACCGGCGGTAAGCACATCGATTTTTTCATCCGGTTGATGAACAACGCATTCCTGGAGTGTGGCGTCACCTACCACCAGTTCCGACAATCCCGGGTGATCACAGGGTATGTTGAATTGTCCCGCAATATCGGGGCGGCGCATATCGGCCTCAAGCAGCAGTACCTTGTCCATTTGGCCGAAGGCACAGGCGAGATTTACTGCCGTTGTGGTCTTGCCCTCGTTGCTAACGGCGGAGGTTATCATGATGACCTGGGCGGGGTTATCCAGGTTGGAAAGGTATATACCGGTGCGCACGGTGCGCACCGCCTCACTGAAACCGTATTGTTTTTCATCAAAAAACAGCGGGCCGGTATCAGCTTTTTTACGTTTCAATTTGACCAGCGGCAGCATGCCCAGCAGTGGCTGCTTGAGTTTAGTCCTGAATGTCATCGGCACTTTTGATGGTGTTGTCCAGGGATTCCAGCCAAAACGCGAGGACTATGCCGAGCATTAGACTGAAGGCGAAAGCGAACAATACCAACAGGCGTTTCTTCGGTTTGATCGGCCCCTGGGGGGCAATCGCGGGCGACACGATACGCGCATCGGCCGAGTCCATATCGTTGGTTTGTGCGGTTTCCTGAATGCGGTTGTAAAACAGGTCGTAGAGCGTGCGGTTGCTTTCCACTTCCTGCTGCAAGGAACGAAATTGCGACTCCTTGCGGCCGAAGTCCTGATACTGCTGTTTGGCGCGGGACAGTGCGTTATTCAATTCTTTTTCCTGGTCTCGCGCGTCTTCATAATGGGTCTTGATTGAATCAATAACACTGTTCCTATGGCGCGCCAGGCTTTCATTGGCGGCGGCCAGCTCCGACTGGGCGGCAATCATTTTGGGGTGTTCGGGTCCGTAGCGTTTGCCCAGTTCGGCAACATTGCTTTCGGCGTTGGCGCTGGCCTCGTAAAGTGTTTGCACAAGGGGGTCGTTCAGCACCGCGGGCACCGCGCTCAACTCGCTAATGGAGGTTTCAGACAAAGCCTGCACCTGCAAATAGGCTGTTTTGGCCTGGGACAATTCGCGTCGGACCTCGATCAGTCGCGTACTCAGCTCATTAATCTCTTTGGCGGGCAGGGATTGCAGGCCTTCCACATCAATAATTTTTTCCTGTTCACGAAATGCCTGCAAGCGGGCCTCGGATTCGGATAACGCCAGCCTCAGATCGGCCAGGCGCTGGTTCATCCACGAGGCGGCCGATTGCGCCATAATGTCGCGGGAGTCCATCATACTGTCGATATAGGCATTGGCGTGGGCATTGGCAATATTCGCAGCCAGAGTCGGGTTCGCCGATTCATAATGTACATGCACCAATTGCGTTTTCGGAACCGGCTCAATGGACAGGTTTCCCAGGTATTTTTGAGTAGCGGCAATGGTGGGGTCAAGAGCAGGTGAATCCAGGGTTGTCGTAGCAACCGGGAGGGAAAAGGGCAACCAGGAGCGCCAGTCAAAGTCAAAAAAATTACTTTTCTCCAGGGGTTTAAATTCGGCGTTCTCGGTCAGGGCCAGTTCGCTGATTACGCGCTCGGCCAAAGGCCTGGATTTTAAAACCTCGAATTGGGTCTCGTAGTATTGTTGTGCACGGGAATCCAGCCCGTAAATTTCCTCAATGGAGACCACGTTGGCCCTCTGGGATTCAATAAGAAGAGTGGCTGTGGCCTGATAAATGGGCGTCATCGCAGAGACCACCAACAAAGCGATGATACTGACTACCGTGGCCAGGCTAATAATGAGCCATTTTTTTCGGTTTAAAATGTTCCAGTACTGGCGAAGGTCGATGTTCTCTTCCCAATGCTCCTCTTCCCGCATTCGCATCGCCTGGAAATCTCGCAGATCGTTCATCAGAAGAGACTTCTTTTGACGGTGACAACATCCCCCGGGTATACGGGATCGTTGGCGCTTACGTCTTTGATGGTTTTAGTGGGATCATTGGCGCGCACCACGGTAAACTTTTGCGGGAGGCCCGTTCGGTAAAGCCACCGGCCAAAGACACCGCTTTTTCCACCGTTAATGAAGGCTGGTATGGGAAACCGCCTGGCTGTTTGACCTCTCCGTTAATGAAGAAAGAGCGGTATTCTTCAATGGAGACGGTCACATCGGGATTGATTAGATATCTCCCGCGCAAACCGTTGGTAATGAGTTTCTCCAGCTCCAGCACGCTGAGGCCGGCAACTTTCAACTCCCCGAGAAACGGGTAATTCAAAATGCCGCTGTGATTGAGGCGAAAATCCATGCTCAGATCAGGCTCGTCATGCACCTGAATAATAATGTGATCGCCTGCACCTATTTTGTAGGTGTCAGGTTCCTGTTGCGCTGCTAACGACGTGAAGACGAAAAGCAGCAAACAAACAGGATAAATCCATTTTGGTGTGCGGTTCATGGACAAATAACAATTCCCCTTATAGCTACTAATCATACATCATCGTAGCTTATGGCCTGGATTAAAGCGAGAGATTGCGCGCTCAGCCAGAAAACGGTGCGGTCGTAATTCAGTCTATCGATGTTGCTGTCGCGATCGTAGAAGCTTGCCCCCAATTCAAACGATAGCCAACGGCGCCATTGATGGGTCAAGGCTATATCGTATACCCATGTATCTTGTTTACGAAAAGTACCCTCAAACACCTCTTTCTGATAGCCGACTCCAAGCCGGGTTTCAAGACGCTCTGTCCACCCGTGAGTCCAGTTGGCTGCGTAGATCTCGGTGTCGATGAAGTCGGCGCCACCATAGGCTTCCCGCACTGGCCGTGAGGTGCCCAGATCAATATGAGAGTAGCTGCGCGGTGACCAGCGTATAGTCACATCCCAGTCGAAAGCAGACCAGTCTTCGCGGACATTATCGTCGTAATTTCGATTGACCTGGCCGAGTTTGACGGTGCCGCTGGTCTGTTCAGTAATGTCCCAGGTGGTGCCGACCCGGTAAGTAATTAACTTGCTGTCGAGACTGGCGGTGCCGGGTCGAGTCAAATCGTAGTTGATATCGTAAAATGTTACCTCAGCCAGCAGCGAGGTGGCGGGCCGCAGGCGATAATAATAGGTAGCGTCTGCCCCGGCGCCATCCAGACTGAGATAGCGGGTTAGATCGGGATAGTTCTGGTACTTGATGTCCCGATAGAGACCGGCCAGCACCAAACGGTTGGTGGATTCCGTTGAACCAAGGGTGTATTCAGCGTCGAGGTTGGTTGTATTCAGTTTAATCGGTGAATCGATGATTGGATTGTTGGGATCTATGCCCTCAGTGATGCCAGTGCCGCGATCCTCGTGACCCATGCTGTAGGAGGCAGCGAGATTGAGCTGATTGCGGTAATTAAGATTCAGATCGGCACCTGCGTAGAAGTCATGATCGTCATAGTTGTCATCGCTGCTGTTGGAATAGAAGCCATAATCTCCGTCGTATGTAAAGGTGTAGACTTGACCGTCCGCATCGATCTCTGTGTTCAGGGTTGGCATGAGGCGCATCACCCATGAGTCGACCTCATCAGCGGCGCTTCTGTATATATTATTGTCGTGGGACAGTTCGACGTCGATCAGGGGCTCAAAGGAAAGCGGGCCACGTGTAATCACTGCCGGCCCGGTGTCGCTTTGAGCATGCAGTACCACGCAATGACCGGCGATCAGGCAGCCGAACGCCAAGACACGAGCACGCCGGGCTATCCCCCCGAGCGACTCATAGCTCCTTTTTGAACGTTCGCCACTGTGTTGCATGCTTATCATACCGGCTCACTGATTGGTCTAAGCATAAGCATTCTACCCCAGTCCTGATCCAATCGCGTGATTCAAGTCAGTTTTGACATTTTGGCTTACCGGGCTGAATCTACACTGACATGTCTAAAATCTTCGCGTCGACAGCGTCTTTTACAACCTCGCTTTTACCCCGCTATTATCTACGCCAGCTGACTTTGCTAACGACTTCCTTGCCGGTGAGTCCGTTCAGCTTGGCTGCCAGTTTTTCTTTAGTGCGTTGTACTTCGAGATCATAAATTAGCAAATAATCAATGGCGTTTTCAAGGATCAATGTGCTCATTTCGCACGACAGCGGGTCAGAGGCGTCGTAAAGTTTGGAAAGATGCCGGCGAAGCAGTAGCCCGTACTAATGGTCCATGCAATGGTGCTTATTCGTCAGGGGGTCTTTAATAATGAAAGGTATCAAGTAGAACCCGGCCCCAATGATTAAGAATAATCTTCTGCTTGTGGCAGCGCAGTGGGAACGATTGAATAAAAAAACCCCGCGGAGCACTTGCTGCCGCGGGGTTTTTGATACTGCTATCTGTCAGCTGCTATCAGCTATCAGACAAAGCGACGGAAGCCTACGAAGCCAACACCCAGCATCAACAGAGCCATGATAGCCATGCCGTACTGGCTCAGGGTCGGGATGCCTTCGTAGAAAACGCTGTTGGTGATCGTGCAGCCATCCGGGCCACTTCCGATGGTGAACGCTGTTCCACCCGCGCAACCCTGGTCGGATTCAACCGCCATGTCCAGCAATTCTTCATCTTCAATCACGCGACAGACAGCAATTGCATCTGGTGCAGGGAAGAACTCTACAGGAATCGAAGCCTCAAAATCGACCTCGATGTCGTCAATGACAATGGGTCCGAGGTCACCATCGGGATCCACAGAGGCATTGGTGCAGGTCAATGTATGGAAGGTAGTAGTGTTGATATCAGTAACATCTCCTTCCCATGCCTTGGTGACAGTGAACGTTGATGGTACAGGCAGTGCCACGAAGTCGCACTGGTTGATTCCATCCTCATCAAACGGAAGCGCCGGAGCTGCGTTGTTCTGGAAGATGCAGACATCTGTCGTTACATAACCGTCGCCTAGCTGGTCCAGAACTATTTCACAACGGGTGGTATCTACCGTGGTGTCCAACTCCTGGACAACGAAAGTCACACCGTTGCCAGCGCTAATGTCAAACGACTGCTCCAGAGGGATTCCGGTGTTACAAGTCAAAGTAACGGTTACAGTTCCATCGAAGCCGTTAGAAAAAAGAACGCTCGTGGGAAAACCAGCCGAATGTTTCTGCCGCGATGATCGATGTGGGATCGGCTATGTCGGTGTTGTTCGCCGGATCGGTGTCGGTACCGCTGGTGGCCGAAGCCGTACCGGAGGCCGATACGCAACCGGTGCATTCAGCGGCGGTGTCATCAACTGTCAAGGTGATAACGAGGTCACCGATGGCGCCATTTGCACTCGCGGGAACATCGCCCACGGTCCACGTGGTACCCGCCCAGCTGCCTGTCGTTGGCACAGCACTGTCGATGGTCACGCCGGCCGGTAAGGTCGGCACGATATCAACAGCAACACCGTCTGAATCGGAGGAACCTGACCGTGACAAAGAGACAGTGTGGGTCAGGTTGCCCGCTCCGGAACCGGCCACAACCGGGTCAGGGCTATCGACGACGGTCAGTACCAGGTCGAATTCACGAACGATCGATGTGGGATCGACTATGTCGGTATTGTTCGACGGATCGGTGTCGGTACCGATGGTGGCCGAAGCCGTACCGGAGGCCGATACGCAATCGGTGCATTCGGCGGCGGCACTATCAACCGTCAAGGTGATGACAAGGTCACCGATGGCACCATTTGCACTGGCGGGAACATCGCCCACGGTCCACGTGGTACCCAACCAGCTACCTGTCGTTGGCACGGCACTGACGATGGTTACGCCGGCCGGTAAGGTCGGCACGATATCAACAGCAACACCGTCTGAATCGGAGAAGCCTGACCGTGATAAAGAGACAGTGTGGGTCAGGTTGCCCGCTCCGGAACCGGCCACTACCGGGTCAGGGCTATCGACAACGGTCAGTACCAGGTCGAATGTCGCGAACGCTTACTATGGGCGTATCTACTGTAGCTCCACCTACACCTTCAAAAATGGTTCCGGAACAGTCATTGCTGGAATTGAAACCCCGCACACGAACTGAGTAGGCATCTTCCGGCAAGCCGGAAGGAAGCGTGTAATCGATGATCTGCTGAAAGGCGCCAGCACCCCCGCTTGTTATGTCAGGCTCGGGTTGGTCGGAACAAAATTCGGTGCCGGGAATCCCGGTTACGCCATCGGTTAAGTCAATTAAAGTGGAGGTCCAGTCACCGCCAGCTGCGGAAATGTCTACATCGACGGTTACCTGGATGGTCTGGCCTGCTGCGGGTGCCGCGTCATCCAGACTGATAGAAGTGATCGATTCTGAGGGTCCAGCCTGTCCAAAACTGACATCATCAACGGCTTCATAGTTGTCTGCACCGGCGGCTGAAATAATGATTTGTGTAATGGCATCTGTAGCGGACACTCCGAAGAACGTTGGTGTGGCACAGGCGACTGGCTGCGAGCCAACACTCAACCCGTCAACGAATACTTCTACGTGCAGCAGTCGGTCCGCCACCAATCAAGCAGACCAGATCGAATCCAACGGCCGTGTTTGAGGGTTCAGTGAAGGTCAGGATCGTCGAACCGGCTGGGGCTTGTTGCTTGCCAGCGATTGAGTCGGAAACGCACCAAATCCAGCGGCGACATGAGCCATGTTTGGAGACGTGATTACGTGCAGTCGTAAATCACACCCGGTAGCAAATCCCCGGGTCCGAAGCAGGTACCGTCACCGGTCGAGTCGACAGGGCCGTCAAAAAGGCAAGCTGCGGGGGGGGGCGGGGGAACTGCTGGTGATTCGAAATCCTCGGTACTCAGAGCAGGATTATCTGTTTCAAACGTCGTGCGGTCCGTGTAGTACGTCTGCGCCTGGGCCAGGCCTGAAAGGAAAAGGCCGGCCAGTAGAAGACAAAATAAGGTAAAAGGTCTCAGGGCTTTCATCGGGTCACTCCTTTGTTGTGTTACCGCCTGTCACTGATAATTGCAGGATCTTTTGCGGGCAGTTCTTATGATATCTCCGTAATATTACATTTCTTTACAAGAACTTTCTACATATTTAAGGTCGGGATTCGAGGTGGCGGAAATCTCCGATTAGAGTTGGGGCCTCGACGCGCTGATTCTGCAGTTCAAGCGCCAGTAAATGTCATCTAACAATGGTGGGTGTGGCAAAAAATTGACACAATGAGTTGCTCCGCCGTCTTGAAGCCCGACCGGCTGTATGGATTATGCAGAGTTAACGAGGCACTGTTAGGGTGGCCGAACTGAAAAGAGGGACACAGAACATGAGTGAGCGGATACACCAGACCGCCACCCCCATTGTTCCCGCACCCTGGCAACTGCGCGGTGAGGGCTACCTGTTTCTATATCGCTTTACCAGGGGCTGGTTACTGGAGCATGGGGCGATACCGTCTCAATTGGCAGCGCGGTTTGCCGGCGGCCTGGGAGCGCTGATGCTGGTCGATTACCAGTCCGGCACCGCCGATCCTTACCGGGAGTTGCTGTTCATGCCGGGAAAATTTCGCTGGGGCAGGCTAACCCGACACTGCATCACTGAAATCGTGGTCTCCACTGAGCAGAGCGTACATAGCGGACGCGCCAACTGGGCCATCCCAAAACGGCTGGCGCAATTCGAATGGGGGGAAAGCGGGACACGCAGCGCGAAGATCGAAGTCTCCGAGCAGGGACAGGTGCGGTTCAGCGCCTCGTTGCGCCACCGTCCAATACCCCTGCCTATGCACACGGCCTTGCTGCCCATGCCGTTGGCTCAACCCAATGGCCAGGAGTTGTTGCTGACCACTTACTCCGGTCGTGGCGTGGCCTATCCTGCCCGCCTGGAGTCGCTCGCGATCCATGGTTGCCGCATGCCGCCCTTGCAGCAGCTCAAGCCGCTGATCGGCTTTAAGGTCAAGCCATTTCGTCTGCGTTTCCCGATTGCCGGGTGCATACCCCTGGAAGAGCCGACCCGGTCATTATGGGACCAGGAGCCGCAGGACAGTGCAGGAAATCCACCCCCAGCCAACCCTGGTGGATGACCTGGTAGACGTTAATTTTTACTACACCACGGCACTGTGGAAACGTATGCCAGAGTTGATGTATGAGCGGCAGCAGGTTCGAGCGTTTCGTTCTCCTCCAATTTTTGCCGCTCATGTTTTCAGGGTGCCAGTACAGTAAGGTTCCCGAAAGCCGTGTCCCACAAACAAATGAAAAGCCAGTGCTTTCGGTAGAAATGGGACCCTCAGAGGTCGCTGGAGGGCAACGAAAACTACCAATCTCCACTTGCTCGTTTCAAACAGGTCGGAAACCAGAATGTCATGCTTCAATTCCGGATATGCGAAATACGACGTGCGTTCTGGCATTATTCAGTAAGCGCAATGGATAAGCGGTGAGGGAGCCGGACTTTTGGAACAACTTCTCAATGAACTGGAACATCCCCTGACGGACATCCTGGGTGAAGCAATGCTTGCTCAGGTGGTCCACTATGCGTAACGTGCTGGGGTGAGTGAAATGAGTTGCCCAACCATTCGTACAATACTCTACCTGGTTTTTCTTGCTCTTCTGTGTTGCGGCGAAGCAACCGCTGCCGGCGACCCGGTCTGTGACCTGTCGCACGCGAAGGACCCCGTACTCCAGAAAAAGCTAAACAGCCTGATAAAACAGGAAAACCTTGCCGAAGAAACCAGGCGCGGCGAATTGGCATTGACCCTGCTGATCCTGAGCGATTCGCAACACCCCCGCCTGGCACAGATTAATGGCAACAAAATGATGTACGCCGCAAGTCTGCCAAAAATTGTCATCCTGCTCGGTGCGGCGGTCGCGATCGACGAAGGCCGGTTAGAGCTGGATATTGAGACGCGGCAGGATATTCACCGAATGATCCGCAAATCCTGTAACGATTGCTCCAACCGGATGATCGAACGGGTCGGTGAGGAGGAATTGATCGAAATCGTGCAGTCGCCGCGATTTCAATTTTACGATGACCAGGTCGGAGGCCTCTGGCTGGGAAAGGCTTTCGGGCCCTGGCTGGCCTGGAAGCGCGATCCGCGCCTCAACCTTTCTCACGCAGCCACGACCTTCCAGACAGCTCGCTTCTATTGCGGCCTTGACAGGGGCACGCTGGTCAGCCCGGAACAGAACCAACTGATGATGGATGCCATGTCCAGGCCCGGGATCAATCACAAGTTCGTGAAGGGTCTCAAATCGCACAAAGACATCGAAATATTTCGCAAGTCCGGTACGTGGACCACCTGGCATGCAGATAGCGCATTGGTCCGCAGCGGCGATGTAACTTACGTCATTGTTGGCCTGGCCCACAGCCTTTTCGGCGGTCGCTGGCTGGAAAAACTGGCGGGGCCGCTGCACGAACTGGCTGTATCGCAGTCGGCCTCAGAATGACTGATTTAGTCATGTGATGCGGTCCCCTTTCAGGGTTTTGTCAGGCTGTGCTGTTCGCGAATCAGTTTATGGATCTCTGTGCCAAGGGTCTGATGCTCCACTGCAGAATTTTTTCGCAGCACGTTGGAAATGACGATGACGATATAGTGTAGTTTTGTTCCGTCGACTTCCTGCTCAACAATGGCCACCGAATTCATGTAGTTGATAACGTTGCCGTGGTAGGCGGTGCATTTGAAGCCTTCTTCTTGTTTGCACTTGTATAGTGAACCGGATTTGAAATAAACAGCCGCGTCTTTAAGGGAGGGGGCGGAAGCGTAGCGGATACGCCGCTCGGTCATGTACAGCAGGCGTTTCAATTGCCTGCTGGTCCACTCGTCAACCAGTTTGCCTTCCTCAACCAGTAGCATGAACTGCATCAGGCTTTGCGCAGTGGCGTAACTGTTGCCGCCGCCATTCACATTTTTCTTGCCCTGGGCAGTGAAAAAACTGCCTTGCCGGATCTCATCCAGGGACAGTCCGTTGCGTGTGACCGGTTCCCAGAAGGTTTGTTGAAACAGCCGGGTTAGTTCTGCAGGCGGCGTGTCGTCGAAGAATGCTTGAATCTGTTCTTCGGATACAGGGTATTCCTGGCCGAAATGACGCAACAACATGGCATCGCGCATGATCATTGCCGCAGCGGAGTTTGAGCTCACCGACAGCATCCAATCCAGGTACTCCCACAAGGATCCCTGATCTCCGTCCTGGATGGTGCGCCGTGTAAGCTCACGTGTTTCCACGTCGAAGAAACGTACCGTGTGGTGATCACGGTGGGCGAAGCCGTCTGCGGTCATTGTCGTGTCGCGTAACACCTGCGTGCGGCGGTCCAGGTCGTCCGGCCAGGCGTCGGCCAGCGCCTGGAACAGGCCCAGCGCTGCGAGTAGTTTTCCGACGCTTCCAACGTTTTGCCGGTGGTCGCCCCGAACCTCCGCATAAAGCGGATGGTCCGGGTCGGTGATGTCCAGCACTGCAATGCCGTATGCGTCCTTGTATTCCCCCAGCAGGGCGGTAACCCGGGCAGTGAATTCGGGGTTCGGGGCCGGTAACGCCAGGTCTGTATGGTTAAGCAACCTCAGGTCGACTTCTTCTGTAGTCAGCAGTGCACCCGGGGGCTGGGTACCGCCTTTGGCGAGCCCTTCATTGGCCAGTCTGGCACCTTCAACGCGCCGGATTCCGGTCTCTTCATAGCCGTCCAACGGGTAAGCCGTCAGCTGGCCCGGTCCAGCCAGCAGGGTGACCAGAAAAAGGGTAGTCGTTTTCAAAAACTTTTGGGCTATCAATTTGGTACTCCTTTGCCGGGTTAACTTGGTCATCCGGGATAGGCGGAAAGGATTGCGGCAAGCCTCGTTACTCTGAATCGCTATAGGGCCGGGCCTGCTTGAAATAGACTTTTCGCTCGCCCGTGCCGATATCGTCCACCTTGTATTCAACATCTATAGCGAACAAGCCGTTCTTATCCTGAGGATCATCGAGTTGCTTGAAATGGTCATGCACGGTACGTATCACATTCACCATCATATCGAGTTCGCTATCCAGGAACACAGGCTCTCTGATACCGAGGTCCCTGTTTACCTTCGTTTCTGATGATCGCTTGATATAGACACGTTCGGTGTATTTTGTGCTGAAATCATAGGCGGTCATTCGGATCAAAAAACACGATCATTTCTTCCGCCACTACGCCTGGTGAAGGGTTGGTGACACTGTATTCACCTTTCTGGTTATTGAAGTAGACCCCTGTTGACAAGCCAGACGGGCTTTTCACGTCGGTGATATTTCTGGAGATGGCTACGCCGTTGCCTTCCTCGCTCGGAAACCCCGGGTTCAATTGAATCGCGGCGAAAACCGTTTCGTGGTTGATGCCGTAAAACTCACGCTCGTCGAACGCTCTTCGGTTCCAGACCGAAGCCCAAACGGTTCTAACCGCCTTCTCGATACTGCTGCTCTTTTTGTCGGGATTGAATGAGGTTGAAGTGTACAGCCCCGCACCACTGAAATCGGTCAGGTCTTCAGAATTGGTCGAGCTTCGAAAGCGTACGCTTTCGGTTGGATAGTGGGTATCGATTTTGGCCTTTACATCCGCGATCAATTGCGGGTCGATAGACGATTGCAAAAGCTTTCCCCGAAGCGCTGCGAGCAGTTTTTCTGTCGCGACCGGATCGTTCTTTGCACGAATCTTTTCAATGGTGTCTTTGATTAATAAGTCGATTCCTGTTTCTTTTATGTGCGCATCATAATACGCAAAGGGAATGGCAAAACCCGGCCGGACGATTTGATAGTCAGCCTTGTCTTTCAGGAGATTATAAATCTCGGCATAGTTCGCAGCCTTGGCGCCCACCAGGTTAGCGTCTTTTGCGCCAATCTCGCTGTGGTCCAGCACTCTTTTCACATCCAGGCGAACCGCCGGGAGATTACCGATGGCAGGCGGTCTGGATGACTGCCAATGTATCTCGGCCTCTTCTCTGTCGACCACTTCGATGCTGACATCATTGCCTTTTAAACTCATTTTAACCAGCGCGTTACTGTGAACCAGTTCCGCATATTCTGAAGACATGATATTGGGAAATACCATGTTTGGCGTATTGCGTTGCTTCGATTTGAGGTTTATATGGTCAAGGTCGGTCTGTGCCTGTTCGGTGATAACACCTGCAACCACAGTCAGGTCAAGCGGCAATGACTGAAACACCGGAATACTCTCTGTGTTAAGCGAGGAGTAAACATCTGTGGTTCTCAGCATATCGTCTTTCGAAATGTATACCAGGTAGCCATAGGCGATGCCGTCCCACATAACGCGTTTCCTGGCTGTACCCTCAGCGGCCAATTTGATGTCGTTGGTAAGCCTGGCCAGGTCAATCAGCAATGACGCTTTCAAGGTATCGTCGATCACGCCGCCTGCTACGGGATCTATATTTTTCCAGGCTACAAGTGGCTCTCCATACATGCTCTCGATGTTATCTGTCGCATAGAAGACGGCAACTGACACGAAATTTGCTATTTCCAGCAAACGTTCAGGATCCCGGTCTTCGACAGAATCGTTGAAATCGCGAATATCTGTGAGGAGCTTTTTGCGTTGTTTTTTCGTAATCAACCCGGAAGAAAATGCTGAGTTGATTGCAACGAACATGCGCGATTGAATATCGGCGTTCGAAGAATTTGCGTCAATACCGCTATTCAATACATCAATCTGCAAATATTGGTTGAGCTGGATGATAAAACGAATCGTTTCAAGCGGGTAGGAATCTGCTTTTTCCATGCGCTTCATAAGTGCAGCCCCGATTTCTGAAAGCGCTTCGAGTTCGCTGATAGAGTTGTGGGTATTTTTCAGCGAAGCGATCGTTGCGAGTTGCTGTTCATTCAGATTGGGTTCAAGGCTGTTTGCTGTTTTCTTTAAAAAATCGGCATTTACTTCAAAATAGCTGTTGAGCGATTTCAGCAACTGTTCAATGTCAGCCTTATGCACATTCGAACCTTCGTACTTTTGATTAAAGGCCTCCAGGATCGTGATGGTATCCCGCGAAAGCGAGTTATGGATTCCATTGCGAATAGTGGAAAATTCGCTTTTGTATTCTGGCTCGATACTCTGCGAAATAGCATCGACCTCATTTCTCAGTGTGTTGATGGACACGCCGGAGGTGGAATTTAAGTCGTATCGACTCAGAACCTGATACAGAGCTAGATACTCATTGCGTTTCCGCATGTGCCTCGCTGCATACTCAGCGAGATGATTCAGATATAAAACTTCATATTCGGAACTCGCTGTTCCCCGCGCATAAAAGGTTTTTGCCATCTTTGTGTCGGGAAATTTGAGATTGTAAAAGCGTTCCAGGATGGTGTGCCTGAACACATTTAGCACGTCTTCCATGGCCTGATCGTTGGCCATGAATTTTTCATGGTCGATATCAAAAGCTGTGCTGTTGGCATCGCCAACTACGTTTTTCGCGTATAAATAGTGATAGTTGGTCGCGAAAACATTGGCAATATAAAAATCAAGCTCTGCCAGCTGTTGTGCGCCTTCGTCGCGAAAGGCTGAAAAAAACAGGGTTTCGCCCTTTTCGCCTGGAAAACCACCACCTGTCCTGCAGAACCTGCCTTCGGTTGTTTGCTTGGCATAGCAGCCGTATGGACCTTTCCACTGCTCGTTGACCGATGCGGCAAAGAGCGTTTGAATCGCTTCAAGATCTCTTTGATTCTGGGCGGATAGTACGCCACTTATCATCAGCAATAGCAACGTAATCAGGCTGGTTGTTCTCATGCAGTCTATTCCATTCCATAGCATAGGTTGATTAAATATTATATTGCCAGACAAAGATCTTGGCATTCTGATGGGGGACGTCCAGCTTTTCGCAAACCGAGGCATGCCCGGATACTGGCCCAAAATAATATTCAATATATGCGAGATGCTAGCAATACAGCGTTTGTTATTGCGCTGTCCTCTGTATACTGAGGCCGAAGATGTAATGTAGACGAACAATAGCACAAGCAATCATGATCAACGGTTAGCCCATGTGGACCAATAAAGGAACACAACGACCGCCTCACGCCGAAGAACCCGCGCACGGGCAGGAGTCGGTGTGGGACTATCCGCGCCCCCCGAAGTTAATGGCCGACGGCCGTTTGGTCGAAGTACACAGCGGTGAACAGCTCATCGTCCGATCGAATAAAAACTATCGTATTTGCGAGACAGCCAGCCCGCCCACATTTTATGTACCACCGGATCAAATCGACTGGAACCTGCTGGAGACAATCGAGGGTGGGTCTTACTGTGAATGGAAAGGGCTGGCCAGGTACTGGTGTTTAAGATCAGATCCATCCCTGCCCGTTGCCTGGAGCTACCCGAAACCGAGGCCTCAGTATATCCGGATCGCGAACTTCGTATCATTCTATCCGGCCCGCGTGTCTTGCACTGTTGATGGACAACAGGTGCGTGCGCAACCCGGTGGCTTTTACGGCGGATGGATTACAGATGACATCGTCGGGCCATTCAAGGGTGAACCGGGCACAGGCCATTGGTAACCGTAATCGCGTGAGCACATTGCGCCTTATCCTGGGAGACCAGCTGAGCACGTCGATCGCGACGCTGTCGGATATCGATAAGCAGGCTGACCGGGTGTTGATGGTAGAGGTCAATGAGGAGGCTACCTATGTCCGCCACCACCAACAGAAATTGGTCCTGGTCCTCTCGGCGATGCGACATTTCGCCGATGAACTGAAAAAAGACGGTGTTCAGGTCGACTATGTTCGCATGGACAGCGACACCAATACGGGCTCATTCAGTGGCGAAATCAAACGGGCATTGCAGCGCCACCCGTGTGATCAACTGGTGGTGACAGAGCCGGGGGAATGGCGGGTCCGCGAGATGATGCAGAGCTGGCAAAAAGATCTCGACATACCCGTTGAGATTCGCGACGACAAACGCTTCCTGTGTTCATTGGCTGATTTCGCGCAATGGGCAGAAGGCCGCAAAAGCCTGCGCATGGAATATTTTTACCGCACCATGCGACGTAAAACCGGCTGGTTAATGGACGGTGACAAGCCGGTCGGCGGCCAATGGAATTATGACAGGCAAAACCGCAAGTCACTGCCCCGCGGTATGACCTACCCCGGGCGGCTACGGTTCGAAACCGATGAGATTACGCGGGATGTCATGCAACTGGTAAAAACACACTTTGATGATCATTTTGGAGACATTGAACCATTTGCCTGGGCCACCAGGCGAGAGGATGCACAGCGGGCATTGACCCATTTCATCACGGAGTGCCTGCCTGACTTTGGTGATTACCAGGATGCCATGAAAAGCGGTGAGGATTTCCTTTTCCATGCCCTGCTCTCCCCCTATATGAATATCGGTTTACTGGACCCGCGCGAGGTTTGCGAAGCGGCCCTGCAGGCCTTCGAAGATGAGGCGGCCCCGCTTGCCGCGGTCGAGGGCTTTGTAAGACAGGTGATCGGCTGGCGCGAATACATACGTGGGTTCTACTGGTTGCAAATGCCGGGTTACGAACGCAGCAACTTTCTCGAGGCTAAGCGGCCGCTACCGGATTTTTTCTGGACGGCCGAAACCGACATGAACTGCCTGCGCCAGACCATTGAGACAACCCGTCGCCATGCTTATGCACATCATATTCAGCGCCTGATGATCACCGGTAATTTTGCCTTGTTGACCAGCCTGGCGCCGGCCGAGGTCGAGGAATGGTATTTGCAGGTGTACGTGGATGCGTTCGAGTGGGTCGAGCTACCCAATACGCATGGAATGGCACTGTTTGCCGATGGTGGCTTACTGGCATCCAAGCCTTATTCCGCATCGGGCGCCTATATTAACCGTATGTCTGACTATTGCTCAGGCTGCCGCTTCAGCCCGGGCAAGAAACTCGGCGAGGGCGCATGTCCGTTCAACTTCCTTTACTGGAATTTCCTGATCAGCAAGGAGAAACAGCTCAGATCCAACCCGAGAATGGGGCTGGCCTACCGAAATCTTTTCAACAAGCCCGAAGCCGAAATTGAAGCCATCGTACAGCAATCAGAGCAATTTCTTGAAACCCTGAGCCGGGGTGACGTGAAGCCGTGAACATATCCAATCTGCCAGCCCACCTCAGCGAGCGTTGCGTCGTGCATGGGCGCCCGGAGATTGATGGCCCGGGTGAATTTGTCCTCTACTGGGCACATCATGCGCTGCGAGCAGATGAAAACCCGGCACTTCAGACAGCGGCGGCAATCGCGCTGAAGCTGGACCTGCCATTGCTGGTTTACCAGGGCTTGGGTGGCAGGCACCGCTACAATGCCGACCGCCACCATCGCTTTATTCTCGAAGCGGCCCGCGATTTTTCCGATGCACTGGCCAAGCACGGGCAACGACTTGTCGTCCACTTGCCCGATGACCCTGTCAAACCGGGTCCCATCCGTGCACTGATGGCACGCAGTGCGGTGACCGTCAGCGAACTGTACCCGGTACCGCCATTCAATCAGTGGTATCAGCAGCACGTGGCCGCCAACGCTGAACTCACGCTGGTGTTAGTGGATGCGAGCTGCATTTTACCAATGTCGCTGTCCACTCAGCGGCCAACACGGGCCTTCCAGTTTCGAAAAACCAATGGTGAAGAATTAAGACACAGGGTTGAGCGGGGTTGGCAGGATTCAGCCCAATGGCCCGAGCCATTTCTCGGCTCACCGGGCTTTGAACCCTTCGATCTCTCTACACCCCTTTCTGATGCCATTGCCCAATGCCGGATTGATCACTCAATACCCGCCCTGCCTGAAACGGTGGGCGGTTCGAAGGCTGGCTATCATCGCTGGAAAACATTCTTGAACACCGGTCTCGCCAAGTACCATCAGCTGCGTGATGATTCAACCTTGCCGGAAGCGGTCAGCCGCATGTCACCTTACCTGCATTACGGGTGCGTTTCGGTCTTTACTATCGCTGGTGATGCAAGCAGGAAAGGGGGGGAAGGTGCGCACAAATTCCTCGATGAACTGCTGGTCTGGCGCGAACTCTCACACCACTTTTGTTTTCACAGCAACGAGCTTGAAACCCTGGATGCCCTGCCTCCCTGGGCCAGTGAGTCTTTGCTGAATCATGAGGCGGATCCTCGCCAAATGACCTTTGACTGGGAAACCCTGGCCAGGGCAAGAACCGGCAACCCTATATGGGACCTGGCCCAGCGCTCACTCATGCGGCACGGCGAACTGCATAACAACCTGCGCATGACATGGGGTAAAGCCATTCTGCCCTGGACACACAGTGCCAGGCGTGCATTGAAACTGATGATCGACCTCAATCATCGATTCGCGCTGGATGGTAGTGACCCGAATAGTTATGGCGGCCTGTTGTGGTGTTTGGGCCAGTTCGACCGGGCTTTCCCGCCCGGCCCGGTGTTTGGCAAGGTCCGACAACGCTCTCTTGCGCGTCATGCAAAGCGGCTTGATATGAACCGCTATGCCCGTATTGTCTCATCACCGGCGGGCGGCAAGCGCCTGCGTATCTGCGTGGTGGGAGCCGGTATGACCGGGCTGACCGCAGCGCGCAACCTGTCCGACCAGGGTCATGATGTCGTTGTGGTTGACAAAGCCCGTGGCGCGGGCGGCCGCATGAGCACGCGAAGAAATGCAGGCCTGCGTTTTGATCATGGCGCACAATATTTCACTGCACGTGACCCCCGTTTTTTACGGCATGTGATGGCCTGGCAGGAACGCGGACTGGTGGCTGCATGGGATGCCCGGATCGCAACCATTGGTGACCGCAATGGCAGCAAAACAAGCCAAATAGCCGAACGATTCGTGGCCATACCGGGAATGAACGCCATATGTCGCGAGCTGGCGAAGGAACTGGCGGACTGCCGCTTCAACTGGGCGGTGCGTAAGCTGAAACGGACGGAAAGCGGATGGATTCTGACCACTGATGAAGGTCAAATCCTTGAGTGTGATGCGCTGGTTGTTACCACGCCGCCTGGGCAGGCACGCACATTGCTCGCCGACCCTGAAGTCGACGAATTGATCGGTGGCGTAGAAATGATGCCATGCTGGGCGCTTATGCTCGTTTTGGATAAGCCCCTTTTCGCAGACCATGATGCTGCCTTTGTCAACCATGGGCCGCTCAGCTGGGTGTCCAGCCAGATTTCGCGACCGGAACGCCCGAAAGCCAATGCCTGGGTGCTTCATGCCAGCCCAAAATGGTCTTCAATGCACCTGGAAAGGCCTGCGGATGAAGTGCGGGACCTGCTGCTTGGGGCAGTGCGCGAACTACCGCTGGCGCAATCCTTTGCAGTGGAATCAGCCGTTACCCATCGCTGGCGTTATGCGCTGGCCCGACAACCGCTGAATTGCGGCGCCATCTGGCTTGGCCAAAAAAACCTGGCGATTGCGGGAGATTGGTGTCACGGTTCACGAGTCGAAGGGGCTTTTCTCAGTGGCATTGCAGCAGCCGGTCGAATAATGGCTGCCGGCTATCAGAACACATAAGGGATTTCAAATGAAATACACAATCGCTGTTGCCATGGTCTGCTCATTGCTTGGTGCCTGTGCCAGTGACCGTGTTGGGGTCGATGCCCCAACCGGCCACCACACGAGTTGCAGAAATTCATGCTTTCAGTGCCTCGAGCCAGGGTCTTCGGTTGACACAAACTCGATCGACCGGATGTCCAGCGCAAACAACCCGGGTTGCTTGTCAGCCAGCAAAAATCCTACCTGTCGAATACTGGAGGGGTCTACCGGCCCGGCACTTGGCACACGACGCCCACGAAAAACCGGTATGAACTCGTCGAGTGGTAAGTCCAGCGTCTGCCAATCACGGCTACTGATGAATTCAGCCCGCCAGGAGACACCGTCAAAACGTCCGTCATGGCGAATTCGGAACTGGTATTTTCGACCGTCGCCGCGCACCTGGATGCGTACCATCGTTGCCCGGGACAAGTCCTGATCTACCTGGCGACGGACCGATGCAAAACCTCCGTTATTCTCCAGCGATAATTCGCCTTCAAAACGCAGCGTGTCTTCCGCTTTAACCATGCGCCCCATGGAAACTCCACCCATGACACCGTCGTTGACCGCCCGCCATGCCTGGAGGTTTGAATCGAGACTGATAGTCACTAGTGCTATGCTCGTTACGATTGTCAGGCTGAAACAATAGCCGATCATCTTTCATTATTCCATTTATTGGCGCCGGCTTAATCGGTACCGTATTAAAACGATTCAGATTTGGGGCGGGAAGTTTTTGAATCACGCCTGGCTGGGTTGTCAGGTGAAATTCGACGAAATTCGACTACCGTCAAAATTATACCGACAAGCATTAATGCAAATACAATAATACCGAAAAACAAAATGTTCATGTCTGTCATTTGTTTCGCGCCTCCGAGCTCATTAACTTGAAGTAAATCCCGATACCCAGTATCGAAGGAACCCAAATGGCCGTGAAAAGACCTTCCATTCTTTGGCCGTTAAACCACAGGTATCCCGACACAAAAAACGAAATCAAGACCGCCAGCAAAAAAAACAGGTCAGCTCTTTTAAACATTTTCTAATCCTCTCTTTGTGTTACTTGAATTATTCATCTCCAAATCCAATGGCTGCCATCAGGCACCCTGAAATGGCCACTCCGGATACGATGCGAATGTTGTTCCAGGCGATAACTTCCAATTCCAACGGAACCCAACCCAACAAACCACAGATCAAATATAGTGAACTGAGCAGCAGCAGCATGATGCCGACTCGAATCACTGCGGTTCTTAAAGGTGCTCTTGCCGGCTTTTTGTTCATATATGTACCCGGTCCCATTTCTCTGGCCCCATTTCCCTAAACCAAACCGGTTTCAGGTGTTGCACCTGAAACCGGCCGTTTTTGCACACGTCGCATCACGTATGCTCGGGGTAGCAATTGGCAGTCAATCAGTTAGGTAAAATAACCGTATCGACTACGTGTATCACGCCATTACTTGCGTAAATATCGGTCATCACTACACGCGAGTCGTTAATCGAGACGTTGCCATCAAGAACGGTGATTTGAACATCAGAGCCATTTACTGTCGACGCGGAATCCAGCATAACGACCTCGGCAGCGCTTACCTCACCTGAAACAACGTGGTAGGTCAGGATCGCAACCAGTTTGTCCTTATTTTCTGGCAGAAGCAGCATTTCAACCGTACCGTCCGGCAATTTTGCAAAGGCTTCATCAGTAGGAGCGAAGACCGTGAAAGGACCATCTGATTTCAGAGTTTCTATCAGACCACCGGCTTCCAGAGCAGCAGCGAGTGTGTTGAAGTTGCCATTGGCGACCGCGGTATCCACGATGTCTTTTTTCTCCGCTTTATGGTGACCGGCAATCGCAGTGGTTGCCAGTAATAGTGCTGCGGTAATGGCGACAGTGAATCCAAAAATATTTAACTTTGATTTTAAAATCATAATAGGATATTCCTTAAGTTGAGGAACAATCGTATAGGATTTGTATCGATATATCAAGCCTTAACTCGTTTGCAGATCAAATTATTTGTACATTACCGGTTTTTTTGTACAAGTTATATTAAATTATCGAAACTCTATGTCTGCCTTGCAGTGCTGCGGATTCAACCGGTCAACGCAACACACTGCTATCTTTGAGTAAAAGAAGGCGTGTTGCAAAAAGCGCCTGCATGGGAGATAACTGCCTCGGTACACGCCTGTCAGGTTGGTGGTTTAAAAAATGCGATTTCTTTCTATCAAGTTAATGTTTCTGGTAGCGATTCTGGTTAGTGCTTGCGATTTCTGGCCCAAAGATCTTAAACCATTGGCGGAATCGATAAGCCAGCAGGTATCTGGCGAGACGACTGCCTGGCTGGTTGGCGGAGATTCTATTGTGATAAATGTGGCTAACTCAGCGCGCTATCGGGCAACTCAATCAGAATTGGAGGCCCTGGCAACCGAAATTGCAGGTCAGGCGATTGGGTTTTCCGAGGCACCGCTTGAAGCCGTTGCCATCACCTTTTATGAGGGCGAAGTTTCTGAAGACCTGGAGAAAATGCGTGAGTTCATCTTCGTGGTAATGGAGAACCGTCCGGTTTTGCAGCCATACCTTGATGTCAATGCCACAGGCCCACTGACCCTTGATGAGATCCAGGCTGCTATTGACCGTCTGGGCGAATCCGTGACCGAGGAACAAAGGGTCTGCGTCCTGGGAGAAATAGAAAAACGCGCTCATGTTGCCGGGGATCCGGAGACGCTAGACCCAGCGAGCGTGGAGTTTCTGTCCGCTGTGTCCACTGACACCTGGAATGCATTAGACGCATTCGGTAAACGCATCATATTGGCGCAGGCGATAACGACAAAGGCCTTGTTCTTTTGCGTTAGCACTCAAAAAGCTGAGGCAACTTCCTGATTGGCTGTTAGAAATTTTCTTTATAGAAATGCTACAAGCTCTGCTTCGAGTCGAACTCAGCTATAACCAGTTGGAGTCTCTCCCTCAGCCGTTATCAGATGCAACGAAAGTTAAGCGATTACCGAATGGGTCCGTGACAGACATCTCTTTCGAGCCCCACGGAGTGTCGTCGACCTGAGGTCGTGCGAAACCGTAATCTCTCTCGCTCAACTCTTCGTGAAACCCGGCGAGGTTGTCCGTCATGATTCGTACGGTAGCACCGGGACAGCAGTCGCCATGATGTTCAGTGAGATGAATCGTCACATCATCACGGGAGACCTCGAAATATAGGGGCAAGCCATCTTCAAATCGATGCTCCCATTCGACAGTGAAACCAAGAAAGCCGATATAGAACTCCTTGGCCCTGTTCTCATCAAAAATCCGAAATACCGGTGTTGTGTCGCTTAAAGTCACAATTCTCTCGAACGTCTCCTATGGGCGCGTTGTTACTCTAGCATCCTTTGGAGACCGACTTCGAGCAGACATCAACTTCCAAGATTCGTGAATACTCCCACAGCGAGTTCTGCCCATATGTAAACAAATACTGCTAAAAAGACCATTCCGAGAAGCACGCGACTGCGGCGAGAGGTTTTTCTTGCTGCCAATACAAAAAGGCTGGCCATACCAAAAAGCAGAGCCCCCATGACAACGAAATCCATCAGACTCCAACTAACTTCATTTGTAAACTGCATAGCGGCAAAAGGGACCAGTAGAATCGCTACCGTAGCAATCGCGATCCAAATGAAGATGGAGTGCTGAAACACTAAATCATTGGTCTTATGCTTCATTTTCCTCATCATTCGTAGCGAAACCCAGATCAATCCCGCAAGATGCGTAATGACCGGTTGAAGTCACAGTCGAACTCGGCCAGTAGCGGCCGGAGAGAAACTCTTTCGTGGAGTTTTTATTGAGCGCAATTGGGGGTTGCGGATGCCAATCATGTTTCCAGTAAATCTGGTTCCCTTGAAAGTCCTGAAGATCAATCCGGAGCCTGTAGTAAAGCACACAACTGAGGTTCGGCGTCCGATGCTGCTTACCGGCCGGGCGCGCTTGGTATCGTAAAGGCAGGATATATCGCGTATATTCCGCTTCTGTATGAATAGTCCCGATCAAGCCGTATTCCTGAGTTATGCATCGCAGGATGGGGATACCGCTCGGCGGATCCATGACGCGTTGCGCGCTGCGGGAATCGAGGTGTGGTTTGACCAGCGCGAGCTGCGCGGTGGCGACGCATTGGATGTGGCTATCCGCAGGCAGGTCCGGGAGTGCGCGCTACGTCATGGACGGAAGCCTATGACAGGCTGGCACTCGGGTCCGCCTGGCGGTGCAACTCGTCGACGCTGTTTCCGGCGCGAATTCGCCGCGGCCCGAAAAGCGGCGGAGCGGGCTGTTTCCCTCAACCCGCTGGATGCCGCGACGGCTGCGTTCATGGGCCTGCTGATTGCCTACTCGGGAGACTGGGCCCGCGGCTGTGAACTGGCGAAGAGAGGGCTGAGGCTGAATCCAAACCTGCCAGGCATGTACAACTATACCTTGTGGCATGACGCCTATGGCCGCCAGGATTACCGCGATGCGCTGGATCTTGCGCTGCAGCTCAACTGCCTGACCCTGCTGCGCGGACCCGGCATCCTATCGGCTAAAGAGGTTCACTGATAACGTTAGCGAAGTGCGGTTTTGTCGCAGGCAAAGAAGCGCTGAGCGGTAGAATGGATGGTGCCCAGGGGCGGACTGATTCGCCGGGAGCGAATCAGGACGCACGCAGTGCACCCGAAATAGGGATCGAGGTACTGACCATGAAGACCATCCTGTTTTTATTGGTATTTTCACTGGTGTCGGCCAGCGCCCGGGGTGATTTTTCCTGTCCGGATGCGACCAAGGCAGCTTGCCTGGAAGAGGGTGACACCGTTTGCCCCGTTTCCGCAAAATGCGTAGCTGATGATGCTGTTTGTCTGGATGGGCAGGGCTGCGAATCAGAAAGGGGTTATATCTGCGGTTCGCAATACGATGCGATTATGAGTGACTACGAAAAAACGGTGAACCAATATAATCAGCTCACATCGGAAAATGTCGACCTGCGGAACCAGAGGCTGGAGCAGAGAAATTGCGTCATTAATGCTGCCAGCCTGAAGGATGCGATCAGGTGTGTCAGGTGAATCAATGAAAAACCTGTTCACCGACATCCCCGGTCATCTTCCCGAGGAACTTTTCGAAACCCTGGTCAATACAGGCTCGGTTAAGATCCAGCGAATTATCTCGAGAAGGCATAGTACACGCGAAGGAGACTGGTATGACCAGGACACCAACGAGTTCGTAATCTTGTTAAAGGGTGCAGCAAGGTTGGAGTTCAGGGATGGCCGGCAGACTGAATTGGGCCCAGGCGATTGCTTGCAATTACCTGCCCAAAAAACCACAGGGTTGCCTGGACTGATGAGACGGTTGAAACTGTCTGATTGGCGGTGCATTACTCCTAGCAAATCGAATATCCAGGTGACCGGAATCCGCGTTGAGAAAGGGCCTGTGAAAACACCACAGGCCCTTCGTCTGGCTAGCTAAATTAGCGAGGCTAATATCACCAGTAGTTGCCTGCTGGCTATTTGGACTTCTTGCCACCTTTCTTGCCACCCTTCTTCCACCCGCGTGGATCCTTGTCATAGCCAAGCTGGTTCCAGTCGGGAACCCATGCCTTTCCACCATGGCAATCGTTGCAGGTAAAAGCCTGTGATGGCAGCACGACAGAGTGGCTGATGCTGAAATTCATGTCGGCAGTTTTCAGAACGGCCTTGCGATAGACTTTTTGCATTTCCGCGAGTGTCACGGTTCCATCACCATCCGCTGCCTTGACCTCCGGTACGATGATCACCTCGTCATAGTCGGATTTCTTTTTCTTGACATACCAGTCTGCGGTCACGGGCTTGAATGGATAAATTTTGGCGCCATCGGCGTCACGCCGCTCGGTATACCCCAGGATCGGCAGGTCGTAGTTACCAGCGGCACCCGGGGCCGAGGGATTCGGCCCCGGTTTCTAGCTTTTTGACCTCCTTGTCGCCGGGGGCGGAATGCCCCCGGCAGGTTGGGTTGTAGCAAACCTGGCTACGGAGTAGGAGTCGCAGCCTCATCCGGCCAGAAGATCAAACGACGGAACCACAGGTCATTCTCCGTAGAACCCGACGGCTTCCACGGGTAGTAACGCGTGTACTCTACGTCCGGGTCTTCCGGGTCACTGATCGTCGAGTGCCAGATCACGTAGGCTTTGGAACCATCGGAGGTCGCGCGGAGTTGGCATTCGCCCTGCTCCTCGGGATCACCCTTGGCCACGTAGTCAAAGCGCCAGTCCGTCTCACCGTAGCCCGCGTTACTATTCTCGCCACCGACCACCCACGGGATCTTGACGTAATTGTCGCCGTAGTCCTCGGTCCGTGTGTAGTAGATATCCAGCGGCCCCGACTCTGCCTTGACACCGGAGGAACCGGTGGACTTTTCGTTGTCCACGGTGCCCCAGGCGACGAAGAACATGTTGTTGACGTAGGTATCCTCGGTGTAAACACATACTCCATTCGGACAGAGTTTCGCCATTGTCGGAGATGTGCCGTCGAGCGGGTAAGTGGGCGGAGTAGTGCCCATCCGCGGATCACCCGAAGACTCCTTGTTACTCTTGATCTCGGAGACGTTGCGTGCTGGTTCGAACACTCCTGCCCCGATGAACTGGGCGGGTACGCCGTCGGTCGTGGCAACCATGGGGTCGAGATAATGGGTCATTGCGATTCCGACCGGTGCCGGCGGTAACTCGCCATCGGGCACAGCGTCAGCATCGTACGTTCCACATGTCTCGTCAAAGACCTCGGGAGGCATGTTGCCGGAGCCATCCGGGTCCGGGCTATACGGATCTGTTCTGAACTCGGGACAGACATAGACGCCATCTCCAGCTGGATTCGTGGTCCAGGTCTGGCCGCCGTCGAAGGACTTCCTGACGTAGAAGTTGTAGCGGTCGTTGCCGTTGCGCCCGGCTGCCCAGTTGGGTGACAGGGCGTAGGCTACGGCGAAGAAATCTCCACGAATAAAGCCACGATGGCTACGGACGTTGGAGTACATGCCGGGGCAGACTTCGCCATTGAGCACGTCACACGCGGTCCCGTCTTCATGGACCAGTCCGTAGGACTCATCACCGAGATTCTCAACATGCTGCGACCATAACAGGACCTTGTTCCGGTTATAAACGTCGTCCGTGAGGTCATCCGGTGTATCGTCCTCCGGTCCAACTCCCACCGCCAGATCGACATTGGCACTGGTCATATTGATGTGGTCGCGACGTGTGTAGCCGTCGTTGGGATCGGTGAAGACCCCACCACACAACCGGTCGCCGGAAGCTTCACCCCATACGTTGCAGTTGTAACCAACCGCGCTGGGTTTGTCACCGGCACCGTTCGGGCAGGCCGGCAAGGTAAACGTCTCATCCAGATAGGTGGTACATACCATATTATCGAACGCGTACGGGTTACCCGTACCGGATTTGACGAAGCGTCGGATGTAGGCATCGGCCGGCCGGCCTTGCCCCTCCTGACCCTGCTTGTAGATGAGCGCGCCCAGTGTTTTGGTGGAGCCCATCTTGCCCGGCGATTGCATCAGGAAACGCGCCCTGCGTGCAATCTCGTAGCGATACTGCAGGAACTTGGTATCGTCCGGTATCCACTCATCTGCTGTATCAGGATCGCCATCCGTATCGACCAGGTAGTCGAAGTACAGCGGAACCGGCTGACCTGCCTCGCAGGTACAGGTCGGGTTTTCCTCGTTGGTTTCGATTATGTCCGGTGTCTTCTTGTCGTCGCAGAAGGTGGGATAAAGTCCACCACACAAGGCCGGCAGGTTGGCGATGTGACCCGGGGACACCAGGTCGGGCTGGGCAAAATCGAACGAGTGATACATCATGTTCTTGCCGATGTCTTGCTTGATCGGTTTCTCCTGGCCCTTATCATCCGTTTGATCACCGACGATCTCGTCCACGGGGTTATCGGTGTCCAGGTGCGCTTCCGCTGCCAGTGAGTGGCCCAGACCTTTGGACTCCTCGTAAGCCAACAACGCCCAGGCACTCTTGGTGCCGTCGCTCTTGGTGTAAGGCTGCAGTTGCAGCATCGGACGTGAGGCATAGACGTCACCGTCCAGCAGACGGCCGTCGGAAGATACACATACCAGCTTGTCTACACCGTTTGTGTTAGTGAAACCAAACCAGCGCTCGTGGTCCGAGGTACCAGGCATCATGTCAAAGAAAGAGTTCTCCTCTGTCACGTCACACAGGTCCAGCGTGCCACCGCGGGCTTCATAGTACTGGTAGTCGGGTATGCCATCGCCGCCGGCCACGTACAGGCCTGTGGCATTGTCGATCTCGTCGATCGAACGTGCCAGGTAGGCGTAGCGCTTGGTGCCGTTGGCGTTGCCAAACAGACCCTTCAGGTCCTCACAATTGGGGTCGCCCTCGTGGTTATCGGGATCACAACAGGTGGCCGGATCGGCATCGGGATGACCGCAGAACTCGCTGGCTATCTCCTCGGGATCGATCGGCACGAATGAGCCATCCACTACCTCGGGGAAGCAGATCGCTTCGTTTTCACCGGTGCTGTCCGGGAATTCCGGGCAGTCAAACGACTTCGGCTCTACCTTGAGCGTGTGGGTATTGACCATGTCGTTGTCGGTGATGCGCACGGGCAGGCTGAAGGGTACCAGCGCCTTGGGTCGGCCCAGTCCGGGCTTGTCGTCGGCAGATCCCTGCTCACCGTCCGGATCGGCATCGTCGCCGCCACCCGGACCACCGGGTACAAAGTTCTCGTCTACGATGTTGAAGTCATCGTAGGAGATGAAGCTGTACCACATATCGGACTTGTGGTTGGTGATGGCGCCGCTCCAGCCTTCGCCGGGGCCCTTGCCCTTGCCGGGCCGCAGACCACTGGGGTCTTCCTGCCAGGCGATGGCAAAACCCGCGCCGCGGGCCGAGCCGAGCATCGGGATGTAGACATCACGCCGCCCCGAGGTTAGTCGCTCGGGTTTGAACCAGATGATATCGCCCAGTACTACCGCAGCGGATTCATCACAGGCGTTTACAGTCGCATTCGGATCACACACCTGTACAACATTCAAATGGTTCATTTTCTGCAGTGCATTGAGTAACGTCTGTCGTTAGGTCGTCTTCCACGTTCATCGATGCAAAGGTGCCGTTCATCGAGGTCCTTCTGGCTGGCGATCACGCCACGCGCTGCCCACAGGCAGCTGTAGGGGATTTCGCCAATGCCCAGTTCGGCCACGTCGTCGACCTCGTCATAATCGACCGAATCCTGGCTGCCACGTACGCCCCAGATGTCGGTGACATAATAGTCATCGTCACCGGGATAGTCGGGCTCGCAGACTTCGGTATCATTGTCGGGATTGCCGCTGCAGTAGATAGCACATTCATTCTCTTCAGTCAGCGGGTCATCGGCTTCGACCTCCTCAGTAGCCGGGTCATCACATAGATCGATGGAATAACGCGGATTGCCGCTCTTGCAGAACTTGCTCTCCCAGACCGTCAGAATCTTGTGATCGTTGACCTTCAGGTACGGGGAACCGACGGTACCCGGGAAGGGCTCGCCGGTCGACTTCAGTTCGAAGGACGACATATCTGCCATACGCGATATGTTCTTACGTTTCCAGGTGGTGCCGTCGTCGCGGGAAACCGCGGTAAACAGATCCCAGGAAAAACGATCGGGCCAGAACTCTTCTTTGACCTGGTCGTCATAGATATCCACCTTGGCCATGTAGGTCACGAGCAGCGGCTTGGCTAACTCGCGGCACTCGATAAGAGTGACCTGGCAGGCCTCGGGATCTTCAAAGAGGCGGGGATCGCATTCTTCGGCAATCGGATCGCCATTAAGGCGCCATTCCTCGTAGGGTACGCCGACCGTATCTTCACCTTCGTCGTAAAGCTTGTCGCCATCGACGTCGACGCACAGTGACGGGTCACCGTTGGAACGCAGACCGGGGAAATAAACCGGCATGACTTCCAGCTTCTGCTTGGTTTCGCCCCAATCCTCGGTCTTGGAGACATTCTTGCGGAAAATGCCACTGGCGTTAAGACCGGCTTCCAGGTTGCCCTGGGCTTCGTCGGCTGCGACCACTGCCAAAAGTGTGCTGGCTGTGTCGTTACAGTAATCAACCGTATCGATCGAGTAAGCCATCGATCAGTTCGGCATCACCCCAGTCGACGGGTGCGTCACCAAGTTCCTCATCTACCACGTATTCGAAACATTCTTCGGCTTCGGTAAGGATGATGATCTTGCCGTCCTTTTGCTCGGCAGCCGGAGTCTTCATCGAGTGTTTGCAGTGTTCGTGCCACACCGATGACCCTCGGGTCGTTGATATCGGCGCCGCTGAACAGATCGAGTGGCGATACTTTCTTTGAAGCCAGCGCTTCGCCCATTGCGACATCACCGATGGAGAAATCTATATTCTCACCGGGAAAATAGGGAAACCCGCCCTTAATGCTTTCAATGCCATCCTCGTCGTAGCCTGTGACACCCTTCTGTGTCGGTCCGTCAAATGTCAGACCCATAACAGTCGCATCAATAAACTGACCGCGGTCCGGGTGGTGTATTCTTTTAGGATGAAAAGTAAAACCACCCTTTTTTGTATCAAGAAGAACACAGGGTCCTTGGGCCATGAATTCCTTCGTCCCGGTTTTGCCACCCAGTAAAAACCACCATTTGTGCGACGTGCCTTTCCACTTGAAATCCAGTTGTTCAATCAGGTTGAGAGGTATTACATACTCTTCACCATTTGCAAGTTTTTTGGGTACCCTTTGAAATGGGAACTTTTGAAGATCCGGGTCTCCATCGCTCTTGCGGGGCATGGCCGAAATATCCGAACCGGTCCACAGCCAGATCTCTTTGAGTCTTTCATCATCGGTGGGTTTCAGGATGAACCTCAGCTCATCCGTTGTGTTGTAAACCTCGACAACTCCTACGTCCTTGCCCTTGACGTCGATCAAATCAGCCGTATGGAGTCCGGAGTCCGGGTTGAGATATTGAGGGCCATTTGGCCCTGTACATTCGAACCCGGTGTTGTCAGCCAAAACTGGCGGTATAAAGAAAATAATAAGTGTCGCGCACAGCGCAGACCACGCCTTGCTTCTCATAAGTTTTCTCCTTCGCATATTCCGCGCAATCGAGAATTACGCGGGACCCCTTCGCGGATTAACTCTGTGCTTGATCTTGTCGACTTATGACAGCTGTGTCTGGACGGGATCGATATCACTATATTAAATGTTAGATTAACGGAAGATGAAGAGCTTCTTAAGCTTGTGTTAAGGAAAGAGATAATTTTGAGCGAACCTTACCGGAAGCTTAAGAAGCTCTTCAGCTTGCTGTAAGAATTGGTGTGATATTTTGAAATGCAGAATTATCAAAAGCAACTTTTTGAGGTACCCGGGAGTTGCTTGAGAGACGGAAACAAGACCGGGCACCTGGATAGATCAGGTGGATTTCCGTGGGCCTTAAACCCTGGTAGCGAGGAGATTTGCAAGACAGGGACACGATAGGATCGAAAAGTAGATCGTTAGGATGACGTCTGCGCCTCCCCGGTAGGTACAACGGCACGAGGGCATATTAGGAGCAGAGCCATGAAGGAGACACTGAAATTAGTGATCGGGATTCTGATAACAACGCTCTGGTGCCTGGCATGGAGCGCCAGTGGTTGGGCCAGGGATGATGATACGACCCCCTGCATAGCGCTGGGTGCTCTGGCCTATGATGACTGGACCAGTACGGATGGCGGCGGCAGCGGTCTGCCTGCGGGTGAATCGTACAAGGACTATGTCCGTTGCAAATCCTGTCATGGATGGGATCGCCTCGGCAAACGCGGTGGTTATGTGCGCCGAACGCGCACCGCGGAACGCCCTAACGCCGGTTTCGGTGACAGTGATACTAGGTCCCGCGATATCGCGCCGGGTATGGGAGACTACTACCACATCAGGGCCGATGAGGTAAGGCACGCCGGCATTGGCCGGACCTATGAAGACGGTTCCGGCAGTTGGGTTGAACTGAGTGTAGACCCTGTGGCCCATGCGACAGGATATACCCTGGGAAACCAGCATCCGGATTTCTCCACAACCGGTGCCAATGCCGGCGACAAATTGCCGACACAGGAACAGATCGATTGCATAGTGGCGTTTGTCAATTATGGTGATTCCGATCCCAGGTTCTACTTTTTTGGTATTGATTACCACGCGGATCCCGTCTGGTACAACATCCACCCGGGTGCAAATGCACATGCCGGTAAGACCTATTATGATCAGAATTGCCTGGCCTGTCATGGTGATCCTGCGGTGGACTTTCAGGGTAATAACGGCGGCCACCCGGAGGGCGGTATGCTCGCCTACCTGAAACAGGATGGTAAATACAGCGAGTTTGTACACAAGGCCCGTTGGGGTGTGCCCGATACCATCATGAACCGCTCAGCCATCGGTACACCCAACTCACAGGACATGATCGATATGATGCTGTACCTGCAGGAATCGATCGAATCAGATTTCGTCGTCACCAGCGGTATCAGCGGCACCTGGTATGACTCTGCACGCAGTGGCGAGGGTTTCATGATTGATGTCGCCAAAGACGGTATTGTTGTCGTCAGCTTTTACACCTATGACACACAGGGCAATCAGACGTGGATCATTGGAGCTGGAACGGTGAACGGTAACGTCATAGAGACTGATTTTGAAATAACCGATGGCGGAATTTACGGTCCCGATTTCGATCCCCTGTTGGTTAATCACTATCCCTGGGGAACGGGAATATTCACTTTTTCCTCCTGCTATGCAGGCAAGGCGGAAATAATTCCAAACCAGGATTACGCAGGCCATTTTGTAGCACAGACTATTTTTATTTCCCGCCTGACGCTACCGGATAATTGTGGAGGTTAAACAAGTTTAAAAGAACCCAAAGAGACTCGCATGGACATCCCCCGTCCATGACATTCGGTCTCCTCGCAGTCAGCGACCGGCATCTGTTGGAATGCTGACGACGGCCGGGCGCCGCGCAATCCTCGCGTGGCGCCCTTTTTTCAATAGGATCCATGATTCCAGGGTGATTTTCCGGAATACTCGCGAATTACCTGGTGCAAAACAGTTCCATTTCGAGTATCAACGTGGCATTCGGAGGGAATACACCCGATCCTTTTGTGTCATTGGCCGGAAAATGCTGTTTCCAGACGATCTTGATATAGCTGCGGTTGGCACGATCTGGTTTTCCGAAGCCTCGACCCGGTTCGATAGGATCAACGTTGTTTATAACATGCTTGAAGGCAGCGCCACAGGCCGGTTGATCAGTTATGCCCCTGCCACATCCAAAACCAGGGTCGAGTTGGACGGGTTGTTTTTCGCTAACGGGGTTGCCCTCGAACCCGCTGATGAATATGTGCTGGTCACCGAGACCGGTAATGGACGGATACACAGACGGTGGTTGAAGGGCGACAGGAAAGGACAGCGGGATTTGTTCTTTTATGGCTTACGGCACCATAACCAGCGTTAATCAATTTGGCGATAGTCTCTATCTCGGCAGCATAGCGATGCATTCAGTTGGCCGGCCCCAGCTATTAGCGACCTTGAAATCAAGCCGCGTTTAAGTTCCGGTGCTGGCCAGTAAGCAGTTATACGTGAAGCACGTATTTTGGCACTGCTTTTTTTTTGCTATCGGCCAGGAGCGTACGATTTCGAGTTTTCTCTGGCACTTTACTCTGACCCCATGACTTCCCAATTAACTTTTCGTTAGTTCACAGTTTCCACATATTTCATAAATTTTTCAGTCTTAGCCTGCGTGTTGTTGAATGATCCACCTCGCCTATTGGACTGCATCATGATCAAACGAAACTGCACAAATCTTACTTCTTCCCAAAATCGATTCATCTGGGTCGGGTCATTGGCCTGCATGCTGCTGCTGGCCCCTTTCATGGCAACTGCCCAGGCAATCTATCCTGAGGATGGTTGGTGGTGGGATCCGCAGGAGTCCGGCCGGGGTTATCTCATGGAAAGACAGGAAGACACGATCTTCATGACTTCGTTTCACTTCTCCGCCGTCGGTGAACCGGAATGGCTGACGATCACAGGAGATTTCGTTCCAGACACGGAGTCAGAATCGATCATCGGAACCATGACCGGAGAGGTATTGCGGTTTACGGACGGTCAGTGCATCGGTTGTGAATACACCCCCCCATTTCCTCGGTATCCGAGCAAGACCCCGCGATATTGACGTTTTACAGCAACCAGTCAGCCACACTGGAATGGTCGCGGGAGACCATTGATATAGAGCGATTTTTTTGGGCCTGGGAAGACAATGTTGCGCAATTGGACGGAAACTGGATCCTGGTCACGGTGCCAGTTGAAGGTGACTCTACGGCCGTCATTGCCAACATCTCCGATTCGGAAGCCAGTACTTACATTACGGACAGCAAAGGCGTCGAACTGGGTTCAATTGAAGTTGTCTAGGGTGAAGTCTTGCTATCGATGAATAGCATGGGCGAGCCCCTGCCGATACTGGTTCCCGAGACCAAGCGGTTCTTTGCCGGCTCGGCAGACGGCGAGTCCGACGTTATCGTGGGATTGAAAATCGATGACCTGCCCATCGTCAACGCAAACACAGAACTTGGTTTTGATACAGACGACTGGACCGATGAAACACACAGCAAGAGAGCTGATCCGAATTACGCCGAAGTATTCGATGACGGTCAGGTCAAGCGCCTGGACTTTGTCGTCACCCCTGAACGCTGGCAAAGCATGCTGGACGATATGGCAAGCACCTATGGCGAATTTGGCCAGCCTTCTCCTCCGGGCTTGATTGATGCTGAAGACCCAATCTTTGTCCCCGCAGAGGTCTTCTACAACGGAAAACAGTGGTACCGGGTTGGAATCCGATTCAAGGGCAACTCAAGCCTGCAATCCAGCTGGGAGCAAGGGATCTTGAAGCTGTCTTTCAAGCTCGATTTTGACGAGTTTGAGGACGACTACCCTCAAATCGATAACCAGCGCTTTTATGGTTTCAAGAAATTCAGCCTGAAAAACAACTACGACGATGAATCTCTGATGCGAGAGAAAGTAGCATCCGATATTTTTGCAGACGCGGGTGTCGTAGTGTCACACGCCGCGTTTTACACACTCTATATCGATCATGGAAACGGACCTGAATATTTCGGACTGTACACACTGGCCGAAGAAGTCAATGGAACGGTGCTCGATACTCAGTTCTGCAGTGATGACGGCAATCTCTACAAGCCCGAGGTAGATGGTGCAACATTTGTCGAAAACTCATTTGACGAAGAGTCCTTTGAGAAAAAGACCAACGAGAATGAAGAGGACTGGTCCGACATACTGGCCCTGTTTTCCGCCTTGCATGATGATACCTACGCCAGCGACCCAGCAGCCTGGAGGGCAGGCTTGGAGTCTGTCTTCGATGTCGATGCATACCTGAACTACCTTGCAGTAAACCAGGTGATTCAGAATTGGGATAGCTACGGAAGAATGACCCAGAACTACTACCTGTACAATAATCCCGAGAACTCCTTGCTCCATTGGGTTCCCTGGGATCACAACGAAGCCTTGCAAGAAGGGAAAATGGGTGGGGCACTACAGTCGGATTTCTCGAATATCGAAACGGGCGGATGGCCCCTCATCGAGAAAATCTATGCGGATGACACGTACCGCGCAAAACACAATGAATATGTTACCCAGGTAATTAATGGCCCCTTCGAAACCAGTTCTATTCAGGCCAAATATGACAACTACTCGGCTTTGCTGCAATCCTATGCCGAGGCAGAAAGGTCAGGTTATTCATTCCTTGAAAGCACAAGCGATTTTACGCAAGCTATCAGCGAACTCAAGGCGCATGCTGTCAGCCGTGCAACGGCGGTTAATTCCTATTTGAATGGGCAGTGAAGAAGAACTGAATGAGAGTGGGCCGGATGTTCGTCCGGCCTATTTTTGCCGCGGTCGGTCATTAGAAGCAATTTGTTCTGGAGTTCTCCTTCGGGTTGCGGATTCAACCGGTCGTTGCTGATAACCAGGCACAAAACTGACACAGTAGCGATTCAAGATTTGCTGCAAAGGCTCAATAAGTCATTGAGCTTGCGAAACAAACTTGAATTATGAAAAATGTTAAATACGGATTTTCAATCCGGAGTGCTCCGATATAAGCATATGATAAATAACAATAATGTTAAGTCAGGATTTCGTTAGGCACATAAATAGGCACAATAATATGGTGCCCGAAGAACTACGAATCAGGAACCAATATTCTTATCATTCATGCGGCGTGAGTGCGTACTTCTTGCTGTAATCGGCTACCCAATTTATTCCTTGCTTCCTCCAAATCGTAGTCTGCCTGCAGGCCCATCCAGAACTCTTCTGAGATTCCAAAGTATCGCGCAAGGCGGAGTGCCGTATCTGCCGTTACAGCCCGCTTTCCGTGCACAATTTCATTGATCCGCCTCGGCGGTACACCCATTTCACGGGCAATCCGATTCTGGCTGAGGCCCATGGGAACCAGAAATTCCTCGAGAAGCACCTCTCCGGGGTGAATGTTTGTCAGTTTCGTCATTATTAATACCTCATTCAGTGGTAATCAACGATTTCCACATTAAGAGCGTCACCTTCGCTCCAACGGAAGCAGATTCTCCATTGGTCATTAATCCGTACACTGTGCTGTCCGGCACGTTTCCCGCGAAGCGCTTCGAGACGATTTGCTGGCGGCACACGAAGGTCATTGAGTGAACGGGCGTTGTTGATCATTCGAAGCTTGCGCCGGGCTATCTGTTCCATATCCTGAGGCAATCGCCTTGAGCGTTTCCCATGCCAGATTTTTTCGGTTTCCTTTTTACGAAAACTTTTAATCATGAAAGCAAGTATAACGCATCACGTTATATAACGCAAAACGTTATAGTCTGTTACGGGTGGGAAAGTGTTAACTATGAGTCCGGAATCGAACCACCGATACGCGGATTTTCAAAAAGAAGTGGTGTTTTAGGTAATTATTTTAAATCAGTCACGCGCCACGACATTCTAGCAGCGCTTCTTTACCTGCGGTAAAACCGCACTACTTTCATTGTCTGCGCTTGCGGTGTTTGTCCAATTCCATATGTGCCAATAAACGCCAGTAAAATCGTTTAAAAGCCAGATAACTTGGCACAAAATTGACACAATGGCTTATCGGCTAAACCACATAACTTAGCTTGCCGGTCGTTGCCTCGTTGGATTACATGAACTGGATACCCGGCAGGGCAGAATCGAAGTCGTCTGGGCATAGGCTTAATCAAGTTGGCGTCAGGAAGCCCATTCTGAAGCATCTAAGGATGCTTTTATGCCTAACATTGGCGCATCAATTCGAAGGAAAATTTACCTTCGACGCGTGAGTTTACTCTGTCCCTTTACTCTGACCCCATGACTTCAATGATAAGTTTGCCTCTGGCACGCTGTTTGCCCGAGATTCGCATGGCGTCTGCCGTTTCAGCCAGTGGGAAGCGACTGCCGATAAAAACCTCCAGTTCTCCAGACTGAATCAAGTCAGCCAGCATGGTCAAGTCCTCAGGGTTGAATTCAGCCAGCATGGAACCAATCTGCTGGTCGATAAATGGCCCAATCATGGCGGAATTTATTGATCCTAGAAAGGGTGCGATCCAGTTACCCTTCTGGCCACCGACCATAACCATTCGCCCTTCAGGTTTAAGAACGTTGCGGTTATCCGAAATCGAATGATTTCCGACCATATCGAGGATCACATCGTATTGTTCGGGTTCCTGCGTATAGTTGTCCGTTTTGTAGTCAATAACGCGGTCTGCACCAAGTGATCGAACCATTTCCACGTTGCGGGTGCTACAGACGCCGGTAACGTCAGCGCCGTAATGCTTCGCTATTTGCACAGCGAGGGTTCCGACACCACCCGAAGCGCCATTGATCAGAACTCTATCTCCCGGTTTGATCTTTCCGTGGTCGCGCACGGCCTGAAGTGCAGTGATGCCTGCTATGGGTATGGATGCAGCCTGTTCATGAGAAACCGGTCCCGGTTTGACCACCGCGCCGGTGGTGTCCTGGTGTTTGATCAGATATTCAGCAAACGCGCCATTTCCACCGCCAAAAACTTCTTGTCCTACCTGAAATTTGGTGACGTCTTTTCCAATGGCTTCCACTGTGCCCGAAAAATCTGAACCGATGCGATGGTCGTCGGGTGCCCCGACACCGGCCATCAATCTCAGAATGTAAGGTGTTCCGGTCATAAAGTGATAGTCCAGTGGATTAACCGAGGCCACTTTCACCTTAATCAAAATCTCGTCGTCTCCCGGCACGGGTTTTTCAATATCTGCAAATTGCAGAACATCGGGCGAGCCGTAACACGTAGCGACCACCGCCTTCATGGTGGTTGTCTCGCCGGTCGGGACCGGTGATGGCACACAGTCAGAGGTGTGGCTCATGACCAACGCAAGAACGGTCGCTCCAAGGACCAGGGTACCCAGTAAACCATTGGCAATTTTATAACGTAATTTCATGGTGAAAACTCCACTGTCAGGACCTGATCTACGATAAGTCATGATGCTGTTTCGGACATCGTACAGTGGAATGAATCTTACCCCTCCAAAAGTTGGACGTATATGGTGAGAGATACCCGAGCATCTCCTACTTAAGGAGGAGGGCGCATGGTTCTGTCGCCGGATGACAGTCTTGAAGGCAATCCTTTACAGTGTGTGGATGATTCAAAAAATGCGTTGAACAATCGCAGCACGTATGAGGAAACCCATGTGGTAGAAAGGCCAACACCAGAAAACCTGGCACCACCAGACCTCGACTGGCAACCGCTTCGAGGTCCGTTTACCCGCTGGCCAAGAATCTCAGATGCGGTTCTTGTCCTGGTTGTTCTGCTGATTACGATCGGTAGTTGGATGTCGTGGGCGAACGACAATTCTGAAGTGCATCTTGAAGGCACAGCATTTGCTATCGCGATGATTCTGTTTTTGGTTGGAACCATTGTTTTGTACTGGCGCCGACAAAAACCGCTGCAAGTACACGCAACTGTATTGGTGGTCTCGGCACTGGCCATGGCCCCGGGGTTTATGTATGGGCCACTGCCGGCATTGATGATCTCACTCTATAGTCTGGGCCGTTACACCGAAAACAGACGGTTGGGGCATTTCGGGTTGGGTGCGGCACTGGCCCTTGTGGCTGTGGAGGAATTCATCACCTCGGAACCAGCCGGTGACAGTATCTTCTCCTTACTTATTGTTTTTGTCGTCTGGTATGTGGGTCGGCGGATGCGCATTCGAGGTGAATACCTGAGATTACTGCAAGAGCGTGCTTTACATCTGGAGCGGGAACAGGCCGCCGAGGCGGAAAAGGCAGTGGCAGAAGAACGGACTCGCATTGCCCGCGAACTGCACGACATTGTTGCCCACCAGGTCAGCCTGATGACGGTCCAGGCTGGCGCCGCAAAGACAGTTGCCAAAAAAAATCCAGAAGCTGCATTGCAGGCGATGGAATCGATTGAAAAGGCAGGCCGTCAAGCGCTCAATGAACTCCGTCACCTGGTGAGTGTGCTCCGACCAGGTAATGAGGGAGATGGATTGGGTCCGCAACCTGGCAGTGCCGATATTCCACGCCTGGTTGACGAGGTCCGGGCGGCCGGTTTAGAGGTCTCTCTGGATATGAGTGTGAGTGCAGTCGAGTTTCCGGCCCGTGTTGATTTGTCCATCTATCGCATAGTGCAGGAAGCTCTGACCAACGTAATCAAACACGCCGGCCCGCAGGCAACTGCAGAGGTGGGTATCAGCTGTGACCGGGATGGTGTTGCGATTGAAGTAAGGGATAATGGTGGCGGTGCTACCCGCC
Source organism: uncultured Gammaproteobacteria bacterium (assembly GCA_963759035.1). Classification (GTDB taxonomy): domain Bacteria; phylum Pseudomonadota; class Gammaproteobacteria; order Xanthomonadales; family SZUA-36; genus JAHEFT01. The sequence goes on from CAVWXL010000008.1 coordinate 52,737, forward strand.
TGCCGGGCTCGGGTCATGGAATTGTCGGTATGCGTGAACGAGCTCAACTTCTGGGAGGGAACTTGCTGGCATCTCCACTTTCGGGCGGAGGATTTAAAGTCGTGGCCTACTTGCCAATATCGAAGGAGACGTTATGAGTATTCGGGTGGCCGTTGTCGACGACCAGGCACTGGTTCGTAGCGGTTTTTCGATGGTTCTGGGTTTTCAGGAAGACATTGAGGTGGTCGCAGAGGCCGGCAATGGCTTGGAAGCAATTGAAGTCACCAGAGCCCAACGTCCCGATGTCGTTCTGATGGACATTCGAATGCCGGAAATGGACGGTCTGGAAGCCACCTCCATTATTCTGGAAGAGGCCGACTGGCCGTTAAGGGTGCTGATCCTGACGACCTTTGATGCAGATGAATACGTTTATAAGGCATTTCGTGCCGGAGCCAGTGGTTTTGTGCTTAAGGATATTCCTCCAGAAGACCTGATCAGCGCGGTGAGAGCCGTCGCCGATGGCGGAGCCTTCTTTCCCCAATCTATTACCCGACGACTCATTGGCCGCTTTGCAACCGGTCTGGAGATTGACGCAGAACTGTCAGATCGGCTTGAGCGTCTGACCGGGCGCGAGCGCGATGTTTTGACATCGGTCGCTCGTGGACTCAGCAATACGGAAATTTCCAAAACGCTTTTTATTGGCGAGACAACCGTCAAATCACACGTTTCCAGCGTCCTGGCCAAACTCGGCCTCAGAGATCGAGCGCAGGCCGTTGTTTTTGCGTACGAAAGCGGCTTTGTGGAAGTGGGCCGAAAACAGAATTAGCTCCAAATTTATATCATCAGTCATGATTTATAACTAAAAGGGGCCGGATACAATTATCGGGTAAAACAAAGCTACTTTGAGGAACTAGTATTAAATGGTGCCCAGGGGCGGACCGATTCGCCGGGAGCGAATCAGGACGCACGCAGTGCGCCCGAAGGGAGAGCCACGCGGTAAAACCGCATTACTTTCATCGTCTGCGCTTGCGGTGTTTGTCCAACATGAATGTGTCTTAGTTCCGTTGTCGGCCATTATTTGCGTTTTCATACCTTGTGGTGGAAGATAGCCGGGTAAAAATCTACCCTGGCGATCAATAGGTCGATCCGGGGTCAACAACTAACGGAGAGACCATGCAATGAAAAAGACCACCAAACTTTTGGCTGCGGCCATCGCGATGACCTGGACGCTACAGGGCGTCGCGGATCACCATGAGAAGGCAGAATCTCAGAAACTCGCAATCCATCATGTTCACGTGAAGATGGGGCATGGCGCGGAGTTCCGGGCAGGAATGGAGGCATACTCCGCCTGTCTCGCCGAGAAAGGTTACGAAGATTCCTATAGTGTCTGGCAGGCAATCGACGGAGACCGGACGGGCTACCATATCGTCTCGTCGTTCGAAATGTGGGCCGAATTCGACGAGGAAGATAAAATCAGCGACGCCTGTTGGGAAAATGAAGGCATTCGCGACGGTGTATTCGATCATATGGCATCCTGGGAAACCAACTACGCCGAGAGGATGCCGGACTGGAGCGGCAAAGCCGAAGGTTACACGGTCGTTAAGCTTCACAACTTCCGCGTCGATGACGGCTCGGAATTTCGTTCACTGGTCGGGGAAATGTCCGGTTATATGAAGAAAGCCGAATACGAACACATGGGAACCTGGTACGACGTTATTGGTGGCGGTGATAGCGACGCCGATTATTTCGTAGTCGCACACTTCGAAAATTACGCAGCCATGGACGAGAAGCGCAAAGGCGCCAACGGCGTGCTTACTGATGCCGTGGGAGAAGAAAAGGCCGAAGAATTCTGGGAAAACTTTGGTGAGACTTTAGCCGACGGAAATGGTTATTGGTCGAACATTCTGGCGAGACGAGATTCGATGGGTTACTCGCCTGACAAAGACTGAGTCAACACGGGAACGGTCCAGGCGGCCCGCTCCCAGTCTTATTTAGATGAACGGCCCGGATTGACGTCCGGGCCGTCTTACATCCAGCCATGGTGTGCTGACACCGGTATAGTTCCACTTACTGAACGAGGCGGCGACCGCCCCGAGCATTGGTTGTGGCGCTGTTTAACCCGTCAAGATTAATCGTATGAAAAGAAACCGCGCTCTGGGGGTTAAAGTTCGGAAATGGGTTGTGAGTTCAACCGGTCAACGCAACACACTACTATTCTGAGAAAGAGAAGGAGTGTTGCATCATGTCCCGCAAACCACGGATTCGTTACACCGAAACAGACAAGGCGCTGATGTGGGATCGTTGGCAGAAAGGCGAGTCTCCAGAGTCGATCGCACAGCTCTTCGACCGCACCCATGGCTCGGTAGCCCGTATTCTTCGGGAGCGAATCAGGACGCACAAAGTGCGCCCGCAGGGCGAGCCACAGGAATGTGGCGAGTCAATCGAACCCGGATTGGCGGTTTGCAGCTGAATAGAAAGAAGGCGTTCACCCAATCCGAAGCACCGGTTGAGGTTCAATAATAACGTTAGCGAAGTGCGGTTTTGCCGCAGGCAAAGAAGCGCTGAGCGGTAGAATGGATGGTGCCCAGGGGCGGAATCGAACCACCGACACGCGGATTTTCAATCCGCTGCTCTACCGACTGAGCTACCTGGGCACTGGGTATTCAATGAAGGCGCAGTATTAAACCTTTTGGGAGCCTCAAAGTCAACCTACATCAGGCCAAATACTAGCCCGTATACGGTGAATTGTACGCTGTGATAGCCGGCGTTGATCAACCATAGCTTCAGGCTTTTAAGCTCAAACAGGTAATTGACGCCTAAAGATGTCGCTACCCAGGCCAGGCCGACGCCAATTCCGGAGTGCAGGGCCATGAACAGGCTGGGCTCCGGCCCGATCACGGCGGAGAAGGCGACGGCGGCGATCAGGCAGAGCACGAAAGAGACACCAAAGATCATCCCGCGGTTGGCATTAGCCAGTCGTTCGTCGCTGAGCCCGGCCTCTTTTTGCCACACTTTGCCGAACAGGATGGGTGAATACCACAGACCGCCGATCATGAAGGCGGAAATGGCCGCAATAAAGGCGGGTAACCACTCGATAGGTCTCATAAGAATCCCCTTCCGGACTCGGAGGTACATACCCTTCCGGGGCTTCGGTAACACCCTCGAACAGGTATTTCACCATCTCGCCTTCCAGGTATTTGCGGTGCTCGGGATTGATCGGCGACAGCCGGTTCTCGTTGATCAGCATGGTCTGGTGGGCCATCCACTTTTGCCAGGCTTGCTGCGAGATGTTCTCGAAAATGCGTTTGCCCAGTTCACCGGGGTAGGGCTGGAAGGCCAGGCCATCCAGTTCTTCGCCCAGGGCCAGGCAGTGTACTTTTCGAGTCACTTGAATTCTCCGTTGTTCAGTTTTGCCAACAGATCGGTCACCGGCCTGGGCAGGCCAAGCTGCTCTTGTTGCTTGTGATCGAACCAGTCAGTTTGTGCGGTGCATTTTACCTGTCTTGCGTCTTTGGCAGTAGCGAGCATGGGATTTATGGTCATACGGATGTGGCTGAGCCGGTGTTCCACGGGCGGTAATGCGCCTGGTAATGCTCAGTGTCAGGCCGTATTGTTTCTTCAGCGGAGGCGATGGTTTCTGTCTTCCGGTAAACACCACAGCCCACCCCAGATTCCGGCTGGGCGGGCGTTTCTCCAGCAACACACGACCGTATTGATCCTGCAGGATCAACATCTGGATAGTCTTGTCGCTGACCTTGGTCTTCGGCTTGGGGGAGGGCAGGTCGCTCGACTCTATTCTGCAGCATATGCCTGGCAGTCAGCGCTGACCGGGCAGTCATCACAATCCGGGATTGGATCGGGTGCACAGAGGTAGCTCCCAGGTCCATCACGGCCTGGGTGTAGTCGGCCCCGCGCTGCGCGGGCAAGCGCGCTCTCTGGCCTCTTCCCAGAGTTGTTTCTGCACGGCGGCTTTTCCGGTCCAGCCCTCAATGGCTGCATGCCGCGCCAGGACCCGGCGGACGTTGCCGTCCAGCACCGCTGCCGGCTGATCAGTCGACTGCGAAACGATGGCGTTGGCGGTGCTCTGGCCGATGCCGGGCAGGGCAGCCAGTGCTTCAGCGCCTTGCGGTAACTCGCCGTCGTGTTGCTCTGCGCACAGCACGGCGGTTTTGTGCAGGTTGCGCGCCCGGGCGTAGTAGCCCAGGCCGGACCAGTGCGCCAGAACTTCATCCAGCGACGCTTCTGCCAGCGACGGCAGGTCCGGAAAATCGGTCATCCAGCGCTCGAAGTAGGGGATTACCGTTGCGACCTGGGTTTGCTGCAGCATGATCTCGGAGACCCACACCCGGTAGGCCGAACGGGGGTGCTGCCAGGGCAGGTCCTTGCGGCCGTGCTGGTCCCACCACTTCAGCAGGCGGTGGGAAAATGAGGGCAGGTTCGCCGGCGGCACAGGTCAGTCGATCGGCAGGATCGCGTTGACGAAGGAGCCGGCGTCGAATGGCCGCAGATCCTTGGCCGCCTCGCCGACGCCGATAAAGCGGATGGGCAGGCCCAGTTCGTGGGCGATGCCAAACAACACGCCGCCGCGGGCGGTGCCGTCGAGCTTGGTGACGGTGATGCCGGTCAGGCCGATGGCCTGGTTGAATTCGCGCGCCTGGTTGAGTGCGTTCTGGCCGGTGCCGGCATCCACTACCAGCATGATTTCATGCGGTGCCGATTCGTCGATTCGGCTCATCACGCGGTGGATCTTCTTCAGCTCTTCCATCAGGTTGTGCTGGGTATGCAGGCGTCCGGCGGTGTCGGCGATCAGCACATCGACCCCGCGTGCTTTGGCCGACTGCAGTGCGTCGAAAATCACCGCGGCCGAATCGGCGCCGCTGTCCTGGGAAACCACGGGTATCTGGTTGCGCTCGCCCCAGGATTTAAGTTGTTCGACGGCTGCAGCCCGGAAGGTGTCTCCGGCCGCCAGCATCACGCTCAGCCCGTCTTCCTTGAAGCGCTGGGCCAGCTTGCCGATGGTGGTGGTCTTGCCGGCACCGTTGATCGCCCACCATCAGTATCACGAACGGTTTTTTGCCTTCATCGACGGCCAGAAATTGCTCGCAGGGTTCGATCAGCTCGTACAGCTCGGCCTGCACAGCAGGCAGTACCTGGCCCGGTTCGGTGATGACCTTGTTGGCGATTCCGGCGCGCAGGTTTTCGACGATTTCCAGGGCGGCGTTCACGCCGATATCGGATGTGATCAGCGTGGTCTCAATCTCATCCAGCAAGTCTTCGTCGATCGAGCTGCGCTGGCTGAGCAGGGCGCCGAGGCGTTTGCCCAGCTGCCGGCGGGTGTCTTCCAGGCGCAGCTCCAGCGGGTCCTGACCGGATTGTTCGGCCGGGCGCAGTTGCACATCCTGGACGGCACCAGGTTTTTTCTTGTTTTTACGGAATATGCGCAGCATGCTGTTGCTGTCCTCGATCAATGACGGGGCGTTATGCTAGTTTTGGGGTTCGAACAGTTATGTTCAAGGCGAATCGCCAATGAAAAAGAAACCAGCGGGCAGCGTCAGAATCATCGGTGGCAAGTGGCGCGGAACACGCTTACCGGTGCGCTGATCTTCCCGGCCTGCGCCCTTCCGGCGATCGCAGCCGCGAAACGCTGTTCAACTGGCTGCAGATGCAGATACGCGGCGCTCATTGTGCTGATCTGTTCGCGGGTAGCGGCGTGCTCGGGCTGGAGGCCGCGTCACGCGGGGCCGCTGCAGTGACCCTGGTCGAGAAATCACGCCAGGCTGCCCGGCAGATTCGGGAGAGCCTTGAGCGTCTTGGGGCTGAGCAGGTGGAGTTATTCGAGACCGACGCGATCGACTGGCTGTCCGGTTGTGCTCCGCAATCCCTGGATATCGTTTTTGTAGACCCGCCGTTCGGATCCGGCCTGGAACAGCGTGCGCTGGAGTTGCTGACCGCCGGCGACTGCGTGCGCAGCGGTGGCCTGGTTTACGTCGAAACGGCAAAAGACACTGGGGCGATCACTCCCGGACCGGGCTGGGAAATCAGCCGCGAGAAGATGCCTGGGTGATGTGCAGATGTTGCTGTTGAAAAAAATTTGAATTTTGTTGAAAGAAAATCATTCCCATATGGGTCATCTATTACGCAGGCCTGTTGTGCCTGTGCAGCAAGACTCCTCAGTCCCTGCTAAGGGCGCCTCCCCGGCGCCCTTTTTTTTGTTCAAATACAGTACAATGCTGTGTTTGCTGAATGCCATGAGGCGATGATTGCATGAGCTACCAACCGTATCGCGGTCTATCCCGGCACCTTCGATCCCATCACCAATGGCCACACGGACCTGGTGACGCGGGCAGCGAGGGTATTCTCCCAGGTCGTCATTGCCATTGCCGAAAGCCCCCACAAAAAGCCTCTGTTCAGTCTGGAGGAGCGTATCGAACTGGCGCGCAATGAGATGGCCAGCCTCGACAATGTCGAAGTGGTGGGATTCAGCAACCTGCTGGTGGAGTTTGTGCAGCAAATCGGCGCCTCGGTCATCGTTCGTGGCCTGCGCGCGGTGTCGGATTTTGAGTACGAATTCCAGTTGGCCAGCATGAACCGGCATATCGCACCGACGGTCGAGACGCTGTTCCTGACCCCGGACGAGGATTACAGCTTCATTTCTTCGTCACTGGTCAAGGAAGTGGCCCGTCTCAACGGCGATGTGTCGGAATTTGTCTGCGAGGAAGTCCAGCAGGCCATGAGCAAACGCTTCGCGGAACTGGGGTAGAACCTTGTCGCTCAAGATCACCGAAGAGTGCATCAACTGCGATGTCTGTGAGCCGGAATGCCCCAACGAGGCTATTTCGCAGGGCGTCGAATACTATGTTATCGATCCGCTGAAGTGCACCGAGTGCGTGGGTCATTTCGATACACCACAATGCGTCGAGGTTTGCCCGGTAGAGTGCATTCCCAAAGACGAAAATAACGAGGAATCTGAGGAAAAACTGTGGGAAAAATACAGGCGGCTGATCTCCCAGGCCAGTATCTGATCAAGAAGGGAGCACAACGGGCAGTTCTTTGCCTGTTTCTGGTTATTTGCCAACACCGTGCTTTGGGCCGGCGACAAGCCGGGCAAGGCGGCTATCGCCAGCGCTCATTTCATGGCGACCGAGGCAGGTCATGAAATCCTCGCGCAGGGCGGCAACGCGTTTGATGCAGCCATAGCCGTGAGTGCGGCCCTGGCCGTTGTCGAACCGACCAGTTCGGGCATTGGTGGCGGCGCGATTCTGGCTGATCCACCGGGCTGAAGACGGCTTCCAGACCATGATCGATGCGCGCGAGCAGGCACCTGCTGCAGCTCACAAAGACATGTACCTGGATGCAGAAGGCAACGTGGTTCGCGACCTTGCGGTGAACGGGCCGCTGGCGGGCGGTATTCCGGGTGAAGTCGCCGGGCTGGCGCACCTGGCTGAAAATTACGGTCGCCTGCCGCTGGCCACCAGCCTGCAGCCGGCCATCCGGATTGCCCGCGAAGGCTTTCCGGTCGATGAGAAGTTTCACGCGCTGATGGGCTGGCGCATCAAAACGATCAAGCGCTGGCCGGCCGCTGCACGAGGCCTACCTGGCTGACGGCGAAATGCCGCCGGTTGGCCACGTCATCAAGTTACCGGACCTGGCCTGGGTGCTGGAGCAGGTTGCAGAGCGCGGAGCAGAAGGGTTCTACTGCGGGCCCGGTTGCAGAGCGCCTGGTGAAGGGTGTGCGCGAAGCCGGCGGCATCTGGACGACTGGAAGACCTCGCCGCATACAAGGTCAAGGAACGTGACCCGATCCGAACCATGTACGGCGATTATGAGCTGGTCACGGCTCCTCCGCCTTCTTCGGGCGGCGTCGCCATAGCTGAAATTCTGAATATCCTGGAACCATACGCGATTAACGATCTGCCCCCGGTGTTGCGCACGCACCTGGTTGCAGAAGCCATGCGGCGAGCCTACCGCGACCGGGCGATTTACCTGGGCGACCCGGACTTCGTTGACGTGCCGGTCGATATGCTGACCAGCCAGTACTACGCTGACGGGCTGCGCGCCTCGATCCGTCCGGATCGCGCCACGCCCAGCAGCATGCTGGCCGGTAACGACCAGATCCCGGAAGGCACCGACACCACGCATTTCTCCATCATCGACGCCGAGGGCAACATGGTCGCCGCCACGCTGACCGTGAACACGCCGTTCGGCTCGGCTTTCATGCCGCCGGGCACGGGCCTTGTGGTGAATAACGAGATGGATGATTTCTCGGCCAAGGAAGGCGAGCCCAATGCCTATGGCCTGATCGGTTTCGCGGCCAATGAAATCCAGCCTTACAAGCGACCCCTTTCCAGCATGACACCGACCTTCATGATCGGTGAAGACAAGCGGGCAGTGATCGGAACACCGGGCGGCAGCCGCATCATCACCATGGTGTTGCTGGGCATCCTGGATTTCATGCGCGGCAACGAGCCGGAATCATGGGTTTCACTGCCGCGTTTCCATCACCAGTACGTACCGGACAAAATTTCTGCCGAGCCGGATGCATTCACACCGGAGCAGGTCGAGGGGCTCAAAGCAATGGGTCACGAAGTTGAAGTCCGCGACAGAACCTGGGGCAATATGCACGGCGCCATGTGGAACCTGGAAACCGGTGAAGTAACCGCAGGTTCCGATCCGCGCTGGCCGTCGGGTCGCGCCATCGTCAAGTAGCCTCATTCATATATAGGAAAATGCCATGATCAGGATATTCCCCCTTCTTTTCTTGATGCTCCCTGTTGTTGTCCAGGCACAGGTCACGCCTGAACGACTGGACGTGCTGGCCTCTGAGGCCCAGCCACAGGTGGTCGAATGGCGCCGTTGGTTCCATCAGAATCCGGAGCTGAGCAACCGCGAGTTCAATACATCCGAGAAAATTGCCGGAATTCTGCGCGATATGGGCCTTGAGCCGATGACCGGGATTGCACACACGGGCATCATCGCCATCATAGAAGGCGGAAAACCGGGTCCGCTGGTCGCCATCCGTACCGATATGGACGGCCTGCCGGTGATCGAGCAAACCGGGCTGCCTTTTGCCTCCACCGCGACGGATATCTACGACGGGCAGGACGTTGGCGTGATGCATGCCTGCGGTCACGACGCCCACATGTCGATGTTGCTGGGCGCTGCCTGGGTGCTCAATTCGGTCAAGGACGAACTGGCCGGTTCTGTCATGCTGATTTTCCAACCGGCTGAAGAGGGCCCGCCCGAAGGTGAGAAGGGTGGCGCCAGGCTGATGCTGGAAGAGGGTATCTGGGCTGATGGCAAGCCGGAGGCCGTGTTCGGCATCCACGTGGGCATCACCGTACCCGGTGGCCAGATTGCTACCAGGCCCGGCCCGCTGATGGCTGCAGCCGATGTCTTCAAGATCACCGTCAAGGGCCGGCAATCGCACGGCGCCCGTCCATGGGATGGCATTGACCCGATCGTGGTTGCTTCGCAGATCATGATCGGCCTGCAGACCATCGCCAGCCGCCAGGTGGATGTCACGCTGGCGCCTTCGATTATCAGTGTCGGCCGTATCTCGGGCGGCGTGCGCTACAACGTGATTCCTGACCAGGTTGAGATGGAAGGAACGATTCGCACGTTTGACGAGGACATGCGCGGCGATATTCACATCGCGGATGGAGCGCACCGCTCGCGCCATCGCAGAATCCGCGGGTGCCGAAGTTGAATTTGAACTGGGGCTGGGGGTGCCTTCCGTTTACAACAACCCCGAGCTTCTGACACGCATGATGCCGACCCTGGAACGTGTGGCCGGGAACGATCCGGTCCATATCGTCACGCCACAGACCGTGGCCGAGGATTTCTCTGTTTTCGCGGCTGAAACGCCGGGCGTGTTCCTGTTTCTGGGTAATGGCCCACCGGAAGTCGACCCGACGACACTGCCCGGCAATCACTCACCGTACTTCGACATGCACGAACCGAACCTCGAGGTGGGCGTCCGGGTATTCAGCAACCTGGTGGTGGATTACCTGAACGGCCAGTAAGCTACCGGCCGCTTCAATTGGTGGGGATCGTCAAAACAGGCGCTTTTGCTGTGCCCTGTGTGTTGGTCAGCGTGGTGATGAACAACATCAACGTGAAAACACCTTTGGAGCCCATGTCGGAATTTTCTATCCAGTACCAATAATCGTTGTACTCGACGGCCGCGAAGCTCTCTTTCGGCCGGTCCTTGGAGGAATGGACGCTAAAGGGGCGTCTTGCTCCGGCTGAAACCGTGTGACCGGGGGCCGCATGGGTGGAAAGTTCAGGTGGAACGTCAATAAACCCTGCCATCGCTCCCAGCATCTGCAAAACAGAACGGGTTTGGATGGTCAGGGTATCTGAATCCGTTCTGAAGGGTGCATAGATCACGCGGTACTGCTCCTTGTCTCCGTCCAGACCTATGATTTCTGCGACTCGCCGACTCTTTTCCTGAGTGGATTGCGACAGCCCCAACTTGTTGAGGGTAAAAATGACGTGGTCACCGGACTCCGGATCGGTTCTTATTTCGAACCCGACAGCGCCCAACTCTTGCAACTCTTGCATCAGATTGACGAACTCAAGAAACTCGGGATCTGCGGTACGGAAGTTTGAAGCATTTGCAGGCCAGTTATGGACTCCGCTGATGGATTCAACAGCCCATGTAAAGAGTAGCTTACTGCTATACCCAGCCTGGACCAGAGCCAACAGGTTTTTGGGCTCTACCGGCTCGAGGATGGCTCGTAAATAGTCATCGCCTGTTTTTGGCATGTAAGTGATAGTGGGCCGGTCTGTATAGGTGCCACTGGCGCCCAGTCCGCTGGTATTTCCACTGGAAAAGGAGTCGTTCAAACCCACTCTGCCGTTTACGGTGGTAGAAAGCGAATAGCCACTGACGATCGCACCGACGTCCACAAAAACCGGCATATCCAGGTAACGCATCTTGACGATGTTGGCCAGCATCTGGTTCTTCCAGTTATCGCCGATGCTGTTGCCGTAATCGAGTTGGTCCCGGTCCATGGATTTGGGGCCGTAACTTGAGCAGGCCGCCAAAAGGGTGCAAATACAGATCACAACAAAGTTTTTGAAGACTTGGGTGCTGACAGGATTTTTCATTATCTCAATCCAAAAACCCTACGGTTTCATATAGGCACGGGGTAGTTCCGATTTTACCGGCAAATAGCGGTCCCGTAACAGGGTTTGTCGTGAAATCATCTCGACCATCTTACCGGCGATTATTACCTGGTCGGCAGCCGAAGTGACTTCCAGCGGGTCACCGCTCCAGATAACGAGATCGGCAGTGCTGTTTTCCTCAATGCTGCCGTACTGACTGCCCAGGGAAAATATCATGACAGGACTGACAGTCATGGCTGCAAGCCCCGCTTCGTAAGGCAGTCCGTTGGCGACGGCGTTACCGGCAAATTGCCTTAGTGTACGCGCCTGGTGAGTGCCGGCGCCCTGGAAAGCGATGGTCACGCCCGCTTCATTCAGCAATGCTGCATTGTCCAGCCGTGCACCTACCTGGTCGAAACTGGCGGGCAGGTTGGAGAGCGCATTGATCAGCACAGGTACACCAGCCTCGGCCAGTTGGTCTGCAACCATCCAGGCCTCGGTGCCTCCGCTGATTACCGTGTTAAGTTCATGCCGTTCCGAAAACGCAAGTACCTGCAGAATGTCGCTGGCGCGGTCCACGTTGAAGACTACGATGCCATTGCCCCTGAATCCGGCTAGTGTTTTCCGGCCGGTGGTTGTCAGCAATGGATCCGGAGACCAGCTCACTTCCGACCCAGCCTCTGTCATGGCTTGCTCCAGCAGCATCCATTGCGCTGCGCGGGAGCCGCCACTCTGTTCTGAGGCGTCGGCTCCTACGTCGATAAACAGGACTTTGTTGCCCAGGAATGCCCGGTAAGCTCCGCTTAGTGAGACGGCTTGTCCCTGGCCGCCAATGATGCTGCCTGAACGGCTGGCACCCAGCATGCTCCAGGTATAACCCTCAATCCGCGTGACCGGAATGGCAGCAGAGTGGGGGTTGTAGGCCGGCGTCACGTCAAACTCCGGTCTCAGGGCCTCGGTTTCCAGGCCGCTGTCCACCGAGGACTCCACGGCGCCGATCTCAACCAGGCCCAGCTCGGTGATGCCGGCGAAGAAGCCGGGTGTTACCGGCCGCCCTTCTGCTTCGATCACGGCTGCATCTGCCGGGGCCGTAAGACCGGTACCCACTGCATGTATCTTGCCGTCCCGGATCAGGATGTCACCCTGCTGCAGCACGCCGGTACTGCTCATGGTGTGAACCGTGGCGTCATTGATGAACAGGGTTTCTGCCTGCGCGCAGAGGGAGGCCGTCAGGCAAAGCGTCAGTGCAATGCCGCCGGCCAGTCGTGTGCGGTTTGATTTGAGATTTTTCATTGTTCTGCCCCCGGTTGCTGGCCCAGTTCGAAGTCGGAAAGTGCCTGTCTCTCGGGGTTTTCGCGGTCATACAACAAGGCGCCATCGACGAACACCTGGTCTGCCTTGGCATAGACACTGAAGGGGTTGCCGTTCCAGATCACGACGTCCGCCATTTTGCCGGCTTCCAGGGTCCCGGTCTGGTCCAGGATGCCCATTGATTTTGCCGGGTTGGCCGTGATCCATTGAATGGCGTGCTCGGGTGGGATGTCCATACCGGCGCGGCGGCCCCGCGTCATGGCCTTGGCGGCCTCCTGGTTCAGGCGCTGGATTCCTTCTTCGGAATCTGAATGAACGATGGCGCAGCCACCGGCTGGCCGGTCTACCAGCGCGATGTTTTCCTGGATGCCGTCGTAGGCTTCGGCTTTGAATCCCCACCAATCGGCCCACAGGGCGCCGCAGACATCGTTTTCAGCCAGCGTGTCGGCAATTTTGTAGGCTTCAACGCCGTGGTGAAAAGCACTGACCCGGTAGCCGAACTCGTCGGCCATATCCAGGATTGTGGCCATTTCGTCTGCACGGTAGCAGTGCATGTGGACCAGTACCTCACCTTTGAGAACGGCGGCCAGTGTTTCCAGCCTCAAATCGCGGACGGGCGCTTTGTAATTGCCGTTTTTGTCGTTCTTCTTGCTGTTATTCTTGCTCTCGAACTCTTCCCAGTCCTGGATGTACTGCTGCGCTTCAATCCACTGTGCCCGGTAACCGGCCACATTACCCATGCGGGTCGAAGGCGTCTGCTTTCTTTCGCCATACACCCGTTTCGGGTTTTCGCCGCAGGCCATTTTCAAGCCATGGGGCGCGGCGGGAAATTTCATTCCCTGGTAGGTGATGGAAGGTATGTTTTTCAGGGTGACGCCACGCCCGCCGATCAGGTTGGCGGAACCCGGCAGGATCTGCATGGAGGTCACACCGCCCGCCCGGGCCCGGTTGAATCCCGGGTCCTGCGGCCACACGCTGTGCTCCGCCCAGACCTGTGCGGTGGTAGGCGCCGTTGCCTCGTTGCCATCGGAATGAGCCTTGATGCCCGGGCTGGCATAAACACCGAGGTGGGAATGAACATCGATCAATCCTGGCGTGACCCAGCGGCCCTTGGCGTCGATGACGGTAGCGTCATCGGCATCAATTTTTGCCGTGGCATCGCCGACTTGCTCTATCTTTCCGCCCGACAACAACAGCTGGCCGTTTTCGATGCGCGCTCCGGTGCCGGTCAGGATGGTTGCGTTGACAATCAATACGGGATCGGAAGGCAGCGCGGAGTAAGTCGAAGGATAAGGTGCGGCCCATGCGGCGGCCTGGGTCAGCAGTAGAAATAAAGCGCCGGATATGAATTTTCTGAAAGTCATTGTGTTCCTCAATGTTATTATTCCGGACTATCGGGGCGATGCAGCCGGGCGGCTACTACAACATAAATGAAAAAGCTGATCAATCAGCCTGAATTCCGCGAATGGATCGAGCACAGCCTCGTGCAGCGTGAAAACATCCTCACCGTTAGCAACCAGGGCACCCTCCTGCACTATCAGGAGCAGGGCAAAGAGCTGATCGTGAAGACCGCCATGGGCAAAGGTTTGCTCCGCAAATTGCGCGAACGGACCCTGCTACGTGAGTACCATGCCTACCAGCGTCTGGATGGCGTCCAGGGGGTGCCCAGGTGCTATGGCATGGTTGACGGCCATTACCTGGTGCTCGAATTTATTCGTGGCACGCCTTACCGGCAGGCGCAGTGGGTTGACCGTGACCGCTGGTTCGACGATTTCCTTGCAGTGCTGCGTACCATTCACGAGCGCGGCGTGAGCCACGCCGACCTGAAATCAAAATCGAACATCCTGGTGACCGAGGATGAAAAACCCTGCGTCATTGACTTTGGGACTGCCTTTATCCACGAGGCCGGGTTTCATCCGCTCAACAACCCGCTGTTTGATCACGGCAGGCGGATGGATATCAATGCCTGGGTGAAGCACAAGTACCATGGCAAATATGAAAACATGTCGGCCGAGGATCTGGAGCTGCTGGACCTCAGCTTTATCGAGTATTACGTACGAAAGTTCCGCGGGCGGCCGATGGATGTGATCCCCAGGACCGGCCGAAAAAAATAACCATTACTACCGGTTTACAGTCCGGCCGAACTCAGAATTTCCAGCCCCTCGGCAATACTGATTTCCGGCGTATATCCGAAATCCCTTGTCGCTGCGCTGGTGTCGAACCAGTGCGCGGTCGCCAGCTGCTCAACAGAAAAACGCGTCACGGGTGGCTCGGATTTAAGCCCGAACGTCCGCCATGCTGTCTCGCACAGGGCGCCGGCGGTTTTGGCCAGGCCTACCGGAACCGCCCGGATCTTCACATCGATCCCGATGGCGGCCAGTAGCTTGCGGATGATTTCACCCTGGGGCATGGGCTCGTTGTTGGTGACAAAATAAGCCTTGCCGGCGCAGCGTGCCGACCCCAGTAACTCCTGCAGCGCATTAACATGTGCCTGTGCTGCGTTCTCCACGAAAATGGTATCGATGATCTTGTCCGGGGCGGGCAGCGCCAGGGTGCCGCCGCGGGCTTTGGCCGCCAGTCTGGGCAGTATGTGCGGGTCGCCAGGGCCCCAGATCAAATGCGGGCGCAGGGAGACTGTTTTCAATTGAGATGAATTGGCCGCTGTAACCCGCTTTTCCGCCTCCGCCTTGGTTGCCGGGTAGGGTGCGCTGAAATGATCGGCGATCGGCAGGGATTCATCCGCCCCGCCGATGTCTCCACCAGTGTGCACGATGCTGGGGGAACTGGTGTGAACCAGCATTGGAATCGCTTGTGTCCGGCAGACCTCTATTACATTGTCCGTGCCTGTTACATTGATGCGCCGGTAATCTTCCGGATCCCCCCAGACACCGGCTTTGCCTGCTGTATGAACGATGGCTTGCGCGCCTTGTGCGGCCGCGTACAGTTGTTCCAGGCTGGTGATGTCACCGCGAGCCGATACGAATACCTGCTGCCTCCAGGTGTTCAGCCGGGCTGCGCTGGAACGCCACAACTTCGTGGCCGAGGGCGGCAAGCTGGCGGCAGATCGAACTGCCGAGGAAACCACCGCCGCCGGTGACAAGGATCTTCACATGTTAGCTCTGCATCTTCTTTTCAGCCCACTCAGCCAGTTCTTCGCGCCCGATCTTGGAGTTGTGGCGGATGTCCACCGGAAACCCGGAGTGAAACAGAACTGTCCGGATCTCCTTGGTTATGGAGTAGGCCTGGGCCAGCTGCAACAGGTCAAAATGGACCCGCTCGACGTCCACAGGCTCCAGTTTTCCTTTCACCTCAATACACAATACGGGTATCTGGCGGCCCTTCGTGCCCACGCCTACCACGGCTGAGCGGACCAGGTCGGGGTGCTGGTTGAAAATCGCTTCGCACTGGTCGGCGAACAGGGTTTCCTTACCGGTTTCGATACGCTGCGAAACCCGGCCGCAGTACCATAGCCGTCCCATGCCGTCCATGATGCCCACGTCACCCATCCGGTGCCAGGTGTCGCCCAGTTCGTCGGTGATCTTGGCCAGGGCTGTGTCGGCATCACGTTGCCAGTAACTGTCGGTGCAACTGGGGCCGGACACGACAATTTCACCGGCCATACCGCGCGGCATTTCGGTGGTTTCAGAAAGGTCATTGAAGGCCATGTCGCTGATCTTGATGATGCGCACGCGGTTCGGCTCGACCGGTAGTCCAACGCAGACGCCATCACCTGACTCGATCCTGTCGACCATCCGGTCGTCTAACTCGGCGGCGCAGATACTGCTGACCGGCAGGCACTCGGTGGCGCCGTAGGGCGTATGAATTTCGGAATCCTGGTAGAGCGAATCCTGCATCCGCCGGACGGTACGAATGGGTACTGCGGCTCCGGCAGAAATGACCCGGGTCACGCTTTCCAGCCTGATTTTGTTGTCCACGCAATAGCGGCTCAGCGTGTCCAGCAGGGCGGGTGAGCCAAAAATATTGGTGACTTTGAACCGGTTGATGACTTCGACCAGTTTTTCCGGATCGGCATCGGCCGGACGGGTCGGGTCCATCTCCGGCACGATGGTTGTCATACCCAGCGCCGGATCGAACAGCGCAAAGGGCGGGAATGTGGGCAGGCTCACTTCGCCCGGCTCAATGTTGAATGCTTTTTTCAGCATTGTGACCTGGGCATTGAAATGACGGTGCCGATAGACCACGCCTTTGGGTATACCGGTGCTGCCAGAGGTGAACAGGATCGCGGCAATATCATCGGGTTTGGCTTCATGCATGCCTTCGTCGTTGTTGCTTTCGCCCATTGCCTTGAGTTTCTTGAGGTTGATACCCCCCAGGCCAAAAGTGGGTCCTGCGGTGACCAGCAATTCGCAGCTCTGCTTGGCCCAGCCCAGGACCTTGCGTGCGAAGTGGGCCTTGGTGACTCCGATGAAAGCCTTTGGCTGTGCTTCGGCCAGGCATTGCTTTAACGGCTTCATGCCAATGCCCGGATCGATCAGAACCGGCACGGCGCCAGCCTTGAACAGCGCAAAGAACATGGCGAAGAAATTGAGGCCGGGGGTGAGCATCAGTGCAGTGCGCGTACCCGGCGTGATGCCGTAAGCATGCAGTCCGCGGGCGTAGCAGTCGCTCAGCTCATTGAGCTCGCGGTAGGTGCAACTCTCGTAATGGCTCTTTTTGAAAGCACCTGCTCGTGGGGTAATGAATGGCAATGGCGCCGGGTTGACGCTCAGCCTGCCAGCTCAGTGCACTAGCGACGTTTATAAATTCATCCATGTTCCAGGTTTTATCCACTGGCATGTCCATTTGTTGAACCGTCCCTGATTCCGAAAAAGTGACTGATCGTGTTGATCAGCTCGGGTCCGCCATCTTCAAGTATGTAATGGCCGCAGTCCGGAAAGCGGTGAAGTTCAGCGTCCGGAAAATATTTCAGCCACTTGTTGAGAAAGGGTGCGTCGAACACGAAATCCCTTTCTCCCCATGCGATCATGCATGGTTTGTCCGCCAGTAAGTGTAATCGTTCCGCGGTATTTATCAAAATATCGTAACCCGGGTCCGATTCACTCAGCGGAATATCCTGGACAAATCGCCAGGTGGCGATTCGATTCTCAGGTGAATCATAGGGCAATGTGTAAGCCTGCCGGATTTCTTTTGCTACCGGCTTCTTGAAAGCCACCCGCGCGGCGATTCCGGAAAAGGCGTTAAAGCGTTTGACCAGGAAAGCCCCAAACGCAGTATCCCGCACCAGGCTCAGGGCCGGCGGCATCTTCTTGTCTTCGGGTAATGGAAACGCCGCGGTGTTGAGAACCACCATTTTTTCCACCTGCTCCGGGTGTGGCGGTGGCCCAGGCGAAGCCGATCATGCCGCCCCAGTCGTGAACGACCAGGCTCAGCGGTTGTTCAAGGTCGAGGTGGTTGAGCAGTGCGGTCGAGGTCTGCAACGCGGCTCTTCAGGCGATAGTCATAGTCGCTCTCGCCGGGTTTGTCGGACAGCCCGCAGCCCAGGTGGTCCGGTACGATGCAGCGGAATTGCCCGCGCAGAGCAAGCACCAGGTTACGGTAGTAAAAAGACCAGGTTGGATTGCCATGCAGCATCAGTACCGGAGGGGCGTCTCGCGGACCCTCGTCCAGGTAGTGCATGCGCTGCCCATCGCAGCTCCAGGAAATGGCTGGCGAACGGGTAGAGGTGTTCGGGAGGTCTCTGGCCAAGGATTACCAGACGACTTCGGCCATCTGGCAATTCAGGCCGGAGCCGATGCCGAGCAGTGCGACACGGTCACCGCGCTGGATCTTGCCCAGTTCAGCCGCTTTTGCCAGCACGATCGGTACCGACGCAGGACCGATGTTACCCATTTCAGGGTAGATCGCATGGACCTTGTCCGGATCAAGGCCAAGCAGGTTCACCAGGGAATCGGTATGTACCTTGCTGACCTGGTGGATCACGAACTGGTCCAGTTCGCTGGCTACCCAGCCCAGCGCGATGCGGGCTGCGCTGAAGGTCTTGGCGGCCAGTTTCAGGCCCTCGCTCAGCAGAATCCGGGTATCTGTCATCATCTGGTCCATCTGGCCGCGGCACAGGTGGTTGAACTCGGTCGCAGCGCGGGAAACGCTGCCCAGGTAGGGATGCCCTTCGGGCGCCAGTTCCTTGCGTGCCAGGACCATGGCCGCAGCACCAGAGCCCAGGGTGAGTGATGCAAACTCTGACCGGAACTGTTCTGCCGTGATATCCGGATTCGAGCATGCGCTCGATCGTGGCTTCGGTAATCGGCCGGCTGGATTCGCCGTCGACGACCAGTGCGTATTCGATTTCGGCACGCTCGATCATTCGGGCTGCAATGTCCATGCCGTTCATGAAGGCCAGGCAGGCGTTGCCCACGTCGAAATTCAGGCAGTTTTCACTCAGGCCGAGGTTGCCGTGCACGATGCAGGCGGTTGACGGCTCCAGGTAGTCGCGGCAAACCGATGTATTGATGATGACACCAATTTTCTGGCGGTCGATGCCGGATTCATCCAGTGCTTTCTCCGCTGCCAGCGTGGCCGCGTCAGAAGGTGATGTGCCTTTTTCCCAGAATCGGCGGGCACCGATTCCAGATACTTCTTCGAGCAGATCATCGCGCACGCCCAGCCGGTCCAGCGTAGGCTTCAGTTTTTGTTCGATTTCTCTGGAAGTTACGCGGATCGGAGGTTCAACCGCAGCAAGGGATTGAATGACAACATTCTTGAATTTCATCGGGTCAGCCGGGAAAGATTATGAAGCTGCAATTATAAACCAAACGGGTGCTCACCAAGGTGTCGATTTAAACACGCGAAGTCATGCGATAGACTGGCGGGATAATGATTGCAGGAAACCACAAAGGCTTAGTCGCAGAGGCGCAGGATTTTCTGGATCGCGCCATTCCACTGGCTGACCTGGAACGGCCGCACACGGGAGAGGTTCACGTCTGGTTTCTCGATCTGGCCGATCTGGCCGGTGCGCTGCGCGATGCCCTGGACGGACACCAGTCCGTGCCTGCGGATCTTACGGCCGGGCAGTTGTTGTTCGCCCGCCGCTTTTACCTGAGGCTACTGCTGGGAGCCTACCTCGGGCTGCCGGGCAAGGCGGTGAAAATCAGCCGGAAGAATCGCGGAAAACCAGTGCTGGACCAGGCAATTCATGACGTGAAACTGCATTTCAGCATGGCCAAAAGCGAACACAAACTGCTGGTGGGTTTTTCCACGTCCAGCCACCTGGGCGTGGACCTGGAGCCGACCTCGCGCCGGGCACGTAATGCCATGGGCGTCGCACGGCGTTACTTCAGCCCGGACGAAGCCGGGGCCCTGGCAGCCCTGCCGCCGGTTGGTCTGGATGCGGCATTTCTGAGGGTTTGGGCCTGCAAGGAGGCCGTCGTCAAGGCATCGGGTTACGGTATTGCCAACCAGTTTGGCCGCTTTACGGTGGAGACGGACCTTGCCCGGCCGGCAGCCGTTCTGGACTTTGACGGCAAGGGACCGGACGGCTGGTCGCTGGCGCTGGTCAGGCCCGGTGGTGGTTTACTGGGCGCAGTGGCGGTACGGCAGGATATCTCTACGCTGAAAGCCTTTCGACTGCTACCGGTTCCCGCGTTCCTCCGCCTGAACGTGACCAGGAATCTGCTACTTTTTCTCCTTGCGGTGCTGCTGTTGCCAGCCTGCTCGCTGTCGCAGAAGAAAGTAAAGGAAGTTGATGCCCGCGTCACCTGCTCAGCAGGAAATCGGGCTGACCTGCTTCCCCAGGGATATCGACCGCTGCGCAGTGCCGTCTCCGGTGCTCGAATTGGGTCGATCGGCCACCCGGGAGGGACAGCACTACCTGACCCTGCTCGAATATGGTGAAGACGCACTGGCGTTGCGGATTCACATGATCCGGGCGGCGCAGCGGTACATCGACCTGCAAAATTTCATCCTGCGTGGCGATGACACCGGCTTACTGATTCTGAATGAGTTACTGGACGCGGCGCGCCGGGGCGTGAAGGTTCGCCTGTTGCTCGACCAGATGTTTTCTTTCTCGGATGTCGAGTACCTGGTGCAACTGGCCATGGCGCACAGCAATTTCGAGATTCGCTTCTACAACCCTTCTTTTTATAAGGCCAAGATGGCCAACCATGACTGGATCAACGGTATGGCCTGCTGCTTCAGAGGGGTGAACCAGCGAATGCACAACAAGTTGCTGGTGGCCGATGACCTTGTGGGCATTCTCGGTGGCCGCAATATTGCGGATCGGTATTTTGACTACGACACCAACTACGACTTCAAGGATCGGGACGTGGCGGTGTTCGGTCAAACGGTGCGTGAAATGCGGGTGTCCTTCGACTGGTTCTGGAACGGCCCAAAAACGATCCCCGTCCAGCATCTGCGCGATGTGGCTGCAGTACTTCTCAACGGCGGGGCAGTTGAACTCCCGCCTTTCCAGGCGGCACACCGGCTAGAGCCCCTGCTGGCGCAAGTGGATGACACAGTGCGTATCAAGCAACTATTCGTTGAGCCGGCGCACCGCGTGGAACGCTTCAGGTATTTTTCCGACCTGCCGCGCAAGCACGAGCCTTCGGCCGACGAAGTGCCCAGCGATACGAGCGGGCAACTCTACGAGCTGCTGAGCTCCGCCAGGAAGTCGATTGTCATCCAGTCGCCTTACATGGTGTTGTCCAGGCGCATCCGTAAGCTATTTGCCGACCTGCGCGAGCGTAACCCGGACATCGAGCTGGTGTTTTCCACCAATTCACTGGCCTCAACCGACGCAGATACCGTGTATGCCAATACCCATCGCCATAAAAAACGTTATGTCGAGGACCTTGGTTTTCACATGTACGAGTTCAAGCCGTACCCGTTAGACGCCCCGGAATTTTTTCCGCGCTGGCCCAAACTGATCGAAGAAAAGAAGCGTGGTATCGAAAGCCATGCAGTTGTTTCCGGAGACAATTCAGTCATCCCGATGCCGGCGCCGCGGATTGGCCTGCATTCCAAGTCATTTGTAGTAGACGGCAAGGTAGCGATGATCGGGTCGCACAACTTCGATCCCCGCTCAGAGGGATTCAATACCGAGAACGGGCTGATCGTATGGGACGAAGTTTTCGCACGCACGGTTGAGCAGCTGATTCGGCAGGACATCGAGCCTCAGAACAGCTGGGTGGTGGCTGTGAAACCAAAGGGTGAGCAGAAAGAAACCGCCATTGAACCCGTCTCCAAGACCCTGCCGGTGTTCAAACCCTGGTCTTACAGTTCAAGCTCGGTCTATGAACTGGCGCCCGGTAAGCAACCGGTGCCGCCCGGCTCACCCGATTTTTATCAGAATTATTACGCTGTTGGGAGTTTTCCGGAGGTGGTCAGGACGCGCCGGCAGGTGACAGTGATCTTCCTGGGTTCCTTCTTCTTTTTCCTCGAGCCTATTTTGTAAGTGCATATCCTGATCCTCATAGCGTTGTTGTTCGTCGCGGTTCTTGGGCCGGGTCTGTGGGTCAAGCGGGTAATGGCCCGTTACCACAACCCGCCGGACCGTTACGCGGTCAGCGGAGGTGAAGCTGCCCGCAAATTGCTGGATTCATTGGGGCTGGAGCAGGTGAAAACCGAAGTCACCGAGGCGGGCGACCACTATGATCCTATGGAAAAGGCGGTTCGCCTGTCGGAACAGAATTTCCATGGCAAGTCGCTGACAGCGATTACCATCGCAGCACACGAGGTGGGTCATGCGCTGCAGGACGCTGAAGGCTATGCCCCGCTCAAATGGCGATCCCGGCTGGTTCAGTGGGTGGGCCCTGTCGAGAAAATCGGCGCCGGTCTGATGATGGCGACGCCGTTGATTCTTGGCGTCACCCGCTTGCCGATGGCGGGGGCTGTTGATGGTGACCGGCGGGTTGATGACGCTGGGTTCCGCAGTCGTGATTCACATGTTGACCCTGCCGACCGAGTTCGATGCCAGCTTTGGCCGGGCCATGCCGTTGTTGAAGAAGCAGGGAGTGCTGCACCCACCGGATGAGCGCCATGCGCGGCGCTTGCTGAAAGCCGCCGCGATGACCTACGTATCGGCATCACTGATGAGCCTGCTGAATATTGCTCGCTGGTGGGCCATTCTCAGGCGCTAAACGCCTTGCCGCCGCCAGATGGCAACAGCCAGCCAAAGAGCAACGATCACGCTGTCTATGACGGCGATTTCTACCGCTACGCGCGAACTCATCACCGCCAGTACCGGTAGCGCGATACCCGTGAGCAGGCTGAGCCCGTTGTCGGGTGATTCTGAATCTAGGGCCAGGCCGAGAAATACGAAACCGGAAGCCCATAATGTGGCCTGCAGGTAAACGACCAGTTCCGGAACGCTTACCAGCCAGGTGGCCAGCACTACAAGGGCCAGCGCGGGGACGGCGGACAGGAAGACTTTAGCTGCCAGGCGCATACCGTGGTTAACGCCATAAGCCAGCGCTACCGGATTTGTCTTTTCACGGTTTGCAAATGTATTTGTTTTGATTGCATGCGTTTTCATTTTTTCTCTCCTATATACCTACTAATAAGTAAGTTAATAAAGCAAATTTTTTTTAGTCGTTGATTCCTAGGTCAATCCGTACCTGTTGAAAAATCTTCTCCAGGTAGTCCAGACCATGAATGCGTGCCATTTGCCGCGCGCCCTGGATCATTGCCAGGATGGATACAGCCTTGGACATGGGGTCACCGTCAAACTGAAACTCTTCCTGTTCACGGCCGGTCACCATCACCTTGCTCAGCCATTCGACCGAATCTTGCATGAAACGGTTGTTGGCCTCCTTAATGTCATCGCTGAGGTCATCATAATCAATTGTCAGCGCACCAACCATGCAAATAGGCCGCCCGCAATTACACTGGTTTATGGTAAATGCAAAAAGCCCTTCCAGCTGGGTTCGAGCCAGGCCACCGTAGGCCATGAATTCAGCTGTAGAGCGGCGTAACAGTTGGTGGTTCTCATCTATCAGCGCCTTGATCAGATCCATCTTGTTGGGAAAGTGATAATGAATAGCCGCATTTTTCACACCAAGGGGTTCTGAAATGTCGCGATAACTGAAACCATTCAGCCCGCGTTGCAACATCAGCTCAAATGCCTTGCTCGATGATCTGGTCCCTGGTGTTTGTGGCTTGATTCATGTTCATCCTTCAACTTACTTGCAGGTAAGTATAATTGTAATTGTCGATATTTGCAAGCCGAACACTTAAGCTGGGGTAAATACAATGGAGATCTCCCTGATGCGTCGATTCCCTGTTTCTGCAACCCTGTTGCTGTCAGCGGCTCTGCTGGCTGGTTGCCAGGACAAGACACAGCAACCCGGTGTAGATATGAACGCCCTGCGCCTGGCTGTTCAGAAAAAGACGGAACAGCTTTACCTGATTCATCTGAAGCTGGATACAGCCGCTGCTGACATCACCAAAGCTGAGCTCAAAGCACAAAGCGGTGATTGTTCCGATGCAGAATACCTGGCGGCGGAAGCTTACCGGAACATCGAAAAGGCCGACCAGTCCGTGCTGGAGCTCGGGCGTGAACTACAGGAACTGTTCAACCTGGATATCGAGGGTGCGGGCGGCAACTAACCCGCGCGCTATTTACTGCCATTGGCCCGGACCATCAGCCAGGCGCCCGCCACCATCGAAAGCAGGCCCAGTGTTGACGCCTTGAACACGAACCATGGGCCTACTTCGAACCCCAGCAAAATGGCCCCGCTGAAAAACAGGGATGCACCGCTAATGGCCTTCAGGATGCGACGGTTTGAATCCCGCTGTTCGGCATGGTGGCGTTCCATTTCGCGCGTATCCAGCCGGGTTACCAGCTTTCCTTCGGTCGCGAGCTTCAGATAGTCATAGACCAGCCCCGGCATGTCCGGCGCCCGGCTGAGCCAGCCCGGCAGGCGTTCGCGCAGGTCCTTTGTCGCCTGGTCGATACCGTGTTTTTCACGCAATATGCGTTCCAGTTCCGGCTTAGAGGCCGCCAGCACGTCCAGCTCCGGATAAAGTTCGCGGCCCAGACCTTCGATATTCAGCAGGGTTTTTTGCAACATGATGAGTTGCGGCTGGATATCCAGCTTGAAACGGTAGGCGACCTGGAACAGTTTGAGCATCAGGTTGCCGAACGAGATTTCGTTCAGCGGCCTGGAGAAGCTGGGCTCACCCACCGCCCGGACTGACGCCTCCAGTTCATCCACGCGCGTATCGTGGGGAACCCAGCCGGCATCGATATGCAATTGGGCCACGCGGAAGTAGTCGCGGTTGAACAGCGCCTGGAAGTTTTCCGATATGTAATACAGGTCCTTTGGTGTCAGGCTGGCGACAATGCCAAAGTCCAGCGCAATGTAGCTGGCGTTTTCCGGGTCGCTCACATCTACCAGGATATTCCCTGGGTGCATGTCGGCATGGAACAGGTTGTCGCGGAAAACCTGGGTGTAGAACACCCGGATGCCCATCTTTGCGAGCCTCTCGAGGTTGACGCCGGCCTCCCGCAAGCGCTGCATATCGCTGATCGGGATTCCGGAAACTCGCTCCATCACCAGCACCTGTTCTTTACAGTACGGCCAGTAGATTTCGGGGATATAGAGCTCTTTGGAGCCGGCAAAATTGTTGCGCAGGGCGGACGCGTTTGACGCCTCGCGGGTCATGTCGAGCTCATCGAAAATAAAGGTCTCGAACTCGCGGACAAACTCGGTCGGTTTAATCCTCGATCCGCTCTCCCAGTACTTTTCCGCCAGCTGTGCAATCGCCATCAGCAGGTCTATGTCTCGGCGGATCAAGCGGTTTATGCCCGGGCGGACAACCTTTACCACCACCTCCCGGCCCTCCGGCAGGGTGGCTGCGTGTACTTGCGCGATGGAGGCGGACGCCAGCGGCTCCAGGTCGAAAGATCCGAACAGCTCAGAGACCGGCCTGTTCAATGCCTCTTCAACAATGGCCTGGGCCTCGGTGCCCGGGAAGGGCGGTACCTGGTCCTGCAAAAGCGCCAGTTCGTCTGCAATATCCGGAGCAACCAGGTCACGCCGGGTTGAAATGATCTGCCCGAACTTGACGTAGATCGGGCCCATTTCGTTCAGCGCCAGCCGCAGGCGCTCGCCGCGGGGTTTGTCCGAGAGATCACGCTGGCGCCAGGGCGGTATTGCGCGCAGCAATCGCATGGGGCGGTACAGGTGGGTTGCTTCGAGAAACTCATCCAGCTGGTAGCGTGAGAGGATCACGCTGATCTTCAGCATGCGGGCAAACTGGCGCAGGGTATGGATCATTCGGTTGTGTCTTCCATGCGTGCGACCCTGGCTTCCAGTTCACCGGCCCACTCCCGACTTTCTTCTACAGCCTCGGAAAATTCGACGATTTCATCACGGCCCACCACCGGGCTGTGAGCTTGCTGCATGTATTCACTGATCATTTCACCGGCATTTTCGGCGGTATCGCGGGCCTGTTCCGCCCCGGCTCGCAAGCCTGAGGCCACCTGGTGACCCCAGACATCACCGAAAATCCGCGACAGACGGCCTTCCCAGTCCGGGTCGAGGCGGGAAAACAGGCGTTCCAGATCACGCGCCAGGTTGGCGTCCCCGGTGATGGTTACGCGCGATTCCGGTGTGCCCCAGCTGCTCATGCCATCCGGCATGGCCATGGCGAACAGGGCAACCGGAGATCCGCTGATCACGGTGTCGGGTTCATGCGAGGAACGCGTCCCGACCTCAACCTGCCGTCCATTGAAAGCAAAAAAGAGCGTAATCCCAACGCCTTCGAGATCGAGTTGCAGCATTCTGCCTTCCAGGCGCTCCAGCCGGGCGGGTGTATCGTCATCCAGGTCCAGCAAGCGGTTGATGGCGGATTCCAGCATCGCTGCCAGGATACCGGGCAGGGGTGTCTTGTATTCAGGCATGGTCAGGCATGTACTCCGCTGTGTATGGCTACAATTCCGCCGGTCAGGTTGCGGTAGCGCACCTGCTCGAAACCGGCTTCTTCCATCATCCGGACCAGTTCCTCCTGCGGCGGGTGCTGCCGGATGCTTTCGGCCAGGTAGCGGTAGCTGTCCTCATCGCCGGCAATCAGCTTGCCGAGCCTGGGCAGTGCTCCAAAAGACCAGGCATCGTAAACGGCTTTCAGGGGTTCTGCCTGGACTTGTGAAAACTCCAGGATCATGGCTTTGCCGCCCGGCTTGAGTACCCGGTGCATTTCGCGCAGCGCAGCGTCCTTGTCGGTCACATTGCGCAGGCCGAATGCGATGGTCACGGCATCAAACTCACTGCTTTCGAACGGCAGGTTTTCCGCGTTGGCGATCGCGTACCGGATATTGCCCACGATACCCTGGTCTTCAAGGCGTTGACGGCCAACGTTGAGCATGGCTTCGTTAATGTCGCTCAATACCACGCGGCCATTGGTGCCGACGCGTTTGCTCAACAGGGCCGCAATGTCACCGGTGCCACCCGCCAGGTCGAGCACCCGGTCGCCCAGGCCGATACCGCTGTTGGCGGCGAAATCACGCTTCCAGATGCGATGAACACCAAGGGACATCAGGTCGTTCATCAGGTCATAGCTATCGGCGACAGAATCGAATACTTCCCGAACTTTGCCGGCCTTTTCTTCGACAGCGACTTCCTGGTAGCCGAAGTGCGTTGTTTTCTCTTCTTTCATCGGCATATTGTATCCTTGCAGAACTGGTAGGGGGGAGTCTTTAGTTAATCCGTAATATTTGAGAACCTGTTATGAAAAAAATTATTGCCACTTTGCTTATTCTCCTGCTCGTCATTGGTGCAGGCGCCTGGTATTACGTCAGCTTTCACATGGACTCCATGATCCGGAATCAGATCGAATCAGCCAGTTCCTCGTCGCTGGGAACCCGGGTAACCGTGGGGTCTGTGGAAACCAACATAAAGGACGGGTCCCTGAATATATCCAGCGTGACAGTAGCCAACCCGCCCGGATACAGGAACAAGAATGCCATCAGCCTGAATGGCATTGAAGCTGCTGTGGACTACACGAATTTCGACATCAGGCGGATGGTCATTGATAGTCCGGATATTGTCATCGAAGAGAAGGGTGGTAAGACGAACTTCACCGATTTGATGGCCGCTCTCGAAAAGAAAAACTCCAGCTCCGCGCCGGCATCAGACGACGACTCTGATGGTAAAAAGGAACCCGCCAAAGAGGAAAAAATCATTGTTATTCGTCATTTCAGGATGAGTGAGTCCCGTGCAGCATTTGAATCAGAATCGCTTGATCGCTACTCCGATATCAAGATCGGTGCGGTTGAACTGAATGACCTCAAAGGCACGCCGACAGAAATATCCAACGCCATTGCAAGTGAAATTCTATCCGAGGTCACCAAGGCTGCAGCCATCGAAATACTGAAGGCGCAGGCCAGCAAGCACCTGGACAAGGCTGAGGTCAAAATCAGCTCCAAGCTCAAAGATTTGTTCGGAAGTGATGATAAGGATGGCGGTGAGGATGGCGGGAACGAATGACTTCTGAGTCCGGCGGCCGCAAGGTTGCTTATATCCTCAGTGGTTTGTTCGGCTTGCTGATGGTGGCCGGTCCGATTCTTGCGGCGGATAGCGGACTGGACCAGGCTTGCGTGCTTCGCCTGGCGGAGACCGCGGACGACGCCATGACCCTGGCTGAGATCCGCATGCAGTGCACTCCCGTTGCCGAGCCGGAAAGCCAGTCTTCTCAGCAGGTCGAAGCGGAACCGGAAAGCGCGGTGGAGAAGCGACTGGCTGCGGAACGGTCGGCGGCTGCCAGTCCATTCAGCATCCTGGCGCATCGGCCCAATTATTTCCTGGTGGCGGCTTATAACTGGGAACGCTGGGGGCCTGAGCTTAACAGAGACCCATTGGGTAATCCTGTATTTGAAAATGAGGACGTAGAGAGCCAGTTCCAGATCAGTCTGAAGGTGCCGCTGGCCGTTGGTCTGTTCAATAACCGGATGGATATTTACGGCGCTTACACCAATCGCTCATTTTGGCAGATGTACAACTCGAAAAACTCGGAGCCATTCCGGGAAACCAATCATGTTCCTGAACTCTGGGCACAATTCAGAAACGACTGGAAGATCTGGGGTTTCACCAACTCGGTCAATACGATTGGCTTCAACCATCAGTCCAATGGCAGGGCAGGGGAGTTATCGCGGAGTTGGAACCGTCTTTATGCCACGTTTCTTTTCGAGCAGGGCAACTGGGCTATCGCGGCCAAACCCTGGATATGGGTTTCAACAGACAAGGACAGGAATGACAACCCGGATATCGATGACTACATGGGACATGGCGAGGTCCGCCTGGTTTATGGCCGCAACGGCCACGTGTTTAGCACGATGTTACGCAACCAGTTGGAAAGTGGTTTCGACAGGGGCGCCGTTGAGCTCAGCTGGAGTTTCCCGGTTTTCAACTATCCCTACCTGAAAGGTTACGTGCAGTATTTTTACGGCTACGGTGAAAGCCTGATCGATTACGACAACAAGGTGAATCGCCTGGGGATCGGGATTTCAGTCACCGACTGGCTGGATTAATGTGCCAACCGGTCGCCAACGGCAACGGTTGCCCGGTCTCCACTTAGCAGTGTCGCATTTTGCCCGAATGCAGGCGACGGTTTCTTGCCCGGCACCGGGTTAATTTCTTTCAGAGTGTTAAAAGGCTGCCAGTCGGGATTTTTTTCGGAGGTGTCCTGGTTGATGGTTGTGATGACGCAACGTTCGCAAGGGTGGCAAAACTTAAAACTGTAAATATCCGACCGGACGGCAGGGACCAAGTGTTCGGCGAACGCCTGCAAGCCTCGTAGCACGATATTGGGGCGGAAACGGTCCATCGGGACCGGGCTTTCCCCGCGCGTCGTCAGTTCTTCATTAAGTGCATTCAGCGAACTTTCATTGGCGATAAGATACGGAGCGGCATCTGCAAAATATGTATGGGTTTCTTCACCCAGGTGTTCCGGTTTGCCTTGCGGCCGGACAAAGCCGGGCGCCATGTGTACCAGGTGCAGCTCAGTATTGCTCTCCAACGCGGACGTTAACCAGCGCGAGACTTCCTGGCCCTCATCGACAGTTTCACAGAGGTCGCCCCAAACCTTCGTCCGGATCTCCTCACCACCTGAACCCTTGGCCGGAATCATGATGGATCCATGTCCCTGTAGCGAGAGCGTTACGCCCCCGCCAGTCAGCTCCGTATGCACCAGCGCCATGCGTGCGAGGTTGCGCTGGGTAATGAAGCGCCCGCCGGCCGTGACCACCATCCAGCGACGGTCAGATAACAGCCCTTGCGGGGTGAGGGTGGAGCGCTCCAGTGCGATGCCCTTCATGGACTTGACGGGGTAGATGGTGAGTCCTGCTATCTCGATGGTCATGGTTTGATAAAGGTCGTTTTGCTGGCGGGAAGTGATACATTTTACGTGCCATCGTGTACTCTTTCACTAACTCATAACCAGGCACGGATTAGCCCGAATATATCTATGCGCACTTTGCTGCTGACCCTGCTTTCGATCATCATTTCGTCTACGCTTCAGGCGCAGGCCGAAGCGCTGGCAGAGGAGCCTGCGCGCCAGGTGCATTGGGCGATGGGGGCGTTCTTCGGCACGGGTTGGTACCAGGTCGACAAGAACCGTTCGGTATTCGTGTTTCGCATTCCGCCAAGACAGACAATCCGCAAGTCCGGTTTTGATGCAGATGGAAAGCGTATTCTGGGTATTGAGATTCAATATCCATTATCTTTTGGCCTGCACAGATTCGATGAATTTCCTGATTTCATTGACCCGGAAAATTTCGGCACTATCAGTTTTACCCCGGGTGTGCAGGTTGAAATACCGGTGAATGACAGGTGGGCTCTACGGCCCTATGCGCATATCGGGGGTGGGTATGAGAGGGACACAGACAAGTGGGCGGGGATCTGGTACGGCGGGCTGAAGAGTCGCTACCTGCTGGGCGAGAGTGACAGGCACAACTGGTCGCTACTCAATGCGGTCTACTATGCGGGGTATAAACCAGAGTTTGAAGAACGCGGCCGTTACGGTTCCCTGATGGGGGGCGTCGAGTTTGCCCATTCACTGGGTGGGCTGCAGTTGGGTGGTGATCCGGCGTGGCTGAACTGGCACGTCACTTACAATTATCTGTACGATAAAATCAACTTCCAGTTTGACGAGGACCGTGTGGAATCTATCAAGGACCAATGGGAAATCGGGTTGGCGCTTGGAACAGGTAAGAAGCCGGTTAAGATATGGTTTATGAAATTTGAGCACATAGGGCTTTCTTACAAACGCAGCTCAAATGGAGCCTACAGGGCCATATCCCTCAACCTGCGCTCGCCGTTTACAGAATGATTTCGATGTCGTCGCTCTACAGGGATACCGGGATTATCTGGCTGTTGTAGCCTGGGCCAGTTGTCTGCCGATCCGCACGACCTCATCGACCATCAGGTCGAAGTCCTCGAAGCGGCTACGGTGGTTGGAAATCGCCGCGCGCAGGCAGTATTCACCCTGCAATGTCGTGTAGGAGGGCGCAGCCACACCGCCTTCCTGCAGCAGCACCAGTAGTTTCCGGTTCAGTGTATTCAGTGCCTGGAGGTCCAGTCCGCCCGGATTGAAGCGGAAGCATACGATGTCCAGGCCAATCGGCGCGGTCAGCTCCAGCTCCTTCCGGTTTTCCACCAGCTTGCCGAGGTAATGTGCCTGCTCGACATTGCGCGCCATCATCCGCCCAAACCGGTCCAGTCCGTGTTCCTTGATGGACATCCAGACCTTCAGTGCCCGGAACTGGCGCGTCAGTTGCAGCCCGTAATCGCTGAACCAGTGACTTCCCGAGGCCATGCCGCCACCTTCATCATCCCGCTGCAGGTATTCGGTAGTCAGGGCAAACGAATCACGGTGAGCCGATGCATCGCGAACGAGTACACAACCGGCTTCGAAGGGAATATGCATCCACTTGTGCAGGTCCAGCGCGATGGAATCCGCCCGTTCGATTCCTGCCAGTTGCGGGCGGACGTTATCAGCCAGCATGGCGACGGCCCCGATGGCGCCGTCAACATGAAACCACAGGCCTTGGTTGACACAGAAATCCGCGATGGCATTCATATCGTCGATTGCACCGGTGTTGATGGTGCCGGCCGTGGCGATGACGCAGAAAGGCACCATGCCGTCTGCGCGGTCCTGTTTTACCTGCAGCGCCAGGGCTTCCAGGTCGATGGTGTAGTCCTCATTCACCGCAACGGTGCGCAGGCCGTCCGAGCCCAGTCCGAGGGTCTCAATGGCCTTCTTGTTGCAGCTGTGGATTTCCGTCGACGCATAGACGGTGAGTGGCCCGGGCGCCGCCTGTACGCCTTCGCGCCGGACATCAAAACCGCAGTTGCTGTTGCGGGCAACGGTGAGTGCGGTGAAATTTGCCATCGAGGCACCGCTGGTCAGAAGTCCGCTGGCGTTTTTTGGGAAAGCCATCATGTCGACGATCCAGCTGATCACCTGTTGTTCGACCAGGGGTGCGACATGATTGATGCCGCCGACATTGGGGTTCAGCACGGCCGCCAGGAAGTCCCCCATGGCGCCCATCACGGTTCCGCTGCCCATGTACCAGGCCCAGAATCGCGGGTGGTTGGTGTGCAAATTGTAGGGCAGGATCTGGGTTTGGAACTCGTCGTACACTTCAGCCGGGGAAGATGAACCGGTCGGTGCAGCCTGTTTCAGTTGTTCGGCGACATCATCCGGCACTGCGGTCCACACGGGCCGGTCCGCCGCACCCTGGATATAGTCCAGCGCGTCATCAACCATCCTGTGGGCCAGTTCGCGCATCTCGCCCCAGTTCTCAGGGTCCAGGGTTTCGTAGTGTTTGCTATCGTTCACGGGTTATTATTTCCTTTTCTGAGAACGGATCATAACGTGCATCTTGGTATTCCTGCATTACTGAAATTTTACCGCAAACACCGCCGCGAAAATTCGCTGGTGCTTGCGACGATCATCGCGACCGAAGGGTCAACTTACCGCAAGCCGGGCGCGATGATGCTGGTCAGCCCGGATGGTGCGTTCGAGGGCATGATTTCCGGGGGCTGCCTGGAGGGGGATCTTCTGCACCATGCCGCGAAAGTCTTTGACAGTGGGGAGCCTGCGTTCGTTACCTATAACATGCATGCGGATGAAGACCTGGTTTGGAGTCTTGGCCTGGGTTGTGACGGCGTCATCCACCTGTTTTTGCAACGGCTGGACCGGGAAGATGGATTTGGTTTCCTCCAACAGCTTGAGCAATCCTGCCTTGCCCGCGAGGCAGCACTGATAGCGCTGGTTACGCAATCAAACGGCAGAGCAAGCGCCAAGGCAGTTGCAATGCTTGATCAGGCGGGGGTCTCCCGGGGCGATCCGACCCTGCTGGGTATTCTGAGGGATACAGCCGTTGACTGGCCGGCCTGGCGATCCAGGCGTATCAGGATCGATGAGAATGACGAGGGGCTTGAAGTCATGCTGGTGCACGTACCCCGCCAGACCAGAACCCTGATATGCGGAGCCGGGCCGGATGCTGTTCCGGTAGCCGCGGCGTTGGTGGATCTTGGCTGGGATGTTCAGGTTGTGGACCACCGGAAGGCCTGGTCTGACCCGGCTCGATTTCCTGCCGATTGCACGGTAACCCGGGTACACCCGGATCAACTGGATGAGGAAATTGATCTCAAATCCGTGGATGCTGCGGTGATTATGAGCCACCACCTTGAGAACGACGCAGCATATCTCGGCAAACTGGCGGGTCACGGTATATCCTATGTTGGTGTGCTCGGGCCGCGTGCCAGGCGGGACCGCTTGCGTGAAATGGCGAATTTTACCGAATGTACGATCCATGGACCGATTGGGCTTGATATCGGTGCCGAGTTGCCGGCCGCTATTGCACTATCTGTGGCGGCTGAAATACATGCTGTTTTAAACGGCCGGAACGGCCGTCCGTTAACCCTGAAGGTGAAAGGAGATGAAACCTGAAACTCCGCGCATTGCCGCATTGCTGTTAGCTGCGGGGCCTTCGTCCCGTTTGGGCCAGGCCAAGCAATTGGTGAAGGTGGGTGAGGAGAGTCTGGTCAGGCGGGCTACCCGCTTGCTGCTCGCTCAGCAACCGGCCTCTGTCACGGTTGTAGTCGGTTGTGAGGCAGCGGCAATCAGCCGCGAAATTCAGGATCTCCCTGTAACGATCACCAACAATTCGGAATGGGCGCAGGGGATGGGTGCATCCATCTCCTGTGGTGCACGTCGAATCCCTGAGCCGTTCGATGGCATTCTGCTCATGGCTTGTGACCAGTGGCGTCTTGAGGAAGCTGATCTTGCACAGCTTATAGCTGCATGGTCTTCTGATATATCAGAAATATCGGTAGCAAGCTGGAATGAAGAAAAGGCTGTTGTATCAGGGCCTCCGGTCATCTTTCCACGAAAATTAAAACAGGATTTAATTAGCGTAAATAAAAGCAGAGGAGCAAGGCAGGTAATCGACCGTAACATCGACATTGTGCATTACGTAGAGATGGAAAATGCGGCCTGCGATCTGGATCGACCGGAAGACCTCGAAAAGCTGATTAGTCGATCCTGAAGACCCCGACTGCCCGGCCGGTCCCCTGGTGTTTCATGATGTATTTGCCCAAGACGTTGCGGGAAATAACGACGTTTGAATCAGTCCCGCTGTAACGCAGTTTACCGGTCGTGCGCTGCTGCCACTGCTGGCCATTATCGAGCGTGAACACGGTTTTGCCGTTCCAGCCTCTGAAAGCTGGCACAACCTTGGCAACGATCTGAACGGCCTTTTCCTTTTTATCCTGGACCTTTTCTTCCGGGGTCATCTGCGACTGTTTCTTGTGCACCACCGGTCCGATCACTGCTCCCTCGCGATACCTTTCAACCCATTCGCTCAGGTGAGCCCGTTCGGCATCACTGAGCTTGTTCAGTCCGGACGCCGAGTAGTCTTCCGGTGTCATCAGTGTACGAACCGCGGGTGCGTCTTTTGCTTCTGCCGCGCCTGTCGCCAGCAGACCCCATGCGAAAAAAAGTAGCGTAATAATTTTCAAACCATTAGCCCGTAGTCTGATGAGTGGGTGATTATACCCTTTCACCTGCTGATTGCGCTGCCCCAATAGTTGAAACAAGCTGGTTTCCACCCGGGTATATACATCGTCTGCATATCATTGGATTCCAGACCTGAATCTTTCAGAAGGGTGCCTATTGGCCGATTCAAATTGCAACCGCCCCCTAACCTGTTCCAGACAGGGTTCAAGCGGTTTTGCCATCGCCGGACATTTGAGTCGGGCGCTTCCCCGTGTTCGCAGAAGAGCAACTTTCCACCGGGTTTGAGCACCCGCTGAATTTCCTGCAGCGCTGAGGGCACATCCGGAATGGTGCACATGGTGTAGGTCATGACAACGGTATCAGCGCTGTGGTCATCCAGCGGAATGGACTCAGCGCCCGCTTCGATAAATTCTGCATCCAGGTGGTGTTCCCTGGCATTTTTGCCGGCAATGGCCCACATCTCGCGGGATGGATCAATTCCCCACAGGTGGTCCACTTTGTCCGGATCGTAGTAAGGAATATTCAGGCCCGACCCGATGCCTATCTCCAGCACCAGGCCTTGCGCCAGCGGAACCACCTTTTCACGTTGTTTCATGGATGGATTTTGCCCGCAGACACAGTGCACGATTTTAGGCAGCAGGTATGTGTCATAGAATCCCATTTCCCGGACAGCGTACCATCTCCGGGGTGCGCATTACTTTCGGCAAACGCATTAGAATGACAATGTCAGTATGATATGAAAGGAATCGGCAACAAACTTGCACAATAACCGAAGGGCATCTTCATGTTAAAGCACGTCTATTCAATAGGACTTTGCGTTTTTTGGGCGATGGTTGTGACTTCGATTTCAGCCTCAGAATCGACAGTTCCTGAACCCTTTCAGCGTTATGATCCCGCTTCAAAGTACTCGATCAGTTACGCTGATTTGAATGTGATTCTGAAAAAGGTAGTAGTGGATGTGGGGCGGTCAAGCCGTGAGAAAGCTGCATCCACACAATCGAAGACCGGAACACGGGTCAAAGCCAATGTAAAAAGATCAACCATCAAGGAAGGCAACCGCTTCTACTTCGAAATCTTCAGCGGGGATGCAGAAACAACGCAGTTATTGCTGGATATTCAAAAGAATCTTGAGGGCGTGCCAACGGAGGCTCCACTTGAGTACTTTTCACGGGATGAGCAACTGGCTTACTGGCTAAATCTGTACAACGTTACAATGATCAACGCAGTGATAAGCGTTTATCCGGAGCGCAAACTGAAAAAGTTGCTGACCGGAAAGAAATCGATCCTGAACAAGAAACTACTCAATGTCGCCGGTGTGCCCCTGAGCCTGAATGATATTCAGCACACCATCCTGAAACAGAACTACGAAAATAACCCGCTGGTCCTGTACGGCCTTTACCAGGGCATCATTGGTGGACCCAATATACGAAAGAACGCTTACACTGGATATAACGTGCAGCGGAACCTGGCAAATAATGCTGCCGAGTTCATCAATTCCAATCGCGGAACTTACGCTAAAAGCGAAACGACATTCCGTGCATCCAGTCTATATGACAGAAACCGGGACTTTTTCCCGAATTTCCAGTCAGATTTGAAAAAGCACTTGCTGGTTTACCTGGTGGGGAGTGAGAAAAGAGAACTCGAGGCAGCCAAAACCATAAAGCCGGATATCAGCGACTGGACGATTACCGATCTCTTTGGTACCTATCCACAGATTGGCGGAAGTTTTTCAGATAGCAACGCAGCATTGTTGGATGCAGTTGTAGCTACGACTCCAAGCGCCGACGGCCTTGGTTCCGTTAATACCGGCTTTTCCAATGTTTCAGGAGAGCTGATTTCGAAGTCATCACCGGTCAGTTATGTCAGCCCGGAGTTGATCACCTATCTGCGTGAAATCAAGGTCAGGCAGGATATTGCCAACTATGAGAAAGGAACGGTAACAGTGGAAGAATTGGGCGAGGTTCCTGTTGATCCAGCTGTGGAGTCCGATGAAGACCCCAACGCCGACCCCGATTCGGAGGGAAATGATTAATCGCGGACGCGAAGCGATCTCTAAAGTTGCTGCTGTTTCGCTTGTGGCGATAGCGTTAGCAAGTACTTCGTGCGCGACCACTGACAGTAAGCTCCTGATCGGCGAAGTATCCATCACGCCTGAAATGGTTGTGCAGCATAGCCCGCTGGAGGGTGAGAGTTACGCTGGAGATATCCCGCAGAGCGAAATTCTGGCAGTGAGTCCGCAGATGTCGGCCTTCCTGGACGAATTCGTTGACCGTGAGGCTAACCAGAATAAAAAGCTGGCGCAGCTGGTCTACGCCGTCATCGGCGAAGGACGCTTCCTGTTGTCTTACGATGACTCGACCCGCACTGCGTCGGGTACTTTTGAGGCACGTCGCGGAAACTGCATCTCGTTTACCAATATGTTCGTCGCCATGGCCCGCGATGTAGGCCTGAGCGTCAGTTACCAGGAGGTCGAGATTCCACCGGACTGGTCCATGACGGGAGAAACGTATCTGTTAAGCGAGCACGTAAATGCATTGGTGGACATGAAAAGCGCCCTGTCGCGGGTTGTCGATTTCAACACCCTCGAGTACAAAGTACAAAACGAAGCCCGGGAAATCAGCGATGCGAGAGCGCGTGCGCACTATTACAACAATATCGGTGTTGAGCATATGTTAAAGGGCGAAACGTCACGGGCTTTCGGGAATTTACATCAGAGTCTGGCTGAAGATGACACGTTCAGTTCGGCCTGGATTAACATGGGTATCCTGTACCGCAGAGAAGGTTTTCCGGCGTATGCTGAAGTCGCTTACAAGGAAGCGTTGAGATACGACAAGCTGAACTTGATGGCGATGAGCAACCTGGCCAATCTGTACGAAGAAGAAGGTGACCTGGTTGAGGCGCAGAAGTATGCTAATAAGGTTAGATCACACAGGATGAATAATCCTTACTACCGTTACCAGCTTGCGAATGCAGCCTTCAATGAAGGGGATTACAACGAGGCCATCACAAATCTGAAAATGGCCATACGTAAGCGAAAAGACGATGACCGGTTCTATTTTTTGTTAAGCCTGAGCTACTTGATGGACGGCGACAAACAGGAGGCAGAGCGCTGGATGAAAAAGGCGGAAGAGGTGGCGCAGGAAAGCGAGAGCCAGAAAAAATACCATCATAAGCTCGATTTGATCAGGAATCGCGACAGCGGGTATTAGGCGTCGATGTGCTTAGCTATTTTTGATACCCCCATTCCTCAACCCAACGATCCAGCGGGTCGAAACTGGCCCCGATCCACTCCACGTAATGCCTCCATTTGCCGATCGACGTGGTATACAGTGGCTGTATTACCTGGGAAGCGCTGGGTGTGATTATGTCGCGGGCTTTCGCGGTGACCTGGTAGTCAAACAAAGCGTCCTCCCATTCCAATTCGAGAAAATCGATGAGTGCTTTCACTTCTTCTGAAAAGTTTTCAACGACTTTCTCATATCCGATGAAATGCATGGCAAACGCGTCCGCATCACGAACTCCCGTGATCACCCTCATCACCTGGTTGTAAAAGGAAACCGCCGTATCCAGGTTCAGCATCTCGAACATGGCTGGGTTCATCCCGAACCTTTGCTGGTAACAGCTGAACACACAATCTCTCGGATCCCTCAAGGCAGTGATGATTTTTGCGCCCGGGAAGAGCTTGTTGATATGCAATAGGGCAAAAGCATTGAGAGGTAACTTGTCGACAATGATAGCGGTCGATTTGTTTGCGCCAAGCTCCCGGTTCACGTTAGCCCAGTATGAACGGCGCAATTTGTGCAGTTCAGACTGGCTGGCATGCTCCAGCGCTTTCAAACCCTTTTCAGAGTATGGATACCGGGTGATGGCATCGGTCAAATTTGGTTTTTCCTCCAGAACGGTAATTTGAGAATGAGAAGACAGGATCTGATCGAGCAGGGTGGTTCCGGAACGTGGGAATCCGATCAAAAAAACCGGCGATTTGATTTCTAAGGTCTCATTGGAAAACCCGAAATCAGGAATCGTATTTTCTATATGCCTGAAGTTGGCCGGGGTATACATCATGCCCGGATTCGGGTTCTGCATTAAGGGTTCATAATAACGGTAAAGCAACTGGTTGGCATTCTGGTAAAAAGAAAAAGCTGACCGGTAGTCCCCCAAGTTTTCATAAGCATAAGCGCACTTACCGCCGATCATCGCGCGGTCGACAGGAGTCAGTTGCTGCGACTGCAGTAGCGGCCTCAATAGCCTGATCACTTCATCGAACTTTTTCTCCCGTATCGCGATATTCGCCATTGTCGATCGGGCAATGAAATGGTCCGGACTGATTTCCAGTGCCCGGTTCGCAAAGGATGTTGCTTCTTCAAGTTGGTGCTCTTTTTCGAGAATGTAAGACAGGTTTGCGAGAGCGTCAACGAGGTTTGGTTGATGTCTGATGACTTCGTGGTACAGACGTTTTGCCTTGGGGAATTTTCGCTGATCCTGGTAAAGGCAGGCCAGATTCTGACGCGCGTAGAAGTAGCTTGGGTCCAATTTCAGCGCTTTTATGAAATATTTTTTCCGACTTAGTGTAATTCTTCAAGGCTTTTTCCACCAAACCGGCGCTGTTCAACAGGTGCAAGTGACTTGGCGCACTTTTCAGTCCCTTGAGGTAGAAGTGGCGGGCTTTCTCAAGCTGGCCGCGGCGTTGTTCAATCATGCCCATCATGTTTAGAACATCGGGTTGATTGGGGTATTGCCCGAGCATACTCCGGCCGATCCCTTCGGCTTGCTGGAGATGGCCTTGCTCCAACAGTTGAAAAGCTTGTTGTAGTCTGTGCATAGATATTTCCTGATTTTTGGCATTTGATTCTAATTCAAAACTACACTATTAAATGGATTTGAGTGTATTGATGAAGAGTTGCTTTGCTAGTAGCACGTACCGCAGAATGCAGGGTATTACGTGCTAAAATCAAAAATTCCATCACAGATTTACCGGTCCCGCTTGTCAGCAGGACTCTTTGGCGATGATGGCAAAGATTTACCCAGATGGAACCGGTTATATGAACCCAGTAGGCGCAGTGAATTTCGGAATGCAACTTCTTTCTCAAGGGGAGTTGCACAGGGCTGCGCAAATCAGTGCGGATCTGCTGGCCAGGGCTCCAGAGATCGCTCCGGTTCACGCATTAGCGTGCGAGGTCGCCATCGCTCAAAATCAGATCGACAAGGCATTGAATTCTATTGGTCGTGCGATTGAAATCGACTGTCAGGAACCGGCGTTCCAAATTAAAAAAGCATGGTTAGAGGTTATTTGCCGGCAGGGGCTACGAGCCCAGGGTACCGCTTCTGCGGCTGCCGCACTCTCCCCTGACAATCTGGTGATCCAGCTGGAAGCCGCACGTATCCTTAGTGAATGCGGAAATCATGTCGACGCAGAATCCATTCTTTTGAATGCCAGGGCAAAGGAGGGAAAGAACCCGGAAATTCTCTCTGAGTATGCGAAAAACCAATTTTTCCTGGGAAAAACCGAGGAGGCTGAAACGGCTATAGCGGATTATTTGGATCTTCAGTTACCGGCCAATGGCCGAAAACTACTTCTCAGGGCGCAACTGCGGAAGCAAACCCGAGATAACAATCACGTTGAAATGCTAAAAAACTATTTGGCCCAACCGCTACCTGAGAAGGAGTCTGTCAGCTGCTATTTTGCACTGGCCAAGGAATTGGAAGACCTGGGCGAATATGCCCAGTCATTCAATGCGCTCAAATCGGGGGCGGCAATCCAGCGTGGCCTTCTTAATTTCAATTTGGCCGACGACCTGACAAATATCAACGATCTCATCAGCACATTTCAGCCTGAGAACTATGCCCGGATTGCTGAATCACGTTCAGAGGATGCACCCATTTTTATCGTTGGAATGGCGCGCACGGGTACTACGCTCGTGGAACACATAATCAGAAAGGAGTGAAGGCGTCAGATCGACAGAAGAAACCAACGATTTCACGGTGGCCATGAGTTCAGTGATCAATGACTTCATCGATGCCAACCGCGGTAGGGATTTTAATCCCCTGACAGCTGCTCTCGAAGTGAATTTTGGTGACATCGCCCATAAATACCAGGACAGCATGCAGGGAATGCTTGGAAATGCCGAGCGTTACCTGGACAAGACTCCCTTCAATTTTCTTTATTGTGGATTGATCAAAAAGGCGTTTCCCAAAGCCCGTATCCTGCATTTGGTTCGAGACCCCATGGATACGTGCTATGCGGTTTTTAAGACACTTTTCGATCAATCGTATTTCTATTCGTACGATCTGCAGGAACTGGCGGACTATTACATTGCTTATCGCCAACTTATGGATCATTGGCACAAGCTGATCCCTGATGCCATTCTGGACGTTCGATATGAAGAGTTGGTTTCAGACCCGATCAATGTTTCCAAACAGATTGCAGAATTTGCCGGGCTCAGCTGGCACAGGGAAATGATCCAGGTAGAGGACTCCACCGAACCGTGTTCAACAGCCAGCGCCGCGCAAGTGAGAGCGCCTATCAACACGAGCTCCATCGGTCTTTGGCGCAATTATGAGACCGAGCTCGAACCGTTAAGGTTGAGGCTTTCGGCGGCAAATATTGTCTCGAAGTAAGGTTTGTAATTTTTCCACCGGCCAATCGACCTTGAGTGAAATGGCTCTCTGACCTGCCAGACACTGGCGGTTTTTACCGCGTTATCGAGTTTGTCGAAATTGAGACAACGCTCATCCCAGTCCTCGCCCAGGAAACTCAACAAACTACCGATGGTTTTCCGCGGATTCCCAACCAGTTCTTCGTATCGAATCCGCATAAGGTCTTTGCCCAGGATGGATTCCCAGTGGTCAACCAACCGCTTCTGTAACCCAATGTAATGACGGATATCCGCGAGGCTGGTGGAATAATTCTGTCCAGCCCCCAGCCGGGTTGAAAAAATGGAAAGCGCAACGTCGCGCCAGTCCCGTTCAGTCACCACGAATTTAGCCGAGGGCAGAACTGCCTTTATCAGCCCGATGTACAGAAAATTGTCAGGGCGTTTGTCTGTAAGCCGGCTGGAACCACCGGTCAATATTTTTGATTGTCTGGACTGTTCGGTTCTCCACGCAAGCAGCTCTTCCATCGTTACGTCTTCAAGGCCCTCGGGATAATTATGAAATTCTCCCAAAACCAGGCGCGGAAAAAATTCGCTTTCTCCTCCTGCCGTGAATCGGGGGTGGGCGGCAAGAACCTGTTCCAATAGCGTTGACCCGGTGCGAAACATCCCGCATATGAAAACGGGTTGATCGGACACGCCCGGGAATTGGGCGAGCCATTCACTGCCGTTTTTCGCCATGATCCGGCTGAAAAACGCTTCAGTTTGCTCCCGGCTGTAAGGCGGAAGAATGTTTCTGTCCAGGGTGTTTGCTCTCGAAAAGTGTGTCCAGGCCTGTTCATGATGAGCCAGTTGATTAAAAGCCGAGCCTAAAGCGAAATGAATGTCGCTGTCGCTGCTGGTTTGTGCGGCATTTACAAGCCTGGCGAGCAACGGGTCATCGGTCTTTACGAACTTGTGGGTATCGGCCAGGCGCGCAAGGGCGGATTCGTTACCCGGGTCGATTTCGAGACATTTTTCAAAGTAGGCAGCCGCCTGGTCCCGGTCACCCATCTGCTCGGCCAGGTTACCCAGGTTGTGATAGGCGGCGAAATAACGAGGGTTTAATGCCAGCGCCTGTTGGAACTCCTGCCGGGCCTTTTCCTCATCCTGAAGGTGGTCCATGTAAATATTGGCAATATTCAGGTGGGCTTCTTCAGGTTGCTCGACGCCAAGCTTAAGGGCGCGCTGGTACATAGAGATTGCAGATTCGAATTGACCGTCTTTGGAAAGATACCAGGCGTAGTTGAACGCGGCGCTGGGTGAGGCTGGCTGTTTCGCCAGGTAATTACTGTAAGCCTTCAGGGCCTGTTCAAGCGGAAAGCGTTTTTCTTGCAGGAGCATTGCAATCTGGTTAATCGCCGGAAGGTGTTTTTCATTTTCATTCAGAAAGAAATGGAGTCGGTCCAACTCCTCTCTCTTTTTTAGACTCATCTTCATTACAACTGGTATGACTCTTCAGGAATTGCTGTGAGAATATAGTTTAAGCCGCCCAAAAGAAAGCGGGCCTTTCGGCCCGCTTTCACACTTACAAACTTCTTGAACGTGACTTTACCAGCGTAAGGTCACATCTGCAAAGAAGTAACGTCCCAACGCATCGAAGAAACCTACTTGCGTATTACCGTTCGCTGAAAGGGTGTTACCCAACAGTGGCGGTTCTTTGTCGAACACGTTGTTAACACCAAAGGTGACGTCATGCACATCCATGAACCGGACGACACCGTTCAGGTCGACGTAGCTCTGGGAGCTAATTCCATCAGCGACGAGGGTGTCTGTGGTTCCATCATAGTCAATAGACCCGAGGTAACGCCACCGGGCAGTAGCCGCCCACCAGCTGCTTGAATCGTACGTAGCAGTAGCGGTATGACGCCATTTCGGGTTCGGATAGCACTGGGTGCTAATGACGCCCTGGCAGTCATAGGCCGTTTCCGGGGCACCCGGCAACGGGGTGGTTTCCTTCTTGATCGTATACGTACCGATCAAGTCGAAATTCCAGTGATCGCCAAGATTCCAGTCCCATGCAACGTCGACACCGGACCACTTCTGCGTACCGATATTCTGCGTTGTGGATTGAACGAAACCAGATGTACCCAGCCACAGGGAGCCACCGACGCCACGATTGATGTTGGCGCACAGTTCATCACTTCCCGCGATGCACTCGTTGATGCTCGTTTCGGCGAAAACATTCGAGATCGTGTCATCGATCTTGATCTGCCAGTAATCGACTGAGAACTGCATGGTGTCCATCGGATTAACTACGACACCGGCGGTAAAGGTCTTCGCTTTTTCAACATCAAGCAACGGGTTGCCGCCGTACAAGGCATTATACTGACCAGCCGGGCTGATGCTGATATTGCCGTACTGGTCAGGGGTTACACCGGTACGGGCACATTCTGCCGGAGAGGCATCCGGTACTGCACCAGCGCAGGGGTCTACACCACTCCACAGGCCTTTGTTCTGCGGCGAGAACAGCTCGGCGACGCTAGGAGCGCGCACGGCACGGTTATAACCGGTCCGGAAGCGGAACGCGTCTACTACCTGCCAGTCAATACCAGCGCGATAGGTGCTGTTAGAGCCAGTGGTGTTGTACTTTGACCAGCGGTAGGCAAGGTCAAGGGTCAAATTCTGAGCCCAGGACGCATCCGCAATCAGCGGTATATTGCCCTCGATATAGAGTTCTTTGGCCCTGATCGTTCCGCCAACACTCGGTCGCGGTCCGCCCTGTCCCAGCAGATCACCATTCGCGTAAACGGTATCGGATTCGCTGTTGTACTTGGTTTGCAACCACTGAAAACCACCGGCCACAAGGATATTGCCGGCATCGAATCCCCAACCGGTATCACCGGTAACGAACGCTTCAAACACATCCAGCGTACTTCTGTTCGACGCCATGGCTGTTCCTAGCATTGCGTTTGCCGCCTCAGCGGTAACACCCTGATAGGTGAACACCTCGTAGGGGATACAGGTTGGATCCGGATCACACAGCTCGCCATTAACCGCCTGCTGGAC
Organism: uncultured Gammaproteobacteria bacterium; assembly: GCA_963759035.1. GTDB lineage: Bacteria > Pseudomonadota > Gammaproteobacteria > Xanthomonadales > SZUA-36 > JAHEFT01. Next base: position 96,752 of record CAVWXL010000008.1, read on the forward strand.
GGTTGGCCGGTAGAAGTCGTTTTTATAGGTTGAACTGGAGTTTGACTGGGAATGCATGTAAGAAACATCGTAGTCAAAGTTTTCAGTGAGCACGCCCTTGATGCCGGTCACGATACGGTAACTGCTGTAACTGAGCACATCAGCACGAGGCAGGCCTTCTACGTTACGCTTACCAATGTAGACGCCGAGTCGATCTTCGCCCGGGAAAAATTCCGCAAGTGAATCCCGGAAAGCCTGAGGGAACAGCGAGTTGTCTACTGGCAGGTTATAAGCCTCGTCGAAAAAAGTTCCGGAATAAGCAATCTGGCCGTCGGTTTCGTTGTTGGCCAACATGGTTTCCAGGTAAACCACCGCGTTTTCATTGATCTCGTAATCAGCGAAGGCGCCAGCAGTCCACGCAGTTTGCGGCCGCATGTAGTAATTGGTCGGGTTGTAGTTATATATCGATCGTACCCCCGAGCGAGCCGTCTGGCTGCAGTCCAACAAAAATACTGTTGGCTCCATCAAGGTTGCCGTCTGCGTCGAATGGGTAGATGGCAAAGTTGGGAACAACTGCGTTTGCAGAACCACCGCAAGCCGTACCCGCGTTATTCAACGCGCAGTTTGAGTAGTCACGTGCGTCCTGCAGCAGTGCGGCGTTGTTGCGCCAGGTTGCAAACACCGTGGCATTACCTTTGCCGTCGGCGAAATCAGAACCAAAAGCGAATTCAAGGTTGTACGCTGAGCCGTCGAAACCTGAACCGCCTGACGTGACAGGATAACCAGCATCTGCGTTCAGTTGCTGGCTGTACTTGTCGTTGTTTTTGTGCTGGTAAGCACTGATGCCGGCGCTGAATTCAACACCATCCATGCGGCGCATGATGAAGTTGACAACACCCGCCACAGCATCGGCACCGTAGGTAGCTGATGCGCCACCGGTCAGAACTTCAACCCGCTCGATCATCATGGTCGGAATCTGGTTGACGTCTACTGCTTCCGTGTTAATACCACCGGGCTGCACGCGACGGCCGTTGATCAGAACCAGGGTCCTGTTCGTGCCGAGGCCACGCAAATCGATGGATGCGGTACCTGATGCGCCGTTCGAATCGAATGACGTATTCGAGGCTTCAATTTGTGGCAGGTTGTTCAATACGTCCTCGACACGGGTCAAGCCGTAAGAACTGATTTCTTCCATGCCAACAACCGCTACCGGGCTGGTCTGTCCGAAACCATCTTCGCTGATAAGGCGCGAACCGGTAACAACGACTTCTTCAATCATATCGTCGCCGTCATCGGAGGTCTGCTCGTCCTGGGCGAATACCTGGCCCGGGATGGTTAGAAAAGCAGAAAAGCCTAAGGCGGCAGTGACCGCGAGACTTAATTGTTTCTTGTGATGCATAGTTATACTCCTGATTAACTATAGTTTTTTCATGGTCTTCACAGGCAAAAAGAAGATCAATAAACCTTCTACATTTCTGGACGAATGCAAATCCAGATGATCATTACGTTAAAATACATGTATGCCAGCTGTTAAATTTACATTAATTTGCTGAAAAAAGCACCTTTTATGCTTGTCTGTATTAGAGGGCAACTGAATCTTTGTTCACGGTTTAGACTGACAGAGTGTAATTTCACGGATGGAGATACCTATGCACACATCGAAACATGTCTTTTTCCTGGTCTTTTTTGCGGCCTTTTTGTGCAGCACAGCACAGGGTTCAGGGAAATTGCATGGGCCCATTCGCATCACCAGTTCAGTGCTGGGGTACGATTTGCAATACTGGGTTTACCTGCCTGAGAAAGTCAGGAAACCCCTCCCCGAACTGTACGTCACTGATGGACAGGTTTACCTGGGCTCAGGGGAGATGGTCGAATTACTCGATAGTGAAATTGAAAAGGGAAGGATCGCGCCGATCGCGGTCATTTTTGTCGATAGCAGGAATCCGGACGACTTTGAAGAAGCCAGGCGCAATAATGAGTTCATGTGCAAGGTCGACTATGGAAAGTTTTTTCTTGGCGAGTTGATGCCCCAGGTGTCGGCCAATTGGACGGGAGCAGATGTTTCCACCCACCGGGGCCTGATGGGCGTTTCATTCGGTGCTATCAACGCTGCGTGTTTCGGCATGATGATGCCGGGGGTTTTCCAGGTTTTGATCATGCAATCGCCCGCCAGCGATAAACATGTCGAAGTCATTAACGATCTTTACCAGGAGAAACCGCTGCATTCATCGGCCATTTTCATTTCCCATGGCGGACCAGGGGACAATAGCGCTGCCGGCAGGAAGTTTGCGCAAACGCTGCAGGAAAAAGGCTACCCGGTTCGATATGTGACTAATGACGGTGGGCACGACTGGGATAACTGGCGGCCGCTTCTGGACGACAGCCTGCGCGCTTTTGCAGGCCTTCGGGAAGAGGATGAGATCAAGGTCGAGGATCTGAAAGCCGAGCCTGTGAATGAGTAACAGAAAAAGACCCGGCAAGCGGGAATTTCAAAAGTCCGCCAGGCCCAGGCCGGCCATTTCGAGCCAACAGAGCCTCCGGCTGCAACAAGCCAGCCAGGCCCACATCGCCGGCAACCTGGCGTATGCGGAATCGGCGTACCGCGCTTTGATCGCAGAAAAGGTGAAAACGCCAGAGCTTTTCTACAACCTGGCCCTGATTTGCACGCATACCGCGCGCCCAAAAGAAGCGCAGAGCCTGTTGAAACAAACCCTGGCGCTGAACCCAGGGTATACGGACGCCAGGGTGCGCCTGGCCGAAATTTACCAGCAGGCCGGTAACATCGAACAAGCAATCAGCAGTTGTCAGCGAGTCCTTTCCGGACAGCCTGGACATGTCGTTGCGAAGTACCTGCTGGCGAATTTGTATAAAGCCCAGGGCAAACTCGAGGAAGCCGGCGAGTACTACGAGCAGATAATGCGTGCACAACCGGACTATACGCAGGCGCATTTCACATATTCCGGTATCCATAAATACCGGGAGTCCGATGATCCCCATATCCACTCAATGCTTGAGCTTTATCAGGAAAAAAACCTGCAGGCCGAAAACAGGACGCACCTGGCCTTCGCGCTGGCAAAAGCCTTTGAGGATCTGAGGGAATATCCGCAGGCGTTCAAATACATGGAGGAAGGGAACCGGCTCAGATACGAGACCTTCAACTACGCCATAGACGGTGATGAAACGCTGTTCAACAATATTGCCCGGACGTTCACCCGGGAAGCCCTGTCGAAGGTGGAGGTCGACGCGGAGCAGTCGCACAGGCCCATATTTATTGTCGGGATGCCGCGGTCCGGGACTTCACTGGTAGAAAAAATCCTCGCCAGTCATTCTGATGTTTACGGCGCCGGAGAGTTGAGTGACTTTTATGCCCTGGGGGTAGAAAATTTCCTGGGCGACTCTAATCGTTTCCAATTCCAGCCGCTTAACGCGTATTCAAATGAAACTTTTGAAACGGTGGGGAAGACCTATCTTGAGAAGATCAATCGGCTGAACGATCAGGCAAAACGCATCACGGACAAATTGCCGTTCAACTTCATGATGATCGGACTGATAAAAATTGCATTGCCCAACGCAAAAATCATTCATTGCACCAGGGATGCGAGAGACGTTTGCCTGTCTGTATTCAAACAGAATTTCACGACCCAAAACTACCGTTTCGCCTACGACTTAAAAACGGTAGCCCAGTTCCACAACCTGTACCGGATGTTGATGAAACACTGGCATGAAGTTTTGCCGGGCGAGATTTACGATATTGAGTACGAAGCGCTGACGCAGAATCCAGAGCACGAAATCCGGAACCTGCTTGCTGCCTGCGACCTTGAATGGCAGGACAGTTGCCTGGATTTTGACAAAACACCGGGCCTGGTGACCACGGCGAGTTTTTACCAGGTGCGCCAGCCCATGTACACCAGTTCCGTCAGCCTGTGGCAGAAATACGAGGAGTTCCTGAAGCCCCTGCTTGATGAACTGGACGATCTCTGAAATCAGAGGATGTAACGGCTGAGATCCTCGTTTCCAGCCAGTTCATCGAGGTGCTCATCCACGTAGGCGGCATCAATGGTGAAGCTATCGCCTGAACGGTCCGGCGCTTCGTAGGAAATCGTATCCAGCAGGCGCTCCAGCACCGTGTGTAAGCGGCGCGCACCGATATTTTCCGTAGATTCGTTGACCTGCCATGAAATCTCGGCGATCCGGCGAACTCCGTCTTCATTGAACTTCAGTTTGACGCCCTCGGTTAGCATCAGCGCTGTGTATTGCTCGGTAAGCGACGCTTGCGGTTCTGTCAGTATTCGCGTGAAGTCGACGACTTCCAGGGCCCTGAGCTCTACGCGAATGGGCAGCCGGCCCTGAAGTTCGGGAATCAGGTCTGACGGCTTGGACAGGTGGAATGCGCCTGATGCGACAAACAGTATGTGGTCCGTTTTGAGCATGCCGTATCGGGTTGAAACCGTGCAGCCTTCCACCAGCGGCAACAGGTCCCGTTGTACACCCTCGCGCGAAACATCGGCACCGCCGTATTCGCCACGGCGCGCCACCTTGTCCAGCTCGTCTATGAAGACAATGCCGTTTTGCTCGGCGTTCTCCAGCGCCTGCTGCTTGATCTCTTCCTCGTTGACCATCCGCGCGGCCTCTTCCTCGATGAGAATGGGGAAAGAGTCGCGGATCTTCATTTTGCGCTTCTGGGTTTTCTGGCTGCCGAGGTTCTGGAACATGCCCTGCAGCTGGCTGGCCATTTCCTCCATGCCGGGGGGCGTCATGATTTCGACACCGGCCTGGGCCGATACGTCGAATTCGATTTCACGGTCATCCAGCTCACCCGCGACCAGCTTCTGACGCATTTTCTGGCGTGTCCGGTTCTCGCCGGCTTTCCTCGGGTTCCGGTTCATTGGCAAAGCCGATACCGGGTGTGGCTTGCGGGCTGGGCAGCAGGATATCGAGAATCCGGTCATGCGCGGCGTCTTCGGCCCGCGACTGGACTTTCGCCATGGCCTGTTCGCGGGTCATCTTTATCGATGTGTCGACCAGGTCGCGGATGATGGACTCGACGTCCTTACCCACGTAACCCACTTCGGTGAACTTGGTCGCTTCCACCTTGATGAAGGGGGCGTTGGCCAGTTGTGCCAGGCGCCGTGCAATCTCGGTTTTACCCACACCGGTGGGGCCGATCATCAGGATGTTCTTGGGCGTGATCTCGACCCGCAGGGCTTCATCCACCTGCATGCGCCGCCAGCGGTTACGCAGGGCGATGGCCACGGCGCGCTTGGCGTCCGACTGGCCGATGATGTGCTTGTCCAGTTCCTGGTGAATTTCACGGGGGGTCATTTGGGACATGTCTAAGACTCGATCTCCAGGGTTTCGATGGTCAGGTTGGAATTGGTGTAAATACAGATATCCGCGGCAATCCCCAGCGCCTGCCGGGTGATTTCTTCGGCATCGAGATCCGAATTCCTGATCAGCGCCAACGCAGCGGCCTGGGCGAAGGGGCCGCCCGAGCCGATGGCGATCAGACCGTGTTCCGGCTGGATGACGTCGCCGGTACCTGAAATCAGCAGAGAGTCTTTCCTGGTCGGCGATCGCCAGCAGGGCTTCGAGTCGCCGCAGAGCGCGATCGGTGCGCCAGTCCTTGGCCATTTCAACGGCCGCACGGACCAGGTGGCCTGAGTGCTTCTCCAGCTTTCCTTCGAAGCGTTCGAACAGCGTGAAAGCATCAGCAGTGGCGCCGGCAAATCCGGCAATGACGCGGTCCTTGTAGAGCCTGCGTACTTTGCGGGCATTGGCTTTCATGACGGTGTTACCCAGCGTGACCTGGCCGTCGCCACCCATGACAACCAGGTTGCCCCGGCGGACAGAACAGATCGTGGTGCCGCGAAAATTTTCCACTTTTGGCTCCTTTATTTGCATGCTGGCAAAAGTGGGGATAGCGGACAGGGAATGCAAGGAGTGTGGGATTTCTCCTACACTATTGCCATCACAACCGCAGAATCCGGCTAAAGGGATTGCAAGCACATGTTCCAGGAAATATTCATTGCCATACTGAAAGCGGGTCTGCCCGTCGGGCTGGCCAGCTTTGCGCTGACGTGGTGGGCTATCAAAAAAAACTACCTGGGGGAGATAAGCACCATTAAGGACCTCGAGGCGGGTATCAAAAAGCAGAAAAAGGATAAAAAGGACAAGAAGGATAAGAAGAATGGCGGCAGGACAAGCCGGCGGGAGATCTGTTGCACAACAAGTGGCTGGCCTTTGGCGGGGGGTTCTACGGCGTCGTGGGCTTACTGACGTATGCCAGGGTGGAATTGGGGGAAATCCGGGATTTTGTTCAGCAGTTCGAGGGTATTCGGGCGCTGATTTCGGAAGTCTCGCTGGACATGTTTATCGACCTGTTCATTGACAGCATTATGAATTTCGTCGTTGCTATTGCCTGGCCCGCTTACTGGATAAGCGAAATACGCGGTGGCCCGATCTGGATATGGTTTGCGGTTGCTTACGGGGGCTACTGGGCGGGCACCCGTCTTGCTTTGCAGCTTAAAAAATAAGCTATGATATTTGTGTGCCCTTTGAATGATACGAAATTCACAATTGAGGGAGAGAGTTTATGTCGTTAGCGAAGAAATCTGTTGCGGAATTTATCGGGACTTTCTGGCTGGTGCTGGGTGGTTGCGGATCCGCGGTGCTCGCCGCCGGTTTTCCAGAGATGGGAATTGGATTCGTCGGAGTTGCGCTGGCTTTTGGCCTGACCGTGCTGACGATGGCTTACGCGATCGGTCACATTTCCGGCTGCCACCTGAATCCGGCGGTTTCTGTTGGCCTGGCTGTGGCCGGCCGGTTCAAGTTTTCTGAGCTTCCCGCCTACATCATTGCCCAGGTGCTCGGCGCCATTGTCGCGGCGGCGATCCTGGCATGGATTGCCAGTGGCGCACCGGGCTTTGACCTGGCCGGTGGACTGGCATCCAACGGCTACGGGGACCATTCACCGGGTGGCTACTCCATGGAATCGGGATTTGTCACCGAAGTCGTGATGACCCTGATGTTCCTGATCATCATCCTGGGCGCCACCGATAAGCGGGCTCCGGCCGGCTTCGCACCCATCGCCATTGGCCTGGGCCTTACCCTGATCCACCTGATCAGCATTCCGGTCACCAACACATCGGTCAATCCGGCGCGCAGCACCGGCCCGGCGCTGATCGTGGGTGGCTGGGCAGTCGCACAGCTCTGGATGTTCTGGGTGGCGCCGATCATCGGCGCGGCAATTGCCGGCCTGGTGTATCGCTGGTTCGAAAAAGAATAATTATTTCTTCTTCGCGCGGGGATGGGCCTTGTCGTAGACACTGGCCAGGTGCTGGAAGTCCAGGTGGGTGTAGACCTGCGTGGTTGAAATGTCGGCATGGCCAAGCAATTCCTGGACGGCCCTCAGGTCGCCGGAAGATTCCAGCATGTGACTGGCGAAACTGTGCCTCAGCAGGTGTGGATACACCTGTTGGGGCAGCCCCTGTTGACGCGCCCAGTAACGTATCCGTGACTGTATCGTGCGTGGCGATATGGGTTTGCCGCGGTTGCTGACGAAAATGTGCGGCTCTTCGAAACCGGCGAAATTACCTCGTGCTTTGCGCCATTTCGCCAGCGCGGCAGAAGCATAGCTGCCAATCGGGACGACCCGGGTTTTGTTGCCTTTGCCGGTGACTGTGATCAGCCCTGAGGAGGGGTCGATCTGATCCCAGCGCAGGCCGGCCAGTTCAGAAAGCCGCAACCCCGAGGAATAGAACAGTTCCATGATCGCCTTGTCGCGGATGGCAAGCGGCGTGTCATCTTTGATGTCCAGTAATTGGGTAACCGCATCTGTGTCGAGTGTGGCCGGCAGCTTTTTCGCCGCTTTGGGTGCTTTTACCGCCGTTGCGGGGTTGTGGTCTGCTTTGCCTTCCTTCATCAGCCAGCGATAGAAACTGCGGATTGCAGACAGTGCTCTTTGCAGGCTTCGGGCACCCAGTCCCTGGCGGTGCAGGCGGGCGATCAGGCTGCGAACATGGTGTTCTTTCACTTCCCGGGGATGGTCGATTTCCAGCCGCTTGAGCTCTTCGGAAAACAGGGCGAGGTCGCGCTGATAAGCCACGCGGGTTCGCGCGGAAAGTCCGCGTTCATGGTGCAGGTAATCCAGGAATGGTTGCAGCTGCCTCATGCTTACGCAGCATACACCGGATTCAGGCAGAGCGGCGCTGAACCTCGGGCTCGCTGTCGGCCAGCGTAGCGGAAATGACATCAGCCAACAGGTCGAGGAACAGGGTACCCATGCCGGGGTAGAAACGGGTCTCGTCGCTGCTGCCGATGGCCATCATCCCGTCTGCAGCCTTTCTCTCCAAGTGGAATCAGGGCGGTTGACTGGACCCAGCGGGCTTTGCTGCCGAACAGAAACTCCAGCTTGCTTTCACTCAATCGGCCGCACACGGTCTCGTCGGTATCCAGGTGAACCTGGAAGGGCTCCAGCCCAGGGTCGTCGGCATGAATAGCGATCACGTCTTCGCCTGCAAGCGCGGCGGTTTCCTGGTCGAACAGGCAGATCTGCAGAATATCGGCATTGAAATCGTTGAGCAGGCTGTTGCCAAGGTGGGTGAAAAAGTCCTGACGCGAACGAATCGACATCAGCTCAAGCGTCAATTGATGCAGCCGGGACATCAGCTTTTCATTCTCGGAGGCGACTTGCACCAGGCGGTTCAGCTGCTTGTCCAACTCCTTGTTGTTTGCCCGCAGTTGCTCCACCTGGCGTTCTATCAGCGAGGTGGCGGCTCCGCTTTGGTGATTGATTTCCAGGATTTCCAGGATGTCCGGATAGTCATCAAGGAAGTCCGGGTTTTTCCGCAGGTAGCTTGCGACAACTTCCTTTAATGATGTTTTGTCGTCACTCATTCATGATCCCTCTGAAGACGTGCTCGGCAGGCCCCTTCATGGCGAGGGACTCTTGGTTTCCGCGGCCACTTTATCACAAGATGCCCGCCGGGTAGAAAGACATCGACCCGGTCGCTGACCCGCCCCCATTGGTGCAGCACGGCCACAGCCGCCGAGGCCCCGGAGCCACAGGCCAGGGTTTCCCCTGCGCCGCGTTCCACGACCCGCAGGTGAATTTTGTCCGGCCCCGCCAATTGGGCAAACCCGGCATTACAACCCTGCGGAAAACACTCGTGCGTGCTGATGAATTCTCCGATCTGCGGAATCTCCGTGCTATCGATGTCCCGGGTCAGGATCACCGCATGCGGGTTGCCCATCGATACCGCGCCAAATTCGAGCACGCCCCAGGGCGAGTCCAGCCGGTAGATCCCGTCTGCGGGCTGCAGGTCGACCGGGACCGAGCGGGCTTCGAACGATGGCACACCCATGTTTATTTCGTATTCCCCATCGCTGCAGCGATGCATGGTGACCACCCCGGCAGGGCTTTCCACGATGAACGGGTCAGGGCCGGTGTCACCCTGCATTTCAAGGTACAGGCCGATACAGCGGGCTCCATTGCCACATTGGCCGGCCGGACTGCCGTCGGAGTTCCAGATTTCATAGCGGGCAAGGTTTCCCGCATTGGTGGCGCTTCTCAGCACCAGGATCTGGTCGCAGCCGACGCCGCGCTGGCGGTCGGACAGGCGGGCCGCAAGTTCGGGGGTCATATTGAAAGATGCGCCGCGTGCGTCGAGCAGAACAAAGTCATTACCAGCGCCGTGCATTTTGTGAAACTTCAATGTCATCGAAGCATTCCGCTGACAATCCAGTGCCTGTCACTGGCAGATTCAATCCTGAGACGATCCAGCCCCGCGCGCAGGAGTTGGTCGCTCACCTCGGTCATCGTGTAGGCGGCCAGCAGCGAGTTATAAAAATCTTCGCGCAGAATTTCAGGTGCACCCTCGGCGTAACGGTCTACCAGGTCTTGCGCTGCCAATTCGTTTTCAGGCCGCATCAGGTCCATCACCTGCACCGCCGCACCGCTGGCGCCGATGGCCTTGATGCTGTCCCACAGCACCTGCGGATCGGGCAGGTGGTGTAACAGGCTGTTGCTGATAACGGCATCCCAGCTTTCCGCGGTCAGTGACGGGTCGGGCAGATAAGCGAGTCTGAAGCGGATGCGCTCGCCCAGGCATTCCGTTGCAAGACGCTCGTTGGCCCGCTTGAGCATGTTTTCCCCGGCGTCGATCCCGGTGACTTGCCAGCCCTGAAACGCGTGGGCCATGCGGATGGCAATGTCGCCTGGGCCGCACCCGAGATCAGCCATCTGGCCGGTCGCGGGCAATTCCGGAAACCTGTGTTGGAAGTTATCGGTAAAAAGGGTATTGGCTTCGTCGAAATCAGCTTGCGCATACGCGAGGGTCTGGGCCTCGCTGTCCATCAGCTCAGGTTCGGGGCGTCGTTTCATCAATCTCCTCGGTATCCGGTTCGGCTTTTTCGGCTTCTTCCGTCGTTTCGGCCGGTTCCGGCAGGTACAGTGGGCCGCGCTGGCCACATGCTGTTGCGGCCAGTGTAAGGAAGCTGCATAACAGGAGGGTCGTGTAAGAAAATCCGGTTCGTTTCATGGCTGGGTTGAGCGTCATAAGGGCTGATACACTATACGCCATGAATACACAGGAATCAGCCACGGCTTTTCAATTTGACCAGGCAGGGGCACCTGTTCTGGATGCGGTAGAAATTACAACCGGGCCGGCTCCGACCGCCGCGATCATCTGGTTGCACGGGCTGGGGGCGGACGGGCACGACTTCGAGCCGATCGTTCCGCAGCTGGGATGGCCGGGTGCGCCTGCCATACGCTATGTATTTCCGCACGCACCGGTTCGCCCGGTCACCATTAACGGCGGCATGGCGATGCGCGCCTGGTATGACATCGTGAATGCATCGCTGGGGCGTGACCATGACCAGCATGGTATCGCGATGAGTATGGGCCAGGCTGCGGCGCTGGTGGACCGTGAAATCGAGCGCGGGATTGCAGCCGGGCGCATCATTGTTGCCGGTTTTTCGCAGGGCGGGGCAATCGCAGTGCAAGTGGCTTTGCGTTACCCGCAAAAGCTGGCCGGTCTGATAGCGCTTTCGACTTATCTTGTGCTCGATGACCGCCTGGACGACGAGCGCAGCCAGGCAAACCAGGGCATTCCGGTTTTTGCCGGCCACGGCACGATGGATCCGGTGGTTCCCTGTCACCTCGGAGAGCAGGCCGCACAGCGCTTGCGTAGCCTCGGACACCCGGTGGAATTTCACGACTATCCGATGCCGCACGCGGTATGTCCCCAGGAAATCACCGATCTTACCGCCTGGTTGCGGAATTGCCTGGCCTGAACGGGTGAACAAATCACTGGAAATGGACTTTCAGGAAGCAAAAGTGGGTGTCTACCCGCCGTCTTTCTGCAACTGGCGGCTGTTGCTGACGGTCATGATCATCACTGAGGTTTCAGTGGTGCTGGTCGGGCTTGGCAGCAGTGGCCTGCCGCGTTTTCAATGGCTGGGTCTGGCCAGCATATACGCACAGTGGATGGCATTGTTTTGTGCTTCCGGGCTCTGTGTCACCAGCGGCTGGACCAGCCGCCTCACCGCGCGTGGCGCATGGATCGGCAGTTGGCTGATGGCCATTCTGCTGGCGACGGTGTTCAGTTTTGCAGCCTGGTCTGCCCTCTCAGTGATGCGTCCCGGCATGCTGGTTGATTCGGCCGGGATGTTCGTGTTGAAGAGTGTCGCCGCAGTCGGCCTGGTGACGGTGGTCTTTTTCCGTTACCTGGAAATCCGGGCCCGCTGGCGGTCTCGAATTGATGGCACAGGCAGAGGCACGGGTGCAGGCGCTGCAGGCCAGGATCCGCCCGCATTTCCTGTTTAACAGCCTCAATACCATAGCCAGCCTGATGACCCACGATCCGGAGAGCGCAGAGGCCGCAACGCTGGATCTGGCGGATATCTTCAGGGGCAGCATGCGCCGTGCCGACCAGCTCATTGCACTGTCGGACGAGCTCGAGCTGGCCCGCCAGTACCTTGACATGGAACGGCGCCGCCTGGGCGAGCGACTCGAAATCGACTGGCGTGTTGACGAGTTGCCGGCCGGGGCGGCGGTTCTGCCACTGATGCTGCAACCCTTGCTTGAGAATGCGGTGGCCATGGCATCCAGACCCTGCCGGAAGGCGGAAAAATTGTCGTCTATGGCCGTACCGAGGGAGACCAGGTGGTGATCACCATCGGTAACCCGCTGGCCCCTGAAGGTTCAGATACCAGCGGCCACGGGATGGCCATCCGGAATATCCGCGAGCGCCTGTCGCTGGCATTCGGTTCACGCGCCAGCCTGTTGACCAGCCAGGACAATGAACGATTTTATGCTGTAATGAGTTTGCCCTATGTTGAACATACTGATTATTGATGACGAAAAACCGGCGCGTGACCGGCTGCGCCGCCTGATAGACGACTTACCACGCTTTGACGTTGCAGGGGAGGCGGCCAGCGGGCACGAAGCGCTGGAACACATCAGGAGCCTGAGTCCCGATATTCTTCTGCTTGATATTTCCATGCCCGGAATGGACGGAATGTCGCTGGCGCGGGTCCTGCAGGAAGGCGGTGCATCACCGGCCATTATTTTCTGCACGGCCTACCAGGACCAGGCGCTGAAGGCGTTCGAGGTCGAAGCGATCGATTACCTGGTCAAGCCGGTGCGTACCGAACGGCTGGAGAAGGCGCTCGATAAAGCGCTGCGATTGCTGGGTCGTGAGGACGTTCACGAGGATGACCACTATATACGTTCAACGGTGGGCGGCAAAGTTGTTCTGACACCGGTACACCGAGTGATTTGCCTGCTTTCGGAAGACAAGTACACCACGGTGATCCACGAAAAGGGCACCACCGTCATCGATGAATCGCTGACGGAAATGGAGCAGAAGTTCCCGGACCTGTTTTTCCGGGTGCATCGCAATGCACTGGTGTCGCGCAAGCACTTGCGCGGACTGGAGCGGACAACCGATGGCCAGACCCAGGTGATGTTGAGCGGGACCGATCGCCAGCCCGAAGTCAGTCGAAGAAATATTTCTGCATTGAGAAAACTGTTAAGCGAGCTTTCATGAAAAAAATCATAAGAATCGCCACCCGCAAAAGTGAACTGGCCCTGTGGCAGGCTAACCATGTCGCCGGCCTGTTGGGTCAGGAACACCCCGGGCTGGATGTTGAGCTTCTGCCGATGGTCACCAAGGGAGACATCATCCTGGATCAGCCGCTGGCACAGATCGGCGGCAAGGGCCTGTTCCTGAAGGAACTGGAAAAGGCGTTGCTGAACGGAGATGCCGATATCGCGGTGCACTCCATGAAGGACGTGCCGGTAGAGCAGGTTCCCGGTCTGGTGGTGGACGTGATGCTGGAACGCGCGAACCCGTTCGATGCGCTGCTCAGCCGGGAAGGCCAATCACTTTCGGACTTGCCGGCCGGCGCCTGTATCGGTACCAGCAGCCTGCGGCGGCAGTGCCAGTTGAAATCCACCCGGCCTGATCTTCGCGTCAGGGACCTGCGCGGCAATGTCAATACCCGGATCCGCAAGTTACAGGAAGGTGAATACGACGCCATCATCCTGGCCTGTGCCGGTCTGGAACGGCTTGGAATGGACGACCTGATCACGCAAACCCTGGAGCCGCCCGACTGGCTGCCGGCGGCGACGCAGGGCACCATCGGAATCCAGTGTCGTGAGGACGACCGTGCGGTGATTGACCTGTTCGATCCGCTGAAAAATCCGGACGCGGTGCTACGCACACAGGCCGAACGTGCCGTTGCGACGGCGTTGCAGGGCAGTTGCCAGGTACCGCTGGCGGTTTTTGCCGAAGTGGATGGCGAGTCGTTGCAGATCAGCGGGATGATCGGATTGCCGGACGGAAGCCGGATGTTGCGCAGTGATCGGGCCGGTACGGTCAGCCAGGTTGATCAAGTCTCCGCCGCGGTCGCCGCTGACCTGCTCGACCAGGGCGCCGGCGAGATTATCGCGTCGCTGAGGATGAAATTCACGCATGTCTTTATTTCCCGGCCGCGCAGAGGAGTCGGTCGAACTGGCTTCCATGCTGGAACCACTTGGGCTGCAGGCAGTGATCCAGCCGGCGTTCAGCTTCCTGCGCCAGGATGCCCGCTCGTTGCAGCCGGAAGTTTTCGCGGAAATGGACATGGCCGGCGCTGACTCGCTGTTGGTGTTCACCAGTCCGCGCTCGGTAGCGCACGGGATTGCCACAGTTGCCTGAAGGCTTGTTGTTCCGGGCCAGGGTGGCGGCGATTGGTCCGGCGACTGCCAGGGCGCTGGCCGAGGCAGGTGTGCGGGTCAACGTTGTGCCCGCCCGGGGCTATCACCAGTGAGGCATTACTCGAGTACTCTTTCAGGGCAGATGGCTCAGGCCCGCTCCGGCCCGCCCTTCGCTTTCATCATGGCCGCCCCCGGTGGCCGGAAAAAACTGTTGGAAGGACTGACGGAGTTGGGTTGGCAGGCACGCCTTGTGAAGGTCTACAAGCCGGAACCATCGGATTTGGACAAAGCCGGCGCTGGCTGCATTGCAGGACGCTTCCGGAGTCCTCTGCGTCTGGACCAGCGCCAATGCCATGAAGGCCCTGTCGCAGCGGCTGCCTCCCGCTACCTGGTTCCAGTTGTGCCAGGGCGATTGGCTGGTGATTTCTGAGCGATTGAAACGGCTGGCGCGGGCTTATGGCCCGGCACGTATCCACCTCGCATCCGGCCCCGGGAACACGGATTTGCTCTCTGCAATCCGGGCTCTTGGTTGACAATGACCGCCCTGGGGGGCAATAAAGGGTGAACTGTTCCCTTCTTTTCGTTAGCATCTAAGTTCCTCCGGACAAACCACAGGTAATAATGGGTGAGTACCGATAACTCTGAGACCAATTCCGAAACGCCGGAAACCCCTCTGGAAGAGACCGTCATCGAGTCTCCACCGGAAGAGACCGCCACCGAATCACCGCCGGAAGAGACCGCCATTGAACCACCGCCGGCAGCGGTGGAAAAACCACAACGCAAAGGCGGGGCGTTCGGCTTTCTTGCCCTTCTGTTCTCATTGGCGGCACTGGCTGGAACCGGCTGGATGTGGTGGCAGGACCAGGCTGTCAGTCGGTGAACAGGACCAGCGTGTTTTACCGAGATTTCTCGGCTTGATAGCAGTGACAGCGAACTTTCTCTCAAGCTGAAGCAGGTCCGCGACCAACTCGAATCGCTCGCTGCCGGTGATGTGGGTGCAGAGTTTAAAGCCCTGCAGGATCGCCTGGCGGCGGATCGGGCGAAAATGGCCGGAGTCGAAAAAGCCATTGGTGAGCAGATGTCACTTGGCCGTTCCCTGCAAGCGGCGACTGAGTCCATGCAGGGCCGCCTGCTGGCGACCGAGGCTGCACTGACCGGCATGTCTACCCGCGAACTCGACGCGGGCGGCGAGCTTGATCTGGCAGAAGTGGACTACCTGTTACGGCTGGCCAATGAACGCCTGAAGCTCTTCTCCGACCCGGTGGCGGCCGACCAGGCGCTTGAAGTGGCGGACATGCACCTGGATGCGCTGGATAACCCCATTTATCTCGGCGTGCGCCAGGATATTGCTGCGGCCCGGCGTGCGCTGGCTGCGGTGGACGTCCCGGACTACCTGAAAATTGCCGGCCAGCTCGATTCCATGCAGCAACAAATCGCGTCCCTCCCGTTCCAGGGCCAGGATCCGGTCGCAAAAGCGACCCTGGAAGCCCAGGGCGAGGGTTGGTGGGAGAAAGTGAAGGGCGTTTTTTCAAATCTCGTGACCGTCCGGCGCAGCACCGAGAAGGAAAACGAGAGAATCAGCCTGCAGGACAAGGACTACATCCGCCAGCGGGTCTGGTTGCAGTTGGAAATCGCGCACCTTTCATTGATGCAGCGGGACCAGCAGGCATTCAGGACTTCTTTGCAACGCATCCAGGAATCGCTTTCCACCTGGTTCGACCAGCAGGACGCTACTTACAAGGGTATCGAACAGACAATCAAAAGCCTGTCGGCGATCGAAGTTGAGGTCGATGGTACCTGATATCACGGCTCCCTGGTCTACTCTGCGTATGCTTCGCGGCGGGCGGTCACGGCCCGTATCCCCGGTGAATGAAGCGCCGGCAGAGCAAACACCGCCAGATCAAATACCGGCGAATGCCGCGGTTGCGGAGGAGCAGGCGGAAGGATGAAGATTTCCTTTCTCATTTTGATCGCCGTGGTGCTGGCCTTGCTGGCGGCTGCGATCGCGCCGGTGTTCAAGACCGATCCTGGCATGGTTCAGATCCACTTCCTTGGCTGGACGGTCGAGACCAGCGTGTTGATCCTGATTCTGGGCGTGCTGGCGCTGTGGCTGGCGGTGTGGGTGGCTATCCGGATTTGGAAAGTACCGTCCGAGACTGCCCGCCGGATACAAGAGCAACGATCGCTGGCGCAGCTGGAGAAGGGTTTGCTGGCACTGACCGAAGGTGACTGGGGCACGGCTGAAAAAGCACTGCAAAAGTCAGCCAGCGCCCATGGACGAACGACGGCGCGTTACCTGGCTGCGGCCGAGGCGGCCGATGGTCAGGATGCCGGTGACCGCGCTGAGTACTATCTTGAGCAGGCCGATACCCGGAACCGGAAACAGAAATTCCTGGTGGATCTGACGCGTGCCCGGATCATGACCCAGAACGGACACTACGCCGAGGCGCAGGAAGTCCTGGAAGAACTGCACAAACGGCGTCGCAAACATCCGCAGGTGCTGGAAATGCTGGCGCGTTGCTACCGTGAGCAGGGGGCGTGGGAAGCGCTGTTGAAGTTGCTGCCCGCGATGCAGAAGAACGGCGTGGCTGATGAAAAGGAAGCTGCTGATCTTCGTCACCTGGCGGCCATTGGAGAAGCTGCAGCATTGCCTTGAAAAAGACGGCCTTGCAGGCCAGTTGGCGTGCGCTGCCTAAAGCGATGAAAATTTCACCCGAAGTGGTCAGGGCCTATGCCGACCAGTCGATGCTGATCGGTTCGCCGGAGTTGAACGAGGAGGTAGTTCGCCTCAGCCTGAAGCGCGAGTGGACGCCCGTCCTGTTGATCCCGTATGCGCGAACCGGGGGTGTCTGACACACCAAAGCGCCTGAAGCAGTGTGAAAAATGGCTGCAGACCCACCCGGAAGATCCCTTGTTGCACCTCACCCTTGGCCGCTTGTGCGCGCGCGAAGAGTTATGGGGCAAGGCCCGCCATCACATGATTCGCAGTCTCGAGATTGAACCAACGGTTGCCGGCTACGATTCGCTCGGGCAGTTACTGGAGCGCAAAGGCGAACTCGAGACCGCGATGGTCTGTTTCCGCAACGCGCTGCGCATGAACCAGGGTAAAGACCCTCTGCCGCTACCCGGCGATCAAGCCAAGCTCGAGCCCCCCGCGATTCCTGACCCCGTTTAGCGGGGCTGTTTTAGTGGGACCTGGCCAGAACCCGTACCGGGACATCGAGGCCAAATTCAAACGAATCGTAAAACAGCCGGTCGTTCCTGCACGCCGTGCTCTGCGAATTCCCGCTTTGCGGCTTCGATCATGGCCGGCGGGCCACTCATGTAGACATCAAATGCCGACAGGTCTTCATGGTTGGCGATCACGGCTTCGTGGACAAACCCTGCAAAACCAGCTGCCTCAAGGTCGCTGCCGGGTTCTGAAATTGCCTTTTTATAGTGGATATGAGCATGTTCCCGTGCCCACTTTGCCGGCAACTCATCCAGGTAGAGTTCCTGTGCGGTACGTGCACCCCAGTAAAGGTGAATCGGTCGCTGGTCACCCTGTTCCAGCAGGTTTTCGACCATCGATTTCAGCGGTGCAAAGCCGGTGCCGCCGCCCATCATGATCATTGGCCGCTCCGGCTGATCGTTGCGCACGAAGAAATTACCCTGGGGGCCTTCCAGGCGCAGAATGTCACGCTCTTTCAGTTCGTCGAACACGTGGCCGGTAAAGTCTCCGCCTTCCACATGACGGATATGCAGTTCAATTTCGCTTTCCAGCGACGGACAACTGGCGATCGAAAAGGCACGACGCTTGCCGCCGGAGAGCAGCACATCGATGTACTGCCCGGCCAGAAACTGCAGGCGTTGCGCCGGCGGGCAGCCTGAGCCGCAAGCGGACGACGTTTTCAGCCAACAGACTCTTTTTCCAGCACACGGGCGGGCAGCATTCGAACCTGGATGTCGCGTACCGCTTCGATTTCCCTGACCTGGATCACCAGGTCTTCGATGGGTTCGGCCTGGCATAGCAGTGCACAACCCTCGGCGAAATCGCTTTTCTCCAGCGCCAGCGGAGGGTGGAACGGGTAGTGGACTTCACCTTTATCGAGCATTCCCTTGCAACTGCCACAGGTGCCGTTCTTGCATGAATACGGCAGCATGACGCCCTGCCGCAGACCGGCTACCAGGACATTTTCGCCTTCTTTCACAATGAAGGTTTTGCCGCTGCCGGCGATTGTGACTTCAAATTGCTTCACGTGTTTCTCCATTGAGGCCGGACATTTTCGCTGATTAAGCGGCGCTGTGGTAGGCTTGCGCCGATTTCTTATTCACAGTGGCTGACTTTTGAACCAGTACATCAGCCAGGCACCGGTAGAGCCTGGTCCAAATGAATCAACAGATACAGAATGGGAATTGAGCGTGTTCTGGGAATCACGGATCATCTGCAGTCGGGCCCGGACTTCATCTGTGGTGAGATGCCGGTCGATGAGCGCACCCATCAGCCTTTTGGCGTGCTGCATGGCGGGGCCTCCATCGTGTTGGCCGAAACGCTGGGCAGCTGGGCTCTTTCCTGGTTGCCAGTGACGATCCGTTCGCCCGCGTCGCCGGGATCGAGGTCAGCGGCAGCCATGTCTGGTCGGTCAGTTCCGGGGTTGTCACCGGCGTAGCCCGCCCGGTAAGGCTTGGACGCAGCCTTCATTTCTGGCGGATTGATGTCCATGATCAGGATGGATAACCTCTGTTGTTCTGCAAAACTGACCGTGAAGGTCAGCACCGGCAGCGGAAGGCTCCCGATTCATGAGTCCAGCGACAACGGATTTCCCAGGTATCTGCGACTGATTTACCGGCTTCCATTGTGCGCTGCTGCACCTGCTTATCGCACCCCCGTCACCGTGCTTTGCCAGTTCGGGCCAGGCAGATCCATCGTGGCAAGGCGAACCACTCAGCGACAGTCATGTCGCATCTGGTGGTCGCAATCGATATTGCCGCATTTTCGGCATCAGGCGCCGGTTGACGGGCGAGTTCACGCCGGGCGGCGCAGCTGGTGGTCGCCAACCACATTTCCTGGATTGACATCACGGTGCTGCACAGCTTTTGCCGCGGTGGGGTTCGTGGCCAAGGCGGAAATTGACGAGCTGGCCGCTGCTCGGCTTCCTGGCCCGGTCCGGTGGTACGGTTTTTCACCGGCGTGGCAGTCACGATTCGGCCAGCGGGGTCGCCGACGCGTATGGCCGACCGCTTGCAGGAAGACTCGCAGAGTGGCGATTTTTCCGGAAGGCGGCATCCTGCCCGGTGACGGGAGTCAAGCACTTTCATGCGCGGTTGTTCGCTGCGGCCATCGAGGCCGCAGACGCCGGTCCAGCCGGTCATGCTCCGCTATCTGTCGTGATGGGCGCCACGGTACGACGATATCACCTTTTTGCCAGGTGAGCATTTTCTGGCCAATTTCTTCCGCTCTGCTGCATGCAGAAAACCACTGTGTCGCGGATGTGCATGTGCTGCCGCTGATCGAATCCGCCGGCAAGCAGCGGCGGCAGCTGGCCGGGGAGGCAGAGCAGGCCGTCCGGGCAGCTTTCGAATCGGAATTGCCGGGTGAGTGAAACTTGGTCAGAATTTCTGCCCCCGCGCGGGTTGCGCAGCGGCCACATACAGTCGCTGATCAGCAGCAGCGTATTCGCCGGCGATTTCGTGCTGCGCCGGTCGAAGCGTTACGCCAGCCGGCGGAAGTCTGGACGCTGGATGGTGGCGATGGAATCCGGCTGCAGGGCCTTTACTCCCGGCAGCCGGGTGACAGTAAAGGGCTGGTGGTGCTGCTGCATGGCTGGGAAGGCAGCGTCAATTCGAACTATGTTCTGGCCAACGGCGCGCGCCTGTTCGATGCCGGTTTCGATGTTTTCCGGCTGAATTTCAGAGACCACGGCGATACCCACCACCTGAATCACGAAATTTTTCACTCCTGCCGGCTGGACGAGGTGGTCCACGCGCTGCGCTGACCTGCAGGACCGTCTCGATGCGAAGCGCTGGTTCCTGGCCGGTTATTCACTGGGCGGGAATTTTTCCATGCGGGTGGCGCTGCAGGCTCAAGGCTGCAGGGCTGGACATCGGCCACATCGTGGCTGTCTGCCCGGTCATCAATCCTGCCCACGCGATGATTTCGATGGAGCAGGGCATCCGATTCTACGAGCGTTATTTCGAGCGCAAGTGGTCACGCTCACTGCACATCAAGCAAGCAGGCTTTTCCTGATCTTTACGGCGAGGAAAGCTGGTACGATATCAAGGGGCTGAGGGAACGAACGCATTACCTGGCGACCCGTCATGCCGGTTTCGAGAGTGCCGAGGAGTATTTCGAGGGTTACTCCATCGCCGATGACCGGCTGGCGCCGCTGGAGGTGCCTTCCACCATTCTGACCAGCGCCGATGACCCGGTGGTGCCGGTGTGATGATTTTGGCGGACTTACCGAAAAACGCCAACCTGGAATTGATCGTCACTCGACTATGGCGGACATTGCGGATTTCTGAAGAACTGGAACTGGAAAGCATGGCGGAAGACCTGATCGCCAATCGGTTTCTACAGGCTTACGGGAGTTGTTGGAGCGGGTGAACGGAATCGAACCGTCATCTTCAGCTTGGGAAGCTGAGGTAATACCATTATACGACACCCGCTTCAGGGTCAGGATCAGGATGATAGCAAAATTGGATCAGTTGGTCAGCGCCGTCACGTGGGCGGCGGACGCGCTAACCAGCGCATCGAGGTCGTAACCGCCTTCCAGTACTGAAACGACTCTTCCGCCACATTCTGCATTGGCAAGAGCGCAAATTCCGGCGGTGATCCAGCCGTAATCTTCGTCCTGCAATTCCAGTTGGCCGAGCGGGTCGCGGATGTGCGCATCGAATCCGGCTGAAACAATGATCACTTCAGGCTTGAACCGTTCTACCGCCGGCAGGCCGCGTTGCGACCACACGTCCCGAAATTCCCGGCTTCCTTCGCCGGGTGCCAGTGGCAGGTTGAGTACGTTGCCACAGCCGGTTTCGGCGGCGTATCCGGTGCCGGGATACAGGGGCATCTGGTGGCTCGAGATGAACAGAACGTTTGGGTCGGCCTCGAAGATGGCCTGTGTTCCGTTGCCGTGATGAACGTCAAAATCGAGGATGGCCACCCGGCCAACTCCGTGTGCATGCTGTGCATGGCGGGCAGCGATTGCGACATGGTTCAGCAGGCAGAATCCCATTGCGACGCCGGCCTCGGCGTGATGGCCCGGCGGCCGGATAGCGCAGAATGCATTCTGTGCCTTGCCGCCCAGGACCTGGTCGACGGCAAAGCAGGCTGCGCCACTGCCGCGCAGTGTTGCATCGATCGAGCCGGCGGAAAGGAACGTGTCCGGGTCCACTGCTACCCGGTTCTCGGCGGAGTCTGCCGACGGGTTCGAGTTCGACCAGCCGCTCCCAGTACTCCGGGGCGTGCGCCAGCCGGAGTTGTTCGATCGTCGCCACGGGGTGCCGGCAGAACCTCGGTGCCGGGCAGGTTCCGGATGCCGTTCATCACCGCGGTGACACGGCCGGCGACTTCGGCATGACGCTGGCCGGGATCGTGCCGCAAGCAGTCGTCGTGGTGCAGGATCAGTGTTTTCATCGGCGATCTATAGTACAGGCAAAACGCTTGATTCCTTGACTTCTTCCATCACCACATAGCTGCGTGAATCGACTGACCCCGGGCAGGGCCAGGATTTTTTCGCCCAGCAGGCTGCGGTATTCCTGCATGTCTCCTGACCCGGGCTTTCAGCAGGTAGTCAAAGTTGCCGGACACCAGGTGGCATTCGAGCAGTTCGGTGAGCTTGCCGGCTTCGCGTCGAAAATCCCTGAACGCATCGGGAGATGTTCTAAGCAGATCTATCTCGACGAATACCAGCAAACCCGCACCGACCATCGCAGGTTCCAGCAGAGCCGTGTAGCCACGGATGTATCCGTGGCGTTCCAGGCGCCGGACGCGTTCGTGGCAGGGTGTGGCCGACAGGTTTACTTTTTTTGCCAGCGCGACGTTGGAAATCCGCCCGTCCTCCTGCAGGTACTTGAGGATCAGGCGATCGGTGCGGTCGAGCTTGCGTGGTTTCCTGAGTTTTTTCTTCATAAATTACCTGTTTACAGTAGTATAGCAGAATAAATCACTATTTTAGCTTATTTATCAGGATAAAAAACCAAGTATTAACATTTAAAATTAGCATATTAAATTATATCGGGAGCCGCGTCATGAAAGTCGGTGTGCCAAAGGAAATCAAAAATCATGAGTATCGCGTTGGACTGGTTCCTGCATCGGTGCGGGAACTGACCCATCGCGGTCACGAGGTTTTTGTCCAGGCCACGGCCGGTGACGGCATTGGCATGGACGACAGCCGCTACGAGGCGGCCGGCGCGACGATACTGCCGGACGCGGCGGCGGTTTTCGAGACGGCTGAAATGATCGTCAAGGTCAAGGAACCGCAGGCGGTCGAGCGCGCCATGCTGGAGGAACGACCACACGCTGTTCACCTACCTGCACCTGGCGCCGGATGCACCGCAGACCGAAGACCTGGTCAAGAGCGGCGCCTGCTGCATCGCTTATGAAACGGTCACCGACAGTCACGGGCACCTGCCGCTGCTGGCGCCCATGTCGGAAGTGGCCGGCCGTTTGTCCATCCAGGCCGGCGCCTGGTGCCTCGAGAAAGCACATGGGAGGTTCCGGTGTACTGCTCGGCGGTGTACCCGGCGTAGAACCCGCCAAGGTCGTGATCATCGGTGGCGGAACGGTTGGCTTCAACGCTGCCCAGATGGCCGTTGGCCTGGGCGCACGGGTGGTCGTGCTGGACCGCAATCTGGAGGTGTTGCGTTTCCTGGACGCCAATTTTGAAAGCCGGATCGAGACGGTCTACTCCAACGCCCATTCGATTGAGAAGCACATACGGGATGCTGACCTGGTTGTCGGCGGTGTGCTGATTCCGGGCGCGGCTGCGCCCAAACTGGTGACCCGTGAACACCTGGCGATGATGCGCCCCGGTTCCGTGCTGGTCGATGTCGCTATTGACCAGGGCGGCTGTTTCGAGACATCCAAAGCCGACCACCCATGCTGACCCGACTTACATCGTTGACGGAATCGTTCATTATTGCGTGGCCAATATGCCGGGCGCCGTGCCGCGCACGTCGGCCTTTGCGCTGAACAACGCGACCCTGCCGTTCACGCTGGCGCTGGCGGACAAGGGTGCGAAGCAGGCGATGCTCGATGACCCGCACCTGCTGGAAGGCCTCAATGTTCACCGCGGAAAGGTTACCTATGAAGACGTTGCACGCGACCTGGGGTACGAATACGTGCCGGCCAGGGAGGCATTGACGCTTTAGGGGTATTTCTTGCGCATGACCTCAACGGAGTCCCGGATGATCTCTTCCAGGACTCCGCGGTCTGCAACATCCAGGTTTTTCAGATAAAGGCAGGACTTACCGGTCTTGTGCGGGCCAAGCCTGGCCATCTGGTCAGCGTAGAGATCAAAACCGGGCATGATGTAAACGACGAATGCCGATTTGCGCGGTGAGAACCCCGTGATGAAGGAGTCGCCTTCGCGGCCACTTTCGTATTTGTAATGATACTGACCAAATCCCACCAGGCTGCTTCCCCACATGCGGGGTTCCGACCCGGTAATTCCCCGCATCATTTCTATCATTTCCCGGCTGTCCTTGCGCCGTTGTTCATTTTCCACCGAGTTGATGAATTTCTCGACGCTGGCGGCGGTTTCGATTGTCTTGTTGCTGGACATGGCGGGCTCTCCGTATCTACACTTGCGCGTGTCTATTATAATTAACATAGAACATTATGAGCATTGATGTCGGAAAACAGCTGCGTGCCGTGCGCAATGCCTTCGGTTTGAGCCAGCGAGAGCTGGCCAAGCGGGCGGGTGTCACCAATGGCATGGTGTCGCTGATCGAGCAGGATCGGGTCAGCCCGTCGATCGGATCGCTGCAAAAAATACTGGCGGCGTTTCCGATGACCATGGCGGAATTTTTCACCCGCGACATGCAGGGGCAGGGCAAGGTGGTGTTTCGGGCAGATGAACTACCGGATGTAGGAGCAGGCGATATCAGTTACCGGCTGGTTGCGGCTTCGAGGCATGACCGGAAAATGTCCATCCTGTGGGAAACCTATGAACCGGACACCGATACGGGTGAGGACCTGCTGACCCACTCGGGTGAAGAGGGCGGTGTGGTGGTGGAAGGTGAGCTTGAGGTCACCGTTGCTGGTAAAACCTGGGTCTTGGGGCCCGGCGATGCCTATTACTTTGACAGCCGCCTGCCGCACCGTTTCAGAAATACGGGCAGTGAGCCTGCCCGTATTGTCAGTGCGAATACGCCCCCTACTATCTGATTCAACGACCGGTCAGAGATCAAATGCCCGGGTTATCGAAACAACCAGGTTGGTATCCGACTGACCACCGAGCAGATCCTTGTCGCTGTAGATAACTGAGAACGTGTAGTCAAACAGATCGGTGTCCTGGACCGTCAGGGTGTTGCCGTAACCCCCCTCGATGTACGTTCCGTCAAAATCGTCTGCAAACCAGCCGACCTTGCCGTAGAAGCCGTTGTACGCGGCGGTAACGGAGTAGAACTGGTAATCCTCCGTTGGGCCAGCGAAGTTCTTGTATTTACCGAGGGCGGCATCGAATGTGAGGAATTTCCAGCTGGCGCTCAGGTTGACTTCCTTGTAGGTGTCATCGAAATCGCTGGTGTAGGTATAGATCGTTCCTCCGATACCGAAGCTGAAGTCGCCGACCTCAAAGCCGTAACCGCCGTAGTAGTCAATTTCGATGCCCTCGTCGACGTCTGCTGCCCAGGTGCCGAGGTAAAAACCGTTGGCATTCAGATCGAGACCACCGTTAGCCGATGACTTGGACTGGAAAATACCGCGGAAGATATATTGCGAGTTGTAGCCGATGTTGGCCGAAAAGTCGGCAGCCGCTACCGGGGTGGATACGGCAGCCAGTGTTGCGGCCAGTCCGATGGTTGCAAAAGTACGTTTCATATTCATGGTCTCCAGGTAACCTTAAAAAAACAGGTAGAACATGCCGTTGTGGCTGCTCCGCTCTACCCCCTTTATTGCACGATCTGTGCCATAGTCAGGAAGCCTTTATAGAACAAGCGGATAGATGTTTGTGCGGTGCATGTATGCCCGTGAGGTGCGCATCATTTGTGCGCACAGTCCGGTGCCGATGCATCATAAGTGGGCATGAAATTCGGGAAGTGTGGTTGCTGGTTGCCTGGCCCGGGCCAGGTTGGGCTTGATTAGCAAAATAATAGACAAGGCCTCGATTCAAATGCTAAATATCGATAGAAATTCAACAATTCGTTAATTATAATAGACAGTTGAATTTAGTGACTTGTATAAAGGTGGATAGAGATGAGCAGCAGCCCTAAGAATGTTGATTCCTACTGGATGCCCTTTACGGCCAACCGGGACTTCAAAAAGAAGCCCCGCATCATTACCGGTGCCGAGGGTCACTACTACTTCACGGACGACGGCCGGAAAGTTTACGATTCCTTCTCCGGTCTGTGGACCTGCGGCGTTGGCCATTGCCACCCGAAGATCGTTGAAGCGGTCCAGAAGCAGGTGGCGAAACTGGATTACTCGATTGCTTTCCAGATGGGACATGACAAGGCATTTGAGCTGGCCGGCAAGGTGACTGACCTGGCCCCGGACGGACTGAACAATATCTTTTTCACCAATTCCGGTTCAGAGTCCGTCGATTCTGCGCTAAAGATCGCATTGGCCTACCATCGCGCCAGGGGCGAAGGCCACCGCACCCGTCTCATCGGTCGTGAGCGCGGCTATCACGGAGTGAATTTTGGCGGCATGTCGGTGGGTGGCATGTTCCCCAACCGCAAGGTGTTCGGTCCCTCTTTGCTGCCTTCGGTCGACCACATGCGGCATACCTTCAACCTCGAGAAAAATGCCTACACTCGTGGCCAGCCGCAGTGGGGAGCACACCTGGCCGATGACCTCGAACGCCTCTGCGCCTTGCACGACGCATCCAATATTGCGGCGGTCATCGTCGAGCCCGTTCCCGGCTCAACCGGGGTTCTGCCACCGCCGGTGGGGTACCTGGAGCGCCTGCGTGAAATTTGTGACCGCCACGGCATCCTGCTGATCTTTGACGAAGTCATTTCCGCGTTCGGCCGCCTGGGCGCACCGTTCGCCGCTGACCGTTTCGGTGTAACCCCTGACCTGATGACCATGGCCAAGGGCCTGACCAACGGTGTGATACCGATGGGTGCCGTGCTGGTGCGGCAAAAAATACACGATGCGCTGATGAACGGCCCGGAGCAGATGATCGAGCTGTTCCATGGCTACACCTATTCGGGCCATCCGGTGGCCTGCGCCGCCGCGCTGGCCAGCCTTGAGGTTTACGAGGAGGAGGGTACTTTCGAGCAGGCCAGGGAACTGCAGAGTCACTTCGAAGATGCCATCCACTCGCTGGATGATCATCCCCATGGTGACGGATGTGCGCAACTTCGGCCTGATGGGCGGTATCGACCTTCAGTCACGTGAGGGCGCGCCGGGCGCACGGGGAATGGAGGCCCACAAGAAGTTTTTCTGGGAAGAAGACCTGGTCGTCCGCCACAGCGCAGACCTGTTGCAGTTTTCTCCGTTCCTGAACTCCAGGCCGGAAGACATCACCATGACCTTCGAAACCGTCAGCAAGGTTCTGGACAGCATTGATTAAAAGGATCAGAAAATGAGTATTGATACCGTTGGGCACTTCATTAATGGCCAGGCTGTCGCTGACAGCGGGCGCAGCCAGGATGTATTCAACCCGGCCACCGGAAAGGTGGTTCGCCAGGTTGCGCTGGCTTCAAAGACGACCGTAGAAAACGCAATTGCAGCCGCCGAGGCCGCGTTTCCGGAGTGGCGTAACACGCCGCCGTTGAAGCGGGCGCGCATCATGTTCCGTTTCAAGGAACTGCTGGAGCAGAACGCCGACAAGGTGGCTGCGCTGATTACCGAGGAACACGGCAAGGTATTGCACGACGCGCTGGGTGAGTTTCAGCGTGGCGTCGAAGTGGTTGAGTATGCCTGCGGCGCGCCCGAGTTTCTGAAAGGTGAGCACAGCAAGAATGTCGGCCCGGCGATCGACAGCTGGAGCGAATTCCAGCCCCTGGGCGTGGTTGCCGGCATTACGCCGTTCAATTTCCCGGCCATGGTGCCCATGTGGATGTACCCGATGGCCATCGTCTGCGGCAATACCTTCGTGTTGAAACCCTCGGAGCGTGACCCCTCGGCGCCGATGTTGATTGCCGAGCTGTTGCAAACAGGCCGGTTTGCCCGATGGCGTGTTCAACGTGGTCAACGGCGACAAGGAAGCGGTCGACACCTTGCTGCACGACCCGCGCGTCCAGGCGGTCTCCTTCGTCGGCTCTACGCCCATCGCCGAGTACATCTACAGCACCGGCACCGCCAACGGCAAGCGGGTGCAGGCCCTGGGCGGCGCCAAGAACCACGCCATCGTGATGCCGGATGCCGACATGGACAACACGGTTTCCGCCCTGATGGGCGCGGCCTACGGTTCCTGCGGCGAACGCTGCATGGCCATCTCGGTGGCGGTCGCCGTGGGTGATGACACGGCGGATACCCTGGTTGGCAAGCTGAAAGACGAGCTGGCCGGCCTGAAAGTCGGCAACGGCTGCGACAACTCGAACGACATGGGTCCGCTGGTCACCGGGCCGCACCGCGACAAGGTGCGCGGCTACATCGACCTGGGCGTGGAAGAAGGCGCCGAGCTGGTGGTCGACGGCCGCGAGCCTGCGAAGTCGAGGGCCATGAAGAAGGCTTTTTCCTCGGCGGCACCCTGTTCGACCACGTCACGCCCGAGATGAAGATCTACAAGGACGAAATCTTCGGCCCGGTGCTCTGTGTCGTGCGTGCTCACAACATGCAGGAAGCCATGGACCTGATCGACAACCACGAATACGGCAACGGCACCTGCATCTTCACCCGTGACGGTGAGGCGGCACGTTATTTCACCGACAACATCAAGGTCGGCATGGTCGGGGTGAACGTACCGCTGCCGGTGCCGGTCGCCTACCACAGCTTCGGCGGCTGGAAGCGCTCCCTGTTCGGCGACCTGTTCGCCTACGGCCCGGATTCGGTCCGTTTTTACACCCGGCGCAAGACCATCACGCAGCGCTGGCCGGCAGGCGGCGTCCGCGAAAAGGCCCAATACACGTTTCCCAGCAACAATTGATCGGAGCCGACAAGACCGCCAACCGGGGTGCTTTGACCTCGGTGAGAAAGCGGGTGCACATCGTCAGGACACGTTCGAGACATCCCTGTGCACTAATCGGCTGTTCCCGACAGCCGATTGTCCTGCCAATGCGCACCCGCTTCCTCCCCTGACGCAGGGGGACCGGTCCGGGGGTTCATGCCACCTCGCTGGGGTGGGAGTGACCTTGCCCGTTTCCGGACCTTCGGCTGTCGGGAACAGCCGCAGAGCGACCAGGGATGGCTTGAGCGTGTCCGGAAGCGGGCAAGGTTGCTCACGCCCCGGGCACGGCATACGAAGCCCCCTGTTTGGTCAGGTCGGCTCCCGTTGCGCTCAGACTCGTTTGTCGCCGTGAACCCAGAGGACTTCTGAGCCGCCGTCGCGGCGCGCCAGCACGCGCGCAATCACGAACAGCAGGTCTGACAGCCGGTTCAGGTAGCGGATGGTGGCCTCGTTGACGTCTTCGATTTGCGACAGGCTGATCACCCGGCGCTCAGCGCGGCGGGCAATGGTGCGGGCCAGGTGGCAGCGGGCTGCTGCTTCCGAACCGCCGGGCAGGATAAAATCTTTCAGAGCCGGCAGGTCTTCGTTGAAAGCGTCGAGGGTCCTGTTCCAGGCCCGCTGACGAACTCGTCGGAGATCATCGTGTAGCCCGGCATGCACAGTTCTCCACCCAGGTCGAACAGCTCGTGTTGTGTCCGGGTCAGGCAGGCGTGCACATCTTCAGGCAGTCCGGCGGTGAGCACCAGGCCCACAGCGCTGTTTAGCTCATCCACCGTGCCATAGGCTTCGACCCGCAGGCTGTCTTTGTCTACGCGCGAACCGTCACCGAGACCGGTCGTGCCCTTGTCACCCGTGCGGGTGTATATTTTTGATAAGCGATTTCCCATCGGTGCATTCTGCCATTATTCAGTCACGAAATCTTGGAGCACTGCCTGGCGCAGAATTTCCGGCGGCAGCAGCCCCGGTCAGCTGAGATGAAAGGCTTGTGCCTGCTCCATTGCGAGCAGGTACTCTTTACGCCATAGCCCGCCGCCGTAGCCGGTGAGTTCGCCGTCTGCGCCCACCACACGGTGGCAGGGGATAATGATGGCGATTCGATTGTCGCCGTTGGCCCGGCCGACCGCGCGCACGGCGCTGGGCTGTCCAATCTGTTTAGCGATATCACCGTAACTGCACTTCTCACCGTAAGGGACTTCCTGCAACGCGGCCCAGACAGATTCCTGGAAAGCCGTGCCGGGTGCTTGCAGTGGTACTGAAAATTTCCTCAGGCTGCCGTGAAAGTAGGCATCGAGCTCGTCTTTGACCTGCTTCATCAGCGGGTGATCGCCCGGCAGATAGACCCTTCCCATGTGCTGGCGAAGCCTTTTCAGCTGGGTTTCCAACATACGGCGCTCGGCGAATTCCAACAGGCACAGACCGCGGTCCGAAACCCCCATGATCATCGAGCCAATGGGCGTGGCTACACGGTTAATCCAGATGGACGACTCGCGGTCTACCGCAGAGGGTGGTTCGCCAAATACCTGGGCGAAGGCTTCCCGGAACCCGCTTTCTGATTCGTAGCCGTGTGCAATCACGGCCCGGCTAACCGGACCGCCGTGTTGTATCTGGCGCAATGCCTGGCCCAGCCGTCTTAGCCGGGTATAACCGTGGAAGGTCAAGCCGAGGTTCTCTGAATACCAGCGACGCACGGCCGCGGGATCCAGTTCCATCTCGTTCAGGTCCTGGTCGTGCCAGCGCCGGGCCGGGTCAGCATCCACGGCTTCCATCAGCGGTTGCAGCCAACCGGGATCAGCCAGGCCGGTTTTCAGGGGTTTGCAGGTTTTACAGGGCCGGAAGCCGGCAGCCAGTGCATCGCGTGCCGTTTCGAATTGCGCATGGCCACGATCAACCCCGGGAAGGGTAGAGCAGTCGGGGCGGCAGAATGTGCCCCTGGTCTTGTTGGCGGCAAAGTTCACACGGCTCGCAGATACCAGTCGAAGTCCCGGTCGGGGATTTCAGTATTGTAGTTGTTTTCTTCCTCGCTCCGGCACATCAGGTAAAGTTCGTGGTAGTCCCTTCCGAGGTACTCTGGCAATATTCCGCCCGCGTCGAATGCATCCAGTGCGGTGGGCCAGCGGCTGGGTACGGTAACTTCATATTTCAGCTCGGCCCGTTCCGGTGTCATTGGCCGTGGCTCGCTCTGGTTGCTGATCCCATGGTGGATACCCGCAAGAATCGCAGCGACGACCAGGTAAGGGTTGGCGTCTGCTCCGGCAACCCGGTGCTCGACGCGTGTGTTCGCTGCATTGGCCAGGGGAATTCGCAGGGCAACGCCCCGGTGGTTCGGTCCCCAGTCCGGGGAGGCAGGCACAAAATTGCCTGGTGAGTGCCGGCGGTATGAATTGGCGTTGGGTGCAAAAATGGCCATGCTTTCGACCATGGTTTCTCCCAGGCCGCCAATCGCGTGGCGAAGCTGGTCGGACCAGGGTCCATCAGCGCTTTCACCGGCAAAAATATTGTTGCCTTCTTCGTCCAGGACGCTGACGTGAATGTGCAGGCCGCTGCCAGCCGTTTCCATAAACGGCTTGGCCATGAAGGTTGCGGCGAGGCCATTTTTTGCGGCAGCTGCTTTCACTGCGCGCTTCAGTAACACGGCATGGTCACAGGCCAGCACGGGGTCATCTACGTGGTGGAGGTTGACTTCAAACTGCCCGGGTGAAAATTCTGACACGGCCGCTCCGGCCGGGATGTTCTGCGCAGTACAGATCGCATCAAGATCAGTCAGGAAGTCATCAACTTCGTACAGGTCTTCGAGTATGGAATACTGCATTCCGCTTTGCGGCAAATCAGAGCCGGGAATTCGGGGCATACGGGGTTGGAAGCGTTTGCCGTCATGCTCAACCAGGTAAAACTCCAGTTCGGTTGCCATCACCGGTTTCAAGCCCATTTCGGTCAATGGCTTCAGCGCATTGCGTAAGACGTTCCGGGGGTCATTATGATCGGGGCTGCCATCCCGGTTGGTCATCTCAAGCAGGACTTGCGCCGTAGGCTGCGTGGCCCAGGGCACTGGGGCCAGGCTGCCGGTGACTGCCATTGCCATACCATCCGGATCCCCGTCTCTCAAACCATAAGGTGTCGTGTCAAAAGTGTTGCCCTGGGTATCCAGAATGGTCGTGGCCGCGCACATATTCATGCCGTTTATAAAGGCCTTTGCAAAGTCACTTGCGCCCACCCGCTTGCCGCGCAGGATGCCATTCATATCGGCGATCAACGGCTCCAGGAAACGCGTTTCCGGATGTTTTTCCAGAAACGCGTCCAGCTCTTTCTTCAAATCACCCGATTTCATGGCGTATAACCTGGCCTGTATGTCCAAATTTACGTTCACGCCATTCCAGTGCGGCCTTGGTGCCTTCGGTTTTCAGTAGTTCGTTGAACTCGCGCGACTCGTCGGTTTCCGTGGTTTCGATGACAGTTCCCAGTTCGAGTGCGTGTTTAAGCGCGTCGCGCATCCGGCCGATTTCGAAAGAGTTATTGATCGCCTGCTTGGTAATCCGCACGGCCACCTGGTCGTTGCGGGCAATTTCCAGCGCCAGCTTACGGGCCCTTTTTTGCAGTTTTTCCGAATTCACAACGCGATTGACGAGCCCCCAGGATTCGGCCTGCTCCGATGTAATCCGGTCGTTGCCGGTGAGCAATATTTCCTTGGCCCGTTTTGGTCCGCAAACGTAAGGCAGAAGCATGGCGACTACGCCGCTGCCGAATGTCACTTCGGGTTCTCCGAAGCGGCAGTCACGAGCAGCGATCGTGATATCACAGGCCACGGCCAGTTCCATTGCGCCACCCAGGCAGTAGGTGTGAACGGCAGCAATCGTCGGCTTGGGGCTGTCCCAGAAACGCATGATCATGTCGAAGTCGTTTTGCAATTCGGCCTTGATCGTTTCAATTTCCTGTTCACGGGTCATCCCGGATCCGCTATCGGCATCCAGGTCGAAGCCGGCCGAAAACGCGCGGCCTTCACCCTTGAGAATAATGACCCGGACATCGTCATCGAGCTGGGCGCGGTCCATGGCTGATTTCAGCTCATTGACCATGGCCTGGTTGATGGCGTTCAGTTTTTTCGGCCGGTCAAGCGTAATCCAGGCCAGCGGGCCGTCTATTTCGTATTTGATGGTTTCATAGTTCATGGCTTTTCCGTAGTGGTGTTCTTTCTTCACGATACCACGTTATGGATCGGTTTCCGTGGCATATCCGGCAACTAGAGCATCTACCGCAAGACAGCCATCGGGATGTATGATAAGCGGGTTGATATCGACTTCGTCCAGCACTTCTCCGAGCTCGGCCGCCAGCACCGAAAATTGCGCTGCGGCGTTGCAGAACGCATCGATATCAACAGCGGGACGGTTGCGTAAACCATCCAGCAGGGGCCTTTGTTTCAGCGAGTCCAGCAGGCGTCTTGCCGTTCCAGGGCCGAATGGGGGCAGGGCATAGGCGACGTCACGGATGGTCTCGACATTGATGCCGCCAAAGCCCAGCATGACCAGCGGGCCAAATTGCTGATCGCGGACCAGTCCCAGCACCATTTCGACGCCGCTGACCTGCAACATCGGCGATAGCAGTACGCGCGGTCCGAGGCGGGTGGCCAGGTCGGCATACATGGTCTTCAGCTGTGCTTCATTCGCAATGTCCAGCTTGACACCATCACGGTCCGTTTTGTGCAGGATGCCGGGTGCAGCGGTCTTTACGACGACAGGGAATCCCAGATCGTGAGCGGCCGACACAGCCTCCTCTTCGCAGTCTGCCAGGCGGCAAGGGTTCATCGGAAACCCAAAGTCGTGCAGTAGTTGCCCGGATTCGAATTCTTCCAGCGTGACGCCGCTGGACAGCTTGCGGCGCCAGTAAGCCACCCTGCCAGGATCAGGAACGGTCGATGGCCCTTGCTGACAAGCAGCCAGGCGGGTCCGGTAGTCACGGTAGGCAGTCAGGCAGCGCACACCGGCCAGGAAGGGGCGCAGGCCGTCCAGCACCGGGAAGCCTTCACGGGTTACCTGCACCGCAGCAGGATCAGAGCCGCTGCCCTGGCGGTTGGCGACCAGGAACACCGGTTTGCCGGAAGCCCGGTGGCCGGCCCTCATGTACTCGAAATATTCCTCGTAAAGTCCGCTGAGCGGTGCACGGTCGTGGACAACGGCGCCCATAGCAGCGCCGGGATCAGCCATCAGGGCGGCCAGGCAGTCCTCCATGATCCTGTCGGCACCAGGTCCGCCAGCACCCCAGGCATCCAGCGGGTTGACCGGCGGCAAGCCCGGGTCCAGTAGTTCTTTCAGACGGGCTTCAGTGCTGGGCTGAATCTGCGCCAGTGGCAACCCCCATGTCTGCGGCCAGATCGATCAGCAACTGACGCTCGCCACCGGAGTCGTGGATGCTGACCAGTCCGCCATCTCGCCACCGGATGAGGCTGGGCGAACATGATCAGTGCAGTGGCCAGTTCATCCATGTCGTCAACGCGCTGCACGCCGTAGCGGTCAAACAGGGCCTGGTAGGCATCGTCCCGTCCGGCGATCGCGCCGGAGTGGGAAACCGCCAGCCGGGCTGACAACTCGGTGCGCCCGACCTTCAGAACGACGACCGGGATGTTTTTGTCCCTGGCCTTCTTGAACGCAGCGATCATACCCGCCGGGTTTCGTGCGGTCTCCATGAACAGGCCGATCACCCGGGTCTCTTCACGTTCCAGCGCCCAGTCCATGTACTGGTCCATCGATACGCTGAGTTCCTGGCCGGTGGACACCGCCAGGTTGAAATCGATACGCTCCTCGCAGTCGACGATGCCGGACATGCCGGCCCCGGAATGGCTGATCAGGGTGACGTTGCCGCCACGTACATGGTTCTGGCGTGTATCGAATCCGCAAACCCAGACGCCGTCGGCGAAGTTGTAAAAGCCCATGCCGTTGGCGCCGCAGACGATCAGGCCGGAAGCCTCAATTTTCGCTGCAACGCGGTCGCGCAGCAGTGGTGGCGTGTCGTCATCCAGCACCAGGCTGGACATCATGGTGGCTGCTTTTGCACCGTGCGCAATGGTGTCGTCCAGCGCGGCCTCGATGCGGACGTCACCGACCGCAATCACGACGTGATCGACGGTTTCCGGTAATGACGTCGAGGTCAGGAAAACAGCGTATGCCGAGAATGGAGTCGTAGCCGGGATTGACCGCGTAAAGCCTTCCGGGATAGCCGCCGGTCAGCAGATTTTCCATGGTCTGGCGACCTACCGAATCAGGCCGCTCGCTGGCACCAATGACGGCCAGCGAGGCGGGCCGCAACAGGGGATCAAGGTAGTCGCTCCGGCCACCTGTTCGCTTAAAAGTCTGCCGGTGGCGTCTGTCTCTTGCGCGGCGGGTCCCAGAACACGTCCTTGACCACGCGGGCTGGGGCCATCACCCGGCTCCACTTGAGTTCGCGCTGGTAATAAATTTCCACCTCGAACTCCTCGCCGGGCTTTCCAAGCGGTGCTTCCAGCGAAGCCAGCGCGATACTGGCCTTGGCTGAAGGCGACCACATGGCCGAGGTCACGGTGCCGGCAAGTTTTCTTGTTCTTGGTGTAGACGAAGGAGTCATTTGCGGGCTTGTTGCCGTCGATGTCGAGCTTGACCAGGTTGAAACGCGAGCCGTTTTTCTTTTCTTCCAGTAAGGCCTGGCGGCCGTTGAAAACGCCCTTGTCAAAGCTCACCAGCCAACCCAGACCCAGTTCGAAGGGTGAGCGGGTATGGGTCGGGCGCACGGCTTCCATGGCCGGCAGGAAATCGACGCCGGCCAGGATGAAACCCGGCTTCGATGCGCAGCAGTTCCAGCGCGTCACTGCCCATGGCCTGGATGCCGCGCAGTTCACCGGCGGCGAACAGCCGGTCCCAGAGTACCTCGGCGTGATCCGGATCGATCCACAGTTCGTAGCCGAGGTCACCGGTAAAGCCGGTGCGTGAAACCATCAGTTCGGTGCCTTCAAAATCGAAATAGGTCAGTCCGAACGGCGTCAGGTTCTCGATGCCTTCCAGACCCATGTCCTTCAGCACGGCGCAACTGGTCGGGCCCTGCACGGCCAGGCCGGCCACGTCGTGGGTGTCTTCGGCGATCGTCGACGTCGAAGCCCAGCGTGTTGGTCATGAACCAGTCGATCTGGTGCTCCTGGGAGCAGATGCGGTACACGCCTTCCTTCAGATGGAAGATCGTGCCGTCGTCGATGACCCGGCCCTGTTCGTTACACCAGACGCTGTAGCCGACCCGGCCCGGCTTGATCTTGCTGACGTCACGTGTCATCAGGCGGTTCAGGTAGGGCAGGGCGTCCGGCCCGGTGACCAGGTGCTTGATCATCGGCGTGATGTCGAACACGCCGCAGGCGTTGCGGCCGGCGAAATACTCCATGTCTGCGCACCAGTAGGCCGGTACCGACAGGTAATCGGCCCAGCGGGTCCATTCCTTCAGTCTGGTTGTGCTCTTTCTGCCGTGAATGGAACGGGCTGGGATAAACGGCGTGTTTTGTAATGATCCCGGTTGCTTACAGTCTACTGTTCTCATATTCTTTTCCCGCTTCTCGTTACTTGGCCAGGATGGCGTTGGCCGCATTCCTGCCCGCACTGCCCATGACGCCGCCACCCGGGTGGCAGCCGGCGCCGCAGAGATACAGGCCGTCCACCGGCTGTCGTACTGCGCCGACTCTGGGTACCGGCCGCAGCATCAGGAACTGGTCCAGCGACAATTCGCCGTGGTGCCAGTGCCCGCCGGTCATGCCGAATTCCTGTTCCAGGTCTTCCGGTGTCAGTAATTCCATCGCCACGGTTTTTTCCCGGATGTCCGGGGCGTATTCCGATAGCAGGTCCATGACGGCCTCGGTGAAAGCCGCTTTGCCCTCGCTCCAGCCAGCCCCGAGGTTGCGGGGTGCGTACTGAACGATGGCTGACAGCACGTGCTTTCCATCCGGCGCAAGGCTGCTGTCGTGGATGCTGGGGATGGTGATTTCCGCGACCGGCCTGGCTGAATACTCACCGTATTTGCAATGGTTGAAGGCCTGTTCCACGTATTCCACGGAGGGCGCGATAACCAGACGTTCGCCCAGTTGGCTCTGGCTCACGCCTTTGAAATCCGGCAGGCCGTCCAGCGCCAGGTGCAGCTTGGCGGCATTGCCCTTTGCTACGGAAGTTGTTGATCCTGCGGGCAAAGTCGGCTTCTACGTGCCGGGCACCGAGCAGATCCAGGATGGTGGTTTTCGGGTCGGCGTTGGAAACCACGATGGAGGCTGCGATTTGCTCGCCATTGGCCAGTTCCACACCGGCAACCGTCATGTCCATCCATCAGGATTCTCCCGACCGGGCTGCCTGATGCGGATTTCTGCACCGGCCTTGCGCGCTGCCGCCGGCCATGGCCTGCGGTGACGGCGCCCATGCCGCCAGCCGGAATGGAGGCTGCACCCGCCGCTCCCGGCGTTGTTGCCACTCATCCGGTGCAGTGCCGTGAACACACTGTTGTTGGAGCGGGGCCCGGAAAAAGTACCCAGTACGGCATCCAGGCTGAGTGCGCCTTTCAGCAGGGGATTGTCGAAGTTTTCCTTCAGCACGTCGTAAATGTTGATGCCGGCGATACGCAGGAATTCGCGCATGTCATCACGACCCAGCATACGGATTTTCAACGCCAGCTTGCCCAGGGTCACCAGGTCACCGCGCTGCCCGGTGATACGCGGCGGTAGCCTGGTTGTGCAGGCTGCCGATGACCGCTGCAAACCTCGCCATGAAGCGCCGGTATTCGGTATACGCCGCCTTGTCTTCGCCGGAGAGGCCCGCGCCCTCCACGCCATCTGCGCTGATGGTCAGGTGGTTTCCGTCCTGGGCCAGGGCGATCGTGTCCAGCCCGGATTTTGCGATCGACAGGCCATTGCCTGCCAGCCCAAGCTCTTTGCTGATGCCCTCGTCCAGCAGGTTCAGCAAGTGCGCGCAGGAGGCGCTGAAGCCGGGTGCAAATTCTCGGGTCGCCGCAGCACCCCCGACGCGGTCAGCCGCTTCCAGGACCGTTACTTTCTTACCCGCTTTTGCGAGATAGGCTGCGCATACCAGGCCGTTGTGGCCGCCGCCGATGATGACGATGTTGTTTGAATCAGTCATCGAGCCAGCCCTCCGGAACCGTGTTGGTTTTCTTCAGGTCGCCGAGGATTTCCCGTCGCCGCATTTGCGCCCGGAGCCGCCATCACGCCGCCACCCGGGTGATTGGAAGAACCGCACATGTACATGCCTTTGACCGGTCCGCGGTACTGGGCAAAACCCGGGATCGGCCGGTTGAACATCAACTGGTCCATGGTCAGTTCGCCCTGGAAAATGTTGCCTTCGGTCAGGCCGACTTCGTTCTCCAGTTCGCGCGGCGTGCGGACTTCCATGTGCAGGATCAGGTCCTTGAAGCCGGGCGCGTATTCCTCGATCTGGTTGACCACGGTCTGGCCAAATTGCTGAACCTGCTCATCGGTCCAGTCCTTGCCGTTGACCTTGGGCGGCACGTACTGCACAAACACCGACATGAAGTGTTTGCCCGGCGGAGTCATGGTCGGGTCAGTCATCGACGGGATCAGCATGTCGATGTACGGGTCTTGCGACCAGATACCGTTTTTCCAGTCATCGTAGGCACGCTCCAGGCGCTCGGTGGAGTCGATCAGGTGCATGTCGCCATGAATCAGCTCTTGTATGCCCTCGCAGGGCGGTGAACTTGGGTAGCGCCATCCAGCGCGATGTTCAGCTTGCCGGAGGAACCCCGGATCTTGAAGTTCTTCACCTTCTTCAGAAAGCCGGCATCCAGGTCTTTCGGGTCCATGCATTCCAGGAAGGTGCGGGGCAGGGTCATGTTGGAGACCACGACGTCGGCGTAATATTCGTTACCGTTTTCCAGTGCAACGCCAACCGCGCGGCCATTCTTCACGATGATCTGTTCAACACCGGAGCCGGTGACGGTTTCGCCGCCGTGGTCGGTGAAGCAGTCGTGCATGGCCTTGGAGATGGCGCCCATGCCGCCGCGGGCAAAGCCCCAGGCGCCCATGCTGCCGTCGACATCACCCATGGCGTGATGCAGCAGTACGTAGGCTGTGCCGGGCGACATCACGCCAAGCGCTGAACCGATGATGCCGCTGCCTGAATGTGAGGCTTTGACCAGCGGGTTCTCGAAATATTCATCGAGGTAGTCGGAGATGCTCATCGTGTAGAAGCGCATCGTGTCGTAGATCAGGTCCTCACCGAGTTTCATGGCCTCTTTGCCGAGATGCATCATCTCAAGCAGGTCCCGTGGCCTTGAACGAAGTCGGGTCAGGTGGGGTGCGCAGCAGAAACTGCCGGATGAATCGGCACTGGCGCATGATGTCCCGGTCAAAGCGCACGGTGGCATCGGCATCGCGTTCGCTGTGGCGCGCGATTTCGCGACGGGATTTGTCATGATCAACGTAAGAGCCGATGTAGTCGCCGTTTTGTGCGATCGTCACGCTGCCGCCATAGGGAACGACCTGCAGACCGTACTTGGCGAGGTTCAGGCTGCGGTAGACCTCGGGGCGAAGCAGGCTGCACACGTAGGAGCAATTGGAGTACTTCCAGTCTTTTTTGTACAACTCGCGACTGACCGTGGCGCCGCCGATGTAATCGTTTTTTTCGACCATCAGCGTGCTGAGGCCGGCCTTGGCGAGGTAGGCGCCGTTGGTCAGACCGTTGTGGCCAGCCCCGATGACGATCGCATCGTATTTTTTCGTCACGGTTTCAACTCCGTATTTCTCAATTTGTCCATCGTGGTATCAACGGCCTTCTCAAAAGCAGCCAGGGTTGCTGTGAGGCTGTCGTCTTTTGCGTGTGCTTCGCAGATAAACCAGGGCTCGCGCGAGTCGGGCTCACACAAAACCCCGAGTTCGTGTAACTCGGGCGCCATGGTGTCGTAGAAAGTGTAATCGGAATTCAGCCAGTCGCGGTAGTTGTCCGGCGGAGTTTCGTTAAAAAACAGGCCACCCATGGCGGGGTGTCCTACAAACGAATGAGGGATGCCCCGGTTACCCAGGATTTCACTCATGCCCCGTTGCATTGCCTCGCCGTACTGTGCGATGGATTCCAGCGCGTCTGTCTCATCGAGAATTTCGAGCGTTTTTTCAGCTGCGGCCAGCGCTACCGAGTGGCAGGTATAGGTACCGCCGTGGATCACGCCATCGCCGATGCGACGCATGATGTCCTCGCGTCCGGCCACGACGGAAATCGGGTAGCCATTTCCGACGGCTTTGGCAAACGTACACAGATCGGCTTTAAATCCCATCAGTTCCTGCACGCCGCCCCGTGCCACGCGGAAGCCGGTTTTGACCTCGTCGACGATCATGACCACGTTGTATTTGTGGCACAGGACCCGGGCTGCTTTTACGTACTCCAGGGTGGCCGTGATGGAGCAGCAATTGCCCATCATGGGTTCGATCAGGAAAGCCCCGATGTGCTGGTGGTGTCGTTTCAGCAGGTCTTCGAGGTAGTTGGCGTCATTGAGTGGTGTGAAGTAAGCGAGCTTCTTCAACACCTGGGGAATGCCTTCGCTGTCGGCCTCAATGGGTGGGTCACCGGCTGCCTGATCCCATGCTTCAATGTCGGCGTACCACAGGACAGAATCAAAAACGCCGTGGTAGCCGCCCTCGACAACAAGATGGGAGTCTTTGCCGGTATGGGCCCGGGCCAGTCTCAATGCGGCCATGACCGCCTCGGTACCGGAATTTGAGAACCGGACCAATTCAGCGGCCGGAACCATTCTTGAGATACGTTTGGCGACTTCGTATTCGCGTTCGGTTGACAGCGCGAAAACGCCGCCGATTTCCATGCCTTCGCGGGCCGCCTGGTCGACGCGATCGTCTGCGTACCCAAGAATTCCCGGGCCGTAGCCCATGCGGTAGTCGATATATTCGTTACCGTCGATGTCCCACAGGCGTCCGCCTTTTCCATGGTCGATATATATGGTCTTGTCTTCACCCCAGTAACGGAAATTGGATGAAACACCCAGCGGCAATTTGCCAAGGGCTTTCCGGTGATGGAGGTTGGAGCGTTTAAGGGAGCGGGACATACATTCTCAGGCGTGTTTTGCAACGCATAGGTTCTCATAACAGGACTGTCTCTGTCTATCCCGAATGAATGATTGTTCATTCATTGCATTGCCTGGGGGACTGACATATATTGTGGCAGTTATGACAGTAGCATTGAAAAAAAGAACGGCTCCAAAAGAGCAGCGGCAGCAGCAACTGATCCAGGCAACCATCCGATCAGTCGCGGAAAATGGCCTGTCCGATACCACGATGGCGACTGTGTCCCGCAAAGCAGGATTAAGCCAGGGCATTATCAACCTGCATTTCCAGAGCAAGGACCGCCTGCTGGTCGAGACCCTGTCTTACATAGCGGAAGAGTACCGGGTCTCATGGGAAAAGGCGCTTTACGGTGCAGGTGACGACCCGGCTGATCAACTGGCCGCACTGGTGGCGGTTGATTTCAGGCAACCTGTCTGCGACCGCAATAAGCTGGCCGTATGGTTTGCGTTTTGGGGTGAGAGTAAATCGCGCCCCACCTACCGGAAGATCTGTGCAGGTCGCGACCTGGCCTACCGGAAGGAGATGGTGCAGGTCTGCAACGAATTGATCTCTCAGGGGGGATACTCCGGGATTGACGCCGAAACCGTGTCGGCCTGTATTGCGGCGATGACATCTGGTTTATGGCTGGACCTGTTGACCAACCCACGGTCTTTGAGCCGGGCCCGGGCACTGCAAATCTGCATGGCCTACCTGGCCACGACTTTTCCCCGGCATTTCTCTGAAAGGAGCACTAAATAGTGAAACTGAATCTGGACAAGACTGCACTGGAATGGCAGGCCAGGGCGAGAAAGTTTGCCGAGGAAGAGCTGATCCCCTGTGAGCTCCAGGCTGAAATGAACGAAGGGCGCCTTCCGGCGGAGCTTAGCAAGAAACACAAAAAAATGGCTATAGAGCTGGGTTTCAGCTCGATGGATGTGCCTCACAAAGTATGGCGGGCTCAAGCTGCGTATCGTTGACCAGGTCGCGGTCTGGGAACAACTGGGCCGGGTGACCAACGCACTTTGCTGGTGCTTTTCCGAGCCGCATGAATGGATGTTCGATGCCTGCAATGAAGACCAGTTGAAGCGCTACGTGTTGCCGCTGATGAGTGGCGGGCGCAAGGAGTGCTATGCGATCACTGAAGCCGATTCGGGATCCGACGTGGTGGTCAACACCACTGCCGAGCTGACGGCTGACGGCTATCGCATCAACGGTGAGAAGTGGTTTGTCACCAGCGCCAACCTGGCGGACTATTTTTTCCTGCAGGCGAAGCTGGTCAACGGTCCGCATGCGGGCAGCGACGCGATGTTTTTTATCGACAAGGACACAGCCGGTATTGAAGAGCTGCGTGTTCCACTGTTCAGCCATACCTTCGACCACCACCACCCTGAGTTACGTTTCAATAACGTGCTGGTGCCGGTTGAAAACCGGATTGGTGAGGAAGGTGACGGCATGTCTTTTTCCCATAGTTGGTTCCGACGCGAACGACTGATGATAGCCGCGCGCGATTGTGGTGCGGCCGCCCGCCTGATCGAGGAGGCAACGGCCTGGGCTAAAGAGAGGGAAGTGGATGGTGGAAAGTTGATCGACAAGCAACTGGTCCAGGCCATGCTGGCAGACAGCGTCACCGAGTTATGGGCAGCACGCCTGATTACGTTCGAGGCGGCTGAGGCGCACGACCGCGGCGAGGACGTGAAATCACTGCACGCACGGTGCTCGATTGCAAAGCTTTATGCATCCGAGGCTGCCTATAGAATTGCTGACCGGGCCGTTCAGATTTTCGGCGGGCGTGGATACATGCGTGAGAATTGTGCTGAACGCTTCAGCCGTGAGATCCGCGTCGACCGCATCTGGGAAGGCGCCAGTGAAATTCAGCGTCTGATCATTGCCCGCGCGCTGTCCAAGCGTGGGCTGGATGGCATGTGAGCATGTGGAGGATCACAAAGCCCATTTTGCCGGCACTACTGTTTTGCCTCGCGGCCTGTGCCGACAATTCCGGGTCAGGCGAACAGGCAGTGGTGGTAGCCATTCCCGCAGACCTGGTCTTGTTAACGGCGGTATCTACACCGTGGATGCAGAACGAAGCGTGGTACAGGCGGCGGCTGTGCGCGATGGTGTTTTTATCAAGGTCGGTAGCGACACTGAAATCGCTGAGATGATCGGCCCGGAGACCCGGGAAGATAGACCTTTCCGGAAGATGGGCTCTGCCGGGTTTCCACGACGCACACGTGCATCCGGGATGGGTGGTGATGCTCTGCTGGGTTGTGACCTGGCGGGCCTGGCAAGTGCCGAGGCCATTGTCGCAGTGGTTACGGCCTGCGTTGGCAGCTCGAATGATGGCTGGCTGGAAGGGCAGGCGTTCGACCTGAGTCTGTTCGGACAGGACGGCCCGCACAAGTCACTACTCGATGCCATTGATACCGATCGGCCGATCATCTTATGGGCCGATGATGGCCACAATGCCTGGGCTAATTCCAGGGCGCTGGAACGGGTCGGAATTACAGCAGATACACCCGATCCGGCACTGGGTGTCATTGAGCGTGACGCTGACGGATCTCCCAGCGGCACCCTGCGTGAGACTGCACAGGAGTTGGTTCGTGCGGTCGTGCCCAAGCCTGATCTTGAGGCTGATGTCCAGGCTCTGCGGGCGGGCATCCATCAC
Organism: uncultured Gammaproteobacteria bacterium; assembly: GCA_963759035.1. GTDB lineage: Bacteria > Pseudomonadota > Gammaproteobacteria > Xanthomonadales > SZUA-36 > JAHEFT01. The sequence continues at coordinate 139,915 of CAVWXL010000008.1, forward strand.
CTTAACTCCGTTGGCATTACCTCGTACATTGATGCATGGGTTGGTCTCAGTGATTACAAAGCCTACCAGGTGTTGGATCGGGCGGGTGAGCTCACGGCGCACGTGGTCACTTCGCTGACATTCGGAAGCGGGTTTGCAGAGCACAGCGGTGACGAATTCGAGCAAGTGCTGGCTTCGCGGAATGAATATGAATCAGACCGTCTGAACCACGACAGCATCAAGTTATTCCTGGATGGAGTGTTGGAAGGGGAGACAGCCGCTTTGCTGGAGCCTTATCTTGGCATACATGGTAATCGAGGTGAACTGATCCTCTCTCCGGAGGAATTGAAGTCTGCGGTTACCCGGTTCGACGCGATGGGCCTGCAGGTTCATATGCATGCAATCGGGGATCGTGCCGTGCGTTCCGGTCTCGACGCTATCGAGGCAGCCCGCCAACAAAACGGTGTGACAGACAACCGCCATCACATCTCGCATCTGCAGTTGGTGCATGTCGATGATATCGAACGCTTTGCCACCTTGGATACAACGGCCAATTTCCAGGCGGACTGGGCCTATCCGGACGACTGGATCCTGGAGCTGAATCTGCCGGTGCTGGGCGAAGAGCGGGTCCAGGGCATGTATCCGATTGGCAGTGTGGAGCGAGCAGGCGGACGAATTGTCGGAGGCAGCGACTGGAATGTCTCCTCGGCAGATCCACTCGAAGCTATCGAGATTGCAGTGCGCAGGCAGGATGCTTTCACGGATGATGGTCTTGTTTTGAATGAAAGCGAGCGGGTCAGCCTGACCAGCATGATTGACGCCTACACCATCAACGCGGCCTGGCTGATGCACCAGGAGGACCAGGCAGGTTCAATCGAGGTCGGAAAACGTGCAGATATCGTCGTGCTGGACCGTAACCTTTTCGAAATCCCGGCAACACAAATTAATGAAGCCCGGGTCGTGATGACCCTTCTTGAAGGGGAGATCATCTACCAAATCCAGGAGAACAATAAATGAATCACCAGAGAAATGTTACAGCTGGTTGATGAGCAGACCGAGCGTTACGCACTGCCACAGGCCGTCTATCGTGATCCGGATATCTATCGTCATGATATTGATGAGATATTCCTGAAAAGCTGGCTGTATGCAGGGCATCAGAGTGAAATCCCGAACGTGGGTGACTGGTTCCTTTTCGAGTTTGCCGAGGAGTCGGTGATTATCGTTCGCAGCTCGGAAAATGAGATTAATGCCCTGCTGAATGTCTGCCGGCACCGTGGGTCACGTGTATGTGTTGAAAAGAGCGGCTGTTCCAAGCGGCTTACCTGCCGTTATCACGGCTGGACTTACGGCCTTGAAGGGCAACTTAAAGCAGCCGCGCATATGGGCGATTCCCTGGACAAGTCCGGCCTTGGCCTTAAGAAAATTCATGTCGGCACGCTGGAAGGCATGATTTACGTGAATTTTTCTGAGGATCCAGCCCCGTTTTCATTGGTCCGGGAGGGCCTGGCCGGTTGCCTGGAGTCGTATGGGCTCGAAAATGCGAAAGTCGCACATCGCCAGAGTTATCCCATTGCTTCGAACTGGAAGCTCGCGGTAGAAAACTACACCGAGTGTTACCACTGTGCGCCGGCACACCCGGAGTATTCTCGCGGTCACAGCCTTGCATATCCGGATGTGCGCAGCGAGAAACTGACTTTGGAAGTGATGGCGCGGGCGGGGATCTGCGGGCTCAGTGACCAGGTCGTCAACCAGATTTATCTGGAGGCACCGGCCTTTGGCGCTGATTTCGCCTTCGAGCGCTACCCGTTGATCAGGGAACACCTGACCGGCAGTGAGGACGGCAAGCCACTGGCTCCATTGCTTGGTGATATCAAGGAATTTGACGGTGGCGCAACCGACCTCCAGGTCGGGCCGGTCACCTTTGCCTTATTGTATTGCGATCACGTCGTGATTTACCGGTTCACGCCACTGTCGCCCGATACTGCTGATTGTGACATCACCTGGCTGGTCCGCGGTGACGCGAAGGAAGGGGTGGACTATGACAGGGACAAGTTGACCTGGCTGTGGGACGTTACAACCCATGCGGACAAAAACATCATTGAGCGCAATCAGAAAGGTGTCAATTCCCGCTATTATGTGCCCGGGCCTTTATCGGAAATGGAGGACTACACCTGGAAATTCCTGTCCTGGTACCTGCAGACCATCAAGAATACTGCCTGACGCACGCCAATGAAGGTTAATAGCTCAGTACTTGCCGGCATGATGGAGCGGGCCTACCTGGAAGTGACTCCAACCAAAACTATCGTTGACCGCCTGGTGCACCTGCCCAGGCATTCCTACCTATCCATCACTTGTTCCCCGGAGCACGGTATCGGACCGACGCTCGATATGGTGGATGAGCTTCGTGCTCTACCGAAGGAGCGCCAGTTGAAGCTGACGCCGCATATTGCTTCCAGAGTCGTGCGTGACAAGACGCATTTGCGCGACATTCTGAATCGACTTGCTGGCGCAGGAGTCACAAGCGTGTTTGTTCCGGGCGGCGACGCGGTGGAGCCTTTCGGCCAGTACGACTGTTCGCTGGATCTGTTGCGGGACATGGCAGATATCGGCCATGAATTCGCGGATGTCGGTGTGGCCGCCCACCCGGAGGGTCACCCACTGGTTGGGGATGACGAATTGTTACGACTGCTGCTGGAGAAACAGGCGTACGCAAACTACCTGGTTACGCAGATGTGTTTTGATCCGGATGTGCTGATCGGGTGGCTTTTGCAGATTCGCCGGGCGGGCGTGACGTTGCCGGCGTGGCTGGGCTTGCCGGGTGTTGCGGAAATTCCTAAGCTGATCGCCCTGTCGATGAAAATTGGTGTGGGGCAATCGGTCCGTATTCTGAAAAAGCAAAAAGGTTTGTTGAGAAAAATGATCAGCGCCAGGCCATACCAGCCGGATGACTTACTGGCGGGACTGCAACCCCACCTGGATGACCCCCTGCTTGATATTCCCGGCCTCCACTTGTTCAGTTTCAATGACGTGGAACGGACCGAGCGCTGGCGTGTTGAAACGTTCGAGGCGATGAGTATCGACAAGGCCCTGTAGGGTAATGTACAAAGAATGCTGATGAGAGGAGGCTTGAAAGCGAATGACTGACCAATACGACGAAGACGACATCATCCTGGCAGAGCTTCCGGACGACGAACTGGTTGAACAGATGCACGACGACTTGTACGACGGTCTGGCAGAGGAAATCGATGAAGGCACCCGGATCCTGCTGGAGCGCGGCTGGTCCGCAACGCGGGTGCTTGAAGAAGCCCTGGTGGCCGGTATGGCCATCGTCGGGGTCGATTTCCGGGATGGGATTCTGTTCGTACCCGAGGTTCTGATGGCGGCCAACGCAATGAAAGCCGGTATGGCCATTCTCAAGCCTATCCTGGCGGAAACAGGCGCCAAGCCGGTCGGCAAGATGGTGATAGGAACCGTCAAGGGCGATATCCACGACATCGGCAAAAACCTGGTTGGCATGATGATGGAGGGGGCTGGTTTTGAAGTGATCGATCTGGGCATCAACGTTGAGGCCGATACGTACATTGACGCCATCGAGAAGCACGAAGCAAGTATTCTCGGCATGTCAGCCTTGTTAACGACCACGATGCCCTACATGAAGGTCGTGATCGATACGATGCGGGAGAAAGGTATTCGCGAGGACTACATTGTGCTGGTGGGCGGGGCACCGCTGAACGAGGAGTTCGGTGAGGCGATCGGGGCCGATGCCTATTGCCGGGACGCGGCCACTGCGGTGGAAACTGCTAAGGAACTGCTGGCCGCCGCATCCTGAGGTGCGTCGGGCATTCCGATGACTGCCAAGGTTCTGGTGATCGCCTGCGGCGCTATTGCGCACGACTTGGTGCGCATCAGGAGCCTGAATGATTGGGGCCATATCGAGTTTCAGTGCCTGCCTGCGAAACTGCACAACCGGCCAGAACAGATACCCGGCGCGGTCCTTGAGAAAATTGCAGAGGAACGGGATAAGTTCGAAGGGGTTTTTGTCGCCTATGCGGACTGCGGAACCGGCGGATTACTGGATAAAGCCCTTGAAGGCACCGGGGTTGAGCGTATTCCCGGTGCGCACTGTTACGAGTTTTTCGCCGGCAGCAATGTGTTCCACAGCATCGCCGACGAGGAGCCCGGTTGTTTTTACCTGACGGATTTCCTGGTCAGGCATTTTCAGCGACTGGTTTTTCAAGGCCTGGGCCTGGATCGCCACCCGGACCTGATGCCGGTCTACTTTGGTAACTACAAGCGGGTTGTATACCTGGCGCAAACCGATTCAGAGGAGCTTCAGTTGCTGGCACAAAGCCATGCCGCAAGCCTTGGGCTGGAATATTGCTATCACTACTGCGGGGACCAGCCTTTTTCCAGGGTGTTGGAGCCGGTGTTGGAAGGAGTTATGAAATGACCGAAACGGTAATCAGTTCAGCCACCAGGGAAGTTGTCATCGGATTCGACCGTCCTTTCGTGGTCATTGGTGAACGCATCAACCCAACCGGCCGCAAGCTGTTGGCGGAAGAAATGAAAGCGGGTGATTTCAGTCGTATTGAAGCGGATGCCGTGGCCCAGGTAGCGGCCGGCGCCCAGGTGCTCGACGTCAATGCGGGAATTCCGCTGGCCGATGAGCCGGCCCTGCTTGCGCAGACGGTAAGACTGGTTCAATCACTGACCGATGTACCGCTTTCCATTGACTCCTCTGTTCTAGAGGCCCTTGAATCGGGGCTGGAGGCTTACCAGGGCAAGGCTCTGCTCAATTCGGTGACCGGCGAGGAAGAGCGCATGGAGCGGGTACTGCCGCTGGTTAAAAAGCACGGTGCCGCCGTGGTTGCCATATGCAATGACGATAGCGGCATCTCCACCGATGTCGATGTGCGTTTCGACGTGGCGAAGAATATCGTCGAACGGGCTGCCGATTATGGCATACCGGCCTGCGACATCGTTGTCGACCCACTGGTCATGCCGGTCGGGGCGATGGCCGATGCCGGCGTACAGGTGTTCAAACTGATCAGGCGCCTGCGCGACGAATTGAAGGTTAATACTACCTGCGGTGCATCGAACGTCAGCTTCGGCCTGCCGAATCGTGCTGGGCTGAATCCGACCTTCCTGACGATGGCCATTGGCGCCGGTATGACATCCGCTATTACCAACCCGCTGGAGGCATCGCTGATGCAGGCCGTGCGCGGTGCCAATGTGCTGATGGATCATGATGCCCAGTGCGCAAACTGGATCTCGGCGTACCGTGAATCGGCTGCCGCCGGGACCCGTACCCGCCGCAGCAGCCGCAGGCGGAAACGCACTTGAGCGATGCCCTCATTGTTTTCAGTCCTTCCGGAAAACGGGGGCGTTTTCCGGTGGGCACGCCGGTTCTGCAGGCCGCCCGTGAGCTGGGCGTAGATATCGATTCGATCTGTGGAGGGCGGGCTCGTTGCGGCCGCTGCCAGGTTGAAGCCATAGAGGGCAGTTTCGCCAGGGAAAACATCGTTTCCAGCCTCGAACACCTTTCTTCGATGGGTGAAACAGAGCAAGCTTGCCTCCAGAGGGGAAGGCTCGAGGCCGGCAACCGTCTGAGCTGCCAGACGAAGATACTGGGTGATGTCCACATTGACGTGCCGGCAACCAGCCAGGTGCACCACCAGGTCGTACGCAAGGACTGCGAGGCTCATGACATCGAGCTGGATCCCGTCGTCCACTTGTATTTCGTTGAAGTTGAACAGCCCGATATGCACGCGGCCGAGGGCGATCTGCAGCGCCTGTTACGTGCGCTGGAAGTGGAGTGGGGGTTGACCGGATTGAACACCGGCCTTGTGCTGCTACAGCAGTTGCAGGCCGCGTTGCGTGAAGGCAAGTGGCAGGTCACGGTGGCGATCCGTCACGGCCACCAGCTTATTGCCGTGTGGCCGGGCTTTCGCGACCGGATATTCGGTGCCGCCATCGACGTGGGTTCTACCACGATTGCTGTCCATTTGTGTGACCTGGCCAGCGGTGAGGTGCTGGATAGCTCCGGTGCGATGAATCCACAAATTCGCTTTGGAGAAGACCTGATGAGCCGGGTGTCTTACGCGATGCTGAACGCCGGGGGGGCAGAGCAGATGACCCGGGTGGTTCGTGAGGCAATCAACGGATTGATTGCTGAGACCGCAGAACAGACAGACATCCCGTTAAAGGACGTGCTCGAAATCACGCTGGTTGGAAACCCGGTGATGCATCACCTTCTGCTGGGTCTGGACCCGACACCGTTGGGAACCGCCCCGTTTGCGCTGGCTACCGACCACGCGGTAGATATTCTGGCTTCTGAAGCAGATATCCATTTGCATCCGAATGCGCGGGCCTACTTTTTACCCTGTATTGCCGGCCATGTTGGGGCCGATACGGCGGCGGTCCTGCTGGCGGAGAGGCCCTGGGATCGGGAGGAGATCACCCTGGTGATCGATGTGGGCACCAATGCCGAAATCGTGCTGGGTAACCGCGACCGGCTGCTGGCGGCGTCCAGTCCGACCGGCCCGGCCTTCGAGGGCGCACAGATCAGTGGCGGGCAACGCGCGGCGCCGGGCGCCATTGAGCGAGTGCGCATTGATCCGGACACACTGGAGCCCCGTTTTCGGGTGATTGGCTGCGAACTCTGGTCTGACCAGCCGGGTTTCGGGGAAGCGATCGGTGAAACAGGGGTCACAGGCATTTGCGGGTCCGGCATTATTGAAGCCATTGCCTGCATGTATCTCGCTGGCATCATTCGCGCGGATGGTTCCATAAACGGAGATGCTGCCTCGCGCAGCCCCCGTGTGTTGGCCAGTGAAAGGACATTCTCGTACCTTTTCCACGACGGCGAGCCAAGGATTGTTATTGAGCAGGCCGATGTGCGTGCCATTCAATTGGCCAAGGCGGCACTTTATGCCGGCGCCCGCTTGCTGATGGACCGCATGGGCGTGGAGCAAGTTGACCGTATCCGCCTCGCCGGCGCCTTTGGCAGTCATATCGATGTGAAATACGCAATGGTACTCGGCATGATTCCGGATTGTGCGCTGGACCGGGTGTCATCTGCCGCCAACGCAGCTGGAACCGGGGCCCGCATTGCCTTGCTCAACAGGGCTTCCCGCAGCGAAATAGAATGGCGTGTCCGGCATATCGAAAAGATCGAAACGGCGGTAGATGCCGGTTTTCAGCAGCATTTTGTCGATGCGATGGGCATTCCGCACAGCACGCAGCGCTGTCCCAATCTGTCGGCGGTCGTCGAGTTGCCGGAGCCATCCGGGAACACGGAAAAACCGGCACGTGGACGGCGCCGCAGGCGGAAGTAGTCATGCCCGGAAATGAAAATCATGGTTGAACTGTCCCAACTGGAACATTCGCTGCACGATTACGGGCTGGTTGTCCTGGGGGTCCTGAAAGAGTCACCCGAAAGGCCGACTGTACTGATCGGAAATGCCGGGTCTTCAATTTGGCAGGCATTCGCCGGATCACCGGAAAATCAGGATGGGCTGCCGCACCCGATGGATCGCTGGAGCAAGCGGATCGGAACAGACATTGCGTCTGAACTGCAAGCAGATGTCATTTTTCCATTCGAAGGTCCGCCCTATCCCCCGGTGCTCAACTGGACCGAGCAGGCAGGGCAGGCATTTCCATCACCGATATCGATGTTTATTCACCGGAAATTTGGCCTTTGGCACGCCTACCGGTTCGCTCTGCTGTTGAAGGAGCCTCTGACCGGAGCAATAGAGATTGGGCCGGGCGTATCGCCCTGCCTGTCGTGCACAAGCCAGCCCTGCCTGTCCGCGTGCCCGGTGGATGCATTTACCGGTGATAATTACCGGGTCGGAGACTGTGTTGACTTCCTGGCCAGCGATGCGGTATCGCCCTGCAGAAAACAGGGTTGTTCCGCCCGCAAAGCTTGCCCCGTAGCGGTTTCTTATCAATATGAGCCACCTCATGCCGGCTTCCATATGAATGCCTTCCTGGCAGCACAAAATAAATAGTCTGATTATTGCGATCTTTTACTGATTTACATCATTGAATTGATTTCCGCGTTAATGGTCTTTTATGCAGTGGAGCAGACCGGTATGTTATAGCCGGCCAGCAGGAAATACCAATGAGGAGATCAATAATGAAAAGCAGACTCTTTTGGGGCTTGATCGCCGGTGCCGCGCTCATGATGAGTGCCAGTTCCGCGGTCTCAGCGAAGAGTGCAGAACCCGGTGACGCGGGTTATACCGAAGTCAACAAGGAATTCTACCTGACGGAAGCAGAAATTCTTTTCGTCCGGCCCGGCCTGGAGCTGGAAATACTGGATACAGTGATTCCTGCTGACCTGATGCCGGAAGTGACATTCAGCATTTCTGATCCGGCAGGCCTGCCACTGGACCGCGAAGGTATATTCACGCCAGGTCCTGTCAGCACGTCGTTCATTCTCTCTTTTATTCCCGCAGGTGAAGAGGCCTATGTTGCATATACCACCCGTGTCGCAACCAGTCCGGACACCGGGGATTCCGCCGTGCAGGCGTCCACCGACTCTGGTGGAACCTATACAGACATGGGTGACGGCACCTATATGTACAAATTTGCCACGATGCTGCCCGCAGACTTTGATACGGGCGCCACGCACACCACGGGTATTTATGCGCGTCGTGATTTGAGGGAATTCGGCCTTGATCGCTATGTGTCAAATGAACTCGATAACTTTATCCCTTCAGGCAATGGCACACCACAGCCCCGGGATATGGTCACTACAGCTACCTGCAATACCTGTCACGACCCCCTGGCGATCCATGGTGGTGCAAGACAGGAAGTAGGCCTGTGTGTTCTTTGCCACAATCCGACTCAAAGTATCGACCCGGATACCGGTGACTCGGTTGAAATGGGCTACATGACACACAAAATCCACGCGGGCGTGTTGCTTGAAAATGGATATACCATTGTCGGTTACAGGCAGTCCGTACATGATTACTCAGAAGTTGTATTCCCTGCAGACATCAATGACTGCCAGATTTGCCACACAGGCGGGATACCAGACGCAGATTATCCGCTGGTCGCTACCCCGAATCCTGCACCGGCCTGTGATGGCAATGGCCTGAGCATGACCGACGTGGCCTGGGGTGATGTTGGTAATATCGATGTCCGGGTTAATGCAGCAGACGGTCCCCTGTTTGCCAGTGCCGGAGCCGCAGGTTCCCAGGCAACGGGTAAGTGGGTTAACGATGGACAGAAGTTCTTCCTGGTTGAAGGCGGAACCGGAAACGTGCTGCAGGAATTAGCCGTTGATAACACGGTTTTTGGATGTGCCAACAACCCTCCTGGTGCTTATCAGGGAACGGCTGCTGTTGATCACACAGTCTGGATGACCAACCCGTCACGGTGGCAGTGTGGTTCATGCCATGATGCGCTCGATTTCGAGTCTGGCGAATCTCACCCTGTACAGACTGACGACAGTATGTGTGCCAACTGCCACAAACCGGACACCGGTGTGGAATATGATCTTTCCGTGACTGGCTCGCACACCGTGGCTTACAAATCCAACCAGCTGGGCGGAGTCCTGGTAGAAATCATCGACATCCAGAATACAGACCCGGGTGACCGTCCGAGAGTCACCTTCTCTCTGCGCACAAAGGCTGGTCCGCTCGATCCGTCTGATATGAACCGCTTGAGGTTCTCTCTTTCCGGCCCGAATACGGACTTCGCGTTTTACGCACAGGATGATGCACTGGGCAAACTGAAACGCAATGGCGCCAACTGGGACTTCACCTTTAGCTCGAAGCTTCCAAATGATGCAGTGGGTTCATTTGCGATCGGTGTGGAAGGCCGTTTGAGTGCAGTGATCAACGAGGGTGAACCCGACGAATTCAGCATGAATGACCAGATGCAGAACTTCATCGAGCCCTTCGCCGTAACAGACGCCGCTCCGGTTTCCAGGCGCATGGTCGTTGACGACGCCAAGTGCGAAAGCTGCCATTCCAACCTGACCCTGCACGGCAGCAACCGGCATGACGCCAATGGCTACTGCCAGACCTGCCATATGCCATCAGCAACGGATGAGGTTGTACTCCCGCCGGATGTGGACGTTCCGCAGTCTATCGATTTCCGTTACATGATCCACAAGATCCACCGTGGAGCAGACCTGGAGAATGGCTACGTGGTTTACGGTTACCGTAGCGCTGTACATGACTACAGCCATGTCGAGTATGTTGGCGATCTGCGTAACTGCGAAGCCTGCCACGTTGACGGCACGTACCAGCTTCCGCTGCCAGCCGGCCTGGAATCCGTCGTGACGCCACAGGATCTGTGGTCCCCGATGTTGCCGGAAACCGCTTCCTGCCTGTCATGCCATGACGGCGACGCAGCGGCAGTCCATGCAGACTCCAACTCGACGGAACTGGGCGAAGCCTGCTCAGCTTGCCATGGCGTAGGCAAGACCTACTCCGTTGACGCGTTGCATGCCCGTTAAGGGTGATGGAATAGGCTGATTAACCATCAGCAAGGACAGGGCGGGATGCTTCGGCATCCCGCCCTTTTTTATACGCTCAAAGCCTGTCTTTGAGGCGGAAATAGAGCATGCCCAGTGCGATGATCTGGTTGCCCACCCACTGCGAGCCCGGAATCCTGAAGTGCTTCATGTTGGCAAACAGGTTAAATTTTTCCGGCGTATTGCGGATGGCATCCGCCGTGAGTTCAGCCATGATGTGGGTGGCGTTAACGCCATGTCCGGAATATCCCTGGCAGTAGTAGACGTTGTCATTGATACGTCCCAGAGCTGGAATACGATTCAGTACGATGCCAATCATGCCGCCCCATTCGTAATCGATTCGCACATCTTTGAGTTGCGGATAGATTGCGAGCATGCGCGGCAGGATGGCCTTTTTGATGCTGGCGGGTTCGCGTCCTGAGTAGTTACAGCGGCCGCCGAACAGCAGACGCTTGTCGGCGGACAGGCGATAATAATCCACTACTTCGTTCAGGTCGCAGACGGCCAGGTCCAGCGGATTGATTTCCGCCACCATCTCGTCGGAAAGTGGTTCGGTGCCGATAATGTAGCTTCCGGCGGGAAACGTCAGGTTGGCCAGGTGGCGTGATTCCAGAAGGTGATAGGCATTGCCGGCCAGCACCACGTTGTCGGCTTCCACCCGGCCTTTGGCTGTCACGACGACCGGCCTGGGCCCATGCTCAATCCCTGTTACGGGCGATTGTTCGAAAATCTGAACACCGAGGCCATGTGCTGCGCGTGCCTCCCCGATACACAGGTTCAACGGGTGCAGGTGGCCGTCACGGTAGCTGACGAAGCCGCCTATGTAGGCATCTGTACCCAGCATATCGCGGGTCTTTTCCCGGTCCCACAGTTCGTATGGATAGGGGTGGTTATGACGCTCCATCTCTGCCGCGTACTCTTCCAGGTCTTTCATGTGTCGGGGTTTCAGCGCCGTTTCGACAAAACCCTTTTTCAGGTCGCACTGAATACCGTACTTTTCCACCCGTTCGTGGATGATGTCATTACCGCGCCAACGCATGTCCCAAAGCATGTCAGTGACACCCGCGCCGTACTTTTTCCGAATCCTGGAAAGCCCACTGATGCCATTAATCAATTGTCCACCATTGCGCCCGGACGCACCCCAGCCAACCCGGTTGGCCTCGACCAGGGCTACAGAATTACCCCGTTCGGCCAGCGTCAGGGCGGTAGCAACGCCGGTGAAACCGGCGCCGACCACGCAAACATCGACGGAAATGCTGCCTTCCAGTTCAGGGTAGTCGGTCACCTCATTCACGGTGGCGGCGTAATAGGAGTTGGTGTGTTCTTGTTTTTGATAGATGGCTTTCATTTCCCGGTCCAGGACAAGTTAAGGAAATAGTGTATCAAGCGCCCTGGTGATCAGCGACGCGGCCGGGCTGCGGGAGTACTCGGCACGATCTGCCCAGTGCATTAACCGGGCCCGTGACTTGACCCCAAGCCAGCGCAGGGGTTCCGGCTCCCAACGGCGGTGGGCATCAGCCGGATTGACCCAGGGTGTTTCCGTTCGTTCCGTATTATTTCCGCTGACCAGGTCGGCCATCGTGCGACCGGCCAGGTGGCTGGCGCCGACCCCGTTGCCGAAGTAGCCGCCCGCCCAGCCAACGCGCTGTTCACGGTCGAAGTTGACCGAAGGGCGGAGTGAGCGGGGTACCCCCATGCATCCACCCCAGGCATGGGTGAAGGAAATGCCTTCCAGTGACGGGAAAAATCGCAGCAGGGTTTGCCTGACCAGCTGGAATTCCGGGTCAAGCGGGTCGAAGGTCCTGATGCGGGAGCCGTAATGGTAGGTTCCCCGGCAACCAAAGGCGATGCGCCGGTCCGCCGTGAGCTGTCCGTACGTCACCAGCCAGTCCAGGTTGCCGAAACAATACCGCTGGTCAAATCCCATGGCATCTATCTGGTCGTCGCTCAATGGTTCGGTTGCGACCATCATCGAATGAACGGGTACCAGTCGTCGCGCCCGGCCTGCGATTGTGTCGCTGTAACCCTCCGTGGCCACGACGACCGCGCCCGCCATGATCGTGCCGCTGGCGGTCAGCAGCGTTTTATCGTCAATCTGAAGCACCGGGCTTTGTTCGTATAACGAAACGCCCAGTCCTTCGACGACTTCCGCGAGTCCGCGGGCCAGTCGGGCAGGATGAATCGCTGCACAGTGTTTCATGTGAATGGCCCCGAGTGCGCCTTTCACATCCAGCAAATTCTTCAGCTCTTCCGGGTCCAGGCGCTGATAGTCGGAATCGTCGAAACCCAGCGCCCGCACATATTCCAGTTCCTGCTCCATGCGCTCCATCTGGGCCGGGATGACCGCGATTTCCAGCGCACCCGACTGTTCGAAATGGCAGTCAATGGATTCCTGCCTGGCGACCCGGCCAATTTCCGCAACCGTGTCGAACATCTGCTTCTGAAGCAGGATCCCGCCCTCATGCTGGCCGGGGTTGTCCAGCCAGTGTTCAATGCCGGACAGGTATGCCGAACACCAGCCGCCGTTGCGCCCGGAAGCGCCAAATCCGGCAAAGTGGCTTTCCAGCATGACGATATTCAGTGCAGGGTTGGCTTTCTTCAGGTAATAGGCCGTCCACAGGCCGGTGTAGCCTGCTCCGACAATAGCCACATCGGCTTCAATCTCAGCTGTCAGCGCCGCGCGGGGTTGCAGCTTGCCCGGCGCGCTATCGAGCCAGAAACTCGGCGCGGGGGACAGCTCAGTCGCCGCCACTTTCGAGCTTCAGGGCGGGCAGTTCTTCGCCGTGTAGTCTGGATACGATGACAGCGCAGCAGGCATCGCCGAAGACGTTGGTCGCTGTGCGGGACATATCCAGAACCCGGTCGAACACCAGCAGTACGCCGATGGCTTCAACGGGAAGGCCGATTGCAGTGAGGATGATGGCGATGGCTACCAGTGAAGCCGACGGTACACCCGCCACGCCAATTGATGTAACCAACGCAATGGCAACCACCAGGAACTGCGTGGTGAAACTCAGTTCAACGCCATAAGCCTGGGCGATGAAAATTGCGGCCATGCATTCGTACAGGGCCGTACCGTTCATATTGACCGTCGCACCCAAAGGCAGCACGAAGGCTGTGTATTTATTGGGCACACCACCTCGCGCCTCGAGGTTATCCATCGTGACCGGCAGGGTCGCCGAGGAAGACGAAGTCGAAAAGGCGGTCAGCATGGCGGGCGCCACGGCCTTGAACAACTTGATCGGGCTGCTCTTGGCAAACACGCGCACAAACAGCGGCAGGCTGAGAAAAACATGGATCATCAGCGCAGCCAGCACCACCAGGCTGAAAGTGATCAGCGGCCCCGCGGCGTCGAAGCCGGTTTTGGCGACCACGGCTGCCACCAGTGCAAACACACCGTAGGGTGCAAAACCCATGACCCAATGGGTGATCAGTAACATGGTCTGGAATACGCCGTCGGTGAAACTGTAGAGCGTTTCGGCCATCGAGTGGTCGATCTGCGACATGAAGAAACCGAACAGCGCGCTGAAGAAGATGATGGCCAGCATCTCGTTACCGGCTGCGGCGGCCAGGATGTTGGGCGGTACGGCCCGCAGGGCGATCTGCGGTAATTCACCCAGCCCCCGCCCGGCCAGCTTGGCCTGGATTTCGTCCGCGTTGCCGGTCAGGGCAAGCAGTTCACCGACCGGTTGGCCGTCAGCGATGCCGGGCTGCACCAGGTTGACGATAATCAGCCCGGTAATGATGGCCGTGGTGGTCGTGAGAACGTAAAACAGCATGGTTTTGAATCCCATGCTACCCAGCGAATCGGTATTGCCAAGGCCGGCTACACCGATTGCAATGGATGAAGCGATCAGGGGCACGATCAGCATTTTCAGTGCATTGAGGAAAAGCTGGCCGCCGAATTCATAGACGCTGACGAGCGTGGTGCCGCCGATAGTGACGTCGCTGCTGAAATAGCCCGCAACCACACCCAGAACCAGCGCAATCAGGATTTTCCAGTGAAGAGCCATTCCGGTTTTTTTCGCCACTTTTATTGTCCTTTATGTTTTGAGCGATTCTAGCATGACCCCGAACTTCCCTCGCTTTCCCCCTGTTACAAATATTATCTTTTAATTTGTTCTTAACCCGGCGGCTTGCCTACGACTTCGATCGGAGTTTTCGCATACAGGTGAACATCTCTTTGTGGGTAGGCAATGACAATGCCTGCTGCTGCGAACAGTTCTTCGATCCTGAAGCGGATATCGCTCCGGATCAGACGCAATTCTTTTTCCCCGGTGGACTGGCACCAGAAAAACGTGTCAAAAATAAGCGCATTGTCACCATAGTCTTCGAACACGACCATGACTTCAGGAGTCTTCAGCGTCATTTCGTGTTCATCCGCCGCCTGCTTAAGGAGTTCTTCGACCCGCCTTACCGGCGAGCCATAGCTCACACCCACGCGAACAGAGGTTCTGAAGTTGTGGTCGATCAGTGTCCAGTTGACCACCACCCGCTCCAGCATCAGGCTGTTGGGCACCAGCAGGTGCACACCGTCGATGCGCTTGATGCGGGTGGACCGGTTGCCGATAGCCTCCACCACGCCGCGACTGGAATCGATTTCGACAAAATCACCAATTCGCACCGGCCGCTCTGACATCAGGATCCATCCGCTGATCAGGTTGTTGATGATGTTTTGCGCTCCGAAGCCCACCCCGATTGCGACTGCACCACTGATAAATGCCAGGGCTGTAATCGGAATACGTAACATGCCAAGGACTGTTATGAACAACAGCACAAGGAAGCTATAGAAGAAAATTCGCTGAACCGTTTGCGTAACGTTCGGGTTGACCCTGGCTTTGAGAAGCTGACGTCCCAGCAGGCGTTGCAGGTACCAGGCGAGCAACAGGCCCAACAGGATCACGAGAATGGTCAGGACGATCTGCCCTATGGTGATCTGTGGGCCAGCCGAAAGGATGAATAAAGGATGGTTCCAGTATTTCTCGAAATCACTCATGTCCATAATCACCGATGTTGAATTTACTGCAACAATGCAAGGATACTACCAGACAAGCACACTGCTGAATTCCAACAGAATATGAAAATCAGGGCATTACAAATTTTGGCCGCCAGTTTGCTCGCCGGCTCCGCTTTCGTCTGTGCGGAACCGGCCGAAGCCGCGAAAATCCAGTACCTGTTCAAGTCCTGGGATGGCCCGGCGTTGCGGGTGTTCGCGACCCGGCCGACGGGATTGGCTGGTGATCGCCCGGTGGTGTTTGTGATGCATGGAAGAGGCCGAAATGCCGATGAATACCGTGATCAGTGGCGTGACCTGGCCGAACAGCATGACTTTCTGTTGATTGTGCCGGAATTCAGCGAGGCCGATTTCCCAGGCCCGGAACGCTATAACCTGGGCAACGTTTATGACGAGGATGGGGAAACGAACCCACGGTCCGAGTGGTCCTATTCTGCCATTGAGAAGATTTTTGATGATGCCCGGTCACGCTTTGGACTGTCTGTGAGCAATTATTCAATCTATGGGCACTCCGCCGGCGCCCAGTTTGTTCACCGGTTTATTTTTCATGTGCCCGATGCAAGGGTGGATCAAATCGTTGCTGCCAATGCCGGCTGGTACACGATGCCGGATTTCAACGTGGCGTTTCCATACGGGCTGCAAGGATCGGTTGTCCGCCGCGTGGATTTGGAGAAAAGCCTGGCACTTCCGGTAACCATTCTGCTCGGAAAGCAGGATACGGATCCGAACCACCCCAGCCTGCGCAGGAGCCCGGAAGCGATGGAGCAGGGTAAACATCGCTTTGCACGGGGCGTTGCTTTTTTCAAGGTGGCCAGCGAACTCGCGGTAGAGCTCAGCACTCCGTTCAACTGGAAAATGGGAATTGTCGAAGGCGCTGATCACGACAACCGCCTGATGGCGCCCGCAGCCATTCCATTTTTGCTTGCAGGCCGCAAATAGCCGGTTAATACTGGGCTGATGAGTGTGTTGACCGATTCTTTCCACGAACCCCGGGCCTGGCTATTTCACGGAGCAGCTTTGCTTTACGGGATCGGCGGTTACCTGCTGGGCCTGTTCGGCTTGTTCAGCGACAATCTGTGGGTCAACGCCGCAGCCACGTTGCTGCTGGGTCATGCCATGACCATCTGCGCCTACATGATTCACGAGTGCGGCCATAACACGGTGTTCCGCAGCAACGATACGAATGCCCATCTCGGGCGCGTTCTCAACTGGATTTGCGGTACGTCTTACGGCACGTTCGAGGACATCCGCTACAAGCACTTCCGGCACCACATGGATAATGATGATGCGGTCTGGTTTATGTGTGATGAATATTTGGAACGCCACCCACGGCTGGTTCAGTGGATCCGGTTCCTGGAGTGGTTTTACATCCCGGCACATGACATCGTTATGCACTTCGTCACGGTGTTCGGGGCATTCATTATTCCCCAGCGGCGTGATCAGCGAACACGCAACCTGCTGGTTATCTTTATCCGCGGCGGGATTTTCCTGGCTGCGTTGTGGTTCTATCCTAAAGTGGCGGTTCTGTACGTCGTGGCCTACCTGGTCATGATGCATATACTGCGTTTCAAAGATGGATTGCAGCATGACTACGATGGCAACCCCACGTTGTTTGAGGAAGACCCTCCTTCCCGTTATGGCGGTCGCGCTACCGAACAGGCACACACGTTCAGTAACCCCGAGTGCCTGAAATACGACTGGCCGAACTATTTCACGCTGTGTTTCGGGTTTCACAACGCCCATCACAAACGCCCGACGGTGCCGTGGTACCGCTTGCCGGCCTATCATCGTGAGCACTTCGGCACTGATCCCGAAAAAGTCATTCCGTTCAGTGCACAGATCAAGATGTATCACAGGTACCGCGTGCAACGGGTAACCCATTCCGGAGGCGACCTCGATGAATTGCCGACCCCGTGGGAAGAGGCTTACATGGAGAGGGCTCGTGCCGGAAAACTCTACGGGGGCAATGCCGTGTCCTTTCTGAATTCGTTCTAGTACGGAATTTGTCTTGAGCTCATTTCGTGAAGCGGTGCAGGGGGATTCGTTCTCGATCAGTGCGGAACTCACTGTGCGTCGTGACTCCACTGCAAGTGACATCCGTCGACAGGCTGATCTTCTGGGCGGCCATGTCGATGCACTCGAGGTGACGGACAACCCCTATGCCTGGGTTCAAATGTCAGCCCTGTCAGCCGCGGCTATTCTTGCAAATCATGGAGTGGACACGGTACCGATTCTTAGTTGCAGGGACCGGAATCGCCGCGCCCTGCATTCTGACCTGCTGGGCCTGCAGGCGGTGGGCGTGCGCAGCCTGATGTTGATGCGTGGCCACCGGGTGCCGAAAAACCACTCGGTACCCGCCAGTACCGTATTTGATCTCACGGGCAGGGAACTGATAAGCCTGGCAGCGTCGCTTGAGGATGGATTTTTTATCGGCACCGGCGCTCGTGTTTTCCGCCCCGGTCCCCACTGGCAGGCAGAGTCACTGACAGAGCGCGCTTCAGCAGGGGCGCAATTTGCACAGACACAACTGTGCTTCAACCTGGATATCCTTCGCCGCTACATGAAACGGTTCGTGGCTGCGAAATTACATCAGAAATATTCCTTGGTGGTCTGTTTGTCACCACTGCCTTCGACCAGGACGGCCAGGTGGGTCAAGGAAAACATGGGTGACTCAAGAATCCCGGCCGCGGTGTTTGAACGTCTGGACAAAGCGGCCGACCCGCAAAGGGAGGGCATTAATCTCTGTGCTGACCTGATGCAGGAGATGTCAGGCATTCCGGGTATATCCGGGGTAAACCTGATGACCATGGGCGACCCTGAAGCGATTCTCGCTGCGATAAAGGCATCGGGCCTGAGGAAATAGCGCATGCAAAAACTCGAGATTTTCCAATCCCTGTGGGCCATGGAACGGCGGCAACCTGGCGTTCCGGAAAGGCCGATGGAGGATAATTTCAGGATGGCGGCCGAGGCGGGCTATCACGGGCTTTGCATCGACCCGGCGGTACACGAAATAGACGATTTCCTGAAACTCAAGCCGCTGTACCGCGACTACGGCCTGAACTGCATGGTCAACGCGTTTCCGGCAACCATCGAAGA
The DNA here is from genome assembly GCA_963759035.1 of uncultured Gammaproteobacteria bacterium. Lineage (GTDB taxonomy): Bacteria > Pseudomonadota > Gammaproteobacteria > Xanthomonadales > SZUA-36 > JAHEFT01. The sequence goes on from CAVWXL010000008.1 coordinate 158,496, forward strand.
GCTACCGCCTTTGCTGGCGCTGGCCAACGAGTTGGATGCCAGCCTGGTAAACGTCATTGGCCAGGTCATGCCGATGACCGTGGAAAGCGGTGTTCCGGTGGTCCGTCAGTGGATGTCGGATGCGCAACAGGCTGGCCTGCCATTGCTGTTTGAAACCCATCGTGATTGCACACTCAACGATATGTACTACGCCTTGCAGCTGATGGAGGCGGTGCCTGAAATGCGCCTTTGTGCGGATCTTTCGCACTACGTGATAGACCGGGAGATGCGTCTGCCCCTGGGCGACAGGGATAGTGAATACGTCAACAGGATCCTGCAGCGCTCGGATTGTTTCCAGGGCCGGGTCGCCAACCGTGAGCAGGTCCAGGTGCAGATAAATTTTCCCCAGCACCACGAATGGGTTGAGCAATTCAGGCAATGGTGGCGCTACGGGATCAGCCATTGGCGGTCGCGCAATAATGATGATGCGACCCTGATTTTTCTGTGCGAATTGGGACCACCGCCTTACGCGATAACCGATGCCAACCAGGCAGAATTATCAGACCGCTGGCAGGAAGCGTTGCAAATCAGGGCGTGGGTTGAGGAGATGTGGACCGGGTAGTTGCAGCAAATAGTCCCGGCAAATCAAACATGGCCCTGTCGCCGCAGGTTTGCGGCGACAGGGCCTGACATCAAATCTTGTTTAAAGCCTATATTTTGGTTTTTCCGTGGGCTTCATCAAGCCGCTTGAGGAGAATTTCTGCCCAGGCTTTAAGCGTGGCGTCGAACTCAAACTTGTTGGTAACCTTGTTAGCCTGTTGAGCGAATCCATTATTGCCAACTTCTTCGGCATCGATAACCTCGGCGAACTTGGCGCTGGTCTGGGAATCATACAACTCCATGTACAGGGTCATTGAGCCATTAGAGGAGACGATCTCTCTTCTTATACCTGCGGTCGGGAGATCAGGTGCCGTCACGGTCAGGTTGATGATGGCGGGCCGCAACAACAAAACATCTTCACCCACGTCGTCGACAACCTGGTAGCCGCCCTTTTCCAGGACCTTGGTGAATACAATTGGAAATTCTGCAGCCAGCTTGTCCTTGATCTTTTGCATTTCCTCGGTGGTGACGTGCTCAGCAAGATTGATCGAGTCCCTGTTGTAGTTGCGTTGCCAGTTTTTTTCAAACGCAACATAGCAGTCAACAATTTTTACCTTGTTATATTCGGCCAGGCTGGCGCCGGGCTTGAGATACACCGCACCCAGCTTGGTGTGGTGTTGAAGTTGTAATCCGTCCTTGGTCGTTTCAGGCAACTTGGACTTTTCTTTCGCGAGTACTGGTGAAACCAGCAGGCAGATGCCGATTGCCAGCAGGGTGGCGCGCAGAAACTTGAGGTTCATGATATTTCTCCGTGGGTGTCCGCAGAGTATAACCAATGAACGGCAAAAGAAAAATTTACCAAAAGACACCAAAAGTCACCTCAATTGGGTTTAGAATGAAGGTACTTTATGAAATTGATCAAAAAATGAGCCGGGTAATTCGATTCAGCAGCGCAGCGGTGGGCATGGTCCTGCTGGCTGGCTTGGCGTATTACCAGACTCATCCCGACCCCACCATGGGGCAGGAAGATATCCTGATCGGCACAGCCATCGATAGTGCTCTGGACCGGACATCACAGGAAGAGGGTGAAGAGCAAAGCCCTGACTGTAACCCCGGCGAGGCAAATGAGCCCGGAAACGAGGCCGATAACGTCTGCTCAGAGTTCGAAGGCGCCGGGTTGTAGAGCAGGCCACCCCAGTACCCGTTTCACCGCGGTATAGCATTAACGAAACAATTCAAGGTTAAACGGCCTTCTGCAGGCTTGTCCGACAACAAGTCGGGTCGACTGATACAGGCCGAGTGTGGCAAGTCACCGGAATAGAATACAAACCGGTTGAATTTCGCAGGCACCACGTCAATCAACTCGGCTGCCTCGTTGGATTCGGTCATGTAGCGCGCTGGTTCACGGAACATCTGGAATTTTTCCCTTAGCAAGTCCATTCCCGCATCGGGGTCGTCGCGCTGAGCGGTCGTCATTTCCTGCCAGAATTCCGGGTCCTTCCAGCGATAAAAACCGGTGCCGCCCATTTCGTCATTCTTAAACAGGTAGAGCAGGGCGGCGTAGTTTACGCGACCCGGCTGCAAGCGGGGATCGGTGTGACACAGGCGCTGGATCCAGGTGAATTCAGCCGGCTGCAGCGTTGCCAGTGAAAACTGGGTATGAAAATCGATCCCTCCCCTGCAAAAAGGGAACAGGCGGCTCATCTCCTTTTGGATGAAGCGATTGATATTTTCCAGCAGGAGATTGTCGACTGGCAGAACCACGCCCGGGTAAGACCGTTCGAGCATGGTGAACTTTTTTTCATGCGTACAGGCGTACTGCACGACTTCCCCGGGGTTGAGAAGAAAATCATCGATGACCACGCAGACCTGGCCATCGGTGATCTGCGAGGCATGGATTTCCAGGGTCGGGTTGATTTTCAGTTGCATCGGATTATTCGAATTCAATCCAGGTGGTTTTCAGCTCGGTGTAGTCGTGGAAAGCGTGAATTGACTTATCCCGGCCTTCGATATCCAGTTGACCGGCCAGTGTCTGCCAGTCGTTTATGGTCCTGTCGAGCATTGCTCACCTCTTGCTTTGCGGTTTTAAAAGCGTATTATCCGGGTCGCTAAGTATGGCCAGTCACATAGTGTTTTGGCAATTTCAAATGTCCTCAAATCCAATTAAAGAAATCTACGACCACGCCTTTGGCACCCTGCGGGCAGGTGATGCCGATGAAGCAGACCTCATTTGCCGCCGTGCTTTACCGAAATTTGGGCGGGACCCCAACATCCTGTGTCTGCTTGGAGAGATATGCCTGCAACAGCGCAAACCCCAGGAAGCGAGGAACCTGTATGCGGAAGTTCTGAACCGTCATGCCGGTTACCCACGGGCGCTGGAAGGCATGGGTCTGGCTCTGCTGGCAGATAAAAAACCGGCGGACGCCAGTGAATTCCTGGTGAAGGCAGTCGCTGCTGCACCCAAACGCTCCAAAACCCGCATGGCGCTGGCCCGTGCGCTGGCCGAATCCGGTCATTACGCCGAGTCGGAGAAATCGATCAAGGAAGCTTTTGAGCTGAACCCCCGCCAGGCGGCCCTGAACAATGCCGAGATTGCTTTGAGCGAAGGCCGCATGGAGGAAGCTGAAAAGTTGCTGAGGGAAATCCTCTCCACAGACCCCAACGATGTTAAAGCCCTGCGCATGCTGGCCAGCCTGGCCATCGAAGCCGGCCGCTTCAAACCGGCCCGGCAAATGCTGACCCGTGCCATTGAATTGAGCCCGGCTTATATCCCCGGCTGGAATGAACTGGCCAACCTGTTCATGAAGCAGGATCGCTACGACGAAGCCCTGGATGCCGTGCAGCATGCACTGGATATTGATCCCCGAATGGTTCATTCCTGGGTAGTGCGAGGAAATATCCTGACCCGGGCGCAACGCAATGAAGAATCGCTGGAAGCGTATGGACAGGCACTCGAGATTAGCCCGCACAGCGCAGGCGCGCTTTCCGGAATGGGGCATGTGCTCAAGACCATCGGCCGTCAGGATGAATCTATTGAAGCCTATCGCAAATGCATCCAGGCTCATCCGGCTTTCGGCGAAGCCTACTGGAGCCTGGCCAACCTGAAGACCTTTACCTTCAATGAAGAAGAAGTGCAGGTCATGCAGCAGATGGTTGAAGACACGGACCTGGCCGATGAAGCCCGGGTCAATTTTTTCCTCTCGCTGGGCAAGCATTACGAGAATGAGAACGACTACGACCGGGCGTTCGAGCACTACCGTCGCGGCAATGACCTCAGGCGTGAGCATGAAATTTATGACCCCGTGCAAACCCAGGTTGTGCATGACCGCATCATCAAGGTGTTCAACCGTGAGTTCCTCGATGAGAGGGCTGGATGGGGAGACCCGGATCCTTCGCCCATCCTGATCGTTGGCCTGCCGCGCTCCGGATCGACACTGATCGAACAGATTCTCGCCAGCCACAGCATGGTGGAAGGAACCATGGAGTTGCCCGACCTGTCACGGGTGATATCGGGCTTGAGCAAGCGCAGCCCCAGGGGCGTTGAGTACCCCGAAGCGGTCGGAGGCCCTCGACGCAGGACGCCGTCCGCGCTCTCGGCCAGGCCTACATCAAATCGACCATGCGTTACCGCACCGGTAAGGCCTATTTCATCGACAAGATGCCCAATAATTTTTCCAGCATGGGCTTCCTCCAGCTGATCCTGCCGAATGCAAAAGTCATCGACGCCCGCCGTCATCCGCTGGACAGTTGCCTGGGCAGTTACAAGCAGCTTTTCTTCAAGGGCCAGTCCTTCACTTACGAGCAGTTCGAACTCGGCCACTACTACCTGCAGTACCGACGCATCATGGAACACTGGAAAGACGTGCTGCCGGGTAAAGTGCTGGATGTGCACTACGAACAGATGGTGGCGACCAGGAAGCACAAACACGGCGTTTGCTGGAGTATTGCGGATTACCCTGGGAAGACCAGTGCCTGCGGTTTTACGAAACAGAGCGTGCGATCAATACGGCCAGTTCAGAACAGGTACGTCAGCCGATCTATACCAAGGCGGTCCATTTCTGGCGCAATTACGAGCCGCACCTGGGTGAACTGATCCAGACCCTGGAGCCGTTCTGAAGACCTGCCGAAAGAAGACCTCCGGTGCCGGCCTGATTCTGAAAAAAGCTGGCATAGTGCCGGTACCTGTGAAGCGTGAGGTCTTTCCGTCTCAGGCCGTTTTAGGTGGCAGGTAGTCGAAAATAAACGTGATGCGGTCTTCTGAGCCGCTGTTCATCACGCTGTGGTTTTTCTGGTTGTTGATCTCGTACGCATGGCCGATCTGAAGCGGTGCGGTCGCCCGTTGATCATGAACCGGACGCCCGGATTGGTCGTGATGGGGATGTGGATGCGGTGGCTGTGGGTAAACGTCTGGTGCGTGTCGCGGTGGGGCGCAATGATACCGCCCGCCTTCAGTTTTGCCGCCATTGCGCGAATCACGGTGCCTCCCGGCGGGTAGAAATTTTCAATGATATGGTGCATCAGGGGAACGGCCGAATCTTTAAGCGATTCCCAGGCGGATTCCTTGGTCACTTTCATTTCCGGCCAGCCATCGCAAAACACCATCACCAGGGATTCGGTTTGGGTATGAACTTCGTACTCCTGCTGGCGATACTGGTTGGCTTTCCACGCTTCTTCGTCCTGTGACAGAACGGCATCGATCAGGGCTTGCGAATCAACCGGTCCGAGTTCCCTTAGTGTTTCTTCTATATCCATCTTAACTACCTAATATTGTTGGAACGTTTGTAATTTTTCGACGTCGGCTTATGATCGCTCAAATATAAAAAAAGTTGTACTTAATTATTCTTGAGATTCAGAGGGCACTATAAATGACGCACGAGCGTACGCTGATCGAAGACCTTTCTGCCGCCACGACCCCATCCACTTTCCCTTGCCATCTCCGCCCTGATCGCCGCACCGGCTGCGACAGCAATGGCACAGGACCAGAGCGAAGCCCGCGGCGACATCATGCTGGAAGAGGTGACGGTCACGGCGCGTAAACGTTCTGAAAACCTGCAGTCCGTGCCCGAAAGTATCCAGGCCATTTCGCCCAGACCATTGAGCAGGCCGGTCTGCGCGGCATGGACGATTACGTTCGCTTCATTCCCAGCCTGAATATCGTGCAGTCCAACCCGGGTACGGCAATGGTCGTTTTCCGTGGCATCGCAGATGCTCAGAGCACCTTTATCGCCGAGCCTTCAGCGGCGGTTTACCTCGATGAGCAATCGCTGGTGCTCAATGGTCAGCCCAATCCGCGCATGGTGGATATCGAGCGGGTCGAGGCCCTCAGTGGTCCGCAGGGCACACTGTACGGCGCAAGTTCGCAGTCAGGCGTGTTGCGTATCGTAACCAACAAACCGGACCCGACTGCGTTCGACGCCTAGATTGATGCCGGCCTGAGTTCCACCAAGAGTGGTGACATGAGTTATGACGTCAGCGGCATGGTCAATATCCCGTCTGAGTGAGTCCTGGGCATTGCGCCTGGTAGGGTTCAGCGCGAAAGACGGCGGTTTTATCGACAACGTTCATGGCACCACGCCCGCGTTTCGAATTGTTTGAAAATGATGGCGCGGAAGAGAAGAACTTCAACGACGTCAAGTACACGGGCGGGCGGATCGCGGCACGCTGGTTCATCAATGACGACTGGACCATGACTGCGGGCATTGTCTATCAGAAGACTGACTCTGATGGCCGCAGCGAACATGACCCGGCATACGCGGGTGATCTGAAAGTCGTTCGTTTCAATCCACAGTTTGAATATGACAGGCAGGACTGGACCCAGTACTCACTGACTTTTGAGGGTGACCTCGGGTTTGCTGACTTCGTCTCGGCAACCTCCTACTTCACGCGTGACTGGACTTACACGCAGGATACCTCGGTCGGTTATGCCTCCTATTTCGGCACGTTTTGTTACAACCCTTACAACGTGGCGTACTCGCGCTATTGCTTCCAGCCGGCTACGCTGGGCGATACCGCATACGGCGGTGCGTATTACAACGATCCCATCGGGTACCTGCAGAACGTACAGAACAACAAGAAATTCTCCCAGGAATTCCGTCTGTTCCACCAGGGCGAAACCATCGACTGGGTGGCGGGCTTTTTCTATGAGGATTCCAAGGAAGAGTGGGATTTCACCACCTTTACGGACGGCTATGACGAATCCGTCTCGATGGCAAACTACTTGAATGGCAATATTGGAGAACCGATTCCAACGCAACTGCCCGGTGATGCCTGGTGGCTCTCCGCCGATAATACCGAGTGGAAACAATGGGCCATATTCGGCGAGATGACCTGGCACATTAACGATCGCTGGGATCTGACCGGTGGCGTCCGCTGGTTCGATCGAAAGATGGACAAGGAGTATTACGTGGAGTTGCCGCGTTATAACCTGTCTCCAGATGGCATTTCGCGTCCCAACAGCAAAGAAAATGACTGGGTGCCCAAAGTCAGCCTGGCGTTCAACGCGACCGACAACAACATGTTTTACGCGCTGTATTCAGAGGGCTTCAGGCCCGGTGGCACGAACCGCGGACCGAGGAGTTCCGTTGTTCCCCACGCAATACGATTCGGATAAGCTGAAAAACTTTGAGATTCGGCACCAAGAACACGCTTGCAAATGGCCGGGTTCGTCTCAATGCCACTTACTTCTACATGAAGTGGAACGACTACCAACTTGAGGTGGTCGATCCCAGTAGCAGGCCCTGTGGCTCAGAAAATGCACCGCCGGCACCGGCCTGTGGCCAGCCCTGGCAGAAAGTTGTGGCCAATGTCGGTAATGCGAGATCCCAGGGTGTCGAGCTCCAGGTTGACTGGGCAGCGACCGAGCATCTTTCAGTGGGTGCGAACGCTACCTGGCTCAATGCTGAGCTGACGGAAGATGTGGAAGTCAGCGTGGTGGTCCCCAAGGGCTCGCGCCTGCCGCTCTCGCCTAAGTTCAAGGGCTCGATGTATGCCCAATATGACTGGGATGTAGACTGGTTTGGCGGAAGCAGCGCCTGGGTCCGCCTGCAGTGGAGTTACACCGGAGACATGCTCAACCAGGTTGAGCCCCTGACCCTGGATGACGGGCCGGCTCCGCAGATCAAGCAGCCGTCCTACAACATCGGCGACCTGCGGTTTGGTCTGGACCGTGATAAGTGGAGCATGCAGCTGTACATCAACAATCTGACCGATGAGCGTGCAGTTCTGTTTGCCAACCCGTACGAATTCGATTACTTCTTTGGCCGTTCGCGAGTCACCGTGAACCGGCCGCGTGAGTTCGGTGTTCGCTGGATCCAACGCTTCGGAAAATAAGCTTTGCAAACTCTGAATGAAAAACGGGGCCAACTGGCCCCGTTTTTTTATCTATGAATTCATAACGTCCTAAAAGGGCCACACCTCCAGGCCGTGAATGGCGTTGCGCACGTCCATTGAAAAATTCACGCGCGCGATGACTGCTTCACTTTCCATGTCGTACAGGGTGACGGTCGATGGGGAGGAGCCTGCCGCGATGAGGCGATCGTTGATCACGCACAGGCCGCGCCCGAACCCTTGCCTGGCCAATTGACCGTCCGCCAGTTCAGCGTGCTCGAGTTCCGATGGATCATATACGGGAACCGGGAACACGACTTCGCCGCCATCACGACCAACATAGCGGAGTACATCCGAGCCGGTGTCGTTAAACAGCACGCCATCGCGGAACGGCCGGGCGTTGTGCATGCCCTGGGGCATTTCGACCGCCATGGTGACCGCGTTCCTGTCCCCGATGTGTATTATTCCACCCGTTCCCAGGCCACTGGCAAGTATTCCGTGCCGGTCTGCGAAAACGCTGTTCAGATGCAACAGGTTTTGCGCCTGAGGCCCATTGGCGCCACCCGGGCCGTTGATGCCTTGCGGATCATAGGCCGTGCCGACCGGGCCGTCCTCGCCTGTCGCCAGGTGGATAGCCCAGAAAAAAGCCTGCTTTTCCAGGTCGAACGCAAGAATGCTGTCGTGGCCGGTTGAGGTCAGGTACAAGTGGTTGTTGAGCTGAAAAATTTCGTGGCAGTGCTTCAGGTAGGTACTGCGAAACGAGCGTTTGATGTTGAACTCTGTGTCATAAACAAACAACTCATCACTTGCTGCGATGTAGATTTCGCCCCCGTAAAACGCGATGCCACGCAGCCCGCGGTCCCAGCCGCGGCCCTGGAAGTCGATTTCCGATGTATCCCAGTCTACGACCTGGTTGACCGTTTGGGCGGCGAAGTCGACCAGGTAGATGCCACCATGGCTATCGCCCTGTTCTGCGCCGCGGACAACGGATGTTGCGATCAGCGTGGGAAGCTCGATACTGTTGTTCGTCATACGGGTTTATGTTGGGAAAAGATCGGCAGATAGTATATGCCATTGTGCGTCTCGCATATCCGTGGCATTTTTTAATCAGTGCAGGTACAGTCTCCGAACGGTTATTTTTCCTGTAATTATGGAGGTGGTCTGTGACCGAAACCAAGGACAATAAAACAGCGGAATGGAAAAGTAATGACCACCGTCACTACATGCATCCGTTCACCGATCACAAACAGCTGGCCGAAAAGGGCGGCTCCCGGATCATCACGCGTGCCGAAGGCGTTTACATCTATGATTCCGACGGGCACCAGATCCTCGATGGAATGGCCGGTCTGTGGTGTGTGAACCTGGGCTATGGGCGCAACGAGTTGGTGGAAGCCGCGGCCCAACAGATGAGGCAACTGCCTTACTACAACAGTTTTTTCCAGTGCACTCATCCACCGGCGATTGAATTGTCGGAGCTGCTCAGCGAGCTCAGCCCGGGTAACTTCAACCACGTGTTTTTCACCGGCTCCGGGTCTGAGGCCAACGATACCCAGATCCGATTGATCAGGCGTTACTGGGACCTGCAGGGCCAACCGGAAAAAATGACGATTATCGCCCGCAAGAATGCCTACCACGGCAGCACTCTGGGCGGAGCGAGCCTGGGGGGCATGTCGGCCATGCATGAGCAGATGGTGCTGCCTGTGCCGGGCATTGTTCACATCGATCAGCCTTATCAATTCGAGCTGGGAGCGGATATGTCGGCCGAAGCTTTCGGCCTGCAGCAGGCGCGCCTGCTGGAGGAAAAAATCCTCGAGATAGGTGCCGACAAGGTCGCGGCATTCATCGGCGAACCGGTACAGGGAGCCGGTGGCGTGATTATTCCGCCGGATAGTTACTGGCCGGAAATTCAACGGATTTGTGACGAATACGGCATCCTGCTGGTCGCGGACGAGGTGATCACTGCGTTCGGGCGCCTGGGCGAATGGTTCGGGTCCACCCAGTTCGGCATCAAGCCGGACCTGATCTCATTCGCCAAGGGCGTTTCTTCGGGCTACCTGCCGCTGGGTGGGTCGCTGGTAGGCGACAGGGTGGCCGAAGTGGTCATTGCAAATGGCGGCGAGTTCGCCCATGGGTATACCTATTCCGGGCATCCGGCTGCCTGTGCAGTGGGACTGGCCAACCTGCGCATCATGCAGCAGGAGGGAATCGTTGAGCGGGTCCGGGACCACACGGCGCCTTATTTTAACCAGCGCTGGGCAGGGCTGGCTGATCATCCGCTGGTGGGCGAAGCCCGCAGCATAGGCCTGATGGGGGCGATAGAGATCGTCCGCAACAAAGAATCACGGGAACGTTTTGACAAAGATCTCGGGGCTGGCAACCGTTGCAGGGACTTCTGCGTGAGCAATGGCCTGGTGATGCGCGCGGTGGGCGACACCATGATCGTTTCGCCGCCGCTTGTGATCGAACACAGGCAGATTGATGAACTGGTGGAAAAAGCCTGGAAATGCCTTGATCTGACAGCAGCCTCGCTGGCTGCAAACGGCGGAGCAGGGTAATGGCCGACCCCAAAGGCTGGGACAATGCATTCACCGGGAAAAGCCCGTATGGAACCGTCAAGGGTTCACCTTCCTATGCCGGCGCGCTCAGCTTTATGCGCCGCAAGTACAGCCAGGACCTGGCAGGCGTTGATGTGGCGGTGGCCGGCATTCCACTGGATATAGCCACCACGAACCGGCCAGGTGCGCGTTTCGGCCCACGGGCGGTGCGTGCAGCAAGTGCCGGAATCAGCTGGGAAAGGCCCTGGCCATGGGATTTCGATCCCTTCGATACGCTCGCCGTAATCGACTACGGTGATTGCGAATTTGACCCGGGTACGCCGGAAAGCATCGTGCCGTATATCGAGGAGTATTTTGACCGGATTCTGGATTCCGGCGCCGCCAGCCTGGCCATTGGTGGCGACCACTTTGTCACCTACCCGATTCTCAGGGCTTATGCGAAAAAACACGGTCCCGTGTCACTGGTGCATTTCGACGCCCATTCCGATACATGGGGGGAGGATCAGAAGCGGCTCGATCATGGCACGATGTTCTACCACGCGGCGCGGGAAGGCCTGGTGGATGACTCCCGGTCAGTGCAGATTGGCCTGCGCACCACCAACGACGAACCCATGGGGTTCAATATCCTGGACGCGCGCTGGGTGCACAGCAATGGCCCGGAGGCCGTTGCGTCTGAAGTGAAGCGCATCGTTGGTGACAACAAGGTTTACCTGACGTTCGACATCGACTGCCTCGATCCGAGTTTCGCGCCCGGTACGGGAACCCCGGTTTGTGGTGGACTCTCCACCCACCAGGCGCTGGAAATCGTGCGTGGGTTGGCCGGGATTAACCTGGTCGGAATGGATGTCGTGGAGGTCGCGCCTGCTTATGACGTGGGGGAGATCACCGCGCTGGCTGGAGCGACACTGGCCGCAGAGTTTTTGTGCCTGTACGCGGCGAATCCGCACAAGCAGGGGTAGATAGAGGAGGCGTCCATCATGGCAGGCAACGGAAACAGGCCACTGGTCGGTGTCATTTCAGATCGCCGGATGCAGGGTGTGCACCCGTTTCACATGGTCGGGGAAAAATACCTGCAGTCCGTTGTGGATGCCGCTGACGCCTACCCGGTAGTCTTGCCCTGCCTGGAAGATGGTTTCGATGTGCTGGATATCCTGGATCGTCTGGACGGTTTATTCCTGACCGGAAGCCCGTCGAACGTGGAGCCGCATCATTATATGGGTGAACCGAGTGCGCCGGGCACCTGGCATGATCCGCAACGGGACCTGGCTGCGCTGGAGTTAATCCCTGCAGCAATCCGGGTGGGTATGCCGCTGTTTGCGATCTGCCGTGGCTTCCAGGAAATGAATGTTTCATTCGGCGGCACACTGCATCAATTTGTACATGAATTGCCGGGTTACCGGATGCACAAGGAAAACCCGGAAGACCCGCTGGACGTGCAGTATGGACCATCGCATGAAGTCGAGTTCACATCGGGTGGGCTGTTGCATGGAATGACCGGTGTTTCCAGGGCGATGGTCAATTCGGTTCACTCGCAGGGTGTGGACCGCCTGGCCGCCGAGCTGGAAGTGGAGGCCGTGTCAGATGATGGCCTGATTGAGGCATTTACCGTTCGAAACGCACCGGGTTTCACGCTGGGTGTACAGTGGCACCCGGAATGGAAGCCGCTGGAGAATGCCGTTTCCACGGCGATGTTCCGCGCATTCGGAGATGCATGCCGCGCCTACCGCCTGCGGGGCCTGCGTCAGTGAATGAGCCAGCTTCCCATTTGGGGAAGTTTATTCACCCGCATGTTGCGTTTACCCTCTTCAAGTGGCTGGTTTATCTGCTGCTGGCGTGGAATGCCGTCCAGTTCCTGCAGGAAGACCTCGCAGCCAGTGCAGAGACTTTTGGCAGCAGCATTAATTGGCGTAACTTTGTAGAGGCCTTTTCGGCTTTCATCGATACCACCGCGTGGCTGGTGTTGCTGCTCATCTTCGAACTGGAGACGGCCATTATTTCGGATGACCGGCTGAGGGGTGGGCTTAAGTGGTTCCTGCTTGCGGTCAAATCCGTTTGCTATTTTTTCATCGTCTATGCGTTTTATGGCTATCTCAGTAAATACGGTGTTATCACCGATTTGTTGCCCTTCAGCATCGCGGACGTTTGCTCGCTAGTCGGTACTGACTGGAACTATGTCGTGGATCTGGACGATTACCCGCCAATCGATGCGCTAGCCTGCACTGCGCTGCAGGGACAGGACCTTGTCCGGGTCGCCGGTACTGAAATCATCGGAACGCGCGAGGCGCTGGATTCTGCCTGGGGCCTGGCAGTTATCGACATCATCAACGCAGGAACCTGGCTGATCATCGTGTTGCTGCTTGAGGCTGAGGTCTGGATGCAATTACACGATGACCTGACCGACCGATTGCTCAACCTGGCCAAATACCTGAAGAGTTTTTTCTACTCTGTACTGTTTATCGCCGCGGCATACTGGGGGTTCGAAGGCAGTTTCCTGGATTTCTGGGATGCTTTCCTGTGGCTGGTGGCGTTCATCTTCATTGAACTGAATATTTTTCAGTGGCATGAAGAAACTGAAGAAGAGGCCAGGGCCGGCTGAAAAAAAGTTTACGGGCGGCGCTGCCTTTGGTGTCTGTCAGGGGTCTTCAGAATCTTCGGGGATTTGCGGTACCACGAAAGTCCCTGTCCCTTCCAGCTTGTCGAGGTCACGGATGGGGATGATGCCTCGGGTATCCAGCGGAATATCCTGCTGAGTTTGTTCTGCTACCTGCTCCTGGCTCTCCTGCTGCGCTTCTTCTGACTGGGCCTGTTCCTGTTCAGGAGTCTGCTGCTGAGATTGTTCCGCCACCTGTTCCTGGGCTCTCCTGCTGCGATTCTGCAGATTGAGCCTGGGCCTGGGCTTGTGCCTGGGCTTGTGCCTGGGCCTGGGCTTGGGCTTGTGCCTGGGCCTGGGCTTGTGCCTGGGCTTGGGCTCTGGGCTGCCTGGCTTGGGCCTGGGCTTGTGCGTCAGTCGAGGAAGCCGGGTTTTGTTGCTGTCTTCCGGTTCGGCCACTCTTCAGGAAATCGAGTGCGCTCTCCGCTACGCCAGCCGTACTGGTTTCATCCTCAGATCCGGAAGCACCTGGCTGGTACGTTCCCGCCGTGTTTTCAGCCTGTTCACCCTGCTGACCGCCGCGCCCACCCTGGCCGCTGCCTTGCTCTGCGCCCTGTTGCCCCTGTGAACCTTCGCCCTGCTGTCCGCCTTCCTGCCCGGTTGGGTTTCCCGGGCCTGGCACCGGACCCTTATGGGAGCCGAAAGCCGCTGCTTCGCGCTCGTGATATTTCTGAATCTGTTCGTCCCAGGCTTCCTGTTCCTGTTCTTTCAACTCCGCATCGGACTGGGCCTCCACACTGGGCTGGTAGGGATAGTCCTCCAGCGCGTCTTTGGGCTCCCAGTCGCCGTTTTCCATGATCACGTCTACCAGTTGATCACGGATATTGTCACGGGATGCTTCAGGCAGCTTGTCGATTTTCTCCTGTTCGATATTTTCCGTATAGGTGGTATCTACGTAGGTGCGGTTCTTGGAGCGTGCGTCTTCCAGTTCCATTTGTCGGCGAAACGCCTCATCGCTTTGCTCGACCTTCTTACTGGATCCATCCTGATCACCCGCTGGCTCAGTCTCCTGCGCACATAGCGAAGCGCAGCCAGCAAATCCCAAAGCCAGCGTAACTGCCAAGATGTAACGAATCCTAATCACGCCCTAATTATGCCCCACAAGTCTGAACCCTTGCTGAAGCGTCCATCCCAAGCGAGTTCCGGTCACTGCACTTCCACCTTCCGCACCACCCTAAAGCCAGTAAAGTCATTCCTGTCCCCATTCTTGAGGTTGAAGCGGGCGGGTAAGCGGATTTCGCGGGAGCCGGTGAACCACGAGCCGCCGCGCGTTATGCGTGAACTGCAGATGCCACGCCCCCAGGCACTGCCGTCTGCCGGTGCGTCCAGGTAGGACAGATTCATACAATCCAGCGTCCACTCGGCTACGTTACCCACCACATCGTAAACGCCGAATGCATTGGGTTTGAGAGAACCGACCGGCAGTGTTTCAGTCACGGCCTGGTCACTGCATTCTACGTGCTCCCAGCGGAAACCGGATTCAGCGCCGGCGATATTGCCGAACTGGCATATGCTGGCCGGGCTTCCCCCAAGCCAGTCACTTTCCTCCCCGGCGCGGGCGAGGAATTCCCACTGGCTTTCACTTGGCAGGCTATAGGACTGGCCGGTAATGCTGTTGAGCCAGGCGACAAATTCCTGGGCGTCGTTCCAGGAAACCATGATGACCGGCCTCGATCCGCGACCCCAGCCGTTATCAGGCGGTCGTGTGTTGCAACTGCCAGCGGCAACGCATTGGTCCCATTGCTCCATGGTGATTTCGAAAACGCTGACGGCAAAAGGTTCGGCAATGCTGACCATCCGCTTCGGCGTTTCCATCTTGATAGCCCAGGGGGAAGACTCCTCGGAGCCTTGCCAGAATGAACCTGCCGGAACCACCACCATCGAAGGGCAATCCTCGCAATCGCGAAAGTTTTTACCCGGTCTCAGCGTACGGTCGTCAATGGCCTCGAGGGCTTTCGCCAGGTGGCGGCCCTGCGGGAATGCCTTAACGTAGGACTCGTAAGCTTCGATGCTGTTGAGCCGGGCAGCGGCCTCGAAGGCGCGGGTGTCATTGATATCGGCCTCGATTCGCTTGCGCAAGGCAAGGGCTTCATCGGTGTGCAAACCACCCGGCCAGTCGGCCAGGTACTGGTCAATCGCAGACAACGAACGGGCCGAACGGGCCTGCTCCCAGGCCTTACCGTCCTGTTGCTCCAGGTCCAGTCGTTCACGTTCGGCGGCTTCAAAGGCCACCTGGAATTCATGTATCGACATTTTGGCGTCTGCCAGGTGCAGGCCGTCCGGAAACGATTCCATATACGTTTCGACGGCTGATTTCGTACCTTGCTGCTCCGCATAGCCCCAGGCCTGGTGGTCCAGTCTTTCCAGGTGTATCTCTGCCTGGTCGCGATGAATCGAATCCGGATAATCCTGCAGGAACAACTGGTAGCCGAAGGCCGTGTCGGCCTCCAGCGCAGACTGCCAGCGTGTCGTTTCTTCAACCGAAGTGATGCGGGGCTCAGCAGTGGTTTGCCCGGTGTCCGTATTGCCAGTGGTTTGATCTTCACCTGCTGCACCCGGTTGCGGACCAATGCCGGTAAACAGGTAAATCACAGCGCCTGACAACACGATGGCAAGTACGCTAAGCAGGGCGATTGGCAGCCACTCCCTGCCTTCCTGCTCCGCTCCGGGCAGCGTGGAGTCGATGGCTCCTTTTGGGTATGTGCCAGCGGCGCCGAATTCCCGGCGCCACTCCCCGATGCTCTGGGGCCGTTCAGAAGACTCCAGGGCCAGGCCGCTGGAGATAGCCGCCAGGATGCCGGTGAACGTCTCGCTGGGCACCAGGCTGCTGATCGACCGCAAGGGGTCGGCTTCTCCTTCGCCCAGCGCTCTCTTTCGCTGCAGGGCGGCAACCGGGATCTGTCCGCTCAGGCAACGGTATAGAGTGGCTGCCAGGCCGTAAATGTCGGTCCATGGGCCAATGGAGCTCTTCTCGTCCGATTGTTCCGGCGCCGCATAACCCTCACTGCCCAGTTTCCAGCGTGTGGAGGTGCCGGCTTCGAGCCGTTGTCCGGCTGCGCCGAAGTCCAGCAAAATGGGCTGGCCGTTCTCCGTGATGTAGATATTGGCAGGCTTGATATCCTGGTGCACAAGCCCTTTTCGGTGAATGTACTGTAGTGCTTCCAGTAACGGTTTTGACAGCGCAGTGATTTCCTCAAAGGTGAACACGCCGCTGCGTTTGAGCAGTTTGTGCAGGGCTTCACCACGGTAGTAGGGCATCAGCAGGTAAGCCGTGCCATTTGCTTCGAAACAGCGAAGGACTTTGACGATATTGGGATGCTCAAGCTGAGCGACGGTGCGTCCTTCGGCTACGAAATTCGATAGGCCGGTAGAAAAGCGACCGGATTTGCCGTCATCAAGCGGATGAAGCCGTCCGTCTGCACTGCGCGACACTTCGTCCCGGGGCAAAAATTCCTTCAGCGCAAAGGACTTGTTCAGGATCTGGTCAGTGACCAGGTAGGTGATGCCGTAGGCGCCCTGTCCCAGCACCCGGTCGACCCGAAGATTGCTCGACAACGGTACCCGGCGCCAGCGCCAGCGATTCCATGCTCATTATTCCTTTTCACCCTGGCAGTTCATCATGCGGCCTGATTTCCAGGCTGCAGCGCGCATCGCCCAGCAGCAGGGTGTCGCCCGGCTCGATGAACATGATTTCACCTTCCAGGCAGGGCACGCCATTGATCGAGGTGCCGTTACTGGAGCCCAGGTCGGAAACCGTCAGTTCCTGGTAATGTTCCGTTCAGACTGATGTGTTGCCGGCTCACAGCGGGGCTGTTGATCGTCAAGTCGGCTCCCTTCCTGCCGACGATAATGTTGATGGCGTGTTTACTGACCGTGACGGTATCTTCAAAAGCTGTTCCGTCCGGGAGCACGCCGCGTGAGCACCAGTTCGCTTTCCATTTCGGTAATCGTGGGCTCTGCGAATTCCTCGGTACCGGGTTCGACCACAGAAGCGGTATCCATGGGCGTGGTTTCCCCGGCAGGTTCTTCCTGTCTTGCTGAGCGTAGACGGTGGGTCACGAAACCCAGTCCGATCAGGATAGCGGCCGCCAATAGCCACAACCAGCCGGACCTGCCGCTTTCCTCTTCTGCTTCGGCGCTATCTGTTTCGACGCTTTCCAGGGGCGGAAAAATTTCGATGAGCAGTTCTTCGGCAGGCTCAGTTGCGGTGTCTTCCTCTTCCGGCGCTGGTTCTTCCTGGGCCGGTTCTTCTTCCGGCTCGCAGGATCTTGCCGGCCGGAGGTTCCTCAGCCGGGGGTTCTTCGATGATCAGCTCTTCTGCAGCGGGCTCTTCGACGGGTTCTGGGTTCAGGCTCAGCCGGTGGTTCGTCGTTTCCGCAACGGGCTTCACGCGGAGTAATCTGAAGCGCTGCGTAAACATCCAGCAAGGCTGGCACGCCACTGGTAACGGGTGGCCGCAGAGGTTTCCATGCTCTGAACATCGTCCGCCAGGCTGACGCCGGCCAGGTTTCCGCAGCTGTCGACCAGTGCGCCCGTGACGTTAGGCAGCTGTGTTTCGCTGGAGAAGGATGGCATGCCGTTCTCCCCGAATACCACGACCGGGGCTGAAACGGCTGAGTGGAGGTTCTCCCTTGGCGATCAGTTCGGCGGGCGGGAATGCAGTCAGGACAACTGTGTCGCCGGTCTTCAGCGGTTCGCCAGCCAGTGCAACGCCCTGTCTTGTCAGGCCCTCGACATAAAGCACCTGCATGCCGCTGCCGGAGAATTTTTGTTCGATCCTGGCCGGCCGGCCATTGCGGATGATGTCGGTTCCGCCGTCGAGCACGATGATTTCATCACCCATGCTGGCGAAGTCTTCAGGAACCAGGACCAGCCCGGTATCGGAAAGAATGATGCCGGTGGTCGGTTCGACGTGGGTTGACAGAGACCAGTCGCAGGACTGGAACGGTCCATGAGGGCATTGAACCCGGTGGCAGGGTGTATGACCCTGCGCCCCGTTTCAGGTCCTGTGCATGCCCGGTGCCGCCGGCCAGCAGCAGGCAGATGCACAGGGAATGAAGCCAGAGTCGCCCGGTCTGTCGCATGGAATGGCAGCCTTCAGGGTGAATAGAGGCGGTTGATGAGGTTGTCCAGGCAATACTGCCCGGCCTTGTTCAGCGCGTTTTCTTCCTTGCCCTGCACCACGTTCTGGATGAACACCAGTATGGAAGCCATTACCAGCGCCAGCAGGGTGGTCGAGAAGGCAACACCCAGTCGTTCGGTTACCTGGTACAGCATGTCCGGGCTGTCGACATTGGCGCGGTCACCGGCGTAGTTCAGGGCCAGCATGATACCGATGACCGTGCCGATGAAGCCAAGTGACGGAATCACCCAGGTGATGTAACGGATGATGTTGTAGCGCAGGTCGATCTCGTGCAGGTACAGCTCAAGGCTGGAATTGAGCAGGGAGTTGGTCTGGTCGGCCGAATGGCTCAGGTTGAAACCCAGCACGCAGCGCTCGATCAGGCGGGGAACGAAACAGATTTCGCGGTACTTGCTGCTGCGGACTTTCTGGTAAGATCGGGGTCATGTCTTCGCCGGGCCGCAGCACGGTTTCCTCGTCTTCGGGCAGGTAGTTGCGGCTTATCTGGCTTTCTTCCAGGCGGCCGGCCCGCCAGCGGATCGACAGTTCACCCAGCCCGATAAAAAATGCCACCCACAGGATATTCTGTACAGTAAACGGCCACGAACCGCGCTTGGTGTCCAACAGGATGGCCGCGGCTTCGGGCGGCAGTATTTTTGTTAGCAGGGCGATCACGATCAACGCGGTGACCAGACTGACGAGCAGGGTAATGAGTCGCACTATTTGTTCTCCTCGATGTTTCCTGTCAGGGGGTTGCGCCTCGGGTTTTCCAGCACGATTTTCGGTTTTGGCAGTTCAAAAGGCATGTCATCGAACAGCAGTGGTTTGCCACGCACCGAGTAGCCTTCTCTCAGGCGCACCCTGGCGCGGTTGCCGAACAGTTCTACCAGTTGCTCCAGCGGCACTTCTATCTCACCGAAACGTATGCGGTCCTGCGACCCCAGGATGATCTTTCTGACCTGGATCCAGCGGCCGTTGCGGTGCAGGAAAGTGCCGTTGCTGGAATGGGCATCCTGCACGGCGAGATAGCCTTCTTCGCTTACTTCGATGTTGGCATGCATACGGGAAACGGTATGGTGCGACAGCACCAGGTCGCAGTCATTGGCCCGGCCGATGGTTTTCCCATTGGATTTCATGTCGCTATGATACATTGTAATTTCATTTCCAACAGGTGGCTTATCGATGATCTTCAGGAAAAAAAAGACTTCGGCGGCTCCCAGCGCCGGTCAGCCCGTGTTGCGCGGCAGGGACAGCGTTGAGTCCGGCAGCAATCCGCTGGCGCGCAGGTTTCACCCGGATGACGAACCCGACACCATCGACCTTCAGCAGCCGGCAGAGTTCACTGCAGAACCGGACACCGGCAACATGGGGCCGGCTGAAACAGCGACTCCGGACCACCTCGGGGTCATCACGCTGGCCCCTGAAACCGGCAAGTTCTATGTTCAGCCCGGGCAGGGCGGTCTGGAGACTTACCTTGGGGACGATTTGGTGCTTGCACCCACAGAACTTCGGCGTGGCGATCATGTGCGCATCGGCGATATCGAGTTGAGGCTATTCCGCAAGGGCGAGAAAGGCGCCTGAGTTAGCCCGGGCCAGTGACTCCATGAACTCTACCGTACCCCGGTATTTGAAATAGTCCCCCACGGTCACCGCGTGAACTTCCTGTCCCCTGGAGTTGGCAACCGTTATGGCGCGAACCAGCCGCCCGGGTGACAGGCCGTTATTGAAAGCAGGGTTGGGCAGACCGTCGCTGATCAGGATAATGGCATCCGCCGGGTTCTGGAAAGCAACCTCGAACGCACTGACCAGCGAAGAGGAGCCTTCGAACTTTCGTCCGAGGCTGCGCAGGAAACCTTTGGCTTCAGAGCGAGTCTGGTCAGACATGGCGGCCAGGCTGCCATCGGCCGGCCAACGGTAGTACTTCGGGCCGGAATCCTGTTGCTGGAACCCCAGGATGGCGAATTCGTATCCCGACTGAAGTGATTCCATGCCGCGAATCACGGTTCGTCTCACCAAAGATTCATAGCCGGCCAGGTATTGGTTCATGTCGACCATGAACAGGATTCGTTTTTTGTCCGTTTTCAGTCCGAGGAAACGAAACGTGACCTGGTTGCTGCCTTTCTTGTCCGGAGTCACAACAGGGCTGGGTGGTGGCGGTGGTGGTTGATCGTTACGGGCCTGCTGCTGCGCGTTGAGCGTCTCCAGTTCGCTGGAAACCACTTCCTGCTGCGCCTGGAGTTGCTGGTGCCGGGTTTGTGCCGCCAGCAGCGCTTCCAGGATGTCCTTGCTGCCTTCTTCGGTCTCATCCAGCATGGCCTGTGTCTTGCCGGCCAGTTCCTCAAGGTATTCGAGATCGCCCTGGGAACGGACTTCTTTCTGGTAGTCGGGCATCAGGATGATGGTGATGATGATGAAAGCACCCATGGCTGAGGCAAACAGGTCAACCGCCGAGAGCGAATACACTTCAAAATTGCGGCGCCTCGATTTCACCGTGAAACCCCCACGAAGTCACCACCATTCCGATTCGCCAGCGTCTGCAGGAACATGACCAGACCGCGGTTCTGGGTGTAGTCACCGATCGCCACCGTGTGGATTTCCTTTTTCTCAAAGCGATTGAGGCCGGTAATGTCCTGGATGATGAAACCCGGGGAGTTGTCCGGCTCGCCGTCACTCATCAGGATGACGGAGTCGGCCGGATACTGCAGGGCAGAAAGCACGGCGTAATGGGTCGGTGTGGAACCGGCAAAGCGGCGCGCCAGTGACTGGACAAAGCCGCGGGCGGAATCCAGATTGTCGGCTGTGCCCTGCATCAACCCGCCGCCTTCCGGGAAGGTCCATAGAACGGGGGACGGGTTGCCCTGGTAACCGATGATGGCGAAATCATTGCTTTCATTCAGTGGTTCGAGCACTTCCAGTACCGACTTCACCATCAGGTCGGTATAGGACAGCATGCTGCCGGACATATCCACAACAATCACGAATGACTTTGACTCGGTCGCGAGCCCGAGGATAGAAAACGCCACGCCTGCGGTGAGCGCCTCGGGTTCGGTTTCCTCGATGATTTCTTCAATGGGTTCCGGTTCGGGAACGGGTTTTTCAGCCAGTTGGGTCTTGATGTCCGCCATTTGCTTGCGAATGCGTGAAATCTGCGCCTCGATTCCGCGGTTTGCCTGGTTGAGATCCTGGACTTCACTTTGTGAAACCTGCTGGTCCGCCAACAGGTCCGCAATTTCGCCGGATGCCAGACGGCGCAGTTCCTGGATCTCCTGGGTGCGGGAAAAAGCGTCGTCGTCTCCGGCGTTCTGGTAGTAAGGAAAAAGAATCATGACCAACAGGATGAACGCCCCGAGCGCTGACGCGAACAGGTCAATCGCGGAAGTAGTAAAAACGGAAGTTTCTCTGTTGGGGCGTCGCATGAGTCTCTGCACGCTAACAAAAAGCGCTCGCAGGGGCAATTGGCAGTTGACCTTGGCAGGCTTGACCGCTATCTATGTGTGATGTTCAGAGCATTGCTCATCATTCTGGTACTGGTTGTTCCGGCCGCCACCCAAACCGCGCAGGCGGCTGAGGCGTCGCCGACGCGGCCGGCGGAGTATATGATCTATCAGTATCCGGACGTGTCCCTGCTCGTGAAAATCGATGCGCCGGAAACCGAGTTCGAATCAAAAATCTACGGGCCTGAAGACGCATTGTTAATGGAATCGGGCTTGCCTGCCGGGCGGATGGGTTCGCTGTACCAGTACATCGAAGCCGTGGGTAAACCACGCCAGCTGATGATCAAGGTCAGTCCCGGGCGCAGGGTCGACCGCTCCAGCATCAAGATGGAGCTAATCCAGGTGCCTGACCGGGACCGCAACAGCGCGGCTCTGGCCCATGCTTACAAGTTATTATCCCTCGGAACCGAGCGTGCCCATGCGAACGATACGACCACCTGGGCGATGAAGACCTATACGCTGCGCAACGCGGCGAGCGCGTTTGCCAGCCTGGGGTGGGAAGAAATGCGCCTGTGGTCGGAGTTCTACGCGGCGCACCTGATCCTGCACAAGCTGAATGACGAGTTGATGGCCATGGAGCGGGCCCGCGAAGTTCAGCTGGCAGCCAAACGGGTGGGGTTGAGGACGCTTGAACTGGCGGCCCTGATACTGGAAAGCGAAGCCTTGATGAGGGCCGGCTCAAGCGCCTCGGGGAAAATGGCGAACGCGCGCTTTGAACAGGCTCACAGCGTGCTGGATCGCATCGTACTCCTTGCCGATCAGCAGGGTTTCAGATCTGAGCAGGCACGTGCCCTTTTCAGCGATGGACTGGCATACGAGCGGCAGGACCGGCTGGAAGATGCTGTCCGGCAATACCAGCGTGCCCTCGACGTTTCCCTCTCCGCCGATGATTCTGAGTTGACGAACGAGATCCGAAGCACGGCCGCAACCGCCTACGAAACCCTGGGAAGCACGGCCGGTGCGATCGAAATGCTCGAAGACATTGGAAGCGAACTGGCTCTTGATGCAGAGCAGGAGCTGGCAGATAACCTGTATGAGAAAGGCAGACTTCTCAACAGTGCTTTTCGTTATCCCGAGGCCGCTGAGGAACTGTCGAAGGCATTGGTGTTGCAGAAGGACAACCCGGGCATAAAGCCCTGGGGACCGACCGGGCTTGCGCTGGCCTGGTCCAAATACTCAAGCGGTGACGTGGCGCAGGCCACCAGCCTGATGCTGGAGTCGATTCCGCGGACACCCCAGGAATTGAACCGGAAAGCCTTGATCCGGGCGTTCGACAGCCTGGCGCAGATTTATCGCAGCCAGGGTGAATTCGAGCAAATGGACCGGTTCAGACAGAGGCAGGGGAGGCTGGCAGTTACCGGCCGGGCCAGGTCGGAATTCCTGTTCGAGTCAGCCCTGGATGCCTGGCATCAAGGTGGCAGCGGCGGTTCGAAGGCCCGCAATCTGTTGGTTCAGAGTCAGCAGGCGGCGTTGGAAAACGGTGACCGTATCAGCAGCCAGCGTGCGGACTTGTACATGTGTCTGTTGCAGGCGGAAAAGGGTGATCGCAGCTCATGTAGCTCCGCAAAAATCAGCGCGTCATATAACGCGCTGAAAAAAAGTGCAGTTCCGGCATTGATGCTGGAAGCGGCATTCGTCCGGACGAAGATATTACGACGGGAGGGCAGGGATCGCGATGCGTTGACTGAGATAGAGGGGCTGACTGATGAACTTCTGTTCTTCCGGCAATCCCTGCCGGGCGTAGCCGGCGCATGGTACTGGCAGAACAAAGCCAGCATTTTCCAGGAATACATGGCCATTGTCCTGGCCGGGTCCGCTAATGCGGTTGCAGGAAAGGCTGATGGAAAACAGGCCTTGCTGGCGCTGGACCGGATTCGGTTGATTGAAGGGCAGGACCAGGCTGAAGGCATTGACGAGGGAATTACCGGTGAGCAGGACAGCACTCTTCGTTCACTCATCGCGCGGCTTAAAACCGCAAATGGAGATGAGACCAGCCAACTGGCGGCACAGACCACGCGGGAACTCAGCTCCTTGCGGTCCTCGTTCCGTCCAGGCCTGCGGCCGCTGGATGCCGGTGCTCTCGACGGGCTTCTTGCCGGTTTCTCAGCTGATGAATGTCTGCTGACCTATTATTTTGGAAAGAATACGGATTACGCATTGCTGGGGAAGCGTCGCGGCGTATCCCTGGTCCAGCTGTCCGGCCGCAGACTCAGTGCAGACTGGCTGGAAACACTGAGGGAACAAGCCAGCCGGGGAGGTACGGCATTGATCCCGGACCTGGACTCGGGCGGGCGCCTGTTGCTGCAGCCCCTGAAGGGATCACTGGCACGCCGTATTTACCTGCTGCCCGCGGGTCCGCTTAATGGGTTTCCGCTGGACATACTCAGGCTTGACGGCCAATTCCTGGCCAGCGAATACCAGGTGGTAAACCTGATGACGCTCGCCGCTGCGGGCAGGCGGCGCGCACTGCTCCCTGATTCCTGGCGTCAGCAGGTATTCCTTGCAGGTGATCCGCAGACATCCCAGCAACTGTTCACTTACGACATCACTGTTTCAGCTGAAATGACCGCAGTGGCCGACGTGTTCGTGGGTCCCGGGTTGCACATGGTCCAGGGCGTTGCGCTAAACAGGGACGAGTTCAGTGATGATCATTTTACGGATTCCGGGTTGGTGCACCTGGCCGCCCCGGGTACGGTCGACCTGGCATTTCCGGAACGGTCGCGATTGCTGATGTCAAAGGCGGACAGCCAGTCTGCTGCAGAATACCTGGCGCCGGGTGATATACGCGGCCTGGGCATCAATAACAGCCTGGTCGTCCTCAGCCAGACGGAAGTCACGGGAACAAATCGCTCCAGTTTTGACAGCAGGCTGGGCCTTGTTTCAGATTTTCTACAGGCTGGAGCGACCAGTGTTGTCGCTTCGGTGTGGCCTTATGGGGATTCTGAAACGGCCGGGTTAATGCGTGATTTTTACCAGGAACTGGAAAGCTCCCGGGATGTTACCGACGCGTTGTTGAGTGCCAGGAAAATGCGGATGAATTCCGCCGATACATCAAATTTCAGGAAGTGGGCGGGATTTCAGCTCTATATCAGGTAGAATATCCGAACCCGGTATCGGGTTTGGTTAACAATAGAAAATTCCCCGGAGGGTTTTTAAGTGGAAAAAAGAAAATTCCTGGTAATCGTTGATCCGTCTCATGAGACGCACCTCGCCATGGAGCGTATGCTCGAAATTATTCGTCAACCACGTAAGTGGGAACTTGAGTTTCACGTGTTGATCGGGTTCGAAAGCGGTGATAAAACGGACCCCAAGGCGCCTGTGGATGTCCTGCGCACAAACACCTGGTTCAACGAATTACTGCGTCCGCTGGATGAACTGGGTGTCGATTACACTGCGGAATTTTTCTGGACGCGGGATTGGCGCACTTCCATCACGTCGGCTGCCGACCGCTATAACTGCGACACCATCATGTTGTCCGAGGAGTCTGCCGAGCACAAAACAGGAATCACTGATTCCAAGTGGGACCTGGTTCGCCAGGCAACCTGTGACGTGGTCATCTGTGACGTAGGCACCACGGCACCCATCCAGTGCATCCTGGCTGCGGTTAATACCCAGGCCACTGACGCGGCGCATGTTGAGTTGAATGAAAAAATCATAGAACGCGGGTTGTTCCTGGCTGAATATTTCGAAGCTGAACTGCACGTTGTGAATGCCTACAAGGGCAGCGAGGACTTCCCTGACAGGGCGTTGATCGGCAGGATGAGCGGATTGCCGCGAGAGCAGATTCATCGCGACATGGGTAAGCCGGAAGATGTGATTGCAGGAATTGCCGAAAAAGTCAGTGCTGACATGGTTATCCTTGGCTGCAGTTCCCGCAAGGGACTGGCTGCGACTTTCAGCAGCCATACCAGTGAAAAGGTAATGGAGAAAATCGAGATAGACGTTGTGGCTCTTAGTTAGCCTGCGTTATCCGAACGAAAAAAAGCCCCGTTAAACGGGGCTTTTTTTTGTCTTGCTTGAGGGCGTTACTGCTGTTGTTCTTCCAGAACGTCCAGCAGGTCGTCACGTTCTCTTGGCTGGTAATCGGGCACGTCCTGCTTCATCAGGTCCCGCCGCTTGATTTCGCTGTCGACGTAAGCAATCCACTGATTTGCAGCGCGCTTGTGAGCGGTTGTCAGAAGAAGCGCTTTGAAACGCACGACGGGCCTGCTCCAGGCGCTTCATGGTTGAACAGCGCCATGCCCAGCATGATGTTGGCGGTATCGTTGCGTTTGAGCTCACCCAGCTTGATGCCGGTCTGAATCGCTGATGCGGCTTCACTCCAGTTTTCCAGGTTGATGTAAGCCTGGCCCAGGCGCACGTAAAGCTCGCCTTCCTTGGTCATCTCGGCGGCCTGCGCCAGCGGTGGAATGGCTTTCTCGTCCTCACGGGCCTGGTACCAGGCCTGGGACAGCAACCTGAGATTTCGCTCGTTGGATTTGACGATCTCGGCGCCCATTTCTTTTTCCAGCACCATGGCCGCCTTGTACGGCAGACCATGCAGCAGGTAAAGATTGGCCAGGTTGGTGATGTGGGAAGCCGTATTGAGATAGCCCTTTTCGTACAGCACTTCTGTCAGGGCCAGTTGTTTCTTGGTATCGCCCAGTTCACTGTAAATACCGGCCAGGGTCAGGACGTACGTGTCTTTCGGATAGTAAACGATCAACTCTTTGACCACGCCGATCATGCTTTCGTAATCTTTCTGCTCGAAGTAGATCACGCGGAGCAGCAGCAGCCAGTTTTCCTTCGGTGTCTGCCCCTGGTTGCGGTACATATCGATAGCCGTCTTGATCGGCACCAGGGCGTCTTCGTAACGGGCCAGCTGGAACAATGCCTGGCCTTCCAGCATCAACACGTCGGCACTGGGTTCAGTAGATCTTGGTCATCAGGTTACGCACGGTGGCCAGTGCGCCCTCATAATCTTCCAGTGTGAACTGGAGCTGAGCCTTGGTCTTCAGCGTGCTGAGCATCAGGGCTTCGGGCAGTTCAGGTTGCGCCATGACCTTGTCATAAGCATTGATCGCGTCCTGGTAGCGCTCCTGCAGATAGTACGAGTAAGCCGTGATGTTCCAGATTTGCGCAAGCTCGTAAGGGGTCAGTCCTTTTTTGCTGCCGGAGTTCATCGGTCAGTCGTTGCGCAGTAGCGTAGTCCTTTGCTTCCATCATTTCCTGGATTTCAGTAAGGCTTTCATAAACCTGCTGGCTCATGGCCACGGTTTCTTTGGTCTTTTTCTGCTCTTTGTCTTTCTGGGCAAAAGCACTGCCGGCAGTACCCACCAGCATCGCGCCCACAACAAGAGCGACAATCAGTTTTGACATACGTCTGTCCATAGGTTTACTTGCCTATTCCTGTAATTTCGTAGGTGAATTTGTTCTGTACACCCGGTACTTCGACAGCCTGACCGTCCAAAACGCGGGGTTTGTACTTGAACTTCAGAGCGGCCTGTACCGACGCCCGGTGGAACAGCGTGCTGGTGCACTGGTCTTCCACTACGAATGGATCGCGAATGGTACCGTTCTTGGTCACCGTGTACTGAACCACGCAGAACCCTTCGATACTTCTTGAAAGAGCTCGCTGCGGATAAATCGGCGCAACCTTAACGATGGGAAGGTAGTCACCTTCACCGACGCCCAGGCTGAAACCTCCGCTCATTTCAATATCCGTCTCAACCGGAGCAGCTGAAATGGCGATTTTTTCCGCATTCGGGTTCAGGTTATCCAGCTGCGGCGTCGGCGGCTGGGGTGGCGGTGCATCCGGCGGTGGTGGTTTCTTGGGTTTCAGTTGACGGCGTTCAATGGATTCGTCCCGTTTGAGCCTGACAAAATCGATCAGGTGGCCGGATGCGCCCTCGTTGAGTTCGCGGTCCGCCGTTTCGATCAGGTACTGCATGAACCAGAACAGGCCTGCCGTAACAACCACACCGAGCACAATGCCGATCACCATGCGGACAATATTGCCGGTTTTACTTACTGCCAATGTTTCAATAATCGTGGCCGACATGGCTATGCCTCTTTAAGGTTCGTTTGCCGCGATCGATACATTGAATACCCCAGCAGAGCGGGCTGCATCCATCACCTGAATCAGCGTATCCGTTTTCGACTCCTTGTCGGCCTGGATGACCACTGAACCCTGCGGGTTCTCGGCGTGCAGCCGCTCGATATTCGGTCGGACTGAACGGATATCGATCTGGCGACGATCGATCCAGATATCGTTGTTCGGGCCGATGGCCACCAGGATGTTGGCTTTCTCCTGCTTGACAGCCGTTGCTGCGTCAGGGCGGTTGACGTCGATCCCGGCCTCTTTGACGAACGTGGCTGTCACGATGAAGAAGATGAGCATGATGAACACCACGTCCAGCATGGGCGTGATATTGATCTCGGACTCTTCGTCCTCGTATTGTTGGGCTAAATGTTGCCGCATTGTTCTTTCTCCTGAATCAGCAGGCTGAAGGGGCAGTCCCTTCAGCCGTGCTCGATAATTAATTCGTCTGCTATGAACTCACGTTCCCTGCGGGCCTTGTTTTCCAGGAACGCAGACATGGCTACGCCGGAAAGTGCCGCCACCATTCCTGCCATCGTCGGCACGGTGGCCTTGGATACACCGGAGGCCATGGAGCGGGGGTTACCCGATCCGGAAATGGCCATGACTTCGAAGACCTCGATCATGCCCGTGACCGTGCCGAGCAGACCCAGCAAGGGGCACAGCGCGACACAGGTCTTGATCAGCGCCATGTTGCGCTCCGCATTTGCGGAAACCTGTGAAATGATGCGGGTTCTGATCTGGTGAGCCTGCCAGGACGAGATAATCGGTTCTGTTCATCCCAGTAGTTATGCGCATTTCTGATGAGCGTTTTGTGGCCTGTACGGAAGTACACAATGCGCTCGATGATCAGCATCCACATGACCAGGGTCACGATGCCGATGACATTCAGCACCGGACCCCCGAGTTCCATAAAGTCCCTGATCGTCTCAAGGAATGGCAGATAATAAAAGATGACTTCCATCGCTTTATGCCATTCTTTCAGCACGCTCGGAAAGCATGCCGGCAGCCTCTTCCTGGAGAATCTGCGTCGAGACGTTTAGCACGGCTCTGCACCAAGGTGTGCAGGAATACGGTCGGAATGGCGACAACCAGGCCAAGTACCGTGGTCACAAGAGCGGTTGAGATACCACCAGCCATCAGTTTCGGATCACCGGCGCCGTACAGCGTGATGGCCTGGAACGTGACGATCATACCGGTCACCGTACCCAGCAGACCGAGCAGCGGGGCAACCACTGAAATGATTTTCAGGAACGGACAGCATGGAGTTGAATTTCGGTGTTTCCTTCAGGATGTGCTTCACCCAGTTTCAGCTCCAGTGCTTCTACATCTGAATCTGGATTGTCGTGAGCAATCTTCAGAACACGGCCCAGCGGATTGTTGCCGGCCTGCTCGAGGTTCTTGGTCTGACGGTTAACCTTCGCTGCGGTCGCAGATAGTGCAAGCAGTCGCCAGATGAGCGATGGCAAGACCGACGATACCCAGGGCGATGATCACGTAACCCACTTCTTTACCCTGTGCGATGCGCTCCGTCAGGCTGGGTGATTGCACCAGCAAGGCCAGCAACTGGCCGCGGGTCGGATCGACTGCGAAAGCGTTCATGCCGCCTGAAGCGTCCTGAAGGTCATCCGCACGGCCGGTGTAACGACCTGCCGGCTGACGCTGCAATTCGACCAGGCGACCGGTCTCCGGTACGTACTCAAGGTAGTTGCCGTCTGAGACGACGTTGAAAAGCCCGACGCGAACAACGTCGCGCTGCTCTTCTTCACCGCTGGCGTTGATCACCGTGGTGTTGAGTTTCACAACCCGGGCTGATTCGGTCATTTCGCGTTGCAGCTCAAACCAGATCCGCTCGATTTCTTCGAGCGTGGGCATGCGCGTCGTTGAACCCATCTTCTGGGCGAACTCGGTCAGCCATTCACCACGATCGGGGAACTGGATCTGCGTAACGGACGTGTCGAAGTTACCGCGCGCGTCACCGGCTGCCTGCTGCAATACACCGAACAGTTCTTTCAGTTCACCGAGGCGTTCCTGCAAGAGCCCGCTCGAGATCGATGATTTGAGCGTCGTTGATTTCGAAGGTCGTTTCCAGTTGCTGGGAAAGCTGTTCCTGGCGGACTTTCTCAGCTTCCATGTTACGGATCAGCTGCTGTTGGCGGCTGCGATCCTTCTGGAATTCAGCGATGCGCGCCTTGTTTTCGGCGGCATCTTTAACCCGTCCGGTTTTGACCTGCTGAAGCAGTTCGTCCAGTAGAAACAGCCTGTGCCGCGTATGCGGTGTTGCCCAGGCCAAATGCGAGTCCAGCAATCAATGCTGCTTTGAATATTCTGTTTATCATGATTATTCCTCAGAAGGAGCAGCGACGGGAATGACCAGGAGGTCAGGGGCGACCTGCTTGCGAGCTACCCGGAGACCGTCGGAGACCTGGTTCTTGAATTCGGAGGCGTCGAGTTCTACCCAATCACCGGCTTCGTCATCCCATGCACCGGTGTGAGCACCGCCGACTGACTGGTAGGCCAGTGAAACGCGGCCGATTCGCAGGAAGTCGACTTCCTGCTGGATTGCCGTTGATTGGCACCGTACCCTTGTAGGCTTCGATGGTGCGGCCATAGTCGTTTTCGATCTGGTAGGCCTCGATGACGCGGCGGAATTTCTCGGCCGATGAAACGTCTGAGCGCTCCATCATGCCGCGCAGTCTTTCCAGGCGCTCGGTCCGTTCTGTAAGCAGGAAGGGCGTGTCCAGTTCGATGAACTGCTCCAGAGAATCAAGCATGCTGGTCATCATCGGGATGATCTGACGCTCGATAAGTGCGACGTTGCCCATGGATTCGGCCAGCGCAGCTTTTTCCGCTTCCTGGTTGTCCACCTGCCGCTGCAGAAGGCTGTTATAAGTGATTAGCCCGTCGACAACCTTGGAAAGCGTGTTGTATTCGTTGACTAAGTCGTCGGTCTGGTCGGCGATTTGCTCGACACGTTGCTGCTCGGCAGCACCGGCGTCGGCGCGTTTCTCGCCTTCCTGGGTGACCTGGTCCACCGTTGCCTGGGCAAAAACGGAAGTGGAGAAGCTGACCGGTATGGCGGCAACCAGAATTGCGCTCAACAAGAGCCTTTTATTCATTCGATTGATTAGCATGCTTGATCTCGGCTCTGAAAGATGGAAAACGGATGAAACTTAATAACTAAATGTTCCGAACCCAGAAGGGTATAACTTGCAGAACGCAGTAGTCAATTGTTTATAACGCTGATTCAACGTCGTTTCGGCTCAACTAACGCAATTTTTACAAAATAGTCTCTATTTCGTCATTTCCGTCCGGTAAGCGGACGGAATATCAGCCGGCCGGCTGAGCGGTGTGGTCTGTGGATTGTTCCGACCATAACACGTCAAAGTGCTGGTTGCCTTCGGTGAATTGCGCCCGGGCACGTTCCAGGTACATCCTGACTTCATCAACGTAACCGTCTGTAGAGGCCGACCAGACACGGTTGATGTAACGTTCACCGGCCGCAAAATTACTCATGACGTCCGCGTAGTTCTGGATGCCGAAGACGTGGATCATGCTTTCCCTGGCGTCGGCGAAGTTGTTCAGGTCATCGCGGAACAAGCGGTCGATTTCGAAACGCGCTTCGTAGACGGGCAGGTCGTCG
The DNA here is from genome assembly GCA_963759035.1 of uncultured Gammaproteobacteria bacterium. GTDB lineage: Bacteria > Pseudomonadota > Gammaproteobacteria > Xanthomonadales > SZUA-36 > JAHEFT01. Next base: position 189,944 of record CAVWXL010000008.1, read on the forward strand.
CCGCGTGCGCACAGTTCTTCCAGGTTGGCGCAGAATGTTGGCCAGGCTGGTGTGCAGGATTGCCATATTGCCGGCCAGTTTGTCTCCGGCCCGTGTTTCCTGATGTTGCGCCTTGCGGTACAGCCACAGCCCGGCCAGGCCTGCCAGGAGAGCCGGAATCATGTAATACCAATTGACTTCGCGCGGGTCCAGAACCGTTACGAAGGAACCCGCCAGGAAGGAAGTAGCCACCAGGATTATTCCGAATAGTTTCATCTTCACACCGCCTTCAGGATCATGGAGATCGCATAGCCCACGCCGACCAGTGCCTCGCCGACAATAAACCCGGCGGTGACGGGTATCCCGGTGTTTTCGGCAAAAGAGTGTCCCATCTTATAGTCGCTGACCACCCTCAGGGCCGTGCCGATGCTGTAGGTCAGCACGATGTTGAATGGCAGATAGAAACCCAGGCCGACGGTAATTCCCAGGCCGGGCTGGAACAGGCTGAGCATGGCGCCCAGGCCGGCTCCCGCCAGGTATTTCTGCCCGGGGACGTCTCCGCCCATGATGCCGTTGACCATGCTCGCCAGCGCCTGGCCCTGCGGCGCCGGCAACTTGTCGCTACCCAGCACATAGGCCTCATTCAGCACGAAAATCAGGATGATCACAACGATCGGACCCAGCCACGCACCGATGAACTGGCCCAGTTGCTGTTTGCGCGGCGTCGCTCCCACCAGGTAACCGGTCTTGAGGTCCAGCATCAGGTCGGTGGCCTGCGACATCGCCACGCAGGCGGCTGCGCCGACCATGACGGCTGAAACAATGGCCGCCTTGGTGTCGCCCAGGCCGCTGGAAATGAAAATGAGGATGGTTACCGCGATCAGGGTCATGCCGGAAAGCGGCGACCAGTTGGTGCGGCCGATGGCTTCCGACAGAATCACGCCGGCGATCCAGACCCAGAGTGTCCCGACCAGGGCCATCACCAGCCCCCGGCCCAGCCCCATTTTATCGGTAGAGAGCACCGCCATGACCGCCAGCAGGACGGCGGCTCCGCCGATCGCTACATAAAGCAGCTTGATCGGCATTTCATCCTGCGACATGGGCCGATTCGGCCTTTGCCGCATTCTGCATGCTGCGCACCGCGCTGACGATCATCGGAAAGGCCATGGCGACACCGGCCACAGCGCCGCCGATCAACATGCCGATGCCAACCGGGCGAAACAGCAGCAGCCGCAGTGCATTGGGCTCTTCGGTGACTACTCCGCTGGCCGGGTCAACCGGAAACATGTCCAGGCCGGCCAGCATCGGCGCCAGGACCCAGTAGCAGACATAGCCGCCAATGATGAAAGCCACGCCGCCTTTGCCGGCGATGTAGCCCACGCCGATGGTCAGCAGAGACAGGTACCAGACGCCATTCATATAACCGGGCATGCCGATCAGGCTGCCCAGGTCGAAGTTATCGACACCGGTGGATTGGCTGATGGCATGCAGTCCGCCGCTGAACAACGCTCCGCCGATCAGCAGCATGGCTTTCTGGATGCCGGCGCCGGGTGATTTGAGAATCGTCGCTACCGCCACGCCGCCGGGGTAGGTCAGGCGCTCGTAGTCGATCATCTGCTTGCGCAGCGGGATGATGAAGCCGATGCCGAGGAATGCGCCGGCAATGGCGCCGAAGGTCAGCAGCACCGGATTGAAATCCGAACCGTAGCCGAGGATGAAGATGGCCGGCACCGAGAACATCATGCCGCTGGACGCGCCGTTGACCGCGCTGGCAACCGTCTGGGCGATGTTGTTCTCGATGATGCTGTTACGCCGCAGGATACCGCGCAGGATGCCGAATCCGAGGATGGCGGCGAGTTCGGAACCTTCGATTGAAAAACCGAGGATCAGCGAGGCATAACCGATGCTGATGGCGATGATGACCCCGAGAAAGTAGCCGACCAGGATGGCCGCCCAGGTCAGTTCAGGGTAAGGCCCGTGGCGGACGACGCCCGGCTGGCTGGTTGTTGCATCCATAGAGTTTTTTTCTCCTACAATCCGTAAGCCCAGACCAGCACCGTGGTCAGGACCAGCCACAGGCCGATGGCCAGTGGCAGTCCGATGCGTACGAAGTCGCTGAACTTATAGCCACCGGCATTCATCAGCAGGATATTGGTCTGGTAGGCCATCGGCGTGACGAAGCTGAGGTTGGCGCCGAACAGGACGGCCAGCACGAACGGTTCCAGCGGCATTCCCAGTCGCTGCGCGATTCCGATCGCGATCGGGCGTGCCGATCACCGCGGCCGCGTTGTTCGAGACGATATTGGTCAGGATGCCCATCATCAGCATCAGCCCGCCCAGCACCATCGGATGGCGGTGCGCCGAACGTGATGTAGACAAACAGTTTTGCCAGGTAGTCCGCACCGCCGGTTTTCAGCAGCGCCGCACCCATCGCCAGCGATGACACGATGATCAGTATGACCTGGGTGCTGAGCGCACTCATCGCGTCTTTCCAGTTCAGGCAGCGGGTCACGATCAGCACCATGAAGCCCAGGATCGCGCTGATTTCAATCGGCATGATGTTCAGCGCCGCCAGCGCGACGACGCCCAGCATGGTCGCCAGCGCGATCGGCGCTTTCTTGGTACTGGGCAACTGGATGCTGCCATCGAGCACCAGGAAGTCGGCGGTTTCCTTCAATTCGCGCAGGTTTTCGACGCGTCGACTGCACCAGCAGCACGTCACCGGAACGCAGCTGGACTTCATCCAGCCCGGGGGACTTTCTCTCCTGCGATCCTTCGAAGCGGTTGAAGGCAAGCAGCCGCAGTCCATAACTGTGAGCGCAGCCTGGCGTTGCCGATACGAACACCGTTCAGCCTCGAAGCCGGGCGTGATGACCACTTCGGCAATCTGCTGGCCTTCTGCGCTGAGCGGATGTTCGGCATCGACCGCCTGGTCGCCCGAAAACAGCGTGCCGCCCAGCAGGCGCGAAAACTCGCGCAGGTTGGCTTGCGTATCACTGGTGGTGAGCCGGTCGCCGGCCTTGAGCACGACGTCGGGCAGCGGATTGATGAATACGCCCTGTGCCGCGCTGGACGGTTTCTACCTTGAGCCCTTCGCCGACGCGCAGAGTGGCATCCGCCAGGGTCTTGCCCACCACGGTGCTGTTCTTGTCCAGCCGGATCTGGGCGGTGTAGAGCCGGGAAACGGTGCCGCTCATCGGCGGTTGCCTTTCCGGAATCATGCGTGGGGCGATCAGCCATAGGTAGATGATCGCGAAAAACGCCGGCGATGACTGCCGGGCCCAGGAAATCGAACATGCTGAATGCATCCATGCCCATGTCGGCCGCTACGTTGACCACCAGCAGGTTGGTCGATGTGCCGATGGTGGTCGCCATGCCGCCCAGGATGCTGGCAAAGCCCATCGGGATCAGGGATGCCCGAAGGTGATGCGCCGGTCCGCACCGCCACGCCGATCAGGATGGGCAGCATCAGCACTACGATGGGTGTGTTGTTGATGAACGCGCTCAGGACGGCGGTGATCAGGATGCGTGACCAGCAGTGAGATCGCCGGTCCTTTACGCCACAGTCGGGCGAGCAGGCGACCGACCGGTTCGAGCGCGCCGGTTCGGATCAGGCCCTGGCCGACAATCATCAGACCGCAGACCGCCACCAGGGCCTTGTGGCCGAAACCGAGGAAAAAATCGCTGGCCTGCAGGGTTCGGCCGTCGGATTCGTAACGGAAACAGTGTGAATCCCACGGTCAGCGCAACCAGCACCAGCAGACTGGTGGTCTGCAGCGGAATGCTTTCGCGCGTGAACAGGATCAGGGCCACCGATGATGAGAATCATCACGGCCAGTGCATGTGAATTGGGAAGCGCCAGTTCCAGCATATTATGTTTTCCTGCTGCTCCAGTTCCGTGCGGTTCGAATCAGGTAGCAGTCTACCTGATCGCGGTCGTACTACCAACTGCATTTGTTACTTGCGGCGCCGCGAGTGGCTGACATATGCTGCCACAGCCCGTCCGGAAAATGGAATTTACACCCCAGAGACAGAGCGCAGCGCTTCGTGACCAGTTCCAAGTACCCCTTTATCGCATTCGACCCGGTGGCCTTTTCACATTGGCCCGCTGGACGTCCACTGGTACGGCATCATGTACCTGCTGGCTTTCCTGTTTTTCTGGGCCTGCGGCACTTGGCTGGCGAACAACCGGAAGTGGTGGGGCTGGAATTCCCAGGAAGTCGGCGACTTCCTTTTTTACGGCATGCTCGGTGTGGTCCTGGGCGGCCGGTTGGGTTACGTATTTTTCTACGGCTTTCAGAACTTGCTGGATGATCCCCTGTTTCTGTTTCGAATTACCGACGGCGGCATGTCGTTTCATGGCGGCTTACTCGGTGCCCTGGTCGCCATGTGGTGGTTCGGCCGGCGCACGGGCCGGTCATTCTGGCAGGTTTCGGATTTCGTGGCGCCGCTGGTACCGGTTGGCCTGGGCCTTGGCCGGATCGGAAATTTTATCGGCGGAGAACTGTGGGGCCGGCAGCAGTGATGCGCCATGGGCGATGATTTTCGCCAACTCAATACAAGCCGGCGGATGGCATTCCGCCGAACTGGAGGCGGCCTGGAGAAGCGGTGCGCTGGATCATCTGGCCAGGCACCCCAGCCAGCTTTACCAGGCGCTGGGTGAAGGACTGGCCCTGTTCATTCTGTTGGCTGTTTACTCCCGGCGGCCGCGGCCGACTGGCCGCCGTCTCCGGCTTGTTCCTGGTCGGTTATGGCTGCTTCCGCTTTGTGGCAGAATTCTTTCGTGAACCCGATGAACACATCGGTTTCGTCAGTGGTGACTGGTTGACCATGGGCATGGTGCTGTCACTGCCCATGGTCCTGGCAGGAATCGTTATCATGGTTCTCGCCTACAACGGCAGGGGAAAATAATGCAGACATACCTTGATCTACTGCAGCACATTCTGGACAAGGGAACGCGCAAGTCCGACCGGACCGGCACCGGCACCATCAGCCTGTTCGGCTACCAGATGCGCTTCGACCTGGCGCAGGGTTTTCCTGCCGTCACCACCAAGAAACTGCATTTCAAATCGATCATTCATGAACTGCTGTGGTTTCTGAACGGTGATACCAACATCCGCTACCTGAAGGAAAACGGCGTGCGTATCTGGGATGACTGGGCAACCGATGACGGTGAGCTCGGTCCGGTTTACGGGGCACAGTGGCGCAACTGGCTGGCGCCTGACGGCCGCCGGATCGACCAGATCTCGCAATTGCTCGAGGATTTGCAGAAACAAGCCTGATTCGCGCCGTCACATCGTTTCGGCCTGGAATCCGGCGTTGTTGCCGGATGAATCCCGCAGCCCGAAAGAAAACGCCGCGATGGGTCTGCAGGCTCTGCCGCCGTGCCACACGATGTTCCAGTTCCATGTCGCGGACGGCAAGCTGAGTTGCCAGCTGTACCAGCGCAGCGCCGATGTGTTTCTGGGTGTGCCGTTCAATATCGCGTCTTATTCACTGCTGACGATGATGATTGCGCAGGTCGTCGGCCTGGAGCCGGGTGATTTTGTTCACACCTTCGGCGACGTGCATATCTACCTGAACCACCTGGAGCAGGTGGAGACCCAGTTGAGCCGCGAACCGTATCCGTTGCCGGAAATGAAAATCAATCCGGACAAGCGGGACCTGTTCGGCTTTCGCTACGAGGATTTCGAACTGATCGATTACCAGTGCCATCCGGCGATCAGGGCGCCGATCGCGGTTTAATGGAGACAGCTCGCGGCGATTCACATCTGCCCGATGTGCCCCGAGGTCCGCAATGACGGGCCCGGCGTTTGTCCTTCCTGCGGCATGGCGCTGGAACCTGAAACGATAACGCTGGAAGAGGAAGATCAGGGCAATCCCGAACTGGAGGACATGACCCGCCGTTTCCTGGTTGCACTGGTCCTGACTGTTCCGGTCTTCGTGATCGCCATGGGCGGCATGTTGCCGGGTTTTCATGAATTGCTGCCGCGCAACACTTCCCGCTGGCTGGAGTTCTCCTGTCGACACCGGTGGTTCTGTGGGCGGGCTGGCCGTTTTTCGTCCGCGGCTGGCAATCGCTGGCCAACCGCCACCCCAACATGTTCACCCTGATCGCACTGGGCACCGG
>CAVWXL010000009.1:0-62020 GCA_963759035.1 uncultured Gammaproteobacteria bacterium
GGTGATGACTTTCAGAAACTCATGGCCAGGTTGCCGCACAGCGTGATCAGCGCCGGCAAAGAATATTCGCGCTGGGTTTACGAATAAGATGACCGTGTTTTGAAGCCCGGCAGGCCTTATAGTGCCTGCCGGATCTCGAGCAGTTTAACCTTCACACGCGCTGCGTTTTCATTGCCCATCCGCAGCAGGATTTTCTGTCCGGCGGGACGCGCTTCAAACTCCGGGTCGGTAAAAAGGAAATAGGCTTCAGGTTTCATCAACTCTAACGGTTGATCTGCCACCGGGGTGGCCAGCAGTTCATCGATTATCTCGGCCAGGCGGCCATCAAAATCACCATCGGCGTATCCCATTTGCTGGAAGGCCTGGCGGAACAGGGGGTAGTGACTGCGATACAAACCCACCAGTTCATTGGCATCAACGCCCTCCAGCATTTCGACATATGGCGTATAGCGGTCGAAATTGGCGGGGTCAATCACGAACTGGGGAATCTCATCGCCCTCTTCGTTGCGAATGATTTCTTCCGGCTGAACATTTGCAGTAGCGATGAAAATGCTCTGCGGCCCCTCCACCACCTGCACCACGCCGGGAATCTGCCGGCTGCCCAGGGTGTCAATGGTCGCCACGATGCGCGAAATGACATTGTCGCTGACCACGTAGCGGCCAACGGCCGGCTTACCGATCAGACCACCCAGCGTGTCCAGCACTACAGCGTCACTGTCTTCCAGCATGGGCAACGGAACCTGTTCAACCCGGGGCTGCGTTACCGCTTCGATACCGGGTTCGGGCTGCAGGACGACATCCGGTTGTTTTGTCTCCATTAACGGAGGAGAAGCGATATCCGGAACGGTAGTCTGAACCGGGGGAGGCGCCTCAACGATTACTTCGGATTCAACCGCCTGCCTGGCCGTGAAGAAGTACCAGGCACCGAAGACCAGCAGGATCAGGACTACGACGATCACCCAATTTTTCATAAGTTTCCACTCTGCATGTCTGCCAACATTATGGCACAAGAATCTAATGGTTCACGCTAACTGTGACCCCCTGTCGATGTCAGGGTTCAGCCGTTTTCCTACAAGAACTCCGGTCCATTCCCATACCACATGGCGCTAAGCTGAAGCTCTAACCATGAGGGGGTTCAGCATGACCAGACATTCGATCATTACTGCCATCGCTTTGAGTATCTTAGTTCCCGCCAGTCCATCACTGTTGGCCGGAAGGCCCTGGGTCCCGGAAGCCGCTGGCAGACGCGGATTACTACGACCATGGAGCTCCTTCACCGGCCAGGGTGGAACTGGGACAAATTGCTGTTCTTTGACAAGATTCTCAGCGGAAACCTGAATATTTCCTGCGCCAGTTGTCACCACCCCCTGGCCGGAACCGGCGACGGCCTGTCGCTGCCGGTCGGTGAAGGCGGCAGCGGTCTCGGAGTCACCCGGGACACCGGCTTCGGCAGTGAAGCCGTCCATGAACGTGTGCCGCGCAACGCCCCTGCGGTTTTCAACCTCGGCGCCCGGGAATTCGATCGCATGTTCCACGATGGCCGGGTAGAAGAGGACTCATTCGGAACCATCCGGGTTTCCGTTCACCGCGCAGGAGAACAGCTACCCGCCGGGCTGGACAATGTTCTCGCCGCTCAGGCCATGTTTCCGGTGACCTCCGGCACTGAAATGGCCGGTCAGGCAGGCGAGAACGCACAGGCCGATGCGGCGGCAGCAGGCAGGCTGTCAGGTCCCGGGGGTGTCTGGGACCTGATTGCGGAAAGTCTGCAGGCTATACCCGAATACGTCGATTATTTCAGGGCTGCTTACCCGGATGAGATCCAACCGGCAGAGGACATCAGTTATGTGCATGCCGCCAACGCCATCGCTGCATTTGAAGCCAGTGCCTGGCGTTTCGACAACAGCCCGTTTGACCGCTACCTGCGCGGCGACCGCCGGGCCCTGAGTCAGCAGGCCCGCGCCGGTATGAACCTGTTTTACGGCAAAGCCGGATGCAGCTCGTGCCACAGCGGAACCTTCCAGACCGACCACGAATTCCATGCCATTGCGATGCCGCAGATCGGTCCGGGCAAGGGCGATAACCTGGCAGGCTACTTCGACGGCCGGGACGACTTTGGCCGGGAACGGGTCACGCGGCCGCTCCGAGGACCGATTCCGCTTTCGCACACCCACGCCTGCGGAACGTCGCGCTTGTCCGCGCCCTACGGCCACACGGGCGCATACGATTCGCTGGAAGCGGTGGTGCGCCATCATCTCGACCCGAAAGCCTCACTGCACTCATATGACGAAGCACAAATAACGCTTCCGCCGCACGATGATCTCGATGCCTGCGATGGACTCGTGATGGATGACCCGGTGCGCAGAAAGGCCATCGCCGACGCCAATGAATTGCGACGGTGAGATCTGAGGAAACAGGGAGGTGCAGGCCCTGCTTGCCTTTCTCCATGCCCTGACCGATCCGGCTGCACTCGATATGCGGGGCGACGTGCCGGCCAGCGTGCCCAGCGGACTCCCGGTCCGGGACTAGAAAGGATTTAAAACGGGCAGCAGCGGCCTCATCTGAACAGCATGATTCAATTGCCTTACATCGAGCCGGTATTTCGGCCGCCTTCAGAGGCCCGCAGCCTGATTTTGCAGGTCACCAACGGCTGCTCCTGGAACCAGTGCACTTTTTGCGAGATGTACACCCAGCCCCAGAAGCGCTTTCGCCTCGAAACCACAACAGGAAATCGAGCAAGAGCTGGAAGCGGTGGCCCGGGACCGGCGTGCCGGTCCGGCGAATATTCCTGGCTGACGGCGATGCAATGACGCTTTCGTTCAGGCGTCTGCAAGCAGATCCTGCAGGCCATCCGGCATCACCTGCCGGATGTGCAGCGCGTTTCTTCCTATTGCCTGCCGCGAAACCTGAAGAACAAGACCGTGGAGGAACTCGCCGAACTGAGAGCGCTTGGCCTGAAGCTTTTTTACGTCGGTTGCGAGTCGGGCGATGACCTGGTGCTGGAGCGGGTCAACAAGGGCGAAAACTTCGAAACATCACTGGCCGCATTGAAGAAAATCAAGGCAGCCGGCTCAAAAAGCTCGGTGATGATCCTCAACGGCATGGGCGGTAGGCGCTACAGCGAGCAGCACGCGGTCAATTCAGCCCTGCTGATGAACCAGGCACAACCGGAATACCTTTCAACCCTGGTGGTCAGCTTTCCCACGGGCCTGGAACGCTACCAGGCAGGCTTCAACGGCGAGTTCGAAGCCCTGGACCAGGCCGGCCTGTTCCAGGAAATGTACTGGCTGCTGGATACGCTGGAACTGAAGAACACGATCTTCCGCAGCGACCATGCATCCAATTACCTGGTGCTGAAAGGCACGCTGAACCGGGATAAGCCGCGACTTCTGCAGACGGTGCGTGATGCACTGGAAACTACCGGACGCAGTGACACTGCGCCCGGAATGGATGAGGGGTTTGTAAGCTCGTTACAGCTTTAGCTGGGTCGATTTCTTGTTGGCCATGAACTTGCTGACCTTCTTCCCGGCCGATTCAAAGTTTTTCACCATCTTTGAAAACTCAGAATATTTGGTGACACTGCGCCGCTCATAGACCATTTCCTGGCCATCCATTTTCAATGCCGTGGTGACCATGATCGGTGAATCCTCTTTCAACAGCGCCTCAACGGCCTTTTTGTCCATGCCTTTCATATTTTTTACGTCACCATTTGGCAGCTCACCCATGATCCTGGCTGTCAATTTTCTGCACATTGGACATGTTGTACAGAGCGCCCTTGTAGGTGATGGTCTTGTCCGTCTGGTACACCTTGGTGCTGCTGAAACAACCTGTCAGAACAAGGATGAGCACCGCTATTAAGGAAGTACGTAAACACTTCACAACGGAAAATCCGGATTTTGGTTTAACGGCATTCTTATTAATCACTGGGTTGTACTCCGATAGAAATAATGGCAGCGGCTAACGGTACTATTTTGCTGCCATTAAATTCAATGAATGTAAGGCTTTTAAAAATCACCGTTCAAGCCGCATACTTGGCGTCATGCCTTCAAAATCAATACCGCCGCGCGACCTGGTATTTGTCCTGGTCATTTGTATTGTCTGGGCCGGCAATTTCATTGCAGGCGCTCACGGCATGCAGCATTTTTCGCCGCTTCTTTTCATGATCCTGCGCTTTTGCCTGTTGTTGCTCATTCTCTTGCCCTTTATTCGCCGCCCTCCACCCGGCCAATGGTTGCGCCTGATCATGGTATGCCTGTTTATCGGCGGGCTTCATTTCACATTGATGTTCTGGGCCTTATCCCGCTCCGAAGATGTCTCAACGGTTGCCATAGTCCAGCAGACCTACATCCCCATGGCGGTTATTCTTGCGATGTTCCTGATGAGAGAGGCGGTTGGCTGGAAAACTCTGACCGCCGCTCTGCTCGCATTCCTCGGTGTTCTGGTCATCGGATTTGACCCGCATGCTGAGACAAACCGACGTGCTGGCAATCATCATGCTTTCAGCCCTGTTCCAGGCGCTCGGCTCGATTTACCAACGCGGAATCAAAGGAGTAGGCGTGCTTAACTTCCAGGCCTGGACGGCTATCTTCGCTTTACCGGTATTGCTGGTAGCAGCACTGCTGACCGAGAAGATCATCTCGAAACCCTGAAAACGGCACCGTGGCAGAGCTGGGCCAGCGTGGCCTACTCGGCACTGTTGGCGTCACTGGTCGGGCACGGTTTGTTTTTCTACCTGGTGCAGCGCCACCCGGTGGCCAGCGTGATGCCTTACCTCCAGCTGACACCGGTCCTGGCCGTGATATTCGGAATCATCTTCTGGGGTGACCGGCCCGGGGTACGCCTGTTGCTTGGCGGGACGCTGGTCATTGCGGGGATCCTGTTGATCACGCTGCGCGCGAGGCAGAAGACCGTATTAAATGCGCCAGGTCAGGACTAAAAGCACCACCATAGGCTGACGATGGCAACGACAGACGGGCGAACCATCCCGTAGTCACTTTACTCATCTTCCATCACCTTTGTAGTTGTCGCTATCCGGCATCTTGTACTCACCTGAACCGATCCGGTTCGCAGGACCATAGTTGTAGACCCGCCGCTTGTTGCCGTCCAGATCCCACTCCCAGTCTGTTGAGTCACGGTTTACCCGGTAGGTTTCAGAATGGCTGTAGCCATAGCCGTAACCATAGGGATAGTACCCTCCCCTCAGGCCACCATATCTGTAACCGTAGCCATAGGTATGCGGATAGCGCCAGTAAGCGGAGCGGTTGTAGTAGCCCGGATAATACCAGCCGGTGCCGTACACCATGGTGTATCCGTTGTAGTAACGGTTGTAGTACCCGCTGTCGCTGGTGTAGGCCACCTCTTCACTGCTGTCGTCAAAGGCCTGGACCCGGACAAAGGTGACGTTATACGCCGGGTCGGTGGGCGGAATGGTATAGATAGCCTCGGGGACTTCCGTGGCAGCACTCCAGGGACCTGTTCGGACTGGAAGATGAGTACCAGGCGCCGTCGTGACACAGGTAATAGAAATTATTGTTCATGATCACCTGGAAAGGCGTGTTTTCCGCCCTGCTCAGGTCGGTGGCCTCGATGCTCACGAAACTCGGTTCACCGACGTAGGGGACCTCGATTTTACCGCTGGCGTTCAGGCTGATCCGGGCCACTTTTGGCTTGCGCGCCTCGGCCACGGCTTTTTCCGCCTGGGGTGTACCGGGCACCGCGGCCAGTACGTTAGCCTTGCGGTGGTCCGCAGGAATCTGCGCAAAGGCTGCCGGCAGATTCTTCACATACGACCACTGCCGCTTGAAATCCTTTGTGCTGAACCAGCGGCCGGACAACAGAATGTAGTACTGGCCATCCAGCAGGAATAGATCGTTTCGCGTATTGGACACAAACTGCAGCCCGTCAGGACCGATGGCTTCCAGTTGAACCTTACCATCGACCAAAACCAGCTCGGTCGGTTCGTAGCTGATGGTGATGGGCAGTGGGCGGTGTATCGGGCTTACGCGGCGGCATGGCCGCGGCAACCCGCGGCCAGTCGGAGTTGACCTGCAGCGTCAGAAAATCACGCGGCAGTTTGGTGGTCATGAGCCAGTCGCCACTCGACAGCATGTTGTTCGTCAGCCAGGCGCCATCCTTCAGGATGTACCAGGTATCATTGTCTTTGTTGTGGAACATGTCCCAGTCGGTGTTGACTACGAACTCCAGGCCGGTGCTGGTGATCGGCACGTTGGCCGGCGGACCGTCAATCAGCATCAATTCCATCGGATGTTCCGAAACCACGATCCGCGGCGGGTGGTAATTCAGCTGCGCATGGATGTTTGACATCGCCATCAACAGAACACAGGCACGCTGAAGTTGAGTCTACTGATCATGAATTTCATCGTAGTCTGGTCCAGATTGCAGGACGGCCTGGCGCCCTTGTTTATTCAGCCGGCTTGATAAATTTCAGCGTCCAGCGGTCGGTATTGCCAGTGACCGTTTTACGGCCCACTTCGTAACGCAACTCATCATCCGGACGGAAGTGCAGGTCGGAAAAATCCACCAGTTCGAAACCGGCAGCCTCGATCTCCATGATCGCCAGTACGGGGTCAATTCGCCGGCGGTTTTCTGAATTGTCTTCTTCCATGTGACGACGGGTGTGATCGACCACCGCGTAAACACCACCCGGCTTCAGCGCATCAAAGGCCACGCGGTTCATGGCGGCGCGCCCTTCCGGACCGAAGTTGTGATAGTTACGGAAAGTAAAAACGATGTCTGCATCTTCTACACCCAGAGCTTCGATCTCCAGTGCATAGGTCCGGGAACCTTCCGGACGATAGACCTTTGCGTCTTCGGCTACGACTTTCACGTGATCAAAACCGGGCTGATTCAGCACCCGCTCTTTCACCCTGCCGGTCCCGATCGCAACATACATCTGGCCATTTTCAGCCATCACAGGCGCCAGGAACTTGGTGTACCAGCCACCGCCGGGCAGCAACTCGACGATGGTCATGTCATCGCGCAAGCCGAAAAACTCCAGCGTCTTGATCGGCATGCGATTGCGGTCGCGCTCGACCTCAGCTTCACTGCGACCATCCGCCGCCATCGCGGCTTTCAACTTTGTTTCTACCGCGGAAGAATCATCCGCCTGCGCGAATCCGGAAATCAATAACAGCAGAACCACAAGTAATCTTGGCATACTAAAACTCCTAAAAAATAATTATAAAGGACAAAGCGAGAAGCCGGCGTTCAATTAAGAACCCGGCAGGGGAGTGTAAACGAAGAAAGCGCCGAACGTCAGGCTGCGACTTTGAATTCGACCATGAGGTTGGAATTCATCGCACGCACCGCCCTCTTCAGGCAGCAACGCATTTCTTCTTCTCTAAACTTGCTGACACGGCTTTTGTTGAGACGCAGCATCTCGTGCCAGTATTCGATTTCTGCCTGGAGCAGATAACGCTTGGAAGATTCCATTTCCTTTGCCCATTTTGGGAATCATCCTGATTCATATTCCGTGGAAGCTCCTTATCCACGTTGACTGCTGGTAGCGCAATCACACACGACTGGTAGATCGTGTAGGTACTGTAATAGTCTAAAAGAGGTGAAATGTCAAGCAAAAATGACTGATTTATTATCTAAATCAAACGTTTGGCTCAAAGTTCGCGCAAGGCATTGGCGATCGGCTGACGCGCCGCCCGAAGCGCGGGGAAGAAGCCCCCGATCAGGCCGATGACCATGGCAAAAACAATGCCCCGCACCAGCAGCGAGGGTGAAACGTCAAAGGCAAAAGCGACCTGGCTGAAACTGGTGAAATTAAGGGTTGCTGCGCGGAACCCGTCAAACACCAACCAGGCCGCAAGGGCTCCGATCGCTCCGCCGATCAGTGCCAGCAGCAGGGACTCCAGTAATACCGAAATGACAACCGGGCCGGAATGAAAACCCAGCGCCCGCAGGGTGGCAATTTCCCGGGCTCGTGACGAAACCGCCGTGTACATGGTGTTGAGGGCACCGAAAATAGCGCCAAGCCCCATGATCACCGCAATCAGGGTTCCCAGGCCGGTAATCAGTTTGTACAGCATTTCGGATTGCGATGCGTAAAATTCCGATTCACGCATGGGCTTGACGTTCAGCCGCGGGTCACTGGTCAGCGCATCCTTGAACTCCTGGAAATGATTCCGGCGACTCCAGCTTGGCGTAGACCGCCTGGTAGGAATTTCCGCGGCGATAGGCAGGCTGCAGAACGGCAGCATCCACCCATATCTCGGTTTCCGCCAGACCACCGCCGGCCTCGAAGATACCCACCACCGGCCATTCTTCCTGGGCGACGGTGATGGTCGAACCCGATCTCCAGACCCTCGAATTCGATCAGGGCGCCGACACCGACAATCACTTCGTTGAGGCCCCACTCGAACATACGGCCTTCAATGATATTGAACTGTATCGCGAACTTCAAATGCCGCCCTGCTGACACCGCGCAGGGGCACATTCGCATCGCGTGCCGGTCGTCCGCTTCGTCAGGTTAATGATGACGAACAGTTCCGGAGAGGCAAGCGCTCCGCTTTCGTTGCGCGCCAACCCCGGTCCTTCGGCAGATGATCCGGGCGTCATCCCCGCTCATGACCACTCATCATTTCGGTATTGGACCCGCTGCGCAGCACAACGACATTATCGTCCGACGCCGAATTGTCCATCGTCTGCAGAATGCCCTGTGCAATGGACAGAACACCCACCATGACCGCCACCACACCGGCAATACCGAAGATTGCGGTCGCAGACGAACCCATGCGCTGCGGCAGGCTGCGAATATTGAAGGCCGTGACCGAAACAATCTGTGAAAACCAGTTGATGGGTCCTGCCATTGCCTTATCTCCTGAGCGCATCCGCGATGCGGAGCCTCTGCGCCTGCAGCGCAGGCAGAATTCCGGCGACCAGGGCCATCAGTACGATCAAAAGGATACCGCTGAGCAGATACTTCACCGGAATGTAAAACACCGGCAGGGAACCATTAGTAGGATCACCCGCAGAGACCAGCAGCCAGGCCAGGCCCAGTCCAAGGCCGCCGCCCAGCGCCGTCAGCACCAGCGACTCGCCCAGCACCAGGCCAAGCACGCTGCGTGTCGGTAAAGCCGATGGCTTTCAGAACCGCCAGTTCGTTGGTGCGCTCACGTGACGGCGTAGGCCATGGTGTTGCCGGCCACCAGCAGAATGGTGAAAAACACGGCGGCGATAATCGACATCATGATGAAACCGATATCGCCAATCTGGTTGGCAAAGGCCTGCAGGAAGGCGCCCTCCGGCTCCGCCTTGGTTTCAGCAGGTGAATTGGCGAACTGAAGCGTCAATGGCCTCTGCTGTTTGCGCCGCCCGGTCGGGATCGGCAATCCGAACCGTGTACCAGCCGACCTGGCCCTGGCCGAATTGTCGCGACTCGTCGAAGAAATCATAGCGAAACAGGAACTGGGATGTATCCGTACCCTTTTCCGCGCCTTCATAGATCCCGACCAGGTCAAATTCCCAGGTCCGCTCGCCACCCTTGCGGGTCCAGATAGTCGCGTTGATCGGAATCCGGTCGCCGACTTTCCAGCCGAATCGATCAGCGGTAGCACGGCCGGCGATCGCCCCGGTTCGGGTGCTGAACCAGGCTTCTCGTTCTTCGTCGCTGAGCAAATACTCCGGGTACATGTCCAGGTATTCGTCGCGGATTCACCGGCATCTGGGCGAAAAAATTACTGGGTTTCTGGTAAACACCGCCAAACCAGGTCTGGTGCACTGCGTCATCACCCCGTCTACCTGCTCAATGCGGGATTCGTAAGACTGCGGGAGCAACTGGATGATGGAAACCTTGTGCCGGACAATCAGTCGGTCAACGCCCGCCACATCGATGCCCTGGCTGAAGCCCTGCTTGATGGCGCCCAGATAACCGAACAGCAGGAAAGCAACCATGATCGACAGCAAGCGTCAGTATCGTGCGTATTTTTTTACGCTTCAGATTACTCCAGACCAGGTAGAGATATTTCATGCCACCAACCCCTTAATCCTCGGGTTCCGTCGACAACTGCCCCTTGTTCAGGTAAAGCGTGCGCGAGGCGCGCGCGGCAGCATGGATATCATGGGTGACCATCACGATGGTCTTGCCCTGGTCCCGGTTGAGTGCCTGCAGCAGGTCGAGAATTTCATCGCCGGACTTACGGTCGAGATCACCGGTCGGCTCATCGCATAACAGGATGGTCGGGTCCGTCACGATGGCCCGGGCAATGCCGACCCTTTGCTGCTCACCACCGGACAGGGTTCGCGGATAATGGCGGTTGCGATGTCGACAAACCGACGATGTCCAGTGCAATGGCTGCGCGTTTTTTTCGCTCGGAACGGGACAGATGGGTCAGCAGCAGTGGCAATTCCACGTTTTTTTGCGCTGTTCAGTACCGGCATCAGGTTATAAAACTGGAACACCAGGCCGACGTGGCGAGCACGCCAGGCAGCCAGCTTGCGATTGGACAGTTTATCAATGCGTTCACCGCCGATTTCCACGGAGCCCTGGCTGGGCCGGTCGAGTCCGCCGATCAGGTTGAGCAGGGTCGACTTACCCGAACCCGGATGGACCCATCAGCGCCAGGAATTCACCTTCGGGGATGCGCAGGTCCAGTCCGCCCAGCACATGAATCTCTTCAGAGCCACGTTTGAAAATCTTGTCTACATTGTGAATTTTGACAAGTTCGTTCTTGTGCATTGTCATTCATCTATCTCCCGGACCGCGTCTCCATCGGTCAGTTCCGGTGGACCCGCAACCACTACACGTTCACCTGCGGATAAGCCACTTATCATCAGTATAGCGTTGCCGCGGGATTCACCCAACGGAGACGGCACGACGCTCAACACGGTTGTCGGCAAAGACCAGAACGTAGTCCTGTCCATCTGCATTGCGGATGGCCCCACGCGGCAACTGCACGCCGGAAACCGGCTTTGCTTCGCCGGCATCGCTGTCCACTTCCTGGAAGGCGACTTTGACACCCATATCCGGGAAGAATACGCGGGTCGAGTTCGTCAAAACCAACCCGCACTTCTACGGTCGCCCGCTGACGGTCCGCCGTCGGGATGATGGCGATGACGTGGCAGGGAATTTTCCAGTCGGGATAAGCATCCAGCGTGGCAACGACATCCTGGCCGGCTGTGACCCGGTTGATGTAGGCCTCGTTGACGTCGATTTCGATTTCCAGAGATGACATGTCGACGATGGTGCCGATACCCGTTCGCGTAAAACCACCGCCGGCCGATACCGGCGAAATCATTTCTCCGGGTTGTGCATTCTTGGCCACGATCACCCCGGCGAAAGGCGCCCTGATGATGGTGTCTTCAAGTTGCTGACGGTAAATATCGAGCTTGCCGCGCTGCCACTTCGATATCTGCACGCTTGCGATCCAGCTGGGCGTCCAGCGAGCCGGACAGGGCGCGAGCGCGGTCCATTTCGACCTCACTGGCCAGGTCTCGTTTCCACCAGGCTGCGTCGGTTCGCTCGACGGTTCAGCGATGCGCCTCGTTCAACAGGGTTTCCGTTTCTTTCAGGCTACGCTGGGAAGAAACCAGCTGCGCCGCGGCCAGTTCGTAGCTGGCCCGGATGTTTGCGTCGTCCAGGCGGGCCAGGACCTGGCCCTCTTCGACCTGCATACCTTCCTCGATCAGGACTTCGGTGACCTTGCCGGTGAACTTTGACGAGACGGTTGCCTGCCGTCGGGCGGTCACATAGCCCGAGGCGTTGAGCACCGTGGCCATGCGGCTTCGCGTTGAAATCCCTGGCCACCGCCGTTTGGACATCGACGACAGCCGCGTGCCTGAATCCAGAAAAAATACGCTGCGGACCCTGCCAATAAGAACAGCACGGCGATCAAGCAAGTACTTGCCCTTGAACGACCGGAGGACTTTTTTTCAGGTTCTCGCTCGATGCGGAGCTGATCGAGGCTGGATTTGTCCATATGCCAGCCGTCAGTCCCTCAGTCTTAAGCAGCATTTCGAGCTTACCCTCGGGCAGCAGCAGGCCACGTTCAAAATCAAAGCAGTTCATCATTTCGTGCATTTCGATCTGGGAATGCGGATAGGACGGCAATTGCGCGGAACGGCGCTCCCGGATGCTGAGCGTGTCCTTGTCAACCACGCCGTACTGGATGTTTTCCAGCCGTATGGCCAGGTGATGCACGCCAAACCCGTGGGCTTTTGTTCCCGGGTGCAACCAGGGGCGGAGCGCCGCAGTTAAAAGCCCGCAACGCCGTGTCATCCAGGTAGCAAAGAAAATCCCAGAACAGGCAGATGTCGATTTGCGTGTCGACCGGAAACCGGAACTGTTCTTCGAACGCATGCCGCAGTTCCTTTTCCGACAGGCTGGCCTGTTGCTCGCGGACAAACGGCTCGTGAACAGGTCGACGAAATGCAGCCTGCACTTGAATTGCGAGAAGAAGTCGACGGTTTCGTGCAGCGCAGGACCAATCTCCAGCACCGTCAGCCGATGGTTCGCCTCCACCGCCCGAAACAGTGCCGGAAGCAGTTTGCTCGGCTGACGTGAGACGATTGGACCCGTCCGGAGCAACCGGCCCCGGGCTTTCGATTTTTCTGGCCACGGAACTCATTGAAAGTGTCTCACTTCACCTCTTCCGTCTGCGCGGGACGACTTCAAATTCAGGCGTAATCTAGCCGCTTTTCAGGTTCAGACTGGGTTCTTTCTTCCTGGCTGCATGCGGTTTTTGCTGGCGAGCTGCTGCAGAGGCGGCAGCCCGCTGGCTATTTCAGCAGGTGCTGCCTTTGCGCGCTGCAGGCTTCGACGGCTGCAGGTTTATCGGCCGCGGCGGTTTCAGCAGGATTCATGTCGATGCTGCCACGGAACAGGGCACCGTCTTCAAGTTGACACGCGGGGCGCAATAATATTGCCCTGCACCCGTCCGGTCCGTGGAAATCAGGACTTTTTCGCTGCCGCCGATGTCGCCGGAGACGTTCCGGAAACTTTCACGACCTTCGCCATGATGTTGGCGGTCACGTGTCCGCTTTCGGCAATTTCAACTTCATCTGCGCACTGCACGGAACGCCCTTCGATCCGGCCTTCAATCTTTCAGGCTGGAATCTGCTTTGACGTCACCGGTGACACTGATGCCCTGCCCGATCATCGCGATCGCAGCGCGGGAAACAGGCGCCGGTGCACTCTTCGCCGGGGCTGGCTGGCTGACTTTGGGTTCGTGTACTTCAGATGGATTTTGCTTTCCGCTTTTGTGCTTGTCAAACATGGCCATAGGTCTGTACTTTGTGATTCAAGGGGCAGTCATCCTATCAAGTTGTTCTTTGACTGTCACTTGGTGAATACGCTTTCGAAATCCGCCAGTGCTTCAAGGTAGTGGTCAAAACTGTGGCAACCGCCCTTATATGAGATGAACCGTGAAATGGGGGCGTGCCTGGCCGCACTGCGCTTCCCAGCCAATAACTTCGTCGCCCTCGTCTACGTAAACAAAGAAGGGGGATGGGGCATCGAATTGAACACTCCTTTCCAGCGCCCGTAATTCATCACTGTGTTCCATGGTCCATTCGTATTCTTCCTGCGTGACGTAGTTTCGCTGCGGCCCGATTAACAGGTGGCCGTACATGCTCAGGTGGTAGGCCGGATTGAACGCGATGGCGGCTGTCCTGATTCGCAGGGCGCTGCTGCTCCAGCAGTAGCTGCATGATACGCGCGAACCAGCCACCCATTGACGAACCGCAGAAAATGACTTCGCCCGCATCGTCTGCGACCTGTGTCAGGATCTCCAGGCTGTGCTCATGGGCCTTCCGGTAACAGACGGACACCGGTACAAACTGGTATCCCCGGCTCTGTGCAAAATCAGCCACCGCAACGATTTTCGGGCTGCCCGAATAATCGTCGAGGATGGCTGAATTGAAGCCGTTGAAATAGAAAAAAAGTTTACCTGGCTGCATTCAGGGCCTGGTCCAGGTCTGCAATGATGTCTTCGATGTCCTCGATACCAATACACAGGCGGATCATGTCGGGCGTGACGCCGGCAGAAGTCAGTTCATCGCCGGAAAGCTGCCGGTGGGTAGTGGAAGCCGGGTGAGCCGCCAGAGACTTGACGTCGCCGATATTCACCAGGCGCAGGAACAGCTGCAGGGCATCGTAGAACTTGACCCCGGCATCGAAGCCGCCCTTGATGCCGAAGGTCAGCAAGGCCGACGGCCGGCCATTGGCGTATTTCTGCGCCAGCTCGTAGTACGGCGAGTCCGGCAAGCCGGCGTAATTCACCCAGGCCACCCCGGCGTGGTCCTGCAGGTACCTGGCCACGGCGATGGCATTATCGCAGTGCCGTTCCATACGCAGCGGCAGCGTCTGCATGCCCTGCAGTATCAGGAAGGCATTCATCGGACTCAGCGCGGAGCCGGTGTTGCGCAACGGCACCGTGCGGGCGCGCCCGATATAGGCAGCCGCACCCAGCGCCTCGGTGTAGACCACGCCGTGATAGGACTCTTCCGGCTCATTCAGCATGTGAAACTTCTCCGGGTAATCGGCCCACGGGAACTCACCGCTATCGACGATGACGCCGCCCAGCGAATTGCCGTGCCCGCCCATGTACTTGGTCAGCGACTCGACCACGATGTCTGCGCCCCAACTGATCGGCTTGATCAGGGCCGGCGTGGCCACCGTGTTGTCCACGATCAGCGGCACGCCGTGCTCATGCGCCATGTCGGCCAGTGCTTCGAGGTCGACGATGTTACCGGCCGGGTTACCGATGGATTCACAGAACACCGCCGTGGTCTTGTCGTCGATCAGGCCGCGCATGGCCTCGACACTGTCATCGGCCGCAAAGCGCACCTCGATCCCAGCTTCGGCAGCATGTGCTTGAACAGCGTATAGGTGCCGCCGTAAAGCATGGGCACCGACACGATGTTGTTGCCCTGCTCGGCAATGTTCAGAATCGAGTAGTTGATCGCCGCGCTGCCTGCACTCAGGCAGAGCCCGGCGATACCACCTTCCAGTTCGGCACAGCGTTGCTCCAGCACCGCCGTGGTCGGGTTCATGATGCGCGTGTAGATGTTGCCCGGAACCGCCAGGTTGAACAGATCGGCACCGTGCTGGGCATCGTCGAATTCGTAGGCGACGGTCTGGTAAATCGGCACGGCAACGGACTTGGTCTCGGGATCGGACTTGAATCCGGCGTGAATTGCCAGGGTTTGGTCTTTCATAGGGTGTCCTCTACTTCAGGTTGAGCGGGTTATCGGGATTGACGCCGTCCATGTACTGCTTGCGCCGGTCGAGGTTGGTGAGCTGATAAACCAGCCCAAGCCAGTTGGCGATGATGGCCTTGGCGGTATCGCCCCAGGTGTTGTCCAGGTCCGGCGTCAATTTCCGCTTCGAGAAAATCCGGCAGCGGCTGGTCTTCCCGCAACGCCTGCTCGGACTCGCTGCACGAACCGTTGCTGCAATCCGTGCGGCCTCTGCCGAAAAATAATGTTCGGGAAAGGGCGGCGGATCGTGCAGTTCACCGTTCAGGAAACGCAGCACTTCGCGCTTGTATTCCTTCAGCAGGCTGTTGGTGTCGTATTCCGGGTGACCCTGGAAATAGATGATCCGGAACTGGTCCGGGCTGACCGCCATGTGCACGCCACCTTCTTCGCTTTCCACCAGCACAGGCAGGCCGGCCTGTTCCAGCTGCTCCCTGGAGATGTCGTTGTAGCGGGAATGCGGCACGTCGAAACGCGTATTGATCTCCCGCAGCAAGGGATGTTCGGTGTCGGCAATCCGATGGCTGTAAACGCCCCAGCGCTTCTCCGGCAGCGGCTGCCGCTCAATACCGTGAAAATGCTTCAGCACCGCATGGGTTGCCAGGCAGGAACACAGGGTGGATGCCACATTCTGCTGGGCCCAGCCGATCACCTCCATCAACGGCTCCCAGAACGGCTCTGTCTCGAGTGCCGGGATTGGCGACGTTGGCGCCGGTGATGATCAGCGCATCCAGCCCGGTTTCCTGCAGGTCTTCGAACTTGCTGTAATAGCGCTCGATGTACTCCAGTGTCTGCCTCCCCGCGCGGCAAGCCCGGGCAGGGAAAACGGGTAGACAAAAAACTGGGCGATGCGGTTGCAGCCGCCGACCAGGCGGATGAACTGCCGCTCGGTCGCTTCCAGCGCCGCGTCCGGCATCATGTTCAGAAAACCGACGTGCAGTTCACGGATGTCCTGGTGCAGGGCCCGGTCCAGCGACAGCACTTCGTGACCGCGTTCACGCAGTCGGGAAAAGGTCGGCAGATCTGAATGTTGTACCAGAGGCATCGAGGTGAGTGTTACAGAATGAAAGGGGCCGGAC
Organism: uncultured Gammaproteobacteria bacterium; assembly: GCA_963759035.1. Lineage (GTDB taxonomy): Bacteria > Pseudomonadota > Gammaproteobacteria > Xanthomonadales > SZUA-36 > JAHEFT01. The sequence goes on from CAVWXL010000009.1 coordinate 16,299, forward strand.
GACCAGGCCCGGCCCCTGTTTCAACTGTTGACCGGTATCAGGCGTTAGCGATCGATCGGCCCTTCGAGCCCAGGTCGTCGCAGGCCTCCTGCAGACGTTCCACGATTCCCTGTTCGCCGGCCCGCAGGTATTTCCGCGGGTCGTAGAACTTCTTGTACGGCGTGCCGTCTTCCGGATCGACCTGGTACAGGAAGGCTTTCGGGTTTTCGTTGACGAACTTGCCAATCGGCTCTGAAAACGCGAACTGGGTGTCGGTGTCGATGTTCATCTTGAACACGCCGTAACCCACCGCTTCGGTGATCTTGGCTTTTTCGGAACCCGAACCACCGTGGAATACGAGGTTCAGCGGATTGTCGCCGGTGCCGTGGGTTTCCTGAACCAGGGTCTGGGAATTCTTCAGGATTTCCGGCCGCAGCTTAACGTTGCCGGGTTTGTAGACACCGTGCACGTTGCCGAAAGAGGCAGCCACCGAAAAATGGCCGATCGGGTTGAGCAGGTCGTAGGCCCGCAGCACATCCTCCGGCTGCGTGTACAGCTTGGAATTATCGGCCGCTTCGTCGAACTCGCTGCCGATGCCGTCTTCTTCACCACCGGTCACGCCCAGTTCGATCTCCAGCGACATGTCGATTTTAGCCATCCGCTCCAGGATACGGGCACATTCACTGAGATTGAAATCAATCGGGTCGGCCGACAGGTCGAGCATGTGAGAACTGAACAGCGGCTTGCCGTGCTGCTCGTAGTACTTCTCGCCTTCGTCCAGCAGGGCTTCGATCCAGGGGATCAGCGCCTGGTTGGCATGGTCGGTATGCATGACGACGCAGATGCCGTAGTGCTCGGCCAGCAGGTGCGCATGCTGGGCGGCGGCAACCGAACCCAGAACCTTGGCTTTGAATCCATCTTCCATGCCGGCGCCGGCATAAAATGCGCCGCCGCTGTTGGACAGCTGGATGATGATGTCCGAATTGGCCTTGGCTGCCGCTTCCATGACCGCGTTGAGGCTATTGGTTCCAACGACATTTACCGCGGGGAGTGCGTAACCGCCGGCTTTCGCTGCTTTAACCAGGGTTTTGTAGCCTTCACCGGTGACAACTCCCGGTTTGAGTGTATTTTCAGACATCCGAAGATCCTCATATTTAATTAAATGAAATAAACAACACAGATTGCCTGCATCGTTTCTGCTAAGCCCAACCTTCAGTCTTGGGCATTAGCATGACTATTTCAAGACAGCCCCGCTAAACGCTCCTGTGCCCGCCTTCCTCCGACCGGGGCTGCGCTTTGTCTCAAATTCAATCGCAGGTCAGCGTGAAACGTGACCCGACGGTAAAAACGGAGTTTTTGTTCAGGATGCCGGGGGATTCACGTACACCCGCGGCGATATCGAGTTCCTTGGTTACTTTGTCGCCACGCGGGCCCGGGCATTCGATCCGGATGTCCTTGCTGGCTTTGCCCACGTCATTCACGAACAGATCGACTTCGGTTGCGGTCAGCTCAATTCTCACCAGCAATTCGGTCAGGCATTCACCTTCGAAAATGACCAGTCGGCTCGCGGCGAGCCGTGTGGCTCACGAACCGGGCCCGCTTCCAGCGTGTGCTTCGGCACACTGACCTGGCCTTCACCCTTGAGCCCCTCATGGAACACCTTGACGTCCAGGTCGTATTTCCAGTCGTCACCACAGTTCCCTTCCTGGTGTTCCGAAATCAGCGTCATTGTCAGCTTACATGTCATTACGCTTGCTCCTCTTCTAGGTCGCTTATCTTCATCGAATACCCGGCGAGGGTCAATGACGGGTAAACCGAAATTCGTTCCATCAGGGTTATTATGTGCACGCTCACGAGGGACATGCCATGCAAGCTCTGAATGAGATTTTTGCCACCATCGACGGCTACATCGGCGGATTCCAACTGGTTCGTGTATCTGTTGCTCGGTACCGGCCTGTTTTTCACCCTTTACCTGAAGTTTCCGCAAATCCGCTATTTCCGGCATGCCTTCCGCATGGTGTCCGGAAAATACGACGAGAAAGGCGCAAAAGGCGATACCACCCATTTCCGGGCCCTGACCACCGCGCTGTCGGGCACGGTCGGAACCGGCAATATCGCCGGTGTTGCGCTGGCCATCCACCTCGGCGGGCCGGCAGCCCTGTTCTGGATGCTGGTCACCGCCATGCTCGGCATGACGACCAAGTTTGTCGAAGTCACGCTGTCGCACAAATACCGCGAATTCACCGAAGACGGCAGCGGCCGCCGGCGGACCGATGTACTACATGAAGAACCGCCTGAACATGAAATGGATGGCCGTGCTGTTCGCGCTGGCCACCATCATTTCCTCTTTCGGCACGGGCAATATGCCGCAGATCAACAGCATCGCCAATTCCATGCACTCGGCTTTCGGCATCCATCCGGCCGCAACCGGGCTGGTGCTGGCCATCCTGCTTGCCATGATCATCCTGGGCGGCATCAAGCGCATCGCGGCAACCACCTCGAAGCTCGTGCCACTGATGGCCGTGGTGTATTTCTTCGGCGCCCTGTCGGTCATTTTCGCCAACACCGAAAATATTGCGACCATCGACTCGCCGCGATCGCCGGCGATGTCTTCACCGGCTCCTCCGCGACCGGCGGATTCCTCGGCGCAACCCTGGCCTTCGCCTTCAACCGGGGCGTCAACCGCGGCCTGTTCTCCAACGAAGCCGGACAGGGCAGCGCACCCATCGCCCACGCCGCCGCCAAGGCCGACCACCCGGTATCGGAAGGCATGGTCGCCATTCTCGAGCCCTTTATCGACACCATCATCATCTGCATGCTGACCGGCATGGTCCTGCTTTCCTCCGGCGTCTGGAATGAAAAACACCAAAACCTCTTCCAGCGCACCGACATGGTCATTCTGGATGGCACATACGATGAGAGCCGTCGCGGATCACCGAGAAGGAGTTGTTCCGTTTTCTGAACCCGGCCGCGGAATCCAACGCCAGCGCGTTTCAATGGCCCACTGCAGGTGGAGAACGGCAGAATCCAGGACGAAGTCACCGTCATCCATGCGCGTTCAATCGCCGAGGATGTCGTAGTTCGTCAACACCAACCGGCGAAGAAAACTTTAGCGGCACACTACCGGTCGAGAACGGCCGGATTTTCAGCGCAGCGGGCGAATTGCAGTTGAACGGACGCTCACTGATCCACAGCGCACCGTTGACCACCGAGGCGTTCAGCCGCGGCATGCTCGGCGACAAAGGCCGGTTCATCATTCCGATCAGCCTGTTGCTGTTCGCTTTCTCCACGGCGATCGCCTGGTCTTATTACGGTGACCGGGCGGTGACTTTTCTCTGGGGTATCGAGTACGTGCGCTACTACCGCGTGCTGTACGTGCTGGGCTTTTTCGCTGCAGCCATCATCGACACGACCATCATCTGGACCTTTTCCGGCATCGCGATCGCGCTGATGACCATCCCCAACATCATCGGCATCCTGCTGCTTCGCAAGGAGATGAAGGAGACCGTGGCGGACTACTGGGAGAATTTTGACCTTAAGAAAAAGGGCGACTGAGTTTCACTCGGGCATATGCGCCGGATCCGGATCGAAGGCAATTTCCTCCTCTGATTCCGGGTAGTGTTCCAGCCACTTTTCCAGCAACTCCAGGTGCTCTTTTTCCTCTTCGGCAAACTCTCCGGCAAGGGCCCGACACTTCAGGGTCCGGACTTTCCTTGCTGATCTGGAAGTAAAAATCGTGGGCGCGTTGCTCGTTGCCCATGGCAATTTTCAGCGCCTGCCGATTGCTCATCAGGTAGTTCATGTCGCTGATGTCCGCTGTTTCCGGACCTTCCATGTTTTCCCAGCCGAAATCCCAGGGCGCGATTACCGGCAGCTTGTACCCCTTGGAATGGTCCCGTATTTCCTGCGCGTGCAGGCGACTGTAGTGCGCCAGCTTCCGGAAGGTTTCGGCCACCTCCGGATTGTTGTGTACATCCATCATGTCGGCCAGGTCGTCATGGCGCTCGGCCGCTTCTTCTTCCAGCGCAACCGAATAGGCCAGGAACGTATCCAGGTTGGAAATTCTTTCTGCCAGGCTCATACCGTGAACTCGCTCTCTATTGATCCCATACCGGCGTCGACGCCTGTGCCGGGCCGGAATACCGGGTATTCGTTTTGGAAAATGATGCCGATGCTCATGCCGTCATCGGCCTGGATCCGTTGCGCGGCTTCAATCGGATTGCTGGTGGTTTCGGTGTCAAATGCACGGACCTGGTGCTTCCACTGCATTTGTTCCGGCCGGAAGGTCGGGCAGGGGCTGAGCGCCTGCACGAACGAAAAACCCTTGTGCTGAATGGCCGCGACCAGGATCTTCGCCAGGCCGTTGGGGTCTCCCGGTAAAGCCGCGGGCGATGAACGAAGCGCCGGCGGTCAGCGCCAGGCCGGCCGGCTGAAACGGCCTGATCCCGGTGCCCTGTGGCGTCAGCTTGCTGTCCGCCCAGTCCGGCGCCGTGGTTGGTGAGGCCTGCCCCTTGGTCATGCCGTAGACCTCGTTGTCCATGATGATATACGTCATGTCCATGTTGCGCCGGCAGGCGTGGATAAAGTGGTTTCCGCCAATCGACAGGCCGTCGCCGTCGCCGCCGGCCACCAGCACGGTCAGATCCTGCCGCGCCGCCTTCAGTCCCGCGGCCAGGGCCAGCGCCCGCCCGTGGACGCCATGAAAGCCGTAGAGGCTGGTGTACGCGGCAATGCGGGATGAGCAACCGATACCGGTGATCAGTGCGACGTCTTCGCGCGGCAGTTCCATGAAGGCCAGCGCCTTGGTGATCGCATTAAGTACGGCAAAGTCTCCGCAACCGGGGCACCAGACCGGCTTGAGTTCTGATTTGTAATCCTTGGGTTTGATCGGGATAGCCTGCGTTACCTGGTTCATACTCAACTCCAGTTCTCGATCTGGCCGACTATTTCGGCGGGTGTGATCGGCAGCGGCCCGGGCCGGGCCAGCGTCCGGGTTTCCGCAGTAATTTCGTAGAAGGCACGCAGGTAGTGATGAAACTGGCGCGAGTGACTTTGTTCGACAATCAGTACACGCTCGATACCCTGGAGTTCCTGCGCCAGTTTGTCCGGACTGGCCGGCAACAGCAGGCGCAGCGCAATGACTTTCACTTCATGGCCCGCGGCCTGCAAACGGGAGCGCGCTTCGCGCACAACGGCGGCGGTTGAACCCCAGGTGAGTATGGCTGTGGTGCCCTCGCCGCGGATATCCGCCCAGTGCTCGCCGTAATCGAATGAACTGATTTTTCTCTCTCTCTTGTCCAGCTGGGCCAGGTGATCTGCCGCTGCCGTGGAAGGCTTTCCGCTCTCAGTATGTTCAAGGCCATCAGCGACGTAAGTCGAGCCTGCAGTTCCCGGTATGGCCATTGGCGACACACCGCTATCGGTCATCTCGTAGCGCAAATAGTCTTCCTGCGGCCCGGCCGTGCTTCTGCCGCTGATCTCCGGCAATTGATATTCAGGTTCCGGCATCAGTACGGTGGACTGGGCCAGGTTCTGGTCGGTCAGTACGATCGCCACGGTCTGCAGCGCCTCCGCCAGCCTGACAGACCACTCGCGTGGTCAGGATGCAGTCCGCATGGTCCAGCGCGCCCAGCACCAGGTGTGGCGCATCGCCATGCAGCCCATACAAAGCCATGTTGAGATCCACCTGCTCTGACTTGGTTGGAATACCGGTTGATGGGCCACCGCGCATAACGTTGACCACGACCGCAGGTGTTTCCGATGCGACCGCCAGGCCCATGGCCTCGGTCATCAGTGCCAGCCCGGGGCCGGAAGTGGCTGTCATCGAAGGCACGCCTCCGAACGACGCGCCGATCACCATGTTGATCGACGCCAGTTCATCCTCAGCCTGCACCAGGCTGCCGCCCAGTTGTTCCAGTCGGGGAGAAAGCCATTCCAGCAAGTCACTGGCCGGCGTGATCGGGTAGGCGGCGGCAAAGCGGATCCCTCCGCGTATCGCGCCCAGGCCGCAGCCCTGGTTGCCATTGAAATGCCAACGCGACTGAACAGCCGAACCCTGTCCACGTTCGGCCCTTGGCCTGGATTCACGCGCTTCAACGATCAACGGTTCCGTAAAACCGGCATTAAAAGCAGCCTGGGAACCCGCAACGATCTCTTCACCCTTTCTGGCGAACACCTCGTCAATCAGCCTGCCCGCCTCGTCACTGCAAAACCCCAGCCAATGCGAAAGCAGCCCCAGCGCGATCATGTTGGGGCGCCCGGCCGGCACCGCTTTGGCCAGGTCTTTCATCGGTACTTCGATGATATCCACGCCCAGTTCGCGGATGGATTCCGGAATTTCGCCGGCCGAGGGGTCGGCAATGATCAGGCTATCTGGCCGCAGGGCGATTTCCTCGGCAAAGCGGTCCGCGTTGCGCCAGTCCAGCGCCAGCAACAAGTCGAACGTGTCGTTCATGCACTCCACAGGCGCGTGGCTGATCCGCACCAGCGCTGCCGCTTCGCCACCGCGTATCTGGGGGCCGAATGACCGCCGCATCATACCGAAGCAGCCATTCTTGCCGGCCAGGCTTAACAACAGCTCGCCCGCCGTAATGGCCCCGGCCCCACCCGATCCGGTGATGGCAACTGAAATATCGCAGGATTTTATGGAATTCATAACCGGGAATTATCCAAGAAAGCGTTCAGACTTGCATGATAAGAATCAAAAAAAAGGCCGCCATGTTCCCATGACGGCCGTGTTGTCTATTGATCGCCGGATTATTTGCCGTGAATCCTGTCCATGGAATTTCTCAACCGGGTGGCAAACCGGGTAAACATGAATTCTATATTGGAGACATTGTTGTCCCGCGTGAATTCCTTGTACTGCTGACCCACTGCTTTTTCGCCTTCTATCATCAGCAGCAATTCACGGGTGAGGGAGTCCCGCATTTCAACACGCGCGGTTATCTCCCCGCTGCCCAGGGTTTTGACTTCGTGGCCGTCAATCTGGCTACCGCTGCCCGGCTTCAGCCAGGGCATGATGTTGAGAATTTCAACTTCAACCTCCAGCACGTCCTTGGCATCCGTGTAAACCACCGGCCAACCATCGTTCCCCGACAGTGTCGATTTCATCACGTCCCGGAATACTGCCTGCATACCCTCGAGATCGCTGACATCCAGCGTCCACTCGCTTGGATCGTCCGCTGCATAGGCGGGTTTGATGACCTTGACGTCGTCAATATTCAGGGGCTTGACTTCAAATTTTGTATATTTCTCCCAGTCCACTCCTTCCTTGACCCAGGTGGCTTCAATTTCAATGTCTGCCATTGCGGCCGTGGAGAACACCATCGCGAACAGACCGGTGAGCAGTTTTCCGCGATTAAAAAATACTGATTTCATTCCTTGCTCCTTCATGTTTCAAGCCATAGTCCGAGTGCCTGTAAAAGCAGGCTGACCCGTAACTATAACACCACATATCTCAGGTTGCCTCCGACCAGCAATCTCATCTGCTCAATTCCTCTCATCTGCCGGCAGCACCCTGAGTATCTTGTCCGGGGTCAGTATGTACAGCGCGCCCTCGGGACCGGTCCGCACATCCCGGATGCGTGCCGCAATCTCGCTGAACATATTTTCTTCGGCTTGCACTTCACCGGCGGACAAATCCAGCCGACGCACTTCCTGGTCGACCAGCGCGCCCACGAACAGGTCGCCTTTCCAGCCGGGAAACAGCTCATCCTCATAGATGGCCAGGCCTGATGGTGCAATCGATGGCACCCAGTAATGATCCGGTTGCGCCATGCCTTCCCATTCGGAGTGCGGTGAAATGACTGCACCGCTGTAGTCGAGACCAAATGTAATCGCCGGCCACCCATAGTTCACACCGGCTTCGATCCGGTTGAGTTCATCCCCACCCTTTGGACCATGTTCATGCAGCCAGACGGTTCCCGACCGGTCGACAGCCAGCCCTTGTGGATTGCGATGCCCATAGCTGTACACATACGGCGAGCCCGGGAATGGGTTGCCGCCGGCCGCTGATCCGTCGTCGTTCATGCGCAGCACTTTACCCAGGCCGCTGTCGATATCCTGGGCGGCCTCCCGATAGTCAAAACCGTCGCCGGTGGTCAACAGTAGCGTGCCGTCGGACAGAAAAGTCATGCGGCCGCCGTAGTGCACCGGCGTATCCTTCCGGGTGAAATTACGAAAGATGATTTCTACGTCTTCCAGCGAATTTCCCCGCAGCCTGCCCCGCACGACGGCCGTACCGTTATCGCCCTTGTCACCTTCGGCGAAGGAAAGAAAAACCCAGTCGTTCTGTGCAAAGTCCGGATGCAGCACTACATCAAATAAACCGCCCTGCCCGGCAAAGTAGACCGGCGGTACGTTCTCCAGCGGCGCACCGGCCGTGCCAGATGCATCGACACGACGCAACGTGCCGCCGAGCTCAGTGACCAGCGCCGTACCATCCGGCAGAAAAGCAATGCTCCAGGGCAGATCCAGACCGCTGGCCCAGGTTTCAATCAGGTAGTCGCTTGCATTTACCGGCACTGCCAGGAACAGGGCCACAACAAGCAACATCGACTTTTTGATGATCACGACGGGCAACCTCCGGTATGCTGGCAGCGTGCGAAAAGAGAAGCATACATGAACAACTGGCTGGCATTAATCAGATTCCTTGGCACCCGACTGGCCATTTACCTGTCAGCGGTGGCGGTGAGCTACCTGTTGGCATCGGTTACTGCCACGCAATCTGTCATATCCAGCCTCTCCGGAATGGGTGTCACGCTGGGTTTCGATGAACGTGTGGCCATGACTCTGGGGGATATCAGCGGAATGGCTGGAATGTTTCTGCCCATGGTTGCTTTCGGACTGCTGATTGCCTTCATGGTAGCCGCGCTGATCTGCCGTTACCGGGGCCACTGGCGGTTTCCGCTCTACGTCCTTGCGGGTGCTACCGCCCTGGTTTGCATACACCTGGCGCTCAACCTGGCTTTTGGAATCACGCCGGTCGCCATCGCACGGACCACCGGCGGTTTGCTGCTGCAGGCTGCCGCCGGTGCAGCCGGCGGCCTGACCTACGTCCTGCTTTCCAGGAAGTTCCAGCTGCGCATGGCGTGAAGTCCATGCCTTCATTTCTCCGGTTGGTATTGAAAAACCTCGTCCAGTGAAACGTCGAACACCTGTGCAATACGGAAAGCCACTTCCAGGGACGGCGAGTACTTGTTTTTTTCTATCGCATAAACCGTTTGCCGGGTCACGCCAACTTCATCTGCAAGTTCCGACTGGGTCATCTCGTCCTGGTTGAAGCGCAAAGCGCGGATGTTGTTGGTAATACGGGGCTTGGTCTTTCCCATCTCAGAATCCCCGGCGGTAATGAAAAATCCGGGTTGCAGACTCGACCAACTGTGACAGGACCATGCAGGCCAGCAGCGAGTGCGTCACCCAGAAATTTCCCTCGATGAAGAGCGCACATGTGATTCCGAGTATCGCGCCCACCGCAAGAATATAGGATGAACTCCGGTATGCCTTCAGGGAAATAAGCCGGTCACGCTCATCAGTAGCCGGGTCTTTGAAACGCGAGAGAGAAATGAGGACGATGGCACCGACGATATGAATGACAATCAACAGCAAAAGCAATGAACCAAACAGGGCAAGCTGTTCCGCCGTGACATCAGGACCGGCAGGAGGGATAACTCTCGCAAAATAGTAACCATAAATACCCAGCACACTGACCAGGGATACCCACTGAAAATTTTCTCTGAAGCTCAAGTTCATTTCGTTCTCCTAAGTAAAATATAATTGACTTGATGTATAATATATTTTACATAAGCGGCTATGTCAAATATTTTTTACATCACCATTCCGATACGGCGTTATGAACGGGTTCTGGATAACCGCCCGAGAAACCCTTAGTCTTACCGCCTTATCCATTTGCCGGAGAACTCCATGAAGGCCTTTTCCCTCGCTTTACTGACATCAGTGATCGCTTTCGCCCCGGAGGTCTTCGCCACCGAAAATCTGCGCGAGTCGATAGCGGCCGACTACGACAACAACCTCGAAGAGTTGTTTGTCCACTTCCACCAGAACCCCGAACTGTCGAACTTTGAGTTCGAGACGGCGAAACGGATGGCGGCCGAAATCTCGGCGCTGGGCTATGAAGTGACCGAAGGAGTAGGTGGCACAGGATTAGTGGCTGTGATGGAAAACGGACCGGGACCGGTCGTGATGATCCGGGCAGACATCGATGGCCTCCCCCTGGAAGAAGACTCCGGGCTGTCCTACGCCTCCACGGCCACCCAGGTGGATGCCAGCGGCAAGAAGTTTTCGGTCATGCACGCATGTGGCCATGACGTTCACATAACTGCACTGATAGGCACAGCCCGCCAGATGGCCGAACTCCGGGACCAGTGGTCAGGTACGCTGGTGCTGATTGGGCAACCGGCTGAAGAACGCATTTCAGGTGCCCGGGCGATGCTGGAGGATGGGCTGTACGAACGCTTTCCGAAGCCGGAGTACGCCCTGGCTTTCCACGTGAGTTCCGGCCTGCCCTCCGGCAAGATCGAAATCCCCCTTGATGCTGTCGCCTCCAGCTCTGATGCAGTCGATATCATTGTTCACGGCATTGGCACCCACGGCGCCTATCCGCACATGGGTATTGACCCCGTACTGGTCGCCTCACAGATTGTGGTGACCCTGCAGTCCGTGGTCAGCCGCACCATCGCACCCTTGCAACCCGGTGTGATCACCGTGGGCGCCATTCATGGTGGAACCAAGCACAACATCATCGGCAGGCGGGTTGAAATGCAACTGACTGTAAGATCCAATGATCCTGAAGTTCGTTTGCAATTGCTGGATGGTATCGACCGCGTTGCCGATGGAGTAGGACGCTCGTTTGGCTTGCCTGAGGATCTGCTACCGGAAGTACACCGGTCGTCCGTTGAGACCACTCCACCCACGATCAATGACAGGCAAACTGCTGAACGGGTACTTTCAGCCGTGAACCGCGAAATGGGTGCTGAATACCTGGTCTCCTTCCCCCGTGAGGGCATGGTTGCAGAAGACTTCTCCTACTTCGTACAACCGGGCCTGGGTGTGAAAGGGGTTTATTTCTCGGTGGGCGGTACACCTGAAGATAAAATGGATGAAGCTCCCCCTCACCACTCGCCCTTCTTCAAAGTCGAGCCTGGGCCCAGCGTCAAGTCAGGGGTGGAGGCGACGGTCATCGCCGCCATGGAGCTGATGCCGCGAAGCTAGTCCGGGACGATTCTTTCGTAACGGCGCTCCCCCGTCGCCGTATCGAAACCCCAGAAATCCAGGTAGTAAACCTTGAAACTCAGTGCTTTGCGTTTGGCCTTTATATAAGCCTTTTCAATGCAGGCGGGAGCCCCCTCCATCATCAGGACGGCACAATACCGGTCACCTTGCTGCCTGATGGTAATGGGCCTGTCCTTGCCGCCGCGCATAATCATCTCTGCGCTGTTGCCGTCTTCGCTCAAGTCAATGTCAAAACCGAACGCGAAAATCCACTGCAGCCAGGACATTTCCTCAACCTGGCCCTCTTTGGCCAGCCGGATCCAGTAGCCCACTACAGGCTCATCGCGGTACAGTTTGCCGTCCGGCCCAATTTGCGCATCGTACTGAATGATATTGGCGTTCTTGCTGCGCTCGACCCAGAACAGGGCCTGCTTTTCGGGTTCGGCCGCATGCAGATAGCCGCTCGCACAGGCCATCACCCAAACCACTACCATCAACAAATTACGCATAGAATCCCTGGCCGTTCCCAGTCGCTTATCCGACACTCTGCTGACCCGGTTAATTCGGATTAATTCACCCGGAAGCGCTGGAAAACGATCGAAGCATTGGTACCGCCGAAGCCGAAGTTGTTGCTCATTACCGTGTTCAGCCCCGCCTGTTCCCTGGTTTCCAGCAGAACAGGTAAGCCTTCTGCATCAGGATCCAGTTCGGTAATGTTGGCTGAGGCCGCCATGAAGTCATGCTCCAGCATCAACAGGCAGTGGATGGCTTCCTGTACGCCGGCTGCACCCAGCGAATGACCACACAGCGATTTGCTGGAACTGAACGGCGGCATGTCGCTGCCGAATAACTCCCGCATGGCCCCCAGCTCGGCGATGTCGCCCAACGGAGTACTGGTACCGTGTGTATTGATGTAGTCGATCGGACTGTCCACCGTGTCAATCGCCTGTTGCATACAACGCACCGCACCTTCGCCGGAAGGCGCCACCATGTTGGCCCCATCTGAGGAGGCTCCGTAGCCAACGATTTCTGCGTAGATTTTGGCGCCGCGAGCCCAGAGCGTGTTCCAGTTCCTCGAGCACCAGCATGCCGCCGCCGCCCGCAATCACAAAGCCATCACGTGCCGCGTCATAGGCCCGTGAAGCCAACTCGGGGTGATCGTTGTTGCCCGCTGATAATGCACCCATGCCGTCAAACATCATGGCCAGGCTCCAGTCATTTTCTTCACCACCCCCGGCGAATATCACGTCCTGCTTACCCCACTGAATCTGCTCCATTGCGACACCGATGCAGTGCGTGCTGGTAGCGCAGGCCGAAGTGACTGAATAGTTCAGACCCTTGATGGCAAAATGAGTAGACAGGCAGGCTGAAACGGTACTGCTCATGGTCTGTGGGACCAGGTAAGGTCCGACCCGGCGCACACCTTTCTGGCGCAAGGTATCGGCGCCCCACACGATGTTTGCACTGGATGCACCACCCGAACCGGCAATCAGCCCGGTGCGTACATTCGATACAACCTCGTCGTCGAGGCCCGCGTCTTCAATCGCCCTTTGCAGCGCAACGTAGGCGTAGCAGGCAGCATCCCCCATGAACCGCTTGTGCTTGCGGTCAATCAATGAAACCAGGTCGATGTCGACCGAACCACTTACCTGGCTGCGCAGCCCCACCTCCTGGAATTGTTCGTTGAAGCTGATGCCTGATTTACTATGCCGCAGTGAATCTGTAACGGCCTCCTTTGTATTCCCCAGGCAAGAAACAATACCCATACCCGTAACAACAACCCGTCGCATAATTCGTTACCTTAAAAACTGTCTGTAGAGAGGAAAAGCCCGACCTTGAGGTCCTCGGCGGTGTAAATGACCCGTCCATCGACGGCCACTGTGCCATCTGCAATGACCATGCTCAATCTGCGCAGGATCACTCGTTTCATGTTCAATTCGTAGGTCACTTTTTTGGCCGAAGGCAAGATCTGGCCGGTAAATTTCACATTGCCTACACCCAGTGCTCTGCCTTTTCCCTTACAACCCGACCAGGAAAGAAAAAAGCCGCACAGCTGCCACAGGGCATCCAGCCCCAGGCACCCCGGCATAACCGGGTCCCGGTCAAAGTGGCAGTCAAAAAACCACAGCTCGGGATTGATATCAAATTCGGCAACAATGCTTCCCTTTCCGTGTTCGCCACGGTCCGCGTTGATATCGACAATACGGTCCATCATCAGCATGTTCCCCCTGGGAAGCTTGCCCGTATCCTCGCCAAATAAACCGCCCGTCCCGCAGAGCTCTAGATCTTCGCGTGTATAAGCGCTTTTTCTATCTTGAAGAATGGTCATATGAAAAAAGAATCCTGTAATCAGCGCTAATGCGCAATGTCACCACTTTACGGGAAAAGCAGGCTAAAAGTGAATTTCCGATACCTTAATTACCGGAGCAGCCTAGATCATCTGCAGGGCGATCCGCGCCAGGAACGCCATGCCGACAACAGTCAGACCGATGAGGTGAACCTTGTAATTCTTCGAAACCATCAGTACCAGGAACAAGATGCAGATGGCTCCGGTCAGGTAGGTTGCAATGCCCACGCTGTCGAACACAACATCCAGACCAATCGTCCATGCCTGCACCAGCGACAACAGAAGAAAAAACCGTCCGCTCTGTTCGAAGTAGTATTGATCCATCATCGCAACCGGTTCATCTTCATTCGGCGCGAGCAGCAGGTTGGTCGCAAACAAAAGGATGACTGGCCCGATAATGAAGCTGACAAACGAGAGGAAATTCCAGCCTTCGATGTCCAGAATCGCCGTGGTTTCCCAGAAGAAACTGAAATAAGCGAGCAGGATCAAAACAATCCAGCCGGTGTGTACCGGATCGGCACGTCGTTTTCCGCCAACAATTTCCGACAGGGTCATTAGTATATTGACCAACCCGGTCGCCACGATGGTGACGTACATGATCGCCACAAGCAGAGTCGTCGGATTATCCAAGATTGATACCTCGGTCAGGTTTTCTACATATCAGTATGGCTGAATTTCAAACGCAAATCAGCCCAGCGAGCGCATGCCTTCTTCCAGGCCGCTGACGGTCAGCGGGTACATACGCTCTTCCATCAACTCAGACATCATCCGGATCGAGGGTGTGTATTCCCAGCGTTGCTGGGGTTCCGGGTTCAGCCAGATGGCTTTCGGATAGGTTTCCAGCAGGCGCTGCATCCAGACCGCGCCTGCTTCCTCGTTCCAGTGCTCAACGCTGCCGCCGGGGTAGTGGATTTCGTAAGGGCTCATGGTGGCGTCACCCACCAGGATCAGCTTGTAGTCGGCGGAGTACTTGTGCAGCACATCCATCAGCGGCGTGCGGTCGGCGTGGCGGCGGGCGTTGTCTTTCCAGACGCCCTCGTAGACGCAGTTGTGAAAGTAGAAATACTCCAGGTGCTTGAACTCACCGCGGGCCGCTGAAAACAGTTCTTCGCAGACCCGGACGTGGTCATCCATCGAGCCGCCGACATCCAGGAACAGCAGGACCTTCACTGCGTTGTGCCGCTCCGGCACCATCTTGATGTCCAGCAGGCCGGCATTACGGGCCGTTGATTCGATCGTGTCCGGCAGATCCAGTTCATCCGCCGCACCTTCGCGGGCAAAGCGGCGCAACCGGCGCAGAGCCACTTTCAGGTTGCGCGTGCCCAGTTCCAGCGAGTCATCCAGGTTGCGAAATTCGCGCTTGTCCCAGACCTTCACGGCACGCCGGTGACGCGAACCCTCCTGCCCGATACGGATGCCTTCCGGGTTGTAGCCATAGGCGCCAAACGGCGAGGTGCCGCCGGTGCCGATCCACTTGCTGCCGCCTTCGTGGCGCTCCTGCTGTTCTTCCAGGCGCTTGCGCAGCGTCTCCATCAGCTGGTCCCAGCCACCGAGGGACTCGATCTGTGCTTTTTCCTCCTCCGACAAGCAAACGCTCGAACTGCCGGCGCAGCCATTCTTCGGGAATATCGGCTTCATCTTCGCCAAAAAGTGCTTTAATTCCCTTGAAATGCTCTGAAAATACGCGATCAAACCGATCGTAGTAATGCTTCATCCTTGACCAGGCAGGCACGCGCCAGGTAGTAGAATTCCTCAACGCTGTAGCCCGCGATACGCTTCTCCAGCACCTCCAGCAGCGTCAGGAACTCGGTGATGGAAACTTTGAGCCCGCCATCTCGCAACATGAAGAAAAACTGTATCAGCATGACTCTGAACCGCTTTCCGGTGGCCTAGCGGCCTTCGCGCTGGTTCAGGAAAATCAATCGCTCAAACAGGTGCACGTCCTGCTCATTCTTCAGCAGGGCACCGTGCAGCGGCGGCAGCGTCTTGCGCCGGTCATCGCCGGACAGCACCTCCGGCGGAACGTCCTCTGCCAGCAACAGCTTGAGCCAGTCCAGCAGTTCTGACGTGGAGGGCTTTTTCTTCAGGCCGGGCACGTCGCGCAATCCGTAAAAACGCATTCAGCGCTTCGCTCAGCAGTTCCTTCTTCAGGCCCGGGTAATGCACTTCGACGATATCGCGCATGGTGTCGCGTCCGGAAACCGGATGTAGTGGAAAAAGCAGCGCCGCAGGAAGGCATCCGGCAACTCTTTTTCATTGTTGCTGGTGATGACGATGATCGGGCGGTGTTTGGCAACCACGGTCTGGTGGGTTTCGTAGACATAAAACTCCATCCGGTCGAGCTCACGCAGCAGGTCATTGGGAAACTCGATATCCGCCTTGTCGATTTCATCGATCAGCAAAACCGGCTGGACGTCCTGCTCGAAGGCCTCCCACAGCGGCCCCTTGACGATGTAGTTGGCGATGTCGTGGACCCGCTCGTCACCGAGCTGCGAATCGCGCAGCCGGGCCACCGCATCGTATTCGTACAGGCCCTGCTGCGCCTTGGTGGTGGACTTGACGTGCCACTGCAGCAAAGGGCGGTCCAGGCCCGCGCGCAATCTCCTCCGCCAGCTGGGTCTTGCCGGTGCCCGGCTCGCCCTTGATCAGGATCGGGCGCCCCAGCGTCACGGCAGCGTTTACGGCGGTCATCAGGTCTTCGGTGGCGACGTAACGGTCGGTACCGGTGAAGCGTTGTTCGGTCATGCAGATTTTCCCGCGAGGCAAAAGAACTATTCTACCCGCTGGCGCAACGGTGTGGGAGCGTGTAGCAAACCTGTTGATACTCAACTAACGCGACCGTCCGGCCGACTGCATCGTAAATCCCGGGCTTGCCAACGATGAACAATACGGCGGACAATGACAACTTGACAGCTCAGACCACACCCCACCCGCTGCGCGAAATCGTGCAGCCATTCATTGATGCCGCCCGCGCACCACGGCCGCTGTGGGGCAATAACCTGCAGTACTTCCTTGAAGGATTCCTGTATTTCGGGATCCTGAACTACCTTGTCATTTACTGCATTGAAAACATAGGCACCAACGAGATTCATGCGGGATGGGTGGTCACGATCCTGGCCGGCGGCATCACCTTCAGCCAGTTCCTGTTCGGCGGACTGGTCGACCGCTGGGGTACGCGGCGCGGCTTGCTCATCGCCCTTTCCATCCTTCTTATTGGCCGTGCGGTTCTGTCCGCGTCGGGCACCATGGGTCTGTCTACGGAAGGCACCCTGTCACCGGCTTTCCTGACCCTGCTGACGGGCATCGGGATCATCCTGCTCGGCTATGGCCTGTATGAGCCTGCTTCGTACTCCATCGTCCGCCAGGTGACCTCGCAAAAAACCTCTGCCATGGGCTTTGCCATGCTCTACGCACTGATGAATCTCGGCGGCTGGCTGCTTTCCTTCCTCGGCCCGGTTCGCCGGGCCATCGGAATTGGCGGCCTTTACTGGGTGTTTACCGGGCTGACCCTTGTCGCGCTGCTCATCACAGCTGTGATCCTGAACAAGCGGACGATGGCCGAAGCCATTGCCTCGGCCCGCATGGAACGCGGAGAGACGGTGGAAAACGACGGGGAGGTCGTGACAAAGACGAAAGACCCGCGTCTGAGCTGGCCAAAACAGATTGGGCGGTGGTTGCGCGAACATCCCATGGCCGATCCACGGTTCGCGTTCTTCATTTTCGTGCTGATTCCGGTACAGACCCTGTTCGCACACCAGTACCTGACCCTACCGCTATACGTCAAAAGGGCCTATGAAGGGACCTGGCTGGGCGCCAACTTCGAGGTGGCCGTAAATTTCAACCCCTTGCTGATCTTCATCCTGGTGCCGATCGTTGCAGCGGCAACCCGCAAGACCAACGTCTACAAGCTGATGGTGGTCGGTACAACCATCATGGCAGCGCCGACTTTCCTGCTGGCGTTCGGGCCGAGCGTGCCGATGCTGGCCAGCTACATCGTGCTCATGACCTTCGGCGAAGCCATCTGGCAGCCACGCTTTTTGCAGTACGTCGCCGAAACGGCGCCCGAGGACAAAATGGGCGCTTACCTGGGCGTCGCGCGGCTGCCCTGGTTCCTGACCAAGATGATCACCGGCCTGTACGCCGGATGGTTCCTGATGCACTACGTTCCCGAGGACGGCATACAGGACAGCGGAACCATGTGGCTCTGGTACGGCCTGACCGCCATGATCACCCCGATCATGCTGATTCTCGCGTCCCGCTGGATGAAGAAGAGCTTCAGGGATTGAGCCACAACCCGGCTCGCAACTCCCGGCAAGGTTTGGTTAGCGCTGGCCTTGATGTTGAGTTGATCAAGCTATTCATACCTGTACAAATACTGTACAGTACACCCACATTAACAGCCGCAACGAGAGCTTTGTCAACGTAATGACACCAGTCATGATCGAAACCACTGGTTTGTGCCGACAATTCCATGTCGGCGACAGCTTGGTAAATGCATTGGATGATGTTGATCTGAAAATCAACACGGGCGATTTCGTGGCCGTGATGGGCCCTTCGGGTTCAGGCAAGTCTACCCTGATGAATATCATTGGCTGCCTCGATACGCCGGACGGCGGCAAGTATCGGTTTCTCGACCTTGAAGTGGCAGCCCTGGGTGACGACGAACTCTCACGCATTCGAAACAGCAAGATTGGTTTTGTTTTCCAGAGTTTTCACCTGCTTCCGCGGATGACTGCCAGGGAAAACGTTTTACTTCCTCTGCGATACAGCGAAGCAGACATTGGGGAAACCCGCCAGCGGGCTGATGAACTGCTGGACCGCCTGGGTCTTTCAGACAGGCTCGACCACAGGCCCAATCAGCTGTCGGGCGGCCAGCGCCAGCGCGTAGCTATCGCGCGCTCCCTGATCAGCGCCCCGCCCCTTTTGCTCGCGGATGAACCTACCGGCAACCTCGACAGCCGAACCTCCCAGGAGATCATGGAGTTGTTCGAAGAAATCAACCAGCAGGGTCAGACCATCCTGATGGTGACCCACGAGGAGGAGATTGCCGCTCATGCCAGCCGCCTCATCCGGATGAGAGATGGAAAAATTGAACATGATTCGGCACCTCATTAGCCTGCTGGTTCTGCTCACCTGGAACCAGGTCACGGCCGGACCGCTGCTCACCGGCGTGGTGGAAGACGTCAAGGCTCAGACCATCGAGATGCCGTCCCTGCCTGGCGCCTGGCAACGACGCATCGAATGGATGGCGCCTGAAGGCAGCGAGGTGGAGGCCGGTGAGTTGGTCGTGAGACTCGACCCCGGCGACCTGATCTGGCAGGAGGAACAGGCCCGTACGGAGCTCGAAAAACAAAGGCTTTCCGCAGCGCGCCGCATCGATGAGCTCAAACTGGAATTGCTGGACGCCGAGCGGGAACTGGCAAGTGCCGAATCTGCTGTCAGGCTGGCCGAAATGGATGCTGTCATTCCTGCATCCACTATTCCCCGACTCGATTACGAGCGCTACCAGTTGACGCTGGAAACAGCCGGAAAAGCCCGGATTCGGGCACAGGCCGTATTGCTTAACAAGCGGGTAGAGCTCGAAGACGTGAGTGAGGAAACCCGGCTGGAAGTACGCAAGGCGCAAGCCAGTTACGAACGCATCAGCAACGCCTTGAAGGCCACTCAGATCAGTGCGGAAAAGCCCGGCTTCATCATTTATGGGGACAACCGGTTTACCGGAAGAAAAGTCTTCCCGGGAGAAACGCTGTATTCCGGGTTTGAAGTGGCTGCAATTGCCAGCCGTGAAGATCTGCAGGTCCGTTTTTGGGTTCACGAGGCGGACTCTCTCAAGGTACGCGTCGGTCAGCGGGTGGCTATTGTCGCCGATGCCCAGGGATCGACACCTTTCGAGGCCGTGGTGAGCTGGACCTCCAGCCAGGCCACCGAGAAGCAGGACTGGAGCGACAGCGGCTACTTCGAGGCCTATGCAAAGCCGGTCTCCGGCATGCCGGATGGAGTGATGCCGGGTATGAGCGTCATGGGTGAAGTAGTCGCCGGGGAGGCAGGACTATGATCCGCCTGATGGCCCTGTTCGCACTTATATCACTGCCCGGTCCGGTGTCCGCGGAACAATGGTTTTCCGTGCAGGCGCAGGACCGCCCGGTTACCGTTGATGCAAGCGGCGTCGTGCGCTCGGCCAATGCACTGCGTTTTGGGCCGCCGCCCAGCCAGAGTTGGCGAATCACCATCACCAAGCTGGCGCGCGAGGGCTCACGTGTCAAGGCAGGCGGCGTACTGGCGCAGTTCGATGCCAGCGCAACCGATGACCGCGTGAGAACTCTCACTGCCGAACTGAACGCCAAACGCTCCGCACTGGAATCCCTTTTTGAAATACAGGCGAGTGAGGTCGAACAGGAGAAAGTCCGCCTGGCCGAGTCAAAAAGCGAGGCCGAAAAAGCGGCCCGGAAAGTCGACACCGATGCAGAACTGTATGCCAGCCTGGAATACAACAAACTGCTCGAAGAAAACGCTATAGCCCAGGATTTATACCGCCGAGAGCAGCAGCGGACCGACCTGGTCGAAGCCGTCCGAAAATCCAAGCGCGCAGAACTGGAAGCCGATATTCGCCGCCTGGAGAGCGAGTCGTCGGGAGCGCAGAAAGAGCTCGAATCCTTCACGATCCTGGCGCCCAGAGACGGGCTGGTCATCGTAGGCACCGACCGGCAGGGACAGAAACTGGATGTCAACGACAGCGTCAACCCCGGGATCATCGTTGTCGAACTCGCCGATGATACCCGCCTGGAAGTTCAGGCCGAAGTGCCTGAGTATGCGGCCGCTCACCTGGCGGTTGGGCAGCTGGCCGAGATCGAAATTGACGCCGCCGGCGGGCTGCTCGAAGGCCGCGTCATCTCCGTAGCCAGCATCGTGCGCCGCCAGTCACAGTACTCCCAGGCGATGGTGCGGGACGTCACCGTGACTCTGCCGGAGGAGGTCATGTCGCAACTCAGGCCCGGCGTCTCGGCAAAGCTCACCATCGTAGTAGACACCGAGCGAAATGCGCTGGCTGTTCCCGACGAGACCCTACGGTACCGGGATGGAAAACCAGGTGTAATCGTCAGGGGTGACGGGTGGCGGGCGGTACGTGTGGGCCGGGAAAGCGCCGGAATGCATATCGTCGAGGACGGCCTGGAGCCGGGTGAAGAGGTAGCGATGTGAAGCGTTCAATTTTCCTCAAACCCGCCATTGCGATATCTATTGCCGCCGCACTCGTTGCCGGTTGCGGTGTGTCCGAAACAACGTTACCGGCGGTTACCGTGGACCAGAAGGACATCGAATTCAGGGTGCGGGCACGGGGTGAACTGGTTGCTTCGGAATCAATGCCGATCGCTTTGCCAGCCTCGATCCGCACGTCGTTCAACATTTCCTGGATGGCGCCGGAATTTTCTGACATACGCAAAGGCGACGTCATTGCACGGTTCGACGATGTGCAGGTGCGGCTCGACCGCGAGAGCACGACGCTCAATGTCGCCAAATCGGAATTCAAACTAAAGGATACCGAGCGCGATGGCAGGCTGGAACGCGACCGGATTGATCACGAATCACTGCGCGTAGATGGCGAAAGGAACATCTCGGAATCATTTGCCAACGCTCCCGATATATTGATGAGCCGCAACGAAATGATTGACGCGCTGGCGGACGTGGAGTACCTGGACGTGGAAGCCGACTTTCTTGACTGGCAGTTCGACACGCTGGATCAGCGCACACGGGCTGAACAGAACCTGATCATGGCTGAAAGGCAGGGTGAACTCTCTAAGCTGGAGAAGCAGGAGATCGCGCTGCGGCATGATGGAGTTGAGAAGCCCGGCGGACGGCACGTTTGTCTATGCCAGAACGGGCTGGGGCCAGAAGCTGGGCAAGGGAAAAACGGTCTATCCAGGGATGCCTATAGGCCTGTCTACCGGTCCGCGGCAAAGTCACAGCCCGGCTGTATGTTCCCGAAACTGATGCCGTCGGGCTGGCGCAGGGACAGCTGGTGCGGTTACGGCTGGACGCGGCCTCTGACCGGGAATTCACTGCGCGCGTTACCGACGTTTCCCCGGTGGCCAGCCCCCGGAATCGCACGGACCCGCAGAAATTTTTCAGCGTTGACGCCACGATTGATGAGGTCGATCCTGACATCATGCGGGTCGGCAGCCGGCTCAGGGCGGAAATCATTACTGGCGCGATCGATGACAGTATCGTTGTGCCGGTGCAGGCCATTCATGGCGACATGGATGAGGCGTATGTTTTCGTCGTCAACGGCCGCTCCACAGAGCAGCGCAGCGTGAGCCTCGGCTTGCGTAGCCCGGACCTGGTCGAATTGACCTCCGGGGTCGAATCCGGTGAGCGTATCAGCCTGGTCACCCCGCCGGATCGTTGATGATGCGCCAACACCTTATCAACATCGGCCTGGACGTCCGCCAGGCACTGGGCCAACTGGGGCACCATCGATTACGCACCGCGCTGACCCTGCTCGGCATGGTGTTCGGCGTCGGCGCGGTGATTGCGATGCTGGCGGTCAGCGAGGGCGGCAAGCGCCAGGCACTGGAACTGATCGAGGGCATGGGGCTGAGAAACCTGATTGTCGAAGCCCGGGAACTGGACAGCGAATCGCTGAAAGAAGTGCGTAAATACTCCACCGGGCTGAGCGTGCGGGATGCCGAGGCTATTGCAGAAACGCTTCCTTTTGCAGAAGCCTGGGCCGGCAGCCGCCGTTTTCGCACCTGGAGCCTTTTCAGCAGGGAAGGGCAAAGCGATGCAGACGTATACGCTGTGAGTCCTGAATACTTCAGGCTCTCCAGCCTGGAGGCAGACCAGGGAACCCTGCTCGGACCGGACGACGACCTTCAATTTGCCCAGTCCGCCGTGCTGGGCAGCGGCGCGGCCCGCGACCTGTTCCCAAATGGCAACGCCATCGGCAAGCACATCAAGGTCAATCACCTGTGGCTGGAAGTCGTGGCCGTCCTGCGCGACCGGCAGCTTGTCAAATAACAAGTTCGAGGGACGCGAAATCGGTGGCGAAAGCCAGCACGTGTACTTGCCATTGCAGACCGGTTTGGCACGCCTGAAACGGGAAGAACTTGGATCAGAACTCGATTCCCTCAAAATCCGTCTGGACACGACGATGGCGCCCGGGCACGCTTCGCAAGCCATCGGGCAATTGCTCAGCCGCAGACACGGAGAGCAGAACGACTTCCAGGTAATCGTGCCGGCACGTTTGCTGGCCCAACACCAGCAGACACAGCGTATTTTCACCATCGTGATGTCGGCCGTAGCGGGCATATCACTGCTGGTTGGCGGCATCGGCATCATGAACATCATGCTGGCCAGCGTGATGGAACGTAAATCAGAAATCGGTTTGCTGCGCGCCATCGGCGCCAGGGAAACAGACATCGTCAGGCAGTTCCTGGTCGAGGCCTGTGTCATCGCCCTGATTGGGGCCGGTATAGGTGTGCTGCTCGGTATCGCCCTGGCTTATGCGATAGCGACTTTTGCCGGCTGGGCCGTCGCCTGGTCATTGCTGGTGATCCTGGTCGCCGTGCTGGTTTGCGTGGCAATCGCCGTGGGCTTTGGCGTCTACCCGGCGGTGTCGGCGGCCCGGCTCAATCCGGTGCTTGCCCTGCAGTCGGATTGACCCGCGACAGATATCTCGCCACTAACCCAGAATCTGGGGGTTGAGCTGCCACAATGTGTAGTTCAGGGCTGCTGCAAAACTGACCCATAGCAGGTATGGAATGAGCAGCGCGCCGGCAATTGGGCGTACATGCCAGAAGGATACGAGGGTGGCAACAATAAAGAGCCAAAGCAGCACGATCTCAGCGAATGCCAGCGCACCGCTGTGCCACGCAAAGAAAAGCCAGCTCCACAAGGCATTGAGTGCGAGCTGTACCAGAAATAGCGAGAGCGCGAAGCGCTGGCTGCGGAAACCCCCGGAGCGCCAAACCAGCCAGGCGGCAATGGCCATCAGGGCGTACAGGACGGTCCAGACCGGCCCGAATACTGAGGGAGGCGGTGCCCACGCAGGCTGCGCTAACTGACCATAGAACGATTGGGCCTGTATTGACGCAACCGCGCCGACAGCTGATGCTGCGAAACTTAAAACAAACCAGCCAATAAGTCCGAGGAATTGTTTCTGCTTTGACATTGGAACCATGCAGATCTCCATTCTTTACCTGACGCCGTCAAATGGCCTGGGACGAACCCAAACCCAACTCAAAATGACCAACAAACCAAACGCTGTATAGCATGCGATAAAAACCCATGCCGGTGCTTGATAGTACAACAGTTCCTGCAACCAGTGAGCGATAAACGAGCCCGCGTATACCGCCTCACCAGCCCTGGAGCGCAGTTCCATTTCCCAGGTAGTGAGTGGGCAGATCATTCCCAGCCATGCCTGGAGAACGACAATGACGATACCTATCAGGTGAGCCAGCCTGAACCAGGGGTTTCTTACCCAGGACCAGGAAAAAACTTTGCCCGCAAAGATAAGCAATAAACCGACAACGGCAAATAACGCGAATAGAACATGGGTGAACAAAACGGCATCTGCTGCCACGAGGAAAAAAGTTTTTGATGACACCACAACCACCTTTACCATAGCGCCGGGTCGCATAAAGAAGTGACACAGGATATCTTAATAGACGGCTTTCTAAAACAGTATTCACTCAGAGCGATGCCTTGCCATCCAAGGGGATATTCAAGCCTGTAAGGTGGGAAATAACGTTCATTTGAATGACTTGCTGCCAACTTTTTATTTATGAGTGATTCTCGCTGCCTGGTAAATAATCACACCTGTTAACGCAATAGGTACTAATGAAAACAAGCCAAACTGTAAATCGCCACCCATAAAAATTAATGCAGCTGATACGACCAGTGCTGACATAACCAATATGGCGCCCAACATTCTTGTTTTTTTCAGGGCAAGTAAAAGACCTCCTGCAATCTGAATGAGGCCGAACACCACAATTAGAGCTGAACTCAGACCAAGACCCTCCAAAAACTCCATTTCCTGTTGTGTTTGCATGACTTTGGCAAGACCGGCCGCGATGCTCAGTAACGCAATAATCGCAACAATAAGAAGATTGACAATTTTCACTTCAGTGTCCTTTTCCGGCTACCGCCGCCAGTGTCCGTGATGACTTCCGCCCTGGATGAAGATGGCGAATGTGCCGTGACCGGGGATCTGCATGGTTACATTTCCTCACCTGTAAGCTCTGTTAACACTTTGGATTTGAGCTTAATTTAAAGTGGAATGCGCTTAGCAAAAAGAAAACCACTTCCGTTGCGATGCAGCAGAACACTGGCAACTACCCAGAAGGTAATCGAGTTACGCGACCTGTCGGGCATCATCCCGCTTTCGCGTTACAGACCAAAGTAAGAAAACCCCAAATGCCACACCCACAGCAGATACCAGCCGGATACCCCAAAGTGGCCAGGAAGCCAACCAGTCGACGAGCTGAAGTGTATCCTCAGAGCCCATAACCACAATTAATATAGCGCCCAAAAGGGCCAATATGGCAAAGACCCTGAATGTGATTGGCGTGCGGGACACCGGGGCAGAAAACCACAACAAGACAGCGAGAATCAAGCGCACACCGGCAGCCCACCATACACCCGAGCCGACAATCATCTCACGGGCACTTAACAATAGCTCTGCCGGGAACAGCACGCTGGAGACCGATGCCACAAAGATGATCACTGCGAATATTGTTAGGGCTAATGGCATGTAAGCCTTACTCCGATGCATAACGTTATAGCTATGTTGAGATGACCCACTGCATTCTCTGAAATCGCACGTCATTAATTTTCTCAGTATCACTTACCTTTGTACACCCAGGGTAGCGGTAGGCTTCTATGAAATTCAAAGACGAGGTAAGCGAAGTTGCGGAGCATCGTTCAGTTCTAGTTAGGCCCATGGGTCACATCATAGGACTCTGACAACCACCTTTCCCATATCTGACTGGGCAATGGATCCTCGACTGTGAAACGGGTTGTCACCCAACCAGTCGACCCCACCTCAAACCGTTTCGGATCCCGCTCGGCGAGGTCCAACGCCTCGGGCATCGAATTCCTGAGCTTGAACATAGCCTTAAATCCTATCCCTTTCGGCCCAGGACCAATAAACAGAAATGTGCCTTTACCAACTTTGAATGCGCTCTGATTGCATGAGGTCCCTGTCGTGACACCGGGTAACTGCATGGCATGTCGCCGGATGGTGTCTGTAGGGTCTTGGGAATTTTTCATAGGTAATCCTCCAATCTGGTGTCCGGCGCTGATTGAATCTTAGCGTAAGCTTCCCCCCAAGGGTTACAGTTCTAAACTAGAGTTTTCCAGCTTTAAATTCCTCACGTACATGGCCGGTGGGATGCGTCCCAGGGCGTCATAAGGGCGGTACTCGTTATACTTGACTCTCCATTGTCCGCTGTCGCCACCACTGAAAGAAAACGATCTAGTAGACATATCAATCTCCTCGGTGAGGCATAACGTTCGAATTAAGCGGCGCCCTTTAGGGCGTCCGCCTTGAATGAATTTGTTATGCGAGCGGTTGAAAAGAATTGGAAAGCTAACGCTCAACAATGGTGACAAACCCACCGAATATCATCCGCTTACCATCAAAGGGCATTTTGCTCATATCCCAACCCTGCAATCGAGGATCCTCCATTGCTGCTTTATTGCCTGCATCCCGAGCTTCTCGAGATGGCCAGGTAATCCACGAAAAAACAACATCCTCTCCATCCTCACACTGAACAGCCATCGGTAGAGAGGTAAGCTCACCATTCGGTACATCGTCTGCCCAATTTTCTACAACTGACAATGCACCATGATCTTTGAACACAACCGCTGATTCTTCAGCAAGCCGAATGTAATCTGACTTGTTCTTCCTCGGAACAGCAAGCACGTACCCGTCTACATAAGGCATAAATTCAGTCCCTCCATTTTGGTTGATGGTACCAATCTACTAGTTGGCGCATAACGTTTTAGTTATGTGTCACAGGCACAATACCAGCTTTAAACCTTCACCTACCCGCACTAATACCTTGCCAGGCAGCATTTTAACGCGTTCTGTCAGAATTGATTTATCGACGGTAATCACTTGTGAAATATTTATAACTGACGGTTTAGAAAGACCTGAGTCGGTCTTGGAAACACGAACATTTCCGGGTGCGTCAGCCAAAGAAAGATTCGAGGTAATTGCGGCCACCAAGACGGTGGAAATCTTACTTTGATTGAATGAATTTGCTTGAACAACTAAAACTGGTCTGCGAAAACCTGGCCCCGAACCAGTGGCTGGAGGTAACGATGCCCACCAAATTTCACCACGCTTCATGATTAATTGCATCGAATTGAGCCTTGGTCAATGCTTCGTCAACTTGGAAGGCTCTCGACCATAAATTTCATTCAAAAGCGCTGTGACTGATTCTGAGTTTCTCAGCTCTAGATATGTTGACAATGCTTCAGCAAAAACCTGGCTACGAGGAATATTTCGTTCTTTGGCCAGTTGTTCTGCGGCTTCAAATATTGGGTCTGGTATGGATACTGCAACTTTCATATGTTTAGAGTATCACTTTGGTAATACCAGCTCAAACCAGACACATAACGCCTCAATAACCGGCAGCTGGAACGGAGCGGAGCGCAGAGTAAGCTGTCCGGCGCCGAAGGCGCGAAGTTGATTGACTTGTTAGCAGTCTATTAGTGCGCACCATCATTTTTAGGCATTAAATACCAAAGTACAAAAGCAACCAAAAATAACGCCGGAATATCGCCCAACATATTTGCATGCTCGGTTTCATCGACGATGGCTTGAGCAAGCATGATTCCTGCGTGAACAATACTAGACCAAATGGTAAACCAGATGAGGCTCGCATTCGCCATTGGATCTTTCGCAGCACGAACTAAAAATACTCCCAAAGTTATATAAATGCCCATAATCATCTGTTCATATTCTGGTTGTGCCGGAGACCAACTCCAACCGGAAGGCCAAATTACCATCATCATTGCCGGGACGCCTACAATAAAAATGGCACCAAACACATAGAGCGCTACTCTCAAATACTTGAGCCTTTTTTCTTTCTGCATGGCCGTTCTCCAATAGTTATTTTTGACTGTAACGTTTTAGTTAAGCGGCCCAAAAGGGCGCAGCATTTTTGGGTCCGGTGGAGGCGCATAGCGCCGGAACGAACTTGAACGCCTTGTTATGTTTTAATCATACCGATTTGTGATATGCAGTTGACAACCACTTAATAACTTCACTATCAATATCAGAAATATTTTGTAGTTGTATTCTATGGGTACACATCGTTCCAAAAGGTCCAGAATTTTCCAGACGGCCTTGTACTTCTACATCTTTTAGTTTTAAGCCCAAATCTATTCTTGTTTTGGTTGCAGGTTTTATTAATGCAAATTGTCTTTTTCTAATTAGACTAACACTTCCTTTTTTTGCAGTAATTACAACGTCACTCCCAAATTTCTCTACTGTGGAAATCAGCATTTCATAAATTGGTTTAAGTGACTCTTTGCCATTATATTGATTTGAAACCAAATCTTCGGATGGTTCATTTTTCTCTTTAGATAAAGCGACAATTGTATTTGCGTATCCATGCGTTATTCCATGTTCTGTTTTTAAGAAATTCACAGCCATTGAATGTTTTTCGAAGTTTTCTTTATCTAATATTTGAATCCAATCATCTAGTTTCTTACCCGTTTTTTCAGGCATATTATTAATCATTGTTTGAAGTGCTTTATCCATATTCTCCACCTTCTGATTCAAAACATAACGCCCCATGTTACATGCCCAGGAAGTGGCAGGTTTATATAATCTCCACGTCACATAACGTCGGAATTAAGCGGCGCCGTTTACGGCGTCCGCCTTTAATGATTTGTTAGGTAGCACCCGCAAGTTCTCGCGCGGTCTGGCCCACACACACGTCGGTATTTACTCCGCACACCACAACTGAATTAACTTCCAGGTCACTTAGATGAGTGTTCAGGTCTGTGGATGATAACGTTCCGGCTGTCGTCTTCTGGAGAACCAGTTCCCCCAATTCAGGTAACAGCGCTGGGATGATTGTAGCGCTGTTGTCATCAAATGTTGGGTAAGCCATTGTCTCAATCGTTGAGAGGCCTAGATCATTTATTCTCCGGGCCCACAACGGCAGAGTGTTACCTAATGTTAAAGCTGTGGTGCGGAGCGAGCATCAGTGAGCGACGTCACCACCAGCGACTGGTTAGGTACTTCTTCCTATTTTGTAATTAAGGAGAGCATAGACATCACCTAATTGTGATTGTTTGCTAACGTCCACTATTAGCGGCTTCAGTCTGCCAATCGACTTGTTGTTTTCGTAATTGCTCTTCAAACCCTTGTGGATTTCCAATTCGCAAATCCCTGCACCACTCTTCTCAGTAAAATAGAAACCCAGTTTAAAATGCGTTTTCCAAGCCGATAACCAAACAACCGTTTTCTTCTTGTACACTATTTTGCAGAGCCAAGCCTTCCCGTCCTTGTAGTACCGCCATTCTGTGCCGAAAGAAAACCTATCCGACTGTATTTCGGTTACGAATTCATTATATACGGAATACCATCTTCCAAATTCATTCCTGAGAACTTTTTCGGAAAGTTTTACTTCAGGATCTTTTAGTAATTGGTCATCCATAATCTACCTAACGTTTTAGTTAAGCGGCGCAGCACGCGTCCGATGGAGCCAGCGTAGCTGGTGGAACGAACTTAAACGTTTTGTTATATGTGGAACAAATCATAGTTATCATTAATGTGGTCCATAACTCGATCTAGTGCTAATTCATCCACAATTTCTATCGGAACATGCGCTTGGATATAAGCAAGAACAAAATGAAACCGCCAAAGTTTTCTAGAATCTGGTGCTAAAGACAAATCATGTTCAATTCCTTCGTTTGCGTGGCTTGCCATTTCTTTAATGAGGGTTTCATCACTAATTTCTCGGCGACGAGCAGCCAAACCGGGTGCTTCTAAATAGAGATTCTCCAGTGCTTCAATCGAAATTGAGTCTCGATTCGATTCGACAGTCCGCTTTGCCTCGTCAAGTGCCTCAAATACATCGGTCGCCCATTCTGACTTATTCGCTGGAAATTTCATGGATCGACCATTTTTATATAACGTTTTAGTTAAGCGGCGTAAAAAGGCGCAGCATTTTTACGTCCGATGGAGGCCGCGCAGCGGCCGGAACGAACTTGAACGTTTTGTTATGCGGCGTTGGCACTTTCAACTTCCCAACCCGGGAAGACCAAAACTGCTGGATGGCATTCAAGCACTTTTGCCAGTGTTTTAGCCCGTTCAACTCCTAGATTGATTCGGTCGTTTTCGATGGCAGATATTGTTGATTGAGGAATTCCTGAAATTTTCGCCAAATCATTTTGGCTCATCCCTTGCAGTTCACGAATGATCCTCACCGATTCACCAACGGATACGTCAATTCTTTTTTTTGCAGGTTCAAAATTACTCATGTCATTTCTTCCGATAATCATGTGGCGTCAGGTCCACGACCTTTATGAGGATTTCCAATGCCTCAATTTTGTAAATTACTCGATATTTGTGGCCAAGCCTGGATGATCTGAATCCTTTCCACTGTCCACCAAGCGATTCATCCCGAAACCCGCGAATCGCTCCGAGACCCTCTGGGCCACTAATGGTAACGATGTCTTTCCATTTCTCATATCGCTTCAGTATCTCAATGGGTAAGGTCTTAAACCGCTTATTAAGGCTCTTGTGTTCGAGAATTTTCCACATACTGAATATAGTATATATACCAATTATGGTATTGGCAAGAATCTGGTCAGCAGCATAACGGTGGTCGTAACCGGGCGACCGCCCAAGACTTTCCATTTGTAAACGCGATGCCGGTCGCTCCGGTTGACGACTTGGTTCTGCCGCCTGCTTTGGAAACAGTTCCGCCTGATCCTCACCATGAGAAGAATCGGGGGATTGGGCCAATTTCGTTCCCAACTCGACGAATCATGCGATGTACGCTTCACATTACATAATGTCTGGTGTAGTATACATGCTAGTTTATCAATTCCAATCGTCTCTGGGAGGGTCTCGGCATGAGTTTTCACGAAAAAAGTGCGTTGGCATGTTTGGTTTCGATCTGCTTTGTTTACGTTCCATACTTCGTTTTTGTCTTTCGTTTTCCGATGGCTGCGCTTGGTCTGTTTTGGGTATCAGCAATTGGGCTGGCGGTATTGTTAGTGGCATTCCATATCGTTAACGCTATTGCCACGCGATCAATTCGCACCACTGGTGACGTTCCACCGGTTGACGAGCTTGATCATAGAATCGAACTGCAGGCTGCGAAGTGGTCTGGCTTCATCCTGGCATTCGCTGTGGTCACGTGGATTCTCGTCGCCATGTATTCAATGCCCTTGTATGGTGCCGGTGAGTTTCAACAAGTGAAGGCGACCGGCAGCGAAGTTTCGCCCTCGAATTTTGCAATACCTGTGATCACGGCAATGGCAGCCGTTCATTGGCTATTCGCGGCATTCGTCTTTGCGAATATCGCCTACTATGGCGGAATCGTATTTGGATATCGGAGAATCGCCAGTGCGTAAGGTCTCGATTTCCAATCGTATTCGCGAGTTGCGATTCAGCTCTGGCGAGATGACTCAGCAGGCTCTGGCGGATAGTGTAGGAATCACTCGTCAAACCATCATTGCGTTGGAAAAAGGTAAGTACTACCCATCGCTTGAGTTGGCGTTTTTGATTGCGGAGACGTTCGGCATTGGGTTAGAGGAAGTCTTCCAATACCAGAACGATTCGCGTCCATCGAAACGCTCTGCGAATCCATCGTGAGTCCGTAAATGCCATTGCGGCAGAACGTTCTAATTAAGCGGCGCAGCACAGCTGCGTCCGGTGGAGGCGCGTAGTGCCGGAACGCACTTTAACGATTTGTTATATACCGGCTTACTCACCTACCGAATGCTCCAGGACTTCGGACACCCATTGATTTATGCTTTTGTCTTCAGCTGTAGCCTTGTTTGCAATCTTACTATGCAACCCAGGTCGAATTCGGAGGTTAAATTTACCGGAATATGTTTTTGTGGGGTATATTCCCTTTTCCTCACAAACCTCCAGAAATACAGCTAATGAAGCCTTGAATTCACGCCTGAGAATCGTTGGATTCTTACCATAAAAATCTGCGCTTCCATTAAGCCCAAGAATTTCTCCCCGAAATTCATCAAGCTCAGAATCATATTCAATTTTTGCCTTGTAACCATCGACTTCCATAATATTCATGGTGTCACCTCATATTGCTCTAACCACTTCCGGATACTGGAAATTGCTCCTTTGACTGTGTTGGGCGAGGGGTGAGGCCTGTGAAATACTCGAACTTCACCAAAGAGCACTACCGCAACTCTGGAACCTGCTCTTTCAGATATGTCCGCTCCCAACACTTTGAACAAAGACTCAATATCCTTCCACGGAATATTGCCGCTAGTTGGCCGATTGAAAATCTGCTCTAGCGTTCTCTGATGCTTTCGCTTCATTTAAGAATAGTACCATTATTTAGTACCACTCACAATCTGAGGTATATAACGTTTGAGTTAAGCGGCCCAAAAGGGCGCAGCCTTTTTGGGTCCGGTGGAGGGCCGCAGGCGCCGGAACGAACTTGAACGATTTGTTATTCGCTATTGCCATTTTCATTCGAAGTTGATAATTCACCCGTGGCGAGATAGTCCAACTCTTCATCACTCAGCGCCGTTTCTGAGGTCAGCCAGCGCGCCCGGTGAACCAGGTTTTGAGGCACATACAGCCGCACCCCATCGACCCCTGAATTGTACGTGCCGTAGTCGATTTTTGTAGGAACACCATTCAACTGAAAGCGCTCGGACATCATTTCTGCCAGCGCTCGATTGTCGAAAGACTTAAAGATAGTCCATTCCATTCTACTGGTGCCCTATTCGTATAACGCCAAACTAAACGGTCGTAGTGTAGGTGCAAAGCACCGGAACGGAGGTCCAAGCACAGTTTACTGTGATGATGTTTGAGCACCTCGTTATTGCGCTTGTAGTTACAGATAAAACTCGATATTTTCTATCTTCAATTCTCGTTTTCTTTAGCGTCATTATCAAGCTTTAATTGGCGAGTCTTTTCAGCAAGCCACTTATGACCTCCAGCTAACCAAAAGACTACACCCAA
Organism: uncultured Gammaproteobacteria bacterium; assembly: GCA_963759035.1. Taxonomy (GTDB): domain Bacteria; phylum Pseudomonadota; class Gammaproteobacteria; order Xanthomonadales; family SZUA-36; genus JAHEFT01. The sequence continues at coordinate 49,040 of CAVWXL010000009.1, forward strand.
TGCCATAATAGCTCCTGGCAAATTTATAACTTCCATCATGTATTCAACTCCATTTTTAAATCCTCTTAGAACTAACAATCATGAATCCATTGCGCTATAACGTACTAGTTAAGCGGCCCAGAAAGGCGCAGCCTTTTTAGGTCCGGTGGAGGGCCGCAGGCCCGGAACGTACTTGAACGATTTGTTATGCGTTTTATCCACTTGTACCAGAATTGGTTGCTAAATCTGCGCTGTAATCTTCACTACCTTTCCTTTTGTCTACACCGTAACTTTCAATTACAAATGATGTGCCAGACGACTTATAGAGATAACCAGTTCCCCAATGGTCTATGAGGGAACTGCTCTTAATATATGGGCCATTCCAGTCATCAATCTGATCGATATTCTTAACCAGCGCCTCGAGGTTTGACGGTAGTCGCCCAACGTCCGTTCTATACGACTCGACGGACTCAATCAAACGGCTCATTTGTGACTGAGCCGCTTTAACTCTGGAAGAATCAGATTTTCCAATTAGTCCAGGCAGTGCCAATCCGGCAAACAATAAGATTCCAATAATTGAAATGGAAATAATAATTGTATTGATGGGTGTTTCAGCTCGCATAACGTTTTAGTTAAGCGGCGCTGCGCAGCACGCGTCCGGTGGAGCCAGCTTGCTGGCGGAACGAACTTGAACGCTTTGTTATGTCTGTGTACCATATTTAGGTATATTTTGGTATAAATCACAAGGATAAGCAATGGCAAGAAATACAAGTATTACATTAGGCGAGCACTTTGACAATTTTATTACTCGGCAGGTTGGTGATGGTCGTTTTGGATCAGCTAGCGAGGTAGTCAGAGCTGGTCTGAGGCTTTTGGAAGAAAACGAAACCAGGCTGGAACTGCTCCGGGAAGCCTTGCATGAAGGCGAACAAAGTGGGTTTGTGGACTATTCGTATGACTCGATTGTTGCAGAACTGAATGAAACCACTGTCGGTGAGTAATAGATTCAAAGTAACTGCGAAAGCCAGATACGACCTTCTTCAAATCGGCCAGTATACAGAGTTGAAATGGGGTAAAAACCAAAGAAACCACTACTTGAAACAACTAGACGAAGCTTTCAATTTGATTGCGGTAAACCCAAAGATCGGAAAAGACCGTTCGCATGTACTCACAGGATATCGTAGCTTTCAACAAGGCTCCCATGTGGTTTATTACAAGAGAATCTAATGTAATAGAAATTATCCGTGTCTTGCACGAGCAAATGGATGTTGGAAAGCACATTCAAAAGACATAACGTTTTAGTTAAGCGGCGTAGAAATGCGCAGCATTTTTACGTCCGGTGGAGGCGCGCAGCGCCGGAACGAACTTGAACGATTTGTTATGCCTGCTTTGCCCATGAAAGATTGATTTTTCTATGATTGGAAACACAGTCTTTCAAATATAAATTAATTAGGCTTTGGTACGGGATACCAGTGTCTTCAGACATTGCTTTAAAATAGCTAATTACATCCTGACCCATACGAATAGTAACTTGCTTCTTGAGTTTTGAAGCGTATGGATTCTTTCGGCTATTCATTTTTGAAAAATCATATTCAGACTTCATATTCTCACCTTCGATAGTATTTACGCTCAGCCGCTGTTGCTTTCCGTGCTGATATAAGTCTAATAATAGAACCTGATTTTCGTTCGCAATGACAAACGACGAGAACTCGAGGCCTAATACTCATACCAAGCAATATAAATCGTTCTTCCTGACCTGAATGTTCTTCATCATCGAACTGAGTTGCATAATCATCGAAGAACACAGACTGGGCTTCATCAAATGAAACACCATGTTTCTTTTGATTTGCTTTGTCCTTCTTAGGGTCCCAGTCAAATTTAAGCATACATATATTGTAAATACGTTATATGTATGCGTCAACCAAAGGCATAACGTCTGAATTAACCGGCACCGGCATCGCCGGTGTCCGTGTTTGATGACTTGTTATGTGCCGTGTGTTCCAACCTTTCAGCTAGCCAGACTTTGATTATGGACTGTCTGGTTACCCCAACACGTTTAGCCTCCCTGTCCAGTCTCTCAACCATCCATGTAGGAAAATCAACGTTGACTCTTTTTTGTTCTTGTAGCGGACGCCGTGCCTTGGTCAGGTCTAAGTCATCAGTGATGTCTTTACCTTCATCGAATTTACGTTCAAAAGTCTTAGCTTTCATAAAATGCCACCTCTTCATCTCGCGATCGTCGCACCGAAATCAGTCTAATTACTCCATCACGATATGTGATTACAGCCGACCAGTGCTTTTTCTCAATCATGCCGATTGTGAGAAACCTGGATTCATCTAAAGTTTTTGCTGGAATCTCCAACAAGTTTGAATCGTTCCAAAGAGCTTGAGCTTCAATGAAATCTATACCGTGTTTTCGATAATTGGACTTGCTCTTTAAATCGTCGAATTCAAACATAGTATAATAACTATACCATTATTGGATTACTTACAGAAGTTTCCGAGGCACATAACGTTTTAGTTAAGCGGCGCCGTCAGGCGTCCGGTGAAGCCAGCTTGCTGGCGTAACGTACTTGAACGCTTTGTTATCTTTCATTCGTAATGTGTCCACATGCGCAAAACCTTTACCACACGCTCCTCGGTAAGGACTTGGTAAACCAACCTGTGTTGAATATTGATTCTTCTGGAATATGCGCCTTCCAAATCACCGACCAGTTTTTCAAATTGTGGTGGGTTCTGAAATGGGTCTTGCTCAAGAATTGAAATGAGCTCTATCGTTTTATTCTTAAGGTTACTTTTTGCGATTTTCTTCGCATCTTTCTGAGCGTGCCTGGAATAGACTACTCTCCAACTCACCAATCAAGCTCCGTTTCACATTCTTCGACAGAGGCACCCATCCCCTCTCGGATGGACTCTCTCATGCCAGGAATGGAAAGGAGGTACATTGTTTCCTGAACCGACGCCCAATCTTTCTCTGAAACCAGGACGGCGTTGTTGCGCTTACCAGTTATTCGAATGGGGACATGCGACTCGGCCGCTTCATCAATGAGACGGTAGAGTTTGGCGCGGGCTTCACTAGCGGTTAAAGTACTCATGCAGCTATCGTACGCTATGACGTACGTACTGTCCAGTTAAGATAACGTTTTAGTTAAGCGGCGTAAAAAGGCGCAGCATTTTTGCGTCCGGTGGAGGCCCGCAGGGCCGGAACGAACTTGAACGTTTTGTTAACTGACTCTATACACATCACGCCGATGACCAACCTTCACAACTACTACTATTAACTCATCATTCCGAATCTCATAAAGAATCCGATAAACCCCCTGTCGGATACGATATTTCTCCTGACCGGACAGCTTTTCAACTCCAGGAGGTCGGGGTTCCGCTCTCAGAGAATCAATTCGCTTTAGGATTCTCGCAACATTTTTTTTCGGAATCTGTCGCAAATCCTTTGCCACAGACTGCTTGAATATGATTTCAAAGCTTCCCATGAGACTTTAGATCATTCAGTAACTCTTCATAGGTAATTGTTGGTTCGCTTATTCTTTTGTCATAAGCCTCTAAATCTTCCTGGTCTTCCTGCAAAACGTTGCGAACTGCCTCATTTACAAGATCTGATACTGATCGGTGTGTAAAGGCCGCTTTTAAGCGCAAGGCTTGATGGACTTCAGGTTCAAAATAGACTGTTGATCTTTTAGATGAGTCGCTCATAGATTTTTCCTCCAAGAACAACTTTAACGCCATAGCGTTATAACGTCAAGACGTTGCGATATATACAGTTAACGTTTTAGTTAAGCGGCGCAGCGGAGCCGCGTCCGGTGAGCGAAGCGAACGTACTTAAACGTCCCCCAGAAACAGGCCGAATCCTATCCATCCCAAGCTGGCGACCAGCAAAAGGCCGAACACCCAGGTCACGAGTCTTTCTTTGAGGGGAGTTCATGGATGTCCCTTTGCCAAGTTGTTTCGCCAAGTTTTACTTGTGATTCGGAGTGTCGTTTGACCGGCCAGGCGTCAGCCCAACGAACATTTTTTCCGTTTTCATAGCTCTGCCATAAGCCAACCGGAAAGTGTTGTGGCTCACAACCTAAAACAGGGTAAACGATGGCCGCGCCGGCGTAAAGCAAATGCCCGAATCAGCCAGAAAACGTCCGGACACCGGTTTTGACGTTCGACCGGCGGAAGGAAAGCGAGATTGTTGCTCAGGCCACCGATCTTTCGTCCTGTTTCAAGGCTTCGATCATCTGATCACATGCGGAGAATACATCGCTGGCCAAGTATCACGCATGGCATCGTTGTTGGCCTTGCGACGTTTCCGCGTGCTACCGGATTGGTACCACTTTTGGAGGATGATGTGGTGAGGTCCGAAGGCACCGGAATCAACAGGATTCGTTGTTCCATAAAGTCCAATGCAGGGTGTGCCCATGGCTGCGGCAATATGCTTGGGTCCCGTGTCGCCTGCGATGCAGAACCGGGCTTGGCTCGCCAGTACGGCCAATTCACGAAGGTTGGTTTTGGGAGCGATCAAAGAAGCGGATTTGTCGAACTCATGAATCGTGGTTGCCATTTCGTATTCTTCGTCGCCGGCCCAAACGATGACGCTCGGCAGGTCATGATGTCGCTTCAAGTAGCTGGCTACCGAACCGAAGCGATCCAGTTCCCACCGTTTTGAGGGCCAGAAGCCTCCCGGATTGATCAAGGCAAATTGATTGGGTGCCGGTTTCGTTGGCATCTTTGATTGGAGAGATGATCGACTTTCGGGGCAAACCGGCAGGCCATATCGGATTTCGTTTTTGTTCGGAGTTGGGATTCCCATGGCTTCGAGTAATTCGATTGATCGTTCGACAATGTGCGGTGACTTGGTTTCCACCAATTCGTTGTTCAGCCATTTGGAAAGCTCTCGGCCCCAGCGGCCCTTCAAACCGATTCGCTGTTTTGCACCGCTGAGCCAGCCCAAGGCTGAACTTTTGGTGATTCCCTGTGGATTGATCACAACATCGAACTGATAGTCTTTCAGCGTGCTCGACAACTTGCGCCAATTCCGGGGTTTGCCGGCCCAGCCTTTGGGAATCAGGATCGTTTCGTCAAGGTCCGGGTGAAGATCCAATAACTGATGCGACGGCGATTCGACCGCCCAGGTGATGAAGGCATTGGGCAACGCCTTGCGAAGCGTCGTTAACACGGGCAGTGTCAAAACGCAGTCGCCGATATGGCTGAGACGAGTGATCAAAATTCGCGGCGATCCGGTGACGTCCATGTCGATTTAGCTCTGTAGGATTGATGTAAACAAAATTCGTGTTTGCGGATGCTCCTGTTGAAAGGGACCCGCTGCTCGTTTTGAAGCTGGCCGGTAACACGATCACAAAAGCAAATCTGAATGTTAGCCCACCGGTTACTGCTCACCAATATTCATTAACTCAATCAGCACCACGGTCGGGCCCATTGTGTGGCCAAATTTCGTCGGTTCCAATGAATGGATCAGAAACCCTTGTTTGAATACGTGAAACCATGCAGCTGACGACAATAGACTGGGCGATCATCGTTGGATATTTTCTGGTGACACTCGCAATTGGAGTCTTTTTCAGCGCCGGCTCCGTGCTGGCAAAAATATGGCGGAGTTTTTTGTTTCTCGGGCCGTTCGTTGCCATGGTGGATTGCCGGAACTTCGATGGTGGCCACGACATTTGCCGCCGATACGCCGCTGGCCGTGACGGGGTTGATCGTCAAGAACGGACTGGCCGGGAACTGGTTCTGGTGGGCATTTGCTGTGGGCGGAATGTTTACCGTGTTCGTATACGCTCGGCTGTGGCGGCGGGCCGAGGTCATGACCGACGTCGAACTGATCAAGCTGCGGTACGGGGGAGTTCCCGCCGATGGCCTGCGGTACCTCCGCGCTTGTTACGTCGTGCTGATCGTGAATCCGATCATCATTGGCTGGGTCATTGGTGCGACGCTGTTGGTGTTTGAGCAAACGGTGTTTTTTGAATCGCCCGTCGCCGTGGCGGGGGGAGCGTTTTGGAACCAAGCGACGTTACCTTGGGCGGCCGTGGTTGGCATGCTGGTGGTCGTGGGCGTCTATTGCACGATGTCGGGAATGTGGGGCGTCGCCATCGCGGACGTGATTCAATTTTGCCTGGCGATGGGAGGCTGTATCTGGTTGGCGATCGTCGCCGTTAACTATGCCGGAGGAATCGAGCAGCTTCAAGTCAAAGTGGAGCAGAATTTTGGTGACCGGCAGGCATTCAATTTCTTGCCGAGTTTTACGACATCCGAATTGCCCGTCGCGAAGATCAAAAGTCTGGAGTCGGCAAAGCTTGAGAGTGCGGACAACGGTGAATCCGACTGAAGGGCGTATTGGAAATTCGGTGTTGGCAGTCTCCGCTGATTTTCTTGAGCAACAAACCCAACTTGGGCCTGCAGTGGTCAAGGCGATTGAAAAGCGGATGGCCGACGTGAAAGAGAAGCTTTCGAACGTCTCTCGTGCTCAGGGAGTTGTCGGCAATGATTCAAGTCAAGATCGCTACAAGGAATTAAACTCGTCGGTCGATCAGTTGCGGTCGTCTTTGGTGAAATCCACGCCAGGACCTTGGGATTCCTGCTTCATATCTTTTTGATCATGTTCTCGTGCAGTGGTGGGCGACGTGGTATCCGGGTGCCGAACCGGGCGGCGGTGGCTACGTCGTGCAGCGGATGGCGTCATGCAAGGACGAGCGGCACGCGGTCTGGCGACGCTCTGGTACAGATCGCCCACTATTGTATTCGCCCCTGGCCCTGGTTGATCTCTTTCGGTGCTGGCGATGTACCCGGAATTGCGGGCAGTATCGCCGATTCGAGTTTTGATTCCGGCGTTGGGTTTCCAATGGTGATGCGAGACTTGTGCCCGCCCGGATTGCGCGGTCTGATGGTGGTGACATTTTTTGCGGCTTTCATGTCGACGATCAGTACGCAAATGAATTGGGGTGCTTCGTACCTGGTTCGCGATTTCATTCAGCCAATTTTCATGCAGGGCTCGAACGATCGCCGCCTCGCGGATGCGTCGCGAGTCATTGGTGGTGCTCCTTGCAATCGGACTGTTGTTTGGGATCGTATGAAGTATCCGGTTCTGATGAAGGACAACCCGCTTCAGAGAACGAAGGCATGTCGGTCGACGATGCCTGGAAGATGCTGGCCGCACTGGGGGCGGGCACCGGTCTCGTGTATATGTTCCGGTGGTTCTGGTGGTGCATCAATGCTTGGAGCGAGATCGTGGCGATGGTCGCGTCGTTGGCCTATTTCGTGTTGTTGCACCATCCGACGGTTCCAGCTACACGTGTTCGGCGGTCAAGTGTTCAAACCGGATGAAGAGATGACGATGGTCGCGGGGCTGACGATTGTGACTTGGCTGGTCGCAACAATGGTTACCCGGCGGAGTAACAGGAGACGCTGCGGGACTTCTACCGGAAGATTCACCCCGGGGACCCGGCTGGAGACCGATTGCTCCGTCGAATGAGGTGGTGATCCAGACAAAGATCTTGGCATCCGCATGTCGGCGCAATTTTTGCTTCCGGCATTGTCTATTTGACACTTCCGGCCATCGGCTATTTCATATTTGGACAGACCGGTTTGGGCATCGCCTGCATCTTGGGGGCGGCTGGTTGTGCGTTCGTGGTGGCAATCATCACGCGAAAAATCTTTAACTGAGCCGCCCTGTTGTTGGTCCAAAATTTATTGTGCCTCTGCGCCAATCAATCATGGCCAGGGGATCGGCTGGGACCGAATCCCGGTCGTTGCATCGTCGTGCTATGAATTATCGAGGGGCTGTTTGGCGATCTCGTTGTATTCCGGACGCAATCAATCGCGATGAAACTTCGCCCTGATTTCGGCCGCAATCGCTGTGGTTCCCGCACCGGAAAACGGATCAAGCACGACACCGTCGCCGGGCAACTCGCGTTGATGCAGGTTTGCACCAGCGATTCGGGGTAAACCGCAAAATGGGCTTCGCGAAATTTCGAAAGCGAGATCGACCAGACCGTTCGCTTGTTGCGTCCTTTGGGATGAAACGCCTGATCCCAGCGCCCGTCGTGCAAATTGTTGTCGCCGCCGTTTTTTCCTTGTTCGGGTGTGCCACCCCGTTTGCCAAAATGCCCGCGTCCGCCTTTCATTTTCGATTTTTCCGAAAACGTGACGTGCGGCTCGCGAATGGCGTCGGCGTCGTAAAAATATTTTTTCTTTGAATTGCTGAAAAAGAAGATGTATTCGTGATCGGTCGTCGGACGAGTCTTGACGCTTGACGGCATCGCGTTGGGTTTGTGCCAGATACAATCGCTTCGCAACACCCAACCGGCATCTTTGAATGCCAAGCAGACTCGCCACGGCATTCCCAACAATTCGCCTTTGACGTATTTGTCGCCGATCACGACCCAGGCCGATCCGGTTGGTTTGACGACCCGCTTGAGTTCGGTGAACAATTCGGCCATCCGTTCGACGTAGGCGGCAGGCGAAATCTCCTGACCGATTTGAAGCTCCGATCCGTAGTCGCGTTGTTGATAATACGGCGGACTGGTCACGATCGTGTCGACGCAGGCATCGGGAAGTCGTTTGGCGACGTCGATCGCGTCGCCGCAGAGAAACTGGTTGAGGATTTTGGATTCCACCAATGGTCTTCACGTTGAACTCCATTTCAAATATGCAAGTTGCGGACTCGGAATCCTTCGCTTGGCGAGTACATGCACTCGACGTATCGATCTACATTTTGTCCAAAACGCCGATCCCAAGTAACCCCAGACCGGTCTTGATCGTCCGGGCGGTCAAATCGCAAAGCTGCAAACGGCTGGTTTTGCAGCGATTCCGAACCCGCATCTTTGACCGAACATTGGTCAAAGAACTGGGCAAACAGCTGCGACAGTTCAAACAGGTAATTGCAAAGAATATTTGGTTTGTACTCGACCAGCACTTCGTCGAGCGCTTCGCCAAATCGAATCAGTTTGACGCCCAGTTGCCGTTCAACTTCTTTTTCAAACTCAAACGGCGACGGATTGGCTCGAATCGCTTCCACGTCGGCTTCGGTTTTCCGAATGATCCCTTGAACACGTGCGTAGCTGTATTGCAGATAGGTCGCCGTGTTGCCGCGCAGGGCCAACATTTTGTCGTAACTGAATTTGTAGTCGGACGACCGGTTTTGCGACAGGTCCGCGTACTTCAAGGCGCCGATCCCGACCACGGTCGAAATTTCCTGATGCCGCTCGGGCGGCAGGTCCGCATTTTGCTTCGGTCGCGATCGCCAAGCGCACGGCTTCGGCTTCATCCAGCAGCCCTTCCAGATCCGACCGTATCGCCCGGACCGGGTCTTGTAGGGTTTCCCGTCGTCCCCAAGCACGGTTCCAAAAGCTGACATGCGTCAGTTCGACGTCGCCGTAGCCCCACAAGCCTGCGCCACGTCGAACAGTTTTTCAAAGTGTTCGGACTGGCGATGATCGACGACATACAAACAAGCGTCGGCGTGCCAGTTCTTCCATTCGATATTTGATCGTGGCCAGGTCGGTGGTCGCGTACAGAAACGCACCGTCACGTTTTTGCACGATCATCGGCGTCTCGTGATTGTCCAGAAAAACGCAGATCGGCTCCGTCGCTTTCGCGGGTGAACCCCTTGGCTTCCAGATCATCGAACGACATTGGCCAGTTCATCGTGGTAAAAGCTTTCGCCAAGCTCGTGATCAAACTCGATGTTCCAGTCGATCGTAAATTTTCTGAATGTCTTCCCGGCAAAACGGCAAGAACTCTTCCCAAAGCTGCTGGTTGGTTGCATCGCCCTCGTGAAGCGCCGCGGTTTCAGCAGGACGGCCTGATTGATGTCGGATGCTCGGTCGGCCTGCGTTTTCAGATTCCGGATCGAGCGTCGACTGCAGCGATCTTTGCTTCCAAGTCTGCGATTGTTTCACGCTTGATCGGCAACTTTCTTCTCCAGTGCTGATACCTGCTTTTCGATGTTGCTTGTCAGCTTTTTTGTCACCGGTCGGTTCTTTGGATTAAGCTGCGCCAGTTCGGCTTCGATTTCCATCAGCAAGATCTCCGGCATCGGGCAGTCTGGCGACCGCCGCTGGTAGTCCATCAACTTGTCGAACGTGTTTGTAGAGCCTGCCCAAGTTCTGTGACCGGGCTGTTGCTGGTAGGCTTCCTCGTCAAGAAAGTGCTTATAGCCGTAGATGATCATCCCAAACTGCGTACCCCAGTCGCCGAGATGGTTGTCGGAGATCACGTTGTGTCCGACGAAACCGAAGCACTTTCGAAATCGCGTCACCGATGACGGTCGAGCGAATATGCCCGACGTGCATCGGCTTGGCAACGTTGGGCGACGAGTAGTCGACGACAAACGTCTTGGGTTCGGCGACTTTCGCAACGCCCAGCCGTTCATCGGCCAGCGCGATGGTCAGACGTTGCTTTGATCCAATCATCGTCCAGCGTCAGGTTGATGAAACCGGGCCCGGCAATTTCGACGTTCTGGCAAAAATCGTTCAAGTGAGACCTTTCCGATCAAGATCCGTGGCGATCTCGCGTGGCGATTTGCCCAACTGTTTACCCAGCGGCATCGCACAGTTGGCCTGGTAGTCACCAAATTTCGGATCACCAGCCGGACGAATCATGCTCAGCAAATCCGCTGGGATCGTCGACCAATTCCGACAGGACGGTAGAGAATCTGGATTTGATTTCAGAAAGTGCGTTCATTGGAGGTGTGCAGGTGTTTGGATGTCAACGGTCGAACGGGTTTAAGATTACGAATTCGGACAAGAGAAGAATTTCACAGAAAAATGGCTTCACCGCAATCGGACTTGATTTCGCATCGGGTTCGGATATCGTTACCGCGAATGAGGTTAAATCGGGTTCGAGTGGTTTGCGGGCAGGTGATCTCGGCACGGTATGCCAAACTGGATTGGAAGACGGTCGCATACAGTTTGCGACAAGTATTGAGCCGTATACCTTACAAATGATGAAAAACCGAACTGAGTCGCTGGCTTTCCGAGGCAACGAATTTGGTCCAAACCGCGTCCCATAGCTGGCAACTCAAGGTCGAGTCTTCTGGGCCCAGAACTTGGACGACGGTCATTAAATTCGTCGTCTTCGATTCGGATCAACTGGCGTTGACCTTGCCTGGTGATTGGCTTTGTCTGGCGTGGCGGCGTGACGGCGGCAAGCACCGGGACTACGGTCTCAGCCATCCCGTCTCGGTCGTCGAAGCCGATATCTACGTCAATCGGTTCCGAACGACGATGCGACTGAAGTGCTTTGCCGAAGACCTCGAACTGCTCCAAGGCGTCGAAGCCCTCGAGGACGGATTGTACGACAGCGAAGAACTACTCGATGCGACCAAGGATCACGCCGAATATCTGGCGGAAAAGATTACGATTCGCAATGCGGCTGGTGAATTGATGACACCCAAAATCAAGGAGATCATCGACATTGAGATTCCCGATGAAGGCATCAAGGCCGGGAACTTGATGAACTTTTCAGATGGGATTCGTGCTCGAGTTCAAGTACGAGTAGCCGCCCGAGTTCATCACGATTCAGCAGGAAATGGTTGCCGACGGGCGCATTGCTTCCGTCGGAATTGAAAATTCTGCTGAAACAGGCCGGCTCCGATACGCCCTACATGCACATGATGAAACCGGCCAGCCGGAGACGTTTCGGTTCGACTGGGATAAACCGATTCTTTCCAAGGATGCTTCGGAAAAAGAATGGGAGGAGTGGTTCGAAGAGCAGCGCGAAAAGACTCTGGGCATCACCAGCTACAGCAGCGTTTACTCGTTTATTTACATTACCGACCACGAAGTCCGGCATGAGGTTCTGATTCCATTGGCGACGTTGGCAACGTTGATGGAGATCGAGCGGGCAGGACGAGAGTTTTCTCGATGTCGACGAACAAGAAGCGGCAGCCGAAAAGATCAAGACGTTTTTTTCGATCGGCAATCCGGTCACGATCGATTCGGTCGAAGTCAAACCGGTTTTTGATCGAATTGATTTTTACGGACTCGATCTGCGCGATTTTGCGGTGCAGGCCGAAAAACGAAAAGTCAGCATGGCCAGTGGACGCGTCGGCGTCATCATGTCGTACAGCACCAAAGGCCCACCCACCGAGGTCGAGGTCGCCTGGGACAAATTCAACAAGGTGATCAAGACGGTTGATTCGGTCGTGTTTGCCTACGACAAAATCGAGAAGACCCAGTTTTCGATGTTCCTCGAAGACAACACGTATCGTTGGAACGAACCGGATCGAGAACCGTTGCCGCCGATCACCGGCGTTTCGTCGACGATTGATCTCGAAGCGCTCAAGCCGCCGAACGACTACAGGTTCCGTTGGTCTCAGCGGGATTGGTCGGATTGGCATTGATGGCGCTGGTCTCGATTCTGTTTGGCGTCGAACTGGAAGCGTGCCTTGTGATCGCCGCGATTGCTTGGGTTGCCAGTGTCTTTACGACTGGGATTCTGGCAGCAAGAATCGACCAATCCATTTGCGGAGAAACCCCAATTTCATGATGCCCGATGAGGACGCAGAACAGGTGTTTGCGCAACTGCACAAAAACATGTTTCGCGCGTTTGATTATCGCAACGAAAGCGACGTTTACGATGCGCTGGCCAAAAGCGTCGACGGCGAACTGTTGCGTAGAGCTGTACCTGGATATCAACCAAAGCCTGAAAGTCAAAGAACAGGGCGGGGCGATTCCCGAAGTCAACGAAGTCAATTTGCTCGAGGGAAAAAATCAGATATCGTCGATCGATATCGGGATCTCACGCCCGGATTTGGTTACCGCTGCAAGTGGAACCTGATTGGAACGATCGAACATTGGGGGCACATTCACGAGCGCGAAAACCAGTACGACGCCGAGTTCGAAATTCAGCTTGCAGGACGACGCCTGGAAAATTACCTCGATGGAAGTCGTGGATGAAGAGCAAGGTGTGGTGAAGACGAGTTTGCGAAAGTTTTAAGTCGAGCGGTCGTTCAAAGCTGCGTCGACGATCACTCTCAACGATTCCACC
>CAVWXL010000010.1:0-99888 GCA_963759035.1 uncultured Gammaproteobacteria bacterium
ATCGTGCTGTCTGACCTGGAAGTTCGTGCTGAAGCGCTTCAACTGAACTCGGCGGACGACCTTTTTGTGGCGGTCGGCAATGGTGATCTGAACACCGGCCAGATTTTCAACGCACTGGAGCGGATCAAGGCGGAGCAGGTCGTCCCACAGGCCGAAGACCTGCTGACCAAGGCGCCTGCTCGCCAGCGGGGCAAGGCCTCTGCCGGCCAGCGACGACCTGATTATCGAGGGTGTCGGCAACCTGATGACCACCATGGCGAAATGTTGCCACCCGGTGCCTGGTGACCCGGTGGCGGGTTATGTCACCCAGGGCAGGGGCGTCACGATCCACCGCGAGGATTGCGGTCAGGTTGTGCACTGGCGGGCGGAGAACAGCCCGCGGTTGCTCAAGGTTCACTGGGGTGCGCAACCGGAAACAAAGTACTCGGTCGAAGTGCTGGTTCGGGCCTTTGACCGCAGGGACCTGATCCGGGACATTTCCACGATTCTTTCAACGGCGGAAACCCAGGTGACCGATATCAGCAGCAGGCTGGACGAAAGCAGCGACGAGGTGACGATACGTCTGAAAGTCCGGGTCAAGGATTACGAGCAGCTCAGCGACCTGCTCAGCCGCCTGGGAAGTGTTCCGAACGTGATTGAGGCCCGACGGCTGCGCCAGGGAGCTTGATTCATCAGCGTAGCGAGTTGAGTAGTTCCTGCAGACCCAGGCGGGCTGTTTCGAGCGAAAAATACTGGCGGACGTTTTCCAGCCCGGCCAGCGATACGCTGTTCCAGAGATTTTCATCACGGTAAATACGTATCACGCCGCGGCAAAGTCTTCTGCTGGTCTCTGCCACCAGCACATCCCGGCCTGATTTCGCAAACATGCCTTCCACCGCCATCGGGGTCGCCACGACGGGCTGTCCCCGGCTCATGCTCATGTTGACTTTGCCCTTGACACCCGCACCGTAGCGAAGTGGCGCAACGGCCAGCCGGCAACCGTCCAGCCAGGGGTCCAGCGTCTTGACGAAGCCGTGAAAATGCACGCCGTTGCCGTGCAGCGCGCGAATCTGTTCGGGCGCCTTGCTGCCGATCAGGTGGAAGGTCATGCCGGGTTCCTGTTCGTGAATCAGCGGCCAGATCTCGCTGACGAACCACTGCGCCGCATCGATATTGGGCGGGTGCTGATAACCGCCGACGAAGAAGATGTCTTTGCGTTCGGCAAAGGCGCGCCGGCTGCCCGTGACTTCGTGGACATTGGAAATGACGTGGACCTTCGCCTCGGGTGCAGCTTCCTCCAGCACGGTTTTCTCCACCGGGCTGACGACAAGTGTCGCATCCGCAGCGTTGATCACGGCCAGTTCGGAGCGCCGGGTCTGGGCAGCGCTGGTTTTTAAGTGCCAGGCTGTTTTCCAGCTCCGCCATTCGCTCTTCGCGCAGGTAGTGCAGGTCGACCGTGTCGAAAATGAACTTGGCCTGCGGGCAGTGGCGGCGGAGCAGGGATACGTAGTTCGCGGCCACGTAGTGACGGCTGATCATGACGAAATCGAATTCAGCTCCCCGTTCGCGGAAAAATACCGGTAGTGAATCCGTCCAGGGGTCGTAGACCACTTCGACACCGGCCTGTTGCAGTGCTGTCGTGTAACGGCCCGCATGCGTCCGGTTGTCGGCCATGAATGTCACGCCGTAGCCCAGTTCTGCCAGGCAGTCCATCAGGTAACAAAGGCGCACGCTGCCTGAGTCCTGGTCCGGCTCAGGAGTGTAGGCATCGATGATCAGTATCCGTCCTTTGAGGCGGTGGTCGCGCGCGCGGCGGATTTCACTGCCGTCGTCCGGGTCATGGATTGGCTCGGGGTAGGACGCCAGTTCGGAGTTCCAGCGTTCGAGAAATTTCTCACGGTTGACGGCCTGGTAACGCTTGGCGCCCTCACTGATATCGGTGCCCGAAGTGATGCCCTCGTGGTGCACGATGACCGCCAACGGCTGCACACGGACCTTGAGGCCTTTGGACCGTATCCGGAAGGCCAGGTCGGTATCTTCGTAGTAGGCGGGTGCATAATGTGGATCGAAGCCGCCGAGTTCGCGGAACAGGGCTGTTTCCAGCATGATGCAGGCGCCGGAACAGTAGTCGACTTCGCGGCTGTAGTGGTATTCGGGCCGCTGCAGGGTTATCACCCTTACCGTAGTTCCAGCCGGATCCATCCCGGAAAATAATACCGCCGGCTTCCTGCAATGTGCCATCAGGATAGACCAGGCTGGCACCGGCCATACCCGTATCGGGGTGGCGTTCGAAGGTTTCCAGCAGCGCATCAAGCCAGCCTTCAAGTACCTGGGTGTCATTGTTCAGCATCACCACGTAGCGGCCCCTGGCGGTCTCCGCACCGCGGTTGCAGCTGCCGACAAACCCCAGGTTCTGCTCGTTGCGCAGGTTGAACAGGCCCTTGACCTGCTCCAGCCTGACCGGCGTTTCATCGCTGGACTGGTCATCCACGACGATCACTTCAAAACTGGTTTTGCACGCTGTTTCGGCCAGCGAGCGTAAACACGCTGCCGTATAGAGCCACTTGTTGTAAACGGGAATGATGATGGAAACTTCGGGGTCCTCAACATCTGGAAAACCGGAGGGCGCTTCCGGGTTACCGATCGATTCGATGTCTGCGGCGGCCGGGATTTCGGGCTTGTGGTATTTCGCCTGGCTGGATTGAGAGCGGTCGAGGGCACCCCTGAGACCATCGGTGCTCAAGGTGCGGACCAGCTGGGAAAGTAGCAACGGCCATCGCAACGGATTGTAGGCTCGGGCCTGCTTCAGGTTTTTGAAAACCCGGCCCAGCACCCGGAACGGCTTGGTCCAGCGCCAGGAAGCCGTGGCTAAAACCCAGTCGTGTACGGTTCTGAGGTCTTCCAGGTGCTGGTTGGTCTGACGGTGCGCTGCCTGTTCGTGTTCCAGCTGTTCTTCCAGTTGGGCCACCCATTTTATGCGCCGCTCGACTTCCTCTAACCTGGCTTTCTCGCTATCTTCAGCCCAGGCACTGCGTTTTTCGACTTCGTCCTGCAGGCTTTTTGCGTGCTCGGCCAGTTGGCGGTTTTTTGTTGTGAGTTCAGTCTTTTGAAAGGCAAGGGCAGCTGTCTGAGCCCGTTCCGGACTTTGTGCTGTGGTCAGTCCCCTGGATGCAGACAGGGGTGCACATAAAGCCTGGTATTTACTGACCATCTCCGATGTGCCGGACAAGCTGATGTCAGCCAAACGTTCGCGAACCGCATCGATATCATTTCGATTGGAAGCCAGCGCCTGCAGCCCCTCAACCAGTGCGTCCGCATCAGGTTCGATCAACCAGCCGGTTTCGCCATGCTTAACGCGTTCTGCCAGGCTACCCACGCGTGTGGCGATCACCGGAATATCCAGTTGCTGCATTTCCGAAAGCGTATAGCTGAACGTTTCGGGGACGATCGATAGCAAGCCTGCGATATGTGGTCCGATCGTCGCCAGCAGGTCGCGCAGATCTTTACGGCGGTACTGGATGATGACGTCGACACCCGACTTGCCAAAAAACACTTCGCCCTCTTTGCCTGCGCCGAGTAAATATACATGGGCGAAACGGGTGATTTCCGGCAAAGCTTCGAGTAACAACTGCTGCCCTTTTCCGGGTTGGATACGCCCGGGAATCACGATCCTCAGGCGACCGTCCTCGCGGTCCCTCGGCAGCACCGGAACGTTGCCGGGCAATTCCGGTAAGCCATGCGGAATGATCCGCGTGCCCAGCCCGGACCAGCAGGGGTCCAGGTCACTCAACAGGTCTGCAACTGACTGGCTGGGAGCGACCGTACACACCGCGTTGTTCTGAATGGACTCCCGCCATTGCTGTCCCAACTGCTGCCATCCGGCTGCGTCGCGGTCCTGAAATCCGGGCAGCAGCTCATGTTCCTGCAAGGCTATTGCCAGTCGTTCAGCAGGCGTATTTCCGGGGTAAAGTCCGGGGTGGATCCCCAGTAACGGCCATAAAGGGTAAAAATCATGCAGGACCTGGAGCGTCGGCAAACCGGTCGACAATGCTTGCAGGCTGTGGCCGATCAGGGATGAAACCATCACCCGGCCTATGCCATAGCGTTGCTGGATATCAAGCAATACAGCCCGGTACTGGGCATGTTCGCACACGGTTGACTGGATGGGCGGCTGCAGCCACCAGCGGGCAACCGGAGTTTCAAGCTGGTTGCCAAGGTACAGCGACAGGCGTTGGCCATAGCCCTTGTTGGACTGCGGACCCTCGGCACATAACTGAAAATTGATGCCATTGTCATCAGCTTCGATGAAAGACTCAACCCATTTCGCTACACCTCCGCCCCAGCTGTGCGTGACATGCAGCGTAACGGGCTTTTTCGCTTTCCTGAAATCTGCAGCGAGCGGTGCCCAATCGATTGGATGCCGACTATTCTGAAGCTGCAGCCATTCTCCCAGCCGTTCGCGCAAAAGGCCCCAGGCGGAAGGCCGCTGCTGCTCATGGGGTTGCAGAGTCTCTGACTGGAATAGCTCAGTTGCCGGGTCGTGCAGAAAAACACTGTCTGCCAGCAACAACTTGCCACCCGCTTCGTGCAAACGTAACAGTGCATTCCCGGACCGGGTATCGGCAGCGGACAGGACCTGCACCGCTTGCGCTGAAAGCAGGATGCAATGGTCCGGCCAGTTGTTCCACTCCGTGATTTCACCCGGGGCCAGCAGGTTTACGAGGTTTGCGAGCTGGTCTGAGTCCGGCAGGTCAGCCGCTGTGCTGGCCAGGCCTGCGAACGGGTTGAGTTCAGACATTGCGTTACTCAGGACGGTCAGTACGACCGGCCCGCGGTTAGCCGTCTTAGCCTGCTCCAGCAGGCCGAGGATTGCCGCTTTAAACGAAGCCGGAACAGCGATGCCCTTGCCCAGCAACAGCAAGGGAAGGCCCGCACTCTGCGTGCAATGTTGGCTCAGCAATTTCCCAAGGGAATTGGGCTCGTTTTGATGGTCTGGTAAAGTCGTGGTCATGGGGGTGCTTTCGGCACGAAATCCCTTCATTATGGTCAAAGCTCCGGGTGATGTCACCCGCTTATGAGGCATCTGCGTAGATGACTAAACGCAAAAAGAAGACTGCGGCAAAGAGAAAAAAAGCAGCCAAGCCGGTATCGAGGCGATGGGCCGGGAAAATATGGCGCTTTGGATTGTTGCTGTTTGGCGTTTTCCTCGGGCTGCTGGTGCCCTGGGTAATCTACCTGAATTACCAGGTGACCACTGAATTTGAAGGCCGTAAATGGGATTTGCCCAGCCACGTCTACGCGCGTGCCCTGGACCTCTATCCGGGCGCCTTGTTGCCGGTCCGGGACCTTGAAATGGAATTGAAAGCTGCCGGCTACCGGAGTAGTGACCAGGTGTCACGGCCGGGACAGTACCGGGTGTCCGGCAGCAATGTTGAAATTTACCGCCGCTCTTTTCGTTTTCATGACGTGGATGAAAAAGCCAGCCGTTTCCGGGTGCGGATTGCGGGTGGAAAAGTCGCAGGGGTAACCGCATTGCCAGGCGGCCAGGCGCTGGACCTCGCGCGAATTGAACCCGCAGAAATTGCCGCCATCTACCCACTGCAGAAGGAAGACCGCAGCCTGGTGAAAGTGGCAGACGTGCCGCCGCTTCTGATTACCGGTTTGCAGGCCGTTGAAGACCGCAACTTCAAGCACCATCCGGGCATTGACCTGCGTGGCATCCTCAGGGCGGCATTGGCCAACCTGAAAGCCGGCAGGGCAGTGCAGGGTGGCAGCACACTGACCCAGCAGCTGGTCAAGAACTACTTTCTGACCCACGACCGGACCATCGCGCGCAAATTCAACGAGGCCATCATGGCGCTTCTGCTGGAGGCGCACTACGACAAGTCCGAGATTCTCGAAGCCTATATCAACGAGGTTTTCCTGGGGCAGCAGGGTGCCTATGCGGTGCATGGTTTCGGACAGGCCAGCCTGTTCTACTTTGATCAGCCCCTGCAGCGGCTGGAGCCGAACCAGATAGCTTTGCTGATCGGTCTGGTCAAGGGGGCGTCCTATTACAATCCGCAGGCGCCACCCGGAACGGGCACTGGCCAGGCGTAACCAGGTACTGGCCGCGTTTGCCGAGACGGGCTTGTTGATCGAAGGCAGAGGCCGAGCAGCGAGGCTTCCCGCGGACTGGGTGTGACGCGAGAAGCCCCGCTCACGGGGTACTCGCTACCATGCCTTCGTGGACCTGGTGCGCAGACAGCTGGCGCAGGTCTATCGGGAGGACGATCTGAAGACAGAAGGCCTGCGGATTTTCACGACCCTGGCGCCTTCGGTGCAGGAAAAAGCCACAGACCGCTGCAACCCAGGGCCTTCTGCAGCTGGAGAAGCGGGGCTTGCCGGCCAGCTTGCAGACGGCCATGGTGGTGGCCGACGTCTCCACCGGAGAGGTCCAGGCGCTGGTGGGTGATCGCTACCCGGGCCGTGCCGGATTTAACCGGGCCATTCACGCCCGCCGGCAGGTCGGTTCGGTGATCAAGCCGCTGGTTTACCTGCTGGCACTCGAGCACAGCGAAAGATTACAGCCTGGTCACCCGGATCGAAGACGAGCCGCTGACCCTGAAGCAGGCCGAACGGTAGCGACTGGACGTCCGGCAAATTATGACGGCAAGTCGCATGGAGAAGTCAGCCTGCTGGAAGCACTGACGCGTTCCTACAACCAGGCGACCGTGCGCCTGGGTCTGAAGATGGGCGTCAATAACCTGATCAACCGTATCGCAGCAACTGGGCGTGGTCGCCGAGGTTGACGCCGTGCCTTCCATTTTCCTGGGTGCTGTGGAGCTGACGCCGCTTGAAGTGACCCAGATCTACCAGTCCATTGCAGCCGGGGGCTACAGCGTGCCGTTGCGGTCGGTCATCGCGGTGCAAACGGCGGACGGCGACGAACTGGTCCGCTACCCATTGCGAATGATGCCCCAGCCCCATCGTGAGGCGATCAGCGTGCTCAATTACGCACTGACCCAGGTGGTCGAGCAGGGCACTGCCAGAGCACTGCCGGGCTTGTTGGGCAAGGCTGGAAGCGTGGCGGGAAAGACCGGTACCACCAATGACCGGCGCGACAGCTGGTTTGTCGGATATACTCGTAACCAGGTTGCGGTGACCTGGGTGGGTAAGGACGACAACAGCCCTGCCGGAGTGACCGGCAGCAACGCGGCGATGCAGTTGTGGGCCGGGCTGTTCCGGCAGTTGCCGATATGAGCCGGTTGACCTGAGAATGCCGGATGGCGCCTACTGGCTGTGGGTGGACTCGACAGAGCGGCTATCTGACCGGGAAAGGCTGCGACCGGGCCATACAAATTACCATTTATTGACGGCTCTGAGCCGAAGCGAAGCGACGGCCTGTTTTGCGGCACAGGAAGAAGATGAAGAATCATTCTGGAAAAAACTTTTTGGCAAGAAGAAACAATAGCCTGACGCTTGCAATGCGCGTTGCCACTACTCTATTGACTGTGTGCGCTGGTCGCGTTCCTCAGTGCCTGCGCAACGTCGGCCAGGACGGTGCCTTCGACGGATCGCGAAGTGGATGCACGGGTGCGTGAACCGGCAAAACAGGACAGCGCCGGAGTGCAGGTTTTCCCATTGCAAAACCCGGCCGTGAAGGAGCTGCTGGCAGACGCCGGTACGGCGGAGTCTGCCGGTGATTATGGGCAGGCCGCCACCTTGCTGGAGCGCGCGTTGCGGATCCAGCCGCGTGATCCGGAAATTCTGCAGAGCCTGGCGGAGGTCCAGTTGCAGATGAAGGACTACGAACAGGCGCTTAATTTCGCCACTCGATCCTATGATATCGGCCCCAGGGTGGGTGAGATTTGCAGCCGGAACTGGCGCACCATCAGCGTCTCCCGCGAACACCTCGGCGACCATAGCGAATCGGTGAAGGCGGAGCAGAAGGCACGCGCCTGCATGAACACCAAGCCCCGGGGCCTGTGACCGCAGCGTGATGGAATCCCCGGGCCAAAGTGCCCGTCTGCTGGATGCGGACGGGCCATTCTCAGACAAGCTGGCCACCTTTGCACCGCGTGATGCGCAGATCCAGATGGCTGAAGCGGTTGAGCAGGCCCTGGCCGGGCGGCAATCACTGGTGGTCGAGGCTGGAACCGGCATTGGCAAAACGCTCGCTTACCTGGTTCCGGCCTTGCTCAGCGGGGAGCGGGTCATCATTTCCACCGGAACCAAGACACTGCAGGACCAGTTGTTTTTCAGAGACCTGCCGATGGTTTGTGAGGCGCTGGGCCTGTCGATCAAGCCGGCACTGCTGAAGGGTCGTGGCAATTACCTTTGCCTGCACCGGATGATGATAGCCCGCACCGAGGGGCGTCTGCCCAGCCGTGAGGCGGTTACGGAACTGGAAGCGGTGATGGACTGGTCCGCCCGGACGACGGATGGCGACCTGTCGATTGCCGGGGTGATCACAGAAGACAGCGGTCTGATGCCATTGGTCACTTCGACGGCGGAAAACTGCCTGGGCGGTGAGTGCCCGCAGTTCGAAGATTGCCACGTGGCAAAAGCCCGCAGCGAGGCACAGGATGCGGATGTGGTGGTGGTGAATCACCATCTGTTGTTCGCCGACATGGCCATCAAGCAGAGCGGTTTCGGCGAAGTGTTGCCGGGCGCTTCGGCGTTTATCATCGACGAGGCCCACCAGGCACCGGAAACGGCTACCCGATTTTTCAGCATTTCGCTGACCGCCAGGCAGATCCAGGACTTGTGCCGGGATTTCCTGGCCGAGTCGGCCGAAGTCAGCGGCGCGATGGGAATACTGCGCGAACCGGTTGCGGACTGTCTGCAGAAACTGAAGGAAATCCAGCTGGTTATCGCCCAGCGAATGCCGGATCGAGGTTCCTGGACAGATCTGGTTCATGACGGTCCGGTCCGCGCTGCGTTGCAGGAACTGGACCATGCGATCAACGCCCTGGCTGCGCGGCGGAAAAGCTGACAGGGTAGCGCTCGCGGCATGGATGGCTGTATCGAGCGGCTGAGTGAGTTACAGGGCCGGCTGGATCGGTTCGACACGCCGCAAACAGACCGACGAGGTGCGCTGGTTTGAGAAACGGGGGCGGGGTTTTGCCCTGCACATCACGCCGCTGGAAGTCTCCGAGGTATTCAACGAGTTTCAGGGAAACGGTCGACGCCGCCTGGGTATTCACTTCGGCGACGCTTTCGGTGCGGGGTGATTTTTCACACTTCACCGACCAGATGGGTCTGGACGATGCAACGACCCTGCAGCTGGATTCGCCTTTTGATTATGCGACCAATGCGCTGATGTGGTTGCCCGAAGAAGTTCCGGAGCCGCGCGATGCCGAATTTCGTGCCGGCCCTTGCTGGAGCAGGTCGTTCCCCTGCTGAAAGCAAGTAGGGGCGGGCCTTCCTGTTGTTTACTTCACACCGCGTCGTTGCGGCGTGCAGCAGAAATGCTGACGGACGAGATCGACTTCCCGTTGTTCGTCCAGGGTGAGCAGCCCCGCAGCCTGTTGCTCGAGCAATTTCGGGAATCCGGACAAGGTGTCTTGCTCGGATCAGCCAGTTTCTGGGAAGGCGTGGATGTGATCGGTGAAGCGCTGTCACTGGTGGTCATCGACAAACTGCCGTTTGCTGCACCGGATGACCCGGTGATGGAGGCGCGCAGTGATTCTCTGCGCCGGGCCGGTGGAAATCCATTCACTGCAGCTGTACCTGCCGCAGGCGGTGATTTCGCTGAAGCAGGGTGCCGGTCGCCTGATTCGGGATGTCAACGATCGCGGCGCGCTGGTGATCTGTGATCCGAGGATCAGGACGAAATCGTACGGCCGGGTTTTTCTGGAGAGTCTGCCGCCGATGAAACTGGCGACAGAGCGGACTGAAGTAGAGGGGTTTTTACATGACTAAATTGCTGGCCGTGGAAACATCCGCCGAGGCCTGTTCTGTTTGCCTGTGATTACGACGGCGAAACCACGGTTTTTTGAGCATGCGCCGATGCGGCATGCTGAATTGTTGCTGCCGGCCATCCGCTCCCTGCTGGACGAGGCGGGCTTGCCGTTGGCCGACCTGGATGCCATTGCCTTTGGTCGCGGCCCGGGTAGTTTTACCAGCCTGAGAATCGGCATCGGCGTTGTCCAGGGACTGGCCTGGGGCGCCGGCTTGCCGGTGGTGCCGGTGTCTTCGCTGGCAGCCGTCGCACAGGAGGCGTTCGAACTTTCGGGGAGCAGAGTGCAGTCCGTTTGCGTGGCGATGGACGCCCGGATGAATGAGGTCTATACGGCAGATTTTCATTGCGCATCCGGGGATTACGTCGAGGCCGCCGGAGAGGAGCGGGTATGCCCGCCCGGCGAGGTTACCGCGCCCGCTGCCACTGCCCTTTATCGCCGCCGGAAATGGGTTTGACCGGTTCAGTGAACTGGAGCCACTGGGGCGTGCGGCTGATCGCCTGTCATGCTGACATCTGGCCGCGGGCGGAAACCGTCGCCAGGCTGGCATTGAAATGGCTGGAGACCAATGAGCCGCTAGCGGCAGGACTTGCACAGCCGGTCTACGTCCGTAACAAAGTGGCTTCTAAACCCGCCCCCGGGTTAATGCTCTTAAGGCAGTGCGGAGTAGATCGAACGGTACTTCGCGCTGCGGCGTTCCAGTCCAGGCTGTCTGCCAGCGCCCGACCGGCCGTGGCCAGTTTCGCCGCCTGTTCGGGGTTTTCCCACAGGTCGACGATGGCGCCGATGATCTCTTCCCAGTCATCCAGCACCAGGGCCTGTTTGCCGGGCTCGACCGGAATGCCCTCGATTCCTTTGCTGGTGCTGATGACCGGCAGGCGTGCGGCAAAACAGTCGATGATTTTCATCCGCGTACCGCCCCCGTCAACCAATGGGATCACCGACAGGTCGGCAGACTTCAGC
Organism: uncultured Gammaproteobacteria bacterium; assembly: GCA_963759035.1. Classification (GTDB taxonomy): domain Bacteria; phylum Pseudomonadota; class Gammaproteobacteria; order Xanthomonadales; family SZUA-36; genus JAHEFT01. The sequence goes on from CAVWXL010000010.1 coordinate 10,887, forward strand.
CAGGGCGCGACCATTTCGACGCTGCCCGTCAGGTGAATCCGCGGGTGTGGAGGAGTGGTGGGTGGATTGCGTCCGACTGCCAGCAAGTGGCACTTGAGTCCCCTGTCCTCCAGTCCCGGCAGCAGGATGTCAGCAAAAATTTGTAATGCTTCCCGGTTGGGCGGGTACGAATATGTGCCGTGGTAGACCAGTACCGGGCGATCGTCTGCGATACCGTATTCGGCACGGGCATCGACGATGGATGGTGCATCAAATTCGGTCAGGTTGACGCCGTGCGGCACCGTGTGCAGCAAGTCCGGATGGACGCCATCCTCGCCCAGCTTCTGGCGGTCGTTATCTGACACGCAGACAACAGCATCACACCGGTTGCATAGGTCGATTTCGATCGCTTTGAGGTTTTCGTACTGCTCCGGTGTGAGTTCGGGGACCTGGGCCCTGATGCGGTCATATTCAACGTTGTGCTCAACCAGTGCCACATGGCAGTCCAGCGTTTCGCGGGCCTTGATGCAGGGTAGCGCATAGGCCGGGAATTCAGCCTGCAGCACGCCGGCATGGAGGGCACGGGCAGCAGCGATGGTCCGCCAGAAAAAAGAACCGTCGGTCAACGGCAGGTACAGAAAGCTGTTGCTGTAGGGAATATCCTTGGAAAAGTGCAACAGCTTGGCCAGCGGGCCGGGGATGCTCATCAGCCGGGTCCAGAAAGGGTATTTTCGCGCCACGGTCTCTTCACCGACCAGCTCGAACCAGTGTTTCCGGTCGTCGGTGACGATTCCCACACGGATTCCGCTACGCGCCAGCGCCCTGGCGCTTTCCACCGTGCGTACCGCTGCGCCGTGGTCGGGCGGGAACAGGTCACCACGCGTGACGATGACGATTCCCGGCCCGCGATCCTGCCCGAACAGGCGGTTCAGCAGAACGGTCCGGATCAGGCCAAACTGCCGTTTCAGCCGTTCGCTAATTGGTGGTACGCCGAGCACAGGTGCGGTTTCCCTGCTGATCGGACCCGTCTCGAGCCGGCTTGGCTTTTGCGGTGATTTTAGCCAGTCCAGCAGCGGTCCGGTAGAGGATTGCGGTTGCAACGCCGCCTTGACCAGTTTCTGTGCGTTGGCCGATTTTTCCTTCCACTTATCGGGTGCGGCGATGATTTCAGCGAGCAGTGGACCCAGCGACTCCGGTTCATCGACGACCCAGCCCGCATCATATTCTTCGACCAGTTCGGACAGTGGAAGGTAGCGGTTACACAGGATGGGCAGCCCGTGGCGCAGGAATTCCAGTGAACGGAAGGACTGGCTGTATTGCCGCTCGATGTTCCATTCGGCCAGTTCGATTCCAATATGAGCTTTTTGGCTGAGAAACTGGCTGAATTGCCGGTATGGTTCCAGTTCACGGAACTGCACGGCACCGGTTTTATCCGGGCCGGCCTGATCGCCTGTTTCCGTGCGGTCATGCCAGCGGTAGTCACCGCCGAATTGAACCAGTTGCACGCCCGGGTGATTCCGTTGCGCAAAAGCTTCGAGCTCTGAATGGTAAGGCTCCGCCGAGCGCCACGGCCAGGTGACACCGCCACTGACGAAAAGCCAGCCATCCCGGGCCGGGTCTGACTGTGGCGGAGCGGTAATTTCCGCTCCTAAAGGAACGACTCTGATCGGGTCGGAGTCCCGCAGGTCGAAACCGGCTTCTATCAGTAGATTGATCAGCAGGTGGCTCTGCAGCTTGTTACCCACCAGTACCAGGTCGCAGCGGCGCAGGTTGTGGACCAGGCGTTTGAGGCTGGCATTGACGGTTGAAGGTGATTCGTACAGTTCTTCCAGCGAGCGGGGCGCCACGTAATCGAGTATGACCGGAATGTTGCTTTCATGGGGCAACAGGCCGAGCAATTCCCAATAGGAGACGATGATGGCATCGGGTTCCTGTTGCATCAGGATGCCCTGCAATTCGTCGTGGTTGCGGAAGGTCAACCTGAGCGCCTGTTTGGCGTGGTTTCTTTGCTCAGCCAGGCCTGTTCGACCTGTGACCCGCAGCTTCAAGCGCTGACCTGATTTGCTGGCTTCGGATGGCGTTGCCGCTGACGACTTCGTCGCTCAGCAGTGGGGCTTCCTGGGTGATCAGCAAAATCTTCATCAGAGTAATCCGGCGACTTATCGCCCCAGCAACAGGAACGTCGCCAGGCCGATGAACGCAAGGATGCCGACTACATCGGTGACCGTGGTCAGTACAACGCCTCCCGCCAGTGCCGGGTCGATGGACATCCGTTTGAGAACGCCGGGGATCAGCGCACCGGCCAGAGCGCCGGCCAGCAGGTTCAGCAATATGGCTGCCCCCATGACCAGGCCAAGTAAGGTGTCGTCGTACCAGAAATAAGCAATTGCGGCGACGACGAGGGAGAACACGAGACCATTGAGCAGACCCACGGCCAGTTCTTTGCGCAACAGGGCAGGGGTGTTGCTCGAGCTGACCTGGCCGGTGGCCATTCCACGGACCATCAGTGTCAGGGTCTGGGTTCCGGCGATGCCGCCCATGCTCATGACGATCGGAAACAGAACCGCCGTGGCGACGATTTGATCCAGCGTGGCCTCAAAGGCATACAGCACCAGCGCGGCCAGAATCGCGGTGATCAGGTTTACGCCGAGCCATACCCAGCGGCGGCGCGCCGACTGCACGATCGGCGCGAACATGTCCTCTTCCTCATCAAGGCCGGCTCTGGAAAGCACCGAATGTTCAGCTTCATCCCTGATCACGTCGACCACGTCATCGATGGTGATATGGCCCAGCAGAACCTCGTTTGGATCAATCACCGGCGCAGACACCAGGTCGTGGTGTTCAAACTCGATGGCGACCTGGCTTTCATGCATGTCGACCGGGATTCTGATGGCCGTCTCGTCCATCAGATCACTGACCAGGCTGGCCGGGTCCTGTGTGAGCAGGTCTGAAAGCTTCAGGCTTCCGAGGTAACGGCCCTGTCGGTCGATGACAAAAAGCTGGTCAAAGACTTCGGGTAGTTCGCCGCGTACCCGCAGGTAACGCAGGACCACGTCCAGGGTTACGTCCGGGCGAATGGTCAGCACGTCGGGGTCCATCAGGCCGCCGGCCGAGTCTTTCGGGTAGGACAGGACATGCAGCAGACGCTCGCGGTCCTGGCGATCCAGGCTGCGCAATACTTCGCTGGTTACCGCATCGGGCAAGTCATCGAGAATGTCCGCGAGGTCGTCAAGGTCGAGGTCATCTACTGCGGCGATCAGGTCTTCGGGCGTGGTTCCCCGGATCAGGCTGGCGCGTACCTCGTCGTTGACTTCTACCAGGACGTCGCCGTCAAGCTCAGGGTCGGTCAGCTCCCATACTGCGAGCCGCTTGGCGATTGGCAGCGATTCCAGCAGGTCGGCAATTTCGGCTGCTGAAAGACTCTTCATTGAATGGCGTACACGGTGCTGCGTGCCGGAATCGAGCGCCTCGGTCAGGCGGTCTAGTTGGCGCGCTGTCTTTTCTTCATGCAACTGGTCCGCCATGCGGGATTCTCTCATTTAACCGCAGGCATTATAAGGGAAACGGCTCGCGCAGGTTATGACTTACCGTGTTGAGATTCGTCCAGCAACTCGAGAAGCGACTGGTTTTCCTGCTCGTCAGGATTACTCAGCCACTGCTTGATGGCTTTTCGCGCAAGGCCTATATTGGTTTCGCGAACAATTTGCTTCACTTCCAGCAGGCGTGCCGGATGCATACTGAATTCGCGCAGACCCAGTGCCAGCAACAGACGGGTGTAACGGGGTTCACCGGCTACCTCACCGCAAACACAGGCGGGAATGCTCAGTTTATCCGCGCCCTTCACAATGTATCTGAGCAGGCGAATAACGCCCGGATGCTGCAGGTCATAGAGGTGTGCAACCTGCTCGTCGCCGCGGTCCGCAGCCAGCGTGTATTGCAGCAGGTCATTGGTGCCCACCGAGATGAAATCAAGGTGGCGCCCGAGGTCAAGAATCGCCATCGCCGCCGCGGGCACTTCAATCATAGCACCCAGTTGCATGTCGGGGTTGTAGGGCTGATTGCGGGCATCCAATTCGTTCCTGGCTTCCTCAAGCAATGCCTTGACCCGCCGGATCTCCTGAACACTGGTGATCATCGGAATCAGACAGCGAACCGGCGCTGTATCACTGGCCCTCAGAATGGCCCGCAGTTGAGTCTTGAAAAGGGCTGTGTCGCGCAGACACAAACGGACAGCACGCAGACCAAGTGCCGGGTTGGCAGAGCGCCGTGGGTCGGAGAAATCGAGTGAATCGCTGGTTTTGTCGCCACCAAGATCCAGCGTTCGGATGGTCAGTGGTATTCCGTTAAGGATCTTCAGCGCGGAACGGTATTGTGCGAGCTGAGTTTCTTCATCAGGCAGCGCTCCCTGCAGGTAGAGAAACTCAGTTCGATAAAGGCCGACCGCTTCGGCACCTACCTCAAGGGCCTGGTTCAATTCTCCCGAGCGTTCGGCGTTGGCCTGCAGGCTGACCGTAATGTTGTCAAGGCTCTGTGCTGCCCGGTTACGCAGCGATTTCAGGGTTTTCCGGAAGCGCAGGGCTTCCAGTTGGATGTCGCGGTAGCGCTCCAGTGTTGCCGCATCCGGGTTCAAAAACACCAGTCCCCGGCCGCCATCCACGATCACCGTGCTGTCTTCCTTCAGCCGGTTACGGGCGCGACGCACACCGAGTACCGAGGGGATCCCCAGGCTGCTGGCGAGAATGGCCGTGTGGCTGTGCGGCCCGCCGTGTTCCGTGACGATTCCGGCGACACCGCGTTCATGCAGTATGGCCAGTTCAGCTGGTGTCAGCTCTACTGCGATCACCAGCGTGTCGGCCAGTCGGTCAGGGAAATTTTCGAACGGCTGGGTTGCCGCCTCGTCACTGAGCTTGCTCTGGATCAGCCGGACTACCTGGGTTACATCTTCGCCGCGGGTCCGGATGTACTCGTCATCCATGCTGCGGAACTCGGAAAGGACTTGCTCCAGTTGGGATTGCAGCGCCCACTCTGCATTGCAGAGCTCATTACGGATGTGTTCCTCGGTGCTCTTTCCGATTTTTGAGTCGCCCAGCATCAGGACATGGGACTGGATGATCTCAACGGCCGGCACGGCGGCTTCAGGGTCAATCCGGTCTACGAGTTCAAGCAGCTGTTTTCGGGCAGCGTTTACAGCGGCCCGGTACCGCTTAATCTCGTTCTCTACATCACCAGCACCGATGCGGTATTCACCGATATCGAGTTCATTTCGTTCGGCAAGGTGAATTCGGCCGATAGCGATACCCGGGGCGACGGCATGGCCTTTGAGGGTGATGCTCACTCCTCTTCTCCAAACCGGTTGGCGATCAGTTCAGTCACGGCGTCCAGCGCCTGGTTCTCATCAGTACCATCTGCCTCGATGACCAGTTCCGTGCCGGTAGCCGCGGCCAGCATCAAAACACCCATGATGGATTTGCCATTGACCGCCCGGGCGCCTTTTTTGACGAAGATCTCGGCAGTCAAATTCTGAAGTACAATTGACCAGTCGGGTGGCTGCACGTGCATGCAGGCCCAGGCGGTTGACGATGGTGACTCTTCTGGAAATCATGCCTGGAAAATCTTCACAGCACTTCGACCGCCATCGACGGCTTTTCGAGCGACCATTTCCAGTGGGTTGTCACGGTAGTTCCAGACACGAATCAGCATGCCGAGGTTGATTCCTGTCACCATGATGGCGTGGTAGTCTATCCAGTGCCTCGGCCACCAGGTTAGCCGGGCTTGCACCCAGCAGGTCAGTCAGGACCAGTACGCCATTTTCGGTATCGGACCGTTCGATCGCGGTGCGGATGTCCTGCACTGATACCGGCAGGTCCCCCGACTGGTTGAGCGCCAGGCAGGTAACATTTTCCAGTGCCTGCCCGAGCACAAAGCCGGCTTCCTCGATGCAGCGCCTCGCCGGTTCCGCCATGCGTGACGATGACAATACCGACACTCATTCCTGCATTTCCCGGTGGTGGATCAGAATCTCCCCGAAATCCGTACCCAAGCCCTGGGCCAGGCGGTCCACCAGGTAAACGGAGCGGTGCCGTCCGCCGGTGCAACCGATGCCAACGGTCACGTAGCTGCGCTGGCTGTGCCGGAATTCGGGCAGCCACGTTTTCAGGAAATCCAGAATGTCGGTTAACATGCCCCTTACGGCCTCATCCTGCTCCAGCCAGTCCCTGACCGGTTGGTCCATACCGGTGTATTCGCGCAAGCCATCCACCCAGTAAGGATTGGGCAGAATGCGTGCATCGAAAATGAAATCCACGTCCTGTGGCACTCCGCGCTTGAAGGCGAAAGATTCGAGCACGATGGTCATCGAGCTGTTTTCATTTCCCGCGCAGTTCCAGACCTGCCGGCGCAACTGGTGAATGTTGGTGTCAGAGGTGTCGATGACCCAGTTCGCTTTCTGGCGCAGGCTGTCCAGCAGGCTTTTTTCCTGCTCAATAGCCTGCGGCAGGGATATCTGGTCGCTGGTCAGCGGGTGACGACGGCGGGTTTCGCTGAAACGCTTGATGATGGACTTGACGTCGGCAGTCAGGAACAGCAATTCCCAATCCAGCCCGACCAGCGATTGCTCTTCCAGCCACAGCGGGAATTTCTTCCAGGTCTTTTCCCGGTGACCTTGCGTCTACGCCCAGAGCAACCCTGGAGTAGCGAGCAGGGTTGAGTTTCATCTGATTGGCAAATTCCGGCAGAAGAGCAGCGGGCAGGTTGTCTACGCAGTAGCAGCCAAGGTCTTCAAGGGCCCGCAACGCGGTGGATTTACCGCCGCCGGACAGGCCGCTAACCAGGATCAGCTTTTGTGGCTCAGCAGTCATGTTCAGTCGTCGTTACCCTGGTTCTGTCGCTGGAGAATACGGGAATGCCGCTCGATGAACTCGGACGCGGCGTCGTATCCTTTCATCTTGAGCATGAAATCGCGAACCGCCGCTTCAGCGATGATGGACAGGTTTCTGCCGGCCATGACCGGAAGCGTGATCCGGGGTATATCCATTCCCAGCACCTCCAGCGAACTGCTGTCGCCGCGCAGCCGGTCTTTACTGTCCGGGTGCCCGGGCCGCTCGGGGATTTCCAGGTGGATGATCAGCCGAAGGAACTTGTTCAGCTTGACCGCGGCATCTCCAAACATGTGCCGAACATTGAGCACTCCCAGACCGCGGACTTCGAGGCAATCCTGCAGTGCCTCAGGGCAGGTCCCATCGATGATTTCGGGTGAGATGTGGGTAAATTCCGGGGCGTCATCGGCGATCAGGCGATGACCGCGGTTGAGCAGTTCCAGAGCGAGTTCACTCTTGCCGCTGCCGGGCTCACCGGTGATCAGCACACCAATGGTGAAGACCTCCATGAAGACTCCGTGCAGCGTGGCGCGCTCTGCCAGGGCCCTGGAAATGTAGTACTGGAGGTAGTTGACCAGTTCTTCTGCCGGGAGTCCGGAGCGGATCAGGGCCGTGGCTCTGCCGCGTGCCGCATCCACGATCATGGATGGGATTTCGAGACCGTCGCCGACGACGATGGCCAAAGGGCGGCTATCCAGTATCCGGGAGGCGGTTGCCTGCTGTTCAGGCGGGTCCTGCGAATCGAGGTAGTTGATTTCTTCCCGGCCAAGCACCTGCACCCGGTTAGGATGAATCAGGTTGAGAAAGCCCGCCATTGCCGGGCGTGATGTCATATCGTAGCGTTGAAAGGGCGTATTTGGTCCGGTTCATCGCCCGCGGAAATCCAGTGCAGGTTCAACCTCTCGCTGAGGTCATCAAACAGGTTACGGGCTGTTATCGAGCGGGTCACGCTCAACAGTATTGCAGATGCAAGTAAATCACATCAATGCCTGGAGCCGGAGAGTAGCTTCAGCAGGCTTCCCGAATTTTCTGCCGAGCGCAGTTCTTCGAGCAGTTCTTTATCGCTGAACAACTCGGCAACCTGCGCCAGCAGTTTCAGGTGATCTTCTGCCGCAGTTATCGGGTACCGCAAGAGCAAATAGAAGGTCCACCGGTTGCCCGTCAACCGCGTCAAACGGCACCGGTTTTTTCAGCCGAAGGAATGATACCTCGACATGCCGGGTGCCTTTTACCCGGCCGTGAGGAATCGCGACACCCTTGCCGAGGCCCGTGCTGCCGAGCCGCTCCCGTGCGCACAGGCTTTCAAAGATTTCTCGCTGACCAAGGCTGTCACTGTTGCGGGCCAACTCCTCGCTGATCAGTTCGAGTAGCCTCTTCTTGCTGCTGCTGTGAACATCGCAGTGTATTTTTTCCGGGCTCAGCAGATCACTAATTAGCATGTCTAATTGGCCATTTCAGTGCGTTAATTCGGGTTGCGTCAGAAACGGTTAGCCTAGTGACGCCGCCCTTTTCGCAGAGCTGGTGTGGTTGCCGCGCAGACGGTCCTTGTAGCGCCGGACCTGCTTGTCCAGCTTGTCGACAAGTCCGTCGATGGCCGCGTACATATCGGCATCTGTTGCCTGTGCGAAAATTTATTTGCCGGCGGCATGAACGGTGGCTTCAGCCTGCTGTTGCTGGGGGTTTTCAACCTTGAGAATGACATTAATGGAAATCACGTGATCAAAATGCCTTGAAATTCGTTGAAGTTTTTCGGTGACATAAGCTCGCAGCGGAGGGGTAACTTCAATGTGATGTCCGGTAATGTTAATTTGCATGTCAATCTCCATATTATGTTCACCAGTCAAGCCGGCGTGATGCCGGAAGTCCGGGCCTCGTTTGCTTTGTTCTGAAGGGTGAGTTTGGCGTTTCCGTCCGCTAGGGCCCTTGATCATCCGTTTGATGAGAACGAGAAGGATTACACAATCCATATCTTAATCTTATACCTGAATTCAAAAGTTGCCTAGTCAAAGCCATGATGCGGATCAAGTAGGACAATTTCAAGGCTGGTCTGTACACCCGCCGGTAGAGCCGCCGGCGTTCATTCGACGAACCGATGCCCAGCGATTCACGATACTTGGCCACTGTTCTCCTGGCAGCAAGTATTCCCGCCTGGCGCAAGAGTTCGGACAGTTCCTGGTCACTCAACGGGCTGCCCGGAGGTTCTTTGTCCAGCAACAGCTGCAACCGGGCCTTAACGGCTGTCGCGCTGATGGTGCCGCCATTGTCTGTTTGCACATGGCTGGAAAAAAAGTATTTGAGCTCGAATAAGCCGCGCGGCGTCAGCATGTATTTGCGGGTAGTTGCCCGGGATACGGTCGATTCGTGCACACCGATCGCTTCGGAAATTTCCTTGAGAACCAGTGGTTTCATCGCCATTTCCCCCTGTTCCAGGAAATCCTGCTGAAAGTCGACGATGCTCTGTGACACGCGCATCAGGGTCTGGTTTCTGAGTTCCAGGCTGGACATCAGCCAGCGGGCTTCCTGCAGACGGCCCGCGCAGGTAGTCCGCATCTTTGCCGCCGGACTTGCGCAACAGGTCGATGTAGTAATTGTTCAGCTTCAGCCCGGGCTCGTTTTCCGGGTTGAGCGTTACCCGCCATTCGTCATCAATCCGGGTGACGTAAACGTCCGGCACCAGGTATTCATCCTGGCGGTTGTCGTAGCGCGACCCCGGTCGCGGCTCCAGCGACTGGATCAGTTCCAGCGCATGCTTCGATGGCCTCTTCGCTGGCCCCCGTGCGTTTCCTGAGCTCATCCAGGTCGTGACGGGCCAGCTAGTTCCAGGTAGTCCTTCGATATGCGCAGGGCCAGGTCCCGGATCTTGGTATCGGAGGGCAGGGCGGAAAGCTGTACACGGATGCATTCGGCGGCGTCCCGGGTGGCCACACCGACGGGTTCCAGGCTCTGGACCCGGTGCAGTACCGCCAGTGATTTCGTCTTCTTCGACCAGCAGTTCCGGCGCCAGGCTGGCCCGAACGTCTTCGATGCTGTCGTGCAGGTAGCCGTCTTCATCGAGCCCGTAAACGATGGCCTCAGCTATGGCCGTGTCCTCGTCGCTGAAATGCGACAGGTTGATCTGCCAGAGCAGGTGTTCGCGCAGGGAGTCGCTGCTGGTATCGGCAATTTGGGATTCGCCCGAATAGCTGTCGTACGAGCCGCTTTCCATCCACTGCTCGTTACCGAGGCTCTCGACTTCCCAGTCCTGCTGTTCAGCGCTCTCTGTTTTTTCACTGCTGCCTTGTTCTGATTCGCCGCCTTGTTCCGCTTCGCCACCTTCTTCACGTTCCAGGATGGGGTTGGAGTCCAGCACTTCCTGGATGTATTCGCGAAGTTCTATTCGGTTCAGTTGCAGCAGGCGGATGGCTTGCTGTAACTGTGGCGAAAGCGCCAGTTTTTGGGAGAGTCTTAGTTGTAGTGAGGGTTCGGCCATACTGTGGTCAGAGGCTGAAATCCTTGCCCAGGTAGACCTGTCTGACTTCGTCATTGGCGATGATGGTCTCCGGTTTACCCTCTGCCAGCACCTGCCCGTCGTTCAGGATGTAAGCATGGTCACAAATCCCCAGCGTTTCCCGCACGTTGTGATCGGTGATCAGCACACCGATGTTCAGATCGGTCAGGTGTCCAACGATTTTCTGAATTTCAATGACAGATATCGGATCGACGCCGGCAAAAGGTTCGTCCAGCAGGATGAACCGGGGGCCGGCTGCCAGTGCGCGGGCAATTTCAGCCCGGCGCCGTTCGCCGCCGGACAGGCTGATGCCTTTCTGGTCTGCGATGTGTGCAATGCCGAGGTCTTCCAATAGTGTCTGTTGCATTTCCTTACGTTCCGCCTGCGCTCGAGGCCCTTGCGGATTTCCAGGATGGCCATGATGTTGTCGGCAACCGAAAGCTTTCGGAAAATTGATGCGTCCTGCGGAAGATAGCCCACGCCAAGTCCGGAGCGAACGTTGACCGGCTCATGGGTTACGTCCTCTTCATCTACCAGGATTTGCCCGTCACCCACCGGCACCAGACCCACGATCATGTAGAAACAGGTTGTTTTTCCAGCTCCGTTGGGCCCCAGCAAGCCGACAACTTCGCCCGGCTCAACCTGCATGGTGACGCCGCGAACGACTTCGCGCTTGCCGAAAGTCTTGTGAAGGTTAATGGCTTTGAGCATTAGCCTATCCTGTGTCCCCGGTTTCATCCGGGCTGGCGGCTTCACCTTCACTGCCGGACTCTTGTGCGTCGCTGCTCTCGTTTACCTGTGGACTGTCCGGCACCACTTCGGGGTCCATCCGGATCCGAATGCGGCCGTTACTGTCGCCACCACTGCCCTTAAAATGCTGGGCATTCATGTCGTACTCAAGCACCTCGCCGCTGATATTGTATTGCGGGTGAACAACATCTGCTGCACCGCTGAGCGTGACGATACCGGTGGCCACCATGTATTCAAGCTTACGGGCCTCGGCGCTGACCAGACCTTCTTCTTCGATTTCCTGCTGCAGGTGCACCGGGTTGCCGTTCAGCTCAATTTTCCGTACTTTGCCTTCAACTTTCTCAACCTCGGCAATGTCCGCACGGATCAGCAACGTGCCCTGGCGGATTTCCACGTTACCCTTTAGCGTGGCGATGCCGTCACCCAGGGTTCCATCAGTTGAATCGGCGTTCACCTCCAACGGCTGCTGGCGGTCTGTCTCGAGTGCAGGTAATCCGCCGGGAATTACGAGCAACAGTGTCGCCGCTGTCATTAGTAAGCGGTTATGGAGTTTCATAGTGCGCCTGTACGTCATCAAAAAGTTCAAACCTGTTGGATACCATGTCGATTTTCATTCCTGTTGCATCCAGTCGGTCGTTTGCCTGCCGGATACTGACTTCAGCGTCGGTACTTGCAGTTCGGGGCGTCACGTTCAACATGACGTCCTTGGTTTTAATTTCCAGTAGTTTTCCGGTGACTTCGTTTCTCCGGGTGAGGTAGACATCCCCCATCATCGAGACGTGCTCGCGATTCGCAGTGATGATTGCAGATTCTGCCCTAATGTACCACCGTTCATCTTCCTGCAGAATCCGTATTTCGGGCTGTTCGATCGTTCCGACTCCGCTCTGCGCGTTGCTGCGCAGAACCGGTGCCGTCATTTCAATATTGATCGCGCCGTCTGCGTTCAGTAAACGCCCGTCAAAATCATACAATGCGTAGTTTAGCCGGGTATCAAGCTTGCCGGATGGCGCCGCTGGTGCATCCACCTGGTCTATCGACAGGTAGAAGGAAAATGCTGCCAGCAGGGTCAGCAGCAGTATACCGTGCCGGGTTCGACGCCGAATCACTGGTTCAGGATTCCGTCCAGTACAGCCTGGTCCAGTCCGCGCGCAGCCAGGATGAGGTCACAAATTTCCCGCACGGCGCCGCGCCCCCCTTCACGGGAGGTCACCCAGTGCACTCGGTTTTTAACGACGTCGTCCGCATCTGCCACGGTCACGGCAAGGCCGACGCGGTCGAGCACAGGAATGTCGATCCAGTCATCGCCGGCATAGCAGATGTTCTGTTCGTCCATACCGGTATCAGAAAGCAATTCGTTAAAAGCGTTCAATTTGTCGTTACGGCCCTGGTATACATGCTCGATGCCGAGTTGCGGCAGCCCTGTTGCGCCACGATTTCTGATTGCCGGCCGGTAATGAGGGCCAGATCGTATTCCCTGGCTCTGCAGTGCCTTCATGCCCCAGTCCGTCACGGGTACTGAATGCCTTCATTTCGTTTCCCTGGTTGTCGAAATACAGCCTGCCGTCGGTCAGTACGCCGTCTACGTCCAGCACCAGCATGTTGATACGCGCCGCTCTTTCTACCAGCAAGCGGGTCGATTCCGGAAAGGTCGATCAACCGACATTCAGACCACCCCGGCTCTCAACAGGTCCTGGAAATTCAGTGCACCGACCAGCCTGTCGTCCTCGGTCGATTACCAGCAGGCCCTGGATCGAATGCGCCTGCATCATCTGCATGGCTTCCATGGCCAGCGCATCCGGCGTGATATGTTGGCCACCGGCAGTCATGACTTCGCTGACCGGAGTCAGAGTGCGGATCCAGGCCGGAATCCAGCGTGCGTCGCAGGTCGCCATCCGTGAAAATACCTACCACTTGGCCTTCGAAATCGAGGACCGCCGTCATTCCCAGGCGCTTGGCCGTCATTTCCACGATCGCCTGGCTGATCGATGCATCGTGCTGAACACGGGGAATGTCATCGCCGGTATGCATGATGTCCCGGATGTGGAGCAGCAGTCGTCTGCCCAGTTGTCCGGCCGGGTGCGACAGGGCGAAATCTTCACGGGTAAAGCCGCGGGTTTCCAGCAGGGAAATCGCCAGCGCGTCCCCCATGACCAGGGCCGCGGTGGTGCTGGAGGTCGGCGCCAGGCCCAGCGGGCAGGCTTCTTTTTCAACGCCGACGTTGAGATGGACATCGGCGTGCCTGGCCAGGGTCGAATCCGGGTTGCCGGTCATTGCCACGATTTTGACGCCGATGCGTTTCAGACACGGGCAGGATGATGTTCACCTCATCGGTTTCGCCCGAGTTGGACAGCGCCAGCACGACATCCTGCGACTTGATCATGCCCAGGTCGCCATGACTGGCTTCCGCCGGGTGAACGAAAAAGGCCGGTGTTCCCGTGCTGGCCATGGTGGCGGCGATTTTGCTGCCGATGTGGCCGGATTTGCCCATGCCGATGACGACCACGCGACCGCTGCAGTCCAGCAGGTAAGTGCAGGCTTCCACGAAGTTGTCGTCGATCCGCTGTAGCAGCCCTGTAATGGCTCCGGCCTGTGTTTCGATGACGGCCCTTGCAAGCGCTTGAATGGCATCTCCTGTTCATGCCTGAAACCTCCGGCACAACACGGCTGGCAGTGACCCAGACAAGCACCTGGTAAGCCAGAAACATGGAAAGCAGCAGGATCCCGGATTTTCGACTGATTCGACCCGGGCCCTGGATGCCGTAGGCCATGAAAAACAGCAGCACGGTAAACAGGAACATGACAGGAAAATCCTGTTTCAGCATCAGTAAATCGACGTCCACCGGTTTGATGACGGCGGCAATGCCCAGCACGCCCAGTATATTGAACATGTTGGAGCCGATGACATTGCCGATGGCCAGGTCATCCTCTTCACGCAGCGCGCTGGTCAAGCGCTGCAGCCAGTTCCGGCAGGCTGGTGCCGAACGCCATGATGGTCAGGCCGATCACGGCTTCAGATACCTCCAGGCTGCGAGCGATGAAAATTGCGCCGTCAACCAGGAATTTCGAGCTGACCGGCAGGATGATCAGGCCAATCAACTAACCAGAACACGGCATAGCCGGTTGGCATATCGCTGGGAATTTCGGCCGCAAATTCATCGGCCAGCGGGTCGCCCGGGCCACGTCGTAAGCCGATAACGGACCATCCAGATGATCAGCGCGACCAGGCCGGTCAACAGCAGCCAGCCTTCGGTGTGGTCATATATCAGGTCGGCGGCCATGATCAGGGCGGCGATCATGATCAGCATCAGCAGAGGATATTCGCGTTTGAGCGTTTCCGATTCGACCCTCAGCGGATAAACGATGGCAGTCAGGCCAAGTATCATCCCGATATTGGCAATGTTGGAGCCGATCGCGTTGCCGACCGCAAGGCCGGGATTGCCGCGGGATGCGGCGACAGCCGGAAACCACCAGTTCCGGGGCGGATGTTCCGAAGGCGACAATGGTCAGACCGATGATCAACGGCGATACGCCCAGGTTGCGGGCCAGCGCCGATGCACCGGCCACCAGGCGGTCTGCACCCCAGACCAGCAGGATGAATCCTCCCGCCAGTTGCGCGATGGAAATCAGCATATGGTGCAATTCTCTTTCAGTATCGGTTCCGGTTCCATTATGATGTCGGGCGTCTGCAAGCAGTACAGCAGAAGTAATCAGGAGAAGAGGAAGCATAGTCTATGGATACAGCACGAATAGAGCAAATGATTCGGGCCGGTTTGCCCGACGCAACCGTGACCGTGACAGGCGAGATGGCGTTCATTTCGAGGCTCATGTCATCTGTCCCTCGTTTGCCGGCAAGTCGACTTTGCAACGTCATCGCCTGGTTTACGCGACGTTGGGAAAGTACATGGGGAATGAAATACATGCGCTGGGATTGAACACCCAGGCACCGGACGAGATCGGCTGACGTGGCGAAAATCGAGATACAGGGCGGTATGCCGCTACAGGGCGATGTCTGGATTTCCGGCGCCAAGAATGCCGTGCTGCCTATCCTGGTAGCCAGCCTGCTGGGCGACCATCCCTCGCGGGTAAGTAATGTGCCTCATTTGCAGGACGTGACTACCACGATGGAACTGCTGGGGCGGATGGGGGCCGAACTGAGTATCGGCGACGGCATGCAAATCGAGATTGATCCGCGCAGCATGCAACATTTCGAGGCGCCTTACGACCTGGTCAAAACCATGCGCGCTTCTATCCTGGTGTTGGGTCCGCTGGTGGCCCGCTACGGGCGGGCACAGGTTTCGTTGCCGGGCGGGTGTGCGATCGGCTCCAGGCCGGTAGATCTGCACCTGCACGGCATGAGCTTACTGGGTGCGCAGGTCGAGGTTGTTAACGGCAACATCGTCGCAAAGGCGGATCGCCTCAAGGGTGCCCGTATCATCATGGACACGGTGACGGTGACGGGCACCGAGAACTTGCTGATGGCGGCAACCCTGGCGCAAGGGCACTACGGTGATCGAAAACGCCGCGCAGGAGCCGGAAGTTGTTGACCTGGCTGACTTTCTGATATCGATGGGGGCGTATATCGAAGGCGCCGGCACCAACACCATCACGATCGAAGGCCGTAGAGAGTCTGCACGGTACGGAATATTCCGTTTTGCCTGACCGCATTGAAACCGGTACTTACCTGGTGGGTGCGGCCATGACCGGCGGCCGGGTTCGCTGCACCCGGACGCGACCTTCACACCTCGATGCAGTGCTGGACAAGCTGACTGAAGCGGGGGCGGACATCACGGTCGGAGATGACTGGATTGAACTGGACATGGGGGGCCGCAGGCCGAAGTCCATTGACCTGACAACCGCACCGTACCCGGGCTTCCCGACCGATATGCAGGCCCAGTTCATGGCTCTGAACACGATAGCAGAAGGTACCGGGGTGATCAGTGAAACCATTTTCGAAAACCGGTTCATGCACGTGCAGGAACTGCAACGGCTGGGTGCGGACATCCAGGTTAAAGGCAACACGGCAATCATCCGGGGCGTACCGAGGCTAAACGGCGCCCCGATCATGGCAACGGACCTGCGTGCTTCGGCCAGCCTGGTATTGGCCGGCCTGGTCGCGCGAGGGTGTGACGATCGTCGACCGGGTTTATCATATCGATCGCGGTTACGAGAATCATCGAGGAAAAACTCAGAGCCCTGGGAGCGCGCATCAGGCGGAACAGCTCAGCCGCAGCTTGAATCAGGCTACCTGGCGACGCTGGCGCCGATTACCTCGACCCGTACTCTGCGATTGAGTTCATTGGCGTCAGGGATGCGTGATCCCCAGTGCCATCTGGTCCTGTGCGCCGCCAGCTAGTGGCCCAGGGTAGGTCTTCCTGTTTTGCCGGGTCTGCCCCTGGCTGTCCAGCCATGCGTAGCTGATGACGATATTTTCTATCGGGACCTGGGTCAGGTTTCCAATCTGAATCCACACCCGGTTATCGCGGTCGACGACTGCGCGGGATCCTACGTATTTCGAAGGGTTGTTTTGCAGGTCCAGCAGGACCAGTTCCAGGGTTGCCTTTTGACTGGTTTCAGACTCGGACTGGGCGGCCGCCTGGAAATGCTCAAGGGCGGAGCTCATATTACCCTGCCGCTTATCCAGCATGCCCAGCAGGTAGTGTGCTTCGGCCGTAGGCATCAGTTCCAGGCTTTTATCGAGGCTCTTGCGGGCCGGGTCGGTCTGGTTGAGCGCGTATTGCATCTGGCCCGCGCGCAGGTAGCCATAGAAAAAATCCGGGTTGGCACTGATGGCCTTCTGATACGAGGCAAGGGCCCGCTCGTCACGGTCATCCAGCGCGTAAATATCCCCCTGTAAGTCGTGAAACAGGGACTCCCTGGGCTCCATTGCCAGCGCTTTATTCAGTTTCTCCTGGGCGAGAGCTGCGTTGTCATCCTCGAGGGCCTTGTTTGCTTCGTCGTAGGCTTCGTAAGCGGGCTGGACACGTTTCAGATACGCTATTTTCTCCCGGTAACGTTCCCGGCCCATTTCACCGCCTTCCGGCAGGGTGAGAGCGGTCTCACGGTTGTTATCGACGCGTTCCATTGAGGGCGGGTGAGAAGCGAACAGGCCGCTCATCCAGTCAGTATCCCGCTCTTTTGAGATTTCGACGAAGGTTTCCTGCAGTTCGATGGCGCCTCTCGGGTTGTAGCCCGCTTCGGACATGTAAATCATGCCGTATTCATCGGACTCGCGTTCCGCATCCCGGCCGTATTTCTGGGTCAGTAACTGGCTGCCGAGTGCAGGCACCATCATGGCCACTTCACGTGCCGCCTGCGAATCAATGGTGCTGCCAAGGATGACCATGCTGATAACAGCACCGGCTTGTGTCAGCGCTCCCTTGGACTGTGCACGCGCGCCGTGAGCTGCGTCCGAGTGAACAATTTCATGTCCCAGCACAGCGGCCAGTTCGGCTTCTGAATCGAGCTCGATCAGCAGGCCCCGGTTGATCACGATCTTGCCGCCGGGCAGCGCCCATGCATTCGGTATCGAGTCATTCAGGATGCTGAATTCGTATTCCAGTTCTGATTTTCGGCGGGCCTGGTTCGCCAGGCGCTCGCCCACGCCCTGGACGTAGGCCGTTAATTCCGGGTCGAGGATGAATTCGCCGCCCTGCGATTGTTTCATCGGGGCATACATCTGGGTGCCTACCTGCTGTTCCCAGTCGGTCCCGTAGATCTGAAAATTGCGTTCCCCGGTCACCGGGTTGACGGAACAGGCCGCCAGCCCGAGTGCTGCCACGAATAATGAAAGAATCAGTTTTTTCATATCCATGTATCGCTGCCTTTGTGATTTAAGGGTGAAGCCTGCCATCAGCCTGTAGTTGCAACGGACCGGCAGCTTTCATTGCCATCAACGATGACTGAGCCGTTCGCTGCATTCGACCTCGTGCCCGGCCAAGAATTCAACGGTCGCCACCAGCAGACGGTGTTCCATCGGGCGACAGCCGTGACGCCAGGCTCTCCGGGTTGTCCTCTGCTCAGGATGGGTATCACGACCTGGGAGATGACCGGGCCGCCGTCGAGTTCCTCCGTGACAAAGTGAATGCTGGCGCCGTGCTGTCGGTCACCGGCTTCGATCGCCCGACGGTAGGTGTCCGGTACCCCGGTACAGCGGCAGCAGGGAAGGATGCAGGTTGATCATCCTGCCCTCGAAGGGTTCCAGCAGGTTTGAGCCGATGATGCGCATAAAGCCGGCCAGTACGACCAGGTCGGGCTTGCCGGCCGCGATCAGCAGTGCCAGCGCGCGATCGAACTCATCGCGGCTGGCAAAAGCTCCGTGTTCCAGCACGCTGCTGTTGATTCCGGCTTTGCTCGGCGCGCTCCAGGCCCCTGCTCCGCCACGTTGCTGATCACGTGGTCGATGTCAATATTCAACCGGCCTGATTCGCTGTGCGTCGATCAGCGCCTGCAGGTTACTGCCGGTGCCTGAAATCAGGACGGTGATTTTCAGCGGGCGCCGTCATGAACCGTAGTGCACCCGGGAATCAGCTGCCGGCTGGGATCACCCGACCGATGTCGAAGCAGGTCGAGCCATTGCCGTCGGCCTGTTCGGCAGACGTTGTCGGCCTCCGGCTCGGGCACGATCATGACCATGCCGATGCCGCAGTTGAAGGTTCTGAGCATCTCGGCGTTCCGTGATCGATCCGTTTTCCTGCAGCCAGCGAAAGACTTCCGGCCGGGTCCAGCTGCCGGGATCAATTTCTATGCCCAGCCCGTCGGGCAGGACACGGACGATGTTTTCGGTCAGTCCGCCGCCGGTGATGTGGGCCAGGCCGTCAATCTGCGTCTTTTTGCAGCAGTTCCAGCACGGGCTTGACGTAAATATGCGTTGGCGCCAGCAGGGCCTCGCCGAGCGTCACCACCTCACCTCGAAGGTTCAGTGAGTCGTTGCTTCAAGGTCGGCTCCGGAGTGTTCGATGACTTTGCGGATCAGTGAGTAACCGTTGGAATGCGGACCGCTTGATGCCAGCCCGAGGATGCGGTGGCCGGCCTCGATTCCGCTGCCGTCGAGCAGTTCGGATCGTTCTACCGCGCCGACCGAGAATCCGGCCAGGTCGTACTCACCCTCGCCATACATGCCTGGCATTTCGGCTGTTTCGCCGCCAATCAGTGCGCAGCCTGCCAGGCGGCAGCCTTCAGCGATTCCTTCGATGACCGCCTGTGCCTCGTCCAGGTGAAGCTTGCCGGTGGCGAAGTAGTCGAGAAAAAACAGCGGTTCAGCGCCGCAGGTCAGGATGTCGTTGACGCACATGGCAACCAGGTCGATTCCGATCGTGTCGTGCCGGCCCAGTTGCCGGGCCAGCATCAGCTTGGTGCCGACTCCGTCGGTCCCGGAGACCAGCAGGGGCTCCCGCCAGTTCTGCAGGTCCATGTTGAACAGGGCGCCAAATCCGCCAAGCCCGGTCAGGACTTCCGGGCGCATGGTGCTTTTTACGGCCGGCTTGATGCGTTCGACCAGTTCGTTACCGGCGTCGATGTCAACACCGGCGTCGCGATAGGAAAGGCTTTTTTTGGCTTTTGTCGTGTTATTCAAAGTGGGTTCCGGATGCTTGTTTCGTTACGGACTGGAAGAGCCATATGTTATCTTATTTATTCAATCCTGCACCCGGTACCCCATGAGAACATTAATACTGATTTTACTGCTCACTTTGCTGCCTTTTTCCAGCAGCCAGGCAGCCACGGTCGACATCTATACAGGTGAGGCGGTGGTTGAGAGCAAGGACGCGGCTGATCGCAGGCGTGCATTGCCGCTTGCGCTCAAGCATGTTTTCGAAAAGTACAGCGGCCTGAGGGATTTTGACGACCTACCCGCAGGTGGATCCTGCGCTGGCAAGTGCCTCTTCGATCGTGCTTTCGTTCCATTACCGGAATGCGGAAATAAAACTGGCTGATGGCAGCGACGGTGAGGAGCTTCGCCTGGTAGCGGCTTTTTCAAGCGACCGGGTCGATGAGCTGGCGCGTTCACCTGCAGTTGCCGCTGTGGCCAGCCCCGGCGCGACCCACGTGAATGTGTGGGTGGTTGTCGACAATGGTCTGGACCGCAGGATCATGCCGGTTGAATTTGCCTATGCCTGGGAAGCCATGGGCGATGTCGCCGTCTAGCCGCGGCTTACCGGTGCAACTGGCCTGCTCCGGATGCTGAGGGGCTCTACACGGTGGACGCCCAGTTGCTATGGGGCGGTTATACGGAGGATCTTGCAGGTTGGGCCAGGGCACTGGCGCAATGATTTCGGCGGCGCGCCGGGAAGGGCCCGCAGTGGAACGTGCGCAGCAACCTGACCTACGGTGGTCAGAGCACTGGACCTGGCGGATCCAGGATATCGATTTGCAGGCGGCACTGGCTGAAAGCATGCAGCAGGCCGTGGACCAGGTCGCAGCCGCCAATACCATTGCAGCCACCGATCTCGGCACCTGGATGCATCCGCTGGAAATTGCCGGGTTGGCGGGCGCGGATGATTACAGCCGCTGCCTGGCCTACCTGCAGCAACTCAGTGTGGTCAACCAGGTTTCGGTCCGGTCTGCGCGGCCGGGCACCGTCAACTTCAGGCTGGAGCTGAACGCGCTGCCCCAGTACCTGGAGGAAACCCTGCTCGACGGGCCGGTCCTGGCGGCTGACGAGGACGGCCCGGTTATTACCTGCTGCACTGAGTAAAACGATCATGAATGACTCCCGAAACTGGTTTATCCTGGCGTTGATTGCCGGCAGCGGCTGGCTGCTCTATCTGCTGGCGCCGGTCATCACTCCGTTTGTTCTTTCTGCCGGCCTGGCCTTCCTGGGTGACCCGCTGGTCGACCGGCTGGAGCGGATGAAGTTTTTCAAATGGCCGGTCAACCGTACGTTCGCGGTGATCCTGGTTTTTCTGCTGATTTCGATTGTATTGACGCTCGTTTTGCTGATCTTCCTGCCGATGCTTAGCGACCAGGTGCAGAAACTGGTGGTCAAGGCGCCGGCGATGTTTGAATGGATCGTCGGCACGGCGCTGCCATGGGTGCAGGCCAAGCTTGGCCTGACATCGCTGCAACTGGATGCGGAGAGCCTGATCGCTGCGCTCAAGTCCTACTGGAAAGAGGCCAGTACGGCCCTGCTTGGTGTGATCGGGACGGTCTCGCGGGGCGGCCAGACGGTCCTAGCCTGGCTGATGAACCTGGTGCTGGTTCCGGTCGTCACTTTTTACCTGCTGCGGGACTGGGACAAGCTGATCGAGGGCATCCGAACGCTGATACCCAGGCATGTCGAGCCGGTGGTCAGTGCGTTGAGTAAGGAAATCGAAGATGTTCTGGGCGCATTTATCCGCGGCCAGCTGATGGTCATGGTGGCGTTGGGCATGATTTATTCAGTGGGGCTCTGGGCCGTCGGCCTTGACCTGGCACTGATCATCGGGATGGGCGCAGGATTGCTGAGTATCGTGCCTTACCTGGGCACTTTTGTCGGCGTGATCGCCGCGCTGATTGCGTCTGTGTACCAGTTCCAGGACGTGCTGCACCCGGTGCTGGTTGCAGCCGTGTTCGCAGTGGGACAGTCACTTGAAGGCATGGTGCTGACACCAAAACTGGTTGGTGACCGTGTCGGTCTGCACCCGGTGGCCGTGATTTTTGCGGTGCTGGCCGGCGGGCAGTTGTTCGGCTTTCTGGGAATCCTGCTGGCGCTGCCGGTGGCGTCGGCCTTGAACGTCCTGGTTGGCTACATGCACCGGCAATATCAACAGAGCGCGGTGTACCTGCGCGAGCCCGGTTCAAAAGGAGACGGTTGAGTGTTGTTTTCGCCGCAAATCCCGCTGCAACTGGAGCCTCGCCGGCCCGACCGTTTCGATGATTTCGTAGCCGGACCCAACGAACACACGCTGGCTGCGGTCCGGCAGTTGCTGGACGAACCGGGATCCAGCCTGTTCCTGTCCGGTCCCGATGGTTCGGGTAAATCGCACTTGCTTAATGCGCTTTGCCACGCAGCCAGGGAAAATGGCCTGGCGGCATTCTACATCGCGCTGAAACGCCTTCCCGAGGAAGCTGCTGCAAGTCTTGAAGGGCTGCAGGTGCTTGACCTGGTTTGCGTCGACGACGTTGACAGTGTCGCCGGCAATCCGGTTTGGGAAAATGCTTTGTTTGCTTGCTTCAACGAAGTGCGGGCGGCGCGTGGAAGGTTGCTTGTCAGCAGTCGTGAACCCCTTGCGGCCCTGGAATTTCACCTGCCCGATCTCGAATCGAGGATGGCCTGGGGTGTGCGGCAAACCCTGCGCCTGCCTGATGACGCAGGAAAAGCGGCGATTCTTCAGCAACGTGCCCGGACACTCAGGATCGAATTGCCGATCGACGTGCAGGCTTACCTGCTCAAATACAGCAAACGCGACATGTCTTCATTGCTCCGGGCGTTGGAGCGATTGAAGGATGCCGCGTTTGCCAGTAAGCGAAAAATCACCGTGCCACTGGCCAGGGAAATTCTCAGATCCTAGCCGGGACTACTGCGGTTTGAACGTTGCCCGGTTGTCAATGACAAGTCCATCGTTGCCGAAGCCCATTGATATGTAACTGCGCCCCGCCATTTCCTTGTAAGCAGTGGCCATGGCTTCGGCGTATTTTTTGGTCTGCTCCTCGATATCGTCATCACCCTCATAGTTGACACTGGCGTCTGACGCGGGATTGCCTTTCAGCATGTTGGAGTACTCGACGTACGCCGCCATATCGTAGCTGGCCGAAAAGAACATGCCATCATCCGCCGCTACCTGGTTCAGGTAATCCGGCAGGCCGGCTTCCTCACCCTCGCCGACGGCAAGGCCGATCGCGTCTTCCGACATAGCGGCATAGGCAACGATACCCGGCATCTCAATCAGGGATTCCGGTAAGCGTACCGGAGGACTGCCAGGTTGCATGGCCAGATCTGCGAGGTCGGGCAGGAACATCTGGGCCATACCGACAAACATCTGTGGTTGCTCAACGTGGACGGCAAGGTGTCCCCGGGCATTTTCCGGAATGGCGTGCTGGTTCATCATGATTTCATTGAGGCTGATCCGGACACCGCGAAAATTATTGACGAAAGGCGGTAGCGGCTGGTTGAGTTTCTCCAGCGCCTGGTCAGCGCTCATATTCATGTTTTGCAAGTGCTCACATTGGTAAGGCTGTTCGGATATGGCCAATACCTTCTGACGTAAAAAGTCCCGGGCAGCGCCGAATTTCATGCCGAAGGCGAGGTCCATGATGCGGTTGGACAGCTTGTTCGCGGCCGGGATGTCGGCTACCAGGTCCGCCAGTGCGCCGGCCAGGCTGGACGGTGTCTCCACACGGTATTGCATGGCCACCGCCGAAGTGGAAAGCTCCGTCACGCCCATGGTCATGCGTGGCGCATTGTCGATGATGCCGTGAATTTCCGAGACACACTCCTGCGTCAGGGTTGCGGGATCGAATTCTCCGCTAGCAGCCATCATGCGTGCCGCGAGGTTTTCAGGGCGCATAAACTGGTCTGCCAGCGCGTGCATTTCGAGTATGCCGGAGCCGTGAGACGTATAGCCATGTGTCCTGTTCAGTTTGACCAGCCTTTCGCCAGCGTCGTTCGACGCGGGCATTTCCAGACCCAGGAAGGCGGGCAAGAGCTCGTCCTCGGCCGTTGTTGGCAACATGCCTAGTGCCAGGTGACCGTCCATGATGGAGACGTACAGGCCAACCGGTACATCTGACGGATCAGATGGATCATCATCCGCCAGTCGCCAGAAAGCCACACCCTGATATTCCTGTTCAGGTGCACTGATTTCAGCATTCTCAAGGATGCGCAGAATGGTCTCGCGCAGTGTTTCTGCATTAGACAGACCCACCCGCATGACCGGAAAGGCGCCAAGGCCGTATGCTACTTTTTTCGATCCCAGGTCAATTCCCAGGTCCGCCAGGCCGGAACGGCTCAGCTTGCCGTCGAATTCGTTCACAAGCGCGCTCATCAGCTTTGCCTCAGGGTCGACGCTGGCTGCTGCACCAGCGGATTCCAGTTCGGCCCTGGCAGTCGATAAGTCAGCTTGCAACATGTCAATGACCGGTTGCATCCGGGCAAGGTAGGAGTCAATGACATCCGCCGGTATGGGTTCCAGGCTGGCCGCCAGGTAAGGCGTATCCGCGGGCACATAGGCCAGCAGTTTGATATCAGCATCGACAGCAGTTGCGGTCGGCGTGGACGACTCTTCGTTTTTGCCGCAGGCCGACAAGGATAGCAGGGCAACCAGTAACAGGGTGGTCAGGCGCATAAAATTCATAGTGGTTTCCGTTGGTGTTGATGTGTAAAGGTGTTATACCACAGTACAACACTAAGTTTCAAGTTTGGCGCATACATTAGCCACTGCTATTCAGGGAGCCTGGTTACGAACGGATTCCAACCTGTCCAGCGTGCCAATGTCGTCCCACCAGCCGGTAAATACTTCGCCGGTGACCAGGTGCTTCTCCATCGCTTTGCGCAGCAGAGGTACGACAGAAAATTTGCCGGGTTGGCAGCCATTGAACAATCGCGGGTTGTAAACGCCGATTCCGCTGAACGTCAGTTTTTCGCGTGCCCGCATTGCGGATGCGTGCGCGATACCAGGCTGAAGTCGCCGTCCGGATTGTGTGGCGGATTCGGAACCATGACCAGGTGGGCCCAGTCGCATTTGACCGCTCGGAGGCGGGCAAACGGATAATTGGTCCAGACATCGCCGTTGATCGACCAGGAAGGGCGCGGTACCCAACAAGGGCAGGGCCTGAAAAATTCCGCCGCCGGTTTCCAGGGCTTCGGGCTGTTCGTCCGACCAGTGAATATGTGACACCCCAGCGACCTCCGTTCACCCAGGGTTCCCGGAGTAAATCGTCCCAGGTGCCCCTGGTTGATGACGATTTCACGGAAACCCGCCCGGGCCAGCGCGTCGAGGTGGTATTCGATCAGGGGTTTGCCGGCGATATCCACCAGCGGCTTGGGCAGCTTGTCGGTCAGCGGGCGAAGGCG
This sequence comes from uncultured Gammaproteobacteria bacterium, assembly GCA_963759035.1. Taxonomy (GTDB): domain Bacteria; phylum Pseudomonadota; class Gammaproteobacteria; order Xanthomonadales; family SZUA-36; genus JAHEFT01. The sequence goes on from CAVWXL010000010.1 coordinate 35,965, forward strand.
CTCTCCCCGGCCCGCGGCGAGTATCATGGCGCGCATGAATCTTGCTCCAGTAGCAGGTGGAATTCACGAAATTCAGGATAGCGGGGCAGCACATCCAGCAGGTAGCGGTAGAAGCGCGGAATCATCTCCACGTAACCATCCTTGCCGTCCCGGTGCTCAAGGCGGGCGAATATACCGACGATTTTCAGGTTGCGCTGCAGTCCCATCCAGTCGCACCAGCGAATCCACTCGTCGGCGCTGCACTCCACTGGCAGGCTGGCGTGCATTTGATTCATCCAGGCCTCCAGCTGCTCACGTGGCCAGGTAATGTAACGGTCCCAGACCAGGGAGACGAAATCGTAGCTGACGGGCCCGCGGACGCCGTCCTGGAAATCGATAATTCCCGGGCCGTCCGGTGTCCGTAGCAGGTTGCAGGAATGGAAATCCCGGTGTACGAAGACCTGCGGTTGCTCCAGTGCCGAGGCTGTTAACAGCCGGCATACATGTTCCCAGATGGCTCTTTCCTCACTGCTCAATGGGCGCTGGCGGTGTCGTTCGAGGTACCAATCTGTGAACAGGTCAAGTTCCTTTGTCAACGCTGTTTCGCCGTAGTGGGGCAGGCCCGCACTGTCGACCCGGTGCGCCATGCTCTCCAGCACCGCAAATAAGTCCGTAAATATCTCGCCTGCGGACTGCCGGGTGATCAGTTCACGGTACAGGGTGTCACCGAAATCCTCCAGCAGGCCAAAGCCAAGGTCGAGGTCGAATTCAAGAATGGCCGGAGCCTTGAGTCCGGCCGATCGCAAGCGGGAAGCGATGTCGACAAACGGGGCGGAATTTTCCTTTTCCGGTGGAGCATCCATCAGAATTATGGAGCGGTCAGCGGCCTGAAAACGGAAGTAGCGACGGAAGCTGGCATCGCCCGAGACCGGTTGCCAGTTGCGACATTTTCCAGGCCCATTGCAGCAGCTGCCCAGTCCGCGGCAGCCTGCTTGCGTTGATCCGTTGAGTCCGTGGTGGTTGTGGTGATTTCCGTCATCGGCGTATTTTGCCGGAATCAGGACCGACTTGGTATGTATAGAGCGCTTTAAACAGTACTTATATGGTACTATATAGAGATGTTACGGATATCTAAACTGACGGATTACGCCATCCTGATGATGGTTGAATTGACACGCGACGGCGAAATGCTGAGCGCTCAGGCGCTGGCGGAACGCATTCACGTTGAAACCCCGACCGCCAGCAAGGTCTTGAAGTTGCTGGCCGGCAATGGCCTGCTGGAGTCCTATCGAGGCGCCGAGTGGCGGCTACCGGGTAGCCGCACGGCCAGTGAAATCAGCGTGGCGGAAGTGATCGCGGCGATCGAAGGCCCGATCGCGATGACCGAGTGCAGCGTGGAAGAGGGTCTTTGCAGCCAGGAAGACAGTTGTGAATTGCGCAGTAACTGGCAGCGGATCAGCCTCGCGGTGGCGCAGGCGCTGCGGGATGTCAGCCTGGCGGAAATGTCGGCTCCGGTAGGCAGCAAACCGAGCCCGTTGCAGATAAAACCCTGAATGCAGTTTGAGGCCCAGAACAGAGAAAGTACCTATGAGTAGCGAGCAGATAACGAACCGTTGACGACAGACCCGACTTCTGTCGATCACTTTGTGCAACAGAAATACCGCCACGGTTTCGTCACCGATATCGAGTCAGAAACCGTTCCGCCAGGCCTGAATGAAGACATTGTCCGCTGGATTTCAGCCCGCAAGGAAGAGCCGGAGTGGCTGCTGGAGTGGCGGCTGGCAGCCTATCGCCGCTGGCTGGATATGCAGCCGCCGGACTGGGCGCACCTGAAGATCGACCCGATCGATTTCCAGGCCATTTCCTATTTCTCAGCACCCAAATCTGACAAGGACCGGCCGCAAAGCCTGGACGACGTTGATCCGAAGCTGCTGGAAACCTATGACAAGCTGGGTGTGCCTCTGCATGAACGGGCCCGGCTGGCCGGTGTCGCCGTCGACGCGGTGTTTGACTCGGTTTCGGTGGGCACGACGTTTCGGAAGGATCTGAAAAAGGCGGGCGTCATCTTCTGTTCATTTTCCGAGGCCGTGAAGGACTATCCTGAACTGGTGCGGAAATATCTGGGAACCGTTGTGCCGCCGCGGGACAATTTTTTCGCCGCACTGAATTCTGCTGTGTTTTCAGACGGCAGTTTCGTATTCATTCCCAAGGGCGTGCGTTGCCCGATGGAATTGAGTACCTATTTTCGCATCAATGCGGCCGAGACCGGGCAGTTTGAACGCACCCTGATCATTGCCGAGGACAGCAGCCACGTCAGTTACCTGGAAGGCTGCACGGCGCCGATGCGGGATGAAAACCAGCTGCATGCGGCCGTGGTGGAACTGGTTGCGCTGGAAGATGCCGAGATCAAGTATTCGACCGTCCAGAACTGGTACCCGGGAGATGAAAACGGCGTCGGCGGAATTTACAACTTCGTCACCAAGCGCGGCGATTGCCGCGGTGACCGTTCCAAGATTTCCTGGACCCAGGTGGAAACCGGTTCGGCCATCACCTGGAAATACCCGTCCTGCGTTTTGCGCGGTGAGCGCTCGGTGGGCGAATTCTATTCGGTCGCGCTGACCAATAACTATCAGCAGGCGGACACCGGCACCAAGATGATCCACATCGGCAGGGATACCCGCAGCAAGATCATTTCCAAGGGCATTTCGGCCGGCCACGGGCAGAACGCCTATCGCGGCCTGGTGCGGATCTCGAAAAAGGCCGAGAACGCGCGCAATTACACGCAGTGCGACTCCATGCTGATCGGCAAGGGCTGCGGCGCGCATACCTTTCCCTATATCGAGGTCGGCAATCCGACGGCGAAAGTAGAGCACGAAGCGACCACCTCACGGATTGGCGAGGACCAGTTGTTTTATTGTCTGCAGCGCGGAATTTCGGAAGAGGATGCGGTTTCCATGATCGTCGACGGTTTCTGCAAGCAGGTATTCCGCGAATTGCCGATGGAGTTTGCGGTCGAAGCCAAGGCGCTGCTCGAAGTCAGCCTCGAAGGCGCAGTCGGATAGTATCAGTTTTCAATGTAAGCAAAACGGAATAACAAATATGTTGGAAATTAAAAATTTACATGCCACTGTGGGTGGCAAAGCCCATCCTGAAAGGGATCGATCTCGAAATCGGCGACTGGTGAAGTACACGCCATCATGGGTCCCAATGGCGCCGGCAAAAGTACGCTGGGGAACGTGATTGCCGGCCGCGAGGGCTACGAGGTCACCAGCGGTGAAGTGATTTACAAGGGTAAGAACCTGCTTGAGCTGGAACCGGAGGAACGGGCCTGTGAAGGTGTGTTCCTGGCCTTTCAGTATCCGGTGGAAATTCCGGGTGTGAACAACACCTATTTTTTGCGGGCGGCACTGAATGCCCAGCGCAAATATCGCGGAGAGCCGGAACTGGACTCGATGCAGTTTCTGAAACTGGTGCGTGAAAAACTCGAAGATTCTGCACATCAGTGATGACCTGATGCACCGGGCGGTCAACGAAGGGTTTTCCGGCGGCGAGAAAAAACGTAACGAGATTTTCCAGATGGCCGTGCTGGAGCCGTCACTGGCCATCCTGGATGAAACGGATTCCGGTCTGGATATTGACGCGCTGCGGCTGGTGGCGGAGGGCGTCAACCGGCTGCGCAGCGAAGACCGCTCGATGATCGTCGTGACCCATTACCAGCGCCTGCTGGATTACATCGTGCCCGGACGTGGTTCACGTGCTCGCCGACGGCAAGATTGTTGCCAGTGGTGATGCGAAGCTGGCGCTGAAGCTGGAGGACCAGGGTTACACCTGGCTCGAGCAGGGCGGTATCGCAGCAACTGAACGAAGAGATCAGGACATAGGGAGGCCGTTCGATGGATGCCGTTGAAACCTTGCCACTGGTCGAAAAGTGGTCTGAAGAATTACAGCACGACAGTGCGTCAGGACGGACCGGACTGGCTGCAGGAACTGAGGGAAAATGCCGCAAGACAGTTTGGCTCTGCCGGACTGCCGAGCCGCAGGAATGAAGCCTGGAAATACACACCGGTGCGATTGCTGGAAGGCTTACGCCCGACGACTGCACGGGGCGATGGAGGCACCGTTGCTGAAACGCGCTTTCCCGACCCGGTCCTGGGTGCAGGTTCTGCTGTTGTTTCAGTTGGCAACGGTGTTTTGTCATCGCAGCTTGCCCGAAATGTCGGCGGGTGTTACGTTGCTGCCATTGCGCGACGCGCTCGAAAAGTTTGGCGACCGCTTGCAGCCCATGCTTGTTGCGGTTGAGCTCGAAGGTGCAGGGCGGATGTTCAGCGCATTGAACACGGCCTTTCTGGACCAGGGCCTGGTGGTCCACGTTGATAAGAATACACAGGCCGGGAAATTGTTGGTTCGCTGGGCATTCAGCGGTGGAGAATCCATACGCCTGGGTAATTTTCGGCTGGTCATATTGCTCGAGAAGGGTGCGAAACTCGATCTCATAGAGCAGTTCGAGAGTGCCGGCGCAGCCAGTGGTGCACTCAATGTGCTGACCCAGATCGACCTTGCCGATGAAGCGCAATTGAGCCACGTCCGAATTCAGGATGAAGGGGATGACGTTGTGCTGTTGACTTCAACCTCGGTCCAGCAGGCCGCGGCCAGCATCTACCAGTACAGCGGGTTTGACCTGGGTGGCGGCCTGGTGCGGCATGAGCTGCATTCAGAGCTGGCGGGCGCCGGGGCTCTTCGCCGGTTTCGACGGCGCTTTCGTGCTGGACCAGAAACGACACGTCGACAACCACATCAGTGTCGACCATGCAGCGCCCGGTTGCAGCAGCAAGCCAGTTCTTCAGGGGCGTGCTGGGCGGCAGCAGTCGCGGCGTTTTCAATGGCCGTGCGCTGATCCGGCCTGGCGCAGACGAATCGGTCGTGCACCAGTCTAACGCCAACCTGTTGTTGTCACGGCTGGCTGAAATCGACACCAAGCCGGAGCTGGAAATTTACGCTGACGAAGTCGAAGCCAGCCATGGCGCGACCGTTGGCCAGTTGGATGAATCGGCGATTTTCTATATGCGTTCGCGCGGCCTGAGTGACCCGGAAGCACGACGGATGTTAACCGCGGCCTTTTGTCACGCGGTCAGTGACCGCCTGGGTGATGCCGCACTCTCTGAAATCATTTCCAGCCGGCTGGACGCCGCCATGCCGGGTGACCAGCCAATCGCAGCGGAGACCAGCGATGCCTGATCACCAGCCGTTTGACGTCAACCGGGTCCGGGCGGACTTTCCCGATCCTGGAACGGAAGGTTCACGGCAAGCCGCTGATCTATTTCGATACGGCTTCATCGTCGCAACGGCCTGCTGCAGTGATCGATGCGGTTGATGACTTTTACCGCAGACATAACGCCAATGTTCACCGTGGCGTGCATACACTGAGCCAGGAGGCGACCGATCTATACGAAGCCGGACGCCGGAAGCTGGCTGCGTACATCAACGCGGCCTCGGAACGAGAAGTCGATTTTCACGCGAGGAACCACCGAGTCCATCAACCTGGTGGCCAATAGTTATCTGCGGCCCAAACTGCAACCGGGCGATGAGATCCTGGTGACCCACATGGAGCACCACGCCAACATCGTTCCGTGGCAGATGTTGTGCGAACAGACTGGAGCCGTTCTGAAAGTCGTGCCGATCAACGAGCGCGGTGAATTGAAAATGGATGAGCTGAAAAGCATGCTTTCCGAGCGCGTCAAGCTGCTCGGGATCGTGCACGTTTCCAATGCCCTGGGCACGGTCAACCCGGTGGCGGAAGTGTGCCGGCTGGCCAGAACGTCTACGACATTCCGGTGCTGGTGGATGGCGCGCAGGCCATGCCGCATTCGCGTGTTGATGTGCAGGCCCTGGGTTGCGACGTTTTATTGCCTGTCCGCCCACAAAATGTACGGACCGACCGGTATCGGCGCCTTGTGGGCCCGCGAAGCCACCCTGGACGCGATGCCGCCCTGGCAGGGCGGGGGTGAAATGATCCGCAAGGTGACTTTTGAGAAAACCACCTGGAACGATTTGCCGGCCAAGTTCGAGGCAGGAACACCGCACATCGCGGGCGGCGTCGGGCTCGCCGCGGCGATTGACTACCTGTCGCAATTCGACATGCGCGAAGTGATGGCCTACGAGCAGCGGTGTGCTCAAATATGCGACGCGCAAGCTGGCTGAAATTGAAGATTTGCGCATCATCGGCACTGCGCAAGAAAAAGCCGGCGTGATCAGCTTTACGCTGGGCGATATACACCCCCACGACCTGGGAACGGTCATCGACCACCACGGAATTGCCCTGCGCACTGGCCACCATTGCGCGATGCCGGTCATGCAGTTCTTCAAGGTGCCGGCCACCGCCCGGGTTTCGTTCGGCCTGTACAACACCGAGCAAGAGGTGGATGCCCTGATCGCCGCGCTGCACAACGTGCGGGACATGTTCGGCTAAGCCCGGGTTTCAGTCCTCGGCGAGTTCGATGTTGGTAACCCGCTGGAATCCACGCGGCAGCTTGCGGCCGCGATGCGCCCGGTCACCCCTGAAGTGTTCGATGTCTTTGGCGCTCATGCGCAGGTAGCGTTGCCCGGCCCAGACCAGGATTTCCTGTTTTTCGGCCATCACCGCCAGCCCCACCATGAATTCTTCACCGGCCTTGAGCCGTTTGGGTGGAATGTTGATCAGCTTGTTGCCCTTGCCCTTGGAAAGCTCAGGAACGTCCTCGATCGGGAAGGCCAGCAGGTAACCGTCGGAGGTGGCGCAGATGATGGTATTCGAGGCTGTCGGGTCGTAGTACGACCGGCATGACCGGTTTTGCGCCCGGCCGGGACGGACAATGCAGCCTTGCCGGCTTTCATCCGGCTGTGCAGATTGCCCAGTTCGGTCACAAAGCCATAGCCGAATGACGAGGCCAGAACGATTTTCTGCTCGGCACTGCCGGCCAGCGTGTACAGGAAGCTCTCACCTGCCGGCAGCGTGAAGCGGCTGGACAGTGGTTCACCCTGGCTGCGGGCTGACGGCAGGGTGTGGGCAGACAGTGAATAGGCCCGGCCGCGTGAGTCCAGAAACACGGCCTGTTCGTTGCTGCGACCGCGTGCCGCGTGCTGAAATTCGTCACCTGCCCGGTAATTGAGCGATGTCAGGGTCAATTTCGTGACCCTTGGCAGAGCGTACCCATCCGGATTGTGACAGAACGATGGTGACCGGTTCGGAAGGCACGCAGGTCTTCCTGCCGCAGCGCCTGGGCAGCGTCCCGTTTGCACCAGGATGGAACGGCGTTCATCACCATAGCTTTTCTGCATCAGCCAGCAGTTCCTTCTTGATAAGCGTCTTCAGCCGGGCTTTTGAACCCAGTATTTTTTCCAGCTCGTCGCGTTCGTCGGCCAGAGCATCCTGTTCGTCCCGGATTTTCATTTCTTCCAGCTTGGCCAGGTTGCGCAGCTTCAATTCGAGGATGGCTTCGGCCTGGGTGCCGGTCAGATCAAAACGCTTCATCAGATACGGGTTTGGGCTTGTCTTCGTGCCGGATGATGTAAATCACCTCATCGATATTGAGGTAGGCGACCAGCAGGCCTTCAAGGATATGCAGGCGGTCGACGACCTGGTCCAGGCGGATGGTTGAGGCGACTGGTGACCGTATCCATGCGGAACGCCAGCCATTGTTTCAGCAGTTCGCGCAGGTTGAGAATCTGGGGCTTTGCCGTTGATGCCGATGATGTTCAGGTTGACGCGGTAGTTGCGTTCCAGGTCGGTGGTCGCGAACAGGTGGTTCATCAATTGTTCCTGGTCCACCCGGTTGGAGCGCGGCACGATGACCAGCCGGGTCGGGTTCTCGTGGTCCGATTCATCCCGCAGGTCTTCGACCATCGGCAGTTTCTTGGCCTGCATTTGAGCTGCGATCTGCTCCAGCACCTTGGCCGGCGAAACCTGGTGAGGCAGGGCGGTGACGACGACCTCGCCGTTTTCCTTTTCCCAGATGGCGCGCATTTTCACGGAGCCGGTACCGGTTTCGTACATCAGCTAGCAGGTCTTCCGCCGGGCGTGATGATCTCGGCGTTGGTCGGGTAATCGGGCCCTTTGACGTGTTCGCACAGTTCGGCGACGGTGGCCTTGGGTTGCATCCAGCAGGCGAATGCAGGCTGAAACGACTTCACGCAGGTTGTGCGGAGGTATATCCGTGGACATGCCCACGGCGATGCCGGTGCTGCCGTTGAGCAGCACATTGGGCAGCCGTGCCGGCAACATCAGCGGCTCTTTCAGCGTGCCGTCGAAGTTGGGTCCCCAGTCCACCGTGCCCATGCCCAGTTCGCTTAGCAGCGTTCTGGCGTAGGCGGTCAGCCGCGACTCCGTATAGCGCATGGCGGCGAAAGACTTTGGGATCGTCCGGTGATCCGAAATTTCCCTGGCCGTCGACCAGCGGATAACGGAAAGCGAACGGCTGGGCCATCAGCACCATCGCTTCGTAGCAGGCGCGAATCGCCATGCGGGTGAAATTTGCCGATGACGTCGCCCACCGTGCGGGCGGATTTCTTGTGTTTGGAGGTCGCGCTCAGGCCCAGTTCGCTCATGGCGTAGATGATGCGGCGCTGGACCGGTTTCAGGCCGTCTCCGAGATGTGGCAGGGCGCGGTCGAGCACCACGTACATGGAATAATCCAGGTAGGCCTTTTCGGCGTAGTCCTTTAGCGGGACTCGTTCGTGGTCGGAAAATGATTGGGTAATTTCTGTCATGTTTTTCGATGATTTCAGTAGGTGCCTGTCAGTTTTTCCGGATCAACCGGCATCAACGCGGGGGCGCAGCAGCATGGGCACAAAAATGATGGAAAACAAGGCGAAGGTAAGGATCCACAAAATGCCGGCAACGGTGATCCACAGTTGGTAATTCGCCGGATCAATCAGCGGAAATAATATACGGATGGTGGCGGTCAGGACCATGCCGGCCAGTATGAATTTAATAGTCATACGGTGCATGGTGGACGTTTCTTCCGGTATGGCCCAGCGACACCCGGGCCATCATGCTCACGGTAATCATCCCGATGCCGCCCACTGCAAAGGCGTGGATGGGCAGGTAATCGGGAATGGCCGTCACTGGCGTCAGTGCCCGCAGAAGAAACCCGAGGTTGATCATCACGAAGGCCGCAAAAAGTCCCCAGTAACAGTGGTTTTTGCCAGATGCCCAGGGTGTGCCAGCCATTGACCCGGATCGAATTTGAAATGAACAGACCGGCGGCCAGCAATGCGCCCGCGAAATGCTGTGGAAGAAACGACTTCGCTGATCAGGAAAAGTGGATAAAGCATCGACGTTGCGATGTCGTTCCAGCGGGGTTCTTCAATTCGACCGGGTAGCCCACGCCGCGCTCGGTGAAGAACGGAATGACCCGGCGGCCCATGAACAGCACCATTCCGAGCACCAGGTACAGGCCGCCGTGGATACCCAGGCGTACGCCCTGGCTAGCCACACCGGCCGCGCCGAGGTAGAACAGCGAGGTTGGCAGCGGCCATCAGCAGCACAACAGCAGCAGGACCATGGCTTGCCTTTTCTGGCGAGCCTTGATGATCGGCCTGGCTACGGCAAAAACCAGGCCGGCCATGAAGGCCAGGTCGGCCGACAGCTGCATAGACCAGGCATGCCGGTGCCCGCCGGCCATCAGGATACGGGCCAGCAGCCAAAACAGGAAAATCAGCGCTAGCCCGGCTCCGCTGGCCGTTTCCTGTCCGGTCCAGTTCCACGCAGCGGTCAGCAGGAAACCGGCGATTACCGCCATCGCATAGCCATACAGCATTTCATGTGCATGCCACTGGAACATCGAAAGCCCGGAAAGCTGGATGACAAATCCAAGGCGGTAGACGGCCAGCCAAAGGGCCATGGTGACCATTGCGAAAATTGAAGCGCCGAGGAAAAACGGGCGAAACCCCCGCAACCATAGTGCCTGGTTACTCAATTCGCTCCCTTGATCAACGTGCGCGTATCGAAGAAGACCTGGTCGCTGAAGATCAAGCCATTTTTGACCCGGAAGAATGCTGCGCCTTGAATGGCAACACCGTTGAGTCCTTCGAATTCCATAATGACAGCCGCGGTGTCGCCCTCGATCACGGTCAACCGGGGATCCATCCGTGCGATGAAGGGTGCGATGTCACTGATGTGTTGCCGAACAGCCGCCTCGCCCCTGACGGGCTCCGGCATCATCGGACCGTGCATTACCACGTCCTTACTGAGGGGAGCCAGTGAGGCGTCGTTGCTGTTCATAGCTTCGAAATACAGCATGACGGCTTGCTCAATATGCGGATCTGTTGCTCATTACCTGTCTCCTCAGACTGTGGCCAGGTTGCCTTTGTCTTCCAGCCAGGCTCTTGCGGTCGGAAGCCCGCTTTTTGCCGAGCAGCATGTCCATCACCTGGTTGGTGGCAGCATGACTTTCGACGGTCAGCTGAACCAGCCTGCGGGTATCCGGGTCGACGGTGCTTTCGCGCAGTTGCAGCGGGTTCATTTCACCCAGGCCCTTGAAGCGGGTTTCCATGACCTTGCCTTTCTTTTTCTCGGCAGCGATGCGCTCATGGATGCCTTTTCGTTCCTCGTCATCCAGTGCGTAAAACGTTTCTTTACCCACGTCGATTCGGTACAGCGGCGGCATCGCCACAAATATGTGCCCGGTTTCGACCAGCGCTGTGAAGTGCTTCAGGAACAGGGCAGCGAGCAGGGTGGCGATGTGCAGCCCATCTGAATCGGCGTCTGCCAGGATGATGACTTTGCCGTAGCGCAGGCCGCGAAATCTCGTTGGACCCCGGATCCACTCCGATCGCAACCGAAATGTCGTGCACTTCCTGGTTGCTCAGGACCGAGTCGGATTCCACTTCCCAGGTATTCAGTATTTTGCCGCGCAAGGGCAGGATGGCCTGGTACTCGCGGTTCCGGGCCTGCTTGGCTGAGCCACCGGCGGAATCGCCCTCCACCAGGAACAGTTCTGTCCAGGCGAGGTCCTGGGAGGTGCAGTCGGCCAGCTTGCCGGGCAGGGCCGGGCCCTGCGTCACTTTCTTGCGGACGACCTTGCGGGCCGATTTCATTCGTTTCTGCGCGTTGTTGATGGCCAGTTGGGCGATGGCTTCGCCTTCGGCTGACGTTCTGGTTCAGCCACAGGCTGAACGCGTCCTTGATGCACTCCGGAAACGAACGGCCACGCAGGCGCGGGACGACAGCCGTTCCTTGGTCTGGCCGCTGAACTGCGGATCGGCCAGCTTGACCGAGAGAATGTAGCTGATTTTTTCCCAGATATCGTCCGGCGTCAGGCGCAGGCCCCGCGGCAGCAGGTTGTGATGTTCGCAGAATTCCCGCAGCGCATCGACCAGGCCGGTGCGCAGGCCGTTGACATGGGTGCCGCCCTGCGCCGTCGGGATCAGGTTGACGTAGCTTTCCTGCAGTTGTCCGCCCTCGGGCAGCCAGCACAGCGCCCAGCTGACTTCCGAATCGGTGCCTTTCATTTCGCCGCTGAAGGGTTGCTTCCGGCAGGCAGGTATATTCTTCCAGTTCGGACTGCAGGTAGTCGGTCAGGCCCTGCTGGTAGCACCACTCTTCTTTTTCGCCGGTCTTGTCGACCAGTCAGGCTGCACGATCAGGCCGGGGCAAAGCACGGCTTTGGCCCGCAAGCAGGTGGCGCAGTCGTTTCAGTGAGAAATCGGCCGAATCAAAATAGGATGGATCGGGCCAGAAACGGATGCGGGTTCCGGTGTTGCGCTGGCCGACGGTCCCCACTTGCTTCGAGTTCGGCTGTTCTTGTCGCCGTTGGCGAAGGCCATGTAAGTGCTCGGCGCCGTCGCGCTTGATCCAAATTTCCAGTTTGGAAGACAGTGCGTTGACCACCGATACACCGACACCATGCAGGCCGCCCGCGAACTGGTAATTCTGGTCTGAGAACTTGCCGCCGGCATGCAGCTTGGTGAGGATCAGTTCGACCCCGGGCATGCCCTGTTCGGGGTGAATGTCGACCGGCATTCCGCGCCCGTCATCGGTGACTTCGACCGAACCGTCTTCAAACACGTCACCGCAATCTGACTGGCATGACCGGCCAGCGCTTCGTCGACGCTGTTGTCGATGACCTCCATCGCCAGGTGGTTGGGCCTGGACGTGTCGGTGTACATGCCCGGTCGTCTCTTGACCGGTTCCAGCCCTGTCAGGACTTCGATGTCTTCTGCGCGGTATTTGTTGCTCATCGCCTGTTTTGTGTCGGTTGCCGTAGCTCGATGGTGGCGCAAGGGATGTTCACCTGTTTACCAACGGTTTTCAAGTAGCTTCTGCATACCGTACAATGTGCTTCCAGAACTTCTTCAATAATTCGACGATAAATTGGCACAAATACAGACACAGGGTTCTGGCATGGCATCTCTAGTTTTTGTAACCGGCGGCGTAGTTTCCTCACTCGGAAAGGGGCTGTCTGCAGCTGCGCTGGCTGCAATTCTCGAATCCCGTGGCCTCAAGGTCACGCATGGTCAAGCTCGATCCCTACATCAATGTCGATCCGGGAACGATGAGCCCGTTTCAGCACGGCGAGGTTTACGTCACCGATGATGGCGCCGAGACGGATCTCGACCTCGGCCACTACGAGCGCTTTATCCGCACGCGCATGGGCCAGCTCAATAACTGCACGACCGGCCGGATTTACAGCAACGTGATTGCCAAGGAACGCCAGCGGCGATTACCTCGGCGCCACGGTGCAGGTGATTCCCCACGTGACCGATGAAATCAAGGACTGGGTGCGCCGCGCTTCCGAGGGTTACGACGTCGCCATGATCGAAATCGGCGGCACGGTGGGTGATATCGAGTCACTGCCTTTCCTCGAAGCGATTCGCCAACTGGGCGTCGAATACGGCCGGAACGCGATGTTCATGCACCTGACGCTGGTGCCTTTCCTGCGCGCAGCCAACGAAATCAAGACCAAGCCGACCCAGCACTCGGTCAAGGAACTGCGTTCCATCGGTATCCAGCCGGATATCCTGCTGTGCCGTTCAGAAATCGAATTGTCCGAATCCGAACGGGCACAAGATTGCGCTGTTCACCAACGTGCCGGAAAAGGCGGTGATTACCGCGCTGGATGCCCCCAACAGCATTTACGACATTCCCAACATGCTGTACGAGGAAGGCCTGGACGACCTGGTCGTTGAGGGTTTCGGCCTGGAAGACAAGGTCGGCGAAGCTAACCTGGATGACTGGCTGGAGGTCGTGGATCGCACGATCAACACGCGGCACGAAGTCACCATCGCCATGGTTGGCAAGTACGTGGAACACCACGATGCCTACAAGTCCCTGACCGAAGCGATCGCCCACGGCGGGCTGCGGCAGCGCATCAAGGTGAATATCAAACGGCTGGAATCGGATGACCTGGCGGATAATGACCTGTCCTTGCTGGAAGACGTTGACGCCATCCTGGTCCCCGGCGGCTTCGGTGAACGTGGTTTTGAAGGCAAGGTAAACGCCATCCGTTACGCCCGGGAAAACGGCGTTCCTTACCTGGGTATCTGTTATGGCATGCAGGCTGCAGCGGTTGAGTTCGCGCGTAACGTTTGCGGACTCGAAGGGGCGAACACCACCGAGGTGGACCCCGATACGCCGCATCGGCGTGATCGGCCTGATCACCGAGTGGCTGCGATGCTTCCGGCAAAGTGGAGCAACGTGATGAAGAGTCCGATCTGGGTGGAACCATGCGCCTGGGCGGACAGGAGTGCCGCTTACGTGAGGGATCCCTGGCGCGAAGACTTTACGGTCAGGAGATTATTACCGAGCGTCATCGCCATCGCTACGAGTTCAACAACCACTACCGCGATATTTTCCAGAAAAACGGCATGTTGCTTTCCGGCATGTCGATGGACGAGACTGCTGGTGGAAATTATTGAAATTCCGGATCATCCCTGGTTCCTGGCCTGCCAGTTCCACCCGGAATTCACCTCCAGTCCAAGGGACGGCCACCCCTTGTTCAGCGGTTTCATCGAAGCCGCCTTGCGTCAGCAGCAGGGTGAGATACCCAAGGGAGTGGCACAATTGTGAAACTCTGCGGTTTCGAGGCCGGTCCGGAACATCCATTTTTCCTGATTGCCGGGCCCTGCGTTATCGAGTCCGAACAACTGGCGATCGATACCGCCGGCACGCTTAAGGAAATTTGCACGCGCCTCGATATTCCGTTTATTTACAAATCGTCGTTCGACAAGGCCAATCGGACATCCGGCAGCAGTTTCCGCGGCCTGGGCATGGACGAAGGTCTGCGGATTCTGGCCGAAGTAAAACGCCAGGTTGGCGTACCGGTGCTGACCGATGTGCATGAGGATACGGACATCAGCGCCGTCGCCACGGTGGTCGACGTGATGCAAACACCGGCCTTTCTGTGCCGGCAGACCAATTTTATCCAGCGGGTTGCCGCTGCCGGCATTCCGGTTAACCTGAAGAAAGGCCAGTTTCTCAGCCCCTGGGAAATGAAAAACGTGGTCGAAAAAGCCAAGGTCGACCGGTAACGAGCACATCATGGTCTGTGAGCGCGGTGTGTCTTTCGGCTACAACAACCTGGTCTCGGACATGCGTTCACTGGCCGTCATGCGCGAAACCGGTTGCCCGGTGGTGTTCGATGCGACCCATTCGGTGCAATTGCCCGGCGGGCAGGGCGGGTCATCCGGCGGACAGCGCGAGTTCGTTCCGGTGCTGGCGCGTGCGGCCGTTGCGGTTGGCGTCTCCGGCCTGTTCATGGAGACCCATCCTGACCCCGACAAGGCGCTGAGCGATGGCCCGAACGCCTGGCCGCTGGGCCAGATTGAAGAGTTATTGACGACGCTCAAGGCACTCGATGCCGTGAGCAAGCGAAACTCACTGCCGGAATAATTCATCCGGAACTCAACCAAGGAATCAAAAATGACAGCAATTAAATCCATTCATGCCCGGGAGATTCTTGACTCCCGTGGTAATCCGACCCTCGAAGCAGAAATCACGCTGGATTCAGGCGCTTTCGGGCGCGCTGCCGTGCCGTCCGGTGCGTCGACCGGCGCACGCGAAGCGATCGAGCTGAGAGACGGTGACGCCAGTCGTTATGGCGGCAAAGGCGTCAGCAAGGCCGTTGACAATGTCAACTGGACCATTGCCCCGGCTCTGACCGGCACGGATGCGGACGACCAGGCGGCACTGGACCGCCAGCTGATTGAGCTGGACGGCAGCCCGAACAAGGCCAACCTGGGCGCCAACGCCTTGCTGGGTGTTTCGCTGGCGGCGGCACACGCCATGGCGGCAGAAGAAGGCCGCCCGCTGTGGGCCAGGCTGGCGCAGAGCGATAATCTGCAGTTGCCGGTGCCGATGATGAACATCATCAATGGCGGTGCCCATGCCGACAACAGCGTCGACATGCAGGAGTTCATGGTTCTGCCCTGGGGTGTGGGTTCCTTCAGGGAATCCCTGCGTTGCGGCGTTGAAATTTTTCATTCGCTGAAGTCGGTATTGAGCGGAAAGGGTATGAACACGGCGGTCGGTGACGAAGGTGGTTTCGCGCCCGACCTGCCGTCCAATGAAGCCGCCGTGGAGACCATACTCGAAGCGATCGAAAAATCCGGTTACCGCATCGGTCAGGACGTCAGCCTCGGTCTGGACGTCGCGTCATCGGAGTTTTTCAAGAACGGCCTTTATCACCTCGAGTCAGAAGGAAAGTCATTTGAGCCGGCTGAATTTGCGGAATACCTGGCCAGCTGGGTCCGGCAGTACCCGATCATCAGTATCGAAGACGGCATGGCGGAAGACGACTGGGATGGCTGGGAAATTCTGACCCGGCTGACCGGTGACGATTGCCAGCTGGTCGGCGATGACCTGTACGTGACCAATACGGAAATTTTCAAGCGCGGAATCGAGATGGGCATCACCAATTCCATCCTGATCAAGCTGAACCAGATCGGTACGCTGACCGAGACGCTGGATGCCATTGCGATGGCCGACCAGGCCGGGTTCAGCGCCGTGATTTCGCACCGTTCCGGTGAAACCGAGGACACCACGATCGCCGATCTGGCGGTGGCGACCACGGCAACGCAGATCAAGACCGGCTCTCTGTGCCGTTCCGACCGGGTTGCCAAGTACAACCAGTTGTTGCGCATCGAGGAAGCCCTGGGTGCGCGCGGAACTTATGCCGGCGCCGGAGCGTTTTCGAATATTCGTAACTGGAGCTGATGCGCTCCCTGCTGGCCATATTGCTGCTGGTGCTGATCGCACTGCAGGTAAAAATGTGGTTCGGCGAAGGCGGTTATCGCGACGTCAAACGGCTGGCAGTGCGGGTCGAGGAACAGGCCATGGAAAATGAAACCCTGGCGCAGCGAAACCGTGAATTGCAGGCTGAAGTGGAGGATCTGCGGCAGGGCCTGCAGGCGGTCGAGGAGCGGGCGCGAAGCGAATTGGGTATGGTCAAGGAAAACGAAGAGTTTTACCAGGTGGTACCCGGCGAAGAAAAGCCGGAAGACAGATCGCAGGAATGAGCGGATCCCGGGTTCATGCTCTGATTCCCGCAGCGGGCCAGAGCGTCCGTTTCGGCGGAACCACCCTCAAGCAATATGCCCACCTGCTGGGATTGCCGGTGATGGCCCACAGTATCGAAGCCGTGATGGCGCATGCGGCAGTTGAATCGGTCACAGTGGCGCTGGCTTCGGATGACGGGATGTTTGAACAATTGGTTCAGCCGTTATTTCCCGCGGTGCAGAACGGTGGCTGGCGGGAGCAGCCGTGCCCAGACCGTGATGAACGGTCTGCGAATTTATCTCCGGCCAATACCCGGATTGTGAATGGGTCCTGGTGCATGACGCCGCCAGGCCCTGTCTTGCACGCGGCTGACCTGGACCGCTTGCTGGAAGAGGGCCTGGAAAGCGATGCGGGCGCCATTCTCGCCATGCCGGTCAGTGACACGCTGAAACTCGCAGATGATTCGGCCCGCATTGAGCAGACCGATTGACCGTTCGCGTTACTGGGCTGCCCAGACCCCGCAGTTATTCCCCATCCGCATTGTTGCAGCAGCAACCTGGCTGGTGCATTGGCCGACGGAGTGGAGCCCACCGATGAAGCCTCGGCCATGGAGCGTGGCGGGCATCCATCCGTTGCTGGTGAAGGGCTCATCGACCAATATCAAGATCACCGGGGCCGAAGACCTGGCCCTGGCTGAATTCATCTTGCAACGACAGTCAGTGCGGGAGTAAGCGCATGGAGCAACGCATAGGACAGGGACTGGATGTGCATGCCTTCGCCGATGGCGACCACGTGATGCTGGGCGGTGTACGCATTCCGCACAGCAAAGGACTGGCCGCTCATTCCGATGGTGATGTGGCCTTGCACGCGCTGTGCGATGCCTTGCTCGGGGCGCTGGCGCTGGGTGACATCGGTCAGCATTTTCCGCCTGGCGATGAACAATGGCGCGATGCGGACAGCCGGCATGTTACTGGCCGCGTCCGTGAGATGCTCAGCAACGCAGGGCTGGCATACCGTCAACCTGGACATCACCATTGCCTGCGAAGAACCCCGCATCGGCCCGCATGTGCCGGCCATGCGGGAGGCGATCGCCCAGGTGCTGGAGACGACGCCAGACCGCGGTCTCGGTCAAGGCGACCACGACCGAGAAACTCGGTTTCTGCGGCCGCGGTGAAGGCATTGCAGCGCTGGCTGTCGTGCTGCTGGCCCGCGACTGAATGCAGCCGTCCCTTGACGCCTTGCCGGACTGGAACCGGGTTCTGGGTGCTCCCGTCGCCAGCGGTGTGATCCGGGCAGAGCTTGAAGACTTTCGGGTAGAGGAAATGCCCCTGATTACCACGGCTGGGCGAAGGCAATCATCTCTGGCTGGAAATCGAAAAGCGCGGTGCCAATACCGACTGGGTCGCCAAACAGCTGGCAACACTGGCCGGCGTGCCGGGCCGGGATGTTGGCTATGCCGGAATGAAGGACCGGCACGGCGTGACCCGCCAATGGTTTTCCATTGGTTTGCAGGAAGCCGGGAACGATAACTGGAGCGATTGGGAAATTCCCGATGCCCGTGTTATCCAGGCCTGTTTACATAACCGAAAGCTGAAGCGTGGCGCGCTGCGGGGAAACCGTTTTCGTCATTGTCGTGCGCAAGCTGGAAGGGCAGCCTGGCGACCTGGAAGACCGCTTGCAGCAGGTCGCAGAGCAGGGTGTGCCAAATTACTTTGGTTTGCAGCGGTTTGGGCACGGCGGCAGAAATGTAGTCCAGGGAGTCCGCTGGCTGGAGCATGGCGGACGCCTGCCGCGCAACAAGAAGAGTATCTACATTTCGGCGGTCCGAAGCTTCCTGTTCAACGGCGTTTTATCGAGCCGGGTTGAAATGGGTAACTGGAACCGGATCGTGGATGGCGAGGTCGCGATACTGGACGGCAGCCACTCTTCCTTTTTCTGTGATGTGCCTGACGCTCAACTCGAGCGCAGGTGTGCCGAGTTTGATATCCATCCCAGCGGCCCTCTGCCGGGTGATGGACCGGATCCGGTAGCGGGGACTTGCGCTGACATTGAAACAGCCGTGTTGCAACCGCACGAGGGTTTGATCGAGAGCCTGGCCAAAGCGCGGGTCAAAGCCGCGCGGCGCAGCCTGCGGTTGTTGCCGGCGGGCATGGAATGGACGCAGGATGGCGCATGACCTGGAGTTGAAATTCGAGTTGCCGGCCGGTGGCTACGCAACCTGTGTGTTGCGGGAGCTTGTAACTACCGGCCCCGACACCATATCGGAATCCAAATGAGTAACTACCGACTAAAAGGCGCATCGGGCCCGGTGATCAACCAGGCGTTCAGGCTCAAAGCAAAAACCCTGATCGGCCGGGCGGACGACTGCGACCTGCGCATCGATGCAGAGGGTGTCGCGTCTCACCATGCTGAAATCCACGAGTCAGAAGATGGGCAATTGCTTCTGATCAACCTCGATTCTGCTGCCGAGACACGTTGAATGGTGAAGCCATTGAGCAGTGCCGGCCTTGCCAGCGGGGATGAAATCAGGATCGCGAACTGTCGCTGGGTTTTGCAGGCGCCGGGCTTGCGTCCGGAAAAAGTTCTGACCCGCGAGGCCGTTAAACCGAAACGCGGCTACGTGCCCTGGTTGATCGTGGGCGGCATTGCTGGCTGCAGCAGCCGGCAGCCTGGTACCGGGGGCTGCTACCGTTCTGACCTGTTTGTCGACCTTCCCTGGCCCGGTTCAAGTCCTGATCCTGAAGCTGGGTTGCCCCTCAGCGTCGATCAATCCGTAGCGCAGCAGCCACTCCCGGGCGTCTCCGGCGTCCTGCTCAAACCAGGCCCGGGCAGAACCCAGCCGGAAGGTATAACCCCAGGCTATCCATGTCCTTCATCATCTGCTGTCGACCGAATTCAGGCAGTTCAGCGGACAGCAGGATTTGCAGGTAACAGACCGCATTTTCCTCGTCGTAGTCGCCACCCGCATCGGTATCAAGCCCCTCGCGCCGTTCAGGGTCCATGCAAATGTAATGGCAGGTTTCGTGCAGTATCGAGTGCAGCGGTGTGTCTGCCCGCAGCACCAGTGTGCTGCCAATCAGGCCTGCTTCTTCGTCGCCCCAGAACGAACCGGCAATCGCTTGTCCCGCCGCTTCCTCGCGCAGCGTCATGCCAAACCTGGATAGCAGCAACGCCAGCGGAGCAGGGTCGACTGTCCGAAAAACGGGTGACGTTGGCAGCTTGAGGATTCATTTGGGCTGTTCCATGACTTTTGAGAGATATCGAATGCGGCAGACTGGAGTAATATTAGCCGATATGGAATTCCTGGAAAGCAAACATCGCCCGATTGAACTGCTCCGTTACGCGGGGTTGTTCACCTGGCTGTGCGCGACCATCCCGTTGTTCCTGATGCAGTACTGGTATGAAAACCCATTGAATACCGGCCAGTACCTGGTCTGGTGGCTGATGCACCTGGTATTTGGCCTGACCTACTGGAACCAGGTCAAAGCTCTGCCGGTCCGTTCCAGCCTGTCACATCGGCTGGTCACAATTTCCGTACTCACGTTCTGTGCGCTGGGCGTCAGCATCATGACAGAAACGTCGCTGGGCGGAATTTTGTTGCTGATCGTTGCCGGCTTGTTGCCCTGGATGCTGCCGGCGGCACCGGCCATGGCCTGGCTGGTCGGGCAGAACGTGTTGCTGGTGATGGTGATCACTTTCATTCCCGACATATCGTTCAGCGAAGCGGCATTCGCCGGCGGGTTGTTCCTCGGGATTTCGCTGTTTGCCTTCATGAGCGGTGTTGTTGCACTGCGTCAGCACATCGCGCGTGATGCGCTGCGTAAAATGAATTCCGAATTGCGCGCTACGCAGGCGTTGCTGGCTGACAATACCCGCATCGCCGAGCGGGTCCGGATCGCACGCGAATTGCATGATCTGGTGGGGCACCACCTGACCGCGCTGACACTCAACCTGGAGGTCGCCACCCACCTGGTGGACGGCAGGGCGCTGGAGCATGTGCAGCAGGCGCATTCACTGGCCAAATTGCTGCTGGCAGACGTGCGCGAGGTGGTCAACGACATGCGCATTGATGACAAGGTCGACCTGGCTGCGGCGCTCAGAACACTGGTGAGCGGTGTTCCGGAGCCGGTTATCCACCTGGATTTGCCGTCAGAGTTGTCGATGACCGATCCGCGGCGCGCCCAGGTGCTATTGCGGTGTGCGCAGGAAATGATCACCAACAGCGTGCGCCATGCCCGGGCCCAGAACCTCTGGATCAGCCTGGTGCAGGATGTGGACGGAGTGGCATTGACCGCGCGCGATGACGGGCGCGGTGTGGACAAGGTAGAAACCGGAAACGGACTCAACGGCATGGCGGAACGGCTGCGCCTTCTGGGTGGTGAATTGAAAATTGAATCGAATCCCGGTGCAGGATTTTCCCTGCATGCGTGGATACCCGTGGAGGGGATGTAGATGATTAACGTGATGCTGGTCGACGACCAGAACCTGGTCCGCAAAGGCGTACGCAGCCTGCTGGAGCTTGTCTGAAGAAATCGAAGTGGTGGCGGAGGCCGCCGATGGGGCCGAAGCGATACGCATGATTCCGGAGGTCAACCCGGATGTGGTTCTGCTGGATATGCGCATGCCGGGTTTGTCGGGCCTGGATGTCCTGCGCGAATTGTCGGAAAAAGAAATGTTACCGCCGACCATCATCCTGACGACTTTTGATGACGATGAACTGGTGCTGGCCGGCATCCAGTCCGGCGCCCGCGGCTATTTGCTCAAGGACGTGGCCCTGGCTGACCTTGTGAGCGCGGTGAAAACGGTGGCTGAAGGCGGCTCCGTCGTCAAGCCTGCTGTGACCCAGCGTCTGTTGAAAGGCCTGGCGAATCTGCAGAACGATTTCTCCAGCCTGGAGCAGCCGGACCCGCTGACCGACCGCGAGACCGAGATTCTGAGGTTGATGGCCGGTGGCTACAGTAACAAGGAAATCGCCAATTCACTCGGCGTGGCCGAGGGTACGGTGAAGAATCACGTTTCCAATATCCTGTCCAAGATGGGGGTGCGCGACCGCACGCGTGCCGTGCTTAAAGCGTTCGAGTTGGGACAGATCTAGAAGAGCGGTAGTCAACCCGCCTTGTCGAGGTGGTCAAACTGGCGCTTCAGGTCGTCCTTGTTGTCGGTGACGATGCGTTCGAGTGTTTCAACCCGATCACGCAGTTCGTTGTCCAGCTTGATCCAGGCGCTGGTGCAGCTGTTCAAGCTCGTCTTTGTTCGCACTCGAACTGCTGCGTGCCTTGGTGTGATGCCGCCAGGCTTCGCAGGACCATTCCGACACACCCCAATGATAACGATCATTGTCCACATATTCATGCTGCGCTCCCGTGATGTTTGTCTGCATTTATCATTGGTTATCTGGCCCGGTTGCCACTAGTGACAGAAGTCATGGGTGCGCCTGTCACGGCCAGCGGGTCTCCCGGCCGGTCGGAACGGCGGATACCTTCCGGTAACAGGTCGGGACCGGTGACTTCCTCGTCAAACTCGTAGTGGATCCTGTCCATCAGGTAACACAGACAATCCTGCTGGATGACCCTGCGATCCAGTGTCAGCATCGACGGCATGACTTCCCGCGTGGTTTCAACCTGGCCGCGGCCGAACATAAAAGTACTGATCGGTCACGTCATCGCCATCGTCGTTGATCGCCATCAATGGTTGTTTGGTGGGCTGGTGCAGATCGCCGAACGAAGTACCGGCGGGAAGTTCGCAGAAATTGAATTTGTCCAGGTCCTCCCGCAAGGCCAGTTCCGCAGGTACGCGGCCGAAACCGAACAGCACGTTTTCATTGACATACACCGTGGCAACCATGTGAAACAGGTGAACCGCATCCGGCTGCACCGGATGATTGGAAATGGTCTCCAGGTTCAGGCAGGTCTCCAGGAAAGCCAGCGTGTGGTCCGTGCCGTGGATTTCACCGGCCTGTCCGCATTCCAGGGTCAGTGAAGGGCAGTATTCTGACATCGACAGTGACAGCGTACCGGCCGGCATCGTGAAGTAGACGACCTTGGATGAAAACAGCGAGGCCAGGCGAAGATTATCTGAACGAATCTCGTTAACTGCCGCATAATGGGGGTTCAGCCCGGTGTTGTTGTGAATATCGATAACCGCCAGCGGGTTCAGTTCTCTCATGCGGTCGTGGATCTTGCGGAACAATCGGGTGTAGGCGCTGTCCGCTTCGTTTGCCGCCCGGCCAGCAGCGATTGAAGTCGGGTTGGTCGTCGAGCCTGCGCAGACGTTGTTTTGCGGCCTGCGGGTTTGCCGATCAGGATGAGCAGGGAACGCGGCAGGGGTTCGTGCTGGTATTGACTTTTCAGCAGACGGCGTAACGCTTCCCACCCGGTGATTTCATTGCCATGCTGAAGCACGGAAACCACCAGTGGACGCTTGTTGCGACCTTCCAGGTGGATAAGGGTCGGACTTTCGATTTGCTGGTACAGCGCTGAAGCGGGACGCTCAAGGAGCCCTTCCGGTATGTGATCCAACTCTTTGATATTCCAGCGAAACCATTTTTTATACGATAATTGAGTGTTTGGGAGTACCGGGGTCAGGCAGTCAAGATACAGGCATTGGAGAAATGAAGGAAGGGTGGGCTTGATTTTTGTTTTTGAGCACCTAAATTTTTGCGGGTACGAACGTTTGGGAGAATAAACATGAGGTTAACTCATGGATGAATTAAGAATAGACGCCAGGCAATTAACAAAGAAATACGGCAGCCTGGTAGCGGTTAACGAGTTGAGCTTTGAAGTAGCTGCAGGAGAAGTGCTGGGTTTCCTCGGGCCCAATGGCGCCGGCAAGTCAACCACCATGAAAATGTTGACCGGTTTTCTTGCGCCGACGTCCGGTACCGCGCTGGTCAATGGACACGACATCGTCAATGACTCACTGGCGGCACGGCGCTGCATCGGTTACCTGCCAGAGGGTGCGCCAAGTTACGGTGAGATGACGGTCCGGCGATTTCTGGAATTCATCGCCCGTGCCCGCGGCTTCCAGGGAAAGCAGGCACTGCGGGCTGCCGGGGCTGCAATCGAGCGGCTCAACCTGCGACCGTGTGCCGGAACAAACGATCGAAACCTTGTCCAAGGGCTTCAAACGCCGTGTCGGACTCGCCCAGGCGATTCTTCATGACCCGCAGCGTATTGATCCTGGATGAGCCCACCGATGGCCTGGACCCTAACCAGAAGCATGAAGTCAGGCGGCTGATCCGGGAGATGTCCAGCGAGAAAATCATCGTCATCTCCACCCATGTGCTGGAGGAAGTCCATGCGCTGTGTAACCGGGCCATGATCATCTCCGATGGCCGGTTGCTGGTGGATGACACGCCGTCCGGCCTGATTGCACGATCGCGCTACCATGATGCAATCACGCTGGTGGTAGAACAGCCGGAGCGCGCTGCCAGCGTACTCAGTGAATTGCCGCAGGCACAAAAAGTTGAGCTCAGGGAGGGTGAGCTGACCGTGTTCCCGGCTCCGGGCTGTAAGCTGTTCGAGGTGATTTCAGATACCGTGCGTGAGCACGACTGGAAAGTCAGTGAGTTACGGCTCGAGGCGGGCCGTCTGGACGAGGTCTTTCGCCAGATCACGCAGGGAGAGGCGTCATGATGCGACAGGGTATGCAATCAATTATCAACGTAACGCGCCGGGAGTTGTCGGGTTACTTTTCGACGCCGGTCGCCTGGGTGTTCATCGTTATCTTCCTGGTGATGTCCGGGGTGTTCACGTTTTATATCGGCCGGTTCTATGACCGGAGCACAGCAGACCTTGCGCCATTTTTTCAGTTTCATCCCTGGCTTTACCTGTTCCTGGTGCCGGCGATCGCCATGCGGTTATGGGCCGAAGAGCGGCGCTCGGGTACCGTTGAGTTGCTGCTGACGTTGCCGCTGACGGCCTGGCAGGCGGTTGTCGGCAAGTTCCTGGCCGCCTGGTTGTTCATCGGGCTGGCGCTGATGCTGACGTTTCCCATGTGGTTGACCGTCAATTACCTCGGCGACCCTGATAACGGCATTATTCTTGCCGGCTACATCGGCAGCTGGCTGATGGCCGGGGGTTTCCTGGCGATTGGATCCTGCATGTCGGCTTTGAGCCGTAACCAGGTCGTCGCGTTCATTCTCAGTGTCGTCGTATGCTTTGGTTTCATGCTCAGCGGGTTGCCGATGGTGATGGATCTGTTCAGTGGCTGGGCGCCACAATCGCTGCTGGATGCGGTCGCGAACTTCAGCTTCCTGGTGCATTTCTCAACCCTTTCAAAGGGTGTCATCGATTTGCGTGACCTGGTCTATTTTGCCCTGGTAATTATTTTCTGGTTGTTGGCCAACACGTTCGTGCTCGAAGCGAAAAAAGCGGACTGAGGGAGCAGATATGCAGAAAAAATCAAACTACTTACTCGGATCACTGGCTCTATTGCTGGTGCTTTTTATCGCCCTCAGCATGTTGTCTGAAAGGATATTGCGGGGTTTCCGGTTCGACCTCACCGAAAACGGCTTGTATACGCTCAGTGAAGGCAGCCTGAGTGTGTTGGACAGCTTGCAGGAGCCGGTGACCCTGTACCTGTTCTTTTCGCAGGATACCAGCCGTGAGCTGCCCCAGGTGCGCAGCTATGCGCAGCGGGTCGACGAAATGGTTGAAGAATTCGTCAGCCACAGCGATGGTAAGCTCATCCTGAAGCGGGTCGATCCTGTGCCATTCTCTGAGCAGGAAGACCAGGCAGCTGCCTTTGGCCTGCAGGCAGTGCCGGTAGGAGCCTCGGGGGAGACCCTCTACCTTGGAGTAGCCGGCAGCAACGCGGTGGATGACGTCCAGGCGATGCCCTTCCTGCAGCCATCAAAAGAGATGTTCCTGGAATATGACCTGGCGAAAATGATTTCGTCGTTGGGCAACCCGGAAAAGAAAACACTGGGCCTGTTGTCTTCCCTGGCGATGGGGCCCGGCTTCAATCCGGCAACCCAGTCGCCGCAGGAAGCCTGGGTAATCTATGAGCAGTTGGGCCAGATGTTCGATGTGCAGGAGATCGAGCCCTCGGCTGGTGAACTGCCTGCCGACCTCGACGTATTGTTGCTGGTCCATCCGAAGGATCTGGGTAATGACCTGCTGTACCAGGTCGAACAGTTCGTGCTGGGCGGCGGTCACCTGATTCTTTTTCTCGATCCGTTCGCCGAGGCGGATCGTGGCAACCCCAATGATCCAATGGCGCAGATGCAGGCGGGCAGCGCTTCCTCGCTGGGCAGTTTGCTGAAGAGTTGGGGAGTGGAATTTGATCCGGCGCGGGTGATTGGCGACCTGCAGTTCGGTGCCGGGGCTGCCGGTTCCCGGCATATCGGCATCCTGTCGGTGCCGGCGGATGGCCTGAATGGTGACGACATTGTCAGCGCCGGTCTTGAGTTGGTGAATCTTTCCTCATCCGGCTGGTTCGCTCCCGCGGATGGGGCAGAAACACACTTCGAACCGCTGATTCAGAGCAGTGAAAATGCCGCACCGATGGACTCCTCACGACTGCGGTTCCTGTCAAACCCGGCCGAACTGATGAGCGGCTTCAACCCGACCGGGGAGCGCTATGCCCTGGCCGCCAGGATCACCGGTTCGGCCTCCGCGGGAATGCCGGCGCCCGACGGCCTGGCGGAAGGACACATGGAGAGATCCGGCGAAGCCGGAATCAACGTGCTGATGTTTGCTGACACCGACCTGTTGACTGACTGGATGTGGGTTCAGAAGCAACCTTTTTTCGGCCAGGACGTCATCACCTCATTTGCTGATAACGGATCGATGGTCGTCAATGCCGTCGACAACATGCTGGGCGATGCCAACCTGATCAGTATCCGCACAAGAGCCAGTTCCGGGCGGCCCTTCGACCGCGTGGATGAGATCCGGCTTGCTGCCGAACAGTCCTACCGTGCGACCGAAGAGCGCCTGCAGACAGAGTTGGAGGACACGGAACGCAAGTTGACCGAGCTGCAGGCGGCGAAAGGTGAGGGCGAACTGACGGTCATCAGCGAGGAACAGCAACTGGAGATTCAGCGCTTCGTTGATCGCAAGCTGGAGATCCGGCGGGAGCTTCGGCAGGTTCAGCACGACCTGCAACGGGACATAAACCGCCTGGGGACCCGCCTGAAACTTATTAATATCGCGCTGGTTCCGGCGATCGTCATGGTGGTCGCGCTGGTATACGCCGCCCGCCGGCGCAAGCGCCAGAATCAACCGCAGGTGATAGAGGCTGGCAAGGTATGAGCAGAAAACACTTCTCCTGGCTTCTGTTTGTTACGTTTATCGTGGCGGCATTGGTTTTTATACTGCCGGCTAAAACGGGCAGGGAAAGCAGCATGGAACCGGGGGAGTTTCTTCCGGACCTTGAGGCGCAGGTCAACGATATCGATTGGCTGCGTCTGACCGCGGCGGGTGGTGTCACCATCGCCACGCTCACGCGTGGTGCGGATGGCTGGGTGCTCGAGGAGGCGTCTTCCTACCCCGCCAACTGGACGAGGGTGAAAGCGCTTCTGTCGGAGCTTTCCAGCGCCCGTGTGATCGAAGTAAAAACATCCAACCCCGACTACTATCCGAGGTTAGGTGTCGAAGACGTTTCAATACCGCAGGCCGGCGGCGTGATGATTGAATTTTCTGCAGACAGCGGACTGCCGGCGCTGATCATAGGCAAAAAAGCGCAGGGTAGAACAGGCCAGTACGCGAGGATGGTTGATTCCCCCGCCAGCGTATTGATCGATGCCTCACTGGATATTCCGGATACGAGAATTGAGTGGCTGGACAAGAGCATCATCGATATTTCCGATGCGGAGGTGGTTGAGTTAGAAGTAGTGCACCCGGATGGAGCGTCCTTCAAGGCCATGCGGGCCTCCGCTGACGACGAGGATTTTCTGCTGCAGGCTATTCCCGTCGGGCAGGAGGTCAAATCTGCCTGGAGCGTGAACAGCCTGGCCAACGCGATGGCCAGACTGGAACTGGACTCGGTGGCTCCGGATGTCGATTTCGACTGGGGCAATGCGGTTCGCTTCAAACTGCTGACAGCCGATGGGTTGATTGTGGATGTGGAGCTTTTGGCAAAGCCCGCGGCCAGCGAGGACAAGACAACCGACCCGGAACACTGGGTGCGTTTGCAGGCATCTGTCTATACGACGGCTGTAGATTCTGAAATGAACAAAGGGACGGGCGCCGCTGACACGGCAGGCCGTGCCCGCGCGATAAACGACCGGGTCGGTGGATGGGCTTACCGGATTCCACGTTACAGCTTTGAGCTCATGAGTAAGCGTAAAGAAGATTTGCTGCAGGCAATCAAATTGCAGCAGTGATTTGGACTCAGCGCACTGAAGGTATATAGTTAGAAATTAAAAGTCGGGGCCGCAAGGCTCTGAAACGTTAACCTCTGTATTGGGGATCTTTGTATATGTCCAAGTCATCCCGGTTGTTTCGCCGTACCCTTCCGCTCCAGATTCTTATCGCATCCAGTTCCTTCTTTTCAGCACAAACTGCTCTTGCCGAAGATTTCAATTTCGCCGGCCTGAGCGATACCGTGGTGGTGTCAGAAGACCAGTACGGGGTGCCGACGATCACGGGACAGTCCGAACTCGACGTCGCGTTTGTGCAGGGCTATATCCATGCACGTGACCGCTTCTTCCAGATGGACTATTTCCGCAAAGTGGCGCAGGGCAGACTGGCCGAACTGGTCGGTAGTCCGGCGCTTGCCCACGATGTCCAGTTACGAACCTTGGGCTTGGGCCGGGCGCGCATTGGCCAGTTGGCAAAAATCGGATGCAGAAACCCGGGGATTGCTGCAGTCCTATGCCAACGGGGTCAATACCTGGCTGGCGACCAATCCTTTGCCGCCGGAATATACGCCCCTGGAATTAACACGGGTTGATCCCTGGACGCCCTACGATTCACTTTCCTATGTCAAATTGCTGGCCTTGGACCTTTCGTTTGATCTGGATATTTCGATGCGACCATCGACCTGGGAACCTACCAGGCAGTCGGCCAGGTTGTCGGTTTTGACGGTACCGCGCTCTTTTTCGAGGACATCAATCGCTCCCAGCCGCCCGACGGGCGCGTGACGGTTCCCGGTTTCCTTGGCAGCATCGGCGGAATCGGGCAATCCTCGACTGAATCGGTGGCGGCATCGGTCAAGGAAGCCACAGGCGATCCGGCCATTAATCCAACACTGGTCCCTGAATCCACGTTGCTGATGGCAATGAACGTTCAGGAACGGTTCCAGAAGTACCGTTGTTGGCTCACACGCTCAATCCGAGGGAGAAGGTCAAGGGCAGTAACGAATGGGCCGTCAGCGGGGAGTACACCGATAGCGGGTATCCGCTGGTAGCCAACGATCCCCACCTCGCGCTGGATACGCCGGCCACGTTCCACGAAAGTAACCTGGTACACGAGATGGGTGAGGACAGCTACTCGGTCAGCGGCGTGCAGTTTCCCGGCGCGCCCGGCATCATCCAGGGCTGCAACGACCGGCTGTGCTGGGGCAGTACGGTGCACCCGATGGATGTGACGGATGTCTTCCAGGACGAGGTTCTGACGAATGCCCTGGGCTTGCCGACCCACACGGTACACAGCGGTGAGGCCGAACCGCTCACCTATGCCTTCCAGTCGTTCTTCGTCAACGTGGTCGGTGACGGCGTAGCCGGATAACGATTGTTCGCGGCAACATCGGTTATGACCAGGGTGGAATTACCTTCATTTCCAAGCGCCGCAACAACGGGCCCTTGCTGGACTTCAGCGGAAACTCGGCCTTGTTCGTGCAGTACACCGGTTGGGGCCCGACCCAGGAACTGAAGTTTGTCCGGGATATGGACCGCGCCGAAAACATGGAAGAATTCAAGGCCGCGCTGCAGTATTTCGATTTCGGTTCCCAGAACTGGATTTATGGTGACGTCGAAGGCAACATCGGCTATTTCACCAGTGCTGAGAAGCCGTTGCGTGCCGACCTTGCAGCGGGCACCGTGGATGGCGGCGTTCCGCCGTGGATCATCCGGGACGGCACCGGTGCACTGAACCACGAGTGGCTGCCGGTCATGAACCCACAGCCGGCACAGGCGCTTGCCTTTTGAAATCCTGCCTTACAATGAAATGCCGCAGACCGTCAATCCGGACTGGGGCTATATCGCCAACGCGAACAATGACCCGATCGGCACCACGCTGGACAATAATCCGCTGAACCAGTTGCGGCCGGGCGGCAACGGTATTTATTACCTGAACCCCGGTTACGCTGACTACCGCCAGGGCCGGGTTGACCGCGTGCTCAAGGAACTGGTCGAATCCGGTGAGCCGGTCACGGCGCAGGACATGAAGGACCTGCAGGCCAACGTCGATTTGCTGGATGCGGAACTGACGCTTGCCAACCCTGCTGGGTGTCATGAGCCAGGTGCCCGTGCCGCCGGGTTCGATGATGGCGCAGGCGCTGGACGTGCTCTCGACCTGGGACTACAGCACGCCCACCGGCCTGGCCGAGGGCTGGGACGCGGGCGATGATCCCGACGATGGCGGTCGAACCCGGCAGTACTGAGGTACGCAACAGCGCTGCGGCGACCGTTTTCGCCATGTGGCGTTCGATGCTGGTGCAGAACACCATCGATGCGACGCTGACCGCGGTTGGCCTGGGCGATAATCTCCCCGGCAGCACGCCAGGCACAAAAAGCGTTTTCCTATCACCTGCTGAATTACGACAGCAACGGCGGAGTCGGCGCCTCCGGCATCAATTTCTTCTCGCCGGGCCTGGCCGAGACCGTTGCGGGCAGCCTGCAGCAGGCGCTGGATCTGCTGGCTTCCGATGAATTTGCGCCGGCCTTCGCCAACTCGGACAACATCCTGGACTATCGCTGGGGCAAACTGCACCGAATCGTTTTCGACCATCCGCTTGGCTCCGATCCGTTCAATATTCCGAACGGCGGCGGTTTCATGCGACCTCGCTCCGGACTTGCCGGGCCTGGCCCGCCAGGGTGGCTACCAGGCGGTTGACGCCTCGAGCCACAGCGCCCGCGCCGACAGCCTGAACGGCTTCATGTTCGGCAGCGGCCCGAACCGCCGCTTCGTCGGCGAGATGACACCGGACGGCGTGGACGGCTATGAGACGATTCCCGGCGGCCAGAGCGGCGTGTTCTTCAACCCGAACTATTCCAGCCAGCTGCCGTTGTGGCTGACCAACAGCTACCATCCGCTGGCGTTGGGCGCAGAGGATGGTGATGCTGCCGCGGTCGTCAACTACACCTTTGGCCCGGGGCAGTGAATGATCCGGGCTGATGCCAAGTGCATCAGGTGTTGATCCAGCGAAGGCGGCCATGAGCCGCCTTCGTTATAACCGCGGCCAGGCGGTCGAGCATCTGCGCCGGCAATGTCGAGTCCCTCGGGCACATTCATCGACCAGTTGCGGCCCGCTGAAGCTTGAAGCGTTGCCAAGGACACCGACCTGTTCAACGCCCTGGCCGCGGCCATCGTCTACCAGCAGCTGTCCGGCAAGGCGGCGTCTACCATTCACGGGCGCTTCTGCTCACTCTTTTCGAGGATGACGATCCCCGAAGCAGGCCAGGGCGTCACGGCTCTGTCGATGGAAAACCTCTGCGGCGTCGGCCTGTCCCGCAACAAGGCGCTGGCGGTTCAGGACCTGGCTGAGAAATCGCTGGACGGCACGCTGATGCCGATGCGTCGAATGTCGCGGCTAGCGATGACGAACAGGTTATCGAGAGACCTGTGCCTGGTCCGGGGCATCGGTCCCTGGACGGCGCAGATGTTCCTGATGTTCAACCTGGGCCGGCCTGACGTGATGCCGGCTACCGACCTGGGTGTTCAAAAAGGCGTGCAGGCGGTTTACGCGCATGCCGGATTACCGTCGCCGGAGCAGGTCGTGCAGCAGCACGCTGCACCTTGCGCCTTACCGATCCGCGGCGAGCTGGTATTTCTGGTTGGTGGCGGATACCAAATTGATGACTTGAAACCTGCGCCGAGGGCACATCTTGGTGGAGTGAATCTACTAGACCAATTTGTTCTGCAACACGTCCAGGTGTCTCTCCTGAAGGCCAAGCTTGTCCGGGTGAGTAAGGAACCCGGCTCTCAGGAAGCCAAGGTTGAACTGAACCTGACGCCTCGCATGCTGCAACACCGACAGCGGGGAGAAGCTGCCGGCCTACCAGGTCAGCGCCCGGCTCACCTGTAAGGGCGGCTCACCGGATGAATCAGGTCCCCGGTTTGTTGCCCAGGTGGGGTTCGAAGCGATCTATCAGCAGACCGACGGCGATCCGGTCGATGTGGCCGAATTCACCAACCACCACGCCAGCCTGACACGGCAGTTGTACCCTTTGCTGCAACAGGAGTTGCGCATGTTGCTGGTGCGCCTCGGCCTGGAACAGATACACCTGCCGTTCGACCTTGCGGCCAGGGTGGACTCACCGGATGTGGAGACTGTTCGCGTTTCGGGATCGCTCCACTAGGCGTCAAGCCTGGTTATTCCAGGCCCAGTGCCAGGGCTCATAGGCGACGCCGTGGGGGTTATCGCGCGGAAAGGACAGGTGAAAGCCGTAGTTTCCGGCGTTTTCCCTGAGCCAGCGGAACGCTTCACTGTCTTCGAATTCTTCCTCCAGTACGGCATGTCCCGGCGTGGTGAGGTCAATCGCCCGTCCGCTGTGGTGTTCACTGTATCCGGGCGCGGCAGATACCTGCAGGATCGTTTCGATATCCTGTCCTTGCTCCAGTTTTCTCTGGACGATGCCTTGCTGGTAGTCAACCGAGCGGTAGGCGGAAACCAGTTGAAGTTCGATACCGTCAGCGCTTGCTGCTTCCTGCATGGCCAGCCAGGCAGCGTCAGCGCCGCGCAACAGGCGTTGTTCCCGCTGGTAGATATCCAGGCCAACGGAAACAAGGTCACGGGCTTCCATCTGGACCGGCAATTGACGCAGGCGGGCGTAGTCGCGGGGAATGCCCAACTCGGCGTGCAAATCCGATAGCCGTTTCAGAAATCTGTATTTGCGAAAAAAGAAAAAAATGACGGTCATACTCCTGTCATCAAGCCCGTGTAAACAGTATACGTAATTAGCTGCTTATCGGAATGCAATGGTCCGTGCTGGAGTCTGAAAATAAACCAAAAGGCGCACTTCGGTGCGCCTTTTTATTGGACGGGTTAAACTGTGCGCTGGACAATCACTTAAATCATCAACCAGGGCTACAGGTAGATTATGGAAAGTACCATCCTTCTCGCCGATGACGACACTGAACTCAGCGGACTGCTGAAAGAATATTTCGAATCCGAAGGCTTTGACGTGCGGCTTGCTCCGGACGGAACAACGGCACTCGAAGAGGCTCGCAAACCCGGACTGGACCTCGCTGTCCTGGATGTCATGATGCCCGGGATGAGCGGCATGGATGTGCTCAAGCAGTTGCGCATGGAAAGCAAGTTGCCGGTCATCATGCTGACGGCGCGTGGAGATGACATGGATCGGATTCTCGGCCTGGAACTGGGCGCTGATGACTACGTCCCGAAACCCTGCAACCCGCGGGAATTGCTGGCCAGGATCCGTGCGGTCATGCGTCGTGGCCAGTCGCCTGGCGACCAAAGTGAGATCTCCCTGGACGACCTTGTACTGAACCATGCGAGCAGAACACTGTTGAAATCCGGCGATCCGGTTGACCTGACCAGCACCGAATTCAGCATTCTCTATGCGCTGCTGCAGGACCGTGGTGAGGTTGTCAGCAAGCGGGACCTTTACCTTTCTGCGCTCGGGCGTGAACCCGTGCCGCATGACCGTAGCGTTGACATGCACGTGAGCAACCTGCGTCGTAAGCTCGGATCCGACCCTCGCGGTGATAACCGGATCGAAACCATCAGGGGAATTGGCTACCAGTACCGGGTCGTATGACAACCTGATGTTGTCCCTTTTCTGGAAACTGTTCCTGACGATGTGGCTGAGTATTGTCGGTTTCTCCGCCACCATTGGCTGGCTCAACGACAAACTGGCCCGGGCTCAGTGGGCGGAAGAACCGGCCAATACGTTTTCCAGGGGTATGGTCCGC
This sequence comes from uncultured Gammaproteobacteria bacterium, assembly GCA_963759035.1. Classification (GTDB taxonomy): domain Bacteria; phylum Pseudomonadota; class Gammaproteobacteria; order Xanthomonadales; family SZUA-36; genus JAHEFT01. The sequence goes on from CAVWXL010000010.1 coordinate 69,454, forward strand.
ATCACCCAGCGGGCCCAGCAGGCGCTGCAGGTGGAGGGGCGCAAGGGGCTGCGGAACGAGTTGCTGAATATCCCCCGAATGACCCGCAGCCATATCTATATCGTTGATGAGCAAGGCCAGGAAATGCTGGGGCGGGATAATGCCCTGAAGCAGCTGGCTGAGCGGCGCACGGTGATGGACACCGTCGAATTTCAGGACCAGGAAGGCCTCAGCTACACGATACTCACGGTTAACCGGACACCGCCCGCGACCCTGCTGGCGCCCGGGCCCCAGGGCACTGCGCTGAGGCTGGTGGCCGCAGCCATCATTAGCGCGTTGATCAGTTACTTCCTGGCGCGTTCCCTGGTCACTCCGATCGAAGAACTGCGCAAAGCCAGCCGGAAGATCGCCGCGGGTGACCTGGCGACCCGCGTCAGTAAGACGATGCCCGCGCGCCAGGATGAAATAGGACAGCTGGCTGCAGATTTCGATGTGATGACATCACGACTGCAGGCGATGCAACAGGCAAACCAACGCCTGCTGCAGGATGTAAGCCACGAATTACGCTCGCCACTGGCCCGGCTCAGCGTGGCGCTAGAAATTGCCCGCAAAAAGGGCACGGGTGCGATTGAGTCTGAAGTCAACCGGATTGCCCTTGAAAGTGAACGCCTGGAATTGCTGGTCAACGATGTTCTCGGTCTGCTGCGGGAGACCTCCGAAACGGCTCGCAAGAGCGATGAAGACCTGGACCTGGACGCTTTATTGACTGATCTGGTCGAGGTCGTGAATTACGAAGTGCCGGAAGGTATGGCGGGCATTCGCTGGCAGGCAGCTGAGCCCTGTCACTTCCACGGGGACCGCGAATTGCTGTGGCGGGCGATGGAAAACCTGCTGCGCAATGCGCTGCGCTACACCGTCCCGGAAAAAGGCGTGCTGCTGTCGCTTGAGGCCAGTAAGCGCAGATCCAGTGTACGCCTGGCGGTTCGCGATTTCGGGCCAGGCGTACCGCGAAGGCGAGCTTGAGAAAATACTGGAGCCATTCTACCGGGTACAGGAATCACGCGACCGGGTCAGTGGCGGGCACGGCCTCGGTCTTTCCATAGCAGCCAATGCCGTGCAGCGGCATGGCGGCAGTATCAATGCGCGGAATGCAGAGGGTGGCGGGCTGCTGGTGACCATCGAGCTGCCCCTGAACCGGGATCCTGTCTGAGGGTTTCAGCAGCGGTCTGCGCTGAATGCCAGGACGGCGTCAATCTGGTCTAGTTTGAGTATGGCCATCAGTAACCTGTCCACGCCGAGTGCCACACCGCTGCATTCGGGGAGCCCCTGTCGTAAAGCCTCGATCAACCGTGTATCGATGGGCGCTGTTTCCTCCCCCCGGGCTGTCCGGATTTTGGTTTCCTGCTCAAACCGGCGCAGTTGCTCTTCACCGTCTGTGAGTTCCTGGTAGCCATTGGCCAGTTCCACCTGGCCGAGATAGACCTCAAAGCGTTCAGCCACCGCCGGGTCATCCGGCCGGATCCGTGCCAGGGCAGCCTGCTCGGGCAGGAAGTCATGCACGATGGTGAACGTTTCCCCGGGCAGGGCGGGTTCGATGACTTCACCCAGGAGCAGGTCGAGCCATTCCTGCTGGGACATCGACCCGGCATGGATTCCTCGTTCGGCGGCAGCCGCGGACAAATCTGTTTCGCTACACGTAAAGGGATCCAGGCCGGTATGCTCAAGGAAGAGATTTCGATAAGTAACCCTTTGTTCCGGCCAGCCGTCGAATTGGTTGTTGCCGCAAAACCGGATCAGATCGCATACCTCTGACGCCAGGTCCAGGTAGGTGACTCCGCCGCGGTACCATTCCAGCAGCGTGAATTCCGGGTTATGTGAGCGGCCTTTCTCGCCGGCCCGGAACACACGCCCCAGCTCGTAAATGTCGCTGAAACCGGCAGCAAGCATCCTCTTCATCGCATACTCGGGAGAGGTGCGAAGGTATCTTTTGGGCGCGCTGTCGGTGGATATGCTCTGGATGTTCGGATCGCTGTTGCCGGCGCGCGACAGAATAGGTGTTTCCACTTCCAGCACCTTGCGTGAAGTAAAGAACGACCGTATACAGGCTAACAATTCCGCGCGTGCTTCCACCGCGTGGCGCGAGGCACCCGGGCGCCAGGCTTGTTTTTCAGCTACGGGATTCATCAGGAAGGAAAGCGAGTGACCCGGAATTCAAGGCCAAGAATGGCGAGGTTGAGGGCCTCGCGCTCGCAGGTCAAACAGGGTCAGCGGATGATTTTTTACCCATTCGTTCCGAAAAACTGACCGTGATCATGCCATCGCTCCTGCTGAGCCGGAATTCAGGAATGGCCTGGTCCTCCCGGCTGCGACAGAGAATGGAGGCAAAGCGCAGGCAAAACAACGTAATCCGCAGGGGCTCATGCAGGCGGGTCGGCAATTTGTCGGCATAGCCGCCGGGTATCTCGCGGCGATGGCTTTGCACCAGTGCGGCGAGGAACAGCTGCTCCTGCCGGGTGAAGCCGGTCATGTCGGAGTTTTCAACCAGGTAACCGGAATGCAGCTGGAACTGGCTATGGGACACGCCCAGACCGGTCTCGTGCAGGTCGCAGGCCCAACTCAGCAACTGCCGGTGAATCGGATGCATAAACATACCGTCTTTTATCTTGTCGCAGGCTTTGAGGGCAGCTTGTTTGACCCGGCTTACCTGCTCGCGGTCGACGCTGTAGCGTGACATCAGCGCATCCACGGTCTTGTCCCTCGGGTCGAGATGATCAATGCGGCCCAGCAGGTCATACAGGACGCCTTCCCTGAGCGCATATGGAGAGACCTTGAGGGTTTCGATCTCCAGTGCGGTGAAGCAGGCCTGCAACATGACCAGTCCGCCAACCAGGACCGGGTGGCGCCGTTCGGAAAGGCCGGCCAGGTGTACCGAATCAATGGTTTTGAACTCGAGCAAGCGGTCGCGCAACATGTGCAAAGCATCGGCAGTGATGTCTTTCTCAATCCAGCCCTGTTGCTGGCAAATACTTTCCACGGCTTTTATCGTTCCGGAGGAGCCTATCGCACTGTCCCATCCGGTAGTCAGGTAGCGCACGCGCAGCTCCTGAAAGTCAGCCATGACCGAGCGAACTGCTTTTTTCCATCGCCTGGCAGTGATCCGTCCGTCGCCGAAAAAGCGCCGGGTGAGTGAAACGCACCCGTATTGCATGCTTTCCATTTCCAGCGGTTGCAGGCCTTCACCAATCACCAGTTCCGTGCTGCCGCCGCCAATATCGATCACCAGGCGGCGGTCTTCGTGGCCGGAAACGCCCTGGGTAACACCGAGGTAAATCAGCCGGGCCTCTTCACGCCCTGCAATGATATCGATACTGCAGCCGAGTGCGGTCTCGGCAATCATCAGGAAAGCATTGGCATTATTCATCCGCCGGAAGGTCTGGGTACCCACCGCACGCACGTTGTCCAGCGGGATGCCGCGCAGCCGCTGCCCGAATCGGGCGAGGCAGGCGAAGGCGTTATCCTGCACGACCGGGTCCAGCTGGCCGTCGTCATCCAGGCCACCACCCAGCCTGACCATTTCCTTTATCTTATCGATAACCCGCAACTCGCCGTGTTCACGGCGGGCTACCAGCAGGTGAAAGCTGTTACTGCCAAGATCGACAGCGGCATAGGTATCCGGGCGTTCTGAGTGAGTCATATCAGGCTAAGAATATACGTTTCCGCGCGGTTAAGAAAACGGGCCGGAAATCCGGCCCGTTTTGAGGGTGCCCCGGCCCTTGCAGCCGTGCGGTTTCGCCTTACTTGAACTTGAAGTTCAGATCCAGTTGCAGGCGGTCGTAGTCTTTGTCGTCATCAGAAGCGATGTCGATTTTATTCAGGAAGTAAGTGGCTTTGAAGTTCCAGTTTTTGTGGAACGCATAGGTGCCTGAGAAGACGTGGCCCTTGGCATCGGTGCCGCCACCGCCGAAATCTGAGTCAGCCAACAGGCCAACGGTCGCGTCAGCTTCCAGTTTCTCGTAGAAGTAGGTGATGTCCCAGGTTCCCTTGTCTTTCGCGGAACCATACTTGGCGCCGAACAGGTAGCCGGTGTCGTTATCGTCAGCTTCCGTGTTGTTTGTCCAGTTGGCAAAGAGGGTGAAGTCTGACAATTTTCCACTCGGCGAACACTTCCCAGTTACGGTAGTCATATTCAAACTCTGGCAGGCCGGTAATCGGATTGATCACGAAGCTGTTGCCATAAAACGCAAATTCATCACCGAATATCGGCGTTTCTCCGGCGATATTGAATACGGAGTAACCGCCGCCGACCTTCATCTTGCCAAAGTCGCCGGTCTTGAAATTGAATCCAGCCTGGACGGCCCATGCGAATTCGGTTCCGTTCTTGCTGTCGCCTTCGAGCCAGGTGCCCAGCGCCTGGGCGAAGATGAAGTCGTTGTCCCAGACCACGCCGAGGCCTTCAGGCCGCCAGTCGCCATCCCATCTCAGGCCTTTCTTAGCCGGGCGAACCAGGAAGTTCTTGTATTTACCACCCAGGACGTTGGTATTTTCCAATCCGGACCAGTCAAAGTATGCGAGGTCCAGTTTCACGTCTTTACTGGAACCGCCAGCGCCGATGGTCTGGTTTGAAGAGACCGGATCATCGCCACCGGTTGCCAGGCCAATGCCTACCTGCAAAGTGGGTGACAGGTCAGCTTCCAGGTGGGTGCGAGCGCGGATTCGGCTGCGGTTGCGGCCGTCCTTGTCCTCAACGTCGATATTTTCATAGCGGTAACGGAAGTCGCCACTCCAGCGGATTCTTTCGGCCCAGGAAGCCTTGGCCATTTTTTCACCGACCTGTTCAGCGACAGCCGCATCGACTTTCGCATCCACGATCTCTTCGGTTTTGGCCACCGACTGTTCGTTGGATTCCTCAACGGTCTGCGCCAACTGCTTGTTTTGTGTCTCCAGCGCATCCAGTCGCTTGGTCAGCATTTCAATTTGCTGGCGAAGTAGCTGGATTTCGTCATCGCTGGCCTGTGCCTGGACGCTCGCGGTGAAGAGAATGAGGCTCAGTCCGAGCAGGACTGTCAGCTTTTTCATGTCGTGATCTCCGATTTGTTTTAGTTGGGTCACTGATGTTGAACATCACCTTGTATGGCAGTTTATTTCAGGTATGTGACAGTTCTGTTACGAGTCTGCTCGAAACTTGATCCGGATCAATTGGGGATTTTCAACTGTCTATTTGAATTTGGCCTTGTCGCTACTCGAAAACTTCAACTTCCTTGTCATTCTCCAGTCCTGGTCCTCTCTGGTGGGAACTTGCAGGCAAATTCACTGCCAATGCCCAGGTTGCTACTGATGGATAAATCAGCCTGGTGGGCATTCAGCGCGTGTTTGACAATGGCCAGTCCCAGTCCGGTACCACCCGTCTGGCGCGCACGGTCTGAACCTACCCGGTAGAACCGTTCCGTAAGCCGGGGAATATCCCGGCGCGGAATGCCAATACCGTTGTCCCTGACCTGTAATTGCGCGCCATCGGGCGAGTCTTGCCATGCTACTGAAATGTAGCCTCCAGAGGGCGTGTACTTGATAGCATTGACGAGCAGATTGCTGAAAGCGCTTTCGAGATCTGCCGAAATGCCGACAATCAATAAGTCCGGGTCGATATCAAAGACTAACTGGTGGTCTCCCTGGCTCAGATCTTCGGCTTGATTCTTCAGTTGTAGCAGCATTGCCGGCACGTTGACCACCTCATCCTCGCCCCTTGTTTCAATGCTTTGCAATCGCGAAAGTTCGAGCAGGTCATCCAAAAGTGTGCGCATCTGAAAGGTCTGGCTGAGCATCCTTTTGGCCGCGATGTTTACATCGCCTTCCGGATGTGATTCGAATAGTTCAAGATAGCCCTGCAGGACCGTAAGAGGTGTCCTCATTTCATGTGAAATGTTGGTGACGAAATCGCGCCTGATGCGTTCCATGTTATGCAATCCTGTAATGTCACGCAGAATTACCAGGCGCTGGTTTTTCCGGAATGAAACGGCACTTACCGAAAGCCAGCGGCCATCACCACACGGGCAGGCCATTTCGAACGGGTTCTTAACCTCACCCTGGACCGCCAGCCAGTTGGCGAAATCCGGGTCACGCAGCAGATTGGTAATCGGTTGCCCCAGATCATCCGGAGTCCTTAGCACCAGCAACCGGGTTGCTGCGACGTTGAACCAGGTGATGACATCGTGTGAGTTGATCGCGAGTGTGGCGTCGGGTAGAGCATCCGTCAGGCTCCTGAATTCGCCAATCAACGCGCGGTACTTTTTCTTTTGCTTGCGGTTCCTCGCAGCCATTGAGTTCAGACCGTCGTAAATGTCCGCCCACACGCCGTAACTTTCAGGTATCTCTCTTACCGGCCTCTGAATCCAACGGTGCATCTGCCACAGGTTATAGGCCTGCCAAAGGACAAAACCGGCGGACATCGCAATGAAGGTCACGACCGGGTATCCGATCAGCCATCCCGTCGTCCATATCAGGGTGGCTGCCAGCAATAGTCTTGCTGTGTGAAACTTCCAGCTCCTTATGGCCATCCTGAATATTCCGGTTTGTGCTCAGTCATCCGCAAGGAAACGATATCCATGTCCGCGGACTGTTTGCAAATAATGGTCGGCCCTGGCCGGTTCCAGGGCCTTTCTGAGCCGCCGGATATGGACATCGACGGTACGTTCTTCAAGGTAAGCGTTGGTGCCCCAGACATGATCCAGAATCTGTGAGCGGTTATAGGCTCTGCCGACGTGCCCCATGAAAAACTCGAGCAAGCGGTACTCGGTCGGGCCCATCTGGAGCTCGCTACCGTCGAATAAAACACGCCTGGAAATGGTATCCATCGTGAGGTTGCCGACCAGTAACTGGCCGCGATCATTCGCCGGGTTGGCGCGCCGCATTACGGCCTTGATTCGTGCCAGCAGTTCACGTGGTGAAAATGGCTTGATGACGTAATCATCCGTTCCCGCCTCAAGTCCGGCCACTTTGTCGTCCTCGCTGACCCTGGCCGTCAGCATGATGATGGGAATATCTTCGGTGAAGGAGTCTTTGCGCAATCGCCTGGTCAGTTCCACGCCGCTGACACCCTGGCATCATCCAGTCCAGCAGGATCAGATCCGGACGTGTTTCGTTAATGCACAGAAGTGCCTCTTGCGCATTGCTGGCTGTCTGGACCTCCAGACCCGATTTTTCGAGCGCGAAGCGGATCATCTCGCGGATGGCGGCTTCGTCATCGACTACGAGGATTTTGGGCTGACTCTTCATATCACTGACCATTATAGGGGTGTATATGACAGAAGTATTTCAGCTCAGGTTTCATCCTGGCCGAGCTTGGCCAGTTCCATTCTTAGTTCAGTGATGCGAGCGGTGATCCGGGCTCTCTGGTAATAGTCCAGGTCATCGTCGTCGGCCAGTGTCTGGAGTTGCATGGCCGCCTCGTGAATACCTCCGCGAAGGTAGTAGGATTCAGCGATGGCTTCCTTGGCTCGCACGGAATCGCCAGCAATGTTGGCGGACCTGGCGTATAGCTCATACAGCACAGGATCATGCGGGTGCTCGTGCAATTGCTGACGCAGAACGACGGCTGCTGTCTCAGCCTGCCCCGGATCCTGATCATTCAGGAGTGATTTTGCATATTGCAGTGATATGGCATGGTTGCCGGGAAAATTTTGGTACAGTCCTGCCAAAAGGTCGATGGCCTGATCACTCCGCCCTGATTCCAACTCCAGGTCCGCCATCTGGAGTTCGTAGGCCATGTGTGGTTCACGGTCCAGCAGGCTTTGTAACAATTTCCCGGCTTCTTCGTAGTTGCCCTTGTCCTGGTAGGCAATGGCACTGCCGTAAAACAAAGCATCGCTCTCGGCCTGGCTGATGTCAGCCCGCTCCATGCGGTGTTTGAACCACTCCAGTGCTTCGTCCGGTGTCTTTGCCGTCATCGCCCGCAGACGTGCCTGCACCAGGTAAAAGTCCCGACCGTCTGAGGGTTTCGGAGTCTTCATGTTCTGGGCACGGTCCCTGGCTTCGGAGATACGGCTGACCGAGACCGGGTGCGTCCGCAGGTATTCCGGCGGGCCTTCGCCCATGGCACGGGTGATCCGCCCCATCTTCTCGAAAAATTCGGCCATCCCGGCAGGATCGTAGCCGGCCCGCGACAGAGTGGAAATGCCGATTCGATCTGCCTCGTACTCATTCTGCCGGGTGAAAAAGATCTGCGCCTGTATGCTGGCTGCCTGCGCGCCAAGCACGGCCGTCTGGATTGCTTCACCGCTGCCGCCGCCTACCAGTACCAGTGCCAGCATCGCCAGCGCGATCGGGATGGTCATGGCCTGCTGGTTCTCCATTGCCCGGTACAGGTGCAGCTGTGTGATGTGTGCGATTTCATGGGAGAGGACACCGGCTACTTCGTTTTCATCGTCGGCAGCCAGGATCAGGCCGCTGTACAGTGCGATCACGCCGCCGGGAGCAGCAAATGCATTAACAATGGGTTGGTCGATGACAACAAAGGTAAAAGGCTTGTCGGGCCGGTCGCTGTGAGCCGCCAGCCGAAACCCCATGTCCTGGAAAAAGGCGTTGATCAGCGGGTCTTCGTTGAGAACTTCATAGGCGCGCATCTGCATGACCAGCGCTTTGGCGTATTCTTTTTCTTCAGCCCGTGACAGAATACTGTCGGCGGAGGCGCCCATGTCCGGCAGATCGAGTGGTTTGGTTTGCGCAACACTGGCGAGGCTGGTGAGGGCTATGACCCAAACCAGCGCAAAACGCACTAAACGTTTCAGATTGATGACCTTGACCGTGGACATTCTTTCCCCGAGACTTTCCTGTCGTCGCTTCGACAATAATTATGCAGCGGGGTTCGCTGCCACGGACAGTTTAACGTGAAAATCCTGGTTATCGTCAATGAGAGTCCCTGGGGCAGCAGTCTCGGCGTCACCGCGTTGCGGCTTACCCGGGCGATGGCGGACCGCGGCGAACAGATCAGCGCCGTGTTTTTCCGCGAAGACGGGGTTTACCACGCTTTGCCCGGACGCGCGGTAGACAATGGAACCCCTTGCCTGGCCGAGGCCTGGCAGATGCTGGCGGGGAAGGGTGGTATCCCCCTGTTGCTGTGCTCATCCGCTGCACAGCGCCGGTTGCAACACGCGCCCGAAGGGGATTTCCGTGAGGCGGGCCTGGCCGAGATGATGGAATTGATGGCTCGTTCCGACCGCGTGGTGACCTTTTGACTGTATCCGCATCCCATTCCAGCCTGGCACTGCTGGTGCACGCCAGTCCGTTTGAAAATCGCGTTGCGCGGGCGGACCTGGACCTTGCCCTGGCGGCTGCCGCGCTCGATTTCGAAATCCAGGTGTATTTTTTCGGCGATTCGATTTTGCAACTGGCCACCGAACGAAACTCCGTTGATGCCTTGCTGCCCGGCGGCTACCGTGCCTGGTCAGCCTTGCCCGACCTGGCTGAAACCGTGGTCTATGCCGAAAAAGAGTGGCTGGACTCTTGTACAGCCAGGGGAATCAGCCTCGTTATGGGCGTGGAAGGCCTCGATCCTTGCGGGATGGCAAAAAACTGGAGGAGGTCCCAGCACGTGCTGGTGCTCTGAGTCGATGATGAAAGCACTCCAAAGTAATCACTGCCTGCACCTGGTCGCCAGTTCACACACGGAAGCATCGGCTCGTTGCCATGCTGTAATTGCACAAGACGATGCGGTGCTTTTTATCGGTGATGGCGTCATGCAGGCACTGGACCCGGAAAAAAAATACCTGGCGCATTTTCCGGTCTGCCTTTTCTCGAAAGTGGATCTGCAAGCAAGGGGGGTGTTGCCAACCGCCATTGAGTTGGGCCTGAAGACCGTGTCTGACCGGGAGTTCGTAGACTTGCTGAAACAATTCGATCACTGCCTGACCTGGAAATGAGTGCATCCGTACTGGAGATCGCAGGCGGCGTGCCGGTCGACATCGACGACAAGGGCTATCTGCTGGACTGGCATGCCTGGACCCCCGCCGTTGCCGAGACCATGGCGGCAGCCGACACCATCGTGCTGGAAGGCGATCATTGGTTGGTTCTGCGACATCTTCAGAGACTACTTCGAACAGTACGAAATCGAACCGCCCATGCGGGCATTGGTGCGTCGGGTGCGCGAGGCGCTGGGCGATGAGAAAGGGACCAGCCGTTATCTCTATCGCCTGTTTCCGGACGGTCCCGGAACACAGGCTTGTCGTTACGCCGGCCTGCCACGCCCCGTCAGTTGCGTGTAGAGATACGCTATAATGCCCGGCTTTATTTACACCGGGCCATACAAAGTCGACCCACCATGGAGAAAAACAAATGAGCCAGACAATCAGCGTAATCAGCGGCGACGGAATCGGTCCAGAAATCATGAAGGCCAGCATACGGGTGCTCGACGCGCTGGAATGCGGGCTGGAGTACGAGTATGTAGAGGCAGGGCTGGAAGCCCTCGAAAAGCATGGCAACCTGCTGCCGGAACCCACGCTGGAGTCCATTCGGCGCAACCGGGTAGCCCTCAAGGGCCCGTTGACCACGCCGGTTGGCAAGGGGTTCCGGTCTATCAATGTCACCCTGCGCGAAATCTTTGACCTGTACGCCAACGTTCGGCCGGTCGTTTCAATGCACGGCACGCGGGCTCGCTACGATGACATCGATATCATCACGGTACGTGAGAACACAGAGGGTGCTTACCTTGCAGCGGACGCCATGATGAGCGAGGACGGTAATACGGCCGAGTCCAAGATGGTGATCACCCGCAAAGGCAGCGAACGCGTCACGCGGTACGCATTTGACCTGGCCCGCCGTGCCGGCCGCAAAAAAGTGACCCTGGTACATAAGGCCAATATTCTGAAGATGGTCTCGGGCCTGTTTCTTGACGTTGCCAGGGAAGTGGCGCAAGACTATCCGGATATCGTCTGTGAAGAAATGATTGTCGATGCGACCTGCATGAAGCTGGTGATGGATCCACACCAATTCGACGTCATCGTGACGACCAATCTTTTCGGTGACATCATCTCTGACCTGTGCGCCGGACTGGTTGGCGGGCTCGGCCTGGCTCCGGGCGCCAATATTGGCAGCGACGCGGCGATCTTCGAGGCTGTGCACGGTTCAGCGCCGGACATCGCCGGCAAAAAAATCGCCAACCCGTGTGCACTGATGCTGTCCGCAGTTCAGATGCTCACTCACCTGGGGATGCAGGATCGGGCTGTCCGGCTGCAGCAGGCCATCACCCGGACGATTGCCGAGGGCGACCGCACGACACCGGACCTGGGGGGTTCAGGCAATACCTACAGTTTTGCCGACGCGATTATCGAACGGATCTAGTCCGGTAATTTGCGGCCAAGCAGCCCGATGTGGCCGGCGATGGGCGCCACGCTGTCCCGCAGGCAGCCCTGCACATATTCTACAGCGTCTTCGACAGATTCCGGCAGGCTTCTGCCAAGCGCAAGTCCGGCAGCGATGGCGGACGAGAGTGCACAACCGGTTCCATGAAAGCGACCTTCAAATGCGGCGTGCGGGAACGTGAATAACTCATCACTGGTCAGCAGAATATCGGTGATATCGCCGTCTCCAAACCGGCCGCCTTTAAGAAACACCGCGTGGGAACCGAGCTTGATCAGGTCGCGTGCGGCAGTTTCCATGTCTACCATGCTGTTGATTTTACGGCCCGTGAGCACCTCGGCTTCTTCCAGATTAGGCGTGATCACAGTTGCGAGCGGGAAAATGTGATCCTGCATGGCTTTCAGGATGGTGTCGCCGACCAGCTCTTTTCCCCTGGGTTCTATCACCACGGGGTCGACGACCATCGGGATGCGTGGCGAGATTTGTTCCAGCATTTCACCGAGGATCGCAATACCGGCCACGCTGGGCAGCATCCCGGTCTTGATCGCGCAAATCGGCAGGTCCTGCATGACGGACTCCATCTGGCTGACGATCAAACCGTCTGAAACCGGTTCCACCGCCTGTGTATCGACGGTGTTCCTGGCCGTCACCGCAGTGACCACAGAGGCGCCATAAACGCCAAAAGCAGCGAAAGTATTCAGGTCGGCCTGGATGCCTGAACCGCCGCAACTGTCGGAGCCGGCGATGGTGAGAACGGATCTTTCGATGGTCGGTGCTCGCATGGGTCGCTTTACCTTTCAGATTTTTGCTGTTGCATTCAAGCAACGGAGTTAAAATACACCGGTTTTCAGGCGTGCATCATGACAGTGGTCAAGTTGCCCACGGACACGTCAGCAGTCTTTTTAAAAACAAAGACTTGCCTGCGGCCTGCCGACTCCGCAGCCGAGTGCTCATGCAAACTGTAGCTGATCATTGACAGCGTGTTGTATTCCTGCCATATTTCATCTTGAATTACTGCATCTATTATGAGAATAGGATAGCTGTTTGCGGCTGAAATTCGCCAGTTTAGTGGTTGCCATCATGGGAATAATTCCGGGACTTGCCGGAGCCCAGGGGATCGGTTTGCCAACGGCTGGCTATGCTGCAGGCGGCAGCGGCCTGACTTCTTTCTACATCATAGGGTTCGAACTCGGTCCCTGGCAGGAATACCTGGCACAGGAGTTAACACCGAACTACATGCTGCCCGATGACGCGCAGCCCATGCGCGTTTCATGGATGAGAAAGCAGTGACCTCCTGATCATGCCCGATTTTGCACGGGACATGGAATCACCGGTCAATACCCGGATAAATCTGCAGTTTGAGTGGCAGTCTGATTCAGAATTCCTGTGGCCGGGTGATCAGACGCAGAACCAGTACCAGGGAACCCGTTTTGACCGTCAGTTGCTGGCTCCCAGTATCGAGCACCGCTTCACTGAAAACGGTGTACTCGGGGTTTCCGCCATCATCGCCCACCAGCGCTACAGCGCAGCCAGCCTGGGCCTGACGGCAGCATCCACGCCTGACCAGAATCCCGTGGATGGTCGCCAATTCAACGACTTACACGCCATACCATGAGTCGGCTTACGGGACAGGCGTACGCCTGGCCGTGCGCCAGGAAGTGGTCAGCGGAATCGCGCTTGATGCCGGCTTCCAGTCGCGTATCGATATGGAAGAGTTTGCAGCTTACCGCGGCGTATATTCACAACCGGCTGACCTGGATATACCCGCCCGTGCGCGGATTGGGCTTGCGTTCCAGGCCAGCGAGCGTTCATGGCTTAACGTGGCCATTGAGCGCGTGATGTACAGCGACATCAGCGCATTTCCAAGCCGCTACCTGCCTAACCGCTTCCTGTCATTGCTGGGTGATTCGACCAGTCCGGCGTTCAACTGGGAAGACCTTACGGTGTTCAGCGTGGGTTACACCTGGAGTGACGGTAAAGACCAAGAGTGGCACGTCGACGTGAGCAGCGGCACACAGCCTTCACCATCTTCCCGGCTGTTAAGCCGTGCGCTGGAGGGTGATCTGGCCAGTAGCGCCGTGGTTCTGGGCTATTCGCGCCGCACCGGTGAACGCAGCCGGCTGGCCTTTAACGCCGCTTACGCACCGGCTGAATATGCATTCGGCGGCAGTGTCCTGGGCGTAACCACGGAAGAACTCGATCAGCAGATCGAGCTCGAAGCCATGTGGACCCTCAGCTTCTGATTTTTGTCCCGCAGCAGCCGGTTGATCTCTGATGGAACTGTTGAAGGACTGGTTTAAGCGCTCTTTCTCTGACCCGCAGGTCGTCATACTTGGCGTTGTGCTGGCTATAGGCTTTGCCGTCATCATTGGCCTGGGTACATGGCTGGCGCCGATGTTCGCGAGTATCGTCATCGCCTACCTGCTGGAGGCGCTGGTCAGTCGTCTGCAGAAAGCAGGAATGAATCGACTGCTGTCGGTCGTTATCGTGTTTTTGCTGTTCATCGCCGTGTTGATCTTCCTGACTTTTGGCCTGATCCCGATCGTGATTCGCCAGTTAACCGCCCTGGTGCAGCAGTTTCCAAACTACATCTCCCAGGGACAGGATCTGCTGAAACAGCTTCCGGAAGCCTATCCAAAGCTGGTTTCTGAAGAACAGGTTCAGGCAATCATCAACCAGATCGGCCAGGAGATTGCGGTCTGGGGCCAGCAGGCACTGAGCTGGTCGCTGGCATCGGTGGCGAGTGTCATCGGATTGGTTATCTATCTTGTGCTGGTTCCAGTGCTGGTTTTTTTCCTGCTCAAGGACAAAGACCTGATGATTGGCTGGTTTTCCCATTACCTGCCGCGCGAACGCACCCTGGTCAACCGGGTCTGGACGGAATCAGAAGCGCAAATTGCCAATTACGTGCGCGGCAAGGTAACCGAGATTCTGATCGTCGGGTCGGTTACTTACATCACGTTCAGCATCCTGGGTCTGCAGTACTCGGCCCTGTTGGCCACCCTGGTGGGCTTTTCTGTGCTGGTTCCATACATCGGAGCAGCCGTAGTCACCATCCCGATCGCGCTGATCGCGTATTTTCAGTTTGGCTGGAACTGGGAATTCGGCCAGGTCGTGATCGCTTACGCCATTATCCAGGCACTGGACGGCAACCTGCTGGTGCCCCTGCTGTTCTCCGAGGTGGTCAACCTGCATCCGGTTGCGATCATCCTGGCCATCCTCGTTTTTGGCGGCTTGTGGGGTTTCTGGGGTATTTTCTTCGCGATTCCACTGGCTACGTTCGTCAAGGCGGTCATCAATGCCTGGCCGCGCAGGGAAATAGAAAAAGAGAACCAGGAAGACCGCGAAATCGAAGAGGCCGTGTAGCGCGGCCGCCAGGAAATATCACATGTTCAACCTTCGGCTAGTAAATGGCCTCACTCTCGTTGCATTCTGTCTCGCAATCACTAATACAACAATGGGGTTATCAGCAAATGAAACAGGCGGCGATGTGCGAGTCGACAAACTTGTAGAGAAAATGACGCTGCAAGAGAAGGCTTCACTGACCTCCGGCCGCGATGCCTGGAGCACTCAGCCGATTGAGCGCTTGAATATCCCGTACATCTGGGTGGCTGATGGCCCCCACGGCCTGAGAAGGGCGCCGACGACGGACACCTGGGGCTATGGTGACCAGGCGCCAGCGACCTGTTTCCCTACTGCTTCCGCGCTAGCGGCGAGCTGGGACGTCGATTTGCTTCACCTTACCGGTCAGGCACTGGGCGAGGAAGCTCAAGCCCTGGGTGTCAATGTATTGCTGGGCCCGGGTGTCAACATCAAGCGATCCCCTCTGGGTGGCAGGAATTTCGAATACTTCTCGGAAGATCCCGTGTTGGCCGGAAAACTGGCCGCTGCCTATATCCAGGGCGTTCAAAGCCAGGGTGTTGGCACCTCGCTGAAGCACTATGTAGCCAATAACCAGGAAACCGAGCGGATGTTCATGAATTCGAACGTCGATGAGCGCACGCTGAATGAAATTTACCTGACGCCTTTCGAGATCGCCATCAAGGAATCGCACAACCCTGGACCGTGATGGCTTGCTACAACCGGGTTCAGGGTACATACGGTTCACAGAGCTTCAAATTAGTCTGCACCAAAAGCTCAAACAGGAATGGGGCTTTGAAGGGATTGTCGTGTCGGACTGGGACGCTGTCATTGATCGCGTCGAAGGGATCAAGGCGGGGATGCACCTCGAGATGCCGGGTAAGCCAGGGCACCTCACCAACCAGGAAGTCATCGACCGCGGTGGAATAGCGGCGATCTCGACGAAAGCCCGGCTGGACCAGTTGGTCAAAGAAATCCTGGCAGTTGTTCTGAAAGCAAATGACTCGGCAAAGAAGGGTATCGACCAGAAACTGGAGGAACACCACGAGCTGGCTAGAAAGATAGTCTCCGAATCCATCGTGCTTGTTGAAAAACAACAGAGGCATGCTGCCATTATCGCGGGACAAATATAAAGATATTGCTGTGATCGGTGAGTTCGCGGTCAATCCCAGGTACCAGGGCAACGGCAGTTCCGAGGTAAAGCCTCCACGGGTGGATAAGTTCCTGGATGTCCTCGAAGCTGAATATGGCGAAGGGATCGATTTTCAATATGCGCAGGGATACCGGCTGAACGACGATCAGGACCTCTCTCTGATTCCTGAAGCCAGGAGGATAGCTGAGGAAGCCGACGTGGCCCTGGTGCTGGTCGGTCTGCCCCAGCAGTATGAATCGGAAGGCATCGATCGGCTGCACATCGATTTGCCCCCGTCACATAACCACCTGGTTTCGGAGCTCGCCGCGGTGCAGAAGAACATCGTTGTGGTGCTTACCAACGGCAGCGCGGTAGCGATGCCCTGGGTGCAGGATGTTCCGTCTATCGTGGAATCCTGGCTGGGTGGTCAAGCCGGCGCCGGTGCGGTTGCAGATGTGGTATTCGGTTCCATCAATCCTTCCGGCAAACTCGCAGAGACGTTTCCTGAACGATTGCAGGACACACCCGCCTACCTGAATTTCCCGGGGGAAGAAGGAGAGTCTATTTACGGTGAACGTTTTTACGTCGGCTACCGTTACTTCGAAGCCAGAGATATTGCTCCTTTGTTTCCGTTCGGGCATGGCTTGTCCTACACCACCTTCAAATACGAAAACATTCACGTCTCTTCGAACCAGATTACGGACACAGAGGTCCTGGTAGTGACTGCGACCATTACGAATACAGGTGAGGTTGCGGGCAAGGAAGTCGTGCAATTGTATGTATCGGATCCAGTCAGCAGCCTGCAGCGCCCGTTCAAAGAACTAAAAGGCTTCTCCAAGGTTTCATTGGCACCCGGTGAAAGCAAAGAAGTTCGTTTCACTCTGAATGACAGGGATTTCTCCTTCTATGACCCCAGGCAATCACGGTGGATTGCAGAGAGCGGAGATTTCGAAATAGCCATCGCGGCATCATCAGCTGACACCCGTTTGAGCGAAACCATCCAGTTGGTGTCTACCCAGGAACTGAATTACGTCTTTGATGAATTCACGTTTCTCAGGGTGTTGTGGGAAGACGATCAAACCAAACCGCTGCTGATTGAACTGATGCCCGATTGGATTGGCAGCCAGACCGCTGAGGGCAAGCCACTTGAGGAGGCTGTCATACAGGATTTCCTGTTGGATCAGCCCCTGATTAAACTCCCTTACTTCACGGGTGGCGAGGTCACAAAAAAACAAATCGCTGCACTGATAAATACGTCTAACGCGATGACATACAGGCCCTGAGATTGTGTGACAGGTAATGCGCGGCGGTTGAAACCTGAAATAGTTAATGTTCTACGTAATTTATCATCGTTTCCAGGTAGCGGAATTTAAGCTGCTTACTTGCCACAACCTGCTTGATTGGCGGCAGGTTTAAGATCACACCCAATACTCCGGCCATAGCACGATGGCTCCATAAGACCTGGTTATCAAAAAGCAGGTTCTGTAATTTGCCGCGTTCGATGGTCATCGCTTCTACCGGGCAGACATTGACGCATGTGCTGCAGCCGCAGCAATTACAAATAAAATTTACCTGCTCACGTACATTCTCACCAAATTGCACCAGGTTGTTTTCATAGGCCTGCTGCAGTAAGTCATGGCATTCCTGCTTGTCAACCGCACGCGCCTGTTTAGCTCTTCTACCGACCCGTAACCGAAATTTGTGTGGTACAGTTTTGAACGGCTACTTAAGAATTATTCTGAGGCTGCTGACCTTTCTTTTTGAACGACGAATCGTGCATCGATGCCTATTCCAGGAACTCGCAATGAATTAACCAGTTATGTCCGTTCGACCTTTGAAAAGTTGCAGGCTGAGCTGGATGCGGCTGGCTCAACTGCCGGGAATATGCACTGCATTGACGATTGGAGTGTGAAAGAGTTATTGGCGGTCCGTGCCTGGTGGACAGAAAACGTAATTGACTGGGTCGAAGCGGGCCAGCAAGGCGATCATCCTATTACACCTGCGAAAGGGTACCGGTGGAAGGATACGCCAAGGCTGAATGCGGACCTGGTCAAGAAGAGCCAACGTGAGTCCTATCGATCCATCCGCCGCAGATTGGAAAATGGATTCGACCGCGTGATGAACACAATCGATTCCCTGGACGATCACGAGTTGCTCGACGTTGGCGCATTTGAGTGGGCCGGAAAATACCCAATCTCGCGGTGGATCTCGATTAACACGGCTCGGCAATACACGACGGCTCGGACTTTTATTCGGCGTTCTTTAAGAGAACGCAGTAAATAGTTTCTATCAATACCTGTATCCACCAGGAAGTTACTGCGATGATGACCTGTCTTGATCGTATGCTATTACCGTAAGCTTTCCCATTAAATACACAGTTCCAAATTAGAGCTTTCCAGTTTTAATTTCCTCATGTACATGGCTGGTGGCATGCGATTGTTATGAGTTAAGTCGATTGTTTCCCAATTTCACTTACAACGTTAAAAAAGGATGCGCCTTGTGCAAAAAGAACAAAACATGAAGAGTATAAAATCGCTTTAACACGTGATCTACCATTCCTGTATTTTTTCAAAATCTGAGAAAGAAGAAACACAATTACTGGAATTCCAAGAGTACTACCAATTACATAACTTACCAATGTGTCCATCGCTTTAAAATCTGATTGATAGGCTGTAGTGATGAATGAGAGACATATATTGATGACTACCAGGACCACCGTCCATATGGCAAGTAGCCTCCATTCCTTAGGTGCTGAAGATTTTCCTTCCCGAAGATCAGATAGTGGTGCAGCAAAATTTTTTTTATTGTTACTCATTCAAGTGTTCCGAGTTTATGCAAATGTTAAACCTGCGAGTAGGTTCTAAATTTCCTCGTACATGCTAGCCCTTAGCAACATAACGTTTTAGTTGGCCGGCGTTGCAGAGCAACGTCCGGTGGAGCCAGCTTGCTGGCCGAACGAACCTTACGCTTTGTTATACCTTACTCGATTCATCGCACGTAACCGTTAAATCAGCATGTACAATAAGGGTCAGTCGTTTACCAAATTCATGATGTGTTACATAGCCGCATTTACCGGTTTGATTTGATCCGCCAGCGAACGATACTTGATATTCATACACACCTTCCGCCTGCGACCACGAATAGAATATTGTGCTTTCACTTTTGGGTGAAATAGACCCAAATACAATTCGATTAGACGGCAATTTGACTATGATTTCATTAACGTTCTGACTGGACAGATTCACGATTACGACCTCTGGAGAGCCTATTATGTAGATTCCCAGGAAAGCACCGAGTGACACCACCAAGACAATGATGCCAATGATTGATTTTTTTACCATGTGTGTCTAATTCGATTTTTTGAAGTATGACGTCTTAGTTAAGCGGCGCCGAAGGCGTCTGGTGGAGGGCCGCAGGCCCGGAACGAACTTGAACGCTTTGCTATGCAGTTGCGAATTCAATGTGCTGAACGCGATCAAGTTTTGCATGTTGTTTAGCCTGCCAGAGATCGTAATGATCCTGCATCGCAAGCCAGCTCTCCGGGGACCTTCCCAGTGCCTTTGACAGTCGCAAAGCCATATCAGGGCTGATCCCGCTCTTACCAGTAATTACTCTATTCAGGGTAGATGGCGAAACAGCCAGGCTATCGGCTAAAGCACGTGCACTCATGCTGAAGGGCTCCAGATAAACTGAACGAATAAACTCTCCCGGGTGTGGTGGGTTGTGCATGACCATTAGTGATAATCCTCGTAATCTAAAACAAAAGCATTTCCTTCTCGGAACTCGAATGTGATTCGCCAGTTACCACTCACCGAAATTGACCAACGTCCCTTCAGTTTTCCTTTAAGCGTATGTAACTTGAAACCCGGGACATCCATATCATCGATTTCCTGCGCGGTATCGAGTGCTAACAACTGCATCCTCAGGCGACTGACATGTGCAGTTTGGACACCAGACGCTTTACCCGTCTCATAAAGGCGCTTTAGCCCTTTGTGTCGAAATGACTTAATCACATTATCAGTATAGCGCGTTGCGCATCACGCAACAACTGACTGCATAACTACATTTATCTGGAACGGACTAACAAATGGTGAAATTCATTTAAATGTGTAATTACCCGTTTTCCCGCCTGCGATGCTACCGAAACTACAGAACAAAACGTGATGTGAGTCTTGCCAGGCATCCACCAGGTCATAGGCCTCAAACCGGAGCTGCCGGCCTGTCCTTATAATGCCTCAGAGGCAAAATCCGCCAGGCGCGAGCGTTCACCGCGTTTCAGCGTGATGTGGCCCGCGTGAGCCCAGGATTTGAAACGGTCCACTGCGAAGGTCAGTCCCGAAGTGGTTTCCGTCAGATAAGGCGTGTCGATCTGCTCCACGTTGCCCAGGCAGACCATCTTGGTGCCGGGGCCGGCGCGCGTGATCAGGGCCTTCATTTGCTTGGGCGTGATGTTCTGGGCTTCGTCGATAATGACGAAGCGGTTCAGAAAGGTTCGCCCGCGCATGAAGTTGAGGGCCCGCACTTTTACCCGGCTGGCGAGCAGGTCGTTGGTGGCCGCACGTCCCCATTCGCCGCCTTCCTGGGGCTCGGTGAGCACTTCAAGGTTGTCGGTCAATGCCCCCATCCAGGGCGTCATTTTCTCTTCTTCCGTGCCGGGCAGGTAGCCAATGTCTTCACCGATCGAGACCGTGGCCCGGGTCACGATGATCTCGGAATAGCGCTTGTCATCCATGGCTTGTGACAGGCCGGCGGCCAGTGCGAGCAGGGTTTTCCCTGTGCCGGCCGTGCCCATCAGCGTGACGAAATCGACCTCGGGGTCCATCAGCAGGTTGAGCGCAAAATTCTGCTCCCGGTTACGGGCGTGAATTCCCCAGACACTCTTTCGGCCATCGTAATAGTCGTCCACCAACTGGAGCGTCACGCTGTCTTCATCAGTTCTTTGACCGTGGCTTCAACACCGCCTTCATCACCGATCGCGACACACTGGTTGGGGTACCAGCCATTGTCTTCGGTCAGTGGAATCCGGTAGTGCGCACGGCCGCTGTCGCTCCATGATTCCAGTTGTGGGTTTTCGTCCCAGAAGCCTTCATCGTGCCGACGCAGGCCGCGGTAGAGCAGGCTCAGGTCGTCAAGGGCCCGGTCGTTGTAATAATCCTCTGCCTGCACACCCAGGATCGCGGCCTTGATGCGCAGGTTGATGTCTTTCGAAACCAGGACGATGTCCTTGTCCGGGTGGGCGTCGCGCAGGGTGAAGGCTGTGCTCAGAATTTCGTTGTCAGCAAAGGAGCCGTCGTGTAGCAGGCTGGCGTGGGTTTCCGGCGAGGTGGTCTGGAAATAGAGCCGCCCGGTACCGACATTCAGCTCAAGCCCCTCGGGCTCCCTCAGCTCGAGGCCTTCTTCCAGGTTGGTGACATCCTGCTGCTGCATCATCTCACCGATAAAGCGGCTGACCTGGCGCACATTGCGGGCGACCTCGGACAGGCCCTTCTTGGCTGCGTCCAGTTCTTCCAGCACCATCATGGGCAGGAAAACGTCGTGTTCTTCAAAGCGGAAAATCGAGGTTGGGTCGTGCATCAGCACGTTGGTGTCCAGGATGTACAGACGTTTTTCACTTCCCATCAATGGGTTGCCCTCCTTGGGTGGTCTGATTTTGGATTAAAGGCTTTGGGCCGCTTCGAGAACTTCCTCGACGTGTCCCTTGACCCTTACTTTTCGCCATTCCTTTCGCAATACGCCGTCACCGTCAATCAGAAACGTGCTCCGCACGATCCCCATGACTTTGCGTCCGTACATGTTCTTTTCATGAATTACATCGAATTGCTTGCAGAGTTTTTCATCTGCATCTGACAGGAGGTCAAAAGGAAAATCCTGCTTGGCCCTGAAATTCTCATGGGCTTTCAGGCTGTCACGCGAGACCCCGAGAATGGCTGTGCCGGATTTTCTGAATGCATCGTAGTGGTCGCGAAAGTTCTGCCCTTCCAGCGTGCAGCCGGGGGTGTTGTCTTTCGGGTAGAAATATATGACGAGGTTGGTACCCTTGAAGTCATCAAGTGAAAGGTCTTTGTCGCCAGTTGCGGGAAGGGAAAAAGCAGTTACTTTCTTGCCGATGCTTACCATTAACACTCCAGTTAATGTTTCAATGAACAGACAGAAGCAGCATACTTGTCAGCATCAGGCACCGCAAGTACCATGACGCCAAATTTCTTGCTTTCCAGACCTATGTTTAAAGGCAGTATCGTAGCGCTCGTTACACCGTTCACGGAACAGGGCGAAATTGACTCCGAAGCCGTGGCCGGATTGGTGGATTTTCATCTCTCCAATGGCACTGATGGCCTGGTTGTTGCCGGAACCACGGGCGAGTCTGCCGCGCTTGGCGCAGAGGAGTTTTGCAAGGTTCTGAAACAGGTCGCCGATCGGGTGGCTGGCAGGATTCCAGTTCTGGCCGGTACAGGCTCTGCATCGACCCGGGCGACAATCAAGCAGACTGGTCTCGCCGCGGAATATGGCGCCGATGCCGTGCTGGTGGTTACGCCTTATTATGTGAAACCACCGCAGTCCGGCCTTGAAGCTCACTACCAGGCAGTTGCGGATGCCTCGAGGATCCCCGTCGTCCTGTACAATGTGCCGTCGCGGACCGCGGTGGATATGCTACCGGCCACGGTCGAGCGACTGTCGGTCCACGATCGCATCGTGGGTGTTAAGGAAGCCGTACCAGACGCATCCCGGATCGAGGAACTTTGTGCCCGCAGTGGTCCCGGTTTTGCGGTTCTGAGCGGTGATGACAACAGCTGCCTGGATGCGATGAAGCATGGCGCCCACGGCGTCATTTCGGTTGCCGCTAACGGAGTTCCCGGGCAAATGCATGAGCTATGTGCGGCCGCAGCCCGGCACGACTGGAACGCTGCCGGACGGATTGACTCAAAGCTGAGGGCACTTTTTGAAGTTTTAATGATCGAATCGAATCCAATTCCTGTAAAATGGGCGCTCTTTGAAATGGGCCTCATCGGTTCCGGCGTCAGATTACCCCTGACCAGGCTAAGCAAGACCTCGCAGGCGGAGGTCAGGCGAGTCCTGATTGAACTGCGATTGCTGGAAGACTGAAAGCCGATCGCCGGCAATGCCCGATAATGTGAATTTAATGATTATGAGTACTACCCGAAAACTCCTGATACTTCTGATGACGCTGTCTCTTATGCTCGTCACAGCCTGTTCTTCAGGGTCGAAAAGGCCGGAATACTATGACGAGGTTGAAACGCCCTCGCTGGAAATACCGGAAGGTCTGAGCAAGCCGGACTCAAGTTCAGCACTGGTCATCCGGACACCGTATCGGCCGCCACCGGCCTTGGTTATGGTGGATAAACCGCCGCGGATTTCCAGTACGACTTCGGGAATCAAGGCAAATTCACGTCTGAACTGGTCGGCCCAGGGCCTCTACCTGTTGGTTGATGACACACCGGAAAGTGCACACCGGCGGCTCGGCCTGGTTATCGAACGATCGGGGATGCAGCGGATACGTATCGATGAGGACGGTGTTTATCGCTTTGATTACTACCAAAAATTCGGTGATACCGCTGGCTTCTTCAGCAAAATGGCTTTCTGGAACAGGGACGCAAGCGAAGATTACAGCGGCGCGTACCAGACGTTTGTTCAGCCTGAAGGGGATGAGACGCGGGTCTATATCAAGTATGCCGATGGCACGGATTGCGAAGCCGACGCAGCAGAACATTTGCTGGCTGTCGTGGGCGCTCGAATGGGCTAAAGGACGTTCGGGCCTATTTTTCCAATAGGGCCAGCTTGCCTTCTTTTCCGTCCCATTCGGTTGCGTCAGGCGGCGGGTCTTTCATCTCGGTGATCACCGGCCAGTCCAGCGAGAGATCGGCATTCAGTTTGATGAAATGTTCCTGGCCATCGGGCAGGTCATCTTCCGGGAAGATAGCCTCGGCCGGACATTCCGGCTCGCATAACGTGCAATCGATGCATTCTTCGGGATCGATAACCAGGAAGTTGGGGCCTTCGTGAAAGCAATCCACCGGGCATACTTCAACACAGTCCGTGTATTTGCACTTGATACAATTTTCGGTAACTACAAATGTCATCAGAAGAGTCTCATTTCCCTGCTCCCGCCGGCGGCGGAAGGCTGCTGCACTCAACGGCATTGGTTTAAGTGGCGCTCCCTACGCGCACCCAAACCATGAATCATGGCTGATTATACCTGAGCACGAATCGATATAACCCTATGAAATAACGTAATAAATAGTCCTTTTCATCACCATGCTTGTATTATCCATGATCAATGCCTATTATCCATGTACACATTATTTAGGCTTACGTTTAGGTGGATATTATGCCAAGAGTCGCAAAGACACTCACAGACCTCGAAGTCAAAGCACTGACTAACCCCGGCCATCATCCGGTTGGTGGTGTACCTGGTCTGCTGTTGCAAATCCGCCCGTCTGGTTCCCGCTATTGGGTTTACCGCACGCACATAGGCGGTAAGCGCTGCAACATCGGCATTGGTTCTACAGGTGAATATACATTGGCAGGTGCCAGAGAGGAAGCGCGAGAGTTGCGGCGGCAAGTGAGGGATGGCCGTAACCCTATCAAGGAACGCGAGCAGCAACGCAAAAAAATGAAGGATGATCAATCCCGCCGAGTGACGTTTAAAGATGCCTGGCTGGGCTTCTGGGCTGATAAGAGCGTAGAGTTTTCAGAAAAGACCGTTCACCATTGGGAATCATCAATGGATCGCCAGATCCTTCCAGTAATCGGAAGCCAGATTGTTTCAGAAATTGATAGAACTGATATTGAGAAAGTGTTGCGGCCATTTTGGGAAACCAAAACCGTAACTGCAAAGAAGCTACGCGGCAGAATGGAGCGAGTATTGTCATGGTCAACAGTGAAAGGCTACCGCGAAGGTGACAACCCAGCCCGCTGGAATGACAATCTAAAAGAAATATTGCCATCCGGTTCAAACGTACACAAGACAACCCATCTACGCGCCCTCCAGGTGAATGACGTGCCAGAGTTTATGGCAGAGTTACGCCACAGAAACGGAGTGGCGGCTAGGTGCCTGGAGTTCACAATTTTGACGGCTTTACGTTCTGGTGAATCGCGAGGCGCATTGTGGTCTGAAATCGACTTTAAACGCGGTGCATGGAATGTTCCGGGCGAACGTATGAAGATGAGCTTACCGCATATTGTGCCGTTGTCTGATGGTGCGCTTTCAGTGTTGCACCGTGTTAATGGAATCAACGACAACGTTATTTTCCCTGCGCCGCGTTCTAAATTTCTTTCGGACATGTCAATGCTTGCCGTTCTCAAACGCATGAATTGGATTGACCGGACTACGGTTCACGGCTTCCGAGCAGTGTTTAAATCATGGGCCAATGAAGTTGTGGACGTTCCCGACTTCGTTTCAGAAATGGCGCTGGCGCATTCCGTTGGCGACAGTATCCAGAAGGCTTATAGACGCTCCGACTTATGGTCTAAGCGGCTGCGCTTGATGCGTGAGTGGTCAAAATTCCTAGGTTATACCGAGGTGGGCGGTACAGTTGTTAAGTTGGATAGAAGGGCATGAAGCTTGCGGATATTAATGGGTGTTAAGTGTGCCGTTCCCCCTTCGCTTTCTGTTTGCCAGCCAACCGGCCGTAATGACCCGGGTGTTGGCCATCGTCTACCGCGCTATCGCTACGCACCTAATCCACAAATCGGGTTTCACTACCACTACGGCGAAAACCGGTGCAGTGACGTTGATCCAGCGCTTCGGCGGTGCGCTCAATCTCAACATCCATTTCCACATGTTGTTTCTGGATGGCGCCTACATTGACCCCATCCACGGCAAGCAGGTACGCTTTCGTCGGGTTAAAGCACCCACCAGGGATGAGCTTACCCAACTAACGCATACCATCGCCCACCGCATAGGCCGCTACCTGGAGCGTAAGGGTTTGTTGGAGCGCGATACCGGCAACAGTTACCTCACCGCACAAGCGATGGAAACCCCTAATGACGATCCATCGCATCATCTCCTCAGCCACTCCATTACCTACCGCGTTGCCATGGGGCCACAGCAAGGCCGCAAAGTATTCACCCTACAGACCTTACCCGACTGTGGAGATGACCCGTTTGTAGCTACCGTGGGCAAAGCAACCGGGTTCTCACTGCATGCAGGTGTCGCCGCCAGAGCTAATGAACGGGATAAACTGGAACGCCTGCCAAGCGTGGTAAAGGAAAAAAGGGCAAAACTCCAAAAAAAGCACTGGACCAAACCCCTGCCGAGAAACACATATTTATGACCTGGGCAATGCGTTTGAAACGGGTGTTTGATATTGACATCGCCTAAAAGCGCCTACTCTTGGAGAAACCTGTAGCGAATGCGGTGGCGATGTAAAGATTATTGCCAGTATCGCCTAAGGGCGCCTACTCTTGGCGAAGACCCCGTAGTTATTCAGAAGATTCTCGCTCACCTGAATGACAATGCAACTTCTGCAGCAACAGCATTGTTGCCGGACTGCCGAGCTTCACCAAGTCTGCCGAAGGGTTTGTTCGATTGAAGAAATGGATCCAACCGTAGCTTTGATATACCGTTCCCAACCTGGTAACGGCAGGTCTCTTTTCGCCCAATAGTCGGAAATGGCGTGAAACAGAGGCATAATCCAGTGTTCACCGCTTTCAACGTTCAACTAGCGCAACGTTTCGCAGTGAATTGACCGAAATGCTGATGTAATGTGACGTTTAGTACATGTGGAATTCCGGCAATATAGCGTTTAAATGTCCTATACCCCTAATTTCTACTTTTACGCCACCGCACTACTCCATTCAACGAACGCACTGACCCTGAGATTTCGATAGTGTTCAGCCCTGACCAGGTGCCTGCCAAGATTGAATAGATTCTGAACCGCAGCATGAGCTCCCAAGAACCGCTGTGCCTGACCGACTGATTTGAATCGCCGCATCCCTCGCTCTCGCACCCTGGTCGCCTCATGTGATTGCTCTGCCCGATTATTCTCATACTGTTGAGTACTGTGGATCGTCTCGGGAATCAGTTCACGATGCGCGACACCATAGCTTCGCAGTTTATCGGTCACGATCTTTCTGGGTTCGCTGCCATGTGATCTGAGCAAAGCGCTTGAAGAACCGCTTAGCAGCAGCCCCATCCCTCTTGGCCTGAAGATACACATCCACCACCTCGGTGCTTACGCTTCAATCTTCGAGCGTATAAAGCACCGAATTTAATGCACCAGAGGCGGATCGATTCTCTGGATACAGCGATCCCCCGCTCTGCCAGCAAGTCCTCAATATCTCGGTGAGTTTACTTGTCAGTACCAATTCAAGTGATGTTGAACAGGTTTCTAAAAATTAGTTCCGTTTTTAGGATTTATTTGTTATTCATGCTATATTAAAAGCAAGGGCGTAGAATTTGTGGTTAGGATTACCTCAGCAATTGCATCAAGGAAGTTAGGAAAAATGATTCACACCAGGGTTAGCAAACCGCTGGTGTAACATCGCCTCAATTGGTTCATTGGGTAATGGATCGAAGCCGGGTTACCCCCGGTAGATTCAAGCCAGGCAGGCATTCAACACTAAAGAGCAGGGAAGTTCTTCTCATTGAAGAGGGGAATTTCTGCGTGCTTGTATGAGCACATTAAGCAGTAGTTTCCAGTAAATATGTAATAGCACGAGGCAAACCCGTCGAGAGTCGGGCGCGCAAAGTCATGGGGCTTCGCCGTTTCCTCAGCTGAACCAACTGCTAAGGGAACCCAGCAAGACAGCCAGACTGTCGGCACGTAGCACCTGGATCAGGAATCTCGGATCCGAGTGGTGATTGCAGTTTGAGCAACCGCGCAGGGCTCTGGCCGGAAGATGAAGAAACCGAAGCGAAGATAGCGAGACCACCGTAGAGAAAGGAGAGAATGTATGAAGACCCTCATTGTAGGACTGGTACTGACCGGCCTCCTGGCAAGTCCAGTGGCTGTCGAAGCCGTTGCCGTACCGGGTGCGGCTGAAGCGCCAAGTCTATCACCGGCCGTTTCCGAGGCCACTGTCTTTCAGACCAAGGCTTGGCAAAAAAGTGGCCTCCTCGGGAAACCCGGCAAGAAACCCGCGTATATTTGCGATGACGGTGCACCCCCCGGCCTAGATGACCCCGGGACGACTGATCTGATCGCCGGCCAACACAACGATGTCGGTAATGTGACCTTTGAGGTGATTGGGACCAAGCTAAGGGTGACATACCAGACGGACAGCAGTGATCTGGTGATAACGGAAGCCCATCTCTATGTCGGGAATGGCCCACCGAGTAAGTCGGCGCCTGGTCAGTTCCCCTACCACTGGCCCGGAAATTCCGGCGACTCCCCGAGTTCGACCGTCGTTTTCGAGGTCGATTACCCAGGCGGGTGCCAAACGATCGCGGCTCATTCTGTCGTTGAGGATCGAAGCGTTCCCATCAGCTATACCGGCATCGGCCTTGATGAGCTGCCGGGTGTGCTTCCCACCACAGTGGATATGTGTGTCAAGCTTCCCGGAGATACCTACCTGGATGACAGCTATTTCGACGCTCATATCCTGAACAGCTTTGCTCCGCTCGCCAACGGAATCTACGACGCCTACTGCGTCGATACCCGCGACAGAATTGATTTGAGCGAATTCCTCCTACCCAACTGCGACGTAGAGCACACCGCGAACGTCTATTCCAGCTATGATGTTCTGCCAGCCGGCCTGATTCCTGAGCCAGACTACCTGGACGAGGTGAACTGGTTGATCAATCAGGACTATGTCGGCAAGACATCTCCGACAACCGGTCTTGGTGTCTATACCTGGGGCGACCTTCAGAGAGCCATTTGGGATATGGTGAGTCCCGATCCCGATTGTGCTGGCTGTTATTTGGGATCTTGGAGCCCAGAGCGTGCTGATGAACTCCTCGGCATGGCTCTGGCGAATGGCTCAGGGTTCGAGCCGACATGTGGCGAAAGAGTGGCGATTATCCTCGAGCCGTTCAATGCCGCTGGAGTGAAACAACAGCGCATCATCGTTTGGATCGAGCTGCCCTGTATTCCCGAGTACGGTGACGAGACAGCCTGGGCGGGCCCCTTCTCCTGTCAGTTCACTACGGGTTGGGGGTGGTTCTTTGATTTCTGCGAATCCGAACTCCCATCACAGGATAACTAGAGTTCAAGTCGAGCTAGGCCGGGCACCTCGGTGCCCGGCCTTTTCTGTCTTCGGCAGGCCGTGAACAAACCCGAGGACAGGGATCTCTAGCCATCCTCCTGCAGCAGGCCTATACAGAAGTATCCATCCAGTGGTCCGACGTAGAAGGCTGCTCAATAGGCGTGGGTTTCATGGAATAGGGCTTTAATGCGTCCTATACTTTAATCTGGAAGTGGGTCCACCTCTGGCTCAGGCGAAGTGCTGTGGCATAAAGGTCTTGAGAGCTTGGGAGCCAAATCGTCTCAAGGCAACGAAATCCGTTTATATTGTTTGAGTTGAAGAACTCAATCGACAATCGGTTATTGGAGGTTGCCTTGAAGATAGCCATTATCGCTGGGGGCATGGGCACTCTGATGCAGGAAGAATCCAAGACCAAACCCAATGCGTTGGTTACGCCTGGGGGAAAGGTCAATTGCAAGCCCCTGGTATCGTAGACACCCGAGAGCGTTACAATTGCGCAATCAGAGGATGCCCGATTTACCTTGATCACCAAACCTATGCCTAAGTCCACTATAAATTTCTCTATTGCAGACAATCCAACAAAACTGGCCGGTTTAAAGCAGGATTGGCAACGCCTGTTCGAAGAATACAACAATAATAACTATTTTCTGAACTTCGATTGGAACTGGTTTTCTTGGAAATATATTGCTGAACCTCGCGGATACTCTTTGAGAGTTATTGTAGGTTATTCTCAGAAAAGAGTTGTTCTGGTCTGGCCTTTGGTTCTGTCCACATTACCAGGAGTACGTATACTTCGTTGGCTGGGCTCACAAGTAGGAGACTTTCAAGATGTTCTTGTTGAACACTCAGAGTATTACTGGTAGATGGCTGGAACAGGCTTGGGAGTTTGTTCAGGAGTCACCCGCTGACTTGGTGTTTTTACATGGTGTTAGACCCGGATCCAACATCGAAACAATCAAGGCGATAAACGTCGATAAGGGAGAACTTCAAATAGCGCCATATATTGATTGGCAGCAGTGGTCTAACTGGACTCAATATTGCGCTGGATGGAAACCCAAATTTCGCAGGGATTCAGAACGGCAACGGCGCCGAATAAAGGCACATGGAAAGGTGCACCTAAGTATCGCGAGACACAAGGAAGATGTTCCCGTTATGACAGATTGGATAATTCGGGCAAAGGAACATTGTTTAAAAAAGGGGGGGCAGCAGAATTTTCCATGGAAGCATCATCCGCAGTATCAACAATTTCTGAACAAAGCAGCTTTAGACGCTCTTGAAAAAAACCAGCTGTTCCTTGGCGTGTTGAAGTGTGAAAACAAGATCATAGCAGGTGCGATGGGATTTCAGACCCAGGGACATTTTAGATTTTGGAAATACGCTTATGATATGAACTGGGGTCAATATTCCCCCGGTAATTTGATGTTTATTGAAACACTACGTTGGTCATTTGAAAG
>CAVWXL010000011.1:0-9842 GCA_963759035.1 uncultured Gammaproteobacteria bacterium
CAAAGCCACGATATCTGCCGGCTGCTCAAAATTATCGTAGGCGAAGTAGGCCAGGGCCAAAGCCAAAGCCATGAACAAAGTAATCACCCAGTTCAGTTTCCTGCCTGTTTTCGAGGTAGTCGAAAGCGAGCGGTCTACTTCGTGTTCGCGTTTGAGCCCTTCGGGTGTCAGCTCAAAGGCCCAGGCAAGGATCAGCGCAACGGGCAAGCCTGTCGCCAACAGGACCAATACCGCCCTCATCACCCAATCCGGCGTTGCGAAGGTTTCAAATACCAACTGCAATACCTGGGCAACCAGCCAGGCTATCACCAGGTAAGCGATACCCACTCTAAATACGTTACGGCGCTTGAGTTCTTCGAATAATGTCAACGGCTTACTTCTACGTGTTGGTTATTGCGGTCAAGCATAGATGCAAAACCCGGGAATACCAACTGTACAATAAGCTCCATTCGTCTCCTGCTCATCTTCATAGCATTTGCGATCGTCCTTTACACCGGATTCGGGGAGATGGTCAACGGCTGATTCGCCTGTCATGATGCCTATAAGGATCGGGTGGCAAGCGTATTGAGAGACGCCAACTAATTGCTGCCCCTGGACGTATCGAACACTGGAGCTAATTGATGAATGTACTGATTGTCTTGACCTCGCACGACCAACTGGGTAACACCGGCAAAAAAACGGGCTTCTGGTTAGAGGAATTTGCCGCCCCTTACTACTACCTCAAAGATGCGGGCGCGCAGCTTACCCTGGCCTCACCGAATGGTGGTCAGCCACCGCTTGATCCTAAAAGCCAGGAACCCGATTTTCAAACTGATGCAACGCGACGGTTTGACACTGACCTTTCCGCCCAGAATGAATTGGCGAACACCGCCAAATTGGCCGACATGAAAGTGGCCGATTTTGATGCCGTGTTTTATCCCGGCGGTCATGGTCCATTGTGGGACCTTCACAATAACCGTGATTCAGTTGCACTGATTGAGGGGTTTATTGCAGCTGGTAAACCGGTAGCAACGGTGTGCCATGCGCCCGCAGTGTTATTGAACGTCAAGGATGAAAATGGTGAGCCCTTAATCAAAGGTAAACAGGTGACGGGCTTCAGTAATTCTGAGGAAGCAGCGGTCGAACTAACGGATATCGTGCCGTATTTACTCGAAGATCAACTCATTACGATGGGCGGCTTGTATCAAAAAGTCGACGACTGGAACCCTCTAGTTGTTGTTGATGGTCTGATAATTACAGGGCAAAACCCCGGCTCGTCCAGTGCTGTTGCTGAGGCTTTGGTTAACGCGCTTAGCTAGGCCTGTGGGGGGCCGGTAAATTACTGCGTCTTTTCAGTGGTCCCAATCTCAACCTGCGCGTCCACAAAGCCGGCGAAATCATCGTCGGTCACGTAACGAATCAGCAATTGCGAATACAATTCCCGGCCTTCTTCGGTGGCGAACGCCCTGGAGAATGTGCCGGGTGGGTTTTCCGGGTCCACGTGGCTGCTTCCCACCAGCCGTAGCTGGGTGAAATCAAAGCTGATGGCCGCATGCAGCTCCTCCACCTTGAGCCACGCGTTCATGGACGAGGATTCTGAAGTCAGGCTGAGTAAGGGCAGCGGGAGAAGCCGTGGCTCAGGATCACTACCAGATTCGATGGCTCTTTCGGAAGGTAACGGACCGTTCGGGATTGGGCGCCATCCGATCCCTCAGGCCCAGATTACCGTAAGTTCGCGATTGTCCCAATCTCAATATGCCCTCGAACGCATAAATAATAATACATAGATTATATTTAACTTGTCTTTTAATAATCTATAACGTATATTTTTGTTAGATTAATATATCTTAAAGGTTATCATCATGCGTTCTCAAGAACGGGCCATGGCTCGAAAGCAACTGGATAAGCGTCTGAATCTACTGCAAAATGTAGATACTTTTGCGCGCCCGCCTCGCGGATGGATCAAAGCGATCCGTGAATCACTCGGCATGACCACAGCACAGCTCGCTAAACGGTTGAATGTGAGCCAGCCCCGCGTGCCTGGCATCGAAAAGGCGGAAGTCTCGGGGAGCATCAAGCTGGAATCACTTGAGCGTGCCGCGCGTGCGCTTGATTGTCGGCTTGTCTATGCCCTCGTCCCGAGAAAGCCCCTTGAAGAGCTGGTCGAAGACCGGGCGCGGGAACTTGCGAAAAAACGCCTTCGGGCAACCAGTCACAGCATGGCACTGGAAGATCAGCGCGTAGCTGAGGCCGACGAACGGGAGCATCTTGAAAGGCTCATACAAAAGCTGTTGAATCAGCCCGGCTCTGCGCTTTGGGAAGACGAATGACCGATCCTTCCAGCCCGCAGGATGATGCAGGAACCGAACTCAACGAGGAAGAACGTGAGGGACTGATTCCATCCTATATCACACTGCGCAGTGAGCTCAATGAAGCAGAGCAGGCAAATATTCTGGAGGCGTCAGAATGGGCCTTTGCGCGCAAGCGCCGTTTGCTGGATGAAAAGGCACTCAATAACCTGCACAAGAGAATGTATGGCCATGTCTGGGGGTGGGCCGGAAACTACCGCACCAGCGGCAAGAACATCGGTATTGATGCTTATCGCATACCCGCAGAGTTACGGCAACTTCTGGACGATTGCCGCTACTGGATCGAGAACGAAACTTTCGAACCTGATGAAATTGCGGCACGCTTTCATCACAGGCTGGTGTCGATACATTGCTACCCGAACGGCAACGGCCGGCATGCCCGCCTAGCTGCCGATGTTCTCCTCAGATCGATGGGCGAGGAACGATTTAGCTGGGGCGGAAGAAACCTGGTTAATCTCAGTGAAACCCGAAAAAGTTATATTGCCGCTCTGCGTGCAGCCGATGGGCACGATATCGGGCCCCTGCTTGAATTTGTGCGCTCGTGATCCGCAAACAGCTAAAGTCTTGTGCATCAGTCAGCCCCGGGTTATTAGTGCACTACTCCAAGGGAAAATTGAGAGATTTCGCCTGGATAGTTTGGTCGACATGGCACACCGCCTCGACCTGAATGTATCAATACGCCTGGCCTCGTGAAGGAATAGGGAGCATCTCCAGGAACTTGTTGACTATACCCAAATCGGGTACTCATATACCCAATATGGGTACAGATGCTCTCATTCGATCAACCACTGGGGCCAGATTGGAACCTGCCGGGCAATCCTTGGCGGGCGCCTTGTTTACGTCTACCCAACAACGCCTGCTCGGGCTGTTGTTTGGACAGCCGGAACGGAGCTTCTTCGTTACCGAGCTGATAGAGCTAGCGGACGTGGGGCGTGGCGCGGTGCAGCGCGAGCTCGCCAGGTTGGCGCGAAGCGAACTCGTTGTGATTGAGCGTCACGGCAATCAAAAACATTATCGAGCCAACCCCGAGTCACCCATATACAGGGAGCTGTGTTTGATCGTCAGTAAAACGGTAGGCATCGAGGAAAACCTGCGAGCGGCATTGGAACCGCTGGCCGCACAGCTGTCCTTGGCGCTTATTTATGGCTCTGTCGCGAAGCAGACCGACACGGCCAACAGCGACATTGATTTGCTTCTTGTGTCCGACGATCTGACCTTGGAGGATCTTTACTCAAACCTCTCAACCGTTGAACAACGATTGGGACGGCAGATCAACCCTACGTTGTATACAGTCGAAGAATTTCGCGAACGTCGTTCCGGCAATAATGCATTCCTCAGTCGTGTGCTAACGGGTCCGACAATTATTCTGGAAGGGCAGTTAGATGCCGTATGACCAACTGGATAACCTCGTTAAGGTTGGGAAACTCAAAGCTGAGTCGCCATCGGACCAGGAAGTCGCCGGTTTGATCAGCTCAGGCCTTGCTCGTCTCCGCGACGCAGGCAACTAAACGCTCAGCGTCGAATCACGATTTGACCTTGCTTATAACGCAGCACACGCGTTGTCGCTCGCCGCCCTGCGCGCAGCTAACAACTTTGTTCTGGCTTACTTAAGCCTTACCGCCGAATCCAAAGTCCGAGATCACTCCGCCTTTGTATTTATCCAGCTCGGTATAGAGATCCGCAAACAGGGCATTCTGCTCGCAGAAAGGTTTGCAACCCGGCTGGTCCAGAAACTGGGCTGCTTCTTTGGCGAAGATGCTCCACTCTGACGCCGGCAGGCTGCCTCTCTCGTAAAGCTTGAACAGCTTCCACCACTGGTTGGTATAGCAACGGAGCAGGAAATTGAATTGCACAATTTCCTCACTGTTCAACGAATCCGGATTCTGGCAGCCGCGGTCGAGCACGGAAGCAAGGGCCGGATTGCCGGCAACAACAATGTTGATGTCATTGAACCCGGTCATCGTGCTTTCGTAGGTAGCTGTAGCCACGGCGGATGTGTTTTGTCTGATCTGAACCGCGAGGTAGATCAAAGTGACCAAAACAGCCGAAGCGCCAAGCAACTCACCAACTGCGCCTATTGCATCCCAATTCATAATATTCCCTGTGGATAATCAGCCAGCTCTCGCGCCTGCAGTTTTGGTATATCGGTCAATTGGTATCTCCTTGTTTGAGGCGCATTCCGATTCCTTGGGCCTAGATTACCGCATTTTATTCTTGACCTTGTATCTTACTTCTCACAGCATTCAGACAAACGCTGTAGGTTGTTCATGGCGCGCTGGCTGCATTGTGTATCTATGCATTACGGGGCATCTATTTCGCGCTGCTGGATGAGCAGGGGATTCCCACGTCCGTGACCGGAACAGCGGCCGGTGTCGCCTCGGTGATCGGTTTCACGCCGGACGTCTACATGCCGGTTATGAGTGGCGCCAGCCTCAACCATCATCATCACCATAAATCGAAAGTCCCTCGCCATAGGGGTTGTCAGGGCTGTCCGTGGAATACTCGCTGCCGCAGCGCCCGTATGGGTTGGTGGTGATGCCCGCTATATGGGGGAAAAACCCACAGTAGTCGTAATGGCGACTACAGCCTGAAACGTTCCCGCAGAAAGCGGGCGATACCCTCGTCGTCATGGTGCCCGATGACCGCCGTCGCGGCAGATTTGATCGCGTCGTTGGCATTTGCCGGTGCGTAGCTCTCGTCGGCCACCTCGAACATGCTGAGATCGTTGTCGCTATCGCCGAAACAGACGACACGCTCGATACCCAGCAACTCCTTCATCTCATTGATGGCGCCGCCTTTGCTTGCGTCGCTGTGGTGCACATCAAGCCAGCGCCATTGCCGGCCTTCCCAGGCGATGCCGGAGTAGGCCACCAGGTGCGGCTCGTCATCGACGCTGCGCAGCACGGCCTTGATGGCTTCGCTGTGGCCGATGGAATTGACGTGGGTGATGGCGGCGTCAGCGGGCAGTTCGTCAAGGGCGCGCGCCCTGATGTTGTCTTCGATCCCCAGGTTACGGATCAGCCGCTCCTCGACCCCTGATTGCAGCGGCGGATGGTACACGATGTTCTGCTGGTCTTCCTCCAGCGTAAAGACGAAAGGCGTAACGCGCTGGCTGGATGCAGGCACTGGACGATATGGTCGAGTTCATCCGCCGTCAACAGGGCGCCGCTTGAAATTCGCCCTTGCTCCGGGTGCCAGATCATCACGCCGTTTTTGTAGACCTGTGGCAGCGGAACTGGTGCCCCTCGAGAATCGCTCGTGCGCTATGCAAGCGCACGGCCTGTCGCGACGGTGTAGGCAATTTCATGTTCGGCCAGGAGCTTGAGTGTTTCGCTCGTGTAGTCCGAGATTGCAGATTCCTGGTTCAGGAGTGTGCCATCGAGGTCAAAAACTATGAGTTCCACCTGAAAAATCCGTGCGGGGAGACGAGTCTCCAGTTTGGCTGCACAAGCGCGGTGATGCAAAACATAAATCGGGATTTGGACAGGTTGGGAAGGTTGCGGGGGCGGAATGCCCGAAAAGGGGGTAAATAGGTTCTATGCGCAATTTCCATCAATGGGTCCGGCTGACCATGATCAAATGACAGATCGGCTTGTGTGTTATGGATGTTTTATTTTCTTCTCCTATACTTGAACTACACACCCTTTACCGGTGGTACTTGCTCGTCCAGCTATCTAAGCAACTAAGTCCTGTAAGGCAGGTAGTGCTGCACAGACAAGCCGCTGGCCCCATTACGGCGGCACGCTGCGCGTGCAGCTTCCCCACCAAATAAGGAGATTGGCCATGAAACTCTCAACGAGCATAGAAATATCAAAGCCAAAAGAGGATGTCTGGAGGGTGATTACGGACATAGAACATTGTCAGGGAAGGATCTCAAGCATCATCGCAATTGAAGTGTTAGAGAAGCCCGAAGCCGGTTTAGTGGGCTTCAAGTGGAAAGAAACACGTAAAATGTTTGGTAAGGAAGCAACAGAGATTATGTGGATAACTGATTCGGTAGAAAACGAATTTTACTCCACACGAGCTGAAAGCCACGGTTCCGTCTATGTTTCGCGATTGTCCCTGGCTGAATCAGCTGGAATGACGACATTGACCATGTCCTTTTCCGGTGAGGCCCAAACATTGGTTGCCAGGATTCTTTCAGCTCTGATGGGCATTCTTATCAAAAGTTCAATGAAAAAAGAGCTTCAGAAAGACCTGGTAGATATAAAGAACTACCTGGAACAAAGCTAAAGGAATGACAATGCCTCAACACCGCATATGTCGTATGAAATTTTCGAGCGTTTACCCGATCATCTGCTGACCCACAAAGCCAGATAAACAAAAACTACGTCACACACCGGTGCTGTCACCTTGATACAGCGCTTTGCCCGACTGCAGGTCCGACTTATTATTTGCCGCCATCAGGGGCACCAAAAGGTCTGAACGGCTATTGCAATACTCAGGATTTTTGGGGGAAAGGCCCTTTATTCGTCTTATGCTCGGAATAGTTCTTAAATCACCGGAAGTAAAATTTTGACAAAGAAGTCTAATGTGGTCCTGATTATTACAATTGCCCTGGTAGTAACCGGGCTTACCTTTACCTTCCCACCGATAGCGCAGGATCCGGAATATCACAATTTTGCTGATAAACGCGGATGGCTGGGCATTCCGAATTTTGGCGATGTCACGTCGAATCTGCCCTTTCTGTTTTTTGGTCTTATGGGTGTGGGGGCAGTATATTTAAGTCGTTCTGATATGTTCACCATGAAAGGAGAACGTATTCCATGGCAAGTGTTTTTTGTTGGCACATTCCTGGTTGGCTTTGGCTCCGGTTATTATCATTGGGAGCCGAACAACCACACGCTTGTCTGGGATCGTTTGCCAATGACTATTGCCTTCATGTCGTTCTTTTCAGTGGTAGTAATGGAACGCTTGAACGAAAAAGGAGGCCTGTTTTTATTGCCCATATTGTTAATAGTGGGCGCAGCCAGCGTATATTACTGGGATCATACAGAGTCGCTTGGCAATGGTGATTTACGCCCCTACGCGTTGGTCCAGTTTCTACCCATGCTGCTACTACCATTAATGTTCTGGCTTTTACCTGCACGTTATAGCGGATTGAAATACCTCGGGTATGGCCTGTTCTGGTATTTGCTGGCCAAGGTTCTGGAATATTTTGACCGCGACGTTTTTGCAATGACCGGAGAGATGATAAGCGGACACACCTTAAAGCATATTTCTGCCTCCATAGCAGTCTTCATGATGGTTCTCTATGTAAAGAAAAGAAAGACTATATACCGCAGGTGATTCTGAGTAGTAGTCAATGTCGTGGTCGTCCGAGTCAAACAGGTTCAGGACTTCCAGCTGCAGCCGCCAGGTACCCGCGATACACCGCCCGGAACATTAACCAGGCCAGGATGACAAACATAACGGCCCAGCTATAGGCAAAGAGCGCCTCTCCGCTGAACCAGCTGAAGGTGAAGTCTTCGCCCTTAACACTAAGTGCTTTCTGGTAAGGCACAACGTAATAGAGCAACATGCCTGCAGTCATCAGTACGCCGAACACGGCCAGTGCAGAAGCATACCACAGGGTTCTCTTTGCCTCTGAAGCATCCAGTTCCTCCGCGGGGGTATCCAGTAAGGACAATCGGTAACGACGTTCTTTTTCAGTGACCGTGGTCATTCTCGACACTACCAACACCACAACAAGGCTGATCACGCCCCCGACGAGGATCGGGTCAAAGAACGCGGGCAACTCAATCAATCCCATGACCGAGAGAATTTTGGGGATGGTGTTACCCAGAAATCCCGAGGTGATTCCCCAGAAGGCAGCGCTCGCGGTTATTCGGTCACTCCAGACACTCATAAGCGCGACCGGCCCCCAGGCCGAGGCGAACAGCGTGCCGGCAAAATAGGTCAACCAGAAAATATGCTGGTCGATGGTCAGGCACACGGCCAGGGCAACCACACTGGCCAGCAGCATCATCTGCCGGCTGAACTTTAGCCTGGCTTTTTCCTCGCCTGACTCCAGGTGGAAGATGTCGTTACTCATATTGAAGCCGACCAGGGAAAGGAAGGTAGATGCAGAGGAAAGACCTGCAGCGACCAGCCCTGAAAGAACCAGTGCGCCAACCACCGGTGTCAGCATGTTGGTGGAGGCCCAGACCAGGACCTCCTCCCAGGGGTCAATCTCCGCATTGCTCAGGTTCACCGTGCTTGCCGCGGCAAATACGACGGTTTGGATCACCGCGATGCTGATGACAGCCACTGCGGCGGAACGCAAAACCACGTGCTCATTTTTGGCCATCAGGTAACGGCTGGATTGCCACGGACTGACCGCCGTTACGAAGCTCCACCCCACACTGATTATCAGAAACCAGATCAGGAATTCGGTCGGCGTCTCCCACCGCTGACCGGGCCCCGACATACCGTGCCAGGCCATCAGGTTGGGTCTTGCTTCAAGGTGGATGAGGCTGTCGAATGCTGCCAGCCAACCTCCGTGGGTATCGAGGATGGAAACCATCGCCATGAAACTGACCAGGCTGAACAGCAGGAACATCATGGTGTCGGTAATCACTACACCACGGGATCCGGAGTACAGCGTAAAGGAGGTGTAGCTGGCCCAGGCAAGAATGAGCGCCTGTGTGTAAGACAGCGCCGTAAGGTTCGAAAGAATAAGCGCTACGCCCTGGGTGACCGCAATCAGGTAACAGCCGATCCCGATAACAACGGTGATGCCAGCCACGACCTGCACGCGCCTGCTATCAAACCGGTCAGAAAAAAAGGCTGCGACTGTGAGTGAACGACTGCGGCGAAGGTAACGGCCGAAGTAGACAGCTCCATATATATAACCAGCAAGAAAAAGGCCGGGCATGACAATTCGCCCGGAATTAAAACCATAGGTAAAGCCGGCGTCACCGAGAAAGGTGTTGGTACTGAGAAAACTGGCGACCAGGGTGCCGACGATAAGCAAGGTTGGGGCCTGCCTGCCTACGACGAAGTAATCTTCGAGATTTTTCACCTTGCGACCGGCGTAATTACCAACCGCAATGTAAGCCAGGATACTGATCAGAATCGTGATGGTGTAGATATTCATACTGGTTGTTTACGCAAGGCAAAAGTCCTTTTCCGGGAAATTCTCAACCACTGTCTTGCAACTGAGTAGCGATCGCGACCTCGGCGTGCAGTGTCCGGTGAACCGGGCAGCGGTCTGCGATTTCTAGCAGGCGCTGGCGCTGTTCTTCATCCAGGTCGCCCTTGAGATATAGCAGGCGCTGGAAACGGTCGATTTTCCCGCTCTGCGACTCGCACTCCTGGCAGTCCTTGGCGTGGATTTTGCCGTGCTGCACATCCACCCGAACCGATTCCAGGGGCAATTGTTTGCGGCGGGCATACATGTTCAGTGTCATTACCGTGCAACTGGCCAGCGCGGCGGAAAGCAGATCATAAGGTGAGGGCCCGGTATCCGTCCCGCCATAGTGCTCCGGCTCATCGCCCTGCAGGTGGTGACCA
>CAVWXL010000012.1:0-5119 GCA_963759035.1 uncultured Gammaproteobacteria bacterium
CAGGAAATGGTCACCGGGGAGGTAGTCCTGTACACGACCGGCGGTACGCTTACTGCAGTCGCAGTCGAGTCACCCTACCGCTTGCATAACCCGGACGCTGTCTATGCGCAAAGTGCTGACTGGACACCGGAAGAAGCAGTCGGTTTCATCAAGCTTCTGGGGCAGAGCACAACCCTGGCTGGAAAAGTCCGGGGGCGGGCGGGATGAACTCGGCGGTAATCCTGGGGCACCTCGAGGCGCTTGTAGCCTGCGACACCCAGAATCCCCCGCGGTTGATTAACGGCGGGTCGGACATTTTCAGTTATTGCACCCAGCAGGCAGGTGCGCATTTCGACGTCAAGACCTGGGATCATGGCGATGGCCATGTGACCTGGTTCGCCAGGCGCGGCCAACCAAAAGTATTGTTCAACGTGCACCTGGATACCGTACCTGTGGGTGACGGTTGGTCCAGCGATCCCCACCGCCTTTCCGTCAGGGACGGGCGGGCATATGGTCGCGGCAGTTGCGACATCAAGGGCGCGGCGGCCGTCTTGCTTGCGCTGGCCGGGCAGGGTGCAGCCAACCTCGCCCTGCTTTTTACCTCGGATGAAGAAGGCGCTGGCGGTTGCTGTGTATCCCGGTTTCTGGAAACGCCCGAAGCAAAGCAATTCGAACAAGTAATTATTGCCGAACCAACACGTTGTGAAGCGGTTTTGGGGCATCGTGGTTTCCTGTCGGTTAAAACCCGCTTCCACGGCACTCCGGGGCATTCCTCGGAAAGCCGGGCCCTGTATGAAAACGCCAACCACCAGATGGCGCGCTGGGCTGCCGCAGCCGTGAATGTGGCGGAAGCCAGAAAAAAGGCGGACGATGACCCGGGCAGCTGTCTGAACATCGGCCTCGTGGAAGGTGGAACCAAGAGCAATGTCATTGCCGGTCATGCGTTTGTGCACTGGAGTGCGCGGCTGCAGCCCGGCGACTCAAATGATGTTTTTCTGAAGGAAATCCAGGCCTGTGTTCCTCCCGGGGCACAGGTGGATTGGGAAGTGCCTTTCCGGGGTGAACCGTTGCCGTCTGCCGGCAGGGATGGGCAGGCTGCCCTCGAGTTCTGCACCGCCCATGGATTACCGCAGGGCGGAGCGGTGGATTTCTGGACAGAGGCGGCCCTGTTCTCTGCATCCGGTTTGCCGGCACTGGTGCTGGGGCCCGGGGATATCGCCCAGGCCCATGTCACCGATGAATGGGTGGCCCTGGAGCAATTGGACAAAGCCTATGAACTATATAGCCGGGTGGTGAACAAAGATGGCTGAAATCAGAAGTATCGTGAGCCAGGTCCTGAGCCAGCTGGGAACCAGTCGCGAGGCCCGTTATTACCTCAGGCAGTACAGCAGTGACAGCGAACTGCAGTTCGCTGTCATCAAGGTCGGTGGCGCGGTGCTGGAAGAGCAGGTTGGGCCGCTGGCGTCCGCACTGGCCTTTTTGCGCAACCTGGGCCTGATGCCCATCATTCTGCATGGCGCCGGGCCCCAGCTTGATGTTGCTCTGCAGGAAGCATCTATCGAGACCGTGAAACATCGCGGGCTGCGTGTGACCACCCCTGAGGTGATGGAAGTGGCACGCCCGGTAATCTATCGAGCCAACCGTCGCCTGGTGAGCGCGCTGGATGAGCAGGGCGTTCGCGCCCAGGGCATCCAGCACGGCGTATTCGTCTGTGACTACCTTGACCGCGAGGAGTTTGGGCTGGTCGGGGATATCCGCCAGGTTGATCTCGAAGCCATCAAAGACGTGGCCCACCGGGGGATATTGCCGGTTGTCGCCTGCCTGGGTGAAAGCCCGACCGGCCAGGTGATGAATATCAACGCAGACATCGCTGCGCGTGAACTGATCTGGGAGGTAAAACCGCATAAAATCATATTCCTGACCGGCACCGGCGGCCTGCTGGATGAATCGGGCCGGATCATTTCCGCGATCAGCCTGAGAACGGACTACGAGTACCTGGTGGAGCAGGACTGGGTGCACTCCGGGATGCAACTCAAGCTGGAGCAAATCAGCCAGTTACTGTTGGGCTTGCCCGACAGCGCTTCGGTATCGATTACCTCCGTTGAAAACCTGGCGAAGGAGCTTTTTACCCACCGGGGCGCCGGTACCCTGATCCGGGTGGGTGAAGACATCCTTGAGCACACTGAGTTCACACCGGAACTGGCCACCCGGGCTACCGCCCTGTTTGAGCAGAGTTTCGGTCGCAAACTGGCGGAAGGTTATTTTGAGAATTTGCCGTTGGAGTGCGTGCTCAGCAGCGAATCAAACGGGGCGATGGCAGTGGTTCTGAAAGGTGTGGACGGCGTTCCCTACCTGGACAAGTTTGCCGTGACGCCGGAGGCCCAGGGCGCCGGGCTTGGGGCTGCTGTCTGGCAGGCACTGATCCACCGTTGCCCAAGGCTGTACTGGCGCTCGCGCACCGACAACCCGATCACACCCTGGTATTTCGAGCAGGCTGACGCCAGTTTCACCGAGGACCACTGGGTGGCGTTCAGTGTGGGCATCCACGATTTTGACCAGCTCAGGCGTTGCAAGGAAGATTGCCTTTCAAGGCGGGAAAGCTGGGTGGAGAATGCGGGTGAATAGCGTCGTCGTGATCGGTGCAAGGGGTTATACCGGCGCAGAACTTCTGCCGATACTGCACAAACATCCGGATTTCGAAGTCATCGCTGTGAGTTCGGGCAGTGCGGCAGGCGAGCCGGTCAGTGCGCACATCAGGGGCATGGAAGGGAGTGAGCTGTTCTTTACGGACATTCGTCCGGCAACCGTTGGCAAACTAAAAGCAGACGCCTGTGTGCTGGCGCTGCCGAACGGCCAGGCCGCTTCCTGGGTGAAAGTGCTGGATCAGGACGCGCCGGATACAGTCGTCGTCGACCTGAGTGCAGATTACCGTTTTGATTCCAGTTGGGCCTACGGGCAGCCTGAGCGTTTCGCCAGCCAGATCATGGGCGCTACGCGGATTTCCAATCCGGGCTGTTATGCGACCGGGACGCAGCTGGCGCTTGCGCCACTGCTGGATTTGCTGGTCGCTACGCCCACGGCGTTTGGCGTATCCGGTTACAGCGGTGCGGGAAAAACGCCGTCGCGCAAGAATGATCCGGAAGTGCTCAAGGACAACCTGTTGCCCTATGCGCTGGTAGATCACATACATGAGCAGGAGGTCTCGCATCACGTCGGTCGCGAAATACGGTTTTTGCCTCACGTGGCGCCCTTCTTCAGAGGAATCAGCCTGACGCTGGCGGTCGAGCTGTGCCAGTCATTGTCGGAACAGGAGCTCTTGGCGCGATACCGCGAGTTTTACTCCGGCTTCCCACTGGTCGACATCCGGGCCGGGGTGCCGGAAATCAAAGAAGTGCAGGGCAGTCATAAGCTCATAATTGGCGGGTTTGCCGTGAGTGAAAAGAATCCGTGCAGCGTCTCCCTGGTTGTTGTGTTGGATAACCTGTTGAAAGGTGCGGCCACGCAGGCCGTACAGAATCTGAATCTGGCTTTCGGGCTGGATGCGATGACCGGAATTGATCCTTTAAAAGGCAGGCGGGCATGAAAAATTATCTCTGGCAGGAAGGCGGCAGCGAACAGGTGGATCAGACCATCATGGAGTTCATGGCCGGCGAGGATGTAATTCTCGATCGAGAGCTTTTCCCATTCGACATCCAGGCGACCGCGGCACATGTACGCGGCCTCGAGCGAATCGGCATTCTGGACGCAGAGGAAAGCGAAACACTGTGCCGCCTGCTGGGCGAACTCCGCGAGGAATTTGCAGCGGGACGTTTTGTCCTGGATGAACGGTATGAGGACGGCCACTCAGCCATTGAAATATTCCTGACCGGAAAGCTGGGCGATACCGGGGCAAAAGTCCACACCGGGCGCAGCCGGAATGACCAGGTGGCAGTGGCTACCCGGCTTTATCTGAAGGACCGTTTACAGCAACTGGCCGGCTTGTGCGCTCGCATAGCCCGGTCCTGCCTGGAGCGGGCTGAAAACCATGCAGATGTACCCATGCCCGGGTACACGCACCTGCAAAGAGCCGTGCCTTCAAGCGTCGGACTGTGGATGGGTGCCTTCGCCGAGGCTTTTACCGATGACCTGGCTTTTGCGGCCGGTGTGTTGAAGCTGGTGGATTGCAGCCCGTTAGGAACCGCCGCAGGATACGGGGTCAACCTGCCGCTTGATCGTGAAGGAGTTGCCAGGGAACTGGGTTTTGATCGTATCCAGGTAAACCCCATGTACACGCAGAACAGCAGGGGGAAATTTGAGATCATGGCGCTGCAGGCCGTAGCGCATGCGATGCAGGATGTACGGCGGTTGGCCTGGGACCTCAGCCTGTTCACCACCAGCGAATTCGACTTCATCAGTTTGCCGG
Organism: uncultured Gammaproteobacteria bacterium; assembly: GCA_963759035.1. Taxonomy (GTDB): domain Bacteria; phylum Pseudomonadota; class Gammaproteobacteria; order Xanthomonadales; family SZUA-36; genus JAHEFT01. Next base: position 4,382 of record CAVWXL010000012.1, read on the forward strand.
ACCAGTACGTGACCGGATCATCGATCATGCCCAACAAGGCAAACCCTGATGTTGTCGAGTTGTTGCGGGGCCGCGCGGCGACTATCGAGGGCGCGGTGATGGAGATCCAATCGGTACTCTCGCTTCCATCCGGTTATCAGCGTGACCTTCAGCTGACCAAGGCCCCATTGATACGCGGACTGGGTGCAGGGCTACAGGCGCTCGCCATCGTGCCGCCGCTGGTCGCTGGAATGCAGTTCAAACAGGAAAATATGCAAGCCGCGATCTCTCTCGAAATGTTTGCCACCGACCTTGCATTGGCAAAATCAGCGCAGGGTGTACCTTTTCGTACGGCTTACCTTGAAGCCAAGAAAGATCTGGAAGGCAAGGTCGAAGCCGATGCAGCGTCCAGCCTCGCGCAACGGGTCTCGCCGGGCGCTTGTGGCGACCTCCGTCTGGATTGGATTGGTCAGCGGCTGGAGCAGGAAATTCAAGCAGTTGACGTGCCTGAAATCAGCCCCTGAAATCTATTTTTCACAAATAACCAAATTAGTTCTTGACGCACAAGTCCCAGTCTCTATAATGCGCCTCCTGCCTGGTTGATCCATGACCTCGCAGATCGCTCCACCGGGAAACAGTTTCTATATATTTGCCGGATTGATGTTGACGCTTACATTCAGGTCAATATATAATGGGCGGCCCGCCACAGCACTGGCAGGGGATTCTGAAAAGAGTCTTCTTAAGCAGCTATCCGAAATG
>CAVWXL010000013.1:0-11003 GCA_963759035.1 uncultured Gammaproteobacteria bacterium
ACCAGGCCGCCAACCGGGTCGCAAGTCAGGCCCAGGTTGTGTTCCATTGCAATTTCAGCGGCATTTTCGATCTGGCTGAGGTTGCCGCCCATGGTGGCGGTCAGGCCGCCGGCGGCCATCGAGCAGGCCACGCCTACTTCGCCCTGGCAACCAACTTCTGCCCCCGATATGGATGCATTCCTCATGTACAGGATACCAATGGCCCCGGCGGTCAGCAGGAATTCGATGATTCCGTCATCACTCGCCTGTGCCATAAAGTCGCAGTAATACTGGATCACGGCCGGTATGATGCCCGCCGCACCGTTGGTGGGGGCAGTGACCACTCGGCCACCGGCCGCGTTTTCTTCGTTCACGGCCAGTGCATACAGGTTGACCCAGTCCAGCGCCGAAAGCGGGTCTTCGCCGGCAGGCTGGCGGTTGAGGTCGCGGTAAAGCATCGGTGCACGCCGGCTCACCCGAAGTCCTCCCGGTAGCACACCCTCCTTCTGAAAACCCCGCCTCATGCAGTCTTTCATCGCATCCCGTATCTTCAGCAGGTTCGCTTTTACCTCCTCTTCCGGCCGCCAGACGGTTTCGTTGGCGAGCATGACTTCGGCGATACGCATATTGCGGCTTGCGCATAGATCCAGCAGTTCGTCGGCGCTATGGAAGGGGTGGGGCAGCTCGGTGTGGTCGAGGACGATACGGTCTTCGTCGGCTTTATCCTGGTTGATGACAAAACCGCCGCCTACGGAATAGTATTCGCGTGATTCCAGCAGTTCCCCGGCGTTGTCGAACGCTTCAAAGCGCATGCCGTTTGGGTGATGAGGAAGCGACTTGCCGCTTGCGGAACAGCAGGTCTGCTTTTTCTTCGAAAGGAATAGCCTTTCCGCCGGCGAGCAGTAGTTGCCGGCTGCTCCGGATTTTCTCCAGCGCCGGTTCAATGTGATCGGGGTTGATGCTATCGGGCAATTCTCCCTGCAGGCCCAGCATCACCGCGGTGTCGGTACCGTGGCCACGACCGGTGTGTGCCAGCGACCCGAACAGGCTGACCTGTATCCGCTGTGTTGCAGCCAGCAGCTGGTGGCGCTCAAGGCGCTTTACAAAAGCGCAAGCGGCTTTCATCGGTCCCACTGTGTGCGAACTCGACGGGCCGATCCCGATTTTGAACACATCAAATATGCTGACAGCCATGGCTTTGTTTGATTACCATCCAAGTCTTGAATGCGCGAGTTTAACCTGCGGGAATGAGAAAATGACAGTCGGTGATCCGCTGATTCTTTATACACGGGCCCATTGCCACCTGTGTGAGCAGGTTGTGGCAATGCTGCAAATCGCCGGCGCTCAGTGGCAGGCTGTCGATATCGACGATGACGCGGAGCTGATCGAACGTTACGGCTTGCATGTTCCCGTCCTGGCCCACCCGGTATCCGGGCAGGAGTTGTTCTATCCGTTTGACCAGCAACATTTGCAGACTTACCTGGATGGTGGATCGTGATGTATGATCGGCCCGCCGCCGTTCTCAAATCGGCCATCCTGGCCCTGCTGCTTACATGCTCCGGCGGCAGATTGGTGCAGGCTGCCGGCCCCTCTCAGATTGAGGGACTCGCGAACCTGCCTGTGCCCATCAGCAACAACGCCGTGGCGCTGCGCCCGCGAGGCGGCGGCTACGAAATCGTCAGCGCCCTGGGGTTGGAATTCGGAAAAACCTGGCAAGACGCCAGCAGCAAGGCCTTTCGGTATGCGTCTCAAACGGGACAGTGGGAATCGATTCAGCCGGTGCCGGGTCCGGCTGGCAGACTGGCCGCATCTGCCGTTACCGTGGCCGGGGAGGTCTATGTCTTCGGTGGTTACACGGTGGCCGAAGACGGTTCGGAAAAATCCGTACCGCAGGTCCACAAGTTGCAGCAGGATAGCGGCGAGTGGCAGGAATTCACCCGCATGCCCATTCCGGTCGAGGACTCGGTGTTGCTGGTGTACCAGGACCGCTACGTCTACCTGCTGAGTGGCTGGCACGACCTGGGTAATGTCAACCTGGTCCAGGTGCTGGACACCCGTGATGGCAGCTGGCGCCAGGCAACGCCGTACCCCGGTGCCCCGGTATTCGGACACGCGGGTGGAATCTCGGGTAACCGCCTGCTGGTATGTGACGGAGTGCGGATCGATATATCCGCACACCGGCGCGCCGCGTCGCTTTGTGCCTTCTTTCGAGTGCTGGAAGGGGCAGATTTCAGCAGATGACTTCCGGCTTATCGAGTGGCAGCCGGTTATGGCACATCCCGGCCGGTCGCGTTATCGCATGGCGGCCTCCGGAGACGGGCAGGGCCGGATTTTTTTCGTCGGCGGTTCGCCCAACCCCTACAATTTCAATGGAACGGGTTACAACGGCTTGCCGTCTGAACCGGAAGCAGGTGTTTTCAGTTACAACTTTGTGGATGGGGGGTGGGGGTGTCACGGCAAGCTGCCGGTGGCCACAATGGACCACCGCGCGTTGCTATCGCATGCAGGCTGGTTTTACATTGTTGGCGGTATGCGTGAAAAGCAGCAAGTCAGCGATGGTGTTTTCAGGTTCAGGCCCGCTCCGGCCCGAAAATGTCCCGCAGAGACTCTGCAAACTTCTCGACCCACTCCCTGATGATCACGGCCAGCCCGGAAAAGAACCGGCGGGTGCGGCTTTCTGTCTCGTTCAACGCAAAACCCAGGATGATATAGGCGGCGACGGCCGGCAGGGTCCAGAACAGGGTCAGAATCAACGCGGCCAGCCGGAACACCCAGGGCTCCTTGCCGGATTTTTCGGCCAGGGCCTTGCATACACCAAAGACGATTGGCTGGCCGGGACGTCCGTTCAGGGAATCACGGATTTCATTGATGACATGATCTGCTGACATGGGTATCTCCAAAGTTACTCCTATATTTAATAATGCACGTTCCATGCCACGCTGGCATGGGTCATTAGTCACCGTTTCAGCGGTGACAGTTCTGGTGCACTTCGGCGAATATTGCCAACGACTGGGAAAATTGACCATATAATCAATCTTTATGGAAAGATCATCTACCGCCATTGCCTATCTTGACGCGCCGCGAATGCTGCGTGCGCTGTCTGCCGGGATCGGGCACGTCTTTCAGCGCCGGGAGTATCTGAACCGCATCAACGTGTTTCCGGTGCCGGATGGCGATACCGGCACCAACATGGCATTCACCTTTAAGACCATTCTCGAGGCGACCGCAGCGTCGCCCGACCACCGGGTGGACGAATTGATGGATCACGTGGCCGAGGCCGCACTTGACGGTGCCCGCGGCAATTCCGGTGCGATCATGGCTCAGTATTTTCATGGCTTTCGCGAGGCCGTAGTGGGGTGCCGCCTGCTCAACGCAGACAGTTTCGCAAAAGCGGCCAGTAAAGGTTCTGAAGCGGCCTGGACCGCCATGTCCAGGCCGGTGCCGGGAACCCTGCCAACCGTGATGGAGGATTTTTCACAAGAGTTGGTAAGCCGTGTTGGCAGCGGTGTGACCGATATACAGGTCTTGATCGGACATGGACTGGAGCGTGCGCGGGAATCGCTGGCTAACACCCCCAACCAACTTGCCGTGCTAAAACAGGCCGGGGTGGTCGACGCCGGCGGGCAGGGATTTGTCGATCTGCTTGAGGGGATCTGGACCTTCATTGTCAGCGGCGAAGTCGATACGACGGTGGCGGATCTGCAGGCAGATCTGACCGGGAACGTGCAGGATTTTGATGTGGGTGAGCACCGTTACTGTACCGAGTGCGTGGTGGAAGGACAGGGCATCGACCGGGATGCGGTGATGGCCAGGATGGAGTCGCTGGATTCCAGTTCCCTGGTGGTTGCCGGCGGGCGCAATCGTGTCCGGGTACATATTCACGTGAACAACCCGGCGGAAGTTTTCCTTGCCTGTGAGGAGTTCGGCGAGATCAAGCAACAAAAAGCCGATGATATGGAACGCCAGCACGGCTTGCTGGACCACGCCGGCGAAGTAGCCATCGTGACCGATTCGGGCGCAGACATCCCGCAGGGTGAAATCGACCGGCTGGGTATCCAGGTGGTGCCGGTACGGTTGAGTTTCGGCGACCGCGAATACCTCGACGGTGTTTCATTGACGCCTACAGAGTTCTATCAGTTGTTGGCCAAAGCCGAAGAAGCCCCATTGACCTCGCAACCTCCTGCGCAGGATTTTTCACGGGTTTATTCGCTGCTGACTTCACACGGCTATGCTGTAGTCTCGGTCGGTCTGTCGCAGCAGCTTAGCGGCACTACAGCCGCAGCACTGCAGGCTGCCAGCCGGGCCGATGGCAGTGATATTCGGGTGATCGACAGTTTGAGTGCAACTGCGGGGCAGGGCTTGCTGGTCATTGCTGCGGCTGAATTTGCTGCTGAAGGCAATTCAGCGGACGAGGTTGAGTCCTTTGTGAAGGGGTTGATCCCGCGAACCCGGGTGATCGGTATCGCCAATGACCTGTCCTACGCGGTGAAGGGCGGACGCGTTCCGGCGCCGGTCAAGCGTGTTGCCGATTTTCTGCGTATCAACCCGGTGCTCACCGCCAACCAGGAAGGAAAAATGGGCCTGAGCGGCTTCCACCGCGGCAAAGGCGCAAACCCGGTTAAGCTGGCACGCTCCGCGATAAAGAAAATGGAGGCAGATACCATGTACCGTGTGCTGATCGCACATGCCGACAACAAGGCCGGCGCAGCTGAATCCCGCAAGTACATCCTCGAACAACACGGGCGCATCCACTCCTGCCATATCACCGAGGCGGGGCCGGCCCTGGGCGTGCACTTCGGGCCGGGCGGGTTGATCGTAGGATTCGCCCCGCACGTGGCAATTCGTTAGTCTGGTAGAGATGATCGATTTAGTCGTAAAAGTTCTTTTGGCCTACTTGCTGGGATCCGTTTCCGGCAGCATGGTGATGGGTGCGCTCCGCCATGTCGACATCCGAAAAAGCGGCAGCGGTAATGCCGGTGGCACCAATGCCTTTCGCACCCAGGGCTTCTGGTTTGCGCTGGTTGTGGTGATCATCGATATCGGCAAGGGTGCGCTGGCGGTGGGTTTGTTGCCGCATGTGGAATTGGCTGCACTGGGCCAGCCACTGTCGATGGAGTTGCAGATGCTGGCTTGCGGTTTCGCCGCCGTGGTCGGGCACTGCTATCCCGTCTGGTACGGATTCAAAGGCGGCAAGGGTGCTGCCACCGCAGTGGGGGCACTGGCAGTGATCGAGCCGGCCGTCCTGCTGCCGATGTTCCTGACCTGGTTGCTGGTGTTGGTGCTGACCGGGTGGGTTGGTCTTGCCACCATGGTAGCGGCGGTGGCCCTGGTGCCGGTATTCATCTGGCTGGATGCTTCGGTAGCCCAGCTTTGGTTCAGTATTTTGCTGGCAGCCTTTATCGTCTTCACGCATAGATCCAACATCACGAACATGCTGAATGGCTCGGAGTACAAGTTCCAGCGCATCCGCATCATTAACTGGTTTAAGTAGACCCGTGCCGGCGAACACATCGGGCCAGGATCGCCTTGAGGCCAGCATCATCCGGCAGCAAATGGCGCCGGAGAGCCTGGCAAAACTCAGTCAACTCACCTTGCTGCAGGAAGTCGATTCAACCAATACAGCCGTGCTGCGTTTACCCGGCGACCGGCAACACGCTCATGCCATACTGGCGGAGCAGCAGACCGTCGGCCGTGGCCGGCGTCAGCGCAACTGGCATTCTCCGGCTGGCGGTAATATTTACCTGAGCCTGGGCTGGTGGTTTCGCGAGAGCCGCTGGCCGTTGTCCACGCTGCCCCTGGTGATGGCCACCGCGGTATGCGGTGCGCTGGACCGGGCGGGGCTGGAGGGACACGGTATCAAGTGGCCCAATGACATACTGATTGATGGAAAAAAACTGGCGGGCATCCTGGTCGAATTGCAGTCGGCAGGCCAGGGTCCGGCGTTGGCGGTGATCGGCATAGGGCTCAATATCAGGATGCCGGAAAGCAGTCCGGGCGAACTCAAAGCCGCCATTGACCGCCCGTGGACCGACCTGGCCGCATACCTTGAAAACAATGGTGCCGATATAGACCGCAATCACGTGGCAGCGTTACTGCTGGAGGAATTGCCGGCGGCTCTGGAGTTGTTTGAAGCGTGACGGATTTGAGCCATTTCGCAGTGCGTGGCAAGAACTCGATTTGCTGCAGGGCAACAAAATCGTGCTGGATCAGGACGGCACGGATCTGCCTGGCATCGCGCGCGGTGTGGATGGCAATGGCAGTTTACTGCTGGAAACGGCACCATCGGTCATGCAGACCTACCACTCCGGCGAGGTGAGTATCCATCGTGGCTGAACAGATCGTATTGATTGACCAGGGCAATACCCGCCTCAAGTGGGTACTAGCCATCGACGGTGAAATTGATGAGGCGAGCGCCGGGCATGGCGACTTCGAGGCGTTCTGCCAGGCGTTCGGGTCACAGGCTCCTGTGCAACCGCAGGCCGTCCTGTTTTCCAGCGTGGCCGCAGAGGATGAGGCCAGGGCGCTGGCTCAATTCTGCCTGTCGCGTTGGGGTGTGGAAGCGCAGTTGCTGACTTCCACGAAGCAGAGAGGCGGGGTCCGTAATGCTTACGACGATCCCGGAAAGCTGGGTGTGGACCGCTGGCTGGCCATAGTAGGTGCAGTTACCCGGTATGGCGCACCGGTCGTTGTCTGGGACCTGGGAACCGCCAGCACGCTGGATGCCGTCGATTCTTCGGCACAGCACCTGGGAGGAATGATCTACCCGGGCCCAGCGACAATGGCCCGGTCACTCACCCGCGACACCAAACTAAATGTGCCGCCTGATCTTGAAGGCGCTTCAACCGATCCGGGCCAGTCGACCTCAAGCTGTATTCAAAACGGTGTTTTCGCCGCACAGATCGGTGCACTCAACATGTTTCTGCGTAGTGTTGCAGGGAAAGACGGTGGACAGCCCAAACTCATCATCACCGGGGGTGCAGCAAATGCCATCCTGCCTGCGCTCGAATTCGACTATATCCACGACCCCTGGCTCGTTTTTCGCGGAATGTTGGTGGATTAATTCGCCGGGGGTGCAATTGGCGGTATCAAAAGGTGTTCGCACCAGGTCCAACTTGGTTTAGAATACGCCTCCCACGCAGTACACGTGCCGGTATAGCTCAGTTGGTAGAGCAACTGATTTGTAATCAGTAGGTCCCGAGTTCGAATCTTGGTGCCGGCACCAATTTTATTTTCCACTCCCACCTGCAAGCTTTCAGAAGAGCTGGTATTGGCACAATTCGAACTCGTTCGACAAATTCGCCGGGGCCGTTCTCACACATCCATGTGCTTCACGGCACCAGTGAATCCATGCACAATGAGCGAATTTGAACATCGAACGCAGTGAGATGACCCCGAAGGGGCGGAGGGCAGGGATGCCCGGAGTAATCTTGGTGCCGGCACCATTAAATCAATATGTTACAAGATATAACTAATGCTATAGTCACTTTTTAGTCACCTTTTCAGCGTCTTCTTTAGTCATTTGTTTTAAAAAGCAAAAGCAAGTTTTTTAATTAATAAGATGTATTAATCCGGATCTAGCAATCTTCATGGCGGCAGCCAAGCCAAAAGGACATAGTTGCTTGGTGTTACTATCTTAGTTGTAATAGCTCAATCTTGATCTGACAGACAGTGTCCAATAAGGTCGGGATTATAGTCCGCTATTCACCACATAGCAGCTATACATATTGCCTGAATTTCAGCGACTTCTATAGCAGCAAACGGCCGAGGGTGTGTGAAAACTCCCCACCGGATATAATCTGACTTTCCCACGGAAGGCCAAGCCATGAGCGGATTTATCCAGGGTGAGGATCGCTCCCAAGCCACCTTATTTCCCGAACGTCTCGATGATTATGTTGCAGAAGACAGTGCGGTCCGAGTGATTGATGTTTTCATCGACGAGTTGGACCTGTCGGGGCTCGGTTTTCGGACGCAGCCCAACGACACCGGTCGGCCAGCCTACCACCCAGAAACCATGCTGAAGCTATTCGTCTATGGTTACCTCAACCGGGTGCAGTCGAGCCGGCGGTTGGAACGCGAAGCGCAGCGTAACGTGGAGCTGATGTGGCTGACCGGACGGCTAGCGCCGGACTTCAAGACCATCGCCGACTTCCGTAAAGACAACGGCACGGCGATTCGCCTGGTGTGTCGCCAGTTCGTCATCCTGTGCCGCAATCTCAACCTGTTCGCCAACGCCTTCGTGGCCATCGACGGCAGCAAGTTCAAGGCGGTTAACAACCGCGATCGCAACTTCACCCGGGCTAAGATGAAGCGGCGCATCGCCGAAGTGGATGCAACGATCGAGCGTTATCTGCAGCAGCTGGCCGAAGCTGATCGCCAGGAACCGGTCGAGGACAAGACCCAGCGGCTGGAGGACAAGATCGCGGCCCTGAAGCAGGAGATGGCGCGCCTAAAAAAAGTCGAGGCCCGGATGCTCAAGGCTCCGGGCCAGCAGATCTCACTGACTGATCCTGACGCCCGCTCGATGAACTACCGGGGCTCTGGCCTGGTGGGCTACAACCTGCAGGCGGCAGTGGATACTGAACACCATCTGATTGTGGCCCACGAGGTCACCAATGTGGGCAGTGACCGGCGCCAGTTGGCGAGGATGGCGAAGCAAGCGAAGTCGGCCCTGGGTGCTGATGAACTGAGCGTGGTTGCTGACCGGGGTTACTTCAAGAGCGATGAGATCCGCGACTGCGAGGAAGCGGGGATCACCACGTACGTACCCAAGCCACTGACCTCACCCAACCGGGCCAAAGGCCATTTTGGTCGCGATGCCTTCCGTTACATCGCTGAAGATAACGAGTATGAGTGCCCGGCCGGTGAACGTCTGCCGTGGCATATGAACACGCAGGACAAAGGGCGGACCGTGCAACTGTACTGGACATCCAAGTGCCGGCACTGTCACATTAAGGCCCAATGCACCTCCGGTGTGCATCGCAAAATGACGCGTTGGGAACATGAGGAAGTGCTGGACAGAGCCCAGGCACGCCTGGACCGCAATCCTCAGATGATGCGCACACGGCGGGCCGTGGTGGAGCACCCCTTTGGCACCCTGAAAGCCTGGATGGGCTCGACCCACTTCCTGACCAGGACCCTCGACCGAGTAAATACCGAGATGAGCCTGCATGTACTAGCCTACAATCTGAAGCGAATGATGAATATCGTTGGCACAAAACCGCTGATCGAGGCGATCAGGGCATAGAAAACCTTTTTACCCACTCAACCAGGACCGGAAGCTGCAACAATCACCTCAATAACCGCAGGTTCCGCACCGGGTCGTTAACGGCCCAAGTTGCTTCTCAATCGACCAATTCCGGTGTTCAGCGGGCAGCAGAACTCTCCTGGGATCTATCCCCTACCATCGATAAGCAATCCCGGTTCCGACGAAATAATCGGAGGCCCTTTTGTTGAGTCCCACTCCACCATTTAAATCGACTTGAAGATCATTGGAAAGCAGCTTGGTCATCCCGAAGTTGAGGTCATGAGCGGGGCCCTGTCCTTCCGGAAATGAGCCTTTATATTCGATGTACCCGCCCGTTTTCTGGGTAGCTGTAAAGTTGATGCCCACTGCGTTTTCGAACTTGTACTTGTTTCCCGATTCGGTCCATTTGGCCGTACCAAACCAATCCAGAGCTCCGGAATGGGTCCAGAAGACAGCAAACTCAGGATCATAATCATCACTGGTAAATTCTTTATCTCCAACGGGCAGCGATACCCCAGCAAAAAGACCGATGGCAACAGCGGCATCCGCCCCGTTCATCTGCCACTTCACTCCCAGGCTGGCATCCTTCAAGCCCTCCGTTTTTGCACCATCGGAAATTAATCGCGTATAACCCGACCAATTCAGTTGCAATTCCAATCGCTCATGGAAGCCGAAACGCAGCAGGGCATTTGGCAAAGTATGATCTTTTGAGCTATTGGTTCCGACGTTGCGCGTGTACTGATAGCCCGCCTCTATCTGCCAAAAACCCGTGGGTAGCGCGAGTGGCGAAGAACTGAAACTCGGGCGTTCCGTATTGATGGGGCCGGGATCCTGAGCGAATACGACGTTAGCGCCGGTAAGATGAGTCAACAGGAAAGTCAGGATCAAGCAGAGACCGGTTCTTTGGTGCCAGATCGTTTTCGTGCTTATAAGCATGACTAGCTTCTTTTGCTGTTGTAGATGCGGATCGTTTGGAAGCTCGAATATTTAAATATCATGATAGCGTTTCTCATAGCGATTCGTAAGGTACTCTGCCGGGATGTGCAACGTAGGGTCTGGCGAGGTTGTAAACCTGCTCCATCAGTAATTGTCCGGTCCCGAATACTGGGCCCTCCAGCCCGGTCAACAATCATCTAGCCACAAGACGGGATGACTGATGGCAACGGCTCCTGGAGCCACGAGAGCACGTCTCCGGCATTGAATTCATCGCAGAAACCGACGGCCCAGCACTCGGTGAAAAGGGCGAAGCCCACTTATGACCGAAAGAGAAGATAATGACGTGATTGCTGGGTCGACTTGTTCTCAGTTCGGCCACAAGCTCCCCTTGAGGTTCCTTGTTACGATGGCAAACAGCTGCTCCCATCATCGCCTCAATTTCAGCCCCCTTACCTTCGCTGTCGCGAAACGATAGCCGGTTAAGCAAACAAAGAAAAACGCAATGCTGATCAACAGGATGACCAGCAAACGGTTCAAGACATGTTCTTGCCCGGCTGTGAAGTGATCGACCGTCGTGACTAGGTAATGGGATTCTCAGCCGCTACGCTGACCGCGTCAACTAGCTTGGTAAGCTTCACCGCCGCCTGGGCAACGTCCGCTGTCAGCGCACGATATGCCGCGATGTCTACTGGCTCGGACGGTCCTTCATCAGGATTTAGCGTGGCAGTGATGCGTTCCGTGGATTTAACCATAGAACGCAAGTCATCGAGCATTAGACGGACCTCGGGACTGGCAGATGAAAAGTCGTTGAAAAAGGTCTCGCGCTGCTGGGCAAGATTTCTAT
>CAVWXL010000014.1:0-32787 GCA_963759035.1 uncultured Gammaproteobacteria bacterium
ATGGCCTTGCTGATGGTCCAACTGGCTTCACCTTCATTGGGTACCACCATGTACCGCCTTTTGGGTGATCGGTTGAAGAGAGCGTGCAGCGTTGCATCCGCCACCTCGTCGGGGTTCTTGAACTGGCTGCGGTCATGCGGGCGGTTCATCCGTTCCTTGATGTCTTCAGCATAGGGCGAACCCTCTATGGCGTAGTCTTTCTCAGCCATACGCTTTACTGCACTCCTGGAGATTTCAGAGCGGTAGTTGCCGGGCTCGATGACACTGACAGCCACACCAAAACGTTCCATTTCCATAGCGAGTGAGTCGGTATAGGCTTCGATGGCGTGCTTGCTGATCTGGTACGGCCCGCCCAGTGGTGTGGAGCCCGTGCCTGCAATGGAACCTATGGTCGAGATCCGTCCCTTTTGCTCAATTATCATCGGCGCAAATGCCTGGGTGACTCTGTACACACCATACACATTCACATCGAACAACCATTCCAGTTCATCTTCATCTACCTCGATGAGGGGCCCGCCGATATAGACACCGGCATTGTTTACCAGCCCATAAAGGCCCTTTTCGCTGTTGCGTATGGTCTCTACGGCGGCATCAATCTCAGCCTGCACGGTAACGTCAAGCCGAACAGCCTGGACGTTTTCCATTGCGTTAAGCGCATCAAGATCTTTTTGTTTGCGCGCCCCGGCAAATACAAAATGCCCGTTGGCTGCAAGGACCTCGGTGATCTTGAGTCCTATGCCCGAACTCGCACCGGTAACAAGCACGGCTTTCTGGTCCGGATGGGAGGTATCAGTACCAGCTGCAGCCACATTTGTGAACGTGTTCATGAACAGCGAGACGGTAATAACCATTGCGGCGAGGTACTTTTTGATCATTTTGTGCTCCAGTGTTGAATCAGGAAAACAGGCGGTGGGGATTTATTGAACACGTTACGGTGCCAGAACCGCAGCGTAGTAGACCGCCTGTAACTCAGAGATATGCCAATGCCATACAAACACCGCACACTATCTGACCAGTCCGGCCTGGAGGGAGTCGTGACAAGAACCTCGTCCGCTACGTAGAGAATTTTTACGAAATTATTGATAATTCCAGTGGGGTCAAACTCAAAATTTTCGACAGGTGCCAGAGAGGATAGTGACGACCAATGGCCCGGTCCTCATTTTTCGGAGGGAGCCTTCCGTTTCAAGCGGGCCAGAACAACAGCGATTAATGCGAGCAGGATTTCGTCGACAAACGGAAAAACGTCGGGAACGAACACGTTGACCAGGAACAGGGCGAGCGTAACCAGCAGTAACCAGGGAAACCTCAAAGATTCCAGGTAACGGGTCAGTCGTTTTTTAATCCCCTGCATTTTGCACCTCAGAAGCACAGATAGGTAAAACGATAAATTACCAGAATTCGGCGGCGGCTGAACAGCGCTTTGCGCCAGCTTTCAGGCTGGGCATGGGCTAGAATTGTGCAGGTGAATCATTAAAACACAGGAAGAGAGCCTGACAATGAGCTTTACCGATCGGCTGGCATGCGTGCGCCGACAAATGAAAGCACGTGGATTGGATGCACTGATCGTGCCCAGGGCCGACGAATACCTGGGCGAGTACATTCCCGAACGCAACGAGCGGCTTCGCTGGATCAGCGGATTTACAGGATCAGCGGGTGTGGTGATCGTGCTCGCTGACCGGGCGGCTATTTTCGTGGACGGGCGGTACACGGTACAGGTCAGAAAACAGGTGCCGGCTGAACTGTTTGAGTTTCTTCACCTGGTCGAAACGCCACACCTGGACTGGCTGGCGGATCAACTGCGGGGTGGTTCACGAGTGGGCTACGACTCGCGCTTGCATCCATTCACCTGGCAGCAGGAGGCTGAGAAGATTTTTGCTAAAGCCGGTCTTGATTTCATCGAGCTGGACGAAAACCTGGTCGATGCATGCTGGGAGGACAGGCCCCAGGAGACCATTGAAACCGCCATGATGCTGCCTGAGGATCTTACCGGCCGATCCAGTCTCGACAAACGCCACGCGATCGCTGCCGCGATAGCTGAAGAAGGGGCGGAGGCCGCCCTGATTTTTGCTGCCGATTCGATTGCCTGGCTGTTGAACATCAGGGGGCAGGACGTTCCTTGTCTTCCCGTTGTTCTGGGTTTCGGTCTTCTTCATGCAGATGGCCGGATGCAGTTTTTTACCAACCCATCCAAAATCCCGGAAGGGTTCGAAGCCCATGTTGGCGAAGGAGTAGAAATTTCTCCCGAGTCCGCTGCCGAAAAGGCATTCGAAAAGTTCTCCGGCAAAGCGGTTCTGGCCGACCCGGTCACAGCCAACGCCTGGTGTAACCTCCGATTGAAAGCGGCAGGTGCCGAGCTGATTGCGGGAGATGATCCGGTCATCGTACCCAAGGCCTGCAAAAATCAGGCGGAAATTACCGGTATGCGAAAGGCCCACCTCCGGGACGGAATGGCCATGGTGCGTTTTCTGGCGTGGCTGGATCGTGAAGTGGATGAGGGCCGGTTACATTCGGAGGGTGACTTGTCCGACCGATTGTTCGAATTCCGTTCGGACGGCGATCATTTCCGGGGACCCAGTTTCGATACGATTTCCGCAGCGGCCGGAAACGCGGCGATGTGCCACTACAACCACCTCAATTTTGACGACACCAGCAGCCTGGAAATGGATTCCGTCTACCTGGTGGACAGCGGCGGACAATACCTGGACGGCACGACCGACATCACCCGCACCGTTGCCATTGGCGACCCGGGTGAGGAAATTCGCCGCCGTTTCACGCTGGTGTTGAAGGGCCATATTGCGCTGGATCGGGCGGTGTTCCCCGAGGGTACCAACGGTACGCAACTGGATATTCTCGCCCGGCAATTTCTCTGGAACGAGGGCCTGGACTACGACCACGGCACGGGACATGGCGTGGGTTCATTCCTGAGTGTGCACGAGGGCCCACAGCGGATCGGGAAGCAATTCAACGGCCATGCCTTGCGGGCCGGAATGGTGGTCAGCAACGAACCGGGGTTCTACAAGGACGATGCCTACGGGATGCGCTGCGAAAACCTGGTGGTTGTCAGGGAGGCGGAGCTTGGCCACGAAGATGGACCGCCGATGTTTAAGTTTGAGGCTTTGACGGCAGCGCCATTCGATATACGGCTGATCGACACTGGTCTGTTAGACGGCGAGGAAATCGCCTGGATCAACAATTACCATGCCTGGGTTCGCCAGGTTCAACTACCGCACCTTGACGAGCAAGACAGCGCCTGGCTCGAGCAGGCGACCCGCGTGATGAATTGAGATCTCCATGAAAAGCGCGTTGTTTTTCCTGATTCTGTGTTGTGTGCTATTTCTGTCTGAGCACTCATTTGCATTGGAGAGCTCCGGCGGTTCATTGTTTCAAATAGAACAATCTCTGGACCAGCTGTTGGGAGAACAGAATGCGGTCCGCTACCAGGAGATTCTATCTCCGGAAAAACTCAACAGCGCAACGTTTATCATCGTTATCTGAAGGCCGGTGCCGAAAACAGCATGCTCATGGTACTGCCGGGTATGTCGCATGAGCACCCGGATGCAACAGCCATGACTGAAGCGCTACATTTTTTGGACGGTGAAGTAAAAACGACTCCCTAATGTTTGCTTAACGGCATCTTCAATATTTATCCATAATTTTACGGCCTGCAGTCTGTAGGCTGTCTTTATGAAAACTCTGCTACTCAACTTGTTAATGCCGGTACTGCTGGTTTCCGTCGCTGCGTGTTCCAATCAGCCGGAGAAACCTGAGCCGCCAGACGGCTATTTTGCGACCCATATCGATGAGGACGGCACCAGGAAATTCCAGTACACACTGGATATGCCAGAGCCCCGGTCTGGCGGGAGCCGGCCTGGAAACACGCGCGGGCACGTGGCGGGCAGTTCAAGCCGTGGCGTATTCGGGGGTGTGACTGCCGGAAGCCGGGGTGGCGCCGGTGGAAAATCACGTTCCGGCTCATCCGGCGGCGCTGCCAGGTTTGAGAAAATTAATTCTCTTCTCGAAAACAGGTTGGAAAGGGAACTGGCAAAGAGCGGTTTCTGTGACGCAGGGCACAGGGAAACTGAGCGTGTCGTCGATCCGCCTGACGTTTTCATAAGAGGCGAATGCAGAGATACAGCCTCAGAACAGGACCTGGCAGACTAGCTCAATACTCATTTTGTGGCAGCCCATCTGTGATCTCGTAGTAATCACCTTTTTCAGCCACAAAAATATGCAGAGCCATTTCGGTGTCTGTGGGTTGATCAAACACGCCCATCGCGATACCGATCCAGTCGTGTTTTTCTTTGTCGGCAGGGTCAAAAAACAACGATGTTCCGCAAGTGGAGCAAAAGCCCCGCCGCACTTTCTCAGAAGAATGAAACCAGGAAACGCTGTCGTCACCATGGATCTTTAACGCGGAACGGGGAACCTCCGTGCTGGCCAGATAATGCCCCGTCCACTTTCGGCACTGGGAACAATGACAGCCTTCTACAGCGGACAGCTTACCCTCGACTTCAATTTTTACAGCCCCACAGAGGCAGGATGCCTTATGCATGGTGACTCCCTAATCTGAATTATCATTGTATGTGGATCATTATAGTGGAGTCTTTTTCATCCGGTTTCTCAAGGGCTGAGCAAAGCATGCAGGAGGTTGTCCTGAAAAGTCACGTTTCCGGTCATCTGGTCATGCCGCTCGCACAGGAACAAAGGGTAGTCCAGCGGAAAATCAATGTATTTATGCCGGCGGACGGATGGATCAAGGGTCTCCCTGGCCAACAGGGATGCCTTGGTTACTGTTCCGTCGCCGGGCTCCAGCATCAGGTCGTCATAACTAACGCCGTCAACGGGATTGGCAATGTCGCCGGGCCACAGGCGAATTTCCGAAACGCCTTTGACCTCCTCCACCACCAGTTTCGCTGGTGTCGGCAGGCAGTCGCCGCCAAATACGATCAGGCTGTGTGACCTTTCCGGCACCGGGACGGTCAGGGACCAGACAAAACGCCGCGCCCGTTCGAGGTTTTTCTCAAAATATGCATCCAGCGTTTCCAGCCTGACTGCACCGGCTTCTTCGGTTGTGATAATTTTGCGGCGAACCTCAGGATCGAATATTGACCACTGAAAGCGACGCCACACATCAACATCGAAGATATCCCGTGGCAGAGGCTTTTCGGCCGTTGTCACTAGCCATTGATTAAGGCTGTGTGGAAAGAGCTGGTAGACGCTGGGCATGGTGGCCAGCACTTCAGTGGGGATGCTCCCGAAGCCGATTTTTGTGCCTTCGATGAAAGCGTGCAACGAACTGACCGAGCCCAGATTTGGTGTTCCCAGAAGGATGATCCTCCGGACATTCTGGGCGCCTGCATAATTGACCGGGAACTCGTTGTCATTCAAAACATCATCGCGACCGTAGCGGAGGTAGTAGCGTGCTATCAGTCCCCCCATGCTATGCGCAATCAAATCGACCTTCAGCTCGGGGTCGCCATGGCTTTTTTTGATCCTGTCGATCAGGTCGGCCAACTTACCCGCGGTGACCACATTGTCCTGGCGCCAATCATAAGTGAAGACATACACTTCGCGACGATCGGCGTTTGCCGGCTCATCAGGATCAGCCCGGTGGTAGCGCCCGGCCTCCTCCAGCGTTCGAAGGATGGCGCCATAAAAGTCCCGGCCCGCCACTTCGTCGGCCAGCCCGGAGGGATAAAACCTGGACTCCCCGGGTTCGAGAGTATCGGCGTCAATCTCAAGGCCGAGTTCATCGTAGTCAGAAAAGGCCAGCTGACTGATGCCGCCAGGCCAGGCTTCCTCGCCATTGCCTGAATCGGACAGCCGGGCGCCCATGATTCCGTGAATCAGGATGACCGGCGGTTGCTCAACGAACTGGGTCTGCCGGTACAAACGTTCCAGGTCAGGCTGGGTTTGCTGGCTACACGCCTGGATCATTGCCGACAGCAGGAAAAGAGCGATGAGTCTCAGGTGAGGGAAGTACGAATACGTTGACATGAGGTTTTTCCTTCAGCACCGCATGCAGAACTGGACGCTGAATAGTTGGGCGGAATCTGTCCAGACATGCTCTACCCGAAAGCCCGCCAGATTGGCCATCTTCTCGAACCCTTCGAGCGTGTACTTATGCGAATGTTCGGTCACGATGAACTCGCCCGGGACCAGTTCAAAGGTCTTTCCACCCACAGAAACGCGCTGGTGATGCAGGCTGACAAGGCGCATTTCAATCCGGCCGGATTCGCTGTCATAAATCGCACTGTGATTGTATTTCCCAAGATCAAAGTCCGCGCCGAACTCGTTGTTGAGCCGCATGAGAATATTCAGATTGAACTCGGCGGTCACCCCGGCCTCATCGTTGTAGGCACGCTCAAGTATCGCCTTGTTTTTCTGGAGATCCACACCGATCAGCAAGGCACCGTCTTCTCCGGCCTCCTGGTGCATGACCCGGAGCAGTTCCAGCGCAGCTTCCCGGTCGAAGTTACCGATGGTCGAGCCGGGAAAATAGACAAGATTTCTTTCGGGCATTACCCGCGGTTGGGGTAACGGAAAGGGTCGGGTGAAATCGGCTGCAACAGGGAGAATTTCCAGGTCGGGAAAATCGGCCGAAAGGGTCCTGGCTGCCTCTGCAAGGTGCTCCTCTGAAATATCCACAGGCACGTAAGCAGCCGGGTTGTCCAGATGACCGAGCAGGGTGCGCGTTTTCAGGCTGGAGCCGCTGCCGAATTCAATCAAGCTTGCGTGAGGCCCTACGAGTTCTGCGATCTCAGCCGAACACGCCTGCATTATTTCCAACTCGCTGCGGGTCAGGTAATACTCCGGCAACTCGCAGATTTCATCAAACAACTTCGACCCGGTTTGATCATAGAAAAATTTCGGCGACAGTGTTTTCTGAGGTCGCGCCAGGCCTTCAAGGATTTCTGACAGGTCATCCATCAGGAAGACAGCGCATTTTTAGCCAGCCGGATACCCAAAAATTGCCAACGGGCGTCGGGGTAGAAGAAGCTGCGATAGCTGGCGCGTATGTGGTCTCTTGCCGTGACACATGAGCCCCCGCGAACGGATACCTGGTTACACATGAATTTGCCGTTGTATTCGCCCAGTGAGCCATCAAGCGGCGTGAAACCGGGATAGGCTGAGTAAGGGGACGAGGTCCACTCCCAGACATCTCCAAAAACCTGGGTGTCTGCTTTATTGGCGGTTACTGGTTGCCAATACTCTGACTCCTGCAGATTTCCTGCAGTGTCCTGTTCGTCCGCGAAGGTTTCCCATTCGGCTTCGGTCGGTAAGCGGGCATCAGCCCAACGGGCAAAGGCGTCGGCTTCGTAATAACTGACATGTGACACGGGTGCATGGATGTCCAGGTCACGCTGACCGCCAAGCGTGAATTCACGTTCCAGGTCTTCGCTCCAGTAGAGTGGCCTGCTCCATCCGCGCTCGTTAATCGTGCTCCAGCCATCCGACAACCACAGGCGCACGTCTTCATATCCACCATCCCTGATGAATTCCCTGTACTCGCCATTGGTAATCAGGCGTGAGCCGATCGAGTGGTCCTGCATTAGTTCCTGGTGGCGCGGGGTTTCATTGTCAAAATAGAACCCGTTCTTACGAGTACCAATTTTATATGTACCGCCTGGTCGTGAAACAAATTGGAGTTCGGTGCTGTTGGCGCTGCCTGGGGTTTTCAGGAAGGGATTCACAGCCGGCATTGTCGGGTTGCAGGAAAACACATGCTTGATGTCAGTCAGCAGAAGCTCCTGGTGCTGTTGTTCATGGTGGATTCCAAGCGTGACGACTTGTTCGATACTCTCATCACCGTCACATGCAGAAAATAATTTTTGCATGGCTTCATCCACATGCTCACGATACTGCATGATGTCGCGAACCAATGGCCGTGAAAGCAGACCACGCCGGGGCCGGGGATGCATCTGGCCTGTAGTGTAGTAATAGGAATTGAACAGGTAGTGATAGTTTTCGTCGAACGGGCGATACTCCGCAAGCTGTGGCTTCAGAATAAATTCTTCGAAGAACCAGGTCGTATGCGCCAGGTGCCATTTTGCCGGACTGACGTCAGGCATCGTCTGGACCACGAAATCCTCCGGCTCCAGGTGCTGACAAAGTCCAGCTGTCGTCGAACGCACTTTGGCGTACTGGCTCGCCAATGGTGCACGCGGTCGTGTTGAAATTGAGTCTTCTATTTTTCCGGGCCTTCGCACAGCAACGGGCTGAGTTCAGCGATTCCTTCGTAGCGGGGCAGCTTATCTCCAATCTCAAACCAGGAAATGCGTTCGGGGTAGAAAGCATGCGCTGTGGGTTTCAGAGCTGCAGGGTCATCGACCGAGCCGCACATACAGCCACCCGCCATCTTCATTTCATCAGCCATGTGTTTCACCCATTTGCTTGCTGCGGATTCCAATCTTAGCAGACAACACTACGTCCCTATTGCCCTGTACTGCTCCTCATCATTTTATTTTCCTCACAATCCAGGCTTCCTCGATCGGCCATTGCGTTGCCCATTCGGGGTCGGCCCAGGCTGCGTCATTCGTTGCTCCAGCGGGCGCTTTCAATTCCAATAATCGCTCAATAGCAAATCCGTTGGCGCGAAGCAGGGCAATCCAGTCCCCATGTGTGAGGTGGAATTCCGTTTCACCCGGGCAATCCGGCCAGTGGGTTTTGTGCATGCCAAAATAAGGACGCAGCAACTCTTTTCGCACAGGACCATCTGATTCATTGTCCGGCATACACATGACTGAAAGTGCCGAGTTCGTCAGAAAAACCAGCTCGCCGCCTGGTTTCAGCAGGCGCGCAGCTTCCGGAATCCACTGGTAAGGGTCAGCCCACAAGGCAGCTCCGTATTCTGATATGGCGAAATCGAAACTCGCGTCGGGATAGGGAAGCGACTCGGCAAAGCCCTTTTCAATGACAAAATCCAGCCCATGTTCTTTTTGCAGCCGTCTTGCCGTATCCAGTTGATTGGACGTGGGGTCGATAGCGACGACGTTCGCTCCGCGCCGGACCATCCAGGCCGAGACATATCCGGTACCACAGCCCAGTTCGATACAAGCCAGCCCGGACATATCTGCAGGAAGAAGGCCGGTGCCAGTTTCCGGAATACTCCAGATACCCCAAAAAGGCTGGTCACTGGCCCAGGCGTCTTCGGCGCGCTTAACGTAGTTAGTGGCTTCTTTCTGCCAGGCATCGACGTTGCCCTGCAGATATTGTGGGGGTTGATCGTCCTTCATCACAGGCATTCCGTGCCATCTACTCCGACAATCTTCACGACATCGGATGTTTTGACGCCATCTAATCCGTCGAGGATGAATATACCCTCTGTGCAGGTGTTAAAGGTTACGCTGAGTGTGCCGTAAGGCTTCAGTTCTGTGCTGGGTGTGGGCATGGTGAACGTGCCGGGATCGCCAACCAACATGGGCAATTCAAACGGCACGCCGGGTACCAGTTCCTCCAGCGTGACCAGTTCCGATATCAACCAGAGACGCGTTCCCTCGGTGCTGTAACCGAAATAGTAAAAAAGCCAGCCGGCAGGCGTCTGGAATATCAGGTAGCCCTCGCCATCCAGGCTGGGATCGAACCAGGGACCGGAAAAATCGAATCCTGTGCCGGTCCTTGAGTATTCGACTTCCAGAACGGGGCGGAAGTCTTCGATAGCGTTTTCTCGTGTGTCGAACCGCTTGGCGGTACGTGACTGTGGCAGTTCGCCAGCGATCAGTATCCAGCCAAAATTCAGTGCCCGGTTATCCAGCCATTGTTGAACGTCTGTCACCATTTCCGGTGAAGATCCGAAGGTATAAAAACCTTCTGAATCGACCAGGCTGGCTGTGCTTGGCTGGTCGGCGAAATCACCGCCAACATTGCTCCAGGTAAAGTTTGGCCACTGGGTGTGAATCCAGGTGGCATCTCCGGTTTGGGCATTGGCGCCGGTTCCTTCATTTTCCAATGCATCCGAGGCGCCTTCGCCCCAGTCAGAGGTCAACTTGAATAACTCGATGATCGTTGCGTCAGAGTTTTCGCGCGAAAGGTGGAGATGGAGTTTTGCGGAGGTTATCGTGGCGCCTTCTGGGATCAGCTGGTGTACATTCTTGAACGCGATCACGGCGCGCCGCCGCACAGGTTCAGCCGGGATGCCCGTGAACATGTGCTCTCCGCTCCCATTACTGAACAGACCGCCCGGGCTTTCATAAAGTGTGTTGTCCTGAGTGGCCGGCAATAGCACTTTTGTTGCCCAGGCCGGGTTACAAACGCAGGCTAACAGAATGGCGAAAATAATCTGTCGATTGATCATCATGATGGTTTGGCCTCTTGAATGCACTGTTGGCTTATGCGATATCCGCACGGGTCCTGCAACTCTACCATCAGACTTTAGATAACGCAGATTTGCGGCGCCACATTCGTACCAGCGGGAACAGGGACGGATGGGATTCCTCCAAACTCCACCCTGATCTTTGAGGTTAAGTTGTACAAGTGACAGGTTCATCACCGACACTCCAGGTTGGGTATTTGTGCATCACACTCAAAAACAGC
The DNA here is from genome assembly GCA_963759035.1 of uncultured Gammaproteobacteria bacterium. Classification (GTDB taxonomy): domain Bacteria; phylum Pseudomonadota; class Gammaproteobacteria; order Xanthomonadales; family SZUA-36; genus JAHEFT01. The sequence goes on from CAVWXL010000014.1 coordinate 10,534, forward strand.
TGAGAATCAAGAAATGACTGTAACCACTGTTTCAGGTGAGGGTAGGGCGATTGGTCAAACCAGGGTTTATCAACAAAGGCAAACTGGCGTACGAATGGGAAAATTGCCACGTCTGAGAACGTGAGTTCGTCTGCCAAAAGATGCTTTCGATGGTGCAGGCGACGTTCCAGTTTGAACAAAAAGCTTTCTCCCTGGTCGCGGTAGTGTGATTTTGATTGCTCAGGAAAGCGATCAGAATATTTGTAATGATCAAGATGCGCTTTGAACTGAAAATCGTTTTCCTCAACCAGGTTTTTCGTCTCATCGGCCAACCCGGTTCGCCACCATAAACACGGATCCTGGTAATCAAGCGCCCAGCGCATTACTTCACAGCTCTCGTCAAGCACGCGACCGTCGGGCAACACCAATATGGGCACGGTGCCTTTTGCTGATGCCGCCATCATCGATGGAGGTTTTTTTGCCAGCAAGACCTCGCGCAATTCTACGGATATGCCCGAGTAAACGATGGTCATTCGGGCCCGAATGGCGTAGGGACAGCGACGAAATGAATATAGGATGGGCAGCACCTGCTGGCACTCCTGTGTCAGTGACTGATTCAGGTTGTCTATAGTGCACGAAAAACATTCGGGCGTTTTTGCCATTAGAATAGTTGGCCACGCCAATCCTGGAATCATCGCCATGAAACTGAACCGCCGCGATTTTCTTCAAATGACTTCGGTCAGCACCGTGGCGGCACTCGCCGCTCCCGGGCTCCTTGCCGCAAAATCGGCTGAGGCTATTTACGCCGACAGTTTTGTGATCGATGGCCTGGGATTTCCGGGCGGTCGCCAGCAAGGCGAACGGTCCACGCTGAACGCGCTCGAACTGGAAGACATCCGGAAGTCCGGCCTGACCGCGACTCATTTCACCGTTGGCGAAGTGGGCACGATGCCATCGCTGAAAGCCTTTGAAAGAATCGTCGTCAACATCACTGAAAATGAACAGTTGATTGATTCAAACCCGGAGATACTCGCCAGGGTGCGCACCGTGGACGACATCCGGGCGGCAAAAACTGCCGGCCGGACCGGTTTGATCTACGGCTTGCAGGATGGGGTGTCGTTTGAAGACGACCTGGACCGGCTGGCTGCTTTATCGCGGCTTGGCATTCGGGTGATCCAGCCCACCTACAACCGGCGCAATCTGCTGGGGGATGGATGCATGGAGCCGTCTGACGCCGGATTGAGCCGGGACGGCGTCAGCGCCATCGAACGAATGAATGAGTTGGGTATCCTGGTTGATCTGAGCCACTGCGGCCGAAAAACCGCGGCAGACGCGATCGCCACGAGCGACAAGCCTGTCAGCTTCACGCATAGTGGATGCTATGCACTGGCCGAGCATCCCCGGCATCGCACGGATGCCGAAATCAAGGCGGTTGCCGACGGCGGTGGTGTCATCGGCATGTACATCATGCCCTATCTGGCCAGGGGCAAGCAGCCCACTGCAGCGGATCTGATAAATCACCTGGATCATGCCATCAACGTGGCTGGTGAAGATCACGTGGCGCTGGGTACCGACGGCGCCATCTCTCCGCAGGAGATCACCGATGAGTTCAGGGAACAGTTCAGAAAGAACACCCGGCAACGCAAGGAACTCGGCATTGCAGCGCCATTCGAAACCGAGGAGGGCTACCTGTTCGCCAGTGATCTGAACACGCCCCGACGCTTCGAGACGCTGACCGACATGTTGCTCGCCCGCGGCTATAGCGAGGGCCGGGTTGAAAAAATACTTGGGGCCAATCTGCTGCGGCTGTTCGGCGACACCTGGATCAGTTAAGGGTCAGTCGAAATTACTTTGACCCCAAAAATCTTTGCCTGCGCCAGGCAAAACGCATCAACTTTTTGTTCCATTACCGCATTCAGCAAGACTTGGTAGCGTCTACCTGCCAGGCGATTTGGACACCGTTCCCCGGGTTGCATGCCTGCCTCACTGAGCTTATGGTCAGCCCTGCGGATGTGAATCGACTACACAGCCTTGCTATATCTTCAGCAGTTCGAGCGACCCGGAGCATTTGCCCATAGCGCTCGGCGGTTCCGCTGGCATGGACCCAGCCATCTTCCAGGGAACGCAGTAAGTCATCAAGCCGGTATTGTTTCCTGTGTGACCACACATAGAGGAATTCCCTGGAATAGAACAATGCAGAGTCGTCTTCCGGCGGCTGATGAGTGAGCTTTTGAGCGTTTTCGACTGCGGCGGCAAGTAACTGAAGTTTGCGCTTGAACCTGTCAACATCCTGTTGTTTTTGGGCTCGTACCAGTTCAAGGACCAGATTGACCACACCGTCTTCGGCCAGAACACCAGCCAGACGTTTAAGTCGAAAATCGATGTCCTGCCAGACGGCGCCGTCCCGGGCATGGATGACGAGCCTTAATTGCCCGCCCGGTGACAGAACTCTCGATACTTCGGAAGCGGCTTGCTTTTCATCGGCGTATTCAAATCCATATTGTGACATCACACCATCGAATTCACCGTCACTAAATGGCAGGTCCTCCAACCACACACCACCTTGAAACTGCACTATCGGTAATAGACCGTCCGGATCGGGAATCTGGCTTGGTGGTTTGATCCCGGCTGCATCCACTGCAACGATGTGAAGACGATGGTTGCGTGCACGAGCCCTCTCCGCGCAACTGAAGGCAACGGGGCCATTTCCGGTCGCCAGGTCCAGGATCCGCACACCATCTGGCAGGGTGTCAGTGAACTCAGTCCAAATCGGCTCGAGGAGCACATCCAATTCGGGGCGTTTGGATTGGCTATCAGCGGAGTTGAACTGCCAATGCGCAGTCCAGGTATCGATTGAAGCGGTATTTCTCTCTTTCATTCGGCGAACCGCCGTTTGGCCAGTTCCTTGACATCCGAAACCGATTTGGCGCGGGCGATGGAAGAGCGAAGCTCCCAAAAAAACTGGTGCGAATCGTACTGGATGTAATCCATGTCGATGCTGGACATCGAGTCCGGATCATCCACTTCGAATACACCAGGGGGGTAGGTTTCCAGGCGCTTCACGGGGTGCGGGGTCCTGGCTGAATGGTCAACGAACCAGGCAACAAAGTCATGCGGCAGGTCCCGGCTCAGTGGAAAACACAAGCTGTCGTCAGGCATGACCATTTCATTGACCAGCAGGACCGTGTCGAAAGCCCGGTCACGTTGGATTCCATAGCGGTCACTGGCAAACGCCGCAACCTGGTCGTAAAAACCCTTCCAGCCGCCGGGCATGAATTTGGCCTGGATGAATGTTCTTGCTACCCAGGTAATTGAAGGATATTTCGCCGGGGTGGCGGAGACTTCATCCAGCAGATTATGTAAGAACTCCAGGGCGGGAATACCGCGCTCCCATTGCAGGTAGCGCAGCACGTACCTCAGGACTGAATACCCATCGGCAACCGTGAAGAAACCATAAATGACGTTCATTGCGGCCATTTCAGCCTCGTTGAAGCTATGGCAGGCGATGACGAATCCATCTTTGTCCACCCGTATTTTGTATTTCTCCATGTACTCCGGGTCGGCCATCGGGCTGTTGGGTAATAGTTGCGTGGGGTAGGCCTTGACCGTGACATCGGCGTCAAAATAACGCTGCAGGTCCCGGTCGAAAGCCTGGGGTGTAATACCGGGCAAACCGGTCATGAGATCAGTGGAAAGAGGCAGGTTGGCATTGGCGAAAACCTCGGCCAGTTCGTCGTACTTTTCGGTCTTGATATTCCGCCGGTTAATGACATCAAGGGTAGCTGTATCCGTCGTCTGAATGGAAATGATGCCCTGGCTGATGATGCCCCCGGAAGAAAAAGCCTTGATGATTTCAAACAGCTTGCGCGTGGTGTTCTTGGTGTAATTAACCACCACTTCCTGGGGATACCCATATTTTTTCAGGGTTTCCACGATGTAATGTGACAGCTCAATATCACGGTCGTACATACCAAAATTGGCATCTGCAATCCAGAGGACGCGAACCCGGTTCCGGCCGATCCAATCGACTTCCTGCTTAACGCGGTCGAGGTCAAACTTGCGCACTTTCTGGCTGGTGGCCGAACCCCAGTCACAAAACGTGCAGCCGAAGGGGCAACCCCGGTTTGACTCAATGATGGCTGCTTCGACCCGCCCGTCGTAGGAATCGAAAATCCCGGTCAGGTAAGGGGAAGACACACTGTCCGGCGCTCTTAACCGTGTACGTTTTTCGGTAGTTACCAGTGGCAGACCAGCCTGCTGGCGGTCCCGGAAAGCCAATCCCGTCACGGCACTCAAGCGCTCAGCATCGTAGGTAACACGGCCATTCGGGTCACGCTGGACACTCTGCAATATTTCCACCACTGAAACCTCGCCCTCGCCATGTACCGCGATGTCGACCGAGGGATTTTTTTGCATGAATTCCGCGCAAGCCCCGGGATATTCTGGCGTGCTGGGCCCACCGTGCAGGGTCAGAGCATTCGGATCCCTGGATTTGACCATGGCGGAGATCTTCAGGTTGATTTCCAGTGACCAGATGTAGTTGGAAAACAACCAGATTCCTGTGCCGAACTTCTGGTGGGGCCCGGTAATCAGTTCTTGTGGTGTAAGAAATGATATAGGTAACAGCTGAAATTTATTCAGCAGGTCACCATCCTCGAAATCCGCTATCGCTGCCGCGATCATGCCCAGCGCCAGTGGATAGTGGTTTTCCATGTGCGGCGTGAAGTAGATGGGGATCCGTCCGTCCGGCTCAATATCCTGCCAGCGTGGACCATTGCCGGTTAGCGCAAACCCCGCAGCAGACGGATTGTTTAGCTGTGGCTGATTGACCAGCATTTGCGGGCGGTCCAGGGTCGAGTACAGCAGGCCCTGGTCATAAAGCCACTGAATACCCCTGCCACACTCTTCAGCAGCGGCGAGATAACCTTTTTCTGCCATCACTTCACCGACTGGTTTTTCGTTGAAAAAAGCGAACAGAAGCAGTTGTAAGCGAAGATCAGGATACAGGTAGCTGCGTTTTACCGTGCTCCATACCCTGAATACCGGGCCATCCGGTTGCAGTGCGACATTGGCCCCGATTCGTAAGCGATAAGATGGACTGATTTCCATCGGCGTGGTGCAATCTTCCAGGTGATGAATGGGCCGCGGTTCCCCGGGTAGTTGTGACTGACCGGCGTGCGACGGAATCAGCACCTGTGCGCGTAACAGTGTCTTGATTCTTGCTTGTACCGCCTGGGTGTCAGGCACGGCCATCAATAATTGCCGGCTTGGTCCATGTAGAAGCTCATGGATCACATCCTCAACCTTCGAGCCTTTCGCAAATAGCGCCAGCAAGATCAGATCGAACCCCAGTATTTTTGCCGGCCGTGACTGGAATATCTGACCAGCAAAGATGGCACCATCACGATGCAAGACGGTGATCCTTGGGTTCAGCTCCAAAATTTGTCGATTCAAATCGAACTCCAATTTATGCAAGGATAGAAGATATGGACGCCCGCCTTGCACGAGCATCGAGAACCGACATTATATATGGATACCTTGAAAGTGGTTGCTACCACTTGCTGTCATTCATAATTCGCCCTTCTTGAGTGTAATCAGAAAGATAGCGCCCCCGGCGGGATTCGGTTCATGCCAGATGCGTCCGCCGTGCAAGCTTATGATATCTTGGCAGATACTGGAGGACCCGACATGCGAACGTGCAGCCTGACCCTTTTGTATCTCGCGCTGATGCAGTTTGTGCCGGCGCTTGCCGATGAAGCCGAATACAATGCGGAACGTGCCGCCCTTGTAGAGGAAGTCCGTTCCTGGTTAATACGGGACCCGCCACCGGGTGGGCGCTCTTCCGATGACAAGGTCCTGCAGGCGCTGGGCGAGGTGCGGCGCCACGAATTCATTCCGCAGAAACTCCGCGGGGAAGCCTATGTGAACCACCCCCTGCCGATCGGTTACGGCCAGACCATCTCACAACCCTACATTGTGGCACTGATGACGGAACTGGTTGATCTTGAGCCGAATGACGTGGTGCTGGAGGTCGGAACCGGTTCCGGTTACCAGGCAGCAGTACTGGCGAAGCTGGTCGCGCAGGTGTTCAGCATCGAAATCATTGAGCCGCTCGCCGAGCAGGCCAAAAATCGATTGCAGCGGCTCGGCTATCAGAATGTCCAGACAAAACTCGGTGACGGCTACTATGGCTGGGAAGCGCATGCGCCGTTCGATGCCATTGTCGTCACGGCGGCCGCCAGCCACGTGCCGCCACCGTTGATCCGGCAATTGAAGCCAGGCGGGCGCATGGTTATTCCAGTCGGTAGCCGTTTCGCAGTGCAGCATCTGTTGCTGATCGAGAAAACCGCCGATGAGGAAATCGTGACACGGCAGATCACGGCTGTGCGGTTTGTCCCCCTCACCGGCGAGCATTGAGCCGGCGCGAAGAGCCTGGGCCATGCGTCGTCTGCTGATCGCAACGCTACTGGTTTCTGCATCGGCAATCGCCTACGAGATCTTGCTGATCCGGCTGCTTTCCATAATCCATTGGCATCACTTCGCCTGGATGATCATCAGCGTGGCCCTGCTTGGTTATGGCGCCAGCGGCACCGCTATTGCGCTGGCCAGGCGGTGGCTGGAACCGCGTTTTGAGACCGCTTTCGCAATCAGCGCGTTGCTGTTCAGCCTGGCGATGATTGCCGGTTTCCTGCTGGGGCAGCTTCTACCGTTCAATGCCCTGGAGATCGTCTGGAACTCCCGCCAGTTCCTGTACCTGGCACTCATGTACCTGGTGTTCATGCTTCCTTTCTTCTTCGCGGCTTCATGTATTGGTCTTGCCTTCACCTGCCGTAGCGGACAGGTCGACCGAATCTACTTTTTTGACCTGCTGGGCGCAGGGCTGGGCGCCCTGCTGTTGCTTGCTGCGCTGTTCCTGCTCGATCCCCAGCAAGTACTGGTTCTGCTTTGTGCAGTGGCTCTGTTCGCTTCGATGCTAATCCTGCGGACGTCAGCGGATCGGAAGTCACCGGCCCGGCTGATCCTGCTGCTGGCGCAGGTGGCATGGTTGCTGGTCCTGCTCGTGTTACTGCCGGCCGACCGGATCAGTTTGCGAATGTCGGAATTCAAGGGGCTGAGCCAGGCATTGCAGGTGATGGACAGCCATGTGCTGGCCGAGTCATCAAGCCCGCTGGGCCTGCTCACCGTGGTTGAAAGTCCCGCGGTTCCATTTCGGCATGTACCCGGACTGAGTTTTGTAACCCGCCATGGTGCAGCGGAACAACTGGCGGTCTTTACCGATGGCGACAGTATCAACGTGATCACGCGGTTTGATGGCGACCTGGGAAAAATGGCTTACCTGGGTGATACCACTTCGGCATTGCCTTACCAGTTGTTGAGCCGGCCCAGGGTATTGATCCTGGGTTCCGGTGGCGGCTCCGACGTGCTTTTGGCTTTGCACAGCGGAGCCAGCCAGATCGAAGCGGTGGAGCTGAACCCGCAGATGATTTCGCTGGTGCGCGAAACGTTCTCACAGTTTTCGGGTAATCTGTACGAACACGAACGTCTTCGCGTGCACCAGGCGGAGGCGCGGGGGTTCGTGGCCCGCAACGATGAGCGATTTGACCTGGTACAGATAAGCCTTCTTGATTCCTTTACGGCATCGGGTTCCGGAGTGCAGGCGCTGAATGAAAGCCATCTATACACCGTAGAAGCGATGAGGCAATACCTGGATCTGCTGGAGCCGGAAGGTCTGCTGGCGATCACGCGATGGATGAAAGTGCCTCCGCGCGACAGCCTCAAACTGGTCGCGACGCTGATCGAAGCGTTAAAGCAAAGAGAAATTTCTGATCCGGGCCGGCGCATTGCCGTGATCCGAAACTGGAACACCGTGACTCTGTTGGCCAGGAATGGTGAATTTTCAGCGCGTGAAACCGCGCATATCCGGGAGTTTGCGCATTCCCGGTTTTTCGACACTGCATATTATCCTTCCATGCCGGCCGAAAGCGCCAATCAATTCAACCAGCTGGAACAACCGTGGCTGTTCGATGGTATCAGGGCGCTGCTCAGCGACGGAGCTGAAGGGTTTTTCGAAGACTACAAGTTCAATATCAGGCCGGCGACCGACGACCGGCCGTATTTCTTCAATTTTTTCAAGTGGCGCGTATTGCCCGAAGCGCTTGATTTGCGAAAGCGCGGTGGAGCCGGGTTGATCGAGTGGGGTTACCTGGTGTTGGTGGCCACGCTGGCCCAGGCAGTATTGCTGGGGTTGATCCTGATCCTGCTGCCGCTGGCAGCTGTTAAGCGTAAGTGGCCCAGGGGCACCGGCTGGCGAATGGGTAGTTACTTTTTCCTGCTTGGCATGGCCTTCCTGTTCATAGAGATGGCTTTTATCCAGAAGTTTATCCTGTTCCTGAGCCATCCCTTGTACTCGGTGGCCGTTGTGCTGGCGGGTTTCCTGGTATTTGCCGGCCTGGGGAGCGGCTACTCGGTGCGGATTGCACAACGGCTCGAGCAGGCCGGCACATCTCCGGTTCGCATCGCAGTGGCCGCTATCGCCTTTTTCACGCTGGCCTGGATCACCCTTCTGCCATGGCTGTTCGAGAGCATGATCGGCCTGGGTGACATTCCCAGGATAGGTATCTCCCTGGCGCTGATCGCGCCGCTTGCTTTCTGCATGGGCATGCCGTTTCCACTGGGTTTACTGCGGGTCGCGAAGCTGGCCCCCGGTTTCATTCCCTGGGCATGGGGTATCAACGGCCTGGCTTCAGTGATCAGCGCAGCGCTGGCTACGTTGCTGGCCATCGAATTCGGTTTCACCGTGGTACTCCTGCTGGCCCTGCTGCTGTATTCCGGCGCAGCGGTGTTGGTTCACAAATAGCATGAACAAAGGGGCCTGTTGACGAAGATTCACTTAGCACTCATGCGCAATATATCGGCTATCGGTGACGTAACTCATGTACATGCCGGGACTCCTGGACATAACATGGAGTTAGTCCACGTGCAGGGCTGAGGGGTCCTGCCAGGGTTTGCTGATGAACGGTGTTCACGCGCATCGAGGTATGGGAAACCAGGCTGGCTTTTCCATCGAAGGCCCGCTGGCGCATTGCGTGGGAAACTGGGTTGCATCAAACCTGCATGATGTCGAATTACAACTGTCACACACGCGCTGGCCAAAAGACCAGTTACAGCTGAACCTGGGTGGAATTTCCACCTTGGATACAGCTGGAGCCTGGCTGATCCACCGGACTTTTCACGCTTTGGAAGCCTCAGGCCTGCAGGTGTCTGTGCTTGGCGCCGACGAAAAAACAAGGCAACTGCTGGATCTGGTCAGGGCACGCAGCAAATCCGTCACCGATCTGCCAAGGCCCTATTTACCCGGTTTTCTTGAAAGTGTCGGCAGAAAAACCGGCGGTCAGTTGCAACAAATTTACGAATTCCTCGCGTTTACCGGGCACCTGGCTTTTATTGCGGGACAGTCATTATTGCGTCCATGGCGTATTCGCTGGCCGCTGGTTGTCAAGGAACTTCAAAACGCTGGAGTAAGTGCACTGCCTATCGTTGGGCTGCTGGCCTTTCTGATCGGTATTGTCATTGCCTACCAGGGCGGCATCGTTCTTCGCGACTACGGCGCCAACATCTACGTGGCGGATATCGTGGGTCTTTCCATGGTACGTGAGCTGGCGCCGCTGATCACGGCGATTATCGTTGCCGGCAGGACCGGGTCGGCGTACACGGCACAAATCGGCACGATGATGGTGACCGAAGAAGTGGACGCCTTGCGCAGTATTGGCATTGCTCCCATCGAGATGCTGGTGCTGCCTAAACTGATTGCACTGATTGTTGCTCTGCCGCTGCTGACGGTATTTGCTGACGTGACGGGACTACTGGGCGGCATGCTGATGGCTGCCGGCATGCTCGATCTCAACTCATCCACTTTCATTGAGCGTCTGACCGAAGCACTGTCTCTGAAATCGTACCTCAGTGGTGTTGGCAAAGCCCCGGTTTTTGCCGTCATCATTTCGGCAGTCGGATGCTTCCAGGGATTCCGTGTATACGGCAGTGCTGAAAGCGTGGGGCGGCAAACGACCGTCAGCGTAGTCCAGTCCATTTTCCTGGTGATCATAGTCGACGCGGCCTTTTCCATTGCTTTTTCCAAGATGGGGATCTGAAAGATGTCGACTGAACTTGAATCCGTCACCATTTACGGCCAGAAAAGGTCTGGAGAATGCATACTGAAGGCCCGCAATCTGGTCATGGATTTCGGACCAAAGCGCGTTCTGGATGGCATCAACATGCAACTCAATCGAGGTGAAATCCTGGCCGTAGTTGGCGGCAGCGGCAGCGGAAAATCCACGTTAATGAGGCAACTGGCTTTACTGCAGCACCCGACTTCCGGAACCATCCAATTGTTTGGAAAAGACGTCACCAATATGGGTGAATTACGCACACTCCCTTTAAGGCGTCGGATGGGCGTAATGTTCCAGCATGGCGCCCTGTTTGGCGATTTGACGGTACTCGAGAATGTGAGCCTGCCCTTGCGGGAACACACTGGCCTGAGCCTCGAGACCATCGAACAGGTATCCATGTTGAAAATTTCCCTGGCCGGCCTGGAACCAGACGCAGCGGCGCTTTATCCCAGCCAGCTGAGCGGAGGTATGCGAAAAAGGGCAGCCGTCGCCCGTGGCATTTCCCTGGACCCTGAAATCCTCTATCTGGATGAGCCCAGTTCCGGATTGGATCCGATCAGCGCCGACGCAATGGATGAACTCGTGCTCCATCTTAAGAAAACGCTGGGACTGACCATTCTGCTGGTGACACATGATATGGATTCGTTATGGCGTGTGGCGGACCGTATCCTGCTTCTGGCTGAAGCCAAAGTTGCCGCCGAGGGCACCATGCGGGACTTGATCGCTTCAGGTAATGCTCACGCACAGCGGTTTTTCCACGGTCCCCGGGGACGAGCAGCAGGAGTTTCCCATGATCAGTAAGTCCAGCTATGCATTAACAGGAGCGTTCGTCCTCATACTGGGAACCGTCTTTATATGGGGGGTGCTTTGGATCAGCGCGGGCGGACCGCCACAAAGTTTCGATCGTTACCTGGTCTACACAATGGATTCGGTGTCTGGATTGAACGTTGATTCAGCCGTTAAATTCCGGGGGGTTGATGTGGGTAAAGTCGAACAGGTCTCGATCGACCCGAGAAATTCTGAGCGTATTCGCCTGCAGTTGCTGATTCGCCAGGGCACTCCCATCACGGTCGATACCGTGGCAAACCTGGAATACCAGGGATTAACCGGCCTGGCCAGCATCAACCTGGGCGGCGGTCATGCCGATTCAAAAATACTTCGCCAGGGTGAAAGTGAGGAATATCCGGTTATCCAGGCCCGCTCGTCCATATTTTCGAACCTGGATCTGACCTTGTCAGATCTGCTTAACAATCTGATCGAGGCTTCGGCTGGCATCAATGACCTGCTCAATGAGCGAAACCGGGCCAATTTCTCCCAGTCCATTGAGAATATTGCGGATGTGACAAAAAACATCTCCGAACAGTCACAACAACTTGACGCCATCATTGAAAATCTATCCGTTACGCTCGAAAACACCCGAACTGCGAGTGTTGGCTTCCCGGCGTTAATCCAGGATTTTTCGGACAGCGCGCAGGCCATCACCCGGATGGCCGACCAGATCAACAGCGTTGGCGAGAAACTCGCTTCAGCCAGCGCGGGCATTGACCAGGCTGCAAATCAGACTGGCTCCGACCTGGCTGAATTTACCGGTACAACCCTGCCTGAAATCCAGGCGATGGTCAGCGAGCTGAGACTGGCATCTGAAAACCTGCGGCGGATGAGCGACGCATTGGCGCAGGATCCCAGCCTTCTGCTCTATGGCATGCCCGAGCGTGAACCGGGGCCAGGCGAATGAGGAACCTGAAGAATTACAGCTGCTTTTTATTCACCGTCGTTTTGCTGACTGTCATAACCGCGTGCAGTATTCGCGGTCCTGCCCAGAGAACCGTAAAACAGATTTTTGTACTGAGGGGCTCACCCGCAAGCAGCGAGCACCTTACAGCCGCGGATCATTCCGGCTGCTCTCTTCGTGTCAGCACTCCAGCTTCAGCAGGTGGCTTAAACACGGCACGCATGGCGTACAGCACTGAACCCAATCAGCTGGAGTACTTTGCATACCATGAATGGGCTGTCCCACCGGCAAAAATGGTCGCTGAGCTGATGGAAACACGATTGGACGCTACCGGCCTGTTCAGGTTCGTCATCTCTGGCTCACCTGGCATCAAGTCGGATTTAAGGCTTGATTCGCACCTGCAGACTCTGCAACAGTACTTCCGCGGTGATACGAGCAGCGTAAACCTGACACTGAAAGTCAGCCTGGTCGAAGTGGAAACCAGGAGCCTGATAGACTCCAGGACTTTCAGCTACCGGGAAACTGCCGAAAGAGCAAACGCAGAAGCCGGTGTGGCCGCCGCTAACCTTGCGGTTGAGCGGTTTATTATTGACCTGTCAGAATTCCTCGAAAGCTCGCTTACCAAGGTAATATGTTCTGATGCGTACTAAAAGTCCAATTCATTACAAAGCTTGGTGATTCCCCAACATGACAGTCACGGCGCTCCCGGACGCACCACACACCAGCAGTTGCGACAAGCTTGCTGCCGAAATGGGTGTCGATATACGCCACGGCCTTGATGCCGACGAAGCCGCGACAAGATCTGGCATTTACGGATTGAATCTCATCGAAGGCGCCGAGAAGACTTCGTTCCTCAAAAAATTTCTGGCCCAGTTTCGTAATATTTTGATCGTGATTCTGTTACTGGCTGCGATGCTTGCCGGAGCGATGGGAGAATTCTATGACACCATCGTGATTCTCATCATAGTGCTGCTTAACGCCCTGATCGGATCGATTCAGGAATACCGGGCCGAGCGCGCCCTCGACGCGCTGCGCAAGCTGACTTCACCGGAAATCAATGTCCGCCGCGGCAGCCACCTTCACCAGATTAATACCGCAGACCTGGTTCCGGGGGATATCGTCTACCTCGAGGCGGGCAATATCGTACCCGGCGATCTGCGCCTGTTCGAGGCAACAGACCTTGAAATCGACGAAGCGCCGCTAACCGGTGAATCTTTAGCAGTGGCAAAAAGCACGGATATTATTGCCGATACAGCCGCCTTACCGGCCGACCGTAACAACATGGCCTACAAGGGCACCAATGTGACTCGCGGACATGCCATGGGATTAACCGTCGCGACCGGTGCAAATACCGAGCTTGGCCACATCGCCACGCTGTTACGGGCATCAAAAACCGTCATGACGCCGTTACAGAGCCGACTCACTCATTTCGGGCAGCGCCTGGCCGTGGTTATACTCGCTATTGCGGCATTCGTATTTGTCAGCGGTTTGTGGCGCGGCGAAGAAACCGTTTTGATGCTGTTAACCGCCATCAGCCTGGCTGTCGCGGCCATACCCGAAGCTTTGCCCGCGGTCATTTCCATTTCGCTCGCTATCGGCGCCAAAAAAATTGGGCGCCACAATGCCCTGATAAGAAGACTTTCGGCGGTGGAAACGCTGGGCTCGGTAACCTATATCTGTTCGGATAAGACCGGCACATTGACCCTCAACGAGATGCGCCTTGCGGTCATTGCCGCAGACGGCAAACAGGTTGCAAGCCTGAGTGAAAGCGGCAACCACGGCGAACCATGGAATTTGCTCGGTCAGGGCATGGCCCTGTGCACCAACGTTATTCACGATGAAAAGCATCAAATCGTCGGCGATCCCACCGAGGTCGCCCTGTATCTCGGGGCGATGGAGGCAGGCTTCGAAAAATTAGCAATGGAGGATCGCTATCCGCGTCTGGCAGAGCTGCCTTTCAATGCTGAACGGCGCATCATGTCGACATTGAACCAGGTGCAGGACCAAGTCACCGTTTTTTGCAAAGGCGCACCTGAGAATGTACTGCCGCGATGTCAGAATCAAATGACGGCAGCGGGAACGCAGGCCATCGACGTCGATGCGCTGCTGCGGCAATCGGACCAGCTGGCTCAACAGGGTTACCGAATGCTGGCGTTTGCGATTCGCCAGTTCGACCGTCTACCCGGCGATCTATCGACCGACGCCATCGAGAATGAGCTCACGCTGCTTGGCCTGGTGGGGCTGGCCGACCCTCCACGTGAGGAGGTATTCCAGTCGATCCAGGATTGCAGGTCGGCCGGCATCACGCCGGTCATGATTACCGGTGATCATCCGGGCACCGCGCTTGCCATCGCACGCCAGTTGGGTATCAGCACCGAGAAAGGCGTACTCACCGGCGAACAACTGGAACAAATCAATTTCGATGATTTCATCCACCAGGTACAGGAAATCCATGTCTATGCGCGGGTTTCGCCCGAGCAGAAAATAAAAATTGTCAGCGCACTGCAGCAGTGTAACGAGTATGTCGCGATGACCGGAGACGGCGTCAACGATGCACCGGCGTTAAAACAATCGAACATAGGTGTGGCCATGGGACTGAAAGGCACCGATGTCGCCAGGGAATCCAGCGACATGGTCCTGAAAGACGATAATTTTGCCACCATCGTCAGGGCGGTACGCGAAGGCCGGCGCATTTTCGACAACATCAGAAAATTCATCAAGTACACGATGACCAGCAATGCCGGCGAGGTCTGGACCATATTCCTGGCGCCTTTCATTGGCTTACCCCTGCCCTTGATCCCGATCCAGATATTGTGGATCAACCTGGTCACCGATGGACTGCCCGGACTGGCATTGTCGGCCGAACCCCAGGAACGCGGCATCATGCAACGGCCACCAAGGCAGCCTGGCGAAAGTATTTTCGCCTTCGGCATCTGGCAACATATCATCTGGGTCGGCTTACTGATTGCCGCGCTTTCGCTGGGCGCGCAGGCCTGGGCTTTTCACGGTGGATCCGGGAACTGGCAAACAGTCGTGTTTACCGTTTTAACCCTGTGTCAACTGGTCCATGCGATGGCGATACGTTCGGAAAAGGAATCGCTGTTTACCCTGGATTTTTTATCCAACCTGCCGTTACTGGGCACTGTTTTGTTTACCGTTGGCCTGCAACTGATGGTCATATACCTGCCCTTTTTCAATCTGATCTTTCACACCAGCCCGCTAACCATGGAAGAACTGGCGGTTTGCTTCAGTTTACCGTTGGTCGTACTGATTGCCGTCGAGATTGAAAAATGGCTGGTGCGACAGGGCAGGCTCTACCAGCCGAAAGATGCAGCATTGACCGGTTGAAACCGCAGCCACAAGCAGATATTGAGAGGTTCTTCGACTAGACTGAGACCATTAACCATTTTTAATTCCAAGCAGTTGTTTACCATCAACCACATTTGCCCGTACGGAGTCAGATCGAAATACATATGTACAGGACCATTCCGGACGCAATTCGCGAGCTATGCCTCTCGCTGCCAGACACCGAGGAAGTAAGCCGCCACGGTGCGCCAAACTTCAAAGTGAAAGGCAAGACATTCGCTATGTACGTGCTGAACCATCACGGCGACGGGCGGGTTGCCCTGTGGCTTAATTCTCCGCCCGGCGTGCAGGCGCTCTACACCGAACTCGACCCGGAATCCTATTTCGTTCCACCCTACGTGGGCGTCAAAGGCTGGCTGGGGATGGAATTGAATAAGAACCTGGGTTGGAAGGAAATCCAGGCGCGGGTGTGGGAATCCTACGAGCACGCATCAATCCTGGCGCCTCCTGTACCGCCGGACCAGTTGCCGGTGGTCGATCCTCCGGAAATCGATATGCGGCCAGAGGACATTGATCCGTGGCTGGGTGCAAGGGCGCAGGCTATTCTTGCCCAATTCGAAGCGCACTGCATGAGTCTGCCGGAAACCGTTCGGGATGAGGGTGCGGGCCACCCGGTGTGGAAAGCAGGCAGGAAACCCTATGCACGCGCTACACGTGGGGAAGGGCGCCTCAAACTGCAATTCCGAATCGGCGTCGAGCAGCAGGCGCTCCTGAGCGATGATCTGCGATACTCAATTCCGCCTTATTACGGCGCCAGCGGATGGATTGACCTCGATGTTCACGATGCCGTCAATTGGGAAGAAGTAAAAAGCCTGCTCGATTGTAGCTATCGCCAGGTGGCGCTTAAGCGAATGCTGAAAGCCCTTGAATCAGGAGATTGGAGCCAAGGGAAAGAGTCATAAAACCATCCAATACGCTGCTTAGCTCAGAGGGTTTGTACAAATATTTCTTCGCGGCATAAGCCGCTGAACGGGTGAAGTTGTGGGACGGACTCGCAACGATTGCGCGATGACTTATCTGTCAGTTTTGCTACCGACGCTCCAATGTCACTTGACCTGTGGGCCTATCGCACCGGAGCGGCCACTACCCAGCACCTTATCGGGAAACGGGCCGCCTGCGGTGCAACGCCGCCATGTGCTTGCTGGCGACGCCCTCTTCACCATACGCTTCGACCAGCGCGCCATTCAGCCCGTCAATCTGCTCAAGCTCGGCGGGGCTGAACTGGATACTGGATGACATCGTTTGCGCCATATCCAATATAAACAGCAGTTCACCAGGACCATTGTCCTGACCTGGATCATGAAATCCAGCGGTTAAAAAAGGAGCAAGTTCGTTACAATTAGGGTACAATCAAAAGCCTGTCACGGAAAGACGGGAATAACAACATGGCACCTACACTTGTTTTTACAGCTGAAAAACAGCTTCCAGACTACGACTTGCTTCTTCAACGCGCTTTCTATACAAAAATTCAGATGGCCGAAGTTAACCGTGAGTTCAGATTTTTTCACATCACCTTTTTCATACAAACAATTTTCTGGTCCGCAGTATTGCTTGGCATCTGGGATATCGGCCAAATATTCCTGGTTGGGCTTCCAGAAAGAACGGTCTCGTGGGTCATTGCCTTCCTCTTGACGTCAATTGTCGTCTGGAGCATCGCAGGCCATCTTCACCTGATACGTGCAAAGAAGCATGCCAGACGTGTAGCCGAAATAAAAACTGACCAACAATATCCATTCGGCATTGAACAACCAGAGCAGATGGCTAGTGTGCCTCAGAAGGCAACGCCAGACAGGCTCGATACTAATAAGTGGTTGTGGGCCTCAAATATGGGCAAAGCAGCTGGCTAAATGGCTGTCATCGCTCGTTCAAGCTGAACATTGATTACAACAATTCGGCTTTTTCACTTATCCTGTTAGGCGCAACAGGGCTTTCGCTATTCGGTGCCTTGCTGATGTATCAGCTTGTGGTAGCTGCAGGACGACACTTGTGTGATTCCATCCAAGGCTCCACCAGAGATCCTTCAATTAGTCTTGTTTAGATTTCTTGATTTGCCGTGTCTTGTCGAAGAAGCGCGCGGACATCGGACTACCCTGTTTGTGGCGGTTGAATGGCTTGTGTTTGCCGCCGTACCGACTGCGGCACAAGTTACGCACTGGAGCCAAACTCGATGGTCTGGCACTACGACGCAATGATGTTTAGGCCTGGGAATTTGTTCACGGCCACCTGGTCTTCACCAACTCCATGGAAGAAGCAGTCAATCACGCCATCGACCGACCCTCGGTGATCGCTCAATAATGAGCTTATCTGGATTCAAAAGATAATAGTTCTCGGTGGTTTGTGCGCTATATTAAAATTGATTTCAAGAGTCTATTAATGTATAATTTAATGGGTTAATAGCAGTCAGCCAAGGATGGGCTCTTGTGCTGGCTTTTTTTGTGTTCGTCTTAAGGGGATTGTCACATGTTGTTTGGCTTTACATCATCACAGCCCGAGTCACTGGGTACCACTGGCTTCATTCCAGTGAAACGCCTGTTTCGCCATCCCGATATTCTCTTGGTGCAGGCCCAGGCTTTCCTCAGCATAATTATGTCTGTGGCGATTCTACTGGGCCTCGCGTACTGGCGTACCGGCGAACTTGGAGTCCCGTATCGCCTGCTCGCCGCATTCATAGTCCTGGTGATGTTCATCGTTTACAAGCTACTGGAGGTGTCTGGTCCGGCAAGAGGGCGCATTCTGGGGGTAGTGCAGATAACGAAGGGATGGGTAGTTACCGTTTTTATCGTGTTATC
Source organism: uncultured Gammaproteobacteria bacterium (assembly GCA_963759035.1). Lineage (GTDB taxonomy): Bacteria > Pseudomonadota > Gammaproteobacteria > Xanthomonadales > SZUA-36 > JAHEFT01. The sequence goes on from CAVWXL010000014.1 coordinate 28,566, forward strand.
AGTGGGATTTATCACAAAGACCAGCCATGAGTTTTCGCGAGCTGGTTATCGGCAGTTGGGTTACCCTGGGCTACATGGCCCAGGTTGTCGGACTTCTGATTTCATTTCAGCTTGCGAAAAAAGGTAACAGTCATTTTGGCGAACCGTTGCGCACACTGGTAGTGGGGTCCAATGTGCTGGCCAAACACCTGGTGGACAGCCTGAATAAAAATGTCTGGCTGCCAGACCAGGTGGTGGGTGTGGTGGATAGCGGCACTAACGGGCAGGACGATTGGGATCAATCTACGGTGCCCTGGCTGGGCAGTACGCGTGACATTGTTGCGATCGTGGACGAGCAAAAAATTCGCCGGGTTTACATTGCACTGCCACTCAGGAGTTCCGGCATGATCGAAGAGCTCTACAAAAAAATGCTGAACAAAAACATTGATATTATCTGGGCGCCGGATATTTTTGCCCTGAATCTGTTAAACCATGGCGTGCGTGAAGTGGCCGGGGTGCCGTTACTGACCTTATCCGAATCACCCATGGTCAATGAAGGGCGGGCCTTAGCCAAAGCGATTATGGATTACACCATCGCCTTGTTCATGCTAATCATCCTGAGCCCGATCATGATCGCTACTGCTATTGCGATTAAGCTCACATCGCACGGTCCCGTGTTCTACAAACAGAAACGCCACGGCTGGGATAGTCGCGTCATCGACGTGTGGAAGTTTCGCAGCATGGTTGTGCACCAGGATGACGGCGATAAGGTCAGCTCAGGCCACCCGGGAAGATACCCGCGTCACGCCGGTGGGCCGGTTTATACGCCGCACCTCCATAGATGAACTGCCACAGCTATTCAACGTGCTGAGCGGCAGCATGTCGCTGGTTGGCCCCAGGCCTCATGCGCTGCAACATAATGAATATTATTCCGATCACATCAAGTCCTACATGATTCGCCACCGACTCAAGCCCGGCATTACCGGACTCGCCCAGGTATCGGGCTGCCGCGGCGAAACTCAGACAGTAGATAAGATGGAAAAACGAGTGAAATATGATATTGACTACATTAACCAGTCGGTCAATTTGGCTGGATATGAAGATACTGATCATGACGCCGTTTACACTATTTAAAAAGGATATTTACTAGTAGTTTATCGAATTTTGGCGAATAGCGAATTCGTCAGATAGTAACGGCTACACCGGGCATCAACCGGAAATAGGTGAAGGCCCACCACCCAGCCGCAGAGGCAGGTTCTTAGCAGTCGTAGTATGATGCTATACGATCTTGAAGATTCGAAGACGCTCGATTCCAACCCAGAATTACGATGTGATCTAACGGAAATTATGAGCTAGATTTTGAGGACAATAGACATGAGTACAGATAACTACATTTCACCTGATGACGGCAATACTGTATACGTTGTTGCAGCCGGAGACAGTCATAAGAAAGTTAGGGTGGGCAATAAATCAAAGGCTCCAATAGGTGATAAAAAAACCGCTCTTGTACTGGGCGCTGGTGGTTTTATCGGCAGCCATATGGTCAAGCGCCTGAAAAGCGAAGGTTACTGGGTACGTGGCGTTGACCTCAAAAACACTGAGTTTAGCGAGACAGCTGCCGATGATTTCATTCTGGGTGACCTAAGGGACCCACGTGTCGTAGAAAACGTAATCGAATGGGATTTTGACGAGTTGTATCAATTTGCCGCAGATATGGGCGGTGCCGGTTATATATTTACGGGAGAGAACGATGCCGGTGTAATGCACAACTCTTGCCTGATCAACCTTAATGTCGCATACGAATCTGTGCGCAAGAACGTCCACAAATTATTCTATTCATCCTCAGCATGCATGTATCCTGCCTATAATCAGGAAGATCCGGACAATCCAAATTGCAAAGAAGATTCCGCGTACCCGGCCAGCCCCGATAGCGAATACGGTTGGGAAAAGTTATTTAGTGAGCGCTTATATAAAGCTTTTGAGCGTAATTATGGCTTGAATGTACGAATCGCTCGTTTTCACAATATCTTCGGGCCAGAAGGCACGTGGCAAGATGGAAAGGAAAAGGCCCCCGCAGCAATGTGTCGCAAGGCCATTCTGGCGGAAGAGAATGGGGAAATTGAAGTTTGGGGTGACGGTAAACAAACCCGCTCGTTCCTGATTATCGACGAATGCATTGAAGCTGTAAGGCGGCTGATGGCTTCCGACTTTATCGAACCGGTAAATATTGGCTCTGAAGAAATGATTGCGATCAATGACTTCGCCCAGATGGCTATTGATATATCGGGCAAGAACGTCTCAATAAAGAACCTTGATGGCGCGGCTTTCGAGAAAAAGTATGGGCACCCTGTTCCACTCGGCGTTAAAGGCAGAAACTCCGACAACACATTATTTTTCGAAAATATAGGTTGGAAACCGAACAAACCTTTATTTGAAGGAATGCAAGAAACATTCAGTTGGATCAGCACCCAAGTGAAAGAAAGCTAGCTTGTCAGGCATCTCCCGTTAGTTGACCTGTTCTGTGTACTTGGCTTCGAATTCAAGTCTTGCCGCTTTTACCATTTTCTCAATCTTGTTTTTTTGAGTAATAGGTGAATGCTCAGTTCCTGGAACTAACAGAACGAGTGAACTTTTGTTTGAACCACGCGGCGGTTAATGACTGCAAAAACAGGCTGTTTGTTACTAAATAGCGTTTCCACAACCGCCCCGGTTCGTGGCTTAGTCGATGGACCCACTCGATTCCGGTTCGCTGCATCCACACCGGGGCGGTCTTTTTCGCTCCCGCGTGAAAGTCGAATGCGGCGCCGACGCACAACTGAACAGCCTCGATCCGATCGCGATGCGCCGCGGCAAAGAAATCTTGTTTTGGACAGCCAAGTCCGATAAACACGAGTCCCGCACCGCTGGTGTTGATGCGCTCAACAACAGCTTGGTCTTCCTCTTGGGTTAGTGCACGGAAAGGGGGCGATTCGGCGCCGGCAATTTGAAGGTTTGGAAACGAAGTTTCCAGACGTTTGACCAGTTTGTCCAGCACGGTAGGCGAACCACCATATAAATAGACCGATACATTTTCGTTCGCGGCCTGCTCACAGATTCGCCACATCGCATCGGAACCACGTATGTTGCTTGGCAATTTGGTACCGTAGAGCAAGTTTAACGCCCAACGCACCGGCTGTCCGTCAGGAGCGATCAAGTCGAATTCGTTAACTTCCTCGAGCAATGTGGCGTCCCGACTGGCCGTGACGACGGCATGCACGGAGAAAAAACTCGCGACCGCGGACTTGTGCTGGTGGGCGGCACTGATCACGGCCTTAACGACGTCCGCGTAGGTGGTGCCACTCACCCCGACACCAAATAGGTTGTATTTGGGCGGCCAGGTAGACAATCGCTGCTCAGTGGTAGCGAGCTCCGCACTGCTTTTTCTCGCCGTCGTACCGGAATTTCCTTCCATAACAATTCTCCTGGGTTGTCTCGTCCCACCTGCCAAACGACGATTAACCCTCTTCCGTTTCACTCGTCAACATCAAATTTCTGAAGCGATTAACGGTTAAACATTGATTAATAAAGGGGAATCTACACGAATGCGATCGGAAAAACTATCAATTTTGCTAACGTGCTGGACGGCACGATGTCGCTGGTAGGCCCCAGGCTCCGACAGATGATTCCGCGAAAAAGGTGGTCTATCTGGCGATACGTGATGCGTCGAAAAAGTGTGTAATCCCCCCGGAAATTAAAAGCGTTTAGAAGTAGAATTTTCCACTAATGAGGAGATTCTACAATGAAGAAGTCGCGTTACACACAAAGTCAGATATTTCAGGTTCTTAAGGAAGCCGAAGCCGGTGTTCCGGTGCCGCAGCTGTGTCGCAAGTACGGCATGGGTGGTGTAACGTCTTTTCTGTAAATTCCTGATGGCGAGAAAGAGCTGAGCCATCCGGTTATCCTTTTGAAAGCGATTTGGGCAATTGCAGACAAGAGGAAACGCAACATGGCTCAGCACTATGAGAATAAAACGATTGACGGCGCAGTGGAACTGCTGAAGGTAAATGGATTTGATGGATTGGCCGATGCGGTGACGGTTTTGCTGAACTCTGCGATGGTGGCCGAGCGCAGCGATTACCTGGGTGCAGCGCCTTATGAGCGCAGCGTGAACCGGGTGAGTTACGCCAACGGCTACAAGGACAAAGCAGCTGAAAACCCGGCTGGGAACGCTGCCGTTAAAAGTGCCACAAACCCGCGACAGTGA
>CAVWXL010000015.1:0-57770 GCA_963759035.1 uncultured Gammaproteobacteria bacterium
AACAACCGAACCCTATTTCCCATGCTGTGCCTCTGCCTGCCCCTGCTATGCTTCACTGCCTCGACAGGCAATGCCGCTGAGTCTTCTGACAGTGAGAGCTGGGAGTTTGCCGGCGAGCTTTTCGGGCTGGGCGCCCGTGTCGATGGCACAACCTCCGCGGGTGAGGACATTGACGTGCCATTGCACGATCTGCTGGACAATCTCGATTTTGCCTTCATGGGTTCACTGGCCGCCCGCAAGGGCAAATGGACGCTGTTTGCCGACCTCATATACGTCAAAGTCGGTGAGCAGGCCACCATCCCGCTGGATGCACCGCAACCGCTGGAGGCCGATCTCGATCTCGACTTGAAACAGGTCATCTCCACGTTTGGAGCCGGTTACCAGGTGGCTGAGACCCAGAGCACCGACATCAGCCTGCTGGCGGGCGGGCGCTATCTGAAGATGGATGCTGACCTGAAATACGACATCGGGTCCCTCTACAGTGGACGAGAGTCGGATTCGGGAAGCAACTGGGACTTTATCGTGGGCGCCAGGGGTCAAACGAACCTGAGTGACCAATGGTACATCCACTACTACGCTGACATCGGGACCGGTGATTCAGATCTGACCTGGCAGGCCCTGGCCGGGATAAACTATCGTTTTACCAAGGTCCACCTGACGCTGGGTTACGCGTATATGGACTGGGAGTTTGACAAGGACTCCATGCTCAAGGATTTCACTTTGAGCGGGCCTTATGCCGGTATCAAGTTCCGCTTTTAAAACCTGTGAGAAGTGGAGTGGGCTTGCCCTTGGCCACCGTTGGTAAGGGCTGTTACTCTCCTTGTAGTTCAGGCGCGGTCTCAAACTCGTTCGGTGTGTCTCCGTTCCGCATAATCAGCACTCGGCGTGCATATGGAATTTCGATACCATGGGCGTCGAAAGCATCTTTTATCCGCTTGCGCAAATCCCGTTCAACCTGCAGGTGGCAACCCGGCTCGACGCGAGTCACCGTTCGGATCAGCAATTCGGATTCACCGAAGTTATCGAGCCCTTTAACCAGTGTTGCTTCGAGAACCATCCCGTTTTCCGCTTTCAGTTCCTCGCCGGTGCTCTTGAGCACATCAAAAACTTTGTTCAGGTCAGATTCGTAAGCGACACCCACCTCGACCACCGCATTGGTGTATTCCTTTGAGTAATGCACGAGGTCAATGATTTGGCCATTACGGATGATGTGATGACGACCGGCGTTGTCCCGAATCCGTGTGGTGCGCAGATCAATTGACTCCACTATGCCTTTGGCATCGCCGATCTGAATGAAATCGCCAATCAGGTAATGCTCTTCAAAGAGAATGAAGAAACCGGACACCATGTCGTCGATCAGGTTCTGTGCGCCAAGGCCCACGGCCAGCCCCGCAATACCGGCACCCGCGAGGATCGGCGTCGGATTAATGCCGAAAACCTTCAGAATCGCGACGCCTGCGACAAAGTATATGGCGTAGGTCGCTATGCTGCTGAACAGCGGCACCATCGTCGCTCGGCGTTGCTTTTGTTGCGGTGTCAGGGCCGCCTTGCGCAACATGGTCTCTTCCAGCAGGAAGGTGATCAGTTCTTTGACCACACGCGCCATGAAGACGATACCGATGACCTGTATGATGCGCGGTCCCCATTCCGCCAGCGCCGCGATTGCCCCAATCTGCATGATCACCAGGGTGGCCACGGTTACCATGATCACGTATTCGATACTGCGCCGGAGCAAGGGAATGAGTGGCCGCAGGCGCTTGTAAGCGCTGGTGAATTTCGTCTTGGCGACGTATTTCTCGCTCAAGGCATCCGCGCTGTCGATCAGCGCACCAACCGCACGCCATATCAACACACCGACTGCGACAATCAGGAATATCCGCAATGCGAGCAACAGCCCGCCATAAAGCCCGGCGGGCAGACCAAGCCACGCCGCGGCCAGCGCAAATACGGTGAGCCAGGTAGCGGTGCTGATGGTGAAGCGCAGGCTGCCAAAGAGTTTTTCGATGCTCTCATCGTTGGCGCGCAAGCCCTCGAATTCCTTCGCCCGGGCGCACAGGAAGCCGACCAATCGACGCAGGTAGCGCAGCAGGACAGCAGCCGCAACCATGAGACCCGCAACCTTGGCGATCGCGAAACCGGTATCGATCCAGAACTGCGTGGGAATCCCGCGGATCAGGCCGATCGTGTACTCGGGCAGGTACCTGCCGAGATACATCCAGTAAAGACCGACGCCGATCACGGTCAACACGCTGAGCGTGGCCAACAAGACTATCAACAAGCGCACATTTCGTTGCGCTTTTGTAGCAATAGATTTCCAGCGTTTCAGCGATGGCGCTTTGATGACACCGGAGATGACCCGTTTGATGATCGCATTGAGAAGAAAGAAAGCGATGATAATTACCAGCAGTTCAATCGTGATCGTTGCGATGTTCGCCGCCAGGGCACTCAATTCAGGCGTCATTTCCATGCAGATAAAGCCTCGGAGCCGGATTCGGTTGGGTCAGGACGATAACCGTTATTATGATGTAAATTAACGACACAGGTGTCGGAAATTCTCAAAAAAAATGGGCCCTGAACGCTTTTTCTATGCGGGCTCAGGTGAAGAGTACGATGCCCGCGAGGGAACTGATTCTGGGCTACGAGACGATAAAAATTCAATATGAGAAAACCCACAATAAAATTCGGCCCCAATTCCGGGGCCGAATTACTTGCTTATCTACTGGTTTTTCAGAACCGGTAATTGGCCCTCAAATACCAATAGCCGCCGTTAAACCCGAACGGCGCTGCACGCCGTGAATATGTAAATACGCCCGGGGAGTCGACGATTCCAGGAATGGAGCCGGAACGCGATTGGCCAATAAGGTTCTTATCCGGCTTGGTGTTCGTCAGATTATTGGCGCCGGCCTGTATGGAAAATCCTGAATCGCCAAACAGGTATTCAGCCATGATGTCTGGAAAGACCTTGGAGCCATATGTCTGGCGGTCGCCATTGCCTTCTTCAACCGTGTATTTGCCAAAGTAATTGACGCGGGCAAGAAAAACCCAATTGCTGATGGAGTACGTACCGGTAACAAAGGCGCGTGACTTGGGCTGCCACTCTTCAATGATCGAGCGATCCTGCGAAGTGAAGATGACATCTTCCAGTCCTTCCAGCAATCCGTCGGTGTTAACGTCATCGGAAACATCGGTATCGATCCATGCCGCAGCTGTATCCAGCGTGAACATTCCACCATTATCCAGCGGCTTGGCCCAGGTCAGCACGGCCTCAACCCCGTCCGTCTTGGTTTTACCGGCATTGGTGAAAAACTGTGCTGCGGTGATGCTGTTATCCAGCAACGCATCCCTGATCTCTTCCGGTACGTTGGGGTTGGTCGCAGAGATCGCGCCGGAAAGAACAACGCGGTCCTTGATCTTGATGCTGAAGTAATCGACCGTGATGTTGATGGTATCGGTCGGATTCCAAATAAAACCGAAGGAATAGTTGTCAGACGTTTCTTCCTGCAGTTGCGGAATACCAAGGGCAGCGGCAACGGCGCTGTCATTTCGGAAGGTACCGCGTTCCTCTGGAACGAGATCACCACCCGGTCCGGAAACAAATTGTGTGCTGATGCTGTTGAAATACTGTTGTTGCATGCTTGGCGCCCGGAAACCGGTGTTGGCTGCGGCACGAAAAGCAAAAGACTCCGTGAAGTCATAACGACCACTGACTTTCCAGTTCCAGGTACTTCCGAAATCACTCCAGTCTTCGTATCGCAATGCTCCCGTCAGCAGGAACTCTTCAGTAATCTGTGATTCCAGGTCTGCGTAAATAGCCCAGCTGTGGCGATTCTCATTAACCGCCTCATTTGGTGAAAAACCGCGAAAGACCTGGAACCCGGGAGAGTAAGGCGTCATGGTGACCGGGTTGAGAGCCCCACCATTCTCATAGGAAACAGGCTCACCGGGTTTGATTTTGTATGACTCTTTACGATATTCACCACCCCAGGCCACGTTGACAGGGATATTTCCGGCATCGAACAATTTGCTGGAATCAAAGTTCACCGTGGTTTGATCCAGCTGCAGTTTGCCTGCGTTAGCCTGGGTCGGACTGGCTGGCCCGAATGAAGCGTTCAACGAATTGCTGATGATGAATTCAAACGTATTCTTGCCATAACCCGCGCTGATATCAAAGTCCCAGCCAGAGTCTGTTGACCACTCGTAACCACCAAAGGCACTAAAGTCCTTGATCTTGGAGTTGATCAGGGGCAGGAAGCCGTCCGGATAAATCTCCAGGACCGTTCCGCCTGCATTGTTCGCTGTTCGAGTGAAGCCGCCGGACTGATTCTTGCGGTCTGAATACGTTAAGTACCCGTATATCTCACCCATGCCAGCGGCCACGCCCATGTTGGCTACCAGGGCGTTTTGTTTTGAATCGGCGTCACCGATGCGGAAACTCTGACGATTAAAAGTCGCTTCGCGCGGATCAAGCGTGGTTATGGTCGAACAGCTGTAGTCAATATTGACGCCGTCGGTGCAGGGGTATTGGCGGGTACCGTCCAGTCCGGCGCGATTGGTTGCGTCACGTTTACGGTATTCGTACGTCAGGTTTAGAAATCCGTCTGAACCCAGGGCAAATCCCTTGTTGGCAAAGCCGACCCAGGTGTCTCCATCGCCATCAAAAGTTGAACCATATTCCACACTGGCCAGACCATCGACATCGGAATCCTTGAGGATGATATTGATCACACCGGCAATGGCATCCGAACCGTACTGTGCGGCAGCACCATCACGTAACACTTCCACCCGCTTCACGGCAGAAATCGGAATGGCGTTCATGTCGGTACCGGCCGTGCCGCGGCCAACCGAGGTGTTTACGTGGATCAAGGCACTGGTGTGGCGCCGTTTGCCATTGACCAGGACCAGGGTCTGATCAGGACCCAGACCTCTCAGGGTCGCCGGACGCAATGCATCCGTGCCGTCACTGATCGATGAGCTGGAAAAGTTGAAAGATGGAGCCGCCATCTGGATGGCGCGTCCAAGTTCGGTCGCGCCCGTGTTGCTCAGCATTTCATTGGTCAGTACGGTTACAGGAACCGGTGCGTCTTCCGCCGATGAGAAATTGGCGCGACTGCCGGTGACGGTGATTTCTTCAAGAACATTTTCGTTATCTTGTGCCGTGGCCGGCTGAAGTGGTAAAAAAACGGCCAATAAGGCACATAGCTGGTAGTTTCTCAATTGCATTTTGCACTCTCCATTTCATTATCATTCATCCAGTCCCTTATCTCTATGGATAAGGTGACGGCACTCGCAGACATATGAGCGAAGCTTGACTTGCCTATCTAAAATAGCACAACTATTTTTTGGCACATGGCACCGAGAGTCGCTCAGTTGGCTCCGGTATTGCCGACCGGCACGGTAAATGCATCGGCCACCAACTGGTCGACATTATCTCCGGTCAGGGCGTTGAGAAAAGCCAGCAATTGACCCGCTTCTTCTGTGCTGAGCTCCAGTGGCCGAACCCGTGGGTCGCGCAGTTTATTGTCGACTCCACCCTGGTTATAGAATTCAATCACCGCCTCCAGACTGGAAAGAGAGCCGTCATGCATATAGGGCGCCGTCAGAGCAACGTTTCTCAGGCTCGGGGTTCGGTACTTCCAGCGGTCATCCGGGTTTTCTGTGATTTCGTAAAGACCCAGGTCATTGGGCCGGGGCTCGGCAGCATCGGCCACGATATCGCTCCGCACGGTGATCATTTCCCCCGGCGCGATCTGCACACGGGTGGTTTCAGGCGTTTTTGCCATGGAACGCTGATAGCCTATCCCTGTATTGTGCATCTGGTTATCCAGGAACAGGGCCCACTCTGTTCCGACCAGGTGACATCCTGAACAGCCGGCTTTACCGGTGAACAATTGGAAACCTGCTAGTTGTTCGTTACTCATTGCGTCTTGTTCACCGCCGTAGCGCCAGCGATCGAATGCGCTGTTGCCGGAGACCAGTACACGTTCGTAGCTGGCCAGGGCTTTGCCGACAGTCTCCATTGAGATGGCTTCGCCCGGAAAAGCCTCCTCAAATCGGGCTGGGTACTCGGAAATCGCCCTGATCTGTTCGATGACCAGGCCAACCGAAGGGTTCCCCATTTCGTTGCGGGACAGCAGCGGCCCCCATATCTGCTGTTCCAGTGACGTTTCCCTACCGTCATGGAACAGGCGTTCAAGGTAAGCCACGTTATAAATGGTCGGTGAATTGCGCCGGACGGTGCGGCCTTCGATGCCCACCGCGGTCGCCAGTTCATTGCTGGTGAAACCCTGCTCGGGTACATGGCACATCGCGCAGGAGAACGTGTTGTTGTGGGAAAGCCGGCGGTCGAAGAACAGCAGGCGCCCCAGGTCGATTTTTTCAGGGGTCAGTGGGTTACCGGCCGGCGATGCGATGGGAGGCAATCCCAACGGAGGTTCGAAGTCACTGCTCCAGAGCCTGGCCGGTACGCCTTTTCGGTGCTCCAGGCTTTGCGCCCTGGTCTGGTAATCGCGGGATTCATAGCCGTTTTTGTCATCCCCGGGGCCTTGCAAAGCATGGGCCTGGATCGGTTCCATCTGCAAGGTCAGGATGTCGTTCAGCATGGTGTCGGCATGCAGGTAAGATGCACTGAAAATGTTGCGAATCCGCAAGTGGCGATCGACCAGAAAGACCCTGAGAACGTGGGAAATGCTGCCCGCTTCTTCTTCGTTTGAATTCGGGTCGCGGATGATCGACTGGCCGTAGGACTTCAGGATGGGCTTCAGTTCATGCTGGCCGCTGGTGGTGAGGAAGTGCCAGTCGAAATCCCCTGAAATATATGGACGCCCGTAACGCTTCATGACTTCGGGCGTATCCTGCACCGGGTCGAAACTCAGGCTGATAAAACGAACCCCCGCTCCCTGGCTGGGGTCTTCCAGCAGCTGGTCCTGTAGTTTTTCCAGGACATGGGTGGCAAGGGGGCAGCCGTTCGCATCAGAACAACTGCTGTAGATGAAGCTCAATACCACGACCTTGTCCCCCATCAGGGCGTGTAGCGTGGTTGCCTCGCCATCCGCAGCGAGCACCTGGCCATCACCCGCCATGCCAATGGGAGGGAGCTTATAACTGCCAGCCTCGGGCGGCTCAAATTCGAGTTCGGTCCAGCCGGGAGCGAGCACCTGAACGTCAGTGGAATCACCCGTGTCGGCTTGCAGAAGGTTGCCGCTTGTGGCTGCCAGGAATAGAAGGGCAAACAGGCTGGTGAGCAGTGCGCCCATCAGCCTCTTACCGGCTTCCCCGGTTTCAGGCATCAGTTACCGCCGCTGCTGCCATTGCTGTCACCGACTTTCATTGCGGCCACGTCGGGGTGGTTCTTGCCGTAGAGAGAATAGGCGCCAAAACGCATCTGGTGTGGCAGGCCGAGGTTTTCAGCTACGAAATCGATGGTGAATTCGTGATTGAGCTTTTTGCCATCCCAGGTGTAGGACTTGAAATACTGCAGGTCTTCACCCTCAGGGGCCTCGACCTTGTCCCAGTTGGCCAGCAGGGATGAGGTGAAGTAGATGCGCTTGCCGTCCCAGCTTTGCGAGGTCATGTTGATCTGAGCACCAATCCTGGTCTGCTGGATCTCCACCGGCTTGAAGGGATCGGAAATATCGAACAGGCGTGCCATGCCGTCGTTCCAGGTGTCCACCCACAACAGGGAGTCGTCGGCTGAAATGGAGATGTCGACCGGCAGAGGAATCTTTGCGGCATCGCCAATGTCCGCGACGGCCTTCGCCTGCCATTCACCGTCGTCGTCTTCGTAGATCAGCCAGATTTTCGAAGTCAGCGCGGTGGTCGTGAAGCAGTAATCGTTGTGCGGTCCCCAGGCGCAGCGGATTTCCAGAGGTGCACCTGGCACGTCTAATATCTTTTTGGGTTTACGCGTGTGCAGGTCCCAGACCACCACGGTGTTGCCAAACCGTTTCATCGCCTCGGCATCCCCCATCAGCTTGCCGAGGTTCATCATGTAATTGTTCCAGCCGGTGAACGAAGAGGTGATCATGACGTTGCGTCGCGGAAGGGCGCGCACATCATAGCCGTATCCGTCGGCAAAGTTTCCGGATTTCACGGCACCGCCCAGGTCCTGATCGGTGGGCATCCAGTGCGTTGCCACGTAATCACCGATGTTGGTGTATTCGACCAGCGCCGTGCGGCCACCGTGGTCCTTGTCGTTGGAAAGGCCTGTCAGCATCATTCGCCCGGGCAGGGCATAGGTGGTGTGGGGGCCAACCACGCCACCGCTGTTCTTCGACGAAATTATCAATGGTTTTGTACAGCGTCGGTTTGGCCGGATCGGTGTGCACGTCGAAAATAAAAATCTTGCTGGTGTCCAGTCCGCCGGCCCACAGGTAATGCCGGTCATCGGTAAAGCCTGAGTGATGTGCCTCGTTGCGCCCGCCAACGGACAACGAGTTAGCCACCTTGCCGTAACCCGGTGAGGCCGGGTTTACATCGACAGTCACCAGCTTGTCCTGCTCATCGCCCACGCCTTCTGCACCCAGGGTCCAGACGTATACATAGTCTTCCTGGCCGACAATTTTCGCCATGTAGGGCGACATGCAGGTTTCGTCAGCAATTACCGTAACCGGCAATGCGGCGACCAAGGCAAGCGCCAGGATCAGGCAGAAATACGTTCCTTTTTTCAGCGATGAATGTAAAAGTTTCAATGGCATGACTTAGCTCTCCTTTAGTCTCGGCCGGGGGGCTTTTTATATTTCCGGCCTGCGTATGTAATAGCATAGGATAAACCGGCAAAAATTCAGCGGGTATCTGGTTGATCACCGCCGGATTACAACATTGAAGCTTTGATCTCTTCGATGTAATCGGCCCACTTTTGATTCTCTTCGCCTGGCGTCCAGACCGCATGGAGGTCTTTTGCAGCTTCGTTTTCGTCAACCCCTTCAACGACGACCACTGTCACACCTTGCGCCTTCAACTCGGCAAGACCGTCGTCGACGAAGTGGCCGCCGGTGACAAGGCGGTCATTGACCCTGTGGTAGTTCATGTGAGGCATTTCTATCTTTTGTGCCCAGATCGTGACCAAAGCTGCTAGCGAACGACATCCAATAACCGGATAAACGGTAGCTGGGGCCTTTTGCTGATAAAATGGCAGAGAAATTTGGAGTACGTTTTTTTGAATATCAATAAGTCCTACCTAATTAAGTTCATGGTGCTTTGCGCGTTAACGAGCCTCTCTGTCAATGCCGAGGCATACCTGGACCCGGGCACCGGCAGCATGATGTTGCAGGTCATCCTTGGGGGGATCGCCGCCATCGGCGTAGTCATTAAACTCTATTGGTACAAGCTCAGGGTATTCCTGGGCGTTGGCAAGAAAGAAAAAGCCGAAGACAACTCTGTCTGAATTTGTCATGAGTGAAATTTCCGCCAAGGTTAATGCGGGATCGTTCCGTGATCGCGACGGGCGGGTTTATCACTTCAATGGCCGGGTTTTTCGTGGTCTCAGTTCGACCGCCCTGGAGAGCTTCCGGCAACTTCGGCAGCAGGGTTTTTACCAGGAACTGGAAAAAGCCGGCAAGTTGATCGGCACCCGCGAAATTTTCGGGGAAGAAATCCCGTTGCCGGAAGACGTGAAAAGCCAATGGGCGGGTTTTCTTGAGCATGACCGCGTTCCGGTGATCAGCTATCCGTATGAATGGACTTTCAGCATGCTCAGGGATGCTGCTGCATTACAATTGCACCTGGTAGAGCGGGCAGTCAGCAACGATTTCACGCTAAAAGATGCAACGCCTTACAACATCCAGTTCATCGATAAGAAGCCGGTCTTTATCGATATTCCTTCTTTCGAACCACTGCGCCAAGGCGAGCCCTGGGCCGGGTATCGCCAGTTTTGCGAAATGTTTCTGTTTCCGCTGCTGTTGCAGTCTTACAAACGGTGTAATTTCCAGCCGTTCATGCGTTCGTCGATTAACGGCATTGACGTACAGACGGCCGCTGCGTTGTTTGGCTTTCGTGATCGCTTTCGTAAAGGCGTGCTGGGTCATGTCTGGCTGCAGTCCAAACTGGACAGGCGTTATGGTGGGTCGAGCGAAAACGTCCGGTCAAACCTTAAATCTGCCGGTTTCAACCAGGAGTTGATCCTGGCCAACGTCCGCAAGATGCAGAAACTCATCAAGGGGCTGGTTTGGGAAGCCACGGGTTCCGAGTGGGGCGACTATGCGGAGTTTCATAATTATTCTGCTCAGGACCATCAACAGAAAGAAGCTTTTGTACGGAACGCAATCGAAAGTGAGAAACCCGCAAATGTCTGGGACATTGGCTGCAACACGGGCCAGTTCTCAAGGATTGCCGCGGCGGGCTGCCGCCAGGTCGTAGCCATGGACATCGACCATGTCGCAGTAGAGCGGCTTTACTCTGATCGGGATGCACCGGACAACATTCTGCCCCTGGTACAGAACCTGGCTGACCCGTCACCGAACTGGGGCTGGCGCAACTGCGAACGAGGTGACCTGCACAGCCGCAGTCAGCCTGACATGATTCTCTGCCTGGCACTGATTCATCACATCGTGATCAGTGCAAACATCCCCTTGCCGGATTTTATCGAATGGCTGGCCGGACTGACGGACAGGCTGGTGATTGAATACGTTTCGCGAAATGATGACAAGGTGACAACGCTTTTGCGGAACAAGGAAGACAAGTACCAGGATTACAGCCGTGAAGGCCTGGAATCCGCCCTGGCAGATTTTTTTGAAATAAAACGCATGGAGGAAGTGAACCGGGGTGACAGAATTCTGTACCTGTGTGTAAAACCCGGCTTTACTTCTGGTACACAGCCAGGCTGAAGAAGGCGGCTGCCAGTTCACGTTCGTCACTATTCCCCGGGCTCTGCAGCTCGGAAAATTCCAGCAAAATTCTGGCCTGACCGTCTGAAATGACTGTTGCGGGAACTGGCATATAGACATCCCACAGACCCTCCCGCAGAGTCCTTGAACCAATGATCTGGTCATTGACTTTGAGCGTCATTTCCTGCTGGTTCGCAGAAGGAGCCTGATAGGTTTTGAATAAAAACACCAGGTTTTTACCCGTTGGCAGGGGTAATAGCAGTTCCGCCTGGCTCGCTATCGCCCAGCGCTTGCTGACACGTTCACTCTCCGTTTCAACGGCTCCCCAACCGGTCCCGAAAACGCCGGGTTCATCTTCGTTTGAGAAATCGAGCCGCAGGATCTCCTGCGGCGCTCCGTCATCAGGGGACTGTGTCCAGGACGACTCCAGCCAAAGAGGTCCCAGCACCGAGTATTGCGTGATTCCCGGAATATAATCCAGGCCCCAGTATTCATGTTTGAACTGGTAATAATGATAGATTCTGGCTCTGAGCTCATCCCGGTCACTGCCAAGGTCCAGTCCGAGACCGTTGCTGCAGTCGCCCGTGGATACGCAAACTGTTTTCGGGATATCAGTCAACTGGGCCTGGATCAAGGATGTCTGCATTGCACCTCTTGCCCCGGGCTGTTTTATGGCCAGCACCGGATTCGCACCACCGATTAACCGGCCGAGTTCACCCGGTGCAACGCCATGCTGCTGCGCATAAAGTGAAGACAGGTCGTCTTCAGCATGAATGCTGCCGGCACCGGTATCAGCGGTGAGAATGATCAGGGAGTTATCATAGACTCCGCCTTGCTTCATTGCGTCGAACAGGTAAAGAACCCACTTCATTGCGCATTCAGTTTGCCGGGTTTGATGGCCACGGTCGATGATCTGAGTGACTCCGATAAACACGCATTCTTCATCAAACATGAACGGAGGATGTGTGTTTAGCAGGTGAATCAATTTGGCGGTGGGCGAACGCTCTGTTGTGGTTAGCTCGTCCGCAACCATTTGCAAAATGGAATTGGCGTTATAAATGCGGTGTTCAAGGCCGGTCAGTGGAATTTCGTTGAGTACCCTGCTGGCAATTCCACTGCCATTTTGAAATACCAGTTTTTTTAACTGCCCGGGGGTTGCCCTGAATATGCCCAGGTCGGCCAGACGCAGAGCTTCCGTCTCTGTCACTTGCCGGGAGTTGAGTAGCAAATGCTCCTGGTTCTTGCACACGTCCACATCTTCAGGACAAACACCGGCAATGGGGTTGACGATATCCACGCGGTAGTCATTGCGGGCCAGTTCGCCGAGGAATGAGTCCTGCCTGATACCCTGGTCGTAGAACGCAGGCAGCGAAATCAGCCGGTCATAGGAAACACCGGAGTGAAAAGCCGGCATGGTCAGATAAGTGGTGGGGGCAACACCCAGGGTGTCCGGAAAAAACTGGAAGCCATCCAGCGCATCGCGCAACCCCGGTTGGGTTTCTGTGATTTCCTGCAGAATGTCCGATTGAAACGTATCAAGAACGAGGATCAGCAGATTCTTTTCAGAGGAAAAAAGCGCGATCTCCGCCGGATCTACCGGCTCAAATTGTGCATCCTGACTGGCGCTGACCGAATAGAAATTATTCACCGTCAAGACGGCCAGGCCGGCGCCGAGAACGACCAGGCCGCGAATCATGTAACCAGGCCACTTCCACATCCCAAAAGCAGCGGTCGCCAGCGCTACAATGAAAATAACGGTGTGGACATTCAGTATGGCTGTGTGCCGCTCCAGGTGGAAACTGGTGCCGTCCATGGATCCAAAATCAGGTACCAAAAAAACTCCCGACACCCACAAAGCAAAAGCAAGGGAGCCCAGCAGCATCAGCCAGGCCCGTTGCCATCCTGATACCGGAATCAATGCGGGCAAGGTCAGTACAATTGCAGCGACACTCGACCAGACCAGCAGATCCCGGGCTAGCAGGCTGGGGGTGGAAACGAACTCAACCGGGTTTCGGAGGTAGATTTCCGAGGGCAGAAAAAGAAAGGTCAGGATGGATACAAAAACCGCCGCAATTATCGACCATTTTGTCATTGTGATATTCATAAATGGAAGACTGACACGAGTATGAGGTGAACAAAAGCCCTTTTCCATGAAGCCTGCGCAATTTTGGATACCGGGGGCTGAATTCCAATCCTGGGTGGGTGGCGATGGTGCGGTAGACGATACCCAGCATTCTGCCCATGACATCGGGTTGCGGGGTGATCATTTTCAATGACGGCTCGACCACTCTTTGAAGAAACTCACAGCCGGGCATCCAGCGCGGTGATCAACCGCTGCCAGTCTTCAAGTTCGTGCAGGCTTTCCAGTCTCGGGTCGACCAGCAATTCTTTGGTACTCGGTCCGACGGGTGAATCCGCAAGTGACCAGAGCACTTGCATGGCCCGATCAGGAGCGCCACCCATCGCCAGGCCGGATGCCAGTGTGATCCACTGAACCGGTGCAAGAAAAGCATCACCCGGCATAGCGGCAAGAGCAGCCTCGCATGAAGTGATGCTTTGCCCGGTTTCACCCAGCGCGCCGTTGGTCTGGCACAGAGAGCTCATCAACTCGAAATTTTCGGGCTTTTCCTCCAGCCTGGCGGTCAACTGCTTTTTTGCTTCCAGCAGTAGCGGGGTCGCCGCTTCCGGATTGCCGAAGTGTCGCAGGGTGAGTCCCCGCATCATGCTCAGCGGTGAGCGTTCGCGGTATAAATCTGTGTCTGACACGACCTCTGCCGCCGCCATCGCACCTTCGAAATTTCCGGCCAGCAGTTGAAAATTCCAATAGACCAGACTTTCGTAAGGGAGTTCGCGGGCTGCGAGGCCCTGGTAGCGGACCGCTCCCGTGAAATCACCGTCCCGGCCGGCGAGGATTGCTCCGTGTAACTGGTGTCCCCGCGCAAAATTAGGATCAATACTGATCGCCTTGTCCAGGTAAGTCTGCGCTTCTGGCCAGCGGCGCAGGGCCACATAGGTTTCGCCAATGGAATAGAGAACATTCAGATCGCGCGGAGCGTGGGGCTCCACCCGGAGTAAAAATTCCAGTGCCGTGTCGAAGCGGCCGTAACGCCGGTTTACAAACGCAATAACTTCAAGGAGATCAATGTTGTTGGGATAGACCGGCAGCAACGGTTCCAGCGACGCCAATGCGGGTTCGTAATCAAGGAAGCCCCAGTAGTGGTAGTAGCCTTCTTCAATGTCAATCTCAGGCAATTCCGGATCTATCTGGCGCGCCCGATCAATCTGCTCCCGGGCTGCGACCAGGTATTCCGGGTTCTTTTCTATGGCCCACCAACGAGCCAGATTGACGTGGGCCAGCAACGACAGGGCGGCGGCAAACCCGGGATCCAGATCCAGTGCATGCCGCAATTCCATCTCGGCCCGGTCCAAGTCTTCCACAATGTACTCTTCAGCCAGTATTTTTGCGCGCCGATAGGACTCCAGGGCATCCAGGTTGTCCGTTAATTGCCGGTCCAACTGATCCTTCTCGGCCGGGCTCAGCGTTGCCTGCAGAGCTTCCGTAATAGCAAGCGCGATTTCAGACTGGATGGCGAACAGGTTATCGACGGATAAGGCGCGATCGTAGGTTTCGGCCCACAGGTGTTCGTCACTATCGGTATCGATCAGCTGCATATTGATGCGCACCTGCTGGCCGGCGCGCTGGACCGCGCCCTCGAGGATCGCCGCGACACCCAGTTCGTCACCGATCTGGCGCATATTCTTTGTGGTTTCGCGATACTCCATTACCGAGGTACGGGAAATCACTTTAAGGCTGCTGATCTTGGCCAACTGCGTGAGCAGGTCGTCGTGCATGCCGTCGGAAAAGAACTGATCTTCCTCGTTCGTGCTGCGTGTCTTAAAGGGTAATACGGCAATGGACTGGCGGCTGGGTTTAACCTGCCCGGTCTGCGGCGATTCCGGTAAAGAAGAAACCTCGACGACTTCAGCCCTGCTGACAGCCGCCTCTGAAGGTGACTCAAGCTCTAACGTCGCCAGGTAAAATTTGTCGAACAGCAGGTAGGCGATGGCAACCGCCATCAACACCACGATCATCGCGTTCAGTTTCTTGCCGGTCTTTGGGGCCACAGACTGGCTGCGGTCTACCTCCGACTCGCGTTTCACGCCTTCCGGAGTTAATTCGAATGCCCAGGCTATGATCAGGGCCGGGATGAACCCGACCACCACCGCCAGCAGGATCAGCTTTCCGCCCCATTCTGGCAGCTCCAGAATCTCACCGACCACATCAGTAAGTTGAAGCAGCACCCACGCCGCGACCGCATAGGCAATACCCACGCGGAATACGTTTCGTCGTTTCAGTTCTTCGAAAAAACTCATAAAGAGGGAATATCCCCTTGCTGCACGTGGGCTATTCTGCCACATCGCAGGCGCAGTCGATAAAAGTAGTGCGGTTTTACCGCAGATAAAGAAGCGCTGCTTGAATGCCGTCGCGCGTGGAGACAGTCCCGTAGGAGCGACACAGTATTCTCGGAATCCACTCTTTGTTAGACCCAGAAGCGATCCGATTTCTTTCAGGGGTAAATTCTGGTGGCCCCAAAAATTTTATTTACGCCGATGACTCTGGCGCTTGACTCTGACCCCAATTATTATGGCCTGATGTCGAAACTTCGAATCAATTCACTGGCGCTCTTGATCGCCATCGTAATGCCTTTAGCCGGTATTTTCTGCAGTTCGGCAAAGGCCGCAGAAGTCTGCGCAGGCGTCTCTGGAGCATGGTTTGATCCGACCTATGACGGTGAGGGGTATTACTTACTGGAGACGGACTCAGGACTGGTAATTACCTTTTATGGCTATGTAGATTCAGGACAACGGCTATGGCTGGTCAGTGAGGTGTTGTCGGACTCGATAGCGTTCGATACTGATCTTAGCGTCAATATGCTGGTCGGCGAAGCGGGTAGTTTCCAGCAACCATCACCGCCTTCGGAGTTGAGCCTCTGGGGTAGTCTTTCGTTGAATTTCACAGACGCTAACCATGGTTTTTTCGGCCTTGCAGGGGTCGATGGTGACAAGCTTTCGAGCGTGATCAAAATCACCGGTGTAAAAGGCCAGGTTTGTGATGCTACGCAATGTGTCATCGATACTGAGGGTTCCAACCGCCTGAGTTTCGCCAATGATGCGGTACATGGAATTTTTGACCCGTCGCTGGATACCGAAACAGGTGGCGACGAGACCTGGTTAAGCTATTCCACGGTATCAACTTCGTTGCTTTGGCCAGAGCAAAACCCAACGGTGATCAGCAACCGGCTGGCTGGGCTATCGTGAAGCAGCACGCGCCGATCAATTGAAAGACGCACCTGAAATCAAACTGTTTGGCGCAGGGTTGTATGACCCGGTCAATAACCAGGCAGATAGTGCCACCCAACCACCGGTGGCGGGCGCACCGCTGATTGACATTCGCGACCTCAGTGACGAATTGTCCAAGTGTTCGGTACTGAGTGAGCCGGGCTGGCTGAGCGATGATGATGCGCTTTATCTGGCCGTCCTTTGTGTCCAGCTCGATCCTTTTGAGAACCGGATTGTACTGTTGAGCTGCGCACAACCATGCGCCGTTACCAATCCCCCCGCCTGGCGCTACGTCAATACACTATTGCTGAATGCCGATGCCCGGGCGCTGGGCTTTGAGAAGTTTTCGGCCCCGGATATTTTCAGCATCCGTGGCGCCTATTATTTATGGGTCTCACCGGTCACCGAAAGCCCGTTTGCCGACGCCTATAACGGCTGTCGGGCGTTCCAATTCAATAGCATCGTCGATGGAACATTGCACACAAATACTAAAAACGAACCCATGCCGGCCATGATTCTGGACGGCATACCAGGCACCTTCAATGGCGCTTGCGCACTGCACGCCGCCGCTGGTGACCAGGCCTTTTATTCGCAACTGATGCTCTCTTCCCAAGACACTTTCCAGGTATTCAGAGCGTCGGCCAAGGCCTGTTATTAAATTCCGGAATTCCGGGGTCAGAGTCAAGTGCCAAAGGGAGTCAAAGAGTTATTGGATGTTAATAGCAGCCATCGCAGTGCAATGAGCTAACCTGCATGTCAGTTGAATATACTAACTTGAAACTCGAGACCAACTTTTTTAGGCTAGCCCAAGGGACTAGCAACAGACAGGAAGAAGGTACGAGGGGACTGCGTGAGGATTGATTTTCGTCAAACCAGAAAGCTGGCAACCAGAATCAGATCCAACACGATGACAATCATTAAGACTAACTTGCGCATGAGCTACTTCTCCCCATGAGGTATGGAAAATTAAGTTTCAATGATATACATGCATTATTTGTGCCACATTGGTCTTATCCAGAAAATAGAATAAGTAATTAATGAGTTAAGGGATTTAGTTCGTTGGAAAAATACCTCCTTGCCGGAAAAAAGTGACGACTAGCGTCAGTTGGAATACAAAATATGTAACAATTTGCAGTGAAAGCACTTGGTACCACTTGACCCGAATAGCAACTGGTAAATTGATGGGGTTCAATGTGAACAGTAAAGAGGTGCGCATTTTTTGATTTACATCGGACAAAAATAATGGAATGGTTCTTTCCTTTACTCTTGGTAGCAATGCTGATCTGGACATTTTTCATGTGGCCCCAGTTGGAAAAAATGGAACGCTGGGTCGCCATAATCACAATGGCTATCGTCGCATGGGCCGCTTTTAGCTAATTCCCGGTCGCCCAGGATTGCGTGAATGGCTGCCCGCCAGCTATGTACATGAGGAAATTAAAACTGGAAAACTCCAGTTATGAACTGTGTACTTAATGGGGAGACTTACGATTCAATACGTCAAATTTTCCTTACTGAATGGCACATCCGGTTTCTTGCCCAAAACTCGCCGCAATACGTGATTCATCGTCAACGGGTCATTATCGAATCCGCCATGCGTCTCGCTTTCCGTTACCCGCGCGCCCGGTACATCACCAGCTGAATAATGAATCGTCAGCCTGGATAGATTCTTCCGCTGCTCCACGGTCTTGCTGTATTTCTGCATGCCCAGGATTTTCTCGGGCACGTCCTCTTCAAACGCTTTTGAAACCAGGTACAACAGTGATTTGTTGTAAGCCTTGGAGACCTGGTCATCCTGCTCCAGTTCGTCAGTCAGGTTGTAGATGCTCAGTTCCGAGACACGGAAGCCGGGGTAGGGCGCCCTCAGGTAAGGTTGCACATGGTCGGTGAACAATTGCACTGTACCCGCCGGCGCCAGCAGGCTGACGGTTTCAATAGCCAGGTCGGGTGACAATAATTCCAGCCGCTTCAACAGGTGCGTGAGCAGTATCATGCCGGTGCTGTGTCCGACCAGGTGGATTTTTTTGGGATTACCGGAGGCGCGAAAGGCATCGATAAATGCAGCCAGTGTTTGCGAGCCGGCGTTGTCATCGTTGAATGGCAGTTCGGCGCCGGACTTCATTTCGCGCCACAGTGCGCGTCCGGGTACGCGAGTGAGTTTTTCGACCAGGGTGTCGACCCAGTCCTTAATGCCACCGGCGCGGGCCTCGGCTTTTTGTCGATGGCCGATGATCACGTCCTTGAGTTCTTCCAGCAAGCCGGTGTCGTACATCAGGTGGTACGGGTAGATGCGGTTGGCTTTGAAGGTTTCCTTCATGGCCGCGATGCGTCGTGCCGAAGCACCGGGGCTGTTGAGGCCGCCGTGGGCATAGAAGAGCAGATGGTCATACTTGGTGGAGTTCGCCACCAGGTCGGCGGTCAGACAAACGTCATCCAGGGTGCTCCAGTAGCGTCCCTTGTCCTGGAACTGGCCGTCATCCACATGGATGAAGTGACCGGCGATTTCAGCCCGGCCAGGTTTGACAGAGCGTTCTGCCGAGCTGGCTTGCACGCCATGCCGCGGGGGCAGGGCCCAGATCTGCGGGGTCGGCAAGGCCATGCGAAATACCCAGGCGTCACTGATGTTCAACAACCAGTCTTCGTAGGTCCACAGAGCGGTTCCGTTGCTACCCCAGTTTTCGCCCCAGGAGTTCTGCACCCAAAAGCCCTGGTCGTCATAGCCAACGATGGCGAAGGCATGGCCGCCCTCGACTTTTTTGTCATAAATGATCTGACCGGTTTCCGGGTCGGCTTATTCCAGCCTTTGTGCACATTGGCGGAACAGTAGATGGCGCCGACTTCCGAGCAGCGCGGCATGGTAGTCGGAGATACGCGTACCCAGGCGGTAGTAGGCGCCGATCGTATTGTTGCGGGCGTCTTTGGCGGCCTTTATGTCGTACGTTGAGCGGTCTTCGGTTTCGTCGGGGTAGAGGCTCTCCCGGCACACGCCCATGTTGTACCAGCCCTTGATGGCGCCGCGACAGCTGGATCCCTCGTCTTCCTCGCCCGCCCACTCGTCGTAACGCCGTGCCATGTCATACAGCATGCGCGCGCTTACCTGAATGTGGTGATCGTTGGTCTTGCGATTGCTTTCAATGATCAGTCGATCGATCACGGCCGCCAGGGCAAAACCGGTGCAAGCGTTGGTGGCGCCCTGGTTTCGGATATGAAGACCTTCCGGAACTGGCAGGCTGGGTTTGAGTGTAACCAGGGCCGGTTGGTAGGTGAAGTCTCGAAAATCGGGTGCATCCGCCCTAGCAGTCAGCTTGAAGGCCCCAATTTTGGCAACATCTTTTTTGGCCACAGCACTCTCCAGTAAGTGATCGCGTCCTGGCGATCGTGTTGGATTGAAACCGGGTGCTGCCGGGTGCACTGCCCGCTGTTGATACGCTTTGAATTGAGGCTTCGTCGCCCAGCAACTTTCCCTGATATTGGAAGTGTTGTTATTGGCCGAAATCTCTCACTTAAGGCATCCGGACTAATTGCCCGGCAAAAACCATACGCTTTTAGTCACATTGGGGTTACAGTTGTCAGTCAAGACGGGTGGGAGTTCTCACGAATGAGAAAGTCAGGTGAAGATAAAAAAAGTGACATCAATGAACGACTCAATTCAATTACAAAGACCATCAGCGATGTCCTGAGTGGTGACACGCTGATTGACGGTAACTCCGTCTCGCGAATGGATAACGAGTTCAGGGCAACAGTGGCCAGGGCCTTCAAAGGCATGTCGCCCATCGAGATCAGCATGGCCTACCTGGATTGGTTGAGTCATTTGGCCATTTCTCCCGGTAAGCAGTTTCAATTGGCCCAGAGTTTCGTCAAGAAGGGCGCCCAGCTTGGCATGTACAGCGCGGCCGCAATGCTCAAGCAATCCATTGAAGGCCCGGCAAGCAACCTCGAAAGACGCGTGAGCAGCGAAAACTGGCAACGCTGGCCATTTAATGCCATGGCTCAGGCGCACCAAACCAGTAAAGACTGGTGGCACGAGGCCGGTTCAGATGTCGCGGGGGTCAGTGAAAACCACCAGGAACTCGTGAAGTTCATAACGGGACAAGTTCTGGATATGTTGTCGCCCGCGAATTTCCTGCTAACCAATCCCGACGTACAACAGGAAACCATTCAGCAAAAAGGTCTCAACCTGGCCCGTGGCGTGAAATTACTCGCCAAGGACACCGTGAGTAAGCTGAGAAAAAAATCGCCCTATTCTTCTGACGATTTTCAGGTTGGAAAAGACGTTGCCGTAACGCCGGGCAAGGTGATTTTCAGAAATGACCTGATGGAGTTGATCCAATATTCACCGGAAACAGAGAAGGTTGGCGCTGAACCAGTGCTGCTGGTGCCTGCCTGGATCATGAAATTCTACATTCTGGATCTGTCCCCCAGGAACTCGCTGGTCAGGTACCTGGTAGAACAGGGTAAAACCGTATTCATCATCTCCTGGAAAAATCCGGTGAAAGATGATCGCGACATCGGCTTTGAAGACTACATTGAAAAAGGCTTATTTGCGGCGCTGGATACGATAGGAAAAATAGTACCCAAACGGAAAATTCATGCGGTTGGATATTGCATTGGCGGTACGTTACTGCTGGTTGGCGCGGCAGCCATGGCCAGGGATGGAAAAGAACCATTGGAAAGCATCTCTTTGTTTGCAGCCCAGGGAGATTTTTCCGAAGCGGGCGAAGTGCTGCGTTTTATCAGTGACAGTCAACTGGAATTCGTTGACAAATATATGTGGAAGAAAGGTTATCTGGATAGCGAAAACATGGGCGGTACCTTCGGCGCCCTAAGGGCCAGCGACATGTTCTACGGCAGCGCCGTTAATCGTTATCTGATGGGTAACAATCAGGCCCCAAATGACTTGATGGCCTGGAACGCAGATGGCACCCGGATGCCTTATCGGATGCATACCGATTATCTGCATCAACTGTTCCTGAAAAACGAGCTGGCACGCAACAAGTTTGTTGTTGGTGACAGGCCGGTATCCTTGATGGACATTCGTGCACCCATGTTCATATTGGGTACCGAAACGGACCATGTAGCCCCGTGGAAATCCGTCTATAAAATAATTGGATTAACCAATACGGATCGAACATTTTTGCTAACCAGTGGCGGGCACAACGCTGGGGTAATCAGCGGCCCCGCCCACCCCCGCCGCCGTTACCGCATGCACACCCAATTTACAGATGATAAATTCATAGACCCAGACAGGTGGTTCAAAACCGTTGAAGCCAAAGAGGGTTCCTGGTGGCCAGCCTGGGATGCGTGGCTGGACTCACAAATGAGTGCCCAGGTAAAACCGCCATCCATGGGAGCCAGCCGCAAAGGCCTCAAACCCCTGGCTGATGCGCCTGGGACCTACGTCTTCCAGTAGCTGGATTATTGCCACCATTCAAGTGGGATGAAAGCGCTCACAAATAACAGTACACTCTGGCACTTGACTCTGACCCCAGCTGATTCGAGGGTGACCGCCATAGAAAAACCTGACGCAATCTTCCTAAGCTACTCTTCCGAGGACACAGATGCTGCACGACAGATCTGTGGCTCTCTGCGTGAAGCGGGTCTGGAGGTGTGGTTCGATCAAAGTGAACTGCGCAGCGGGGACGCCTGGGATTTATCGATCCGCAAGCAGATCAAGGAATGCGCCCTGTTCGTACCGGTCATTTCAGCCAGCACACAGGCACGTGAAGAGGGTTACTTCCGCCTGGAGTGGAAACTGGCCATTGATCGGTCGTACCTGATGGCCGACGACAAACCCTTCCTTTTCCCGGTCGTTATAGACCAGATTCCTGAGCGGCTGGCACGGGTACCGGACAAATTCCGGGAGCGTCAGTGGACACAGTTACTTGATGACAAAGATCGGAAAGCGTTTGCCGGGCGGTTGAGTGGCTTGCTTTCAAATGACCCCGTGCCTCCCGGTATATCCACTGCCCCGCCATCGAAGACAGCATCGCATGGCAAAGAAGGATTCTGGGTGGGCGTGCAAGCCTTCAAATACAGGGGTACGGACCCGGACCTGGTCGAGCTGGCCGAAGGTCTTAGCGAGGACATCGTAACGGGCTTATCGCGTTTCTCTTATCTTCTTGTGGTTGGGGATACAAATGCCGGCGCGGAACTTAACGCCAGATACCGGATGGAGGGCAGTCTTAGACTGGGCGGGTCCAGGTTGCGTATCGCTGTTCAAGTAGTGGACACAGTAACTGGAGCACATTTATGGGCGGAGACCTATGACCGGACGTTCAGCCCTGAATCTGTTTTTGACTTGCAGGACGAGCTGGTCCCCCGCATTGTCTCCACCGTGGCCGACATGAACGGAGTATTGCCCCAAAGTATGAGCCAGGCGGTGCTCCACAAGGCACCTGAGCAATTGAGCCCTTACCAGGCTGTTCTGCGCAGTTTTAATTATTTTTGGCGGCTCACGGCTGAGGAGTTCAAAGCGGCGCGATCCGGACTGGAGCTGGCGGTGCAAAAAAAGCCGGCCTATGCAGATGCGTGGGCCATGCTCGCATTGCTCCTTGCACAGGCGCACGGACAAAGATTTGATCCGGACGAAGATTTTCTGACCCAGGCAGAATCGGCTGCACGGCGCGCAGTTGCGGCCGCACCGAACAACCACATGGGCTATTTTGGTCTGGCGCAGGCACTCTTTTTCCGGCGGGAGATCGAGAGCTTTCGAAACGCGGCGATGAGGGCGGTGGAACTGAACCCGATGGACGGCAACACCATTGCCTTCCTCGGTGAGTTATTGTCCTACTCAGGCGAGCTGGAAAAGGGCCGGGAATTTTCGATCCGTGCCAAGCAGCTCAACCCCAATCACCCCGGCTGGTACTGGATCACGGATTGCTTCCACGCTTATCTCCAGGGTGATTACCGCAGCACGCTGAGCTTTGCGCTTAAAATCAACATTCCGGGCCACTGGGGAACCTGCGCCATGCTGTGCGCAGCATACGGCCAGCTGGGCGACCTTGAGTCGGCTTCCAGGGCCTTGCAGGAATTGCTGGAAATAAATCCCGATATCGCAAAAACCATACACGTCGACCTGGGGCAATGGTTTGATCCGGAACACACTGCGCATATAATCGAGGGCCTGCGCAAAGCAGGGCTGGAACTCCAAGCATGAACTCTGATTGCATGTCCGGCCGAGAGGTCAGATTTTAGATAGGTTTTTTTAATGAAATACTTGTTTACTGCACTTGTTATTTTCTGTCTATCTTATGGCCCCGGCTTGTCGGCAAATTCCCTATTTGTTTATAACCATGGTTATGTCCTTGGAGAGTTAAACAAGATCTCACGCAGTGCCCCATCAAGTTATGTAGTTGAAAGTGCAAAAATCACTATTGCGGGTAAACCATTTGGAGTAAGTGTCGGAAGGATCGTCAATGCGCAGAAAAGTGACAAGTACAGTGATAATTGTTCTGTTGTAATTCAAATAGGTAACAGCGGCAACGAATTTCACAGGACCAACCGGGCTGATCAAAGACAGTCCTATGTTTGGAAAATTGAGGCAAAGTCCGGTATATAGAATACCTTACGTCCCTGTTGCGGGCCGAGCGCAATGGTGCGATAGACAATGCCCAACACTTTGCCCATGACGAAAGGCCGGATGGAAAACAGAAGGCGCAGTGGGAACGGGAAGCTGAGTACCCAGAACGTTTGCTTAGACTTCACCTGGTCCAATCGGTCAGAACCAAAATCGTCGTCAGAAGATGATGCGACTACCAGTAAGCCCATCGAGCACTTTGTGGGGTGTTAGCTGTGGCAGTAAAAGCTCACGTGTGGCCATCAAGGCCCGGCCCACCACATCTGCCCCATAGCGAAGCGGTTCTTCCGGCGATGCAAGGCAAGCCATGGTGAGCTGGTAGACGCCTTCCTTGGCAGAGGCCAACACCGGGCTGGCGACAACGCTTTCTCCGGCAACCAGCCAGGTGGTTATATCGCCGAAGGAAATCAGCATGGGTCTCGGCGCAGCGCGGAACGGACGCAGTGGTCGATTGGCGAGCAGACGGGTGATGTTGTCGCCCGCGACCTCACCCATGTCCATCGCATAATAGGCCTGCTTGCGAACCGGCTTTGGCAAGCCTGCGCAATCACCTGCAATAAAAATATTGTCCGCGTAGCGACTCTTCAGGGTGTCATTCACGGGTAACCACTTATCACTGGCGGGGTTAAGCCCCGTGTCACGCAAAAAACCCGGTAATGTCATACCCGCAGACCAGATACATAAATCCGCGGCCAGTTTCTTACCACTCGCAAGGGTTACGCTACGGGCGTCTACGCGTGTGACAACGGAACCGGTGTGCAGCGTCACCGGGTATGGCGCGAAGCGTTTCACCGCATCATCGGCCAGGCTGCTGGTTTGTCGTTCGAGAATTCGTGACTCGAGTTCAACCACGTGAATATCAAATTCGTCGCCCTGCGCACGTCGCCGCAAGATCTCTCCCAGGGCTTCAATGCCGGATACACCACCGCCAACTATCACCACCGAGGCCCTGCGTTTGCGACGGGCGAGTTTGTCGAGCCGACTGGCGATACGCACCGCATCGTCAACAAGACGCAGACCCAAAGCATGTTGGTCCGCACCTTCGATACCGAATGTGGTCCTTTGGCTGCCGGCAGCAATCAGGCAGGCGTCAAACGGTAACTCCAACCCACCACCGGTGCTCACCAAATTACGGTCACGGTCGATGTATGTAACGATATCGTGCACGAATGTATGACCGTAGCGGCTGACGCACGCTGCGCGCGGCAGCACAACACTCTCACGGCTCTTCACACCCGACAATATTTCGTGGATATTGGGTGTCCACTCAAAATCGGCGCGCGCATCGACAAGCGTCACATCATGATCACGGGACAGGCGGGATGCTGCAACCAGGCCGGCAAAGTTGCCGCCGATAATGACGACGCGTGATCTCGATGAAGACATGTCTGGTCAGGCTCTGTGAACAAGACACGCGAGTATAGCCGCGTACGACACAGATTGTGAAATAATTGCAGGGTGTGCAAAACGGTCTAAGTTGTTAAGCCGGAATTTGATAAGTTGATACTATCTTCCTGACCGGTGGTCCGCTTGTATGCAAGAAACGGGAAATGGTTGAAAATGCATCTGCGGCGGCAAATCGCCCGGTTGTATGGCTCCAATATTAGCGCTGATAACATCGTTATTTTCCCTGGCGCACAAACCGGTATGACACTAACAGCGCAGGCGATACTCCACAGCGGCGATCAAAACCAATACCCGGTATATTGCATTCAATGACCCCCATAACCCGACGGGTACGATGATGAGCCTCGCGACCAAGCAGGCGTTAATCGCTCTGGCGGAAAAGCATAAGCTGCTAATTTTTTGCCTGAATCAGACAACATGGGGTTTGTTTTACTTATCCGCGGCTACCGAGTATGTGTCTGACCTGGAATTGATATGGATTTGTTCGCCCTGTGATTGGAGTTGGCGTGAAATGGAGCGGTAAAGGAGTACAACCCGGTCGAGTATAGGCAGTGTGCATTCCGGTCACTACGTTCCTCTGTTTTGCACGGCATAAGGGGTATAGTCTTAACAGATGGAATTCATCATCGAAAGTTTGCGTACTGACTGGCAGTCATTCCTCAGTTTTTCTCCCAAGCTGATCTATGCGATCGTCCTTCTCTGGGTTTTCTGGATCGCCGGAAGCCTCAGCGGAAGAATCACTGGCCAGGTGCTTCAGCGCAGTAAACGAAGCCATGGCAATATGGGTTTTGTCCAACGTTTAATCACTTGGACCTTGCGCTTTGCCGGTGTCCTGATGGCGCTTGGGGTGATGGGCCTTCAGGGCATTGCCGCGAGCCTTTTGGCCACCGGCGGTATTTTGGCCATTGTTCTCGGCTTTGCATTCAAGGAAATTGGTCAAAATCTGCTCGCCGGAATTTTTCTGGTCTTCAGTCGGCCTTTCGAAATGGGTGATCTAATCATGACAGGCGACCTCACGGGTACTGTAAAAGCCCTTGATATCCGGTCTGTGCATCTGCGCACTGCGGATGCCTGTGACGTTTACGTTCCCAATGCGCAGATATTTAGCCAGGAGCTCTACAACTATACCCGTGACGGCCTGCGACGGCCGGGTTTTACCATCGGCATCGCCTACCATGACGAACCGGAACAGGTCATCGCTTTGCTGGAGAACACCACCCGGAGTGTCTCTGATGTGCTGGCTGAACCACAGGCTCTTGTCAGCATCCGGGCATTTGCCACGAACTACATCGAGTACCAGGTATTCTTTTATATGGATGTCGGTCAGAGCAAACGGAATATCGTAGAACTGACCAATGATGTTATGGCCAGTTGCTGGCGCACTTTGCACGAAGCCGGTATGACCTTCAGCACCGATGTTACAACGGCGCTTGAAATTCGCAGTACACCGGCTTTCTGCATAGAAGGGTCACGCCCTGAAACCAAATAACTGGCTGTTTTAGACAAGTAGGCGGTTGTGTTCTGCGCGTTTGTATTTATGTTCCTACGGCGAATTAATCGCCCTCAGATCCGAGCAAAATCGCCCAGGTGGCAAAGTCTTCGCTGAAGTCTTCGAAACGGTGCTCCACGCCGGCCGGAACGAACATGACGTCGCCGCGCTTGAACGGGTTTCGCTCATCGCCGTTTTTGAAATAGCCGCTACCTGATATGATAAAGTAGATTTCGTCGCACCAATGGGGTTCCTGTGGATCATGACCCCGTGGTCGGTAAATTTCAATTTCGAGCGAACCACGTTTGAACAGACCCTGCCACGTATCGAAATTCTCGCGGCGTAACTGTTTCAACGCCCATTGCGAATCAATATGATGCTTTCCGGGATGGGGCTGAGTCACAGCGTCTGGTGGCGTATGAAAGCAAGTAAACCAATCAAGTATTGCCTCAGTGGACAGTTTCTTGCGTTCAAATCCTCCATTATCTTTACTTCCTGAAGTTTCGACTGACATGGCCAGGTACCTCTCGTATTTGCCCTCGGGGTTTTTTCCCATGTTCAGTATAGGTAATCGAGGTCGAATAAACGTGATTTGGACCCGATTACTTTGTTACAACTTGTTACACGGATACACGTTTAAAGTTTTACGGCTCCCGGTTTGCAGGAATCGGGGTTGCTTCGGCGACGCTGAGCACATCACGTGTCCCCGCGAATACTTCTCCTGTTTGCCCGTGGATCGAAACCACATCTCCTGCATGGATGAGATGAGCTGAGCGACCATCCGGCGGCACCAGTTCTGCCTGGTTTCCGGACAGCCGTAATTCTGATACGCCCAGCACCGCGGTGAAGGGTTTGTCGTCAATGCCGTGCACGGCGACCGCCGCATGTGAAGTCGAGCCACCCTTAGCGCAAAGCAAACCATCAACCGACAGAATCAATGGGATTTCATCAGGAATGGGATTTTCCAGCAACAGCAAGATACCATCTACTTCTTTTTGCTTTCCTGCACTGGATTGCAACAACCGCCCGACGTCATCCTCATCAAAGGCGACCACCCCGCGGAAAGCACCACCGCTGATTCCAATGCCCTGCCCATCCGCCGATCCCGGGTCTTTGAATGTGCGCGGGCTGTAATGATGCTCCGCCTGGGCGCTGCGGGTCTGCAGGATGCTGAGCACGCCCCGCTCAACAGTAAATTCTATTTCCGTGTCCGATCCCAGGTAGCGCCTGAGCCGCGCACTGACGTGGTTGAGTTTGCGCTCCAGCATCGGCGCCTGGGCCTGCAGCTCCTGAACCGGCTGCAAATGATTTTGCAGCAGTCAGGCCACCCACCAGGTCATCACCGCAGGCACTGAATTTCACATCGCCAGTAAAGACCCGAATGCCGGACGTCGTCATGCGCGTATTGGGTATAACACCGGTCAGCGAAATACACATTTCGTCCATTCCCGGCTTGAGATCCTCTTTATTGGTACGGTTACCGCACGCCATCTGCTGAACGATAACGGCTGTATGCCAACTGTCACTCATATGCTTGATATCGCGGTAGCGACAGGCACGCTCTGCATCCCATGACCCGTGAACTGCCCGCACTGCCGTGATCAATTGAAACTCGGGATCATTCAATATCAGGTCGAGTTGCTCACCATGCCCCGCCTCACGGATGGCGAGCTTGGATGCCTCCACGACCTCATGCATCGCAGTTCCCGACAGATCAGTTTTCAGACCCACGCCATAGCGGCATTTGGCTTTCTCCACCAGGTCCAGTTCCTCAATGTCCAGCTGCCAGACGGCCGCAGCATAAGAAGCCAGGAAGCGGCGATAGGAGTCCCAGGCAAACCATTCATCTTCGCCAGCGAGCACTTCTGCAACCGCTTCTGTCATTCCGACAAATACGATGGTGGACAGCATACCCGGCATCGAAAACACCGAGCCGCCACGCACCGCAAGTAAAAGTGGTGCATCAGAGTCACCAAGTCTCATCGCTTGAGCATCATTGAGCGAGATGTCATTTTCAAGTATCCGGACATGCCTGAGTATTTCCCGCTCCAGGCGTTCTCTTTCCGTCACATGCAGGTCTAAACGGGGAAGTACCGTTGGAATAATAAATGCGTCACGCGTTGGAATGCCGAGATACGAAATATAGATGAGCCCGCTACCCTTGCCGCCATAACGGGCCTGGAGACTGACTGCTGACCAGTCTTCGACGCGCCGGGTAATGTCTTCAATATGCGAGAGGTGAACAAAATCCCATGGATCGTTTCCCTTCGCACCTTCGCCCAGGTCATCAATTTTGTATCTGATGATCGGTGACGTGAGCTCTGGCCAAATCTGAAAAATGAACCAGGTTATTCAGGTCATGCATGGTGCGCTGGAAATTGCCCTGCACAGCGCGCATTTCATCCACGCTGTATCCCAGGTGCTCAGCCATGACGTCATAGGCTTCGCTGACCCGCAACACAAGTCGATGGTAATTCCGTTGAATCTGCTTGAGCACATCAAGCAATTCTGTTGGCGTACGCCCGGGGTTCACCAGCATCACGGACAAATCCCATAACTCCCTTGAAAACAGGCCATCGCTCTCAAGATTTCGTGCACACAAAAATATGACAGTCAGGCATTCTTCCAGGTCTACACCGTTTTCAAGGTATCCGGAAGCCACGTGCCTGAGCGCGAAAAAGCCCAGTTCTTCCAGAACACAATCCAACTGGTGCAGGAGATAACGCTGGCTGGTGAAACTACCTACGCCGGCCAGGTTTTCCAGTTCGCGTCTCAAACTGCAGCTGTCATTGAACGTCGCGAACTGTTCACCAGCCTGGTACTGTGCCACCAGGCAATCCAACGCCGTGAAAAGTGCGTCCTGATGGTTTCTTCGAAGCCCGCGGGCGAATCCAGATACAGCTTCACGGGCCAATTGCTCCGCCCGGTCTCCCTGAAAACCATCATCCCCCGGCAGAACCTGCTGTAAATGCTCCAACTGTTCCTGAAATTTCCTGCCGATGGTTTTTTGCCACGCGCCTTCACCTGCTTTCGCCAACAGGTTGCGCAAGCGATGTTGATAGACCCAGCGATTATTTGCCTGGATACCGTTGGCTATGAGCGACTCGAGTTCTTCATCAAGGGTGTTACCCGACTCACAGCTGATCAGTTCCGTTGCATAAACACTGCGCCACTCGGCCATGCGTGAAACGATTTGCGCATTTCCGAGAAGCTGTTCAAGATCCCTGACGATACGGGCAACCAGGTCCTTAACGACAGAACTTGACCTTGCTTCTTCGTCAGCAGCAGTGGGAACCTCGCGTTCCGGATCGGGGAATGCTGCTTCACCTGTCCGCAGCCAGTGTAGGTAGGCACTGGCCAATCCGAGCGTGTTACGGCCCATGGCATGGTGCGTACTTCGGCGGATTTCATTCGTGATGGTGCTGCCCCGAACATGAACCTCGCACAGGTCAATCGTGTCCTGCCAGACCTCATCGATTAGCTTGGGCTGAGCAACCAGCCCCGATATATTTCGCACCAGCAGCCGCGTAGGCAAGCGTAAGCGGTGCGCAAATGGGCCGTTCATGAATTCGACCAGCTCCTTACGGACCTGCATGATTTCAGGCTTGAGATTCTTGGCATGACTGATACCGTGACTTGATGTGCTGCACAGGCGGGCCACCAGGAATCGTAACAGGTAGACAGCTTCGTGCCGGCTGCCGCATTTGTTCAGGCGATTGAGCAGACGAGCCAGGTCGCGCAGGCGGGAAACCTGGATGGTGGGTGTGTCGTCGATCTCCAGGTGGTAAATCTCTTTTTCGAGATCGATCACCCGGTCAGTTTTGCCAACCAGCGTTGTTATCAGTTTGTCCGTGACAAGGGTGCCATGAGGTAGCCTGAGTTCCTGGAGCAACTGGATCGAATCTTGCTCAAGAGCATATATAAGCAAAGTGCCATGCGCATCGTAAGGCACAATCACATGGCTCTGTTGCAGGAAAATCCGGTGATTGGCAATTTCGAACATCCTGAACCGGCGACCCATAAAGGCCATGGTTTCCAGGTAATAGCGCAGCGCCGCCATGTGCTTGCTGGCGACGCCCTCTTCACCATACGCTTCGACCAGCGCGCCATTCAGCCCGGCAATCTGCTCAAGCTCGCCGGGGCTGAACTGGATACTGGATGTCATCGTTTGCGCCATATCCAACATAAATAGCAGTTCACCAGGACTATTGTCCGGACCTGGATCATGAAATCCATGGCATTTGCTGATGGCCGCCTTTCCATACGTGAGCTTCCCCGTCAATTACACAATTCACAACTAAAGGCTTACCAACTCTGGTTTCTCATGTACATGGCCGGGAGGATTCGACAGGAGTGAGACACACGCTGGAGTCCATGGCCAAATGAGTTAGTATGAACTAACTATCAGGGTCTTTTGATTGCAATTCCAGTGGTGAGTAATGGGTGTTCCTGTTTCAAATTTCGATGACTTTAGAGCAAAGTTGAAAGACTTTTCTGATCGTTCCGTCATATTTGGGTTCCTTTTGTACGACAGTCGTCCGAGCCAGAAAGTCATTGACCAATTTGCCCAGAAACAGGCCGACTGGATCGATCAATTGGCCAGAAGCGCTGGCATCTATTTCTTTTTTCCTTTTAGACGCGAAGGTAAATCGTTTGATAATCCGAGCGCTGAGATTTTGGGAATTTTCAACCTGGGTGTATCCCGGCTTCCCGGGATTATTCTCTTTGCTCCGCCGGGTAAAGAGGGAAAGATCTCTGCAAACCATGCCGTTTATATCCCGCTTGAAGAGAAGGACTTTGGTGACGTTGAGGTCTATGAGCCTATACTCATCGACTTGTTTGAATTGATCAGGGAAAGCATCAGGCAGGAGAAGTCAAGCGAAGCGGTATTGATCCATATGAAAAACGAACTTTCCAGGCTCCGGAAGAGAAGAACCCGACGGGGGTTTGCGGCCTACATCAGAAAAGGAGCACATTTGATTCTTTTCGAAATTCCCAAATCAATATATGGCCCATTTGCTGAAGGGTTCGGCAAAGCGTTGGGGGGTAGGGCGGCCGGTTTTTGAATAAATTACGAATTAGTCTCAATCTATTCACCACCAGGGCTCTGATAGCTTTCTGCGCCAAAAATCCGCAAAAAACCGACGCAATTTTGATTGTGCGAACCTGCTGGCGACGTAGAATATAATCAGCAAGCCGATCGCAGTAATGGCAAAACCCCAATAGATCAGAAACGGTCGAACCAGGTATTCATAAAGTGTGCTGCCTAATGGAACCAGATTGGTGATCCATTGCAAGGCCGTATCCATGCCCTGTGGAACCCAGGTTTCTTGACTACGCTCGGTGTAGTGATGCCACCCTGCAAGTCCGACGATCGCTATCGTCACAAAAACGAGTGCGATATAAATAGAACGGCGCAGGGTGACCCAATGACTCACTTTTTCCAACGCGCTCTCTCCTCCGATACTGCTTGCAATTTCCTTCAGCGTTTCAGGGTCCTCAAGGCCTGCACCGCTATTTGGATCTGTTGGAACGATACTGAAATTTCCCGGTAGATTGCCCGGAGCATAGTTCTGCGTCCCGAGTGCAATTCGCTCAAGAGCGCTTACATGAATTTTAGGTTCAATGCCAAAACGCCGGCAGGTTTTCTCGATATCCCTTGGGCGGTAGCGATAATAGACCGCCAGCCCGTGCCTGGAGTCGTATAGCTTGTCGTGAACGTTTTGCAGGTGACGGTAACGGTCCCGTTCACTGCGGATGAATTTCAAGCCCCGGTCCTCGGCTTTGTGCATCATCCAATCCAGGGCGACCAGTGAGATGCCTTGTTTTGGATAGCCCCCGCCGACATTGGAATGTACTCCGGCAAACCAGACTTGCTCGACCTGGGGATCACTGGAAGGTTCCTGCTCTCGCTCGTCCCACATCATGGGGTGAAAAGTGCGGCGTTCGTCATCGATCGAAACGGCATGGCAGCCCTTTTCGACTCGCGAACTGAGCATGTAATCGGGAAACATGAACGGATAAATAAACCGGTTCCAGAACTTGCTGATTTCCTTGAATGGAAGACCTACTGCGGCAACGGTATCCCAGACACCGATGAACTTGATAGAAACCTGCCCATCGGGTGCATAGGTATCATGGTGAATTGAGTACTTGCGTCGGAATTCATTTGTTTTGGCCTCTGCCTTACCACTGGCGGCTTCCGCTTCTTTGCTGGCTTGCAGTGCAACTTCCCTTGTGGCTTCGACTTCCTGGCTCACTGACGCATAAGCATCTTTATCTGCTAGTTTCAGTTTGAGCTCAGCATCTGACACCTTTCGCGCGGCTTTGATCGCCTTTCCACCCTTTGTTGTACCCAGTCTGAAATGACTGCGGAATTTTTTGTAAGCCAACTTTGAGAGGTCATCGAGTTCACGATCTGTTTTCCAGGCGTTATGGCGAATGATTCCACAGGAAAGGACGAGGCCTGCCAGAACACGGGCTGTATACGCG
The DNA here is from genome assembly GCA_963759035.1 of uncultured Gammaproteobacteria bacterium. Lineage (GTDB taxonomy): Bacteria > Pseudomonadota > Gammaproteobacteria > Xanthomonadales > SZUA-36 > JAHEFT01. Next base: position 33,122 of record CAVWXL010000015.1, read on the forward strand.
CCCCGGCTGAATCCGAAAATGTAGATGTCATCTCCCGGCCGATAAGCGCGGCAAAGCGATTTGTAAAGGTCCCGGATATTTCTCTTCAGTCCGTAACCGAAAGCGCCACCCACGATCTTCAAAATCTTGTTTTGTTGACTTCCAACTCCGTCATCGTAGAAAGTGATCTGCTCTTTACCGCGCGTCGAACCGTCACCCCGTCCCTGGTGCCATCGGTGTGCCGTCAGGTCAACCGCCTCATAGAGTTTCCAGACATTGGTGCCCCGGCCTTTCATCATGGTGTTGCCGGTACCGTCTGAGCACAAAACAATATTTTTTGGATTTTCCATCGTTTATTCCTTCCTTGTCAGGTTGGACATGGCAGCGCCAGGTCACCTCTTGGTTTGATTGGAATATTATTAGCAATTTTCTACGGCCGGGCCAAATCCGATCCGGAAAAGCGAACCTTTCCGGGAAATTCGATCGTTCCGGTATCACGCTTGAGTAAGACCAGGTCCTCGCATTTAAGTGTCCCCTGGCCCTGCATGTTTCCGAATCGGATTTTCTGGAGTTCTCCACCTTGAAGCTCAAGGATGATTCCCTCAAGGGTGAGCGCCAGGTCAATCTTGAAATCGATTTGCCCCAGCTTTCTCCCGTTCAGGCTCACATCGATATGCGGGCTGTGGCTCGAAAAGATCGAATGTTTTTTCAGACTGATCAGAACTGATTCCTTGGGGTCGTATTTATTTGGGTCGAGGTATTTTTCAAACAATTCATGTTCGTTCCAGGCACGAACAATGATGTCAAGCAGGCTGATATCGAGCAGTCCGGCAATGGGGTCAAGCAGCTGGTTTGCGGTTACGGTTAAGGGGTTTTTCTGTGCTGCGTTTCCAGCTTTTTCCCTGAGCTGGGCCAGGGAATTACTGGAATCCAGTGCCTTCAATTCCTTGCTGCCTTCAACACAAGTCTGCCTGTATTGAAAGAAGTTATCTAATGTCGGTGCAGCATCGTTCATGGCTTTTTGCTCTCTTGCTCAATTAATCCATCGTGGGCTTTGATTTCCTGTCTTCCAGGGTCGCCGACGGCACGCAGCCGCAGCTCAAAATCCTGGTCTAGTGGTTGATCAGACTCAACACGGACCCTTCCCGGGTCGGGGCTTGGCGTGATTTCTAATTCGGCTTGAGGTGAATCTCCCGCCAATTTTTGGGCTTTGGCCGGTTTCTTCCAAAGCAGCAACGCACCAACACCGAAAAGAATCAGTGCTGCTGTCGAAACGATCGGCCATAAGAAATTATCTGATTTTGCAACCGCAACCGACTGGTTAAGCGCCGTACCCGGCGCAACCCTTTCCCCGGACGCGGGAGGATCTTCTTCCACTATGGGAGGTGCATCCACCCGTTCCCGCGCGGCAATGACCACATTTACCAACGTTCCGATTTCAACCCTTCTCCCGGGTGGTGGATCCTGGCGGAAAATGATATTTTCTTTTTGCTCTGAGAAGCGGGACGCAATTTTACCCAGTCCCAACCGCAACCTGGCCAACCTGGGTTCGGCCTGTTCCAGCGTCATACCAGACAAATCAGGTACCGGCACAAGCACAATTTTCGGTCTTACGGCAATGACCAGGTCGACGGCATTTCCAATGGTGACTTCTGTTCCCGGGGGTGGGTTTTGTTCTATAACCGTATCTTCACGATGATCGGGGGTTGGCAATTCCCGCCGTGCCCCGATGCTCAAGCGGTTTTGCTTTAGCGCCCTGGATGCGTCAGGTTCAGTCAGGCCAATAATATTGGGGACCCGAACCTGAGGAGGACCTCCAAGCACCAGGACGAGTCTGGAACCCCGGGAGACTTCTGTGCCTGGCGCCGGGCTTTGGCGTATAACCGGCCCTTTCATGTAATCAGGCATCACTGACTGAACGTTTCCGGTTTCCAGCCCTGACTCCTGAATGATCTCGCGTGCCTGCTGCAGATTTTTTCCGAGAAGGTCCGGTACCAGGATGGGTTCTGGATCTTCGCGTGTCATGGTCCCAGGCGGTACCCTGGTCAGACTGCCTGGTGAAATCACCTGCAGCCTGGGCATGAACCGAAAATCGTCTGCATTGATGTGTCCCCATCCAGCCGAAGATGCATCCACAATGCGGACAAAGCCTTGCCGGCCTTCATATTCGGTCAGGTCCCAGGTGACCCGGTGCATTGTTTCGGTATTCCTGCCCGAGGCTTGAAAAGCCCGGATTTGATTGAACTCGGGATCTCCACCCTCGTTGAGAACGATCAATTCCACGCGTGTTTCGAAGGAAGCGCCACCGCCGATCAGGAAAGTCAACGAGCCCGCGGGCACAGTGAACTCAGCGGATTGCAAGGTGCCTTGCGGTTTATCGCCCTGTGTACTCCCGGCGCGCTCCCTTTCCCGGCCCTGGTATCTTTCAAAGGTGCCAATCCACCACTTACCCTGGTGGCGGGAAGGCTGATTGCGATTTCTGGCAGTCGGATTGTCACCCAGCGTGGGCTGGTTTCTGAAGGCGACGCCCCGGGCCTGCCAGCCGCGAAGATCGCCGGTTTCAAAGTCGTTTGTGAACCTGTCGGTCTGAGCGTAGATCGAGGAAGCAGACAATATCAGTGCGGCCCAGCCCATGATGACCATAAGCAGCCATCTTACCGGGTTGTATCGCGACCGGATTTTGATATTGTGAGCTAGCAGGTCATTCACCTCCTCTTAATTGAATGTGCCTGTTAAATAGGTGCGCTAATGGGTTGATTTCTCTCACTGCACTTCCCCACGATGTGGACCATTGACACGTTTGATAAAAACTCCAGAGCTCATTTCCGGGTCGATTGGAATATTGCCTCATGATGTGCAGAACTGAGCCCCGGGTTTCATTCCGGCCCCTGAATTGGAATCAGCTCTTTTTGCTGCTATCTGTTTGTGTTGTAAGGTACTATTCCTATTGTGTTTTAGTTGTGCCGGAGTCGATTGCGTGTGAGCGCTATGGAAAAGCTTAATAAGTTTCTGGACACACCTCTGTTGGCCTTTACTGATATCACCGTCACCGTTGGACAGGTCATGGGTGTCGTGGCTTTCGTGGTGCTGGGCGCGTTATTTCTGCTGTGGAGCGCCCGATTCCTGGATAAATACCTGCAAAAAAGGGTAAAGAGCCAGGACCTGCACCAGATAGTACGTCGGGCATACCTCATCGTGGGGTTCATCGTACTTGGGCTGATAACATTGGACTTGCTTCGGATTCCGCTAACGGCGTTCGCCTTCATCTCCGGCGCCATTGCCATTGGCGTTGGTTTCGGGGCCCAGAATATCATCAACAATTTTATCAGTGGCTGGATTTTAATGTGGGAGCGACCGATCAAGATCGGAGACTTCCTGGAAGTGGGTGATGTTCAGGGAACGGTCGAATCGATTAACACCCGGTCTACCCGGATCTTACGACTTGATGGCGTTGATGTTCTGATTCCAAACAGTTTTCTGCTGGAGAATTCTGTCACCAACTGGACTCACAAGACTCGCGTGGTTCGTACTTCAGTTATGGTCGGTGTTGCCTACGGATCTGATGTGCAGCAGGTGACAAGCTTACTGGAGAAAGCCGCCGATGATGTCGAAGGCGTTCTCAAGGAGCCACAACGGGCAGTTGTCTTTGATGAGTTTGGTGATAGCGCTTTGATCTTTGAACTTTTGTTTTGGGCCAACCTGACTGGTGGGCGCAGCTTGCGCACCATGAGAAGTGATTTGCGTTACCGGATTGACGCCTTGTTCCGCGAGAATGACGTTACTATCAGCTTTCCGCAGCGGGATATTCATGTTGATGGCAGTATTTCTATCCGGAATCCCTGATTCGATTTTGTCGAAAATAATGTATTTGCACTTGAATGGAGCAAGGATATGCCAAACGCAGCTTCGCTAAATGGTTTGATTCATGCCTTTTTGCTGGATGGCAGCGGCGGCAAGTCAGATGTGCCATGGAATAACATTGATGAATGGGAGCCCGGGCATGGGTGTCTCTGGTTGCATTTCAATTTTGAGGATCCGGCGATCGAGGAGTGGCTTACCGAATCCAGTGGGTTGTCTGAGATCGCTGTGAATGCCCTGGTATCCGAGGAAACCAGGCCGCGTTCTGTTAACCGGGGAGACAGACTGTTGTTGTCCTTGAGGGGCGTTAACCTGGCCCCGGGCGAGGACCCGGATGACATGATCTCCTTACGCATTTGGACGGATGGCACCAGGTTGATCAGCACCCGTCGCCGAAAACTGTTATCCATCCAGGACGTCGTAAGTGAGCTGGATGCAGGGCAAGGACCGAAGGACGCCGCAGAACTGCTGGTGGCATGTATAGACCGCATTGTATGGCGCATGCATGAAACGATAGAGGGTCTTGAAGACCGGGTTCTTGCCTTCGAGGACAGCATTCTCAGTGGTGAAACCGACGGCATCAGGCTCAAGATTTCTCAGTTGCGCCGGCAAAGCATATCCATTCGGCGCTATCTTGCTCCTCAACGCGAAGCGATGAACAGCCTGATCAATGAAAAACTGACCTGGCTGGATGAACTCAATCGCCTGCATCTGAGGGAAATCAATGACCGGATGATCCGCTACATCGAAGACATCGATGAAGTGCGGGACAGGGCCGCCCTGGCACAGGAAGAGTTGCTAACCCGTGTTTCGGAGCAAATCAATGAACGCTCTTACGTCTTTACGATAGTAGCCACTATTTTCCTGCCATTGGGGTTCTTCACCGGGTTGATGGGTATTAACGTCGGAGGAATGCCGGGGGTTGAGGCCAATGCGGCGTTCTGGATCGTGGTCGCGATATGTTTAAGTCTGACGGGACTGCTGGCTCTGGTCTTTCGCCTGAAGCGCTGGCTGTAAAAAAGGGCTTGCGCTGTCACTTGTAGCCGGGCGGCTGCAGGGCCAGCCACCATAAAATCCTCCGGGTTGTGGCCGAACACGTTCACCACCGACAAAGCAGTCCACCCGTCCGGGGTAGAACGAAATATAGTTTTTAATTTTTAAAAACGGGGCCCTTGGTTTGCGGTAACTCCAGCCTACCGGGCCGGCTTCCGGCTTTGAGTGTAAGCCCCAGTGATTAGCAGCGCCTTTCCACTCGCAATAAGACCCCCCTGCCACAGCGCAAAGCATACCCCACTCAATATCATCCGGTGGGATGTAAAAAGTCGGAGGGCTGGCGGTTTCGCAGATCCGATAGGTCCGGTTTGACCTGGCAATGCTCTGCTCCTGGCTTTTGACATCGACCAAACGAACATCTGCCAGCAGGCGCGGCGGGCGTGGATAGTCCCAGACGGATTCCTGTCCGTCCGCTGGCGCCTCGGCGAATGGCGGTCGTTTGTTGCCTTTGAAATTCCACATGTTTTCAAAAATCACAAGTCGATGAAGCGGTGATGAGATACAGGACAAATAGAGGCTAATACCTTCAGGTTTCTGGCACTATGGCCTTTATGCGGCCTATCCTCAGAGACCCTGAACTTAATTTCGAGAAACTGTGGGAAACCTTTCACAACAGGTATCCTTTTTTCGATCTGAGGGATGTCGACTGGAAAAAGCAATACGAGATCTACAGACCCAAAGTTACCTCGCAGACCACCGATGACGAGCTTTTTGACCTTTTCTGCGAGATGCTCGACCCACTGGATGATGGCCACGTTGAACTGAAGGGCAGAACAGGCCCGGACCGCAGGAAAAGATCCTTCAACCCTGAACCAGAGCCCCGGTTCCGGCAAGAATTTTCCCGGCGGGATATCAAACGTCTGTTCAAAACCACACAGAAAACACTTTTGGCAAGGGGGTTTGGGAAGCTCGAGAAAACGGCTGCCTGGATGCTTCGTTATTGCCGATCCTGCAATGTTGGTTACCTACGGATACTGGAACTGGAGGGTGTCAAAAAGCGGAAACTGGCAGAAGCGCTGGACAGGATTACCGATGATTTTGATAACCTGGACGGGTTAATTATCGACATCCGCGAAAATCCCGGTGGCGATGACAGTACCGTGGTTGAAATCGTCAACAGGTTTTGTGACCGAAAGCGAATAGCTTTCTGCAGGAAGACGAAAATCGGACCCGGTGACGCTGATTTTTCACCCATTAGGTCGTGGTACAGTGAGCCACAGGGACCTGCCCAATTCACGGGGCCGATCGTGCTATTGAGTTGCGATTCTGTCTTCAGTGGCGGGGAAGTTTTTGCGTTGGCGATGAAACAACTTCCCCATGTGACGATGATCGGTGACGATACAAACGGCATCTTCTCCTATCAACTCGAAAAGAAACTCCCCAATGGCTGGCGTTATCGCTTGTCCTGCCAAATGTATTTTTCTGCCGACATGGTTTGTTACGAGGGCAGGGGAGTGCCGGCTGATATCAGGTTGCTCAACAGGAAGAGCGACATTGAAAACGGAGTAGATCCGCTGATTACCCGTGCACTGGACATCATTGAAACGGGAAAATAGCTGTCGAAATTTTCATCAGATACAAGACCGCTCATACAACTTCAGCAATTTTTCTTCGTTTTGGGCCTGCTCAAAAAATTTATCCAGGTATTTGATCTTATTTTCAGCTTCTTTGCCTGAGTACCCGGGCATCCCGGTCAGTACTGCGAGAATGTCGTCCCTTTTGGATTTGACGGTCTGAATCGCATCCTTCACCGCCTTCGGACTCAGACAATAGCCGCGGTACAGGCGCTTGGTGACTTTCCTGATTCGAAATGACGGGTCGGGCTTTGCGTACGATGCATTTACCAGGCCGGCAAGATCAAAATCGTAAGGAACATAATTGAGCTTGCCATTGATTTTGAGCAGGTCACCGTTATGGCAACAGGCGTCGTTTCCATCGGCCAGCGCGAAGGACCAGTCCGTGTTCCCAATCAGATACTGGAAGACAAAAACGAGCGAAGCCTGGCGCTCGGCAACCTGGCTCATTTTCACGCCTGCCAATTCAACCCACTCTCCTCCCACTTGTTCGACGAGTTGCTCTTTGGGCTCGATGGCAAACGCATAACCCGGTTCACTAGCCAGTTTGGAGCGCCCGTCGGTATCAATATAAGTGACGTGCAATAAGCGTACTTTATAGCTGATGTCAGACAGTAAATTGAAAATGCGGTAAGCCGCATACTCCTCCAACACATCCATTTGACCGCGTTCTCCTTTGCGGCAAAGGGTTACGAGCCTCAGCTTTTTCTGTCCCTCGAACACAGTCTGTTGCGCTTCAGCGTTGATGAAATTGAGCCGCAGTGGCGGGAGCTGGCAAACACGTAAACGGCTGTTGCCACGCACCCTGGCCAGTATGTTGATGTCCACACCATCAACCTGCAATACGAAGGGCTGTTCCCGCTTCTGTTTCTTGTCGTCGAGTACCGAATCCAACGGCCCGGTCAGCGTCATTTCGATGACTTCTTCACTTTCAAAAAGCGCCGCAGCGAAACAGGGGAAAGCCATACTAATCAAGACTAAAAACGCAAAGGGCCTTAACCATTTCATAGAAGTTACCATTTTTTAAGTATGCATTAATTTCCGGGGCGAGACTTTAACGTGGGGTCAACTTCAGCAAACGCCCGCCATCGCGGTCTTCGAGCACCCACACCGCGCCATCGGGGCCTTGCTCGACTTCACGGATGCGCTTGCCCATATCGTATCGGGTCGTCTCACTTGCGTTGTCGCCGTCGATTTCCACCAGAATCAGTGCGCGCGAGGCCAGGCCGGCAATCAGTGCCGATCCCTGCCATTGTGGGAACTGATCGCCCGTGTAGAAGATGATACCGGCCGGCGCAATGGTGGGAACCCAGGCGACTTTCGGCGCCTCGAATTCCGGACGGGTGTCATGGTTTGGAATTTTTTCGCCGCTGTAGTGATTGCCTTCAGAGACGATCGGGTACCCATAATTGGCGCCCTTGACCACCAGGTTAAGCTCATCACCGTTCAGCGGCCCCATTTCGTCAACCCATAGCCGGCCCTGTGAATCAAAAGCCAGGCCCAGGGGGTTGCGGTGACCCAGGGACCAGATCTGTGCAGTCACGTCGCCCTCGTCATAAAAAGGGTTGTCCCCGGGTACCGAGCCATCGTCGGTAAGGCGGACGATCTTGCCGAGGTTGCCGTTCATTTGCTGTGCGGGAGTGAATTTTTGCCGTTCGCCTGACGATATGAAGAGGTAACCGTCGGCATCGAATGCCATGCGATGGCCGTAGTGGCCATCGTCGGTCACCTTGGGGTTCTGCCGCCAGATTACCTCCGCGTCGGAAAAAAAGCTGTCACCTTTCCCAATGTCCAGGCGGCCACGGGCAACCGCGGCGCCTCTTACATTACCAACGCCGGATTCTGCATAACTCAGGTAAATGAGACCGTTGTTGGCATAGTCCGGGTGCAGGATCACATCGCCCAGGCCGCCCTGTCCGCGATAGGCAACGTCCGGCACATCGTCAACCGGTCGCGACTTCTTGCCATCCTGGGTCACGATCATCAGTCGCCCCCGCTTCTCGGTGACCAGCAGGCGGCCGTCCGGCAGAAAGGTCATGGCCCAGGGCTCGTTAAAGGTCGCCACCTCGGTAACTTCAAATGGTAAGTCTTCGGCGACAGCGCCAGTGGCCAGCAACAGCGTGATGGTCAGGCTGATTAATCGATGCATGGGCTTGATCCTTTTTAAAACAGCATAGTACACCAACGGTTTGCCGCAGGCGGTGCAGGCTTCACTACCGCGAGCACTTAGATACCGGGGTGCATACTTTGAGTTCGGGTTTTTTCTTTCAGGATCTCGAGAACACTGGCGCCCTGGAGGATGTCCAGAACAACATGGGCTAGCATGGGTAGCCAAATCGAGCCCGTGAGGACATAGAGAATGCCAAACGCAATACCTGCCAGGGCGACTCGCAAAACGCCACTGGCGCCCTGGTAGGTATGCCCGAGTCCAAATGCGACTGACGATACCAATACAACCGCCCACATCGGCATGAAGTGAGCCAGATACCAAAACGCGAAACCACGATACAGGAACTCCTCCACGATCCCCGCGGTAATGGAAACGCTGACAAAGTGCCTGTAATCACGGTCGTCCTGCGGCAGAAAATGAACCAGTGTTCCGAGCCCGGCAGCGGCAGTGGATTTTTCTTCGTCACTCATCTTCCGGGCGGCTCGCCAAGCATACAGGAGGTAAGCGGTCACCAGGGCCACTACTGAGGCGCCGACCCATATTTGCGTGGGGCTGGACGCGGTAAATCCCAGCTCGGCAACCGGGCGGCCAAGCATGGCCCACGCGCCGGCGACAGCTGCAAATGCAACCCACTCCATCACCAGAGTCTGTTGATACAGACGAATTCGATCCGGCGGCGCTCCGGCAGCGATGCGCTTCAGGTATTGTTGGAAAGACCAGGCGCCGTAGAAGGGCAGTACACCGAATAACAGCAGGATAAAAATGTGATCGACAAGATGCATTGCTTTATATACCATGAATATTCACGTAAGAGTGAATAATATTATTCACATTCTCGTGAATAATCAAGTCTAAATTTATACAGAGTAAAAGATTCGTGATGGATAACTATATAATCAGAGACATAGAGCAGATTAAGTTGCTTTCTGACCCCCTCAAGTTACAACTTTTGCAGGCGTTTGCAGAAGGCAACAAGACCACCAAGCAAGTAGCAATAGACCTGGGCGAGAGCGTAACCAAGCTGTATCGGCATGTGGATGCGCTCCACGGTGCAGGGCTGCTTGTCATCACGGGAGAAAAGCAGAAGCGTGGCACGGTTGAACGAACCTTCAAGGCCGTGGCCAAAAGATTTGAGGCCGATCCCACGTTATTTTCTGACGACGATGACCAGGAAGGAGCCAACGCGGCGCGCGACCTGTTACGGGTTGTCGAAGGCGAAATTCTGGCAGCTTTAGCGCATGACAGCAGTCAACCTGAGCAGGAAGCGGTCTTCATGCGATTGCGCTGCAAGGCATCGCCGGCACGCATCGAGCAGTTGCGGGAGTCTTTGAAAGCCTGGATTGAGGACGCCCAGAAGGACGACGACTGTGACGACGAAAACGCCGAAGAAATCGGTGCCTTGATCGCACTGTACCCTGTTAAGTAACGCCCACTGAAGTTCCTTTAATGCCCCACCAGGCGGCGCGACGAATTCCGGGCGAGATCAACGCAGGCATGAATCATGTCCTGCAGGATTTGCGGGATGCCGGCTGAGCCCTCCATCGCGATGGCCTCCACGATACTGAGTGCAAGAAACGGCTTGGATTGCTTGCGTACCGCAGCCTGGATAATTTTTGCCGGTGATAATTTCTCAAGTTGCCGGCCTTTCATGCGCGAGTATTGTTTATAAACCTCGTCGTAGCCGAAATGCCAGAAACACCGCTCGATGTCTTGTTCCGCCAACAGCGTCAGCCGCTCGTTGCCATTTTCATTTTCCAGGAACTGACGGGCGGTATTGGCATAATTCTTACCCGCAGAATCGCCATCGGCCAGCACATGCCACTCGATACCCAGCTCCCTGGCAACCTTGATGGGCGGATCCAGGCCGCATTGTGCGAACTCCACGCAGGCGATTCCTTCCAGCGCGAACTCGTAGCCCATCAGGCGCGCAATCTGCGGGATTAACCAGTACTCGGATTCACCTTCCACCAGCAGCCAGAGCCGGGCAAAACTGGCAACGCCGAAGCGGGACCGGAGGTGGTAGTGAAAGCGTCGCAACTCGCTGCGCGACAGCGAATTGCCCTGAACTCGCCGTTCGTACAAAACGCCTTCGTGCCGGACCAGACGCCGGACCTGGCTCAGCGGTATGATCGACAGCAAATCACCTGAATACGTGGTAATTATTTTTTGCCTTTGGATCAGATGTACAAACATGGCCACGGAGGTCAGCGTGATCGGATGCAGGTGTGCTTCAGGCTCCTCGATGATCCAGAGCGGATCGGCACCGGGAATAATGCCGGCCGGCCGTGCCCGCAGTAATGCACCGATCAAAAGTAGTATGCCCAGTCGTTCAGGCGCACTGTTGGGTGATTGCAGCTGGGTAGAACCCAACTGCCTGGTCCCGGACGGACTCCAGCCGACAATTTCGCCAACCGTGCGCGACAATCCGGACTCACGTTTTCCCAGCTTGAAGGTGTCCATTTCAATCAGACTGAATGCCGCGGACAGTCCGTCTTCCAGGTCGGCTTTCAAATCCAGGCTTCGGCCTGAAAGCCTCGAGTCCACAGCCTTGTTAATGCGTTCGACCAGCGCTGCAATTTCCGGCACGAGCGATTGCGCATCAGACCGGTGCACATCTTTTTCCGGGGAGGGTTGGCCATGTCCCGTCAACATGCCGGCCGAAACCCGGACGACCGGGTTGAGTTGACGGACCAGGCTGATCAGCCCGGGATCAGAGGATTTTGCCTTGCTGCCCGGTGATCGCAGCCTGAATTCAGGCCGGCTTGCTGCGTCCTGCCCCGGGTGAATGCGAATTTCATACCAGAGTTCCCGAACCCGATCGCTGCGATCCGGAAGAACGGCGGATAACGGCGCGTATGGCTCAGCATCCCATTCCCCTGGCTGGTTTTCACGAAAACGCAACTGCAGGCGAATGGGACCGTTCGGCTCATTCGAGCCCGCGACATGGTGGAACAGGTAGGGCGGCAGGTCCGGCGGCTCATCTTCGTACCCCAGGGCCAGTTCCAGCGAATTGAGCACGCTGGATATTCCACAATCGTTTTCGCCGATCAGCGTCGTGCCATCATCAAAATTGATGGCCGCTTTGCGAATGGCACGATAGTTCTCTATTCGTAATCCATGCAGGAACACGTGGCTACTTACTCACGTTAAGTGGTGACATGTCGATTAGAATATCCAATTGGGAGAGACCAGTCAGCATAATCATGAAAGCTTGAATCCAGCAAGACTGCCATAATATTGATACGGGTGAACGCAATGAATGAGAATCAAGCATGACAGATAGAACCGAACGTGCCGTGCTCGCTGGAGGTTGTTTTTGGGGTGTGCAGCAATTGATACGCCGGATGCCGGGAGTGGTCTCCACGCGCGTGGGTTATTCGGGCGGTGAGGTCGACAATGCGACTTACCGCAATCATGGCAATCACGCAGAGGCGGTTGAAATCACTTTCGACCCGGATCAGATCAGTTTTCGTGAATTGCTGGAGTTCTTTTTCCAGATCCACGATCCCAGCACGCCAAACCGCCAGGGGAATGATCTTGGCGCCAGTTATCGTTCAGCCATTTTCTACACGTCTGAAGAGCAACGCCGCATGGCCGAAGACACGATTGCCGATGTCAACGCATCAGGCCTGTGGCCCGGCAAGGCAATTACTGAAGTGACCGAAGTTGGCCCGTTCTGGGAAGCTGAGCCTGAACACCAGGACTACCTCGAGCGGATTCCGCATGGTTACACCTGTCATTTCATCCGGCCAGACTGGAAGTTGCCAAAGCGCGCACAGTAGGCACGGGTGGGAGCCGGGCTTAAAAACTGACTGATGTTGCAAGAACCAGTTGTGCGCTGAAGTACACGGGTAGGCCCCAGAGGCGGTTGATGAATCCCGGTGCGATAAAACGATCCCGGGCTACAGCCAGGTCAGAAAGCAGAAACAGAAGCGCACCCAGCGGAATCGCCCAGTTTTTATCGATGGCATAAGTTCCCACGGCCATCGTCATCATCACGCAGATGGCTAGAACGTATAACAGCACGGGCCGTCGCATGCGATCATCCAGGCCTGGCTTCAGCCAGCGCAGTACATACCAAGCGAAAACGGCCATCACGAAGCCGGCGCCGGTCACCATGATCAGTGACCCGCCCCGAGTGGTGAACGCGCCGGTATAGGCGATATGGCCCAACAGAAAACTCACCAGGCCAAGCAAAAACAATTTCTTACTGTTGCTCGAAACCAGCAGCATGTCGCCGACCCAGCAGAATCCCATGCCCAACAGCAGAATCTGGCCGTATTCCGACCCGGCAGCACCCATAGACCAGGCGAGGGCCAGGTAAGCTGTCGCCGCGACGAACTTGCCTGTGGCGACAAGTAACACGTTTGAGTGGTACTCACCGATCAGTGAAGTTAAGACCCCCAGGGCACAGACGGTTATCCACATAGGACTATCAATCAATTTTACAGCCGTTTGACGCTCAGAGTACCTCAACCCATTCATGAAAATAAGCTTTGTGGAATCCGGCAGCTACCTGGGGGCATTCAACCTGCAAACCGGTGACACCACTCCGGTCACCAATCTTGGTGACCTTAAATTGGTTCATGTGAGTAAATTCGACAATGACGAGCTATTGCTGTCGGTTTCGTCACCATCTTCGGTGCGCAGCCGGGAGAGAATTCTGCGCTACGATCCGGCACAACAACGGACCAGGGAGTTCCTGCTCGGCTCTACCGCCCTTTACCTGCCGGAAAGCAGTATGTTGGTGTATGACATCGGTGGCCGGCTACTGGCCGTGTCGCGGAATGATGCTGAAGGTACGGAAAGGTTGATTCTTCAACGCGATCGCCGTCAGCTGATCACCATGCTGCCGATGAATGGCTCGCAGCTATTAGTGGGAATGAAACAGGAAACACGGCACATCATTCAGAACATCGATGTGGCAAGCGGTGTAGCGGAAACCCTGGACGATTTATCGCTCAAATGTAGTTTGAATGGCGCTCTTTGGATCGCTGATCAGTCCGCTGTGCTTTGCAAACCACCGCGGCTTGCCGATGAGAATTCACTATATCGGATGGTGAGTCTGCAGGGCCAGGTGGGGGCAAAGCTGAATTTGCCTGAAAACCGGCAATTCCATGCCGTAACCTACGTGTCCGCTGAACGCATGGTTGTATTCAACGAGACCTGGCGCGGCTGGATCGACGACGCTGTAAAACATGCAGTGTGGGTATACCATCTGGACTCGGGGAAGAGCCGCAAGTTGGCGGAAGATCAGCCACTGGGAGCGTCGGTTGTGTATCGACGAACACAGTACTGAGGCTGCTGAGGATCAAGTCGGAAAGCTACACGCCAAACAATGACTTTACAGCCAGCGCCGACTGGATGGCGCCCTCGTGTAGCCCGTTGTATAGGTAAGCGCCTGCGTGATAGGTGTGGTTCCTGCCATTGGCGGCTTTGATTTCATCAACAAACGCTGCTGCCGTGACAGTGTATAGCGGCGTGTGGTGCCGTTGCCGGTCCAGGATCTTTTGCGGGTCTATTCTGTCTTCCAGGTTGTAGGCCAGGAAATATTGTGTGTCATGGTCTTCCGGCAATCCGCACAAGCGGTTCAGGTAGGCGTTGTAGCCTGCATCTGCGCCGCCCGCTTTCTCAAATACGTCAAATTCAGTGAAACCATGCGTCGCCCAGTTCGAATAAATGGATTCGTCGGTGTGGATGACGGTTTCGGCAAAATTGGCTTTCCAGCCTGAAAACCATTGGTGCTCGTCATCGCCGGCGTCTGCCAGCAGGCTCAGCACCTGGTCAGGTGTCGTTGCGAACACCAGCCTGTCTGCCTGGATGACGCCATCGGAGCACTCTACCTGGACGCCGCTTGTGTTGCGCGATACGGAGACTATGGACTGTCCGGTTCTCACGTCCAGGTTGTTTCCGGCCTGGTTGATGATCTCCTCGATATAACGGTAGACCCCACCTTTTAGCCGGATCCACTGGGTGCCGATGAAACCCTGCTTCAGCGTGGGAATCGCCATTCTGGCGGGAAATTCATCGATCTGCGCGTAGGGGATGGAGTAGCCGTACATCAGCAGCATTTTCACCCAGCGGGACATGATGTCCTGGTCAAGAAAGGCTGTGATTGAGTTTCCCGAATCCGATCGCGCTTTGTGCATGCGTATAAGAATGGGGACCAGGTGGCGTATTACCCGGGCAAGATTCAGGTATTGCAGTGCCTGCCTCGCCGCGGGGCGTTGCTGGTCCTGTATGGCGCCGGGCATATGGAAGCTGCGGCCGTTCTCCAGGTAAAGACCTGAGGATCCACCGGGGAAATACTCCAGTTCCAGCCCTAACTCCTTCACCAGGCTGCGCAGGCCAGGGCTGTGCTTGCGGTGAAATTCGATCACGCCGTTGTCGAGGATGAAATCGGTTGGAAGGTTTTCTGTTTCTACATTCCTGTTCAGTGTGCGAATATTACCCCCGAGCAGGGGTTGCTTTTCGAGTACAGTCACCCGGTGGGTGCGGGCAAGATAATGGGCGGTCGCCATTCCGGCGCCGCCGCCTCCGATCACTACGACATGCATGTGCGCAACAATGTATCCATATGAGCAGGAACTTGAACGAAACAGATAATAGCGTGGATTTCCTGGTGGTGGGTAGCGGCATCGCCGGCCTGGTGTTTGCGGCGTTGATGGCGCACGCGGGTAAAAAAGTCGTGGTGCTGGAAGCGCACGAACACGCCGGCGGATACGGGCACACCTTCCAGATGGGAAGATCGGCCAAGTTCAATGCCCAACTTCATTACGTCTGGAACTGTGGTGAAGGCCAGACCGTGCACAATGTGCTCACGAAACTACAACTCGAAAAGAAGGTCACGTTCGAAGCCATGGATCCGGACGGCTTTGATCATATGGTCATACCCGGCTATAGCCTTAAAATCCCGGCCAGTTCAGAAGAGCTTATTGGTCGCCTTGCTGGATTGTTTCCTGAGCACAGGGTAGCGATACAGGGGTTTATAGACACCGTCAATAAAGTTGCGGTCGGCCTTGAAGTCCTGTCTTCGCGTCCGACCCTGGCAGGTCTGGTACGGGATGGGCTCTCTACCCTGAGGGCCATGGCCTTTCGCAATGACAGTTTGCAGGATGTTTTTGACAAGTTTGATCTTCCTTTGCCAGCCCAGGCCCTTTTGGCCTCCCAGTGGCCGGACTTTTTACTGCCTCCGGAGAAGTTGTCTTTTTATGCCTGGGTCATGCTGTTCACCGGATATCAGCGGGGTGCGTTTTACCCGACACGGCATTTTGAGTACGTCATCGACGCGCTGGTCGAGACCGTCACCGGCAACGGTGGCGAAGTGCTGCTTCAACACGAGGTCACCGGATTTAAGATCGAAGCCGGCGCGGTCAAGGGTGTGGAGGTCATGAACCTGGTAACGGGTCATTCGGAGACACGGTCGGCTGGCGCGGTAATTTGTAACATGGACCCAAAGAAGGCGGCCGAAATGATTGGCCCGCAGCATTTCGCGACCCCGATCAGGCGGAAGCTGGACTACGAATATTCCCCTTCCAATTTTATGATTTACTGCGCGCTTGAGGGTATCGACCTGGCTGACCATGGCTTTGGCAAATGGAATACGTTCCACAGCGGGCACGATGATCTGAACGTGGCCTTCAACACGATGTACTACGATCACGACTACTCGAATCCTAGTTTCGCGATTACGACGCCGGGATTCATGACCAGCGACACGACTGACAGGCCGGAAGGGCAGAGCATCGTGGAATTACTGACGGTGGCAGATTATGGCTACTTTGAGGGTCTTTTGCAGGAGAATAAGGCGCTCTACCGCAGGAAAAAAAGAGAGATCATCGATTCGATTTTCGATGTTGTGGAAGAGCACTATATTCCGGGCTTCAGGAAGCACCTGGTATTCAAGACCGGTGGTACTCCTACTACGAACGAAAACTTCTGCCTGTCTCCAGAGGGTAATTCCTACGGCTCCAACATGACTCCAGGCAACATCAGTCTCGGCAGGCTGCGAAGCGGCAGTTCCATTCGCGGACTGTATTTTTGCAACGCCTCCTCTGGATTCGCAGGTTTTGCCGGCACGTTCTGGACCGGAGCATCTTTGTACACGAAGTTGTCGGGAGACCGGGTATTAAAGCGTGTTTAAAGGGTTCTGACCCTTCAAAACCACAAACTTCTTATTTGACGCCACCACGCCCACCGAGCGGAACCAGCGCTTGAGTTTGAAGTGATAATCCAGGTGACGGTTACCCACTACCCACAGCTCACCGCCCTCACGCAAAACGTTTGCAGACTGTTTGAACATGGACAAGGCCAGCGTATCCCCAATCGCATGAGACTGGTGAAAGGGCGGGTTGCACAGAATCAAGTCTGCTGAATTTTCACAAAAATTCGCCAGGCCATTGCCGAGGTGAAATTTGGCTCGTTCCAACGTGGCATCAAGCTGCCGGAAATTTGCACGCGCGGAGGCAATCGCCATGTAGGATTCATCGACGAAATGTATCCTGGCCTCAGGATTCTCCTGTCCAGCCATCAGGCCGAGCACGCCATTGCCACAACCCAGGTCGATGATCTCACGCGGACCTTCAGTCCGGGGAAGATGCTGCAACAGCAAACGCGTACCTATATCAAGGTGCTCACGTGAAAACACGTTGGCATGATTGATAATCTCCAATGCCGTGCCTTCGAGCCCCCAGCGAACCGGATAAGGATTTTCAGGTGTGGGCAGCCGGGAATCCACGCTCACTTCGATCAGGCGTGCTTTTTTGCGCGCCAGGCTGGTCTGAGTGGGGCCGATGATCTTCTCCAGCATTTTCCATAGCGAGGAAGGCATCGTTTTCACCATGCCCGCGACAATGACCCGGCTGTGTTCCGTTAAAAGAGGTTTTAAGCGAATCAACTGATCTTCAAGCAAAGCCAGTGATTTTGGCACCTTGATCAATACCAATGCGGGTGATTCATCCGGGGAATCCGTGCCGGTCAGAATGCTCACGCTGTCGGGATCAAGAGCATTGCGTACCAGGTTTTTTTGCATTGCCTGGTGCGCCAGCCATGAATCCGACCAGCTTAGCGGCGCCAGTTGGTGCAGGGCGACAGCCAGGGCGCCGAAACTGTCATTCAGAATCAAGGTTTGTTGTTGAGGGAGATTCTGTACCGACAGTTCATGCAGCAAGTATTCATCGGCAGCGTCCCATGCCCGTAAAAGTTCGCGTTTACGCGCGGGATAACGATGCAGTTCATATTCGCCCATCATCACCGGGATCCTTTAAGAGCAGGCAACTCAAGAACCGCAGAGTATACGGAAAGAACAATGGGTCGCCTATCACTACGGACTGCTTCGCTAGCCCTCCAATGCACGCTCGATCAGAGGCTTATAGCGATCGGCGAATTTCTCCAGTGCAGTCCTTGCCCTGGAGAGATGGGTTTCAGTCATTGGAAGCGACAGGAAAAAGTCACCACGGCTGCAAATCAATATGCCTTCCAGCAGCATTTCCATGTGTAGCAGCGGACGCAGAGTCCGGCATCCGGGGCTGATGTCCGCAACTTTCTTTGTCGGTACTCTCGAAAAGTGAATCGCGATGATGGAACCCATTCCATTGGCGTACATGGGCACCGATTTTGCTGCGAACAGTTCATTGAGCGAAAGCCGGAATGCTTCGGACCACTCGAAAAATTCTGCAGCGCGTTCCTGCGTGTAGATTTTGCTTAGGGCTGCGCCGCCCGCTGCCATGGAGCAAACGTTGTTATTGAACGTTCCAGCATGGTTCCAGTTGCCTTTCAGCTTGGGATTGAAATGCGCCATGAATTCGGTTTTTCCACCGAATGCGCCGGTGGGCAGACCTCCTCCGATAAATTTCCCCAGCGTGGTAAGGTCGGGCTCAATCCCCAGAAGTCCCTGGGCTCCTGACGGGCCAAGGCGGGCCGTTTTAACCTCATCAAAAATAAGCATGGCACCGGTTTCCAGGGTCATTTCCCGGAGCATTGCAATAAAGGCGCTGTTTCCGGGAATGTTACCGCCGGCGCCCAGAATGGGCTCGACGATCACAGCCGCAAGCTCTCCACCCACTTCGTGTATCAGCTCTTTCGTCCCTTCGATGTCGTTAAAATCGGCAAGAACGAAATCGTAAGGCACGTTGAGTGCACAGCTTCCACCCGGGAATTTGATGACGCCACCGTGATAGGCGTCATTGAACGCAAGAATCCGGTTGCGCCCTGTGCAGGCCCGCGCCGTGGTCAGGGCCATGAGGTTGGCTTCGGTACCCGAGTTACAGAACCTGATTTGCTCTATGGCCGGAAATCTCGGGACGAGTAATTCCGCGAGCTTTCTTTCGTAAGCTGTCGGAGCTCCCATGGCAATTCCCATATCCATGGCGGCGTGCACTGCTGACTTGATGACTTCTTCCGAATGGCCAAACAGGCCGGCTGAATACTCGCCGACAAAATCAATATAGCGGTGACCGTTCAGGTCAATCAGTTCGGCGCCTTCACCGGCCGTCATGGTCAGTGGGAACGGCTCATAATGCAGAACCGAACGTGTGTTGCCGCCGGGCATACACTGTTCGGCACTCCTGTCTGCAGCCATGCTCAGCGGATTAGCAGAAACATACCGCTCCCGTGCATCTTCAATTGCATGATTCAGCGATTCCATTTTCCCTTCCTAATTGAGTCCTTCAATAGCAATGGCGATGCCTTGCCCTACACCAATGCACATGGTGCAAAGTGCGAGCTTGCCCCCACCTTGCCGCAGTTGGTCCATGGCAGAAATCGCAATTCGTGCGCCGCTCATTCCAAGCGGATGACCCAGCGCGATGGCGCCACCGCGGGTATTGATCCTGGGGTCATCATCAGCAAGCCCCAGTTGCCGGGTACAAGCAAGCGCCTGGGCTGCAAACGCTTCGTTGATCTCGAGGATGTCGAAGTCATCCAGTGTCAGGCCGAGGCGTTCGAGCAATTTTTTTGTTGCCGGGACCGGGCCAATACCCATGATCCTTGGCGGCACTCCGGCGACGGCCATGCCCAGGACACGCGCCCTGGGTTCCAGCTTGTGGCGTCTGACGCCCTGTTCTGAAGCCAGCAAGAGTGCAGCTGCCCCATCGTTGATACCCGAGGCATTGCCTGCGGTGACTGTGCCCCCGGGAAAGAGGGGTCTGAGTTGCGCAAGTTTCTCCAGCGAGGTATCGCGCGGGTGTTCGTCCCGGTCAACAATCAAAGGGTCCTGCTTGCGTTGCGGGACAGTGACGGGACAAATTTCCGCGGCAAGGCGGCCATCCCGCTGGGCCTCGGCCGCCTTGGCCTGGCTCCAGAAGGCAAACCGGTCCTGGTCATCACGGCTAATTGCATGTTCTTCTGCCAGGTTTTCAGCGGTCTTGGGCATGACGTCTGTACCGTACTGCTCCTGCAGCTTTTGGTTGATAAACCGCCACCCCATGGTGGTGTCGTACATTTTAGGAGTACGCCCCCATGCACTTTCAGCCTTTCCAATGACAAACGGGGAGCGCGACATGCTCTCCACGCCTCCCGCCATCATCAAATCGCCTTCTCCCGCCCTGATCGCATTTGCGCAACTTCCAACCGCATTGAGGCCGGAGCCGCACAGGCGGTTGATGGTGCAGGCTGGCACCTCCTGGGGTAACCCGGCCAACAGGCTGCTCATGCGGGCAACGTTGCGGTTATCTTCGCCGGCCTGGTTGGCGCAACCCAGCATTAAATCATCCAGGGCAGTCCAGTCAACGCCGGAATTTCTTTCCATCAGGGCCTTAATGGGGATCGCAGCCAGGTCATCTGTTCGCACAGCGGCAAGTCCGCCACCGTAACGCCCAACGGGTGTACGGATACCATCACAAATGAATACATCGGTCATTTTTGGAGTCCAGTTAATAGTCAAATTCAGATTTTCGGGCCGTCATTCAGCAGGCAAAATCGGTGCACCGGTCTTTTTTTTCACATCATCGAAACTGACACCCGGAGCCAATTCCACGACCCGGAACCCGTCAGGAGTTACATCAACCACTGCAAGGTCGGTGTAGATACGTGACACAACCCCCGGCCCGGTTAGCGGGTAGCTGCATTTTTCCACCAGCTTTGGATCACCGGTTTTGGTCGTATGCTGGGTGATCACGCGGATACGCTTAACACCCTGTACCAGGTCCATCGCGCCGCCCACAGCGGGAATGGCGCCCGGTGCACCGGTCGACCAGTTGGCAATATCCCCGTTGGCCGCCACCTGCATCGTGCCCAGGACACAGACGTCGATATGCCCACCCCGAATCATGCTGAAACTATCAGCATGGTGAAAATAGGAAGCCCCCGGAACCGCGGTCACATATTTCTTACCGGCATTCATCAGGTCCAGGTCCTTATCCCCCTCTGCTGGAGGCGGCCCCATGCCAAGCATTCCATTTTCTGTGTGGTATATGAATTCGCGGCCTTCCGGCACGAACCTTGCGACCAGTTCCGGTATTCCGATTCCCAGGTTGACACAGGAACCATCGGGAATGTCCTGGGCTGCCCGGGCGGCCATCTGCTCTCTTGTCCAGCCGGCGTTCATGGGTAACTCCTTCCCTCGGAAATGAGGGTATCTTCATGGACGGGTGCTGGAACATTAATAACGCGATTCACAAAAATTCCGGGTGTAATGACATGCTCCGGATCAATTTCACCCGCCTTCACCAGGTGTTTGGTCTGGACGATGGTCGTCGTCGCCGCCATGCACATGAGCGGACTGAAATTTCGTGCCGTCTTGTTATAAGTCAGGTTTCCAAGGGGGTCGGCAAATTCACATTTGACCAGGGCAAAATCAGCCCTGAGCCATGGCTCCATTACGTAAGGGCGTCCATCAAACTCGCGTGTCTCCTTACCTTCAGCCAGCACCGTGCCCACGGTGGTGGGCGTGTAGAACGCCGGAATCCCGGCGCCCGCTGCACGAATACGTTCGGCAAGAGTGCCCTGGGGTACCAGTTCAAGCTCAATTCTGCCGGCCTTGTACAACTCAGGGAAAACCCTTGACTGGCTGGACTTGGGAAAGGAACAGATCATCTTTTTTACCTGCCCGTTACCGATCAGCGCGGCCAGCCCAACTTCACCGTTTCCGGTGTTGTTATTGATTACGGTGAGATTCCTCGCACCCTGGTCAATCAAGGCATGGATCAATTCAATGGGGCTGCCGGATGCGCCGAAGCCCCCGATCATCACAGTCACTCCATCCGGAATATCGCTCACGGCATCAGCGACGGATGAATACTCCTTATTAATCACCTGTTCTTCCTCCTGGGTAGTCGATACTTACAGGAAAACTTCTGTTTCTTCCCAAAGTGCTTCAATACGGTCGATTCGCGCTGTTGCATCTTCCTTGAGGCCCTTAGCAACCCGGGAGACGAGCAACTCGGCTATAGCCACCACTGGAACTGAACTGTCAAATGGCCCGATTGCAGGCACCTCGATTTCACACCAGGTGTCGGTCAGTTCGACAAGAGGGGACAAGGGGCTGTCAGTAATCGCCACGATAGCGACGTCCGAGTCTGCGAAAATACGGGCCGCGGCGGTCACCTGGCGGCGGTAGCGGAAGAAATCGAATATCACGGCCACGTCGCCGGGTCCCGCGTCACTCAGATCCGTGCCATAGGAGTGTTCTTCCAGTATGCGCACGCCCGGCCGGACCATCGACAAGCCGCTGTGCAATGCATTTGCGCCTGCCCGCGAGGTTTCTCCGGAGAGAATCCAGACTTTGTCTGCACGGATTATCGGCTGGGCAAGCTTTGGCATCCGTTTACCTTCCGTAGCTTTGAATACGGAGGTGATGGCGGTTTCGAACGCATGTTTTGCGGGCAGGGCAGCCTTGCCTTCATGCCGGATTCGTTCACTTGGACGGGCAAGCAGATGAGACAGGTCGTTACGAGCGTGTCGTTGCAACTGCGTGTAGCCCTTGAAGCCGAGCTTGTTTGCAAAGCGCACAATGGACGGACGGCTCGTGCCCACACGGCTGGCCAGGTCCGTTACTGTGCCAAAAGCGAGTAGCGTCGGCTGGTCCAGAACCTCTTTGGCAATGCGCCGCTCCGTGGGTGTCAGTTCGCTGCTGACCGCTGCGACCAGATCCGGAGTTGAAGTGGGTACATTCCTTGTGTTCATTGCGTTACATTATCACACATTTAAAGTTCATTGTGTTACATTAATGGCCATGAAGTACATCACTCAAAGAGGTATGAAATGACAACCACAGGCAGATACACTCCGGCGGAAAAAGAACAGGAATTCCTGGATACGATCGAAAATCCAAAATACGACCGTCAGATAATTAACGGCCTGAAACCGTTCTTCGAGGACAAGGCGCCGGATGACATCAAGGGCTTCTATTCGCCAGATGAACTCCAGGCCCTGGCGGGTGTAAGAGGCACAGAGCGTGATGTCGAGATTCGCATGCCGGTGAAAATGACCCGACACTTTTTCGAGATGGCTCAAAACAGCAAACCGTTGCAAAGAATTATCAAGGCCAATCCCGACGAAACGCTTAACCTGGCGGGTTCTGAAGACCCCGGTCACCAGATGGACTTTGCGCCGGTCGAGGGCTTGCTACATAAATATGAAATGGGCTTGATGTATGTAGTCTCTACCTGCTCGGCGCATTGCCGGTTTTGCTACCGCGAAGAGCTGATCAGCCAGAAAGAAGTAGAGCGTCAGGACGGTACGGTCGCCAAAAAAGGGCTGGCAAAGATCAAGGAAGTGACCGATTACGTTCGTGCACACAACGCCGTGGTTGCTGCCAACGGCGGCCTGCACCCGGAAACAGGCCGCGAGAAACTCCGGGAAGTCCTGCTTTCCGGCGGTGACCCGATGGTTCTGCCCAACCGAAAAATCGGAGCGTGGATGGCCGCTCTGGCGGAAGCCGGTGTTGAATCAATCCGACTTGGCACCAAGGAAATGTCATTCCATCCGAAGCGTTTTGATGATGCCTTCTTGAGTATGCTGGATAATTTTCATGCAGTTTATCCGGATGTCGGGTTCCGGATAATGATTCACTTCAACCATCCGGATGAGTTCCTGCTCAAAGCCCCCGATGGTGAATACCTGAGAAATCCAAACGGTTCACTCAAGTGGCACGAGGACACCCGGAACGCAACTGAAGCTTTGGTTTCGCGTGGCTGGATCAATGTTGAGAACCAGGCGCCCATCATCAAGGGCATTAACGACAATTCCGACGCTCTTCGGGTGATGCAAAGGGCCTTGTACCGGGTGGGCATCGGCAACCACTATTTCTTCTGTGGCAGGGATATCGTGGCCTACCGCGCATTCAACGTCCCGATCGAAACCGCCTGGAATATTTTGAACGAGTCGCAAAAGGGGCTGTCCGGTGTTGAAACACACGCCCGTCTGTCCATAACGCACTACAAAGGCAAGACCGAAGTCGCTGCGGTCACCAACGAGCCGATCCCCGGCGTACCCGGCACCGAGAACGGTGTACTGATCTTCAAGATTCTGCGCAATGCGCTCAATGCTCCGGATCGCGGCAAGGTCTGTATCGTTGGACGCAATCCGGATGCCATCTGGTTTGACGACTACGAAGACCGGGTTATTTTCGATGAGGCCGGTTTGTATGACTACACGCGGATTGACAAGAAAATAATCGAAGCCGAAGAAACCCTCAGTATGACATCAGGCTAAACCGCGGAAATGAAGGAGATAGAACACCAAGATCGTGACAGCGGCGAGGATGGCACTGACAAGCACGCCCCGGACAAGACCGGTCACATCTTGCGGATCGTCTTTTTTGGCAAACACGAAAGCAACAGCCATGAAGATTATAAGTGAAATTACACCTTTTGCCGTCCGCGCGCGGGGGTCTTCACTGATCGCGTCGTCAAACCGTTGTAATACACCGTACGCCAGCAGTCCCAGAAAAGGCAGAAAAAGGAACACGTGCTCTTTCGTCTCCATCACGACCTGGTGAGCCCAGGGCATCGGGCCTTCCTTGATGAAAGGCTTCACTTCGCTGCCATAGATTTCCACATAGTAGAAACCCCCGGCT
>CAVWXL010000016.1:0-41605 GCA_963759035.1 uncultured Gammaproteobacteria bacterium
CGACCCGAAGCCGAACTTGTTGTCAACTCATGAGTGACTACCGCTAACGGCCAACAGCGGCCCCGAGCGACTAATGTATCTGACCCCAGTTCCTCCCCTCAGGGGTTGATCAGGCTATCGAATCGTTCGTTGCCATGCAGGTTTTTGAAATCCGGTTCCTCGGCGACGTAATTGAGAAATGATTCATCCGCTACCACCATTTCTTCCAGACTCAGCAATGTAGCCTCTACATCACCCACCGCGTGAAAGACCAGGGCCGCATAAAGTAGTATTTCGGCGTCGCGATCTGAAGCGCTCAGCGCAGTTTCAATCTGCTGCAGAGCATCTTCTTCCCGACCGGCGTAAGCAAAATAGATAGCCAGCATTGCACGGGTGCGCCAATCCTGATCGTTGACTTCAAGTCTGGTCTCAGCCAGTGGTATAGCGGTTGTATAGGCTTCTTTTGCAAGGGCTTCATTTCCACCCATGGCCCTGTAGGAATCACCCAGTCGACCCCAGGCGCGATGATCGCTGGGGGCCAGTTCAATTGCCTTTTTCTGCATTTCTGCTGAATCGGTATACTGGCCTTCATAATAATATTGCAAGCCGCGATTGGTGTAGCCTGTGCGCGTAGGCTCCAGTTGCAGAGCGCTGTCCCAGGCGACTTTCGCCGCATCGTACTGCTGCAAGCTATGATATGCGGTGCCCAGGTTGTTCCAGGCAGCAGCATTTTTCGGGTTTAGTTCAACAACACGCATTGCATGTTTTACTGATCGTTCATACCGGTCCGGGTGGTCATCGTAGGAAATATAAAAGAGCTGAAGAACATCCTGCACATACCAGTGATCAGGTTGAAGCAATTCCGCTTTCAATAATATCGTTTCTGCTTCGCGTATTCTTCCCTGCTGTGCAAGTGTCAGGCCCAGTTCGACCATCGCATTAATGTTTTTTGGCTCTGTTTCCAGGGCCCTTCGTTGAGCGTTTTCTGCTAACTGATAATCACCGTGATTTCTGAACAAGGTACCCTTGGCGACATGAGCTTCTGCCAGATCTGCATCGATTGCCAGTGCCTGGTCGCAGGCTGATTCTGCGGCTTCAAAATGGCTGATGTCGCGACGTTTGTTGTACAAGCCCAGTTGTGCCACGCATAAGCCTGCAAAAGCGCCTGCAAACGAGTCGTCTTGCTTGAGCGCCTCATTAAAATAAGCCACGGCGGCTTCGTAGGCTACGATACTGTTTCCCGAAAGACTTTGCTTCCCCATCAGGTAAGCATCGTAGGCAGCGAAGCTATCTGTTGGAATATTCTCGAGGAGGCTTTTGTCGGCGTTGGAAAGCTCTGCGTTAAGTGCAGCGGCAATCGCACGGGCGATATCACTCTGGATTGTGAAAAGGCTGGCCGTGGATAGCTCCCGGTCAAACGTCTCGGCCCATAAATGATCGTCACGACGGGTATCAATCAGCTGTGCATTGACGCGAACCTGGTCACCGTCCCGCTGAACTGCACCCTCCAGGATGTAGTTCACCCCAAGTTCGCTGCTGATCTCAGGGATGCTTTTTTTACTATCCTGGTAGCGCAAAACAGATGTGCGGGATGTCACGCTAAGCGAGTTGATCTTGGCAAGCATGGTGAGCAGGTCATCATGAATGCCGTCTACAAAATAGGCGCTTTCCGCCAGCCCGCTGCGGTTGGTAAACGGCAAAACTGCCAAAGAGTACTGACCGGTACCAGGTTCGACTTGTTCGGAGAAATCACCCTTAAGCGGACTCCCGATCCAACCCATTTTATCCAGGCTGAATAATATGACAGCTGCACTTAGCATGCTGATAATAATTGGGTTTAAATAGCGCCTGAAAGTACGTAATTCCGCCTCGTGCTGTGCCAGGTCGGCACTTTTGATTAGGCCATCCGTCGTCAATTCAAAGAACCAGGCCAGAATCAGTGCAACCGGAAAACCGATTGCTAGCAGGACAATAAAAGACTTGAATATCCAGTCGGGCGCGCTAAACGCATCCAGCAGCAACCCTACAACCTGAACCAACAACCACCAAACCACGGCGTAAGCAAAAGCAGCCCGAAAAACATTGCGTCGTTTTAATTCCGAAACAAACGACATGGGTGTTGTCTACCTAAGGGCAGGTGACGATTATTGTTGTAAATGTTCACTGGTTTTAGATTTGCTTGTTTTTTCAAACCACAATTTTACAAGACACCTGTTCGTTTCATTATTGTAGAGTGATGCCTATTTTAGATTATTGTTGACCCGAAGACATGGTCCAAGCTTTTAGCATTCCTGTCAGTAGGAGTATATGCCGTTCAAACTGCTTCGTTCTTGAATTCTGGCGTATATCGTTGACGGATCAGATTTCTCTTAACTGAATGTCCGTGGGATCTGGGAAGAACCAGTTGGTCTTGCTCTGCTCTTAATGTATTAGACCATAACCAACGGACCATGTACTCAGCTGGGAAGACTCTAAAAGTGGTATGGGTTCTGGCTTTAACGACCGCAATTGGCCGTTAGCCGCCCATCTCGACTATAAAATCGGTGCTCGTTTCAATTCTGCTGTCGGCTGGAAAGCGGAACCAGGCCCCTGTCTGACCAAAATCTCCGAGAACGACCCACAACGGAATTTAGAGCGTTTTGGGAAACCAACCAGATGTTCTGACTGACGGTCACCAAATATGCGACACAAGTCAACCTTCCCAGAGTTCGTGAGTCCTATAATGCATGGATATTGAATGAATTTAGCCAATAAAAGATCGCAAAGTGCGCAACATAAATAGTTTTCTGATCGTTATATTGATTTCGAGCTTGATTTCCATGTCATCGGGACTTCTTGCGCATGGATCGGGGACAGGACCATCTGACTCCCCCGAAGGCGTTATCGTCACACGGCACTTCTCCGGCCTTTGGGAACAGTCCGAGCATCAAAACCAGGGTTTTACCCTTCACGTAGTCCACCAATACAGCGGTGAGAGGACTGCCGTAGCTTTCTGGTTCACATTCGGAGAAGACAAGGAGCCTACGTGGCTCATGGGCCAGGGGCCAGTCATCGACAATAGGATTGAGCTTGATCTTTATAGAGTTTCAGATGTTGAATTTTTGCAACAGAAAAATCCGGATTTGAGCTTTGCGGAAATTGTCGGATCGGCACTGATGGAGTTTGACAGTTGCCAGACGGGCACCGTGACTTACAACACGGATCTGCCAGGGATGGTTGAAGGTACTTTTCCAATAGAGCAGTTCGGATGGATTCTGAACACCCATTGCAGTGGTGGAATGTCCGACGATATGCCCGCCGACGCAAGGCACGGCCAACAGGGCCTTGAATTTACGGCGGCACGTGACGGGATTCAAGGAAGTGGTCGTGCACGATTCGAAAGTTATCCAAATTACGCGGAGTTCGAGGTAGACACAGAAGGTCTGCCGGACGGCGAATACCGACTCTACGTTGGCATGCAATTCCGTGGTGACTTTCTCGTCCAGAACGGGCATGGAGAAATCAAGTTCTCAAGCCCGGCTGAAGACGGGCGCATGCTGCTCAATTTCGAACCGCGCGGCCAGCGTATCGAAATTCACGATGATTTGGGAGTCGTACTTTCCTCTTTCGATGACATGATGCAGGAAGACGATCACAGCCAATATCGTGGTGGCCATGGAAATGGTCATGGGCATGACAGTGATCATGATTATGCCTGTGACGATGGCTCTGGAATGGGCGGTGGCGGCCACGGTGGTGGAATGGGCGGCGGCCACGGTGGTGATGATTGTGTGGAAGAAGGTGATTTCATAGAGGTCGAGGTAGATCTCAACAACACCGGTGTCTTGGTGAACGCCGAGGGTGAAGCGGAATGGGAAATGAACTCGCATCGCGTCAAGTTCTCGGTCGAGATCGAAGATGTGCCCATTGGCGGCTACCCCTTGCACGTCGGCGGCGCAGAAGTTGGTGTGATTGAGGTGTTCGAAATGCACAACGGAGAGGAATTTGGCCGAATCAACTTCAGAGACCCAGCCGTCTATGGAGGGAATCACCTGGATTTCGATCCGCGTGGTCAAAAGATTGAGGTATTGCAAGGAAGTTCTGTAATCCTCGAGGTCGATTTTCCTGCAGACCAGTGAGAGAAGTTTGCCTTAAAAATCTCGTCACCTAACTTCGAAACTCGAAATTCGTTGCGAGCACCGGCACTGATTCGAATGACAGTGTCAGTGCTTGCAGCGAAATTTCAATAAGTCAGTGTTTGGCCTATAGAAGCGAAGGCGGCCCCTAGCCGGTCAATGGGCCTGGAAAACTCCGTGGTATAGCGTCCATGCGCCGATTAGCATGAATCCGGTGCCGGCGAGTATTGACATGGTCTTGACGTTGATAAATTGTGAGAGCATCGCTCCGGCTATCACACCTATGGCGCTTGTCAGGATCAAAGCTGAAGCTGATCCGAAGAAGACAGTCCATTTGCTGACGTCTTTATCTGTTGCGAACAACATTGTGACCAACTGTGTTTTATCTGCCATCTCAGCGACAAACACGCTGACGAACACGGTCGCAAGAATTTTCCACTCCATAGTGCTTTCCTTTGACGTTGATTATTCGGAATCGCTGGTATCCTAATCCAATCGCTAGGGTTAATCGGCAAATTCTTGGTCTTGGGATAGCCGTTATTGGCCGTTAGCCGCCCATCTCGACGATAAAATCGGTGCTCGTTTCAATTCTGCTGTCGGCTGGAAAGCGGAACCACTCTCCTGTCTGACCAAAAACTCCGAGAACGACCCAATGCAGCCATTGATGCTTACTTTGCGCGAATGGCTGCAACCGGCCAGAAGCCGCTCACCGCAATCGCTTGCTCCCTGCTTAATCTCACTAAAACCAGAGAACTCCATTAATTGTTAGTAATTCTACTACTCACTTGTATTTGTCAAGTCAAATGATTGGCCGCGTTCGTCAAGCGGCCTGCTTCAGTGGTCAGCATAATGGGCACTGGAAAAGAGGGACTGACATGAATAGGCCACTACAAACAGAACAAGGTTTGAGCTCTCTAAAAATGGAACAGATTGAAGAACTGCACAATCACCTGAGAGTGCATGTATCTCAACCCCAGGCATCAGAACGATGGGCGTTATACCGCTTGATCACACCATTGGTCGACTATGCAAACCTTACTTTGATGGCTACCCCGTACTTTGAATACAACCAAACTAGTGAACACGGAAGGCAGCAAGCAGTTGACATCGCCATGCTTGGCGGCGATGGCGAACCATTAGTTCTGATTGAAGCAAAACGCTGGGATAGAGCGATATCATCTGAGCAGATTGCGAAGTACATGCAGGCGGACGGGCGCGGCGTCGTATCAAGTGGGGGACTTTGGGTTTTGTGTCAAGGACCAAAAAGTGTTTGTCTTTCCCTACTAGATGCAGAAACTGGTGAATACAACCCAAACTGTACAGAAGCCGTGGTCAAGTTCATCAGAGGTGAAGAAACTGGGCTTCAATTTAGTCAAGACACCAAAATGTATAAAGTACACGTAAAGCCTAACAGGCCAACCAAGAAGCGAGTGGCAATTCGACGTGTACATACCAAAACTGTGGCCATGGGCGCTGAAGATCTCTATTCATTCCTTAAGAATCGCCCTAAACCTCAACCATTAGAAAATGCATTTGTCGCTGCACTAGCTGATCATTTTGGAACCGTGGGTCTGCCCAGTGATCTTCGAGTTGAAATGAGATCAACAAGAATCAGCTTCTTTGATCTACGAAAAACCACTGGAAGCCAGCGCCTTGGTCGCATCGAACTCGGTAAGAATAACCCTGATATTCTTGTGTTGACCAATATCGTAAATTCATATCCAGAACTCATTGAAATATCACCGGCGTATATACACGACAAAGGAGCACACATGCGCCGGTTTAGGCTTCGTGATGTCAACGAATCAAAAATATTCGGCACGAAACTGGGTCAAATACTTACAGATGAATACGGCGATTAAAGATGTAATTGAAGTTTGCTCCAGTTGATTGCCGGACTTAGTAACCTGTCCCCCCGTTTTACTTGCGCACAATGGCCACGTTAACGGCTTGGCCGCTTAACTGGGAATAATTTCCGAAGTACCGCTCCTGGCCGTTAGCCGAACTCTCCGGTGTTGAAATTTATACCTGGTTTACTTCTGCTACCCGCTCAGAAGCAGAACTTCGTCTGCCTGACCCGCTGACATCCGAGTTTGACCCGAAGCGGAATTCTGCAGCCTGGTAGGCGCACGTTGTTTATAGCGATCGTATATCTTGTTTCTTGATGACGCATTCACGAGAATGAATTATGGCTCCCGTTTTTATTGTTGGATCGCCGCGCTCAGGCACATCTATGCTCCACTGGTCATTGGCCCAGCATTCCCGGCTTTGGGGCAGTGCAGAGTCCGATTTCCTGTTCGAGTGGGTCAAGGGTGCGGAACTGGCGTGGGCTGCCGGGAATGTACGCGGCGAACTGCACTGGCTGCCGAAGGAAAAAGTGAGTCGCGAAGAGTTTTTCGGGTTCGCTGGGGCCGGTATCGATGCGATGTATCACTCACGCTCGGAAGGCAAGCGGTGGCTCGAGCAGACCCCCCGTTATGTCTTCCTCTATAACAGTCTCAGGCATATGTTCCCAGGTGCCCGGTTCATACACATTGTACGCAACGGCCGCCAAGCGATAGATTCCATGCAGCGGAAGTTTGACTTGCCCTTCGGACACTGCCTGCGTACCTGGAAACGCCATGTGACGGCCGGTCTTGAAGCTTCCCGATTGGGTTATGGGGATTTGCTTCAGGTTCATTACGAAGACCTAGTGAGGGACTCCCTTTCCTCCATGAATGCAATTTTCGACTTCATTGGAGAAGAACTGGAAAGCGTTTGCCTGGAGGCTCTGAATAAGCCGATCAACACCGCGCCAGGCCGAGAGAGAGAATCATCGTTGCAGAAACTGGATTCCGAACGCGTAGAATGGGATTTCCTACGCGCAACGGTATTCAGGCTGGCCTGCGGATCGCTCCAGGACTCGCTAGGTTATGGGCGTGATGTTTCCTGATGCGAAGATCATTGATTGATCGATGGATAGGGATTGCATAGAAACGATTAAACACCAGCTGAATCGAAAAAAGTCGCTAGCGAATAGCCTAATGGTTTAATGTTGTCACCTTCCCCAAAAACCATGATGGAAAAATCTATGAAGTATTACCTCCAGTTCTCTATGGCTATGCTCGTCACTTTGTATCTAATTGCGACTCCACAGACCGTCGTTGCGCAGGATCAGAAATCCATCCTGGTGACCGGAGCCAGCACAGGCATCGGCAGACACCTGGCCGAATCTCTGGCTGCAGCCGGCCACCACGTCTACGCCGGCGCGCGTAAGGACAAGGACCTGGAGGAATTGGGGGCGATCGAAAACATAACCGCATTGCGCCTCGACGTAACCAAGCAGGGCCAGGTAGATGCCGCAGTCGCCCTGATCACCGAAAAGGGCACCGGGCTCTATGCTCTGGTCAACAACGCTGGGGTTGGCGGCGGCGGAGAAGTTGTGGATACGCCGATTGAGGACCAGAACTTTGTGTACGAAGTTAACGTGGAGGGTGTCTATCGTACGACAAAAGCCTTTGCACCGCTCGTCATCGAATCAAAGGGCCGCGTCGTGACCACGGGCTCGATTGCCGGCACACTTGCTGCGTTTCCGGGATTCAGCGCCTACTCCGGCAGCAAACACTGGATCGAGGCGTTCACGGATTCATTCGCCGAAGAAATGAAACCTGTGGACGTTACCGTGAGTGTCGTCGAACCCGGTAACTACAAATCAAACATACGCCGCAGCAGCGTGTCGCGTCGCATGGAAAAAGTGCAAGCGACAGGCGCTGATATTACCGACGAAATGAAGCAGGGTTACGATTCGACAGCGAAACGAGAGTTGTCGTACAAAGAACCCGACGAGGTCACCGAGGCGTTTATGCACGCACTGTTCGATGACAAACCGCTCCGCCGCTACATGGTGGTCCCAAACGAGGAAGAGCAGGCCATGACAATCGGCACAAAGGTGAACGAGTTGGTGCAGCTGAACCAGTGGGGTCCGTATAGCTACAGCCGTGACGAACTGGTTAAACTTCTGGATGAAGCGCTGGCGGGCGAAGACTCCGACAAATAATCCAGGGCTGGCGAGTGCGGCGCAGGAATTCTGAATGGCCGCTGCAATCGCTGCTTGATGCTGAGCTGATCGGTTAGACTCACGATATGCGCACCCTTCTCATCTTCATAGCCCTTGCCTTCATCCTGTACGCAGGCTTCAGCCTGATGCTGTACCTGATGCAGGATCGCCTGGTGTTCCTGCCTAACATGCCAGGGCGCCAGCTTGATGCAACGCCGCAGGCAATCGGGCTGGATTTTGAGGATGCCTGGATCGATACCGGGGATGGCGAGCGGCTGCACGGCTGGTACATCCCGGCCGATGACGCCCGCGGCACCATGCTGTTCTTCCACGGCAATGCTGGCAACATCTCTCACCGGATGGAGAGCATCCTGATCTTCAACCGCCTCGGGTTGAATGTGCTGATCGTGGATTACCGCGGATACGGCCAGAGCAGTGGCAAGACGGGTGAACAAGGCACCTACGCGGATGCAAAGGCGGCCTGGGACTACCTGGTCGAGCAGCGGCGCCTGCCGCCAGAGCGCATCGTCATCTTCGGCCGCTCACTGGGCGGTGGCGTCGGTGCCTGGCTGGCCAGCAGGCCCGGCATTGAACCGGCCGGCGTCATTATCGAATCGAGTTTCAGCTCAGGAATGGACATGGGCAGACGACTATACCCCGTGCTGCCAGTACGGCTCATCACACGCATAAAATACCCGGTGCGGGAATACATTACAGAGGTGCGCGCGCCGGTTATGGTGGTGCACAGCCGGGATGATGAAATTATTCCATTCGACATGGGACAAACCATCTACCAGGCCGCACCAGAGCCGAAAACATTTTTCGAAATGGGCGGCGATCATAACGCGGGGTTCTGGATCAGTCGCGAGCTCTATGTGCCCGCACTGGATGATTTCCTGACCTCGGTGCTTGGACCGCTTCGCCAGGCCCCACCGATCGTAATGGCTGAATGATCATTTCAGATTGGCTATTGCATGATAGGAGGCAATTTCACGATCCAGCCTAAGGTCACCCAGGACAAAGACTATTGCCGTATTCAGTGCGAGTACACAGACGCCCTCATCAAGATGCTAGAAATAGGGATTGGTCGCAGTTACTGAGGGGTCTTTTAACCGTCTCGTAGGGGTATACACCCATTCCACTTCAGGCCGGTTGGCCGAACTGAAAATAAAACTCCCCCGTGATTCACATCCAGGGGAGTTCTGCTATCTGCTCGCGAGTGGAATAAGTAGCCAACACGCTGCTGATGGCTGCTTACGACCCACCGCAGAATCCAGGTCGTTTTAGACTCGAGCTTCTCAAAAGCACTCCGATAAGCGATCATTAAACCAATCACCAGTTATGGACAATCCGCATGTCGTTCTTTGCCGAATTAAAACGCCGGAACGTGGTTAGGGTAAGCCTGGCCTACCTGGCGCTCGGTTGGGTTGTCATAGAAGTCACGACAACCGTTACTCCCTTACTCGATTTGCCCGAGTGGTTGCCATCGGTAGTTGCATGGATAGGCGTCATCGGCTTTCCGTTCGTTGCGGTGTTTTCCTGGATCTACGAGTTCACGCCCCAAGGGCTGAAACGTGAAAGCGAGATCAGCCGCCCCCTGCCAGCTGCAAAACTTGCAGCTCGGCGGCTTTATTACTTCACCATCGGCCTTGTGGCAGTGGGCATCGTATTTTTTGCCTTTGATCGGTTCGGCCCGCGCCGGGTGATGGTCTCGCCCGAAACCGGGATCGCCGATGTTCGCGGACAAACGATGCAGCTAGACGAGCGGCCAGCCATCGCGGTGCTGCCGTTCGACAATTTTTCGTCCGACCCAGAGCAGGCCTTCTTCGCCGATGGCTTGGCCGCGGATCTGATCATGCGTCTTTCCAGCTGGCGTGCGTTCCCAGTGATCGCGCGCAACTCCAGCTTTCAGTTCCGAGGCGGAGATGCCGACCTGAAGCGCGTAAGCGCGGCGCTGGGCGCCCGCTACATAGTGGAAGGTAGCGTCCGGCATGCGAAAACCAACATCCGAGTGAGCGCGCAACTGATTGATGCAGCATCGGGCGAGCATGTCTGGGCGGATAGCTATGATGGCGAAGTCACGGATGTGTTCGCACTGCAGGACGAGTTCAGTAGCAAGATTGCAGCATCGCTGGTGCTGGATCTGAATCGGGCAGAAGCGGAGCGTGCTCGGCAGCGTGGTACCGAAAACCTGGAAGCCTGGAGTCTCTATCAGCTGGGTCTGCAGCATGCAGACCGATTCACGCACGAGGATTTCACCGCGGCACGAGAGTTATTCACGCAGGCATCCGGGCAGGACCCGCGTTTTGCGACGGCTCTTGCGCAATTGACATTCGTTAATCTCTGGGAGGTGGTACTGGGCTGGAACGACCAGCCCGTCGAGACCATCGCGGCTGCGCTCGACTTGGCACGCGACGCGGTTGCGCTCGATCCTCGTGATCCTGCTGCCCAGGCCGCGTTGGGCTGGGCCTACGTGATGGCCGGCGATATTGAGAACGGGGTGGACGCGGCCCGGCGGGCTGTTGAGTTGAATCCAAGCATGCCGGAAGCATGGGGCTGGCTGAGCTGGAACCTATTGGTGGCAGGAGACGCGGAAGGCAGCATCAACACAGGCCTGCGTGCGCAGCAGCTCAACCCCCTGGGCACCATGTCGTCAATCGTTTACGACAACCTATCGCAGGCGTACTGGCAGTTGGGGGACTACGAGGCCGGTCTGAATGCCGCCCGCCGATTGCTTGTAGAACTTCCTGACTATTTCCTCGGCAACGTCTTTGTGGCGATGAACGCCGTGGAACTCGGCCGCCTCGGCGAAGCCCGCGAGGCCATTGCGAAAGCGCGCCGAGCGCAGCCCGATCTCTCACTCGAGTTTGTCCAGGGCATGTACGGCGTCGAGCGACCCGAGATTGACGCCCGGCGTAACGCTGCCCTTCGACAGGCTGGTTTGGAATGAGCATCGACTGCGGTTGCAGGTTCTGCTTCCGTGATTTGACAATAATAACTTGATACCCGGACGTCGGGTCGGTAGTTCGGGTATGTCGGTCAATTCGGGTCTCCGGGGTACAGGGTAATGCCAAAGGCTGAGGAAATTTTCAGCATGCCGTTTCGATTTTCTCCAACACATTATCAGCCACTTTTTGTAATCGTTCAGCCTCTCTCTCGAGATAAATTTGATTGATTGTGGTCGGTGTGATTTTCTTCTTTTTTCGATCGCGTCTAAGATATAGGTTGATACATCACCCGAATATCGAGCATTAAGACAAACGCTGGAGATATGCAAATGTCAGGAAACGGAGAGAATTTCTATATTTTCAGTAAAGTTCTCAACTCCGAACTAGAACTAATTAAATCACTTCGAACGGGAAATATTGAAACCCCACAAGTCGTAAAAGACGAAGAAACCAAAGATTGCAAAGAAACGTGTGAGGGATCCAAACACTTCAAAAAGGCACATAAAGCCAACCTGGCGGGCCTTGCCTTTTCAGGAGGGGGCATACGGAGTGCTACGTTTAACCTGGGAGTAATTCAAGCATTCAGCAAATCCATAAGAAGTACTGATAAGTACCCTGAAAGACCTGGCCTGCTGCCGCTGTTCGACTACCTTTCCACCGTATCTGGCGGTGGATACATTGGTTGCTGGTTAACTTCTTTTTTGCATCGCGAGGAAGCTGGTTCGAAGAAGCAATCGAGTAAAGACAACAAGATAGTCAACGCAGAGAGTGTCCGGGAAACTCAAGCAAAAGTATCAACCAGGCCTTGCTCGTTTGGAGCGACACCCGACGATGATTCAATTTGCATAGCCTCGTCTGGTTTTTCCAAACCCCGAACTTCCGGATTTCCCCCTCTCGAACATGCAGCAATTCGACATTTGCGACGCTTCAGTAATTACCTGTCACCCAAATTAGGCATATCAGGTGATCTGTTGGCCATAATCTCGCTGTTCCTCCGCAACATAGTCGTTTTGCAACTTGGATTGATCTCATTGGTCGCCACAGTGCTACTCATCCCATATTTGGTCACCAGTATTTCAGTTTATGCCATTGATTCAGGTAAAACCCCGGTGTTTCCAAGTCTGGTGTTTTTCTTTATAGGCATTGTATTTATGACCTGCACGTTAATCATATGGTGGTCGCAGTTTCGAAAGGTTGATACACGCAAACGGCTCAGGCTGGCACAAAAGACTTCTGGCGCCTGGATGGTTTTTTCCATGGTGTTTTTAATGTTCGGCTTGTGGCTAATAATTATCAGTGCCATTCCAA
The DNA here is from genome assembly GCA_963759035.1 of uncultured Gammaproteobacteria bacterium. Classification (GTDB taxonomy): domain Bacteria; phylum Pseudomonadota; class Gammaproteobacteria; order Xanthomonadales; family SZUA-36; genus JAHEFT01. Next base: position 12,387 of record CAVWXL010000016.1, read on the forward strand.
TGATTCGAGAGGCCTACGAATCCGCAGGTGAATTGCCAATGCTATTCATCTTGATCTATGCTCTTCTCTACTTCATTGCATGGAATTTAAGCCCAGGCTCAACAGTCTTTTACTCCAAACATCCGGCAAAAAATGGTGTTAAACGCCTCTCGTTTGCATTTATCGTCAGTATTCTATTCGGCTTCTTAATTCATTTCTGTGCGGTTCTCTTCCATGCACAGATGTTTGTAAGTTCAGTGGGGATGGCGTTTGCCACGGTTTTTGGGGCACCGATTGTTTTATTGGTCACTTCTTTTGTCATCGCGGTCCAACTTGGCTTATCGCGCGACCTCTTCCTGGAAAGTGAAAGAGAGTGGTGGGGGCGTACCGGGGGATTAACTTTGCTCACTGCAGGCTTATGGCTGCTCATCTTTTCGACAGCCATTTACGCACCCGCATTCGTAAAATGGCTTGGTATTGGCGGTTGGGCGGTCTTATTTAGTTGGGCCAGCGCCTCAAGCATTGGTGCGTGGATAGCCCGCAATATGACACAAGCGAGCACAGTTGCATCTGCTGAATGGAAAACATTACTAATACGAACGATACCTTGGTTTTTCCTGATTGGCCTGGCAATCATTATTTCGTACGGACTTAGCCTGATCCTCGGCGCAATCAGCTATGACATACCTCTTCTTACCAACTTGATTCCACATTTTTCAGAAATCTCAATGATGTGGTTACTTGGGATTTATTCGATGTTGGCTGAATCCGTACCCATCGGTCTGGCACTTTCGATGTTGGCGTCCTTTTTCGGCCTGTTCCTCCTGTTCAGTTGGCGCACAGATCTGAATATCTTTTCTGCTCATGCAATTTACAAAAACCGTTTGGTTCGAGCTTATCTTGGCGCATCGAATCTGGCCAACCGTATGCCTCACCCATACACCGGATTTGATTCCGAAGACGACATTGCCATTAACGCCCTCGCCAGGCAACGGCCAATTCCAATTATCAACACGACCATAAACATGACCGGGGGTGATGATTTAGCCTGGCAGACCCGTCGAGCCGCTTCATTCACCTTCACACCTGAGTTTGTTGGATTCGAAGCCAAAAGCAGCAAGGGTCAGGATCTGGGCGGCTATAGAAAAACGGTGGATTATGGAAGTTGCGAAACTTTTAGTGAGAGTCTTAAAAATGTTGCTGGTTGTGAAAAAAACGAAATAACATTAGGTACGGTTCTGGCCATCTCAGGTGCAGCCGCAAGCCCCAACATGGGCTATCACACCTCTGCATCCATATCAGCGCTATTGACAGTGTTTAATTTGAGGTTGGGTTGTTGGACCGGTAACCCCGCGCATAAAGACAACCAGGCAGATAGCAAATTTTCCATGCTACTGCGTCCATTTGGGAAAAAATACGTACCCTCCTGGCGTCGAAAAAGACCCCTGTTAAGCGCATTGCCGTTAATCTCCGAGTTGACAGGTTCCGCCAATGCGGAATCCAGTTGGATTAACCTCACTGATGGTGGACATTTTGACAACCTTGGCATCTATGAGCTGATCAGACGGCGCTGCCGCTTCATTGTGGTTACAGATGCGGGCTGTGATCCGGAATATCAGTTTCAGGATCTCGCGAACAGTATCAGAAAGTGCTGGACCGATTTCGGCGTACATATCTTTTTTCCAGACCTGGGCGAAATCACAATTGAAAACAAGAATGAACGCCATTGCCGGCAGCATGGAAGCCTGGGGCTCATCGAATATCCCGATCGTCAACGGCCCAATGGAAGTGATTCCGGTGGTCATGAAGAGCGTTACGGTTTAGTCCTCTATTTGAAGTGCTCTTTAACCAAAATCGAATTAGAAAATTTTGTCGATATTCGCCAATATAGCGAGTCAAATGAGCAGTTTCCTCATGAACCCACCAGTGATCAGTTTTTTGATGAAAATCAATTTGAAGCCTACCGCCACCTCGGCTACTGCATTGCTGCGCAATATCGATCAATGATTGAAAAATTTGTCGACTCCAAGACCGGCTTGTTAAAGGGAAAGGCGATACTCAAACAAGCCCGCAAAATTAATAAAATTCAATCGAAGGTTGCCCATCAGGATAAATGGGGGGCACACGACTGATGGTTATGAAAAATCCTCCCCACCCGAGTAAACACATAAGGCTAACCTGCCTGCAACCAACAGGGCTTACTGTCACAGCACCGGCAGCCTTCGATGCCGTAGTGATCAGCGATGTGATCAGGGGATGTCGCAACCCTCCTCTGGTCATCATTTGGTACACTTGGGGGATCATTACGAAAATAATAATCCTGGCATAGGGAACTTGCCAACCATCTTCAGGATCAGCCAGCTCTAATTCGTGGGAGTGCAGCTTGGCCGAAGTGCTTAGAAAATTGGTTAAGTTCTTCAGGGAAATCTGGCGTCGGCGGGTGCTCCAGATCGCTATCCCCTACAGCGTGGTTGCCTGGCTGCTGGTCCAGGTGGCGGAAATTGTACTCGATGCATTCGAATCGCCTCCATGGATTATGCAGGGCTTCCTTACGCTGCTGCTGATGGGGTTCCCGGTGGCGTTATTCCTGGCCTGGGTCTTCGACATCACGCCGAGAGGCTCGCTGGTGCGAACGGGCCCCCAGGAGGAACAGGATCCTGAAGAGCCTGATCCCGCACCGGCGCTCCGCCTGGAAATGGGCGATTCGGAACGGCGCCAGCTCACCATACTGAACTGCACCTATGAATTCTCAGAAAGCAGCGATGCCGAGGCCGACCCCGAGCATCTGCATGAATCCTACGCCGCCCTGCAGAAAGCTTCGCGGCATCTCGTCAAGACATACAATGCATACCAGCTCCCCGGGGGCGCGCAGGACCTGACTCTGGCTTTCGGCTACCCCCAGGCACAAGAGGGAGACGCGCGAAGGGCGGTGGCAGCGGGCCTGGCGCTGATCAAAGATATTCAAACCCAGCCTGAATTCAAGACCGAAACAGGCGCACCGCGTTATACGGTCCGTGCGGGTGTCGCCACCGGGCTGGTGGTCGTCGACGAATCTCCGTCGCCCGGCAGGGACGTCGCAATCATCGGACATGTGCCGCGAATGGCCTCGTGGCTGGGCGAACAGGCGGTGCCGAATACGCTGGTCATCGGGCCGCAGACCCGCAAACTCGTGAAATCCCATTTTCAACTGGAAAAGCTAGGCGAGCGTTCTCAGCCCCAGTTTGGTGGAGAGGTGTCCCTGTACCTGGTTGCCGATGAGAAAGTGGCCCAGGATCTGTCAGCTTCGGAACATCTTCTGATTGGACGTGACGACGAGATCCACTTGCTTGAGGACCGCTGGAGAAACGTTCTGGATGGAGACGGACAATTCGTTTTTCTGCGCGGTGAAACGGGTATCGGTAAATCGAGCCTGATTCACGAGTTCCGTAAGCGTGCGACTGCGCCAAAAGACATAATTCTCATTCCGTGCCAGTGCTCTCCCTATGAACGCCACAATCCCCTGTCTCCGCTTATCCAGGTGTTGCAAGGGCCGATACTGCAGTTTTCTGACCAGGATACATCCGCGTCACGTCTGGAAAAAATAAAAAATTTCATGGAAAGACAGTCCGTGGACACGGCCGAGGCTGTCCCGCTCCTCGCCAGTCTCCTGTCTGTCGATTTGGGTGAGGAATTCAGCCCTCCCAACGTTTCCGCGCAGATCGTGCGCTTGCAAACCCTGCAACTGCTGCTGGACATGATCAGCCAGGCCGCCGCCAGCAACCCGGTGCTCCTGGTTCTGGAAGACCTTCACTGGGCCGACCCCACGACACTTGAAATGGTCCAGATGTTGATGGATCGTGGACCTGAACCGGGGTTATTCGTCCTGTTTTCAAGCCGACCGGAATTCAACACCGACTGGATGAAACGCTCCTTCGTTCTGGTCCATGAGTTGCTTCCGCTGGGCCGAAAAGACGCCCTGGAATTGATCAGGTCGACCGAAGGGGCGGCGGACCTGCCGGAATCCATCGTCGACCGCATCATCTCAGAAACCGACGGCAATCCGCTTTATGTACGGGAACTGACCCTGGCCCTGCTCGAATCGGAAGCATGGAAAGCTTCGCTGGAGAAAGGCAAGCCGGACGACATGACCTGGCTGAAGATTCCAGCGACATTGCAGGATTCACTGGCCGCAAGGGTGGATAATCTGGGGGAGGCGAAGTCTCTGCTGCAACTGTGCTCGGTGCTCGGGCGTGAATTCAGCTACGATCTGCTGCGGCTCGTCAGCGGAACGGAAAACGAGTCCGCCCTGAAGGAAGAGTTGTCCCAGATCGTCAACGCCGAACTGCTCTACCAGCGCGGGTTGTTCCGAAAAGTGACCTATACGTTCAAACACATCCTGATCCAGGAAACCGCTTACAGTTCGCTCCTGAAATCCAAGCGCAGGGAACTTCACGGCAGGACGGCCCAGATACTGGAGCAGGAAACCCCGGACGTGGCAAAGCGGCAACCGGCCCTGCTTGCCTATCACTACAGCGAAGCGGAGGACCTGGAAAAGGCCATCATGTACTGGACCCTGGCCGGCAGCCAGTCACTGGCCGGTTTCGCCAATCAGGAAGCGATTGCGCAGTCCAGGCGCGGTATTGAGATGTTGAAGGCCGCGCCGCAATCACCACATAGCGCAGCCCTGGAGGTTTCTTTACAGAGCGTGCTGGGTTACGCGTTACTGTCGTCGCATGGGTATGCCCATCCTGAAGTCCGGAAAGTTTTCACCCGGGCGTTGGAGCTCTGTGAACAGATCGGTGACGCGCCGCAGCTTTTTAAGGTGGCGGTCGGATTGTGGATGTACTACATCATCGCTTCCCGGATGGATGAAGCATTGGAATTGAGTCAACGCCTGCTCAGAATTGCAGAATCCACGCAAGATCCGGTCCAGCACATGCAGGCACACTATTGCCTGGCTTTTACCCAGTATTATCGTGCGAACTTCCTTGCGGCAAAGCTGATGATGGAGACCGCCCTGGAAGGAGAAGTCGAAGGCTGTGACTATTCCTCCCTGTCACCAATCGGAGATGATTGGCGAATCCACGTACGCGTCATTCTTGCCCATGTGTACTGGCAACTTGGCGAGATTGAGGCGGGGGAACGGCTAGTCCACGAAGCAAATGCGATCGCGAAGGAACGGAAACACCCCTGGGGCATCGTTTTCTCGGCCTTTCAGAGCGCCTGGTTTCACCAGATGCAGGGCGAGCCGGAATCAACACTCAAATACGCAGCAGAAGCGATTCGAATTTCCGAGGAAAAAGGGTTCGGTTTCTGGCTTCCTCTGACCAATTTTCTGCGTGGATGGGCTGAAAGCCGGCGTTCCAATTCCTGCATGGAGCCGAAGGACGGCTCTGGAGCTGAAAATATGAAAGCCAGCCTGGACCAGTATCGCGCCATCGGTTCCGAAGCCGGAGTAAGTTGTTGCCTGTTCATGCTGGCGGAAGATTACATCTGGCTGGGCCGTTACGACGAAGCGGCGTCGGAACTCGAGAAAGCCAGAGAATTTATGCAGGATACCGGGGAGGATTTTTTCGAGCCCGAATACTATCGCCTGCTTGGACGAATTCAACTCGGCAGTTATCGTGATTCCGGTCAGGCGGAGGAACTCGATGAGGCCGCGAAATACTTCAAACAGGCTCTGACCCTGGCCCGGGGCATCGAATCGAAAGCACAGGAATTACGTGCGGCATCCTACCGCGCCGAAGCCCTGTCCTTGCAGGGTAACCAGGAACTTGCGAAGCGCATACTGACCGGGATCACCCAGAGAGCCGTGGAATTCAAAGGCTCGTATTACTGGGTGCAGGCCCGGGAAGTGCTTGAGAGACTGGAAAGCGGGACTGAGTAAGGAAAATGAGTCTCATCAGAAAAAAAATACTCATCGTCAATTGTTATTTCCCCGAGATGCGCGAGCCCATCAAGCGCAGAAACGAAGTGCCTGACGCCCTGGCTCCGGTTCTCCTGGGTGGTCATTTTTCCCAGGATCACTGCGAAGTAAAGCTGTATAACGAAGTCCACAGCGGTTTCATCGAGGTTTTCAAGCCAGATCTGTTGAGCTGGCCCGACATGATCGTGATGACGGGTCTCACGGCCACTTTTGACCGGCTTTTCCACCTCACAGCCTATGCAAAAACCGCAAATCCGCGGGTGATTACGGTGGCCGGCGGCCATGCGGTTCGATGCCTGCCGAGATATGCGGAAACGTTCCTGGACTACTGCTGCACGGGTGACGTTGAACAGATCGGCGAGGTAATCCGCGACGCGTTCGGGCCCGACTACGTCAGTGATGAGTTCCGGCCGCGTTACGACCTGGCCTACTGGATTAAGCGACTGGGTTACGCGGAATCCACCCGGAATTGCAACTTCAAGTGCAGTTTCTGTTCCCTGACGGGTGTCGGTCGTAAGTACCAACCGCAGAGCCTGGAGTATCTGGAAAGCCAGATGGAGGCCATGGGCAAGCGGATGGCCCTGTTTTTCAACGACAACCAGTTGGTCGGCGATGGCCCTGCCAGTTTCAGGAAGCGGATCGAGTGCGTGCGCAGACGGCGCGAGGCCGGACAGTTCAAAGTCTGGAGCGGTTTTGTGACGGATTCTTTTTTCTGGGACGAGGAAAATATCCGCCTGGCCGCGGAATCGGGATGCGCCTCGGTTTTTGTCGGTGTCGAATCATTCGAAGACAGCATGTGGCTGGACACCGTCAATAAGAAACAGAACAGCCGGATAAACCAGGTGGAGCTGATTCAGCGCTGCCTGGAAGCCGGCATCATATTTCAATACGGGCTGGTCTACGATCCCACCACTCAATCGCTCGAGCAGATGTACAAACAGCTGGATCTCATTTGCGATCATCCGGAAATCCCCGCACCCAACTTCATTTTCACGGCCATTCCCTTTCCAGGCACGCCGTTCTTCCATGACCGCTATGAAAAAGGAGAGATCCTGCCCAATACCGGCATGCGGGACCTGGAAGGCTCGACCCTCAGCCTCAAGCCAATCGACCCGATCGAGGATGTTGTCCACTTCATTCGTAATGGGCGTAACTTTCGCGGCTACCGCAGGCGCTTCCTTGCCCACCAGGCCAAATTCCTGTGGCATTACCGTCGCTCGCTGGGCGCCTTCGCCATGACAGTTTCATCCCTCACCGCCCTGGCTATCCTTTCGCCGGGCATTTTTTCCAGCCCGGGCGCGATTTTCGTGCGTAAAGGTGCTCGCAGCAACGTCAGCACAACAGAGAGGCTGGATGCCGTCTACACGCCCCGGCTACCAGTGGACGCCCGTTATGAATCGTACTTCGAACCCACCTGCATCACCGATGAGAAGGGCGTGTTGAATCCGCTGCTGGAGGAAGATGCCCTTGCGACGAATTTCCGGCGTTCCGGTAAGTTGGCGATGGAGGTGAAGACCGCATGAACGTCTCCCTGCCGGCCAGGCCCTTCACCCGCACGCGTTCCCGGCGGCTGTGGACCGGGTTCCTGATTGCCGTCATTCACGCCCTTCCCATCGCGTTCCTGATCATTGGCCCCTCTCGAACGGATTGGTTGCTGTTTGCCGCAATTTTTCCCTTCCAGGGAATCGGCGTGGTCATCGGCCTGCACCGTTATTTTGCGCACAACTCGTTCAGCACCAGCCGCGCGTTTCAGTTTTTCCTGGCGCTTTGTTGCGCCAGCGCGTTTGGCGACCCGATCGGATTTGCCGGCAAACATCGGCTGCATCACCTGTACACCGACAAGATGAACGACCCCCATACTCCGCGGCGGGGATTCTGGTCCTGTTGGTTTGGCAGCCTGTTGGACAGCCGTTACACGGATGAAGAAATTCTGGCCCAGGTACCCGGATTGGTGAAGTTCCCCGAGCTCCTGTGGCTGCACCGTAACTTGCAATTGCCCGGACTGGTCCTGTGCCTTGTGGCTTTTTCCGTCGGAGGACTGTCCGGAGTGGCTGTTGGCGTGTTGTTCGGGGTCGCCATGCTGATCAACCACAGCTCGGCCGTGAACTATTTTTGCCACAAGTTCGGGCGCCGACGCTTCGATACGGACGATGATTCGACCAACAATGTCCTGGTTTCCCTGTTGACCCTGGGAGAGGGCTGGCACAACAACCATCACCGCTTTCCCGTTTCAGCCCGCGCCGGATTCTGCTGGTGGGAACTCGATGTGTATTACTGGATCATCTGTCTTTGGGAGTCAATCGGCCTGGTCTGGGATGTGCGCCGGCCGCCGGAGCAACTGCGGCGAGCAAAACTGCTGCCGACCAGCTAGACTGAAAGCAGGAGGGAATTATGAGCGGGCCACTCAAACCACGCGATCAGTTGAATATCGGTTTGTCTTTGTCAGGCGGCGGAGTGCGTGCCGTGGGTTTTCATCTCGGGGCCCTCGATGTGCTGGAACGGCTCGACCTGCTCAAGCAGGTGAGCATGCTTTCCACCGTGTCCGGCGGCAGCCTGGTGGGCATCGGCTATTCACTTTATCTGAAAATCGGCGCGCAATTGAGCCCCCCGAAAACCTTCAAGACTTTTTACAAGGACTTTTTCGATTTCCTGCCCAAGCTCGACACGATGGTCGAACTGATCGACGGCCTGGATGTACCTTCGGAATCCGGTCACCGGACCATGGTTGGAGCGATGGCCAGGATTTACCAGGACCATTATTTCGTGCCCTGCTACGGAGACCCGAAATTCGAGGTTTTCTGGGAGGACCTTCCGGTAATTCATCTGAAAGACATGATGTTTAATGCCAGTGATTTCAAAACCGGTCTGACGTTCCGTTTCCAGTACAACGAGGTCGAAAAGAACAACCCCAACAATGAAAACATTGGCAACAGCCAGGTTTACCTGGACCCGGTTCAGGCCAAAGAGTTTTACATGTCAGACATCATGACGACATCGTCCTGCCTACCCGGGCTGCTGGAACCCATGTTCCTACCGCAGGACTACCGTTTACCTGAGGGGGTCAAGAGCCAGATTACAACTCACTTTAATAATGAATGCTGGGTGGAATTTGAGTACGTGGCCCTGATGGATGGCGGGATGCTCGACAACCAGGGTATCACCAGCATACTGATGGCTTTGCTGAGAAATCAGGCGGGTCCGCCACCGCCGGGTCCGCCCCCGCCCCGGCACCCTCCCTCTGTTTCCCCCTGGGACTACAGCATTGACTGGCGTTCCCTAATCCAGCCCGGCACTTACTTTGTCAAAGATCCGGTATCGGGCATCGAGAAACAATCCATCGAGACGCTCGATCCCGCCCCGGTCCCGACCCCACCCCTGCCCGGTGTGGCCGCACTCGAACAGGCGCTCGATGACCTCGATCTGTTGGTGATTTCTGATACGCCAGCTTACAGAGGCCCGCTGAAACGTTTCTTTCCCAAGAAACAGATCTTCGAGACCTTCAGCGGTTGGAAAGCATTTTTCATGAACCGCACCCTGAATTTCTATTTTCTGGTGTGGCTGGTTCTTTTTGTTGCAGGCGTGGTGAGCCTGGCGCTGGTGATCTGGGGGCTGTTCAGTGTCATGCTGGCCGCCGCTCCCGGGACCGGCATTATCAAAGCGATCATGGACGCCATTGCGGCGTCGAACTTTCCCGGCCCGCTCAAGATCGGGCTGATCGTGATGTTCTTCGTGGCGATTCCCATCATGTTCATTCACCTCGGAACGTGGGCGCTTGCCTGGTACTTTGCCCGCCTGGCGGAAGACAAACTGGATGCGATGTTTCCCAGTCGCGAAATCTCTGGCCGGCCCTCTTTGTGGCACTACGTCAAGGGTCTCCGGCTCCGCGAGGCCTGGTTGATGATCAAGCTGAGGCTCCTGTCTGTACTGCGCCTGGCCAGCGAGATTTTCCTGAACCGCGTGAGACAGCTTTGCTACCGCTGGGTGCTCGAAGTGGAGGAACTGGAAGCCAGGGTCATCCCGAATGAAATCTTCAAGCTGAAAGCGCTGAACGCGGTCGCCGGCCAGAACACAATGACGCCAAGGGGTCCGCACACACTGCCCGCCTGGCTGACGAGCACCACTCCAACCATCGATCTTATCGTTGAGAATGCGTCCTCCATGCCTACCCAGATTTACCTCGATCACAAGGACATTCCCGGCGAAAGGGCGGAAGATAACCTGGCGCTACTGGCGGCATGCGGTAACCTGACCACCTGTTTCAACATTCTCGAATACCTTTGGCAGATCCACGGTAACGGTGATATGAGCAGTAATGGCGACAACGCCTTTCCCGGCGATCCGGAGGCAAAGCACCTGTTTGTCGATACGCGGGTAATGTGGATGCAAATGCAGGTTGATCCCTATTTCTATGTGAATGACCGCATCAGCTAGCAGATTGACGGCCTCTCGCTTGCACATGAATCGCTCCACCCTGTTCAGGCGGTTGCCCAACATCATCACGATCGCCCGATTGCTGGCCGCACCTGTACTGGCCTGGTTCGCATACAAACAAATGCACATTGCGTTCGCGGCGCTGCTTCTCCCGGCCCTGTTAAGCGATGTCGTCGATGGCTGGCTGGCGAGAAAGCTGGGGGTCGAATCTCCGCTGGGCGCCCGGTTGGATTCGATCGCAGACATTCTTCTGATGGCCGTGATCCTGTATTCCATCTGGCCGTTGCATCCTTATATTTACCTCGATCATGGCAACGTCATTATCGCTGTAGTGATACTGCTCGCCCTGATGCACGTCGCCTCGCTGTTCAGGTATGGGCACCTGGCCAGCTTTCATACCCACCTGATCCGGGCGGGCATCTTTGTTTTCAGCATATTTGCCGTCGTACTGTCCCTGTATGGCTTCGTTCCCTGGCTGCTCTATCTCGCTGGATTTGTGTGTACGCTCGGAGCGCTGGAACATTTCGCCATCCTGGCGTTATTACCCGAGTGGAAGCCCAACATTCATGGCGGATTGCTGGAAGTTTTGCGTATCCGCCGGGAGCGCGAAAAGTAAGGCTGAGGTAGTGCGGGATTTTGTACAATAGACGCCGGTCCGCTGATCGGTATTTCAGAGGTAGCATATGATGCACTTTCGAGTCACTGTAATGATCCTGTACACGGTTCTGGCCATGCCGACCGCCGAAGCCGAAGCCGGCTCACCGGACCCGCTCTTCCAGGATCATGCAGCGTTGCGTGTGGAAATCACTGCCCCGTTCGCCCGGCTGATCAACGAACGGCCGAAAGACCGGGAATTCCCGGGCAGCTTTTCATTCAAGGGTCCGGATGGCGTGGCAATCGAACTGGACATTCAGGTTCGCGCCCGTGGCAAGTACCGGCACACCAATTGTGACTTCCCTCCCCTGTTCCTGAATTTAAAACGATCGCAGCTTGAGGGTACGCTGTTCGACCAGCAGAACAAACTGAAGATGGTCGTGCATTGCAAGGATTCCGGGCGGTACCAGCAAAGCGTCCTGAGGGAATACCTGGCCTACCGCATGCTCAACGTGATGACCGACCGGAGTTTCCAGGTGCGCCTGCTTGAGGTCACCTACGTAGACAGTGAGGGTCGCAGACCACGCATGGTGCGCAGTGCGTTCCTGATCGAACACGAAAACCGCCTGGCCGATCGCCTGGGCATGCAAAGGATGAACATCTTTCCCGACGGCGTAGAGGTCATACAGGCCGATCACCTGAACCTGACCTCGGTGTTCCAGTATCTGATCGGCAATACGGATTTTTCTGCGATCCTCGGTTCGAAAGACGAGTGCTGTCACAACTATGCGATGTTCGGAACAAACGACGGTTCGCTGGTGGCGATTCCTTTCGATTTCGACATGTCCGGATTCGTCAACACGCCCTATGCAAGGCCGGAGACGGGACTGGGCATCGACAACGTCCGGCAACGCCTTTACCAGGGTTTCTGCGTGAACAACCGCTACGTCGAGACTTCCGTTTCTGAATTTTCGCAGGCCCGCGACACCCTGTATGCCCTGGTCGCAGATCAGCAGGCGCTGGATGAAGGCGTGCGCCAGCGCCTTGCCGGCTACATGGACGAATTTTACGAAACGATTAGTGATTCACAGGGCGTGGAGCGGGAAATTCTCGACCGGTGTCTTGTGATGACGGGATCAGGGTGAGCTAACCCGGTTTATCGTTACCTTAAAGGTTGGTTTGGCTGGTGGAGTCCGGGCCGCAAGAGTTCTCGCTGAGTTTGCCGAAGTATTCGTCGGCCAGGGCGGGGCTTGAAACCAGCAGGCATAAAACGATCAGGAAAAATTTCGCTTTGTTTAAACCGCACTAATTTGGCGCTCTCGCTAATCGCAGCAAGGTACCTGATCAGCCAAGGACACGTTGGCGGCCCGCTGCTTTGGGCAATCGCCGATGTTTTCGACTTGCCGATCGAGCGGATCTTTCTGCGCGACTAGTATTGCGGATAAGAAAAACACAAGAACTCTGTAGCCCCGTCGACTAAAACGGCTCATTCTGGCCGTTAGCAGTCGTAACCGTATCTAGATTCCGGCCCTGATTCAGTTCCGTTAACCTGCCCAAAGCAGTACCCAGCCCAGCTGGGTGCCTAATGGCTGCTTCCGACCCACTATAGTTCTTCAGTCCTGATTTCCGTGATAGTGGACACAGCTGGCAGGTAGCTGTCAGTGAGAGCGGGACATGCACCCGCGGATTACGAATATTTCGACCCAAACACGCGATGTTCACCGCATTGGCTTCGAGTCCACGGGTGCGCTCGAGCTCGACAACGAATACTCAGGGTTCGCCGCTAAACCGGCTCACCTATATTGCTTTCGCAGAGCTCCAGCATGCATGTCCCTAAGCACAAAGATATCACGTTGGGAGGTGCCTTGACCCAGGCAAACCGCGTGGCTGATTCCCCGGAGCCACGTATGTAAACCCCATCCAGAAACAGCATGTGAAAGTGAATGTTGAGGTTCACCGCACGCGCTTAACGGCACGCCAAGACCGCTTCTTGCCTTCGGCAAACCGCAATCTTGGCTTAGCCTGCGCTGGCGCATCGGTTGATGTGGCAGAACAGCGTCTACCAGCAACGCGGCGCTTTCAGCCATGCGTGGTGCTCCACAACTGGGACAAAAGCCGCGTCGTTTGCAACTGAAAGCGACCAGTTTCTCATCGTGACAGGATTCACACTGGACTCTGAGAAAACCGTGCTCCAGTCTCCCGCACTTCGCGCGATAAAAATATCAGTATCGATAGGCCCGCTGAGCCGACGACGCCTTGCATCCCAAGGTCTAGTGCAAAAGCCATCGCGAGTGTGCCTACCGCGCTCCCGAACAGGCCGACTATAAATACGGGTTTGCGGCCTATAGAGTCACTTTTCTTGCCCCAAAAAGGGCCTGCGAATTTCAGCGATATGTTGGCCAGCGAAAAGGTAAGCCCGAACTCGAGCTCCGTCAGGCCTATAGACCGGGCCAATGGTGCAACTACGATAAACAATAAGGACTGGCCGATCGCAAAAATAACGACGCCACTGGCCAGAATAAATTTGCCGTAGTTATAGACTTTGCTGGTGTTGCTCATGAAGGCCCCTGTGACAATGGTCGGGGATGCTCTCATGCCGAATAGCAGCGCGCACCTGCATCAGCCGGGCGTGACCGTTTTTTGCAGGGCTAGCTGTTGCCGCAGAGCAGGCTCAGGAGTATTGCATGACTACGGGGATTTTTGCTTTCCAAAGCATATATTGGGTCATGCCACCGAAAATTATTTCACGAAAGCGTGATCGGCTGTAGGCACCCATCAACAGTAAATCGGATTTGCTGTCGCGATAAGCGTTGAGCAGTTCATTTTCTTCTTTATGCCCCGGCGTCGTGCGCACCGTTGCTTTAACGCCATAGTGCTGCAGATAGTTTTTCAGCTGGCCGGCTTTGGGGCCGGTCTGACTGTGTATGCCGCAGCTAATGATGGTTACTTGCTCTGCGTTTTTAAGCATAGGCATGCAGGCGGAAACGACCCGGCTGACTTCTGCGCTTTGGTTCCATGCTATGGCAATGCGTTTGCCAGGCGCGCGGGTTTGTTTGGGCGGTAACAACATTATGGGCCGGCCTGTGTGCATAAGTGCGGCCAGTAAAAACAGGCGGGCAACTCGGCCGTTGCTCGTGGGCCGGCTGAGTATGGTCAGATCCGCAACAGGCCCCATGACTGACATGAGTTTATCCAGTGAGCCCACTTTCTCCTGCCAGATCGCCCGGCTGCCGGTTCCACTCTTGCCTGGTTTTCGAGCAATATCAATGCCTGCGTTTGTGGCGACTTCCGCAAACATTTTCTCTGCCTGCCGGGCCGCAGAAGAACTGCTTTTCTTGCTGAGCTCTTCGAGCCATTCGCGGTTGGCGCTGCCAAACATGGGCAAGCCTTTGGGCTTGTAATCTTTTTTAAGGTCACGGTGTGGCCGCAGATGGCAGCCTACAATATTGGCTTCCAGATGGAGGGCCAGATCGCTCGCAACGCTAAGTGCCGCCCTGGATTCGGGTCGATTTGAAGTCGGTACCATTAACACTCGCATGTCTTGACCTCGTTTGTTATTTGCAGAGTTATTGTGGGCTAATGATAAACGGGTTGGGCTTGGGATTGAATTGGTAATTTCCGTAGTTACACTGGTCAGCAGATTCATCGTCAACCCATGAAATTGTATTAGTCTGTTTGTATGTCCGAAAGCGATAAAGTGCAACCAACTTTGCGGCGCGATGTCGGTCTGAGCCTATTTGTCTTGTATGGTCTCGGCAATATTATCGGTGCCGGTATTTATGTGCTGGTGGGCAAAGTGGCAGGTAGTGCGGGTTACCAGGCGCCGCTACGATTGATTTCTCGGCTGACCGTCGATGGCGAGCGATATAATGATGTTGCGATCGAACGGAGCGATCGGCCGGCAACGACACCACGCGAGATCTCTTCACGTTCAGCCAGAGACAACACTCGCCTGGATCCCGTTCTCTTCGGTGGTCGTATCCCGCCCGTCCTGCGAAGAATGCGAGCGATCGAGCCATGGGTGCGGTCAAAGAGCTGTGCAATCGATTCTAGAGACTCGCCTTTCCGCCAGCGATCCCACATCAGTGCCTTGTCTGTTTCCGTGTAATGAATCCGAGGTTTGCGGGGCATGGTGCAACACTCCTTCTGCTACTCACAGATAGTAGTGTGTTGCGTTGACCGGTTGAAACCGCAACCCAACTCGGAACTGGGGCCACGGTGCAAGGGAACACCTGTGTATCTGAATTGGCTGGTTCTGGCAGGGTTATACGAAAGTAACAGGCTCTGCTTGCCCTGCAAATAATTCAATAATCCGAATCAAATAAACAGCTCACTACAGAGGCATATACTGGAATACGCGGTACCAGCCGCTATTTCATCGCCAGATTATTCATATAATTCTGCAAATAAAAGCCCAATAGTCACCCGATTCAATAACGGCTCAAGCCGCGTATTCGCATGGACGACTCCGCACGGAAGCATTTTTGTTTATGAGGAGATTCGACATGAAATTATCCCAACTATTGGTGACAGCCACCGCGATGTTCTTTTCTGTGGTTGTCATAGCTAACCCCCCTGGAGAGATCACCGGACAGGTCACAGAGGATACGGTGGTACGGAAGAACAGAATGGGATCGCTGGAGTTCACGGATTTCGGTGCTGGGCCATCCGATCTTGCTGACGTGTTCTGGTTCGCCGAATACCCGTTGTCATTGGGCGGGGTAAGGACGGTCAGCGATCACAACGATTTCTCGGCCAGTAGATTGTATGAGCGTGCTTTATTTGGGTTGGGACAGCGATACTGAAACCTACCTGTTCGGCGAGAGGACCGGAGGCGGATTCATGCCAGGGGGAGAGCACCCTTCTATCGGCATCACCGAAGGTAGCGGACACAAGCTCTACGAACATGCGGATTTCGGGATGAAGTACTTTCCCGACCCAACAAGCATGTGCACTCAGATCGCGGCGTATGACGATAGTCAGCTATCCTCGGCGACAGTTCACAACTGGGACAAACTCTGCCGATAGGCTGGCGTACCTGGCTCGGACGTTGCTCGATTGCGGGCAACGTGGCTGAGCTGAGAGGCAGGCAAAGTCCCGCACGTGTCCAACACCACCAACACTTCACATACAGTCCGAAAGTAGAAGCCACCTCATCCGGGGTGGCTTTCTTTTTTCTCAATTGCTCATAAAGCCGGATGATATATAACGTCCGTTGTTGGCCGCTTGCAGCCAATCAGAATAAATTGATGCCAATGGCTGCTGTGGGTCGACAAGAGAGATAAACCACTGAACCGGGTCTATGCCTGGTTGTCGCCAGATACCGGAACTGAAATGTGTATTGATTTGAGCGCCGCTAATCTCGGCTGTCGGCCAGGATCGGTCCATCAGGTCATAACCCAACAGTGAATTTCCAACAGTTTTCTGATAATTATCGACTAATCCATTAAGGTTGAATGAAACAACAGCCAACGAGAAACCCTCCGATGCTGTCCGAGGAATACTCGCTGCCGTAGCGCCCGTATGGGTTGGAGACCGAGTCCAGTTCGTCGTTTGAAATGCTGATTTGGCCGCGCACCAGGTCATTGAAGACCACGTTTCCGTATTGCGGGTTCTCACAATCTCACTCCAAAAAAAACCGCCTCGTTAAGCGGCGGCAATTTTATCAGAAGCGCTTCGGCAGGAGAGACTGAATCGCGCTTCGTGGGGAGATTCAGCAGTTATCCAATCGAATCACGATATTCGCCGTAGTCGTAGCCTCTTCAGGCAGGTAGAACCGGGTCCAGTTCCCTTCAGGCGTATCGCCACTGTGCCCCTGGCCATGAACTTCCATCACGTCGCTGCAGGCCAGCAGGGTCCTGTTCTTTTTGAAGTAATTAAAGACTTTGATCTCAGGACTGTTGGCGCCTTCCTCCAGCACGCACTCAAAGCCGGTGTTGGTCCGGTCGCACTGGGCACCGGTGGCAAGAATTTCAACGTCCGCAGCCTTGACACCTCCCACGGACGAGGAGATCGAACCGTTGACCTGAATCCCGCTCACCGGCGGGGGCGTGCTGAAATCGACAGCCTTTGCATACAGGTTGTAACGCTCTTCGTCGGACACGTAATACGGGTCGATGGGATCGGTGCCGATCAGCCCCAGGTTGCCCGAGTGAACGGCGGCGCTGATCGTGGAGTTACCAGATCCGGACGTCAGTTCGGCCATGCCACGGCTGTGGTCATTGTCGTCCGAGATAGCCTCGTTACTCACATCGATCGGGTGATTGTAGGGTGTCTCGTTCCAGCGCGCCAGCCAGGTTAACTGAACGTCGTAAAACGGGATGATCTCAAGCGCTGAACTGACCTGGGGCAGATCACAATCTTCACCGCTGCCACCTGCATCCAGGCAGTTGATTCTCTCGCGCAATTCGTCACTCATATAGTCCACGTAAATTCCACGCGAACGAAGTTGCTGCTCCGTCAGGCCCGACTGGTCAGACATCTGGGTGGCGTTGGCAGAAGAACTGGCAGGGAAAACCACGGCAGGAATCATGTCGGCCGGCTGGGTGAGGCTCGGCGGTGATGTCTCGTATTGCGTGCCTTCACCCATGGCGCTCTCATAGCCAGAAACAGAGGAGGTCACGTAAGCGGAATAGTCTGCGATCTCGCCACTTTCGTCCAGGTAATCGCCGGGGAAAGAATTCAAACCTTCCAGCCGCAAGTCTTGCGCCACGTGGAAAAAACCGTCCTTGCGGACCATGCGGCAAGCTTCGACGTAGGTCTGCCCTGCCGAGTAGACCGGCGTCATACTTCCGGTCCGGTCGCGGTTATAATGCTTGTGATCGCCGGAAAGCGAACCGCTGGTATAGTAATCACTTGACGAGCGGAATGGGTCGTAACGGGACCGTCCCGGGTCACCGGCTACGTCCTCACTTCCGGAACCGCCGTCGTGGTGGTCACGGCAGCACAGGTTGCATAAAACGCTCTGCTGGTTGTTGGAGCTTTCCCCATAGGGTTTGGCGACAAATTCACCAACCGTGTAATCGGCGCCATTCCAGATGGTCGGCCGACTGCCACCAGCGCTTTCGTAATCCGGGAAACGCAGGTCGCACTCGCAACTAACCGCGCTGAATTCCTCACGGCGCAGGAACGTGGCGCCGCTGCCATCGTTCGGGTTGGAATAAGTCACGACGTCAAAACGAGTTTCCACCAACTCTTCCGAGCGAATCACGTCCGGCAACGGCGTGGTGGATTCCTTGAACTTGTTGTCACCCAGGTTGATGGAAATGATGTCCGGGTTCTGGCCGGGCGTGTAGTTGACCGGCGGACTGTACATCGTGTCACCACCCGTCCCCAGAACGACCTTGCCACTCGAGGGTGAGGTGATCGATGAAATCACGTCCGTGACCGTGATACCACCGCTACCCGCATTGGTGGACTGGGTATCGTCGATGGCAAACAATTGAGGTGAGTCGTCCCAGTTGACCGTCAGTTCAACCACCTTGAAATCAGAGTTGACCCGGCCAGTCGGCTGCGTGGTGCTGAAGGTCTTGCTGGCTGTGACATAGTAATAGTCCGTAACGTTGGTCGTAACCGAATAGCTGTAACCTTCTCGAGAAACGGTCGCAGTGCCATCGATAATGTCGTTATAGGCGTGGTTGACGCCGTCTGACGTTATCTGCCCAAACGAACGGACCGTCTCGATGATTTCCTCGGCCACGTTGGTCGCCACGGTGCGCGCGTTGGCGTCACCGCTGTTTTTTGCCAGGTTGCCCTGTAACTGGGCCAGGGCCATCATGCCCACGGCAAAAATCAGGATGCCGACCAAGACCTCAACCAGCGTGTAACCACCGGCCTGAAAGTTGTTTCTGCTTCGATTCATCATGTCGCTTTCCTATTCCCAGTCGCGGTGGAAGTCAGACCAACCACCCAGGACATCCCCGAGGCCGCCACCCGTACCCGCCTTGTTGGCGATATTTTCGTTCCAGACCACCTGGAAGGTGCCGTTGTAGCTGCCCAGGATGCCGTCGACGATGGCGGAACCGTAGATCGTGTTGTTGCCGTTGGACTGTAATTCGGCCGCGGCGTCCTCGACATCGGTAATAAACAGCGTACCGAAGATGCTTGCGCCACCGTTCAACTTCGTCAACGTGGCCGCGGAAATCAGCATGACAGGTGCACCCGGCGAACCAACCTGTGTATTGGAATTGATTCTGCACTCACTCCCGGTTACCCAGTAGATGCCATAGGAATCCGGACCCAGTGAATCGCAATTGCTGATGATCTTGGAGTAACCCTTGACGATTTCGTAATTAGCGCGCGGAACACCAAAATAGAACTGGAACAGGTCGCAAGGAAAAGCCGGGTCTGCAATCAGGTCAATACCCAGGTGATTGGCGCCTGCGTGGGTATAACTGAGTGCCTCGTCATCGCTGCAACTGCAGTCGCCCGGGCACGCAACGTTATCCGGGATTTTTTCGGTTTCGTACCACTCGTGATATTCACAGGTCGACCAGGACCCGCTACTGGGATCAATAACACTGCCATCGGAACAGGAACTGTTGGCGTTCATCCAGACTGATACCGGTACGCCCACGCCGCCCGCGTTGGGGTTGGCAACAACTTCGGCGGTTCCAGACGGAGGGAAGCTGCTCTTGGACGTCAACGGCACGTTGGGCGCGTTACCGCCAGCCGCCGCTCCAAAATTCGATACCTGTTCACTGATCAGGGCTTCCGCGTTGCAGGCCCCATTGGCGCAATCCGCCTCGCCCCTGGCCAGCAGCGTGATCATAAAAAACGTACCGTCGCCAATACCCACGGCAGATGCCGGATTTGTAACACAGCCCTGCACCGGCACATCGGCATCTGTAACGACGTCCATAACGCAGAGCAATGCTTCCACCGTCACCTGCTCGGTCGTTCCCGGGATGAGAGCAGTGGTATTGATCGGCACGGCCGTCGTAGAGTTGAAGGAATAAAAGAAACTGTTTGCACGCTGGGCTGGGGCTGACTCACCAAAACAGGGGTGTGAACCACGGTCCGCCAGCAGATTTTTGCTGTTTGCGGCTGCCCAGGTGGCACAACTTTGCCAGCGCCTCTCGGACGTAGCCGCCAGCCAACCGTCTTCACCGTTGGAGAGAAGGTCAACCCTTGAAGACGATACGAGTGCGCCGTTGGCGCGGAAAAACTCTTTTGCCTGGCTGATACCGGCTTCGGCGGAGTGAAATGCATCCTTCTGGCGCATATCGTTTGCGGAGACGCGCTGTTCAAAAACGCCAACCCTGAAGGCAAAAAACATCATCAGGGTCAGCAGCACCAGGATCATGACGCCGGTAAAGATCGTTACGACGCCTGACTGGTAGCCGGTGCGGATTTCAGAATGACGTTTGACGTCTTTCATGGATTTGCCCTTCCTTGTGCAAATGGCCTGTTGCTTCTATCAGAGCAACAGGTCGTTACGTACGTTAATTACGTCTTCAATCCGGCGCGTGATCGTATTGTCCACGACCAGCCTGCCCCGCATGTTCATTCGGATCTTGCGTATTTTCTGCGACAACGTATTCGTGCCGTTGTCCAGGATGACCTGGGTGTAGGACAGGTTGTCGTCCACCGTGAAAGCGAAGATATCCATCGCGTCAGGGTCCGTGATTTCAACCCAACCTGCTGTGCCCGCGTCGTCGGAACAATCCGGGGTGTTGTCGCCAGTCCACATTTCGATTACACCCACGCCCCCAGTAAGAACCCGCCGGAACCCGCCTGCGTTGTTCTCGGTAGAATCGCCATCGTGGTCGCGGTCGGTCAGGAACGTGAAGCAATTTTCGGCATCGTTGATCACCACGTCGGCAGCCAGTGTAAGGCCGCTGCTGTCGGTGGCGCAGTCGTCGTTGGCGTAACACAACATTGAATTGGCGTTATAGCTGCTGCGTCGCACGTCACGCGTCATCATTTGCATCGCGACACGCATATCATCGGTCAGCTTGGTCATATGGATGATCCGCGTGGTTGTACCCAGCGAATTGGACATCATGGCGATCATGGCTGCGGTTACGACCAGGCTGATGGTCATCGCAATCAGGACTTCCATCAACATCGCACCGGACTGCCTTTGGAAACGGTTGTTGTTCATATTCCTGCCTCCACGAACTGGGCTTCCAGTTCACATGCTTCGTAGCCGGGCACCGCTTGGCTGGCAACATCGCTGCATAGCGTGATACGGCCCGTGCTGTTGACCATCAGGTTCAGGCGGAAGTCGCCGCTCCGAGACCGGAGTTCGAGGTTTAGGGAGTCGTCGAGGTCAACAAACACACCCCTGATCGGATCAAATGCATAGGAGCCGTCACCGGTCATGTCATGCATCAGGCCGCGCTCCGCCGCGATTTCATCGCTGATAATGAAATCTGTCGCGCCGATCTGGCAGTAACTTTCGGATGTGGAGTCGGTCACGGTGCAGTTGCAGGCATCTTCGCTGGCAACCGCGCCGATGCACCAGTCATTGGAATCCGTATGCGACCAGGAAACCGTGACGACCCGGTTGGTCTTCATGGATGCACCCTGCGCCATATTAATGAAGGAAGCCAGTTGCTCCGCACCGTTCGTGACCTGGCGTTTTTCTACCATGTCGCGGTATGACGGTAACGCCAGCGCTGCGCTGATCGCTAAAAGCACCACAGACATCATGACTTCGACCAGCGTAAAACCGCGGTGACGGCAAATGAACAGAGATTTACCCTTCGGGCGAACGCCCAGAGACTTTTCCATCATGCTCCCTTCCTTAGAAAATAATCAGTCTCTTCCTGAGACAATTTCGATTCTGACACAAATTGTCACTTAGTGCCGCAAATTGTCTACCTTTCGAAGTGAATTAGTGACCGTTTATCGAAAGGCATAGAAAAAATCCACGAAAGTTCGGTCCACAACCCGAATTGACATAGCAATACGCTGATTGTGAACCCCTTGTTTTTGGAAAGTCCCATTTTTGTCTTTTTGCAGAATCCTCCAGGTTTGTGCTCGATTTGGCATTTTGCTCCTCAGGAGAATATGATTAAAAATGCATATTTAGCACTGAGGCGTCGCTCAGGACGTTGCGCGCCGTGCTTGACCGCTAGCCGTTTCGATAATGCCGTGTGTCCGGAGACGGCACATTTTACGGCCCAGATAGGGAAAATCGGGAGTCATGAAAATACGAAACTTGAGAGGGAAGCAGGGATTTACGATCATTGAATTGATGATAGTTTTGGCCATTGTCGCCATTTTGCTGGCGCTGGCTTATCCGTCTTATATTGATTATGTGCGCAAAAGCAAGCGCAGCGATGCCCAGCAGGCGCTGATGAACTGGGCGGTCAACCAGGAGATCTGGCGTGCCAACCACACGACCTATGCCACGACGGCGCAATTGCCCGCACCGTTGATTGATAACTATGACTTTGCAACCGTCGGCACGCCCAATGCGACGGGTTATACCCTTCAGGCATCAGCAAAGGCTGGCAATGACCAGAACAATGACAAATCGCGTAACAGGTCGGCATCCTGCGCGACGATGACTCTTAACCAGAGTGGGCTCAAAACCCACGCGGGCTGTTGGGAATAAGCCCGCGGCAGGGATTCATTCCCTATGTTCAGGGCCTTTCTTAACAAGCGTTAGCTGGCTCCAGCCTTTGTAGCTGCTTTGGCTGTGCTGCTGTTTTTATCCTTTTCCGGCCACGACCAACCTACCCAACTGGAAAAAGTCCTGCAACGCGGCACGCTGACCTAGGAGCCGCAGGCGACCGTCCAGGCCACCGCGGTATAGATCACCGCCACCTGGTACACCTTCCTGCGCTTAAGCTCCGTGAAAAAACTCAGCCTGGAAATCCGGGTCGTATAATGTCAGTCTTTTGGTCGGTATTTCAGAGGTAGCATATGATGCACTTTCGAGTAACTGTAATGATCCTGTACACGGTTCTGGCCATGCCGACCGCCGAAGCCGAAGCCGGCTCACCGGACCCGCTCTTCCAGGATCATGCAGCGTTGCGCGTGGAAATCACTGCCCCGTTCGCCCGGCTGATCAACGAACGGCCGAAAGACCGGGAATTCCCGGGCAGCTTTTCATTCAAGGGCCCGGATGGCGCGAGCGATTGAACTGGACATTCAGGTTCGCGCCCGTGGCAAGTACCGGCACACCAATTGTGACTTCCCTCCCCTGTTCCTTAATTTAAAACGATCGCAGCTTGAGGGTACGCTGTTCGACCAGCAGAACAAACTGAAGATGGTCGTGCATTGCAAGGATTCCGGGCGGTACCAGCAAAGCGTCCTGAGGGAATACCTGGCCTACCGCATGCTCAACGTGATGACCGACCGGAGTTTCCAGGTGCGCCTGCTTGAGGTCACCTACGTAGACAGTGAGGGTCGCAGACCACGCATGGTGCGCAGTGCGTTCCTGATCGAACACGAAAACCGCCTGGCCGATCGCCTGGATATGCAAAGGATGAACATCTTTCCCGACGGCGTAGAGGTCATACAGGCCGACCACCTGAACCTGACCTCGGTGTTCCAGTATCTGATCGGCAATACGGATTTTTCTGCGATCCTCGGTTCCAAAGACGAGTGCTGTCACAACTATGCGATGTTCGGAACAAACGACGGTTCGCTGGTGGCGATTCCTTTCGATTTCGACATGTCCGGATTCGTCAACACGCCCTATGCAAGGCCGGAGACGGGACTGGGCATCGACAACGTCCGGCAACGCCTTTACCAGGGTTTCTGCGTGAACAACCGCTACGTCGAGACTTCCGTTTCTGAATTTTCGCAGGCCCGCGACACCCTGGATGCCCTGGTCGCAGATCAGCAGGCGCTGGATGAAGGCGTGCGCCAGCGCCTTGCCGGCTACATGGACGAATTTTACGAAACGATTAGTGATTCACAGGGCGTGGAGCGGGAAATTCTCGACCGGTGTCTTGTGATGACGGGATCAGGGTGAGCTAACCCGGTTTATCGTTACCTTAAAGGTTGGTTTGGCTGGTGGAGTCCGGGCCGTAAGAGTTCTCGCTGAGTTTGCCGCGGTATTCATCGGCCAGGGCCGGGCTTGAAACCAGCAGGCATAAGACGATCAGGAAAAATTTCGCTTTGTTTAAACCGCACTAATTTGGCGCTCTCGCTAGTCGCAGCAAGGTACCTGATCAGCCAAGGACACGTTGGCGGCCCGCTGCTTTGGGCAATCGCCGTGATACCGGGTCTCGCTATGGTCGGCATCTTCTATACCTACGGCATGCTGATCATCGAGCAGAAGGACGAGTTCATACGAATGTTGCTTCTCCGCCAGTTGATTTTCGGCACGGGCGTCGCGTTATCGTTTGCAACAGTTTGGGGATTCCTCGAATCTTTTGGGCTCGTAGCACATATCTATCTTTACTATGTCGCGGTCGCTTGGATCGTCGGATTCGCTTTCGGTGGTCTCGTGAACAGAATCACCCACGGAGCGTGGGGAGAACTGAGTTGAAAAATCGGCTCAAAGTCTTGCGCGCCGAGCGAGACTGGAGTCAACTGGACCTCGCCGTGCGACTGGAAGTCTCGCGGCAAAGTGTAAACGCCATCGAGACGGGGAAGTACGATCCGTCGTTGCCACTCGCCTTCCGCATCGCCGATGTTTTCGACTTGCCGATCGAGCGGATCTTTCTGCGCGACTAGTATTGCGGATAAGAAAAACAAGAACTCTGTAGCACCGTCGACTAAAACGGCTCATTCTGGCCGGACTCGGAGATAAACTCCCCTGAGATTCACGTCCAGGGGAGTTCTGCTATAGGGTCCACAACGGAATCAATCACTGAAACGGCAACTTGGACCGCTGTCGACCCGAAGGGGAACTTCACGGCCTGTTCGTATAAATGACTGCTATCGGCCAGGAGTTGCTACATGCCGCATAGAAATTCATCTCACCAAATCTGAACTGCAAATAGGATTATCTATGTTGAAGTAGTACCATGACCTGAGAAGACAAATAAGACGGTACAAGCATGCCTGTCCTGCAAGAACTCCGAAGACGTAAGGTGCTCCGCCTGGCCGCCCTGTATATCGTCGGCGCCTGGGTGGTGCTCCAGGTGGCTGATCTTGCTTTTGAAAGCTGGGATATTGCTTCATCGGCGCTTCGCTATGTTTGGCTGGGCGCCATTCTCGGCTTTCCAATTGCGCTGATATTTGGCTGGCGTTACGACATTACGACCAAGGGGCTGGTTCGCACTCCACCGAGGGATGCAGACACCCAGATTGATCTCTCATTGCGCCGCTCTGACTACCTGATCCTGGCACTGCTGATCGTGGTCGCGATTGGAGTCATCTATCCGCTCACGGTACAAATCGGGGATTCCCGTTCACCCCAGCAAGTAATCACTCAACATGAGTTTGAGCCCAATTCCATAGCGGTGCTACCGTTCTTGAACCTGAGTTCGGACCCCGAGCAGGAATATTTCGCTGACGGACTGTCGGAAGAACTGCTCAATCTGCTGGCCAGGATCCCGGAACTGAAAGTGGCCTCGCGTTCCTCGGCATTCTCCTACAAGGGCAAGGACTTCAAGATTGAGGATGTGGGCCGTGAACTCAATGTCGCGCACGTGCTCGAAGGCAGTGTGCGCAAGGCCGGAAACCAGCTGCGCATCACAGCCCAGCTGATCAAGATAGAGGATGGTTTCCATCTATGGTCAAATACCTGGGACCGTTCACTGGACGACATATTCGCCATCCAGGACGAGATATCCCAGGCGGTGGTGGACGAACTCAGGATCAAGCTGATGGGCGAGGCGCCCAGGGCGAAGGTGGTTGACCCTGAAGCTTACGCCCTGTACCTCAAAGCGCAACATTTTCTTGCGAAATGGGGCAAGGAAAATTTCGAGAAATCACTGGTGGCCCTGAAACAGGCTCTGGCCATAGAACCCCGGTATGCCGAAGCGTGGTCGCAGTTGTCGTTCATTTATTTGACCCAGGTAAAATACGGATACCTCGATCGGGACGAAGGGGTCGCCCTGGCCTCGGAAGCAAACACCAAGTCACTGGAAATTGATCCGAACAATGGTCCGGCCTGGGGCAGGCAGTCGTTTATGCGCGAGATTGAATTTGACTGGGCCGGAGCCGAGGCGGCGACCAACAAGTCACTTGAGTTGGCGCCGGAGAATCACACCGTTCTGACCCGCGCAGGCAACTTCGCCTGCACGCTCGGCCGCAACGAGGAAGCGTTGGTGCTGTATGAGCGCATCCTGGATGAAAATCCGATTAGCCTGTTCGCGCATTTCAATCATGCCAACGTACTGGACAGGATGGGAAGGCTCGAGGAAGCTGCGGCAGGATACAAGCGGCATCTTGAACTGAATCCGGAAGACTGGGGCACGCATGGCCGGCTAGCAATAATTTACATGAGGCAGGGAAATCCCGAACGCGCAATGGAAGAAGTGGCTCTGGAACCGGACCCTGAAATGCAGGCGTACGCGAGAATCCTTATCCTGCCGGCACTGGACCGCGGCGATGAGGCGCTACAAAGACTGGATGCCTACATTGCCGATCATGCGGAGCGCCTGCCCCACAGGATCGGCGCCATCTACGGCTGGTACGGCAAAAACGATGAGGCTTTCAGGTGGCTGAACCTGGCCGTTGACCAGCGCAATGTGCGGGCAAGTGATTTGATGGGGTATCCTCTGCTCGCCAAGCTCCACGACGACCCGCGCTGGCCAGAACTTCTGGCGCGGATGGGCTTGCCGTACTGATTAACGGTCACTTGCGATTACCGCTATCGAGTTTAGCGGAACATAGCCGGAGTAAGTTTGGCCATTTTGCAGCCAGTCAGAAAAGACTGCTGCTGGCCGCTAACCGACCCTTAAGGAATTTGGAATAACGATTACGAAAGGGTCGCTCATGACCGAAAAGCGACCATTGCTGGTCGCCTCCGGTTTGGATCATCAGACCTCAGTTCGCTCTGCCATCTCCAGGGCGTCTTCGACTTCGATTCCAAGATACCTGACGGTGCTTTCCAACTTACTGTGACCGAGCAGCAATTGAACGGCTCGCAGATTCTTCGTTCTTCGATAGATTAATGTCGCCTTGGTTCTCCGAAGAGAGTGTGTGCCGTAATCCATGGGATTTAAACCGATTTCCGCAATCCAGCGCCGCACGATACGGGCGTACTGACGGGTAGACAGGTGTTGACCTGGGCGTAAGATGCTGGGGAACAAGTACTGGTGCGAGCTGAGTTCAGCATCGTTGATCCAGTTCTGGATTGCATCACGAGCTTGGCCGGCGATTTCAAAACGTACCGGACGACTGGTCTTACGTTGCAGGATGATCGCCCTGTGAGCCACCTGGTCGCCCTGTGCAACGTCTCTGACTCGTATGCAGACGAGATCACAGGCACGCAGTTTGCTGTCGATAGCGAGATTGAATAATGCCAAGTCACGAGTGCGCCGTGCCAGCTGCAGTCGGATTCGGATCGCCCAAATTTCTCGCAGTTTTAGTGGTGGCTTCTGGCCGACAAGCTTGCCCTTGTTCCAGGGTATATACTGTTCTGGTTTGCGTTTCTGTAAAAACATAACTGCCTCCAATGAGCGTGAATGGAGACAAATTATGCATTGGGGCAGACGGTCGCTTTAAGTCCAAGAGCTGACCATAAAAAACTTACATGATGATCCCGGCAGAGGTCGCAAAGCGGCCAGGAGCAGTCCATCCCTGTGGGTGGAAACAAACTGTCTACCGCCCAAATTTGCCTGGCGTTACCTCGCACTTGATGGCATCCAGCTGCGCCGACGAATTGCCCACGCGCTCCAAAACCCGTCGAATCACTACCCGCTTTTCAACCACATCGCCTGGGGACGAAACGAAGACGTGCAACTCATTCTTCTTGCTCGAATCCATCGACAAAAATGATGATGGGGAAGTCGCAAGGGTCTTTGCCGGTGTTGCCACTAACGCACACGGCACAGTTATCATAATAGGCCGTTCCGCCCCAGTCGCCGTTACAGTCTTTTACACAGGCTAGGTTTCCGGTGTCGCCACCAACACATTCGCCACATTCATCTACCCTGGCCGGTGCAGTGCAAGGCGGTGAAAAATGCTCATAAGCACCTATATCACCATTTGCATCCGCTGGCCTTGATCTTCCGAGCTGATCAAGCTCTTCTAAAACAACATCATTGTTTAGGTCTTGTGTCAACACGCTCATTGTGATGCCCGGGTTCTCAGTAAGGGGTGCCGTGCCTTCTGAAAACAATGCTATCCATTCAGTGTCTCCCAACAACTCAGGCCCCATGCCTGGAATATTCCTGTCGCGAAGTTCCGTGTCGAAACGATGCCAAAATTCAATATAGGGATAGTTTGGAAGCATTTTCGGCCATGTCACCGCAGGGCCGAACCACTGCGTGTCGGCCAGTGTTAGAATGGGGACTCCCTCAGGATCCGTGTATGGCTGATTTCCAAGGGTCTCGTCATCAAGGTCAACGTTTGCCAGAAATGTTTCAAAATCGGTCGTGAATCCAGCGGCAAAACCACTGAGGCCGTAATGACTCTCTATCCGGCCAAGGATAATTTCCAGGAAATTGTTGGTGGCCCCTGGTGTAATTTCGTATTCGGCATACGTCTCGTTAACGCTATAGGCTGACGGGGGCACCCGATCCAGAGCATTTCCCCTAGGCTCATAATGGAGTACTACAGGATTTGGAGAGTCTACACCGACAGAAAAAATAGTGTCTGACAGTATGGTACCACTGGTCAGGTTGATTACGTCCGCCAAAATAACACCATCCTCATCCCCTTGTTTAGGATAGTGCCTCCGAGAAAGCGACCGCCAATTTATTTCACCAACAGGAACGAGTATTTGACTGAAATCGATGGTACCAATCCGGTTGAATCCCAGACTATTAAGGTGCTGCAGCGATCCCGTAAAGATATCCTGTTCATAAGCGGCGCCGGGAATGGGAGCACCGGAATATGGTGTGACCGGGGTGGACCGTATTGCCGGCAATCACGGAATGGCCGATGGTCATTCTTTCCGTTGCATGGGCGTTTCCAATGGTTGCGGCGATCCCGCCAGCCAGGTTGGGCTTGCCCAGAGCGTCCGTTCGGGGCACTCCATAGACTTGATTTTCAACGACCGTACAACTTTGCATGTACAAATAGCCGTTGGACATGTAGACAGCACCACCACGCCAATACACAAAAGATAAGGGTAAGGCGTCAGTCACATCAACTAAGTTTCTGGCTATGGTAGAATTTCTCAATTCCAGGGTTTTTCTTTTTCCAATGCCGCCTCCATCGGAATAAACACCACCGCCGTATCCCAGCATTCCACTGATGCGATTGCCTGTGATGGTAGACTTGGCAA
>CAVWXL010000017.1:0-208611 GCA_963759035.1 uncultured Gammaproteobacteria bacterium
TTTATGTGCGTGTACACTTCGGCGCCGATTACGTATTGCTCGGTCATACATGACTCTCGATGGGTGTCATCCCGACGGTCGGGTACCCAGGATTTGAGCCGGGTTACCGGAGGTCCGGCCGGAATATCGCCAAAGTATTTACGGGCGAGCTCAATGCCCATTTCAGGTTTGATATCACCGGCCATCACCAGCACCGTATTGGCTGCTCCGTAATAGTCTTTGAACCACTGGTGCACGTCTTCCAGCGTGGCGGCGTCGAGATCCGACATCAAACCGATAGTGGTGTGCCGGTAAGGATGTCCGGGCGGAAACAGGCCCTCCAGTATCCGGTAATAGGCCTTGCCATATGGCTGGTTGTCACGTTGACGCTTTTCGTTCTGGACGACACCCCGTTCCTGATCCAGTTTTTCCTGTGTAACGACACCCAGCAGATGGCCCATGCGATCCGATTCAAGCCACAGGGCAAGCTCCAGCGCGGGTGTGGGCACGTTCTCAAAGTAATTGGTGCGATCCAGCCAGGTTGTACCATTGAGCGAAGTAGCGCCTACCTGTTCCAGTGGTTTGGAAAAACGATCGTTGTAGTGCTCAGAGCCCTCGAACATGATGTGTTCAAAAAGGTGGGCGAAGCCGGTCTTTCCTTCCGGCTCATTCTTCGATCCGACGTGGTACCAAACGCCGACGGCGACGATGGGTGCTTTGTGGTCTTCGTGCACCAGCACGGTCAAGCCATTGTCGAGTACAAATTTCTCAAACGGAATGTCTACTTCAGGAGTGCTGGTGGGTTGGGCCATGACAGGTAATAGCGTGGCCAGTCCGAGGGCGAGCATTCCAAATCTGAAGCTGTTCATCAGGGCGCCTCGCCGTCGCTGATCCCGATCGCCGTGATGAAAACCAGAACGCTCAGCACCGGGCCATCAAAATATTCCATTCGCCCGGATTTCACCTGGCGGCTTTGCATCAGGCTGTGGACGCGGAAGGCAGCCGTCTGGGGCGGCTCCTGGCCGGCTGGCTCAATGATGGATGAGAGTGGTGGCAGGCTTGTCTCTTCCCTCACGGCTTCACGCAGTTGCAGATTCAGGTCAAGGTGCAGAAAACGGGTGCGCCTGAGCACGGCGGTTCCATCCAGACGGTAATAAAGGATCGAATCCGGTATGCCGGTTTCTTCAGTCCCATCAATAACGACTGCCTGCCCGGCCAGCGACTGACTGAGTCCGGCGTACGGGTCATCCACCAGGACAACCTCCAGATCATGCACCCGCAGGATAGGGAAGGGCTCCTGCTCGCCCTGTTCCCACGACAGGTGCTGTTCCGGACGAAACGGCCCGCTCTGCTGTAAACGCCGCCAGGACTCTCGCATGACATCACTCATTTCCTCAATGTGTTCCAGTGCGTTGGGGTCCGGGGGAGATTCTGTTGAATTCACCAACGCTTCTGCTGCCATACTTTCGGTTGACGTCGCTTCGGCCTCCTGTTCTTCATCCTCTTCAGGTGAGGGAGTCAAAAAATCGATGGCCGTTGAGAAATCCTCGAGTTGCAAAAGTTCCATGGGTTCGCTGTCATGCTGCAAGTGGGTCAGCACCAGCAGCTCGACCCGGTAGCGTGTATCCTGGGCAAATGCCGGGTTTATACCGTGTAAAGCGATAACAAATAACAGTAGAAAAAACCTGTATTTCATTGATATTAAACCTTATGTTAGCTTTCCAAACGCTCCAGTAGGCCACGAACCTTTTTAAAACGTTCTTCGGGCTCCTCTTCCTGCATCAGTATTCTGAGCTTTTGCGGCCCATGCATCCGGTAGTCCCTGCTTTTTTCCTGTATCAGGCGAATCAGTGCAGCCGGGTCAGCGCGGGTCTGCTCTGAAAACTCCAGACGTCCGCCCTGGGGACCGAAATCTATCTTCATGATACCAACCCGCTCGGCGATAAGCCTTAATTCTGCAATTTCAAACAGCGACTTGACGGGTTCGGGCAGCAGACCGAAGCGGTCGATCATCTCGACCTGCAGTTCCCGCAGGGCTTCAGGACTCCTGGCGCTGGCGATGCGCTTGTAAAGGGTCAGACGTGCCTGGACGTCAACCAGGTACTCTTCCGGGATCAGCGCCGGCACATGGAGTTCAATCTCGATACCGCGACGTACGGGGTCTTCAAGTTCGGGGGTTTCACCTTTGCGCAGGGCTTCCACCGCACGTGCCAGCATGTCGCTGTACAGGCTGAAACCTACCTGGTTGATCTGGCCGCTTTGACCCGCGCCCAGCAGTTCGCCGGCACCGCGAATTTCCAGGTCATGCGTGGCAAGGGTGAAGCCAGCCCCCAGTTCTTCAAGCGAGGCAATGGCTTCGAGTCGTTTTCTTGCATCTGCCGTCATGCTGCGCTTATCCGGAACCACCAGGTAAGCATAGGCCCGGTGGTGTGAGCGGCCGACACGCCCGCGCAACTGGTGCAGTTGCGCCAGGCCGAAGCGGTCGGCCCGGTTGATGATGATGGTGTTGGCCGTCGGAACGTCGATGCCGCTTTCGATGATCGTTGTGCAGACCAGGATGTTGAACCGTTGCCGGTAAAAATCCAGCATGACTTTTTCCAGGTCACGTTCACGCATTTGCCCGTGCGCGATGGCGAGTCGTGCATTTGGCGCCAGTTCCTGCACTTCGCGCGCGATGCGTTCGATTGACTTGACCTCGTTGTGCAGGAAGAAAACCTGGCCGCCACGCTGTAGTTCGCGCGACAGGGCCTCGCGCAGAATTGAGCGGTCCCACTCTGTAATCAGTGTTTTAACGGCCATGCGACGGGCAGGGGGTGTCGCGATGATCGACAGGTCGCGGATGCCGCTCATGGCCATATTCAGCGTCCGCGGGATTGGTGTCGCGGTCAGCGTGAGCAGGTCAACTTCGGCGCGCAGTTGCTTCAGCCGCTCTTTTTGCTGCACTCCGAAGCGCTGCTCCTCATCGATAATTACCAGTCCCAGTTGCTTGAACCGTATGTCTTTCTGGATCAGCCGGTGGGTGCCTATCACGATGTCTACGGAGCCTTCGCGCAGTTGGTCCAGCACTCTTCTTCGACTGGCTGCCGGTGCGAAAGCGCGACAGCAATTCGACCTTTACCGGCCAGTCGGCCAGGCGGTCGGTAAAGGTTGAGAAATGCTGCTGGGCCAGCAAGGTGGTCGGAACCAGCAATGCAACCTGGCGCCCGGCCTGGACTGCGACGAATGCAGCCCGCAGTGCTACTTCGGTTTTGCCGAAGCCCACGTCGCCGCAGACCACCCGATCCATCGGCTGGCTGGATTCCAGGTCTGCGATGACCGCATCGATGGCGTTCTGTTGGTCCGGCGTTTCCTCGAACGGAAATCCGAGGCAAACTCGGCATAAAGTTTGTGATCCAGCGGAAAGGCAAAACCCTGCCTCGCCAGGCGCCGGGAGTACAGATCCAGCAGTTCAGCTGCCACGTCCCGTACCTGGGTGGCCGCTTTGCGCCGCGCCTTCTCCCATTGCTGGCTGCCCAGCCGGTGCAGCGGCGCTGTTTCCGGATCACTGCCGGTATAGCGGCTGACCAGGTGCAGTGAGGAGACCGGCACGTACAGCTTGTCACCAGCCGCGTACTCCAGCATCAGGAACTCTGCCTGGCGCTGGTCGATTTCCAGAACTTCCAGCCCCAGGTAACGGCCCACGCCATGGTCCTCGTGCACCACGGGGGCGCCTGCAGAAAGATCGGTCAGGTTCCGGATTATCGATTCCGGGTCGCGGTCCGAAGGCGTGCGCTGAATTTTTGGACGGGTTCGCCCGCCGAACAACTGCGACTCGGTGATCAGCGCCAGCTCACCGGGAATCAGGAAACCTTCGTCAACCGGCAATACCGTCAGTCCCGTCGGTCCCTGACCGCGCTGAAAATCGGCAAAACTCTCATAGGCCTCAGGCCGGATGCCAAATGCAGTCAGCGTGGTTCGGAGCAGTTCGCGTCGTCCAGGCGTATCCGCAGCGAACAGGACCCTTCCTTCGAAGCCATCCAGGAAGGACAGCAGTTCCTCGGCCGCTTCCTTGCCGCGTTCGTGAATGTGGAGTTCCGGTGCCGGAGTGCTTCGAAACTGGGGCACACTGGAACGTTGTAATTCAGGATCGGGCAGGTGGGTCGTGGCGCAGTCGTCCAGACGCTCCTCCAGGTCTTCAGGCGTGAAGTAGAGTTCCCAGGGATCCAGAATCGGTCTTTCCACATCGTGCCGCCTTTGTTCCCAACGTTCGGTGGTCCTTCGCATATGGGTTGCGGCTTCTTTGAGCGAGCCCGGTTGGATCAACAGGCGGGGGGCACGTTCAAGGTATTCGAACAGGAAGGAGGTCTTCTGGTAAAACAGCGGCAGGTACTGCTCCAGCCCTTGCGGGTGAATACCGGTGCGCAGGTCCTGGTAAAGCGTCACGTTGCGCGTATCGACATCGAACCGCATCCGGAACGCCCTGCGAAAATCTTCTACGGCCGCGTCGTCACACGGGTATTCCCGTGCCGGCAGTAAGCTGATTTTTTCAACTTTTCCGGTAGATCGCTGAGACTCCGGGTCGAACTCGCGGATGGTATCTATTTCCTCATCGAACAGGTCCAGACGGTACGGGGTAGAACTACCTGCGGGGAACAGGTCAACCACCGATCCCCGCACAGCGTACTGGCCCGCCTGGTATACCTGCTCGGACACTTCGTAACCGGAATGATTAAGGCGTTTTCGAAATTCATCGATGACCAGCGACTGGCCTCTACTGAGGTCAAAGCTGCGCTGCAGGATGTAGTCGGCCGGCGGCAGTCGCTGGATCAGTGAAGTGACCGGAGCCAGCACGACGCCTTGCTGCAGGGACGCCAGCATCGAGAGTGTTTTCAGCCGTTCCGCAATGATGTCGGGGTGCGGCGAAAACGGATCATAGGGCAGGGTTTCATGGTCGGGAAACAAATGCACCGGCAAGTCGCCGGTGGACAATAACTCCAGGTCCCGGGCCAGCACCTGGGCCTGGTGGCTGGAGCGCATGACGATGAAGGAGATCCCTTCGTAGCGAGCGGCCGCGGCCAGGATCGCCAGGGCCAGCGAACTGCCGTGCAAGCCGCTCCAGGTTTCTACGTCACCCGAATAACGGGCATTGAACGGGCTCTGGTTCACTAACTCTGATTCGCTGCTAGGGGGCGGAGGGAGTGACATTTCCGGCCATTCGCAATACCAGGTACAGCAGGGCAGCGCCGGCGAGCAGGCCCAGCCACCAGGGCATGCCGTAGGCAACCGGAATGGAGCAGACCGCGATCGCGACGATCCCGACCAACAATGCATAGGGCAGCTGGGTTCGCACGTGCTCTATGTGGTCGCAACCCGATGCCATCGAAGACAGGATGGTCGTGTCTGAAATCGGTGAACAATGATCTCCCCAGACGCTGCCGGCGAGCACGCCGGCGATGGAGGAGTACAGGATATGCATGTCTTCCGGGCCGGCGTAACCGTTGGCTTTCATGACCGCCCAGGTCAGCGGTATGACCAGCGGAATCAGGATGCCCATGGCGCCCCAGCTGGAGCCGGTTGCAAATGCAGTGAACGCGGCGAGTACGAACACGATGAACGGGCAGCAACTGGACCGGCAGCGTGTCACCCAGCACCGAAACCAGGTAGTCGGCCGTTCTCATTTCCTCGGTGATACCGCCCAGCGACCAGGCCAGGACCAGGATGATCATCGCGTAGAACATGGCCTTGAGCCCCTTGTACCAGGCGTCGACCAGTTCCTCGAGACTCATGATGACGTTGCGCCAGGGTCAGCGATGGCTGCGGTGATCATGCCGATCATCGAGCCCCACATCAGGGCCTTGTAGGAATCAGCCGCTCCGATGATGTCCTTGAAGCCCGGGTCATCCATGGCCACGTTCGCGCTGCCGGTTACGTAAAGCCCGCCCATGACGCCGCCAATCAGCACCATGATCGGGATTACCGCATTGATTGCCCGCAGTGGTTTGCCTTCGACCGCTTCTGATCGGCTTCACAATCCTCCGCCATCGAGTTGATTCAGGTGCTCGCCGTCTTCGACCCCGTTGATTCTTGCGTGGGCTTCCGCTGTGGCCATCGGCCCGAAATCCCGGCCGGTGGTCGCCGACCATGAAGACAAAGAATATCGCCAGGATCGGATAGAAGCTGTACGGAATGGTCGACAGGAACAGCAGGTAGGCCTCGGTGTCGAGGTCCGGGATATTGGCGATGGATTCTCCGATCAGGCCGACCTGGTAGCCGATCCAGGTTGTCACCAGTGCGATAGCGGCAACCGGCGCTGCAGTCGAATCCACGATATAGGCGAGCTTGGCTCGTGAGACCTTCATCGTGTCGGTCATCGGTCGCATGGTGTTGCCCACGACCAGGGTGTTGGCATAGTCGTCGAAAAACACGGCCAGCCCCATCACTGCCGTTGCCAGGCAGGCCCGCCGTGCGTTATCCGCCCAGGAGGCGATCAGGTTGACCACGCCCTGCATGCCGCCATTGCGTGAAATGATGCCGACGGTGCCGCCGATCATCAGCGAGAACAGGATAACGGAGGCGTGGTCGGCGTCTGCAACCGCCGTCAGGATGTATTTCTGAAAAGACTCGAGCAGTCCCTGCCACAGGCCAGGCAGGCTAAATCCGTTTATGGCCCAGGCGCCGAACCAGACCCCGAAAAACAGGGCCGGGATCACCTGCCGCAAATACAGGGCCAGCGCGATAGCCAGCAAGGGCGGTAATACGGAAATCCATGAGAGCGCGGTTGGCTCAGTTGCTTCCTGCGCCAGTGCGGGCGTTGCAAACAGCATCAGCAGGATGAGCAATGTGAGGCATGAAGGCGGGCGAAACGGTTTCTTTTCGTGCATGCTTTGGTCCTTGAAGGAAATGGGTTTCTAAGATTGCGAATTGCTCTGCAGCGCTTTCGGCCTGCATCAACCGTTTCCGGGTCTCTGCTGAGTTCTCCTGGTTTTTCAGGTACCAGCCGATGTGTTTGCGGGCTACGCGCACACCATGGCGCTCTCCGTACGAAGTGTGCAGCTGTGCCAAATGCCTGCGCATGACGCCGTGGACTTCATGGGAGGAGGGTGGCGGCAACTCTTCGCCGGTCTCCAGGAAGTGTGCAATTTCCCGGAATATCCATGGGTTTCCCTGTGCAGCACGACCAACCATCAAACCATTGGCGCCGGTGTAACTTAATATCTGCTCCGCTTTTTGCGGCGTATCAATATCGCCGTTGGCAAAGACGGGGATGGAAACAGCGCGGCAGATTTGTCGGATGGTGTCGTATTCAGCCTCGCCATTGAATCGATCGGCACGCGTCCGGCCATGTACCGCCAGAGCAGCAATGCCGGCGTTTTCCGCCAGCTCGGCAATATGCACTCCGTTGCGTGACCTGGGATCCGGCCCGGTCCTGATTTTCAGAGTGACCGGTACATCAACCGCCCCGACCACCGAATCGATGATCAGGCGAACCTGTTCCGGATTGGTCAGCAACGCCGAACCAGCCAGCTTATTGCAGACCTTCTTGGCCGGGCAGCCCATGTTTATATCGATAATCTGGGCGCCACGTTCTACGTTATACAGGGCAGCGTCTGCCATCCAGCCCGGATCGCTGCCGGCAATCTGGATAACGACCGGACTGACTGCTCGCTGTCGAAATCACCGACGCAACCGGGATTCACGCGTGTCGCGCAGCACCGGGTTGGAAGCCAGCATTTCCGAAACGACGTATGCCGCGCCCAGTTCGCGGCACAGGCGCCTGAAAAATTTATCCGTCACGCCAACCATCGGCGCCAGCGCCAGCGGGTTGTCCAATGGGTAGGGGCCGATCTGCATGTCAGGAAAGCGCGCCGAAAATCTTGAAGCCGGCAACCCAGGTGCCGATCGCCGAGCCGAGGTTGGACAGGAAAAACACCAGCAGGATCCGGGTGGCCGGATTTCTGAACCAGCCTTTCACCGTGGTGATATCAAACCGCAGGTTTTCCAGGTCGGAAACGCGCGGCTTGCGCAACCACGACTCCACCAGCCCGGTGACCATGCCGGCTGCAATGGTCGGATTCAGTGATGTCAGTGGCGCAGCAATCAATGCACTGAGTATGGTCAACGGGTGCCCACGGGCAATCAGCGCACCCAGTGCCGCCAGTCCGCCGTTGATGGCGACCCAGAAAAAGACCAGCTGCCAGCCCAGTTCCGGGCTACGCATGAATCCGATGACGAAACCGGTAATGACCAGGGCCATGATGGCCCAGGGAATGACCTTCGGCCAGCGTGATTTCGCCGGCATGGTTTCCAGTTGGCGACGCTCCTCCTGCGGGTTGGCGTCATCGCTTTCCAGGTGCTTCGCGAGGCCTTCCATGTGGCCGGCACCGATGACGACCAGTACCTTTCTGTCGTTGGCGCCGGCATTTTCTTCCCGCAGCCGGGCTGCCATGTAACGATCACGCTCGGCAATCAGTGCTTCGTATAGTTCCGGAGATTGTTCGGCGAACTCGGTGAAGGTGGATTCGAGGATATCGCCTTCTTTCAGTTTTTCGATGGCCTCTTCGTCAATTTCATCAGAACTGACCATGCCCATCGCCAGGCCGGCCATCAGGTACATGCGTTTGTACCAGGGCACGCTGGCGTAGCTGCGGCGCAGAGTGGTCGCGAGGTCCCGGTCAACCAGTTGCAGAGGGATACCGCGTTCCTTCGCAGCAACGGTGGCCGCGCGCATTTCGGCTCCGGGTTCGATTCCGAATTGCTCGGCAATCCGTCGCTGGTAAGCGCTCAGGGCGAGGTTGGCCATCACCAGTCCGGCTTTGCCTTCACGGATGATTTTGTACAGATCGAGGTCAGTCCATTTACGCTCAGCGGTTAGTGCGTCATAGCGGGCCTGGCACAATTCCACGGCCACCGCGTCGAAATCGCCGGAGGCAACCAGTTCTTTGACGGCTTCGGCGCTCGCACGTGATACGTGGGCTGTGCCCAGTAACGTGTAATCAACACCATCCCGGTTGATGTGCCGAATCGGCTGATCCTGGAGAATATCTCCTTTATCGTGCGACATGAAATGGTGCCTGATTGGGAAAAGGCGAAAGGATACCTTATCCCGGCTGGCCGCGCGCGGGTTCGAATGATGCATTCACCGCGCGTTGCCGGAATGAAAGAGTCATTCTGTTTTCTTGGTAATCACTTCGCCTTTGTGCAGAACCGTGAACAGAACGAGGTCGTATTCAAAGTAGACGCTCCAGCGAGCGTATTCCCAGCGTGTTATCGGTGGGTCGCCGACGGCTTTGTGAATAGTCATGGGATCTCCGAAGCGGGCCCGGACATCGGCTGTAGCCATTCCGTTGGTGGGGACGTCCATCCGGTCTGCCTGGCGCACTTCTTCAATCAGCAGCACGTCGGCGAACACAGCCAGAGGTTGGGCAAAACACGTAAAACCGAACAAAACCAGCGCCAGAACCAATCGTGTCATGTCACTGTCTCCACATCTGTTTACAGGGATTGTAAATATACCACGATCCGGATTGGGGATTTTCGCTTCAGCCGGCTTGTGAAAGCAGGCGGCGATAGGACTCATAGCGCCATTTCCGTACCTTGTGTTGTTCGACAGCCTCCGCAACGGCACAGGCCGGTTCGCCTGCGTGCCGGCAGTCGTTGAAACGGCAGTGTCCCAGGAAGGGACGAAAGTCGGTAAAACCGCCAGCCAGTTCTGCTTGTTCCATATGCCACAGGCCATATTCCCAAACGCCGGGTGAATCAATCAGTCTTCCGCCACACGACAGGCTGTACATGATGGTCGTGGTGGTGGTGTGGGTGCCTTTGCCGGTTACCCGCGAGAGTTCACCGGTTTGCAGATCAAGATCGGGTATCAGTGCATTGACCAGGGAAGACTTGCCGACCCCGGACTGGCCGACCAGTATGCTGGTTTTGCCTGCCAGCACGCTGTGCATGGTGTCTATGCCGGGTGCTCCCTTGCAGGAAGTGGCCAGCACCTCGTAACCCAGTTCACGGTATTCCGCCAGGCGGCTGAGCGGACCGGTAAAGGAGTTTTCCCCGCTATCCATCAATTCAGCCTTGTTCACCACGATGACCGGTTGGATGCCCAGGCTGTGGACGGCGACCAGGTAGCGCTCAACCAGATCCGTGCTGGGTTCCGGCTGCGGCGCAATGACGATCAACGACCTGGTCCAGGTTGGCGGCGATAACCTGCTTTTGCTTACGGGCGTTGGCACGGGCGAATTCATTGTTGCGGGTGCTGATCGCCGTGACGATGTTCGTTGTACCATCCATGTCGTCGACTTCCACGGATCGCCGCAGTAGGGGCGGCCCACCGAGCGGCGGTATTCGCAATCCGCGCGGGTACCATCCCTGTATTCAATAATGCCGCGGTTTCCATAAGAAACCAGCACCAGTGCTTCCGTTTCATGGAGGCTATTGTACCTGTGCTTGTCATGCAGCAAACTCACGCCATGGAAAATGAGAAACGAAACCGTCTGATCTGGGTGGACCTTGAGATGACCGGGCTTGATCCGGCACGGGATTCCATCCTGGAAATTGCCACGATTGTCACCGATGCCGACCTGAATGAACTGGCGGAAGGCCCGGTTTATGCGATCAGCCACGACAAAGAAACGCTTGAGGCTATGGATGACTGGAACCGCACGCATCACACCGACTCAGGTTTGTGGGACCGCGTTTTGAACAGCCCGTGGATATGCGCGAAGCGGAGCAGGGTACGCTGGAATTTCTGGGCTCATGGACCGAACCGGGCACCTCGCCACTGTGCGGCAACAGCATCTGCCAGGACCGGCGTTTTATGCACCGCCTGATGCCCGAATTGGAGGGCTGGTTTCACTATCGCAACCTGGACGTGAGTACGCTCAAAGAACTGGCTGCACGCTGGGCGCCGGACATACTGGCAGGGCTGACCAAGCAAAACCGTCACGAAGCCCTGGCCGATATCCGCGATTCGATCGCTGAACTACAGTTATTACCGGCCTTTAATGGGCGCTTTATCCGGTTGCAAAAAAGGTTGAATCCTGATTACAATGCGATCTGGTTTAACACTATTTTAATGAACGTGGGACAACCGGCCGTCGAAATACGGTCCAAGTCATTAATAATAAACAGGTCCAATTATCTATGGGAGAGACCAAATGAAGCTCTGGGGAAACTCAACTACGAAATCCCTGATGCAAATTCTGCTTCTTGCTCTTCTGCTGTCCTTTACGGCCGGCAGTGCGTGGGCGCAAGACGACGATGATGCATCCAGTGAGGATGAAACCGAAGAAGACGCAGACCTGGGACGAATTACGGTCACCGGCTCGCTGCTTCGCCGTGAGGAATTCACCTCTACTTCACCCGTGCAGATCATCAACGCTGAAACTCAGGCACAGGTCGGCCAGCTGAGCGCAGCCCAGATTCTGCAGGGCACTACGGTGGCAGCAGGTACGACACAGCTGAACAACACGTTTAACGGTTTTGTCGTTCAGGGTGGCACGGGTGTACAAACTCTGGATCTGCGTGGTCTGGGTGCAAGCCGTACCTTGCTGCTGTTGAATGGCCGTCGGCCTGGCGGCAGTGGCACGAGGGGTGAAGTGCAGGCTTTCGACCTGACGAACATCCCTGAAATCGCAGCACAGCGTTTCGAAATCGTTTTGGACGGTAGTTCCTCGATTTACGGCTCAGACGCCGTAGCGGGTGTCGCCAACGTTATTACGCGTCGTTCATTCGACGGTTTTGACGTTCAGGCCGTTACCGAGATCCCATTCGACAGCGGTGGTGAGCGCTACCGTGTCGGCGCGATTTTCGGCAAAATTTTCGAGAAAGGTTCATTCACCATTTCGGCCCAGTGGGAACTGAACAAAGCGTTGCGGGTTGAAGACCGTAGCCGTTTGAGATGTCCAGAAGATATCTTTTACAATGCCGCTGGCGAGCGTATCGACCGGGAGGATCGCTCTGTCACCGCAGGTACAGAACTCGAAGGATGCCAACCCCTTTACGCCAATACAGTTATCAATCTGTTCACGGGGGATCGTTACATCCCGTCACCAGATGGCGTGACCGAAGGACCGTTCCCGGGGTACCGTCCACGAAACAACGGAAGATATGGTCCTGACAACAGCGGCCAGGCGTATTACGAAGATCAACTGAATTTCGATTTCACGGGTTCTGAGATGGCCAGAAACCGTCTCGAGCGTGTTAATGTTTATGGCACGGCAGACTATACATTCGACAGTGGCGTGGAGTGGGACTTTGATTTCCTGTATTCAACCCGGAAAACAAAAGCCGAAAACTGGCGGCAGTTTTTCCCTCTGATCAGCAGTTCGGATTATGTCCCGTACCCCAATGATCCTGAGTACAACCCGGGTGTGCCGTTGTCATATCCTGTGATGCCTTACCCGTCAAATTCAGATATCAAGGTCAACTACTTTTACGCCACGACCGGTTTCTCGGGTCTTCTGGATACGAAAAACTACTGGAGCTGGGAACTTTACGGTTCTTATTCGCATTCTGATGGCGACTATACAAGAGGCTCAATCCTCGCATCACAGTCTGGCGATATTAACTTTGACGACAGCCCGCCGCGGGTCGATTACTTCGCGCCGGAGTACCTGAGCGGCGAGGCAATGCAGTCTCTGATAGACACTGTCGGAATTGTCCATAAAGGCAATACCAAGTATGAAAACTGGCAGTTCGTAGGCCTGATGGCCGGCGACCTGTTCGAACTTCCGGCAGGCACCGTTGGTACAGCGTTTGGCCTCGAATACCGCAAATTCAGTATCAATGATCAGCCCAGTGCAGCTTCCCGGGCCGGCGATTTGTGGGGAGAATCCTCCGCGCTGGTAACCAAGGGAACCAACAACGTATGGGAGGCATTCCTGGAAGCCGAGATTCCCATTATTCGTGGCAAAACCGGTTTTGAAGATTTGACTTTCAACATGTCAGCACGCGCCTTCACCTACGATATTGGTGGCAGCGACTGGGTTTGGAAAACGGGCCTGAAATGGTCGATCACACCAGAAATCATGCTGCGTGGAACGGCAGGTACGTCTTACCGTGCGCCTGCACTGTTTGAGCTGTTTCTCGGTGATCAAACCGCATTCGTTGGCCAGTTGGGCATCGATCCCTGCATCGACTGGGGTGAGAGCACCAATGAGAATATCCGCAGAAACTGCGAGGCCGAGGGAATCCCCATCGACTACACCGGTGCAGGTTCATCCGCGACCGTTACTTCCGGTGGTGGCGCCGCAAACCTGGAACCGGAAACGTCCAAAGCCTATACGGCCGGTTTAGTGTGGACACCTGAATTCGCAGATTTGAGCATTGCCTTTGATTACTTTGATATCAAGGTCAAGAATCAGATCGCCCAACTGGGTTCAAGTGCAATCGTCGGTGGTTGCTACAACGCGGAGAATTTCCCGAATTCGTTCTGTGACCTGTTTACCCGGGCACCGACAGATGCACCGGATTCCCGAACAATATTCTCACGGTCGATGACACGTACCTCAACGTGAATGAGCAACGGGTCAAAGGTATCGATATGAACCTGCGGTATGACCAGGACTTGAGTTTTGGTCAGTTGATCGTCGAAAACCAGAGCACCTGGTATTCTCAGAACGTACAGCAGTTATTCGATCCGACCCAGGTGGAAGGTTTCGATACGACGGACTACGTTGGTACAGTGGGTAGCCCTAAGTTCGTGTCAAACACACGTATTGGCCTGAAGCGCGACGACTGGACATTTACTTACTACGTCCAGTACGTTGGAACAAACGGATGACTCGCCGTTCACAGACGAGGAAACCACGTACTTTGGTTACGATCCTGCTTATGCAGACATCACTATGGATAGCGCGTTCTTCCAGAACTTCTCTGTGTTCTATCAACAGGAAAAATGGGACCTGCTCATCGGTATCAACAACCTGTTTGACAAGAAACCGGATGTGGTTTCAGACGTCTACCGGTCGCGTCGCGGTAATGTACCGGTCGCCGCAACCCAGTACGACCTGCTTGGTCGCCGGTTCTTCGCACGTGTGAACTACCGGTTCTGATCGTCCGATTCATTCGGAAGAAGTATGCAAGCGGCGCCTCGGCGCCGTTTGCTTTTTCTGGACATTATTATTGGTGGGCAGAAGCTTCCTGTTTCCGTTAAAATCACTTAACTCATTTTGATTATCACCGGAAAAGCCCATGAATTTGAAGACCTGTTTGTGTTATTTCACTATCTCTCTGATTC
Organism: uncultured Gammaproteobacteria bacterium; assembly: GCA_963759035.1. Lineage (GTDB taxonomy): Bacteria > Pseudomonadota > Gammaproteobacteria > Xanthomonadales > SZUA-36 > JAHEFT01. Next base: position 14,198 of record CAVWXL010000017.1, read on the forward strand.
TCCTGGCAGGACAGCGCCATTGCAGAGCCTGTCTCGATTGAGTCACTTGCGCGAAATCCGGCCATCAGGTCGGTCTCCATGAGTATGGACGGAAAGCAGATCGTGGCTATCGTGGCTGCCCCCGGTTCCGATTACCAGGAAACCGCGCTTGGCGACCTGGGACACGGATAAGCTGGACAAGGCGCCGCTGATAACGCCCAGCGCCGAGAAGATGAAGCTCATCCGGGCCACTGCCCTCAAGGCTGGAAAAATTGCCGTGACCGGCCGCCAGGAGTGGACCGGTCAGTTGGCAGGCTGCGGTGAGGGTCGCTTCTCCGGTTCCACTGCGACCTTTGTTTTTAAGACCTACATGACGGATGCGAAACACTCCGAATTTGAGGAGGCCTTTACCAAGAGTTCAAACATGCCGGGCGTCAGTGCCGAAATGGAGCGTTGCATGAATCTCGTCGGTAGCGCCGGGCTGGTCGACATGCTTCCGCTGGAACCTACCAAAGTGCTCATTCGGCGAGTGAATGGACTGACGTTAAATGCTGATTTTTATCTGTACGACCTCGAGACAGAAAAAATGCAACTGATGTTGCGCGCCGGTAAGCGTGAAACGTCCGGGACTGTTCGATTCCCGCGATGGCACGCTGCTGGTCAGAAGCGAGATCGAGGCCAAGGGCAGCAAGGACTACGAGTCCCGCATAGAAATACTTAACCGGGAAACAGGTGAATTCGAAGTTCACGACAAACTCACGACCATGCTGACAGATCGCTATACGGTTCGAATCGCGGGCTTTGATGAAAACACTAAGAACTACTACATATTGACCGACCTGTTTTCCGATCTATGTTCAGGCCTGGGTGTATGACCCAGACGCCCGTAAATTTGACGATGAGCCCCTGGTTGCACACCCGAAGTTTTCCATCGGCGGACTTGTTTTTGGTAACCAGAAAAGCAATTTCAACCAGCTGCTCGGATACACGGTGGCCGGCCCAACGTTTGAAACGACCTATGTAGACGCGGACATGCGCTCGATTCATGAAGGGCTAAAGCTGGCGTACAAGGGGCAGCACGTCAGAATTACGGACTATAACGATGGTTTATCACGGGTCCTGTTCAGAACAGAAAGTGCGAGTCACCCGCCTGCATACCACCTGCTGGTCGATCGCAAGCAGGTGAAAAGCCTTGGAAGTGAACGTTACTGGATTGATAGCGAAGACATCGGTAGACAGAAATGGGTAACTTACACTGCCAGGGACGGCCTCAAGATTCCCGCAATACTGGATTTGCCGGCAGGCTGGACCAAGGCAGACGGTCCTTTACCAACAGTTGTACAGCCCCACGGCGGACCGTGGGCCCGTGACTACACGGGTTGGGATAGCTCAGGCTGGGTGCCGTTTCTGACCTCACGAGGTTTCGCTGTGTTACGGCCCCAGTATCGTGGCAGCTCAGGCCTGGGTCGCAAGCTCTGGATAGCGGGTGACAATGAGTGGGGCATGGCGATGCAGGATGACCTGGATGACGGCGTCAAGTACCTGGCGGAGCAGGGCATTGGCGATCCTCAAAAGATGGTTATCTTTGGTTACTCCTATGGCGGTTTCGCCGCGATCGCCGCCACGGTTCGGGATGTCACGCCTTTTCGATGTGCCATCGCCGGCGCACCGGTTTCCGATCTCGCCAAGCTCGGCAATACCTGGAGCGAGAACCGGCTGCAACGGCTGCTTCAGGGAAACACCGTTGATGGTATGAACCCGATGGAGAACACGGAAAAGGCCAAAATTCCGATCCTGCTGTACGTGGGTGATCGTGACGTACGCACTCCTTCGTGGCACGCGAAGAATTTTTACGACAAGGTGAAAGACCGCGTCCCGGCAAAATTTGTCCTGGTCGATGACATGCCGCATCAGCTGCCATGGTATTACGACCATCACATGGAAACGCTCAAATTGATTGAAGGCTTCATGAGTGCTGAATGCGGTCTGACCAATCTCTGAAGATGTCATAAATAATTCATGCTGTGATATGATTTTTTCATGGTTTCATTCAGACAGGAACATGGACTTCGAAAGCAGCCGGCTCTGCGTCGGCTGCAGGAAGTGCAGGAAGAAATCTATCGACAGTTGCACCTGCTGATTCCGGATGAGTTTGCCTTTCATGACTCGCTGGTTTCCCGTGTTTCTGGTTCACCCGACCTGCGGATGGAAATACTGGAACGTCACAGCTACACAAGCTTCCTCAGACTGACTTACGAGTTCAGGGAAGGTCAACAAAGAAGTTACGCTCCGGACGCCCATATCCGGTTCTACCACGATGCGCATATTGCCGAAGCCACCTCTTTCAACCTGGGGCAGGGCTGCAGCAGAACCGCCCATCCCTCGTATCCTGTTAAGCAATTGCTGCTGCAGGCATGGCGCCGGAATCGCGCCCTGGACCGCTGGCTGGATTACCTGTTGAAGCAGGGCCATAGTGTCGCCACCATGCGGGAAGCCGGCAATCCGATCGAGTTGGAACAGCAAAAAACAGCTTTAGTTGAAATAAGCTGATTATCACGTTGACATGCCGGGGCCGTGTCAGTATTATTCCGCCGGCTTTGCGGGGCTATAGCTCAGCTGGGAGAGCGCTACAATGGCATTGTAGAGGTCGGCGGTTCGATCCCGCCTAGCTCCACCACACAGTGTCCCCTTCGTCTAGAGGCCTAGGACACCGCCCTTTCACGGCGGCAACAGGGGTTCGAATCCCCTAGGGGACGCCATATCCCTGAAGTGTTGATGGTGAAAGAATCAACATGACGAAAAGGCTGCCGGAAGGCAGTCTTTTTTTTGCTTGTCTTATGGCGCTGCGATCAACTGTTCCGTGTTTCGACTCAGCAGCTCACGCGCTGCCTGGTTCAGTTTCCTGCCGGTGCTGCCTGGCCATGATTTATTACTTTCCGGGAAATCCCGGCCATGGAGTTCATGATAGAGGTCGCGTGTCACCCGGTAGTTGGCGTAGCCATGAGGTGAGCCGGGGTTAGACGCGCTCTTGCGCGTAAAATCGTCAAGCAAACGCACCTGGGAAGACGAAGCGAATGCTAGCTCGGTCAACTTGGCGCGGTACTCGAGCTCTGCAGAGGGCAAACCCTGAAAATGCTGAAAATCAGCCAGGTGCCGCCCTTCGTGCTTTAAATAGGAAACCTCAAAGTTTTCCGAGTCACGCTCATATGCCCATCCAATGCAATACAGACGGTCACCGTCAACCCAGCCGGTGGTGGAGACCAGCCCCAACGTAGCAAAGTGCTTCCATCCCAGGCTGTACAGGTCCGACATAAACGTTACGCTGACTTTCTGAGTCCGGTCCGTCAACCGGACTGAATATTTTTTCTGTTCCGCGTTTCGCCACAAAAATAAATCCCGGTAGGGCGGGGCAGTGGCTTCGAAATAGTGAAACCCTTTTTCCTTAAGCAGGGCGCCTACCGTTGTGAATACAGCTGGGGGGCTCCCAGCGGCCTCCGCAGGCCAAAACTCGGAGATGACCTCTGTGAGCGACTGTTCAAGAAAAACATCTGCCTCGCGCCTTGTCATGGTGCCCATCAGGCTTTCAGTCCAATAGCGCCGGTAAGCCATGACAACGGCATCGGCGAATAAATCTCCGGTGGCGGGTGAGAGGTCTTCTTCCCTATCAATGAAACGGGCTTGAAACCGGGTTGCCAATTCCAACGTAGAAAGAGATGCGTTTTCGGCTTCGATTGATAGGAACAGTTCAGTTGCGGGGGATAATTCACCTTGCAGCGCAAAAGACACGAAACGATCGGTAACCGTATCCATTGCGTAGGAATCAGGCCCCGTGAGCAGAATAATTACCGCAACCAAAATTTCGAAAAATTTTCTTTTTGTCATTAAAACAGTGTGATACCGCAGCATTCGAAGAAAGAGTTCAACAGCCTGAGTTATTCAATATTTGTTAAATCATGCTATATTGAGATAAGGGTTAAGACAAATTATAAGATTTTATACCAACTTCTGACGCCCACAGCTGTATTGTTTAAGAGAAAGAAGGATTTGGGTATCTGGGTAAAGAGGTAATGCCGGAGGGTAAGTTTGGACCGGCGGATAGACAAGGAACAAAACGGATTTTGAAAGTCACGTGCTCGGTGCCAGAGGACTTAATGGCGCTGACAGTTAATAGGCGAGGTCTGCTGCCCGGCGGCCACTTGCCAAATAACGAGGAGAGACTTTCAGAATGGAGTACATCAGTTATATTCTGGTGATTTTGGGGATTTTGGCGCTGGTTCTATTTTGGGTATTCAGTTCGGGGCGGGTGCAACTCAACGCTAAGACAAAGAAACGCTCGCAGCCGGGTTCCAGCGTGGCATCAAAAAAACAAGAACAAAGCAAGGTCAAGCAGTTAAATGCCTCACATTCGCTGAACATTCCAACTCCGTGGGGCTGGCCCGGGCACGAAGGTGTGCCCCTGCGGAAAAGTGGCCGCTCGTTGGTTACCAGGAACGCTCATGGAACACAGGATTCCCTGCACCGCTTAGTCGATCTGATGATGAGTGAAAAGCAGACGGTCGAAAGCCGGGAGTACCTGTTGAAAAAGGACGCTTCAATGCGGGCGTTACTGGAAGACCGCTTTGGACCGTCCGGCAAATCGGAGCCGATCAAGTACCACAAGGTCAAGGCTCCGCTGTTGAGGGATCCATCGGAACCTTTCGACCAGATGGATAGTTTTGATAGCAACAAAGCCAGGGAAATTGCAGACCGGCTGCTGACGCAGGAGGAACTGGCAAAGATGCTGGACGGCCAGGGTTCGTTCAGGGAACGTGCCGATCTGGGCAAAATGAAAAAACCATGGGGGTGGTAGCGTGTGAATTCGTGTTACACTAAAGGGAGAAGGGTAGTAAACTCAGGAAGCGCCGGCAAATTGGAAGGGGCCGGTAATAGGACAGGGATCAAAAGGAATTTGTATGTCTCTATCGAAGTCTACGAAGTAGAAGCTTTGTAGACGGCAAATAAGGCGAGGTCACTCAGGAAATGTGGCTGTTGCCTTGAAGTCTTGGAGGATTTCAGGATGGAGACGATTTATTTTCTCGTTTTTGTCGGTGTATGCATCGGCATCATCACGCTGGCAGCGCGGAAGTCAAAGTCCAAAACGGGCCTTGAACGCAAAAGTGCCCACAACAGTTTCAGGCCCGCATCTGAAAAGATGCTGTTGTCCACCGACAGCCGCCTGATCAATAAAGAAGAAATCTGGAAAGCCAGGCAGAGGCATGCGTCCGAAGGATTCGCGGCGCCAAAACCTTATATTCCAAAGTCGGAACTCAAGCGGGAAGCTGAATATGACGGTTACAGCCGTCGTGACCGGCATCATCTGACCAAAGTGGCAAAGGTTAAAGAAGAAGCTCACGTCGAGAGCATCAAGCCCGAAGTGGATTCACCAACAAGCTTCGTCGCCTGGAAAGTAGAAGAGGATGCAGCTCCAACTCTGGATCTGGGTAAAAGTAAAACCAGCGCCGGGTAAGATTTCCCGGCGCTAATTATTAGACCTGTCAGGCATCAATCTTGGCATCAGCAGCACCGATTTCCGCATCGCCTTTACCAGGTGCAGCTCTGCGCCAGCGTACTTTACCGACAATTTCGTAACCGTTAAGACCATTGAGCTTGGAAGCCAACGCTTCCATGTTTCCCCGGACACTGATGTCGTAAACCAACAGGTATTCGATCGCGTTTGACAGAGTTTTGTAAGATTTCGCTTCAGTGTTTCTTTTGATTTTTTCCATGCTGGCATCGAAAGCAGCCAGGCTGGTGCCATCCAGTGGAATCTTCATGCCGTCACCACCAAAATTCTCAATCACATCAGCATCGGGTCCGGTTTTGGCGTTTTCGGCCGTCTCGGCAGTTTTGGAAACAGCGTCAGGTGTATCGGATGACTGCGTGGTACACGCCGCCAGCATTACTATCGCGAGTGCAGAAAGCGGGACCAGGATATGTTTCAGAGGGATCAGGGTTTTTACGGGTTTCATTAATGTTTACTCATTGGGTTATTACGTGGTTTAGCAGCCTGGATGATCAGGAAATCAACATTTTCATCCAGCTGTGCAACTTGTTCAAAGTATTCCTGCAGCCATCTCTTGTATGGCAAATGACGATTGCAAACGATGACTATTCTACCGTTTTTAGTCAGGAAAGTTCCTGCTACTCTGAAAAAAGCCGCTGCAATGTTCAGATCGTTGCTGAAACCACGATGGAAGGGCGGGTTACTGATGATCCAATCAAATTGTCCATGCAGTTCTGACAGGCCGTCGGAGGGGAGCAGGGTAGCTTTCTGACGATTTTCGGTCAGGGTCAAACGGCTCGACTCCATGGCCAGTGCAGAAACATCCAGTAACGTCAGCTCAAGGTCAGCTTTGCCTGACAACAGCGCACAACCCAGCAACCCACTCCCGCATGCAAAGTCCAGGACTTTACCCCCCGTATCCAATTTCGACAGTGAATCAAGTAACAAGCGGCTGCCTTTGTCCAGACGGCCATGGGCGAAAACGCCGGGTAGTGACATGACTCTAATTGGATCTCCTGCAGTCTCCAGCAACCAGGATTTCAAGTAGCTGGCAGACTCAAACGGTATATCCCTCTTCGCCTCAAGGGCTTCAAACAACGCGCAGTGACGGGCTGTGTCCAGCTTGTTAACCCGGCCGAAAAATTGCTTCAGGTAGCGCTCGGCAGATTTGATGCCGGCTTTGTTTTCTCCAACCAGCCAGAGCTTTGATTTTTCCGGCATCCAGGAGGACAGTGCATGCAACATCATAACGAGCCGCTCTTTTTCCCTGGGCAAGAACAGGATGATGGTTTCAATAGCGCGATCTGGATCGGGAAGCACATCAAAAGAAGTGTTGGCTCCGGAGGCCGACAAGCGACGAAAGTCGCCAAAATCCTGGGTTGAAACCCGCACCGTCCTTTCTTCGGAACGCAAGTGCTGAAACAGTTCGTCACCAGGGGGGTTGACCAGCAGCAGCGGTCCCGGGCCGAGCCGTGGCTCATTACGCAGAATAACCTGGCTGGAAGGCTCCATCAGGGGAAACTCAGTCGGGGAATCGCGCGGTCAGGTCGTAATCATCAGAGCCGGTTATCTCGACGTCGATCAACATGCCCGGCGATAGGCCCTGCCCATCCGGTATATGCACAACGCCGTCGATTTCCGGTGCATCCGCCTTGGTCCGTGCAATCGCGCCCTGCTCATCGACCTCGTCGACCAGCACTTCCTGCAGGCTACCCACCTTGCTCTTCAGCCGGCTTCTGCTGATTTTCGCCTGGGTCTCCATAAACGCATTCCAGCGTTCCTGCTTGAGCTCCTCAGGGACCGCTCCTTCGATTTCATTGGCCCTTGCGCCGTCGACGGCTGAATAGGTGAAACAGCCGACCCGGTCCAGTTGGGCCTCATGCAGAAACTCCAGCAGCATCTCGAAATCGGTGTCGGTTTCACCCGGAAAGCCAACGATAAAAGTACTGCGGATCGTCAGTTCAGGGCAGATTTCGCGCCAGCGCCTGATCCGTTCAAGATTGTTCTCAGCAGCAGCCGGTCGTTTCATGGCCCTCAGAATCCGCGGGCTGCCGTGCTGAAAAGGGATGTCCAGATAGGGCAGGATCCGCCCGTCGGCCATCATGGGGATGATTTCATCCACGTGCTTGTAGGGATAAACATAGTGCAGGCGGACCCAGATTCCCAGGCTGCCCAGCGCTTCGCACAATTCTTTCATGCGGGTCTTGACCGGCCGCCCATCCCAAAAATCGAGCTTGTATTTCAGGTCAACTCCGTACGCTGATGTGTCCTGTGAGATCACCAGCAATTCGCGCACTCCGGCTGCAGCCAGCCTGTGCGCTTCGCCCATTACATCACCGATCGGGCGGCTGACAAGGCGACCGCGCAGCGAGGGGATGATGCAAAACGTGCATTTGTGGTTACAGCCCTCGGAGATTTTCAGGTAGGCGTAATGCCGGGGGGTTAGTTTAATGCCCTGGGGCGGCACCAGGCTGGTGAATGGGTCGTGTTCTGCTGGCGGCGGTGCGTGCCGTCGCACCTCGCTGACCACGGCTTCGTACTGCTGCGGTCCGGTCACGGCCAGTACCCGCGGGTGCAGTTCCCGAATCTCGTTCTCGTTGACGCCCATGCAGCCGGTCACGATGACCCGGCCATTGGCCTCCAGCGCTTCGCCAATCGCGTCCAGTGATTCGGCCTTGGCGCTGTCGATGAAGCCGCAGGTATTGACCAGCACCACGTCAGCCCCCTCGTAATCCGGGCTGATCTGGTAACCATCGGTGCGCAACTGTGTCAGGATCCGTTCAGAATCCACCAGGGCTTTCGGGCAGCCTAGACTGACCATTCCTACTGTGGGGTTAGTCTTTGACATCGGGTTCAAAAAACAGCCAGCTGATCATTTCAAATTCAGTCCTCAGTTCGCGTTCGACCTTGTTGATGGCAGCAATCATAGCCTGCTCCGAGCCGGTCGGTACCATGCGTGCTTTTATCGCCACCATCGCGTCCGGACCAAATTGCATGGTCAGCACGTTATACACCTCCAGTATTTCTGTGCGCTCAGCTAAGAAATTGCTGCATCTCGGCCAGATACTTTGGCTCTACGCTCTGGCCAATCAGCAGATCCTTGACTTCAACGGCTATAAATACAGCGATAACAATCAACAACACACCAATCGCAATGGTACCCAGCGCGTCCCATAAGGGGTTACCGGTAAGCATGGTCGCCACAACCGCGACCAGTGCGAACACCAGGCCCAGCAGGGCCGCAATGTCTTCACCAAAAACGACAATCAGGGCACTGCTTCGGCTATTTTTGAACCACTGTACAATGCTGCGCCCATGGCGTTCCTTGTTCACCTCGCGCATACAGCCCCAGAGCGAAACGCTTTCAGCGACGATAGCGAAGACGAGCACCGCGATGGCCACCCAGGGGTAGGTCAGCGGTTCAGGGTGCATCAGTTTATGCGTACCTTCATAAACCGAAAACATTCCGCCTACGCTGAACAGGATCACTGCAACCAGGAAGGACCAGAAATAGATGCTCTTACCAAAGCCCAAAGGGTGGTCATCGGTTGGCGCCTTGTGAGTCTGCTTCAGGCCCAGGATCAGTAACAACTGGTTGCCGGCATCGGCCACCGAGTGGATCGCTTCGGCAAGCATCGCACCGGAACCGGTGACGAGTGCAGCAAATCCTTTTGCGACCGCGATTGCCGAGTTGGCAACCAGGGCAAAAAGAATGGATTTTAGCGAATCAGCCTGTCCCGACATGCTGGAAAATCTCCCGTTTCTGAATAACGGGAGATTATAAACCAACGCCGGCTAAACTATCGGAGTCCTAAGCGGTTTTCCGGCATGATAACGATCAGCGTTTTGTCCCGGCGATCGCGTTTGATCTCAATTTCTATTTCCGCACCCGCGTCAATGTCCCGCAATGTGCGCATCATGTCGGAAGGGGAGTTAACCGGCGTGGACGCGATGGAAAGGATCACATCGCCGGGGAGCAACTGGTAGCCGTTGTCCTCCCTCGCGGTAAGCACCAGTACACCGCGGTCTGTTTTAAAATAGCTGCCCAGGCCTTCGTTAATGGTTGCGAGTTGCAGTCCATGTGCATGCGGCAAACCGAACCACAAGCTGGCTTCGTCCATGGCGTTTTCGCCGAAAGTGGAAAACCCCTCGATTTCAATATGCCGGGTGTCGGTGCCGTCTTTCGAGATGAACATATATTTAGTGGCCTCGAGCCGTTCGCTCAACTCGGCCATCTGCTCGGCCAGCTCTTCTTCATTGATGTCCGGAACTTCAATGCGCTCAATGATGACATGGCGGGGTTGTTTTGCATCAGGTACAACCTGCACATCCGGGATACGAATCACCGACTGCCAGCTGCGGGGTTCACGGTGCTCGGCAACTACGATGTATTCCATGGCCTGGCCGCCACGTTCAATGATCACCTCCAGTTCTTCGCCTTCACTGACCTCATTCATGACCTGGAAGACCGACTGCCGTCCTTCGTCATTGTCCCCCAGTTGCACCCCATGAATTGCAGTCAGCACATCACCCTGTTGCAGCCCGGCGCGCTCCGCCGGCCCATCAGGGGAGACTCCGATGATCTCGACACCGTTATCCGACGATCTACCGAGCACAACACCAATGACGGCGCGATCACCCGTGTTCATTTGCACATCAATGTCGATATCCTGCATGCCACGGGACAGGTCACGATGAGCCCGGGCGATTTCCCGGCTTGCCTCCCTGAGTTCCCGGTGAGCACGACTGAGTTCCTCCCGCGCCTGTGCCATTCCTTCCTCGTGGACAGCGCGCTCGCGTGCCAGTTCTTGCACATCCTGTTGGCTTAGTTCTGCCTTTTCCCGGGCCATTTCGGCCCCCCGGCGCGCGGACTTGCGGCTCAGTTCCTGCGCCATTTCCCGGGCTGCCCCGGCTGCTGTTGCAGCCTCACGGCGCGCGGCTTCGGCTTCTTCACGGGCTCTTTCTGCGTCTTCCAGCATGACCTGGGAATTAGCGCTTGCCCGTTCCTGCGCCTGGGTACCGGATGCGATGTTATCTGCTGCCAGCGTACTGACGGTCAGCAGCAGTGACAGAGTGAATAATTTAGTGAACATATTTTGCATTTTGAAAGCCTTCCTTTCATCCATACTCATTTACAGAGACGCCATGCGGCGGTAATCCCGTCGCAACTGATTTTCATAGAGACGTGATAGATCCAGTAACAGGTTGACGCGTTGGTTCCACAATTCCAGCGAGCCAGGCTGCATGCTCAATTCGTCATCGAGCCGGGCAATCAGGTCTTCCAGTTCCACCTGGTAAACCAGTGAATCGGTTGGCATTCCGCCTACTTCCGAGCGAAAACTCCTGACACGGTCTTCCAGTTGTTGCGATACAGTAATCAGAGAATCGAGCGTTGGCTGGCTTCCAGCGACAGTGCCTGCGGACTCAACAGCCGGTGCAGGAAGCGAAGCAGGCCCGGGTTGCTGGACATAAAGCCCCACGGCGAGCATGACCGTTGCGGCGGCCGCAAACGTTCCGGCGGCATATCGGGTAAGGCGCCGTCGACGGTTACCCTGTTCCAGGGCTAAGCGGACTTGCGGCCAGCCATCCGTTGGCGGTTCCACTAACGGCAGGCTACGCAGGTTTAAGGGATCTAGTTCTTTCTGCATGATATGTACCTTTGCATATGTCATATTTCTGACCTATCTGGCCACGGTATTTTTGGCGGCGCTGATGCTGACCGGAGCCTCCAGCAGCGTTTTCAACTTTTGTCGCGCGCGTGACAACCGGGTCTTGGAAAAACTTTCTGTTTTCCCGAATAGCCCGGCAATCTCACGGTGGTTGTAACCCTCAACGTCGTGTAACCAGACAATGCTGCGGTCTTTCGCGCTCAGAACCGCCAACGCAGACTCTAAATCCAACGCCAGGCCAATGCGATCCGACGAGGCCTCAGATTGCCCATGGTAGTCCTGCAATTCGATTGCATCGGCCTTGGGCGCCTTGCGCAGCGAGGTGATTGCATGGTTGATTACGACCCGGCGCAACCAGCCCCAAAACGGTGCGTCTCCGCGAAATTGGCGTAGCTTGCGGAATGCTGTAATAAACGCTTCCTGGGTCACTTCCTGTGCTGTCTCGCGGCAAAGGCAAATCCGGTAGGCAACCGAGTAAGCAGGTTGCTGAAAACTCCGGAAAATCTGTTCACAGGCATCCATATCGCCACGGCGCGCCCGCGCCAGCGTCATTTCGTTCAGTTCGATATCGAAGGGCGTATTGGCCATTACCCGGTTAGACGCAGGCAGGCAAAAAAACGTCGCATCGAAAAACGGCCACTTGCGTGGCCGTCTTCCGGTAAGGATGATATTTGCAAAGCCTTACGGGCCTACCAGATTTTCACCCGCTCTTCGGGTGGCAGGTACATACCGTCACCTTCCTGCACATCAAAGGCTTCGTAAAACTCAGTCACGTTGACCGGCGCACCGTTGGCCCGGAACTTGGCGGGTGAATGAGGATCAACCGTCAGCAGACGCTTGGCCTCCGCATCGCGAGCCTTTCCACGCCAGACCTGGGCCCAGCCAAGGAAGAAACGCTGGTCACCGGTAAAATCGTCAATCACAGGCGCTTCTTCACCATCCAGGGACAGGTGGTATGCCTTGTAAGCGATACCCAGGCCGCCGAGGTCGCCGATATTCTCACCGGAAGTGAATTCACCGTTGATGGTCAGGCCGTCAATGACTTCGTAACCGTTGTACTGGGCAGCCAGCTGTTCTTGCGTACTTCGAACCGGACATTGTCCTCTTCGGTCCACCAGTCCTGCAGGTTGCCGTCGCCGTCAAATTTACGGCCCTGGTCGTCAAAACCGTGGCCGATCTCGTGGCCGATAACAGCGCCGATGCCACCGTAGTTGACCGCATCATCAGCGTCGACGTTGAAGAAAGGCGGTTGCAGAATGGCGGCCGGAAATACGATTTCGTTCCACACCGGGTTGTAATAGGCATTAACTGTCTGCGGGTTCATGAACCACTCGTTCTTGTCGACCGGACGGTCCAGTTTATCGAGGTTGCGGTTGTACTCGAAATTCGCTGCAGACTTCACGTTGCCGACCAGGTCACCGGCTGCAATTTCCAGACTGCTGTAGTCACGCCAGTTTTCGGGGTAGCCGATTTTAGGAGTGAACTTGGATAACTTGACCAGCGCCTGCTGCTTGGTTTCTTCGCTCATCCAGTCCAGCGCTATGATCGACTGACGATAAGCCTCGATCAGGTTGGCGATCATGGTCTCCATGCGAACGCGTGATTCATCCTGGTAATGCCGGTCTACGTACAATTGGCCCAGCAGTTCACCCATGTTTCCGTTGACCGAGTTAATCGCGCGTTTCCAGTTCGGGCGGGGCGCTTCGATGCCCTGCAAGCCGGCCCGGTAAAACTCAAACCAGGTCTGGAAGAACTCATCACCCATAACCGGTGCAAACCTATCTAAAGTCTGGAACGCCAGGTAGTCCTTCCATGTGGCCAGGTCGGTCGCAGCAATGATGTCGCTGGCCGCTTCGAAAAAGCTCGGCTGCCGCACAATGTACAATTCCCTTGGCTTGATGCCGGCACCCTCAAGGTTGACGTCCCAATTGATATTGGGAGCCATTTCCGCCAGTTCGGCGTGGGTCTTGGGGTTATAAGTTTTGACCCTGTCGCGGTTCTCTTCCTTGGTCCAGTGAATTTCGGCCAGTGCGTGCTCCAGGTTGTAGATGGCCTCGGCCTTGTCGGCACCGCCATCGATACCGGCCAGTTCGAACAAGCGCACCATGTAGGCCCGGAACAATTCGCGGCCCTTGACGAACTGCTCGTCATCCAGCAGGTAATAATCGCGGTCGGGCAGCGTGATGCCGGATTCACGAAGATAAAGCACGTTTGTGTCCGGATCTTTCAGATCGGAAAAAATGTAGGCACCGATGGGGCTGTTTACGCCATAAACATCCAGGGTTGCAAACGTCCGGTACAGGTCGTCGTAGGTTTCAACGGCTGCAATATCATTCAGTTCTGTCCGGACGGCCTCGACGCCCCGTTCGGTGGCCGCCGCGGAATCCATGTAGGAATTGTAGTAGTCGCGGATTTTCTGCGTTGCACTTCCGGGCTTAACATCTTCCGCTGCACTTACTTCCTCAACCAGGGCACGAATGTCTTCTTGCGACTTCTCAGCCAAAGCATGAAAGGCGCCCCAGCGGGCACGGTCTGCGGGTAACTCGGTTTCGGCTACCCATGTGCCGTTTGCGTATTCGAAAAAATCATCCTGCGGACGTACATCTGTGTTGATTCCGCTTAACTCAAGTCCACTACCCAATTCCAGTGGTGCTTCCACCACGGCCACTTCGGGCCCGGAAACGGGTTCGGTGCCGGCAACCGGCGTGTTGGTCTCTTCTGCTTTCTGGCACGCAGTCAGACCAAAAGTAGCGATCAAACCTGCCATGATGGCAAGCCTCAGTCTGTTGTTCATTGAAGTTTCCTTTATCGGTCTTGTTAACAGCGGAACTATAACGGATTAGACGATTTTCTGCAGGTGCCGAAAGTTGGGCTACAATCGGTAGCGATGACACGTTGGCGCCCACCCCAGCCCAAGAGCAGCCCCTACATCACGCCGCAAGGTGAAAAGGCCCTCAAGGATGAACTGAAAGAGCTATGGCAATTGCGCCGCCGCGATGTCGTGCCGGCGCTGCAGGCAGCCGCTGCAGAGGGCGACCGGTCGGAAAATGCCGAGTATATCTATCGTAAGAAGCAGCTGGGACAAATTGACCGCCGCATTCGTTACCTGTCCAAACGCCTGGATATCGTCGAGGTGATTGATCGCAAACCACCGGACCGGAGCAAGGTGCATTTCGGCGCGCTCGTCACGCTGGAAACGGAACAGGGTGACGAACTGATATACCGGATTGTGGGCGCCGATGAAATAGACGCCCGTAAATCCTGCATCTCAGTCGATTCTCCGGTCGCGCGGGCGCTGTTGGGCAAATCGATCGATGACTCGGTGCAGGTCGAGCGGCCGGATGGCCAGGTGCAACTACTGATATTGGATGTTGAATACCCGTAACCAGGTTCGTGTTAAGAAAGCCTTGAAATAGAATTTCCCACCCCTATTTATTGTTTGCGGTCGCCGTAAGGGGCCGCAGGCACTTCCGGCCATAGGCGGAAGTATTACTTGAAAACCTTATTGCTTCCTTAGGAGGATATGGTAATGACTACTTTTGATTTTTCACCTTTATTCCGCACGTCTGTCGGCTACGACCGGCTCGCATCCATGTTGAATTCGGCACACCGCCCGGAGCAGGGAGGCAGTTTCCCTCCGTACAATATCCAGAAGGCCGGTGATGACCACTATCGGATCACGATGGCTGTCGCCGGATTTTCCGAATCTGAACTCAGCATTACTTCCGAACACAACAAGCTGATTGTCACCGGCCAGAAGCCGGAAGATCAGGAAACTGAAGACTCCGGATACCTGTACCGCGGTATTGCTACGCGGTCTTTCGAACGACGCTTCAACCTGGCGGACCACGTCAAGGTCAGCGGAGCAAGACTCGACAATGGTTTGCTGCACATTGAACTGGAACGCGAGATCCCGGAGGCCATGAAGCCCCGGCACATTGAAATCCAGTCCAGCAACGCGCTTCTGGAAGGCGAAGCAGCAGATAAAGCTGCCTGATTTTATCGGCTTGAAGGCAAAGCTTGTAGCGCATAGCGACAAAGGGGCACTAATGGGTGCCCCTTTTTTTGTGACGGTGCATCATCGCACTGGCACCGGCCATGCCCTCGTTGGTACTCTATCCACAAATCGTATGGAATAAATCGATGAACCGGGTTTTAGTCTGGTTGTTCCAGGTCTATGTTTGGCTGATATTCTTACCACTGGCGATCGTGGCAACGCTGCTGTTCAGCACGCTTACCGTGATCTTCGCCACGCTGGTAAACCCCGAGTGGGCCAGCGCGGTTTTTGCGGTTACCTGGGGCAAAACGATCGCTTACCTCACGCCGGTCAGCGTGAAGGTGGAGGGGAAGGAAAACGCCAATCGCAAGCAAAGTTACGTTTTGGTCAGCAATCACCAGAGCATATATGACATCTTCCTGATTTACGGATGGTTGGAGCTGGACCTGAAGTGGGTAATGAAAAAAGAACTTCGGAAAATTCCAGGGATCGGAATCGGATGCGAGAAAGCCGGGCACATCTTCATTGATCGCAGGGACCCCAAGCAGGCTCGCACCGCTATTCGGGAAGCCTTGGAAAGAGTGGGTGAGGGCGTCGGTATCCTGTTCTTTCCCGAGGGCACCCGGAGCCTGGATGGACGCTTGCTTCCGTTCAAAAGAGGTGCGTTCAGGCTGGCTGTCGAACAGGATTTGCCCATTTTGCCGGTGACGCTGATAGGCACCAGGGACGTGCTACCCTCACACTCTCTGCGCCTCTTTCCCGGTCCGATCAAGATGGTGATCCATCCCGCCATCGACCCGGCCGGCAAATCGGTAGAAGAACTGATGGAAGAAAGCCGGGCCGCAATGACTTCGGCGATGCCGCCGGAACTGCGCTGACCTGATGGCTCTTCATAAACCCGATCCACGCCATACGCAGTCGAAACAGGCAAAACGAAATTTCAGTCTGGCGCTGCAGATCTCGCTTGTGTTCATCGGAATCCTTTGGGGTATTTTCATCGTGGATAATGTATTCGGCCTTCAACTGGGCCGATTCGGACTGCGCCCTCACTCGATTCCAGGCCTGGTGGGCGTCATCACCGCGCCACTCCTGCATGGGAACTTTCCGCACATCCTGTCCAATTCAGTACCACTACTGATTTCGCTGACCGCCACTCTTTACCTCTATCCTTCTTCGGCGATGCGTGTCGTTCCTGCGATCTGGATGGGAGCCGGCCTGCTGGCGTGGTTCATCGGACGCTCGAGTCTGCATTACGGCGCAAGCGGACTGATCTACGGATTGCTGGCCTACGTATTCGTCAGCGGTATCCTGCGCCATGACATGCGCTCAGTTTCGGTCTCACTGCTGGTCGGTTTTCTTTATGGCTCGATGGTGTGGGGGGTGCTGCCTACGCGCCCTCATGTCTCATGGGAGATGCACCTTTCCGGTGCCGTGTTGGGTGTTTTGCTGGCGTTTATCTTTCGCAACTGGGACCGGCCGCCGCTGGTACGTTACGAGTGGGAAGACGATGACTCGGTTCCCGAATGGTATCCTGAGACGGATAAAAAATCTTTCGAGCTCCCGGACAAGCGCTGAAATGCATTTCTATTTGTTAGTGATGTGATGTTTAGAAAGACTTTATATTTCATTGTTATATTTACTTTTATTTTCATCATTGGTGCTTTGCTTCTTCCAAAGACAGTCCATGTGAAGCGCAGTATAGTAATCGATAGGCCAGCGACAACCCTGTTTACACTACTCAATAGCTTTCGCGTATTTTCTGCCTGGTCGCCGCTATCCGAACGCGACCCGGATATCGTCTATGAACACAGCGGCCCGGTGTCCGGCAAAGGAGCCCGTATCAGTTGGAGTGGTGACCCCAGACAGGTCGGCAGGGGCTTTCAGGAGATCACCGCGAGCAAGCCATGGTCAACTGTTCATATGCAGATTGAATTTGAGCACCAGAGTCGTGCAGATGCCAGCTTTCAAATCGATCCGACAGGCCCGGGAGTCACCGTCACGTGGGACTTTGAAGCCAACCTGGTCGAGGGGCAGGGCTTTTTCCGCAGTCTGCTCGGCCGCTATTTCGGGCTTTTTTTCGATAGTTGGATTGGCTCGGACTATGAAAAGGGGCTCGCGCGCCTCAAAACCTATGCAGAGTCGCTCCCGGCTGCGGACTTCTCAGACCTGGAAGCGGAAATTGTAGAAGTCGAAGCACTCGATATCCTGTACATCGCTTCCGATAGCCACCGGTCCCGGGGCAATGTCTCCAGCGGGCTTGCCAGCGCTTATCGTGAGATCATCGCGTTCATGGCAGAGCATTCTATCGAAATGCAGACTCAACCGATGGCCATAACCCGAGCCTGGAACGCCACGGACTACCAAATCGACGCGGCCATTCCGGTTTCAGCCACTGAAGTCGAAACGAGTGGCAACGTGCGCGTCGGCAAATCCCCTGGCGGCCGGGCAGTGCGGGTTGTTCACCGGGGCCCCTATGAGCGGATGGCTCCAAGTTATGAGAAACTGGCCGCCTATATGGCCGCAAACGGGTTGAAGGAAGGGCGTGTGTCCTGGGAGCAATATATTTCAGACCCTGCCCAAACGCCTGCGGAAAAAACGATTACCTATATCTACTTCCTGATTGACAGCGACACATGAATAAGCGGATCAATATCATTGGTTGCGGCCGGGCGGCAGGCAGCCTGGCCAGGCTGTGGGTGCAGGCCAATGCCGTTTCAATCGGGGATGTGTGTAACCGTAGCGAGGCCAGTACGTTGCAGGCTGTGCAGAATATTGGTGCCGGGGATGCTGTGGCCTGCACCTCGGAAATGTCGTCTGCAGATTACTGGCTGATCGGCACCAGTGACGCTCAAATCGAGCCGGTTGCCGAAGCGATAGCCAGCGAGGTGGATCGTTCGCCGGGTGCGCTGGTTTTTCACCTCGCGGGTCGCTTCGGTCTGGATGTGCTCGAGCCACTCAATTCCGGTAGCACCCTGCTTGCGGCATTGCACCCGGTACGTTCACTGACGGATGCACGGCTTTCCCTGACTGATTTCCGCGATACGGCCTGTGTTGCAGAGGGGTCAGATACTGCGCTTGCCGCACTCCAGCCGTTGATTACATCGATTGGCGGCAAGTGGCTGCCGGTCGCGGCTATAGATCGCGGCCTTTACCATGCGTCGGTCAGTATTATCAGCAATATCACCAAAGCCGTTGCGTGGAAAGCGCAGAAATGGCAAGGCAAGGCAGGGCTGCCGGAGGAAACAGCGGCAGCTGTCACTCACCAGTTACTGCAGAGCACCATGGTCGATCTCTTTCGCTCCGGCGCGAAGCAATCCATTACCGGTCCGGTCGTTCGGGGCGACACCAGTACGATAGAAGCGCATATCGACGCTATCCGCGCCAACCACCCCGACGATCTGGATGTCTACCGAATTCTGGCCTATACCGTGCTGGAACTGGCGCAGGAGCGGGGTGATCTGGATGAAGCAACACTGGGTCGTTTCGAAGCCCTGTTGCGTGGCTAGATTCGCTAATTCCGATGGCCTGCACCGGATGTGGCCTCACCGGCCTCACCAGCGTGCCTCAAAGGTGACCGCGTGGTGCCAGCTTTGGGCCGCGCGCGCGTCCTTTGCGGCGCCCTTCAACAGCACGTCAAAGGTTTCCCGGGAAAGATCCTCAGCCCCCATCCGGTACAGGTGCGGGTTACCTACCTGGCAGTCCAGCACGGCATAGCCTTCGTGCTGCAAGTAACGGCACAGCGCAACCAGCGCAATTTTGCTGGCATCGGATTTTGTGCTGAACATCGATTCACCGAAAAACACAGACCCAATAGCCAGCCCGTAAATGCCGCCAACCAATTCGCGTCCCTCCCAGACTTCCAGCGAATGGGCATGGCCAAGGTGATGAAGCTGGCAATAAGCCTCCACCATGTCCGGCGTGATCCAGCTACCTTGCCCGTCATCACGCGGAGCAGCACATGCATGTATAACTTCGGTAAAGGCGGAGTCTGCAGTGAGCCTGTAAACCCCGCTGTTGTAGCGTCGCCGGGTCCGTTTGGACAGGTAGACCTTGTCGGGAAAAATCACGCACCGCGGAACCGGGCTCCACCATAAAATCGGCTGGCCTTCGGAGTACCACGGAAAAATTCCCAGCCGATAGGCATTCAACAGGCGCGCCGGTTGCAACGCGCCACCCCAGGCGAGCAAACCGTTGGGTGAATCGAGCGCATCCCGGGTGGATGGAAAAGGGGCATTCGCCTGTGCGCCCAGACATGGCAACTGCAGAATACTGTTCACCCTTCGTCCCGGCGATACGGGCTGTGCTGCATCAATTCATCGCGGTAGCTTTCCAGCCATTCGGTTTCACGCGACAGGAAATCCGCGATGGCGGCACGGAAAATCTCGTTGCCTACAAAATGGTACGAACGGGTCCTTGACGGCATGAATCCACGGCTGACCTTGTGTTCACCCTGGGCGCCGGACTCGAAAACCTGGATACCCTGGCGAATACAGTATTCGATTCCCTGGTAATAGGCCGCTTCAAAGTGCAGCCCGGGAACTTCGCGTACGCAGCCCCAGTACCTGCCATAAAGCCTGCCGCCGCCACACAGGAAAAGGCTCATGGCCAGGGGTTCGCCTGTGCGGCGGGCAATGGAGACCAGGAACCGGTCACCCAGGTCCCGGGCGATCATCGCAAAGAATGCTTCACTCAGTACCGGGTGGTTGCCATAGGCGTGGAATGTAGCGGTGTAGCAGCGATGGACGAACTCGATGTCTTCTGACGTTACTTCACCACCCGTTTTCCAGTCAAATGTGATTCCAGCGCCGGCAACCACCTGTCGCTCACGCTTGATGTTCTTTCTCTTTCTGGAGCGCAAGCGTGCCAGAAAATCATCGAAGGAACGGTAGCCCTCGTTGCGCCAGTGAAACTGCCAGTCCGAACGCTTCAACAGCTCTGATTCATCCAGCGTCTTGCGGTCCGCATCGCCGATGAAATTGCAGTGCCATGAAGAAAACCCCTGTGTCTCACATTCCTGCATGGCGAGGTCGGTCAATTGTTGCCGGAGCAGATCGGGCTCCGGGTGATCCTTGACGGTCAGCAGTCGTGGTCCGGTGACCGGGGAGTATGGAACAGCAGTGAGCAGCTTGGGGTAATAGGGCAGACCATTGCGGCGATAAGCATCCGCCCAGGCCCAGTCAAAAACAAATTCGCCGTGTGAATTCGTCTTGATGTAAGTGGGCGCGAAGGCAACCAGCCTGTCACTCTCGTAGAGCGCGAGATGGTGCGGTTGCCAGCCGACTTCTGGACCAATTGAACCGGAACGCTCCAGCGCGTAAAGAAAGGCATGCGACAGGAACGGGTTGTCCCCGTGGTCCAGGCTTGCCAGGTCCTGCGGCTCGATCGAAGCCAGGTCCGCAACGGTACGGGCGGACATAGTCACGTGAATGGGCTGTAACGTGCCAGCGGGCTAGTCCTGCTCGTCCAGCCAGCGTTCGGCATCCAGTGCAGCCATGCAGCCAAAACCGGCCGAGGTCACCGCCTGGCGGTAGACATGGTCGGCCACATCACCGGCTGCGAAGACGCCGGGGATACTGGTCGCAGTCGCGTAACCGGTGGTCCCGCTCTTGATGTTGATATAGCCACCGTTCATATCCAGTTGACCGTCGAAAATACCGGTATTGGGCGCATGGCCAACTGCAATGAAGACCCCGGCCAACTCGACTTCGGTAGTCTCACCTGTTTTTACATTCTTGACGCGCATACCGGTCACACCGGAATCGTCGCCGAGTACCTCTTCCAGCGTGTTGTCCCACATGATGGTGACGTTGCCGTTTTTCTCGCGGTCGAAAATCCGGTCCTGTAGGATCTTTTCTGAACGCAACTCGTCGCGCCGGTGCACCAACACCACTTCCTCGGCAATATTGGACAGGTAAAGCGCCTCTTCCACAGCGGTATTGCCGCCACCGATCACGGCCACTTTGCGGCCACGGTAGAAGAATCCGTCGCAGGTTGCGCAAGCAGATACCCCTCTGCCCTTGAACGCCTCTTCAGACGGCAGACCCAGGTACTTGGCGCTGGCGCCGGTGGCGATCACGATCGCATCGGCGGTGTAGACACCGCTGTCGCCTTCCAGCCGGAAAGGCCGTTGCTCCAGGTCGGCCGTGTGGATGTGGTCAAACACGATTTCCGAGTCAAAACGTTCCGAGTGCTCCAACATGTCCTGCATGAGCTCCGGGCCCTGCAATTTCGCGTGGCCGCCCGGCCAGTTCTCCACTTCGGTGGTCGTTGTGAGCTGTCCGCCTTGTTCCACACCGGTGATGACGACCGGCTTCAGGTTGGCGCGGGCGCCGTAGATTGCTGCAGTGTAACCGGCAGGCCCTGATCCGATGATCAGGAATCGGCTGTGTTTCACTTCGCTCATGTATAATCGCTCCAGGTTTGATGGCTTAAATATAAGGCCATTATGCGTTTAAAAAAACTGACAAGGAAGATCAGCTTGCCGCAAGCCAAAAAGAAATCAAAGAGCGCCATTCCCGAGGGCAACCAGGTAGCTCACCGGCTCACCGAGAGTTTTTTCATCCTGACCATCCTGCTGGCTGTTTACCTGCTGGCCTGCCTGGCCAGTTACGACCCCACTGACCCCGGGCCTTTCAACAAGGTGGCTTCGGACCAGGTGCACAACATTGGGCGTGTAACGGGCGCCTGGCTGGCTAATTTCTTCCTGTTCCTGACAGGCTACCTGGCTTATGCCCTGCCGGCTCTGCTGGTCTTCACCGGTTGGCTGGTTTTTGACCGGGCCGGCAAGCCTCTTGAAAAAGCCGGGCCGGTGGAATGGTTGGCGCGCTTTACGGGACTGCTTCTGTTCGTCCTTTCCGCGACAGGTCTGGCAGACATGCATATATTTCCGCCGGCCGGTTCGATGCCGTTCGGCGGTGGCGGTGTTATCGGCACAGAAATTGCCCAACCGCTGGCGCAGGCGACCGGATCGCTCGGCTCGACCCTGTTCCTGATGGCGATGTTCATGGTCGGTCTGACCTTATTCACCGGTATTTCGTGGTTCCGGGTGATGGATATAACCGGCAAATATACGCTGGCAAGCCTGGCCTGGCTGGGTAAAACCGGCCGGGGCCTGAGTGACTGGTTCGCCGGGCGACGTGCCATAGCCCAGCGGGTTGAGGTTCGCAAAGCCGATTCGGTTCGTCAGAAGACTAAGCCCAAACGTAAAATCGAGCCGCGGATTACTTCGCCGGACAGCCAGCCCAGCAAACGTGCGCAGAAGGAAAAGCAGCAAAGGCTGTTCAAGAACCTGCCTGCCGGCTCGCTTCCTCCGCTGGAGTTACTGGACGACCCTCCGGAGCAGGCGGCCGGTTACAGCACAGAGGTTCTGGAAGCCCTGTCACGCCAGGTTGAACTGAAACTGGCTGATTTCGGTGTCCAGGTGGATGTGGTCGAAGTGCACCCGGGGCCGGTTATTACGCGGTTTGAGATGCAACCTGCCGCAGGCGTGAAGTCTGCCCAGATCATGAATCTTGCGAAGGACCTTGCGCGCGGTCTGAGCGTGATTTCGGTGCGCGTAGTAGAAGTAATACCGGGCAAAACGACCATCGGACTGGAGATTCCCAATGCCGTGCGTCACACGGTATACCTGTCGGAAATCATGCGTTCAGATGTCTTTGACCGCTCCAAGTCCCCGCTGACACTTGCCCTGGGTAAGAGCATCGGCGGCAACCCGGTTATTGCCGACATCGCAAAAATGCCTCACGTGCTGGTGGCAGGCACCACCGGCTCCGGAAAATCTGTCGCACTGAACGCGATGATCCTGAGTTTGCTGTACAAGGCTACAGCGGAGGAGGTCCGGCTGATCATGATCGACCCCAAGATGCTGGAGTTGTCGGTCTACGAGGGCATCCCGCACCTGTTGGCGCCGGTCGTCACGGATATGAAAGAGGCGGCCAACGCGTTGCGCTGGTGCGTTGCTGAAATGGAACGGCGCTACCGCCTGATGGCATCTCTTGGCGTACGTAACCTCGCCGGCTACAACAAGAAAGTAAAGGATGCTGCCGGGAAGGGTATGCCGATCAAGGATCCGCTCTTCAAACCCGCTTTGCCCGATGTTCCGGAAGAGGCGCCGGACCTGGAGAGCATTCCTTCCATCGTCGTAGTGATTGATGAGTTTGCCGACCTGATGATGATTGTCGGCAAGAAGATCGAGGAACTGATCGCGCGGATTGCACAGAAAGCCCGGGCGGCAGGCATCCACCTGATCGTCGCCACGCAGCGGCCCTCGGTTGATGTGATCACCGGCCTGATAAAGGCCAATATCCCTGCCCGTATCGGTTTCCAGGTTTCTTCCCGGGTGGATTCGCGGACAATTCTGGATCAGATGGGCGCCGAACAACTGCTGGGGCATGGCGATATGCTGTACCTGCCGCCGGGTTTGGCTCTGCCTGAACGCATCCACGGCGCGTTCGTCGGAGACAATGAAGTGCACGCCATCGTCAAATATCTGAAGCAGTTTGGGGAACCAGATTACATTGAAGAAGTCTTAAACGAGACACAGATGACCAGTGACGGCATGTCGATTGGCGCCACCGGGATACCCGAATCTGTCGACACAGAGCAGGACGAGCTGTACGACCATGCCGTAGCATTTGTCACTCAGTCGCGCCGTGCGTCTATTTCCAGCGTGCAGCGCCAATTACGCATCGGCTACAACCGGGCAGCCCGGCTGGTAGAAGAAATGGAAGCGGCTGGCGTGGTCAGCCCACCGGAGCACAACGGGCAGCGGGAAGTACTTGCGCCGGCCCCGCCGCGCGACTGAAGCCACCTCAAGGGAGTTTTGACCATTAACATAAACCGATTTTTCCTGTTTTGCCTTGTGCTGACGGCCGGCGCTGTTTGTTCCAGTCACGCATGGGCGCAGCCTCAGTCGGCCAGGCAACAGCTGGAACGTTTTTCCGACGGGATGGAAACATTGCGGGCACGGTTTGATCAGCAGGTGATCAGCACTGACGGGATGGTTCAGGACGGCAGTTCCGGACAGGTCTGGCTGCGTCGGCCTCAACTGTTTCGCTGGGCCTATGGTGGCGATTATCCCGAACTGGTGGTCGCCGATGGGAAGAACATCTGGATCTATGATGAGATGCTGGAACAGGTCACGGTTAAAGACCAATCCGCGGCAGCCGCAAATTCTCCGCTGATGCTGTTGACCAACCTGGCGCAACTGGATGAACAGTTTGAAGTCCGGGAAGTAGGTGAGGCCGATGGTGCCCAGTTACTCGAACTTCGCTCTCGCAGTGCCGAAACCGAATTTGAACGCGTTCTACTGGGCCTGCGCGACAATTCATTGCAGATAATGGTGATGGAAGACGCATTCGGACTCCGCACGGAGCTGAAATTTCACGACGTTGAAAAAAACCCACAACTCGAATCCGGCCTGTTCACCTTCCAGCCACCTGAATCCGCTGA
Organism: uncultured Gammaproteobacteria bacterium; assembly: GCA_963759035.1. GTDB lineage: Bacteria > Pseudomonadota > Gammaproteobacteria > Xanthomonadales > SZUA-36 > JAHEFT01. Next base: position 38,835 of record CAVWXL010000017.1, read on the forward strand.
TGTCATCGGAGAAATTCAGCGGTAAACTATCCGGTTTTACGCACAGAAGAATCCCATGCTTGACCCACAGATACTAAGAGCCGACCCCGAAGGGGCAGCCGAAGCGCTCGCGCCACGCGGATACCACCTGGACGTTGAGGAGTGGCGCGACACTGGAAGCACGCAGGAAAGAGCTGCAGATGCGCACGCAGGAACTGCAAAACCAGAAAAACACCAGCGCAAAGTCCATTGGACAGGCCAAGGCGCGGGGTGAGGACATCCAGCCCTTGCTTGAGCAAGTGAAACACCTGGGTGAAGAGCTGGGTAAAGCGGAAACTGAATTCAATGCCGTTCGTGACCGCCAGCAAACCTGGTTAATGGAGATTCCCAACCTGGCATTGCCCGAAGTGCCCGTGGGCAAAGACGAAAACGACAATCTCGAGATACGCCGCTGGGGTGAGCCGCGCGAATTCGATTTCGAACCCCGGGATCATGTAGAACTGGGGAGCATGAACGCCCTGATGGATGCCGAATCCGCAGCCAAGCTGGCTGGCGCCAGATTCACCGTGCTCAAGGGCAACCTTTCCCGGCTGCACCGTGCGCTGGCGCAGTTTATGCTGGACGTACACACTGACGAGCACGGTTATACCGAAGTCTATGTTCCGTACCTGGTTAATCCAGAAGCCATGACCGGCACCGGGCAATTACCGAAGTTTGGTGACGACGCATTCGCAACGACTGATGAACCACCACGTTACCTCGTGCCAACCGCCGAAGTGCCTATGACCAACCTGGTTGCGGGCGAGATCATCGATGACGCAGACATGCCGCTGCGCTTTACCTCGCAGACCCCGTGCTTCCGACGCGAAGCCGGCTCCTACGGACAGGACACGCGCGGGATGATCCGCCAGCACCAGTTCGAGAAAGTGGAGTTGGTGCAGATCACACGGCCTGATGAATCATCTGACGCACTCGACCAGTTGACCGGCCATGCAGAAACCATCCTGCAGCGCCTTGGGCTGCCGTATCGAACCATCGTGCTCTGCACCGGGGACATGGGCTTCGCCGCAGCTAAAACGCATGATCTGGAAGTCTGGTTGCCAGGGCAGGGCGCCTACCGGGAAATATCCTCCTGCAGCGCCTGTACGGACTTCCAGGCGCGCCGGATGAAAGCCCGCTGGCGTAACCCTGAAACGGGAAGGCCTGAGCTTGTGCACACGCTGAATGGCTCCGGACTTGCGGTAGGCAGGACCCTGATCGCGGTCATGGAAAATTACCAGCAGCAGGATGGTTCGATCCGGGTTCCTGACGTTCTGCAGCCCTATGTGGGTGGTCTGAAGTCGATATAAAAAAAGCCCGCGTTTAGCGGGCTTTCTTCATTTAGTGTGGGTTTCGTCTGACCGACGCTTTCAACCCTTAATCATTCCCAAAACCAAACCCCAACAAAGCCAGCAGGTTATTGAACAGCACGAAAATATTTGCCATCAGGTTGGTTGCGGCCATGATGTAATTAGTCTGGCCATTGCGCACGATCTGCTGCGTCTGCCAGATGATCCAGCCGGAGGCGAGCATGATGACCATGGTCGACAACGCCAGCGCCAGGGCGGGTACTTGCAGGAAGTAGTTCAGGATGAAGGCGCCGATGATAGCAATTGTGCCCACACCAAGAAATGCCAGCCATCCGCTGAAATCCCGCTTGGTCGTCATCGCATAGGCTGAAAGGCCAAAAAATATTCCGGCTGTCAGGCCGAAAGCAGCTGCGACCAATTCACCACCGTTGCTGTACTGGTGCAGGGCCGCGTTGACGTTCGCCCCGGTCACCAGGCCCAGCAAGCCTGAGAATCCAAAAGAAAGCACCAGTCCCCAGATGCTGTTACGCGTCTTAGCAATGGCATAGGAAAAGGCGAACATACCGATCAGGAAAGGCCAGAAACCAATCCTCCAGTTCATCTCCTGGGCCAGCCAGGCCGTGCCGGCGCCGAAAATAAACAGCATGCCCAGCAGGGCATAGGTGTTTCGCAGTGTCCTGTTAACCGTGGCTACGGGCACGCGTGCGGTTGAGGTGACGCTATATGCGGGATTGTTCATTGTGTGGAAGTGCTCCTGTGTGTTGCTTATCGCCTGTCGCGCAGGCTCATGTCTCAAGGTTCTGACCAAGATTTTGGGGTATCAGTTCCCCTCTTCAAGTCGGTAACCTTAATCAAACCCGAGGCAATTGTCATGTGCCTGTTGTCAGGGCTGGAGGAATCCGCAAAATTAGGGTATTCTTGCGCGCCTCAGGCGTACCAAAGTTTTGACACGGAGAGGTGGCAGAGCGGTTGAATGCACTGGTCTTGAAAACCAGCGTAGGTTAATAGCCTACCGTGGGTTCGAATCCCACCCTCTCCGCCAAGATAAGAAAAGCCCCGCATCGCGGGGTTTTTTATTGCCTGCGTTTTAATGAGGCGGGTAAATCAATTTCCTGGTTGCCCGGAATTTTTATCCCCATCGGCACCGGCTCAACGCCCATGGTTTCGTTGCCATGCGGACGCAGCAGAGCCAGCGCTTCGTTACGGTCACCATGAAGCCAGGTTTTGGCCTCCGCAGGATGTCCCAGCAGGGCAGGGCTGCGATGATGGCCAACCGACTTCAGTACCTCGTTGGGGTCAACTGTGATGATGGCGACAGTAACGTGGCGTGAGCCATCCGGCAGAACCGTTTGCCGGGCCAGTCCCGCCATCAGCCAGCAAGGTGCATCAGTTGGAAACACCGCGTAAGGCACCTGCGGTTTGACCCGGCTGTCGAACTCGTAGAACCAGGAAACGGCCACAAGCACCCGGAATTGCGCTGACCAGGCCCCCATGAAGGTGGGTGCAAAAGGTGCGCCCTGCGTGCGCAGGCGCGCGTTGGCGGTTGAGATCAGACGTCCTTGCTTATTGGTGGGCAGACGTCCTTCGGAATACACCGGAATGAATGGCCAGATCGCTTCGCAAGGGATATCCGCCCCTTCACCACGAGAAATGACCGGCAGGCTTTCCCACACCATGGAATCGGGCTCAGACTTGCGCCGCAAGCGGGAAGGGGAGATGTTGATGCGTGACTCCGGGTCAGCCGGTAATGCACCCGGCTGCGTCAGCGAGGACGCGTAGGCGTAGATTTCAGCCCAGGAGAGGTGCGAGACGGCGGCTTTTCCACACATGGTTTAGTAAAACCCTCAATTCAAATCGTCGTCCTTCCAGTATTTTGTTCCCTGGATGGTTGCCTGCAAGGCCAGCCCCGAGTCAGTCATCTGAAACAGCCTGACCCCCGGTGACACATCCAAAGCCAAAGTTGCGGCATCGCCCTTGTCATCCACGGCGGCGGCCGCGTCGGCCTGCGCGCCTGCTGTCCAGCCCTCGTTTACAAATTGATCCATCGCATCCTGGGTCGCGAAAACAAACACCAGCCGGAAGTCTTTGACTCCCAGGCCGATACCGGCTCCCGCAGAGAACATACTCATGTAGACTTTTTTTCCGCTGTTTTTGTAGTGGGCGACGCCTTTTCCACTCGCGGTGGAAAGAAGCAATACGTTAATCCCAAGACTGCTGAATACCGCATAGCCTACCGAGTCTTCCAGATAGGCCTTTGCGCCTGGCACCTCGCGGTCAAGAGCAGCCAGGACTTCGCTGGTGGCCTGGTCAATATTTTTACGCTGCTGGTCGGGACTGTCCTTTTTAAAACCCCAGCCCGTAAGCAGGGTCAGGCAAATGACAGCCAGACATCGACACTTTGAACATTTTCATGAATTGCAGTTTCCTTGATACGACTTAACGATTTGTGTAGGAAATCCTCTCTGATTTCCGATTTCCACTCGACGAATGCCTCCCTGGCTCCTATCCTTATACTGCCTTCGGGGGCATCAGGGCAAACTCTACCAGGGGTAATTATGATCAGAATAATGGTTGTGGACGACCACGAACTCGTCCGGATCGGACTCCGTCACGTACTTGCGGAATATCCTTCAATCCATATCGCTGGTGAAGCGCCCGACGGAGAAACAGCCATCCGACTGAACCGGGAATTGAAACCGGATGTTGTCTTGCTCGATGTATGCCTGCCCGGACTATCCGGCTTCGAAGTCACGAGCCGGTTGAAACAGGCCTCTCCCGAGCTCGGAATCATCATCCTGACCATCCATGAACAGGCACCTTACCCGGCTCAGCTTCTGGAAGCCGGTGCTTCGGGTTACCTGACCAAGGGTTGCCCGGCTACAGAACTGGTACAGGCAATCAACACCGTGGCTCGTGGTGGGCGTCACATCGGATCGAAAGTCGCCCAGGAGATGGCCTTGCAGATGCTGCCAGGTGGCCAAGGCTCGCCTTTCGATGAGCTTTCAGCCAGGGAGATGGAGGTCATGCTGATGCTCGCGGATGGCCGAAAAATCGCCGATATCGCTGACATCATGCACCTGAGCCCGAAGACAGTGGCGACCTATAAATACCGGATATTCGACAAGCTCAATACGCGCAGTGATGTGGACATGACCCGCATGGCCTTGCGTTACGGCATTGTCTGAAGACCACCTCGATCCGGCTACCCGGACGGAGGTGGTTTCAGCGTATAAATCCCATGCTGATCCTTCACGGCTTCCACCGAGGGTTTGCTTTTCGGCTTTTTCTCCGCAGCGGGTTTTGATGGCTTCTTGTCCGATTTTTTAGCAGCCTTTTCTGCGGGCTTATCAGCTTTTTCAGAAGTCTTTTTTTCAGACTCTGCAGGCTTTTCTGCCTTTGCGGAAGTCTTACCGGCAGGCTTATCAGCTTTTTCAGTAGCCTTCCTGGGGGGCTTTTTGGCTGGTTCGGGTGCTTTTGAAACAGGCTTGTCCGCCGGCTTCTTCTCGCCCCTGGGCTTGCTTGGTTTCGCTTTCGGCTTTGTCTCTGCTGGCGCTGCCTTTTCCCCTTCAGGTTTCACGGTTTTTGCAGGCTGCTCGACTAACGGTTGGCTCTGTTTTTCAACCAGTGGCTGGCTGGGTTTTTCGACCAGTGCTTTCTCTGTCGGAGCCTTCTCCGAAGTCTTGGTTTCTGTAGCCTCAGCCTGCCGCCCGTCGCGTCCTTTCACACCCGCGGTTTGGTAAGGCGAGCGTCTGCGGCGAGGTTTTCTTCCGGTCTGTTCGCCTTGTTTTGGGTGCGAATCTTTGTTTTGACTGCCGGATTTACCTTGAGCCTGTGCAGTTTGATCATTCGCGGTCTGGGGCTTGTTTCCCTGTTCACCGCGGCTTTGTGGTGTTTTCTTCCGGGGTGATCTCTTACGGGGTGTTTTCTTGCTTTGCCGGTTGCCATCCCGGGATTGGCTGGTCTTTTTCTTCCCACCACGACGAGGGTTGCGCGACCGGGATTCTCCACCCTGGTTATCAGAACGGGACTGTTGCTGCTGACCGCCGCGCCTGGTTGCCTTTTTCCTGGGCGTCTTCTTACTGGCAGGCCGGCTCTGCGGGCTTTTCTTTTCTTCTTTCTTCTCCGACTCGCCAGCCGCAAAGAGTTTTCCGAACATTTGGCCGAAGAAACCCTGTTTCGGTTTTTCCTTAGCTACCGGTTCGGGGCGGTTCGGGGCAGGGCGCCCGCGCATAACGCCTGAAACAGCCGGGACCGGCAGGCTGATGGCGGAAGTAGCCTGGGTCTCTGCATTGTGGACCAACTCGATGTTCGGCTGATCGACACGACCGTAACTGGGCTCGTCCGTTATTTCAGATTTGCGCACACGATGGATTTCGAATTTAGGCCGTTCCATGTGCTCGTTTGAGAGAATCAAAATTGGCAAGGAATGCCGGGCCTCGATCTCGGGTCAGCGCTTTGCGTTTTTCGTTAAGCAGGAAGTTGGCAACGGTGGTCGGTGCCTGCACGAGTACCTGTCCGGTGAACTCCTTCATTGACTCTTCTTCAACCAGCCTCAGTATCGACAACGCCAGTGATTCTGTGCTGCGGATCGTGCCATGACCCTCGCAACGGGGGCAGGTTTCCTGGCTGGATTCTCCCAGGGAAGGACGCAGGCGCTGGCGGGACATTTCGAGCAGGCCGAAACGTGAAATTCGCCCGGTCTGGACCCTGGCCTTGTCAATCTGCAGGGCGTGGCGCAGGCGCTCTTCAACGTTGCGCTGGTGTTTCCGGTCCATCATATCGATGAAATCGATCACGATCAGGCCGCCAAGATCACGCAGTCTCAATTGGCGTGCGATCTCGTCAGCAGCCTCCAGGTTGGTCTTGTAAGCCGTGTCCTCGATGTCCGTGCCCTTGGTGGCCCGGGCCGAGTTGATATCAATGGAAAGCAGAGCCTCTGTGTGGTCGATAACCACGGATCCACCGGAAGGCAGATGAACCGTTCGTGCAAACGCTGTTTCGATCTGGCTTTCGATCTGGTAGCGGTTGAAGAGCGGAACATCGTCAGAATACAGCTTCAGTTTGCGGGCATTATGCGGCATCACCTGTTGCACAAATTCCTGCGCATCGGAAAATACCTTCTCATTGTCAATCAGGATTTCGCCGATATCGTTGCGCAAATGGTCACGTAGAGCGCGGATGAACAGGTTGCTTTCCTGGTATATCAGGAATGGAGCCTTGGTCTCTACCGCGGCTTTTTCGATAGCGGTCCAGACCTGTAACAAGTAATCGAGATCCCACTGCAGTTCTTCTGCTTCACGGCCGACGCCGGCTGTCCGGACGATGATTCCGACGTTATCCGGTGCGATGACCTGTTGCAGTTGCTCGCGCAGGTCCTGGCGGTCTTCACCGCTGATCCGGCGAGAGACGCCTCCCGCCTTGGGGTTCGTGGGCATCAAGACCAGGTAGCGCCCGGCCAGTGAAATGTAGGTCGTCAGGGCTGCACCCTTGTTGCCGCGCTCTTCTTTCTCGACCTGGACAATCAGTTCCTGACCTTCACGCACCGCATCGCGAATCGCGATCTTCCCTTCTGCTTTCTGCGCGGAGGGCTGATAGCTATCCCGGCAGATTTCCTTGAAGGGGAGAAATCCATGGCGTTCTGAGCCAAAGTCCACGAAACAGGCCTCAAGTGACGGCTCAATCCGGGTTATGCGGCCCTTGTAAACGTTTGATTTCTTTTGTTCCTGGGACGGAACTTCGATATCCAGATCGATAAGTACCTGGCCATCTGCAATGGCCACACGCAACTCTTCTGGCTGAGTCGCGTTGATCAGCATTCTCTTCATTGTATATTCCTCAGGCGTCCTGGCCTGAACACGCAAGGCAGGCGGGATAAGACCCCGCTGTTACGCGATACGTATTGTCGGCCCGCTCGTATGCGGCGTGCCAGGCTTGCCAAATTGTATTTTGTCGCCGGCTGTATATTCCCGCCGGTACTCAGCAACAGCCTCCATGGCTGCTGCGATAATTCTATATTTCCGGGTTCCGGTCTTTCGTCTTGCGATTCGGACGAATTTAATTCGATATATGGTTTTCTTTCGTGAAGATAATCTACACGATGTTACGAATTAAATCGTCGGCTGGTGGTTTGATCGATATAGTGGTGAAAATCAACCAGCGCGCGGAACTCCGGTGCGCTGTAATATAGCAGTGTTTTTACGCTCTATCAATGAGTTAAAGGATAATGTCAATTCCGAACAAAACTTCCGGCGCCTACCTGGTGAGCGTAGACAGCGACCGGGCCGGACAACGCCTGGACAATTTTCTTGCCGCCAGGCTCAAGGGTGTGCCGAAATCAGCTGTCTACCGAATGATCCGGACCGGCCAGGTGCGTATCAACGGTGGTCGTTGTAAGGCTGCTACCCGGCTGGAGGAAGGAGACGAGGTACGGATCCCTCCCGCCAAAACACGGGAGGCCGGGCAGTTTGTTGTTTCAGACCGGGTGCGCCAACAGCTTGCTGATGCAATTATTTACGAAGATCCGGATGTGCTTGTCATCAACAAGCCCTCCGGCATGGCCGTGCATGCCGGGAGCGGGCTGCCCTGGGGTTTGATTGATGCAATCCGGCAAAACCGGCCGGAGGAATTCTTTGAACTGGTGCACCGCCTGGACCGGGAAACCAGCGGCTGCCTGGTGCTGGCGCGCAACGGGCCGGCTCTAAATCAGCTGTCGGGGCAATTTCGGGACGGGCGGGTCGATAAACGTTACCTGTGCCTGATGAATGGCCTGATGCCCGAGGCGGTGATCGATGTCGATGCCCCGTTGAGAAAAGTACAATCGGGCGGCCAGCGCATGGTCGAGGTATCCGATGATGGGAAGCCATCGCTTACCCGATTTCACCTGTTGCAGGCGTATCGGGATTGCAGTTATTCAGAGGTGGAACTTTTTACCGGGCGTACCCATCAAATCAGGGCGCACGCAAAATATCTGGGACTGCCGCTGGCAGGCGATGACCGTTACGGCAACAGCAAGGTAAACAAGGAGTGGAAGCGGCGTGGCCTGAAACGCGTGTTTCTCCACGCGCACAGGCTCGAACTGGTAGCGCCATCGGGCGAAATTCTGTCCTTAGATGCACCGCTACCGGCTGATCTGCGCAAAATTCTGGATGGTCTGGAATAATGAAGATGGTTTTTATGAGCTTACCCAGCCAATTTCCTACATGGGTTCCTCCGTCATATGCTGGTGAACACCGGCCCGCTGTGATCTAATTCGCCCGATGTACAAACCACTGGAAGCCTTTATCGGAATGCGCTACGTGCGCGCCAAAAGGCGTAATCATTTCATCTCCTTTATTTCCCTGACATCGATGCTGGGCATCGCGCTGGGAGTGACGACGCTCATCACGGTCATTTCAGTGATGAACGGCTTCGAGAAAGAATTGCGCGCGCGCATCCTGGGAGCCATCGCGCATGCGACCATTCAGCCTGCAGACGGTTCGCAAATGGAGTGGCGAAACGTCATCGAGAAGGTTGAGGAGCATCCCGAAGTAAACGGTGCTGCGCCTTACATAGAGGAGGGTGTCTGGCTACAGGGTGTCGAATCATCCGGTGCTTTTATCCGGGGAATAAATCCGGAATTTGAGCCGCGCGTTTCCGAAGTTGATCAAAAAATGCTCGCCGGTGAATTGTCAGACCTGAAATCCGGTGAATACGGCATCATCCTTGGGATTGGACTGGCTTCGCGTTTGCGGGTCGGTCCGGGTGATCGCGTGACCGTCATCGCGCCCCGCTTGAAGGCGACCCCCGTTGGCGCCAGTCCGCTGATGCGCCGCTTCACCGTCGTGGGTGCTTTTGAATTTGGTGAATTTGAGAATGACTCCACCCTGGCGCTGGTCCATATCGAAGACGCGGCCCGCCTGTTGAGAATGCCGCCTGGAACCATAGGCGGTGTAAGACTGCACCTGGAGGACATGTACCGTGCCTGGCTCGTGGCCCGGGATATCTCGGAGACGATGGAGGGTTACTACACCGTACGCGACTGGACCCAGGAGCGGGGCAACCTGTTCCAGGCGGTGCGCACAGAGAAAACCGTGATGTGGGTGATCCTCTCTCTGATCATCGCGGTGGCTGCATTCAACATTATTTCCATGTTGGTCATGGTGGTCACGGACAAGCAGTCGGATATAGCTATCCTCAAGACCATGGGAGCGCGGCCGGGGACCGTCATGCGGATTTTTGTCATCCAGGGCAGCGTGATCGGTGTCATCGGAACGTTCCTTGGCGTGGGCGGCGGCATTCTGCTGGCACTGAATATCGGTTCGGTCGTGCCTTATCTTGAACAGTTGTTCGGGTTTGCTTTATTCCCCTCGGACATTTATTACATCACTGAACTTCCGTCAGACCTGCGTTACTTCCGACGTGCTGAATTTCGCACTGATGTCACTGGGCATGTCGCTGCTATCGACCATTTACCCTTCCTGGCGGGCTGCCAAAACCCACCCGGCCGAGGCACTGAGCTATGAGTAACGAGATCGTGCTCGAAGCCCGGAATATTCACAAGACCTTTCACCAGGGCCCGCGGGAAGTACGCGTCCTCGAGGGTGTGGATCTGACCCTGGCTGCAGGTGAATCCCTGGCGATCGTTGGCGCCTCCGGATCTGGCAAAAGCACCCTGTTACACATCCTGGGTGGCCTGGACAGGCCGGATGAAGGGGAAGTTCTTATCGCCGGATCTTCCATGTGGGGGCTGAAGGCTGCCAAGCGCAGCGTGGTCCGCAACCGCATGATGGGTTTCGTGTACCAATTCCACCACCTGTTGCCAGAGTTCACAGCGCTGGAAAACGTAGCGATGCCTTTGTTGATCCGGGGTGAGCCAACCGATGTGGCACGTCAGCGGGCGGCTGACATACTCGACCGGGTCGGACTTTCAGAACGGGTCACCCACAAACCGGGTGAGCTTTCCGGGGGTGAACGGCAACGCGCCGCTGTTGCCCGCGCGCTGGTTGGCAACCCGCAGGTCGTGCTGGGCGATGAACCCACCGGAAACCTGGATGAGCGCACGGCCAATCACGTTTATGGCTTGATGCTGGAACTAAACCAGGAACTCCGGACGAGCTTGCTGTTGGTTACCCACGACACCGGCCTGGCGGCGCGGATGGATCGCCAGCTTGAATTGCGAATGGGGTGTTTGCAGGAACTGGAATAGGGCGCTCGCAGAGGGGCAGCTGGCTTTGGCCAGCCAGCCTGGTGGCCGGAGTATTCGCTGCCCATTGTTTTGTTTCCCTGCCACCACCCGGCCTGGTTTATTTTCTGGCGGCTTTCGCGGTTATTGGGCTCTTGTTTGCCCCGCTGCGATGGGCAGCGCTGATGGTGCTCGCCTGCTGCTGGGGCCTTTATCATCTTCAACTCCACCTGGATGACCGTTTGGATCCCTCGCTTTCCGGCGAGGTGCTGACGGTGACAGGCACGGTCGCCTCGATTCCTGCCGATTATGGTGACGTGATCCGATTTCTCTTTGAGCCGGAGCCAACCGCTCAATACGGTGGGCTTCCCCGAACCTTATTGGTGCATTGGTACAGAGACCGGCCGCAACTGTATGCCGGCGAATACTGGCAACTGGATCTCAGGCTGAAGCCCCCCTGGGGCAGGGTGAATTTTCAGGGTGCGGACAAGGAGCGCTGGCTGTTTGCCCGGGGAATTGGCGGCCTGGCGAGTGTTCGGAACGGTCATCGCCTTGCACAGCCCGCCCCATTCCGGTTTGCCGCCAACTCTATCCGTGAAAAGGTGCTGCGGTGCATCTCGCTAAAAGTGAGCGACGAAAGGCAGCGTGGCGTCATCCAGGCCCTGGCCACGGCCGACACATCCGGCCTGCAAGCCAATGACCGCCGGATACTCGCAGCGACCGGAACCTCGCACTTGCTGGCGATTTCCGGGCTGCACATTGGCCTGGCTGCAGCCGGTGGCATGTGGGTCAGTCGCCTGGCTCTTTTGTTTCTGCCGGTTTCATCGATGGGTGCACTGACCCTGTTGTTAACTGTTTCCGGTGGCTTGTTCACGGCGGGTATTTATTCCGCCCTGGCTGGATTCGGCACATCAACGGTCCGATCCGTATTGATGCTTGCGGCCGCCCTGTTGGCGGTAATGATGTACCGGGCCATTCACCCGGTGCGCGCCTGGCTGTTGAGCCTGGGTGCTGTTCTTATACTTGATCCTTTTGCTCCGTTGGGCGCCGGCGCCTGGTTCTCGTTTCTCGCAGTTGCAGGATTGTTACTGATGTTCGTGCCGCGCACCGGCACACCAGGGGCGATCAAGACCCTCCTGATGGCCCAAACAGCCGTTATCCTGGTCCTGCTGCCGGTTAGTGCTAGTTGGTTTTATTCCTTTAGCCCATCCGGCTACCTGGCCAACCTGGTGGCGATCCCATGGGTCAGCCTGCTGGTGGTTCCCCTGGTGTTGTCGGGTCTCGCTGTATTGCCTGTTTCGGATGTGCTCGCCGGACTGCTTTGGGCCGGCGCCGGGCTGGCCTCTTCCGTCCTTTTTCAGTTCCTGGAGTTTTTCGATCATGCCCAGGGGCAACTGTCTACCCTGGCGCCACCAACCCTGCTGCAGGCTGCTCTGGCATTCATCGGAGCATGTGTGCTGTTGTTACCCCGAGGCATTGCAGCCCGGTGGATGGGCATTTTCCTGATTGTTCCCTTATTCTTTCCACCGGCACCGCGTACACCCACCGGCGTGATGGAAATGGAAGTGCTGGATGTGGGGCAGGGCACCGCGGTGTTGTTAAGCTCAGACGGATACTCATTACTTTATGACTCCGGGCCGGGCGACGGCAACGGTCGCGACCTGGTATCAGGGGTCATTGCTCCGGCCCTGGCAAGGCTTGGAAAAGAGGCCCCGCAACAAGTAGTTATCAGCCATGGCGACATGGATCATGCCGGCGGGCTTGCTTCACTGCGCAAACGCTACCCGAACGCAGACTATTTCATGAATCTACCTGGGCAAGGTGAGTATACGCCGGGTTGCCGCACGCCCCGGAAGTGGAGCTGGCCAAATGCGGGGCTCGCGATACTGCATCCGTCTGCCGGGCTGCCCTACCTGGGTAATGACAGTTCATGCGTCATCAGCGCCGGAAGCGGCAGCAACCGGATTCTACTCAGCGGTGATATCTCGAGCCCGGTTGAAAACCGGCTGATGCTGAATGGGCTGCCACCCCACAGGGTAGCCCTGGTGCCGCATCATGGCAGTACCTCTTCATCCAGCAAGCCCTTCATCAAAAAACTCCAGCCGGAGGTTGCCATCGCCACGGCCGGCCTGGGGAACCGTTTTGGCTTCCCGCGCGATGAAATCAGCCATCGTTACCAGGCGCAAGGAACCCTTTTCTGGACGACAGGCGGCTGTGGGGCCCTGCGCCTGACACTGCATCCTGACGGCTCTATGCAGGCCAGCAGCGCTCGGCGGCAACGCGATCGGGCCTGGCGCTGGCCGGCCGATGTGAATTGCCCGTAGCGAGTTCATACAACGCCATGTATCATTTGGTTTGCCTCTATTCACCATGATGTATTCAATGGAGTGATGAAACGTGCTTGAAATTATTCTCGCTGGTGGCTGGCTGATGGCCCCGATCATATTGTGCTCCATCCTCACCCTGACCATTATTGCCGAGCGATCCTGGGCCTTGCGGCGCAGCAACGTCGTGCCTGACGGCCTGGGTGAGCAAGTCGAAAAATGGGCCGCCCGGCACGAGCTGGACCGGCGGCATATTGAACAGCTGCGTTCCGGTTCAGCACTTGGGCGGGTCCTTGCAGCCGCATTGGTAAACCGCCATCGATCCCGCACGCTGATCAAGGAGGCCGTGGAGGATACAGGCAGGCACGTAGTCCACCAGCTGGAGCGTTTCCTGAACACACTGGGCACCATCGCCGGTATTTCACCTTTGCTCGGCCTGTTGGGCACGGTCATCGGTATGATCGAAGTGTTTTCCGCCATCCTGACCCACGGCGTTGGCAACGCCAACCTACTGGCAGGGGGTATTTCGCAGGCCTTGATCACCACTGCCGCCGGGCTCACCGTGGCGATCCCGAGTTTTTTCTTTTACCGCTATTTCAAAGGCAGGGTAGAAGCCTGCGTCGTGTCCATGGAAGAGCAGGCCATCACGTTGATCGAGGCCATCGACCGTGGCAACGTCGCCCAATTGCGGTCTGGTGTGCCCGGGGGTTAGTTCTTGAAACTCCAGAACCACACCAAGGAGGAACCCACAGTCGATCTCACTTCGCTGATCGACGTGGTTTTCCTGTTGCTGATTTTTTTCATGGTCAGCACCACGTTTGAACGCCAGGCCCTGCTGAAGGTCGATCTGCCCGAGGCCAGCGAGGTCGAGGACCAGGCCGAAGTCCCTGAGTCACTTGAACTGGTGATCGACGATGAAGGACGCATGTTTCTGAACGATCAGAGACTGATGGACAGTGATGCGCGCACCTTGCGTGCGGCGATCCAGGAACAGGTCGGCGACAACCGCGGGATCCCACTGATCTTGAGGGCGGACCGCGAGACCCCTCATCACCATGTAGTGACTGCCATGGACGTCGCGGCCCAACTTGGCTTCAGTAATCTATCCATCGCCACGGACCGCTCTGCCGGGCAAACTGAATGACCACAATGCCCAGCGAACCCATGGTCGTCTACAAACGACTCTGGTCTTACACCCGGCGTTACATCTGGATGTTCCTGGTTGGTATCCTCGGCGTCAGTATTGATGCAAGTATGCAGGCCGTGTTTATCAAGGGCATGCAGCCGTTGATCGACGAGGTTTTCGTCGGCAAGGACTCCAAATTCGGTGTTTGGCTGGCCGGGGCTGTTTTCCTGATTGCGATGACTCGAATGGCCGGGAGTTTCTTCGGCGAATACGCCATGGAGTGGGTCGGACGAAGGGTCATCGCAGACCTGCGCAAGGAACTGTTTGCCAAGTATGTTTCGCTCCCGGCAACCTTTTTCGACACCTTCAGCTCAGGACACTTGATCTCCAAGCTGGCCTACAACAGCGAGCAGGTCGCCAATGCTGCCACCAATTCCGTCGTGTCTGCCATACGTGACATATTGCTGGTCGTGTTCCTGCTGGGTGTAATGCTGACCACCAACGCAAGGTTGACCCTGGTCATGCTGATGCTGATACCGATCATTGGTTTACTGGTTACCGTTATCAGCCGTCGTTTCCGGAATATCAGCCATGGCATCCAGGATATGATGGGCAACGTTTCACACGTTACCGAAGAAGCGGTTGTCGGCCAACAGGTGATCAAGGTGTTCCAGGGCCAGACAGCGGAGAAGGCCCGCTTCGGTGAAGTCAATGAGAAGACCCGTCGTCTGCATATGCGGATGCGCGCGACCCACCTGTTCGGTTCTTCGCTGGTTCAGTTTGCAGCCAGCCTGGCCCTGGTTTTGCTGATGATCATCGCAACCCGGCCACAGATGCTGGAAAGCATATCGGCTGGTACTTTTACCGCCATTTTTACAGCAATGATCGCTTCAATCCCACCCCTGAAGCGGCTGACCGGCGTGCAGTCAAGGATACAAAAAGGCATTGCAGCGGCAGACAGCATCTTCCAGGTTCTGGATACCGACTCAGAGATCGACGGTGGCAGTTTCACCGTGGAAAGGGTGGCCGGCTTACTCGAATTTCAGGGTGTCAGCTTTCACTACGAGTCCAGCGAGACACCTGTTCTCGATGACGTCAATTTCACCGTGCCGGCCGGTAGTGTCACCGCGCTGGTCGGACATTCGGGCAGCGGCAAGACCACGCTGGCCGGTCTCATTCCGCGTTTCTACACGAATTACGAAGGCCATATTCTGCTGGATGGTCACGAGCTTTCCGATTACACGCTGGACAACCTGCGCAGCCATATTTCCCTGGTCAGCCAGCACGTCGTGTTGTTCAATGACACCGTAGCCGGCAACATTGCTTACGGCGCGCTGGCGGACAGGCCGGCCGAGGCGATTGCCAGGGCAGCCACGCTTGCCCATGCCACTGACTTTATCGAACAGCTGCCGCAGGGCATGGAAACCCTGATTGGAGAAAACGGCACGCTGTTGTCCGGTGGGCAGCGGCAGCGACTGGCCATCGCCCGGGCGCTGCTGAAAGACGCGCCCATCCTCATTCTGGATGAAGCCACTTCGGCACTCGACAGCGAGTCAGAGCGGGCTATCCAGGAAGCACTCTCCGAAGTAATTAAGGACCGTACCACCCTGGTTATTGCCCATCGCCTGTCAACCATTGAAAACGCCGATCAGGTCGTGGTTCTGGAACAGGGAAGGGTGGTGGAAGCAGGCACCCACACCGAATTGCTTGCCAGGAACGGGTCTTATGCCCGGCTTTACCAAATCCAGTTCAAAGAAGATTGATGCGTTCCAATATCGAACACAAGCTGAACGACACCTGGTATGGCGGACAGCCTGCGCCATGGCATCTGCGCCAACTCGTTCCCGTTTATAAGCTGGGTAACCGACTTGACCGCTGGTGGAACAGCCGCCATCAACCCGCTGACCTGGGGTCTGTGTTTATCATCGTTGTGGGCAACATCACGGTTGGCGGCAGCGGCAAGACGCCATTGGTCATCCGGCTTTGCCAGCTTCTGCAACAGGCGGGATTCAGGCCCGGCGTTATCAGCCGTGGCTATGGCCGTAAAGAGACAAAGCTGCGACTGGTCAGCCCGGCTTCAGACCCGGGTCTTGTGGGTGATGAGCCTTTACTGATCGCGCAGCGCACGGGTGCCCCGGTACTGGTTGCCGCTGACCGTTGTGAGGCGGCAAGAAAGCTGATCAAAAAAGAGATTAATGTCATTATTTCGGATGATGGCCTGCAGCATTACCGGCTGCCCCGGCACCTTGAAATTTGTGTGGTTGATGGCAGCAGGGGGTTCGGCAATGGCATGCTGCTTCCGGCAGGGCCACTCAGGGAACCGCTAAGCCGCCTGGCTGATTTCGATCATGTTGTCGTCAACGGTGAATCCAGCCTTCTGCCAGACGCGCTGGTGACCACGCCCATGAACCTGGTACCCGGATTGCTGCGTTCGATGGAGAGCGGGCAAACCTGGCGTCTGGCCCAGTTCGCCGGTTGCAAGGCCAACGCGGTCGCTGGAATTGGAAACCCCAAACGTTTTTTTGACTTGTTGCGGGCCGCGCGCCTGACCGTACAGGAGCACAGGTTTCCGGACCACCATATTTTCGAGCGCACTGACTTCGAAGCAATGGACACGTCGCTTCCCATCCTGATGACGGAGAAAGACGCGGTGAAATGCAAATCCCTTGAACTCAAAAATGCCTGGGCCCTGTCCGTTGATGCGGTGCTGCCATCATCCTGGGAGCAGGATATTCTCAGTCAGGTTTCCCGGGGACCCAAGGCAGCGAGTGAAACTACATGAATAGCGGCTTCCATATTGTCATTCCTGCCCGCATGGCTTCTGAACGCTTACCGGGCAAACCGCTGCTTCGTATTGCGGGCCGCACGATGATTGAACACGTGTATGGCAAGGCTAAACAGTCGTCAGCTTTGTCTGTCGTGGTCGCAACCGATTCCCACGAGATAGCCGACGCTGTCCAGGCGTTTGGGGGCGAGGCTGTCATGACCTCACCCGCCCATACCAGCGGCAGTGACCGCCTTGCCGAATGCGTAAATATCAAAGGCTGGCTCAACGATGCCGTGGTGGTCAACCTGCAGGGAGATGAACCACTGATGCCACCGGCCTGCCTTGACCAGGCCGCCGCTATCCTGCAGCAGAACGAGGATGCAGACGTCGCCAGCTTGTATTGGCCGATCGAATTGGCGAGCGATGTAGAAGATCCCAACGTAGTCAAAGTTGTGGTCGGCGACAGCGGCCAGGCGCTGTATTTCAGCAGGTCGGTTATTCCGTATCCACGCAGCACTGATATCACTACCGCAATGAAAGCAGGGCGGGTCTGGAACCGTCACATCGGCATGTACGCATACCGCGCAGGCGCGCTGCGTGCTTTTTCCACAATGCAGCCCAGCCCGCTGGAACGGATTGAGAGACTGGAGCAACTGCGCTTTCTGGAGGCAGGTCGCAGCATTGTCCTGCAGCAGGCCTGCCAGTCCATTCCGGCAGGTGTGGACACGCCCGAAGATCTCGCCCGTGTGCGTGCATTGATGGCTGACGACGAGTTCTGAGCCCGTGGCGAAGGACGAGAGGCAAAGCTTCGACGGTAAGGCCCTGGCTGCCCGTTTGCCCACGCGTCCCGGTATCTACCTGATGAGAGACAGCGATGGCACGCCGCTGTATGTAGGCAAAGCCCGTAACCTGCGAAAGCGGGTCGCCAGTTACTTCGACGCCCGCCCCAAGATTGAGCGGATCATGCGAATGGTCGCGCGGATCAACCAGATCGAGGTCAGCCTGACCCGCACGGAGGGGGAGGCGCTTTTACTGGAAAACGAGTGGATCAAGTCACTCAAACCCCGTTACAACGTGCTGCTCAAAGATGATAAATCCTACCCCTGGATTGTTTTGACCACCGCACATGAATTTCCGCAAATCGCCTTTCACCGGGGTGCAAGGGATAAGCGTAAACGTTATTTCGGACCGTACCCATCCGCGTCTTCAGTTCGCGAGAGCATCAACCTGATCCAGAAACTGTTCCGCATCCGAAACTGTGAGGACAGCTATTTCTCCCATCGTAACCGGCCCTGCCTGCAGTACCAGATCCGTCGTTGCACCGCGCCTTGCGTCGGGCTGGTCAACCAGGCAGATTATGCCGACCAGGTGCAGGATGCCATGTTGTTCCTGCAAGGCAAGAATCAGAAAGTTCTGACCAGAATGATCTCCAGAATGGAGCAGGCCTCGAGCGCTCTGGAATTTGAAGCTGCCGCGATGTTCCGGGACCAGATCAGCTCGCTGAAACAGATGCAGGCACAGCAGTTCGTCTCCGGCCGTCAAACCGATATCGATTTCATCGCGCTGGCCCAGGAACGGAGTCAGGCCTGCGTTCAGCTGGTCTCAATACGCGGTGGACGCAACCTCGGGCAGCGCAGCTATTTTCCCAGCCAGGCGGAAGGCTATGAAGCGGCAGAGATCATGGAAGCCTTCATGGGCCAGTACTACCAGGACCGCCAGCCACCGGCGCACCTGGTGATTTCGCATGACCTGGCCCATAAAAAGCTGCTCGAAGAGGTTTTTTCCACCCAGGCCGGGCGCAGGGTTTCCATCCAGTCTCACCCGCGTGGAGACCGGCGCCAGATGCTCGTATCTGCGGTGCGCAATTCACGCCAGGCACTGCAAATGCGCCTGGCCAGCAAAGCCAATATGAACGTCCAGTTCGAGGCGCTGCAGACTATCCTCGGACTGGAGGAAGTGCCCGGCTCGCTGGAGTGTTTCGATATTTCTCATACATCGGGTAATCAGACCGTCGGCTCTTGCGTGGTATTCGATAGCAATGGGCCGGTCAAATCCAGATATCGCCGCTATAATCTGAAGGGGATTACACCCGGAGACGACTACGCTGCAATGCACCAGGTTTTGACCCGGCGCTATGGACGTACACAGGCCGAAGATGGCGTGTTTCCCGACCTGTTGATCATTGATGGCGGCAAAGGGCAGTTGAAGCAGGCTGAACAGGTCCTGGCAGAATACGGGCTGGCCGGCATTCCCATGATTGGAATAGCCAAGGGCCGGTCCCGCAGGGCAGGGCATGAAGAGTGGATTCTGGCGGCACCGACCCGGAGTCTGCGGCCCGGCCCCGAATCTCCGGCCTCACACCTGGTCCAGCAGATTCGCGACGAAGCGCATCGATTTGCCATCACCGGTCACCGTGGCCGGCGGCAAAAAGCAGCCACCAAATCCACGCTGGAAAAGATACCCGGCATCGGCCCCCGCCGCCGCCGGGCACTACTTAATCATTTCGGCGGACTGCAGGGCGTAAACAAGGCCGGCGTGGAGGAACTATCCAGCGTACCGGGAATCAGCAGGATACTCGCTGAAGAGATCTATCGGGCACTGCATTGACCGCCGATGTCTGCGATAATGGTAAAGCTAACCTGCTGCGACGAAACCAAGTCATGATACTGACCGTCCCAACCATGCTGACCCTGTTGCGAATCGCACTCGTACCGGTGTTGGTGCTTTTTTTCTACCTGCCTCTGCAATGGTCCAACATGGCCTGCGTAGTGATCTTCGTGGCTGCTGCGCTGACGGACATTGCCGATGGGTATATTGCGCGACGAACCGGGCAGACTTCCCGCTTCGGCGCCTTCCTCGATCCCGTGGCTGACAAGCTCATGGTGTCTACTGCCCTGGTTCTGTTGGTGCAGCGACAGGAAACCTACGAGGCAGTATTCGCCATCGCCGCCGCGGTGATCATCGGACGGGAAATTACCATCTCGGCGCTGCGCGAGTGGATGTCTGAAATCGGTGAACGAGCGCTGGTCACCGTGAGCTGGATAGGCAAGGTCAAGACCGGATTCCAGATGACGGCCATCGGCTTCCTGCTTTACCACGACAACATGGGCTGGATTCCCATCGCATTGATCGGCGAATTACTTCTGTATACGGCTGCAGCCCTGACCCTCTGGTCCATGTGGAGCTATCTGAAAGCGGCCTGGCCTGCGATCAGTGATGCCCGTCACCACGCGCCGGATGGCGGCAACACCGAAAACTGAGATGACGAAGATTGCCCAGGCGTCGAACCGCCGCAAGACCGCAACGGTTTCCATCAATAACATCAAGGTTGGTAGTGACCATCCGGTCGTCGTGCAATCGATGACCAATACCGACACGGCCGACGCGAAATCCACAGCAAAACAGGTTGCTGAACTGGCCCGCGCCGGTTCAGAGCTCGTGCGGATCACGGTCAACACGCTCGAGGCAGCCGCGGCGGTTCCTGAAATTCAACGCCGGCTCGACATGATGTCCTGTGACGTGCCGTTGATTGGAGACTTTCACTACAACGGGCACGAATTGCTGCAACAGGTCCCGGAGTGCGCATCCATCCTGGCCAAGTACCGCATCAATCCGGGCAATGTCGGTTTCGGCAGAAAGCGTGAGAACCAGTTCGCCACCATCATCGAACAGGCGATCGAAGCACGACAAACCGGTCCGGATTGGCGTGAACTGGGGCAGCCTGGACGCACGCCTGCTGGCCCGGCTGATGGACGAAAACGCGGCCCTGAGCAAACCCCAAGACGCCTCGGTGGTGATGCGCGAAGCCCTGATCCTTTCAGCGCTTGAAAGTGCCGAGCAAGCCGAAAAGCTGGGACTGGCCCATGACCGGATTATCCTGTCGTGCAAGGTCAGTGACGTACAGGATCTGATCAGTGTGTATAGCGCATTGGCTGATCGTTGCGATTATCCGCTGCACCTCGGATTGACCGAAGCGGGAATGGGTAGCAAGGGCATCGTTTCCTCAACCGCCGCCATGGCAGTCCTGCTGCAGCAAGGAATAGGCGATACCATCCGCATTTCGCTGACCCCGGAACCCGACCAGCCGCGCACGGACGAAGTGATAGTCGCGCAGGAGTTGCTGCAAAGCATGGGCCTGCGGGCCTTTACTCCGATGGTCACCGCCTGTCCGGGTTGCGGCACGGACCACCAGCACTTTTTTCCAGTCACTGGCCCAGGACGTGCAGCAATTCGTCCGCCGACGCATGCCGCGAATGGAAGCTGCAATACGAGGGCGTGGAAAACCTGTCACTGGCGGTCATGGGGTGCATCGTCAACGGTCCGGGTGAAAGCCGGCATGCCGATATCGGCATCAGCCTGCCCGGTACCGGCGAGGCGCCCACTGCCCCGGTGTTTCGTCGATGGTGAAAAACACGTCACGTTGCGCGGCGAAGGCCTGACCGACGATTTTCTCGAGCTTGATCGAACACTACGTGGAGAGCCATTACAAGCGCCGCTTCCCAGGCAAGATCGATTCCTGAACTGCCATGGCGCGTCTGAGAAGAAACCGCATGGCCGACCAGGCCGACCGTCACCACCTCTACCAGGAGTCCGTCCAGGACACCGAGGCGGAAATCGATTTCGTCGAGGAAACCTGGGCCGAATTGCGTGACCGGCCCGCTGAATTATTGCGGGAAGATTTCTGCGGTACGGCCAACACCGCCTGCGAATGGATCCGGCGTGACCCCCAGCATTATCGCCATCGGCGTCGACCTGGATGGCGAAGTGCTCGAATGGGGTGAGCTCAACAACCTGGCTCAGCTGGATGACGAACAACTTATCCGGATCCAGCTGCTGCAGGAAAATGTTCTGGATAGCGACACCGGAACTGGCCGACATCGTGCTGGCGATGAATTTCAGCTATTACCTGTTTCTGACACGCGAAGACTTGCTGGACTATTTTCGTCAGCGTTCATGCCGGCCTGGTGGATGACGGCATTCTTTTTCTCGATGCCTACGGTGGCTACGACGCGCCTCGCGAGATCGAGGAAGAGCGTGAATGCGAGGGTTTCACCTATATCTGGGAGCAGGCCTCCTTCAATCCCATCGATGGCTCACATGACCTGCCATATTCATTTTCGATTCCCGGACGGCTCGAAGATGGACCGAGGCTTCAGCTATCACTGGCGACTGTGGACCTTACCGGAAATCCAGGAATTGCTGGCCGAGGCCGGATTCAGCGAGGTGACGGTTTACTGGGAAGGTACCGACGAAGAGAGCAATGAAGGGAACGGCATCTATCAACCGGCCGAGGTCGGCGACGCGGATCCGGGTTGGGTTTGCTATATCGTTGCGCAGCGGTAGCGTCTGTCCTGCGTACTTCGATTTCCACCGTTGCCCCTTCCGGTTCGCCCGGTGCGATGATGAACAGACTAGCTGCCAGCCGTTTTCTGCCGGAGCTGAATCGACCACAGTCCCCTTGAGCCACGCTTCGCCGCGACGCAGATTCCACCCGCGTTGCGGGCTCAGGCAACAACTCCGATTCGCTCCTGGACGAACGACCGGTTTGCGTTTGACCTTACCGAGGTAGCGGGCGCGGGCCACGATTTCCTGCCCGGGATAACAACCCTTTGGAAAAACTGACCGCGCCGATCTGTTCGAACCCCAGCATTTGCGGGATGAATTTCTCGCTCGTTTCAGGCCCAAGCCAGACCACGCGGTTGCGAATTTCCATCCGCCTTGAAGAGTATCCCGACCGCTCGTTCCCGACGGCACTGCTGTTCCAGCAGCAGGTAATGCAGATTGGTACCCATCCGGCCGGAACGCCGCCCGCGAATCGGCTTGCAGCACTGCGACACCGCAAACAGTGAGAGTCCGCCTGTATTGCCAACTCGACTTTGGAACGCATCACGAACATCCGCAATCGTGTTCAGCGATCGATGCGAGCAGATCCGTTGGCTGCAACCAGCCGGTAGCCCTGTTCTGTCGACGGCATACCAGCAACAGGCCCAATACCTGGCCGCGAGGAGTGCAATAGCAGGCGAAGGTGGCGTCACCCGGTTGCAGTGCAGCAATGTCCGCGCTTAATTGCGCCTGTAGAAAATGCCCCGGTATCGGGGCCCGTCAAAGCGCGCAATAGCCAGGTTATTGATCGGTGCAGGGTTCAATTTCTAGCCTCTGTTTTTTTGACCTGAATCAGTGCTTGGCATTGTATACAAAAGTATTAGAGTCTGACGGAATTTTCACCTTGAATAAGTCTGCCTGAGTCAGTAGTCTTCCTGTTACCGTCCTGACCCTCTGAGATGCCCATGAAAGCAAAGCAGAGACCTATGTCCCCGTTCATGATCGGGCCTTATTACAAGCCACAACTGACGTCGCTTATGTCGATCACGCATCGTGCCACGGGTGTGTTCCTGAGCGTTATCGGCGCCCCTTTGCTGCTGTGGTGGCTGATCGCCGTCAGCAGTGGGCCGGAAGCCTATGGCGCCATGCTTGGCTTGCTGGGCGGACTGCTCGGTAAGCTGGCCGTCGCAGCAACGGTTCTCTGCCTGAGCTTTCACATGCTGAATGGTATCCGGCACCTGGTCTGGGACACCGGCAGGGCACTGGATATCAAGACGTGCTTACACGGCCGGGCTGGCTGGTGCTGATCGGCACGGTCGTTCTTACCGCCATCATGCTGGGGGTGCTGTTATGAGCATGACCAACCCTCTCGCAAAAGCCCGCGGTCTCGGCAGTGCAAAAGAAGGCGTGCACCACTGGTACGCGCAACGCGCATCAGCCCTGTTGCTGATCGTTCTGATCGGCTGGCTGATTTACGCAATGGTCAGCCTGGCCGGTGCCGACTATGCCGCCGCCCGCGCATTTCATCGCACAGCCGGTCAATGCGGCGTTCCTGATCTTGCTGATCGTGACCATGCTCTATCACGCCATGCTGGGTCTGCAGGTGGTGATCGAAGACTACGTGCATCACCCGGTGCTCGAAGTGGTTTTCTATTTTCATCACCCGGGCCGGTGCCTTTTTCGGCATGGCGCTTGGAATCATCCATGTACTTAAACTGGCGCTGGGAGCCTGATCGATGAGCGAGTCCTACACACTGCAGGAACACAAATACGACGTGGTTGTCGTTGGAGCCGGCGGCGCCGGTTTGCGCGCCACCATGGGGGTCGCGGCAACAGGCTTGTCCACGGCCTGCATCACCAAGGTATTTCCGACGCGCAGCCACACCGTGGCCGCACAGGGCGGCATGTCCGCCGCGCTGGGCAACATGGGCGAGGACGACTGGCGCTGGCACATGTACGACACCGTCAAGGGCTCGGACTGGCTCGGCGACCAGGACGCCATCGAGTACATGTGCCGCGAGGCCGTCCCGGCGGTGATCGAACTGGAACACTTCGGCGTGCCGTTTTCGCGCACCGAGGACGGCCGGATTTACCAGCGGCCGTTCGGCGGCATGACCACCCATTACGGCGAAGGCACGGCGCAGCGCACCTGTGCCGCGGCCGACCGCACCGGCCACGCCATTCTGCATACGCTGTACCAGCAGTCGCTGAAGCACGACGCGACGTTCTACATCGAGTATTTCGCCATCGACCTGTTGATGGACGAATCGGGCGCCTGCCGCGGCGTGCTGGCCTGGAACCTGGCCGACGGCACGCTGCACCTGTTCCGCGCGCACGCGGTGATCCTGGCCACCGGCGGTTACGGCCGCAGCTATTTCTCCTGCACCTCGGCCCACACCTGCACCGGCGACGGCAACGGCATGGTGCTGCGTGCCGGCCTGCCGCTGCAGGACATGGAGTTCGTGCAGTTTCATCCGACCGGCATCTACGGCGCGGGCTGCCTGATCACCGAGGGCGTGCGCGGCGAAGGCGGTTTCCTGACCAATTCCGAGGGCGAGCGTTTCATGGAGCGCTACGCGCCCAACGCCAAGGACCTGGCCTCCCGCGACGTGGTCAGCCGCTCGATGACCATCGAGATCCGCGAGGGCCGGGGTGTCGGGCCCGAAGAAGGACCACATCCACCTGAACCTGGAGCACCTGGGCGCGGACGTGATCAACGAGCGGCTGCCGGGCATCTCCGAGAGCGCGAAGATCTTTGCCGGCGTCGATGTCACCAAGGAACCGATCCCGGTGCTGCCGACGGTGCACTACAACATGGGTGGAATTCCTACCAATTACATCGGCGAAGTCGTGACGCTGAAGGACGGCGATCCTGATACGGTCGTGCCCGGACTGATGGCCATCGGCGAGGCCGCCTGCGTGTCGGTGCACGGCGCCAACCGGCTGGGCTCGAACTCGCTGCTCGACCTGATCGTATTCGGCCGCGCGGTCGCACAGCGTTGCTCGGAGGTCATCAAGCCCGGCGCGCGGCATCCCGACTTGCCGCAGGCATCGACGATGCGCTGCTGGCGGACTTCGATGCACTGCGCAACGCCGACGGCTCGAAGAGCACGGCGGAAATCCGCGACGAGATGCAGGCAGTGATGCAGAACAATGCGGCAGTCTTCCGAACCGGCGAAGTCCTGGAAGAGGGCTGCCGCCTGATCAGCGATGTCTATGACGTCCTTCAGCGACGTCAAGTGTCAGTGACCGGTCACTGATCTGGAACTCCGACCTGGTCGAGACGCTGGAACTGCGCAACCTGCTGGGTTGCGCGGTGACCACGCATGAGCTCGGCGGAAAACCGCAAGGAAAGCCGCGGCGCACATGCCCGCGAGGACTATCCCGACCGTGACGATGAGAACTGGCAGAAGCACACGCTGTCCTGGCTGGACAACGGCGGCAACGTGACGCTGGATTACCGGCCGGTGCACATGTACACGCTGACGGACGACGTCGAAGTCGTTCCGCCCAAGGCGAGGGTTTATTGACATGGCTGAATTCCAATTACCCAAGACATTCCCGCATCGGCAAAGGCAAAACGTTCAAGGCGCCCGCCGGCGCCAAAAACATCAAGGTGTTCCGCGTTTATCGCTGGAGCCCGGATGACGAGAGCAATCCAACCATCGACAGCTTCGAGGTCGACCTGGACAGCTGCGGGCCGATGGTTCTCGACGCGATCATCAAGATCAAGAACGAGATCGACCCGACGCTGACCTTCCGGCGCTCCTGCCGCGAGGGCATTTGCGGCTCCTGCGCGATGAACATCGATGGCACCAACACGCTGGCCTGCACCAAGCCCATTGCCGAGATCAAGGGCGATGTGAAGATCTATCCGCTGCCGCACCTGCCGGTGGTCAAGGACATCGTGCCGGACCTGTCGCATTTCTACGCCCAGTACGCGACCATCCAGCCGTGGATCCGGACGCAGAGCACCACGCCGCCGGATCGCGAGCGCCTGCAGTCCAAGGAAGACCGCGAGAAACTGGATGGCCTGTACGAGTGCATCCTGTGCGCCTGTTGCTCCACCTCCTGCCCCAGTTACTGGTGGAACGGCGACCGCTACCTGGGTCCGGCCATCCTGCTGCAGGCCTACCGCTGGCTGGCCGATTCCCGCGACGAGGCAACCGGTGAGCGCCTGGACGATCTGGAAGATCCGTTCCGCCTGTATCGCTGCCACACCATCATGAACTGCACCAAGACCTGTCCGAAGGGCCTGAATCCGGCCAAGGCCATTGCCGAAACCAAGAAAATGCTGATGGCCCGCAGAGGTATCTGAGCCTCGCTTGCGAATGGGAGAATTCGAACGCGTCAGGAAACTAAGGTGGCTTTGCCGGCGCGGCATGAAGGAGCTGGATATTCTCCTGGAACGCTTCGTTGAACGTCACCAGGATGTCACTGGCGGAAGGTGCGTGGCCGGAATTCGAAGCACTTCTGCAAACCGAAGACGATATGTTGTGGGACTGGTTCCAGGATCCCTCGCTCCCAGGGGCACGGCCTTACCAGGCCATACTTAAGCAGATACGTCGTGCACCGCGCTGAGGCCATTGAGCTCAGCTTCGGTCCGGCCCGATGGTTCTCAGCCGCCAGCGGCGTGTTGTTGGTACTTGGCGTACTGGCGATCCTTATCAGCCCTGCCAACGGGCTCTGGAAACTGGCTTTCATTGCAATGCTGACAGTGGTCGCCCTTTTGGCTTATTGCCTATACAGCAAATAGCCACCGCGCGGGAACAATCCGTATCCATTACGATTACAGCGTTGATATCCACACTGCACGCGGCACCGACGGGCATGCAAACATAGACGCCCGGGGTTGGGTCAGCCGCTGGTTTAGTGTTTTGGTCCTGGTCGATGAACACAGCGGCACACGAATGGAGTGCCTTATTTTTGCGTCAAAAAATCCGCCGGACGCATACCGCCGCCTGTTGGCTGCGATACGAATGAGATCAGCCCCCTCAGCAACACATGGCACCAACTGGTGACTAAGGACAGGGGTCAGGTCGTCTCCGACAACGCCTTTGACGCGTTAATGGATGCGGCCGTCGATGCGATTATCATCATCGACGAAAAGGGGACGATTAAGCGCTTCAATCGTGCTGCCGAAACGCTGTTCGGCTATCGCGAACAGGACCTACGTGGTTCAAACATTAAGCTTCTAATGCCGGAACCCCACCACAGCAATCACGATGGTTACCTGGAGCGCTACCTCGAGACCGGTAAGGCCTCGATTATCGGCCAGGGCAGAGAGGTTATCGGCCTCAAGCGAGGGAGTGATACTTTTCCGATGTTTCTTGTCAGTAGGCGAGATCAAACAGCCTGGCAGCCACCATTATGTCGGTATCATCAAGGACCTGAGCGAGGTCCGCGCCACCCAGGAGCAGGTTCGGCAACTGGAAGAACAGCTGTTGCATGCCGACCGCCTGGTTATTCTCGGTGAACTTACCGCCGGCATTGCACACGAGATCAACCAGCCGCTGACCGCTATCGCCGCCTACGCCGATGCGGGCCGCAAGATCGTCGAACCGGCGGCTGGAAGAGCCCGGAGGCGACATCAACTCGATATGCGAGCGCATCGGTGAGCAGTCCAGAAGGGCGGCGGAGGTCGTCCAGCGTTTACGCAAGCTGGTCCGCAGCGGCACCGTTAGCAAAGCCCGGCATGATATCAATCAAATAATAAGAAATACCTTATTACTATTTGAATTTGAAGTAAAAAGATCGAATATTGAACTGCTTTTTTATCCGCTGGATGCACTCGAAGAGATCTATGTGGATGAAATTCATATCCAGCAGATCATGGTCAACCTGGTAAAGAACAGCATGGATGCCATTTCCCAATGGCCGGCAGATGATGGCCGAATTGAAATCCGCGTGAAGAAAGACGGATTCCGGATGTGCTGGTTTCAGTGACGGACAACGGCCCGGGTGTCCCGGAGTCAATCCGCAAGCAGCCTGTTTGAGTCCTTTTTTACGACCAAGCCCAAGGGGGTCGGTCTCGGTTTATCGATCTGCAAGACCATCGCCGGCGCCCATGGCGGAAATCTGCAGTACTCTCAGCCCGCAGAAGGGGGCAGTGCAGTTTACGCTATCATTGCCACTCAAACTGATAGGTTGAAGCTAGGCTGACACAGGCACCATGACGCAAGAACCCATCGTTTGTATTGTTGACGACGACGAAGCCATCCGCGAATCGTTGCGCCTGCTGCTGTATCGCCGAGGGATTACAGAGTTCGTGTCTACGAATCAGCCGATGCATTTCTCGCGGACAAGACCACGCCTTCGTTTGACTGCATGTTGCTGGACATCCGGATGCCCGGCACCGACGGACTGGAACTGTTCAGAATTCTGAACAGAAAGCACCTGTCTTATCCGGTCATCTTCATCACCGGACACGGCGACATTCCACTGGCGGTTTCAGCCATCAAGCTCGGCGCTTATCGACTTCCTGACCAAGCCGTTCCAGGAGGGCGAATTGCTGGAAAAAGTCCGTGCCGCCATCGCCGACTCCCAGTCAACCCGGCAGCATTTGCTCGAACTGCAGGAACTCCAGGACCGGGTCGATTCCTGCACGCCGCGGGAGCAGGACGTGATGCGGTTGTTGGCTGAAAGGCCTGCCGAACAAGGGTATCGCGGAAACGCTGGGGATCAGCCCCAGAACCGTCGAAATCCACCGTGCCCATGTCATGGACAAGATGGATGCTGACTCTCTGCCGGCCCTTGTAAGGATGATTACAACGCTGGAACCAGAATAATATGGGCCTTCTTGACCCAGAACATTTACAAACTACGTAGTTTCCCTGATGGTATGGCTTGGCGTTGCCGTTAGCATTTCGCACACGCCTGGTCGGTATTAAACGGCAGTAGTAATACCAGGGAATCGCGACAATCAAAACGGAAAACAACAAAAAAACCGTGGTTCTGATCGAACCGGACATGCTCTGTGCGGGATGCCCTGACCGTTTTGCTGGAAGGCGAAGACTGGCGGGTCAGCTGCCTTGAGAGTTGTCACGATCTGGCCACAGTTATTGGAAGATAACAACGTGGTTGCAGTCATCAGCGAAGTCCAGTTTGCCGGACTGCACACCCCAGGAGATATTTGAGCAGTGCTCACGACAGGAAATGCCGGTGATTTTCACCGGACATGATCTGCCTTTACAGAGAGCTGTGGATTTGATCCGGCAGGGAGCCATGGATTTTCTAGACAAGCCGTTTCCGCAATCCAGGTTACTGGATTTGCTGGACCGCCTTGAACAACAGGCAAGACTGATTTAATTGAGACTTTGATCATTCCCCGATCCCGGAGGCAAATGTGAAAAACGAAAAACTGATTAATCGTCGTAATTTCCTGAAACTTGGCGTCAAGGCAGGCGGAGGCGCCTTAGCGCTTTCTGCGATTCCAATTCAACTGCTGGCAGGTGACGAAGTCGACTGCCGATGAGCCACTGGCCCAGGCCATGGGATACGTGCCTGACGCCAGCACAGTGGATACAGCCAAGTTCCCGAAACGCGCGGGCGACGCCGGCGCGAACCAGTTTTGCAATAACTGCGCACTTGTACGCCGGCAAGGCCGAAGACGAAACGGCTCCCTGCAGCATCTTCCAGAACCGGCCGGTCCGCGGCGCTGGCTGGTGCAATGCCTGGGTGGCAAAATCCTGATCTACCAAAACCCGGCCCACTTCGGCCGGGTTTTTTTTACCGCGCTTCGAATGGCGCTTAGCGTTTTACCTTTTGTGACTGAACAACTGGAAAATTGACATGACCTACAACGATAAAGTGGTGCGGCAGTTTGTCGTCATGACTGTAATCTGGGGAATAGTGGGCATGCTGGTTGGCGTGATCATCGCTGCCCAGTTATGGCTGCCTGTTTTGAATTTCGACATTCCCTGGTTGACCTACGGCAGGCTTCGCCCGTTGCACACCAATGCAGTGATCTTCGCTTTCGGCGGGTCTGCGCTGATCGGTACCTCGTTTTACGTGGTCCAGCGAACCTGCCACGTCAGGCTGTTTGCCGGCGGACTCGCGTCCTTCGTCTTCTGGGGCTGGCAACTGGTCATCCTCGCGGCTGCTATTTCGCTGCCGATGGGCTGGACCCAGGGTAAGGAATACGCCGAGCTCGAATGGCCGATCGATATTCTGATCACGGTTGTCTGGGTGGCCTACGCGGTGGTCTTCTTCGGGACCGTGATCAAACGACGGGTCAGTCACATCTATGTAGCCAACTGGTTTTACGCAGCCTTCATCATCACCGTCGCACTTGCTGCACATCGTCAATAACCTGGCGTTGCCGGTGACCATGACCAAGTCCTACGAGGTCTATACCGGCGCCGTCGATGCCATGGTGCAATGGTGGTACGGGCATAACGCGGTCGGGTTCTTCCTGACGGCCGGCTTCCTGGCCATGATGTATTACTTCGTGCCCAAGCAGGCCGAAGGTCCGGTTTACTCCTACCGCCTGTCCATCGTGCATTTCTGGGCATTGATCGCGATCTACATGTGGGCCGGTCCGCATCACCTGCATTACACCGCACTGCCTGACTGGGTTCAGTCACTGGGTATGGTTTTCTCACTGATCCTGCTGGCGCCCAGCTGGGGCGGCATGATCAACGGCGTCATGACGCTTGTCCGGACACTGGCACAAGCTGCGCACCGATCCGGTACTCAAGTTCATGATTGTCGCGCTGAGTTTCTACGGCATGTCGACGTTCGAAGGCCCGATGATGTCGATCAAGACCGTGAACGCACTGAGCCACTACACCGACTGGACCATTGGCCATGTACATTCCGGTGCGCTGGGCTGGGTTGCCATGATGACCATCGGTTCCCTGTACAGCCTGATGCCGCGATTGATGGGCAACAAGGTGATGTACAGCGTGAAAGCCGTGGACGCGCATTTCTGGATCGCGACCATCGGTATCGTGCTTTACATCGCCTCAATGTGGATCGCCGGTGTCATGCAGGGCCTGATGTGGCGCGCATTCAACGATGACGGCACCTTGACCTACACCTTCATCGAAACGATTGCAGCGACCAAGCCTTACTACGCAATCCGCTTGCTGGGTGGTCTCCTGTTCCTGTCCGGCATGTTCATCATGGCCTGGAATACGGCCAAGACCCTGGGACAAGGCAAGGCACCTGAATTCAAAGCTGCAGAACCAGCCATTTGGGGAGAGCACGCATGAGCCAGGGACACAAAAGGCTAGAGAAAAACATCATCCTGATGTCTGTTTTCATCGTTATCGCCGTCAGCCTCGGCGGTCTGGTTGAAATCCTGCCTCTGATTTTCCAGGACCAGGTGAGAACTCCGCTGGAAGGCATCAAGCCTTATCCGCCGCTGCAGCTTGCCGGTCGTGATGTTTATGTCAGGGAAGGCTGCTACAACTGCCACTCGCAGATGGTTCGGCCCGTTCCGCAGTGAAACCGAACGTTACGGTAAGTTCTCCGTGGCCGGCGAGTCTGTTTATGACCGTCCGTTCCAGTGGGGCTCCAAGCGAACAGGCCCGGACCTGGCGCGGGTAGGCGGCAGCTACAGCGATGACTGGCATCTCATTCACCTGATCAACCCCCGTGACGTCGTGCCGGAATCCAATATGCCGGGCTATCCCTGGTTGCTGGAAAACACCGTCGATGGCGCACTGGTTCAACACAAGCTGGGTGTGCTGCAGACATTGGGCGACCCGTACACCGACGAAGATATCGCTGGTGCGGCAGCCGCTGTTGAGGGCAAGACCGAAATGGAAGCGCTGATCGCTTACCTGCAGGGTCTTGGACTCGCCCGAAGCGGACGCTGAGGCGGAGTCAGAACCGATGTTCGAATTATTTGATTCAAACCTGATCAGAGGGGCGGTACTGATCCTGATGATCCTTGCATTCCTGGGTATCTGGGGCTGGGCCTGGAGCCGGAACCGCAAGGAGGCTTTTCATGAAGCCAGCATGCTACCGCTCGAAGAAGACGATGGCCAGGTGCCACAAAACGACAGCAAGAAAGAAAGGACCAAGGAGTAATCCATGCTGAATTTATTCTGGAACTGGTGGGTAATAATCATCTCTGTCGGCAGCATCCTGGCTTGCTGGTGGTTACTGCATTGGACCAAAGGCGTCTCTGATCGGTCGACGACGAAGATGGCGAATCTACCGGTCATGTGTGGGATGAGGATATCAGGGAGCTGAATACGCCTCTGCCGCGTTGGTGGCTGCACCTGTTCAACATCACGATTATCTTTGCACTGATCTACCTGGCCATTTTCCCGGGTCTCGGAAACTTCAACGGGTTCCTGGGCTGGACTCAAATCGGCCAGTACGAGACGGAAGTAGCCAGCGGCAACCAGTCAAGCAGGAAGTCGTATTCGCGCGGTTCCGGGACATGGATCCCGCAGCACTGATGGCCGATCAGGAGGCAAGCGAAATTGGCGGACGGCTGTTTGGCAATAACTGCGCCATGTGCCATGGCTCCGATGGCCGCGGCGCCAAGGGCTTTCCCAACCTGGCGGACGATGACTGGCAGTGGGGTGGCAGCTACGACCAGATCATGTCCACGCTGAACAATGGACGCATAGCCGCAATGCCCCCAATGGCTGCGGTGCTGGGTGATGAAGGCGTGGTCGAGGTGGTCGCATACGTTCAATCCCTCTCCGGCCAGAAGAGCTGACGCCGAACTGGCGGCTGCCGGTAAGGCGCGGTTTCCAAATGGTCTGCATGGCTTGCCACGGCATGGACGGAAAGGGCAACCAGGCACTGGGAGCGCCTAACCTGACGGACGATATCTGGCTCTATAGCAGCGATCCCTGCGGATATTGAATACGCGATTCGTAATGGGCGTAACGGCAAGATGCCGGCATTCGGTAACACTCTGAGCGACGATCACAGACGACTGCTCGCAGCTTATGTAATGGGCCTGTCCGACTCCTGATCGCGGGGGCTGGAACAAGGACAAACAAGTTTAGCGTGAACGCCGAAACACAGGGAATACCGGGACGCTGGAGCCGTCGTAAACGCGATATCGGCACGGTCGTCTGGATTTCTTTTCTGGCCGCCTGCGTCGGTACTTTCGTGATCTTTGCGGTGATGGACGCAGACGCGCTCAGTGATGCCTGGGTGCTTCCCTGGGAGATGGGGAGTCGCCTGGCCTACAGCCTCGGCTTCCTGTTCCTGTTCGCGGTAAGCCTGATCGCCAGCGGTCTGACCGTCTTCATGATCCGCACCGGACCGGCCAGCGGCCACTGCAACCGGGCAGAGGGCCATCCACCCCCTGAAATCCATTCACCGGATGAAAATAATCCTGACCTGGATCTTGGAGACTGGAAGTGAGAAAGAAACCTACCAACCCCGGCCAGACAGACGCCGGGGAGTCGCTCTATCGTAAAGAGCCAAAGATCTACCCACGCCAGGTCAGCGGACGTTTCGCACGATTGCGGGCGATCGCTGTCTGGGTGTTGCTGGGGCTTTTTTACCTGCTGCCATGGATACAACATCAACGGCAACCAATCTGTCCTGTTCGATCTGCCGGCACGTAAATTCTATATATTCGGCCTGACCTTCTGGCCACAGGATTTTATTTACCTGGCCCTGCTGATGATCACCGCGGGATTGTCTCTGTTCTTCTTCACCGCGTTGGCCGGGCCGCTTATGGTGCGGCTTTGCCTGCCCGCAAACCGTATGG
Source organism: uncultured Gammaproteobacteria bacterium (assembly GCA_963759035.1). Lineage (GTDB taxonomy): Bacteria > Pseudomonadota > Gammaproteobacteria > Xanthomonadales > SZUA-36 > JAHEFT01. The sequence continues at coordinate 72,554 of CAVWXL010000017.1, forward strand.
ACGGAAGTGTTCATCTGGATAGAACGCTGGGTGGAGGGAGACCGGGCGAAACGGATGAAGCTGGACAAAGCGCCCTGGACAGCCAAACAAGATTCTACGCAAATCTGCCAAGCAGGCCCTGTGGATTTTACTGGCCGCGTGGACCGGGTTTACCTTTGTCGGGTTCTTTCTCACCCATCAGGGAGTTAGGCGCAGGCATCGCGAGTTTTTCACTCGGTCCGTGGGAAACGTTCTGGACCATCTTTTATGGCTTTGCGACCTACGGAAATGCCGGATTCCTGCGTGAGCAGGTCTGCAAATACATGTGCCCGTATGCGCGCTTCCAGAGCGCCATGTTCGACAAAGACACGCTGATCATCTCCTATGACACTGACCGCGGCGAACCGCGTGGCGGCCGCCGGAAGAAAGATGACGCCAAAGACAAAGGGCTTGGTGACTGCATTAACTGCACGCTGTGTGTCCAGGTCTGCCCAACCGGCATAGACATCAGGGACGGCCTGCAATATGAATGCATTGCCTGCGCCGCGTGTATTGATGTCTGTGACGAGGTCATGGACAAAATGAACTACCCGCGGGGTCTGGTTCGTTATACGACGGAACATGCTCTGAAACACAATGTGGGACACGTTATTCGCCCCAGGATTATCGTCTACGGCGTTCTGCTGCTGGTGATCGTCAGCAGCACACTCTGGGGCATGACACACCGTATCCCCCTGAAAGCCGACATGATTCGTGACCGCAATGCGCTGTACCGTGAAGTGTCCGGCGATATGATCGAAAACGTCTATACTCTGAAAATCACGAATATGGACAATGAACCTCATCAATACAGTGTTAAGGTGCTCAACAACGACGCGGTCGAAGTAGACATTTCCAAGCCCCTCAGTTTGCAGGCCGAGGAAAATGCCGGGGTATCCATGCGGCTAAGAATTCCCCGATCAGCAGGGCAGGGCGTCCAGAATCTGGAAATTGAATTCCAGGCTGAGGATGATCCTTCAATACGAAAAGTCATCACCGCGAAAGCACTGATGCCCGTTAAATTCGGAAATTAGACATGACAGATAAACAACGCCCGCAAGGCTCAGACGACACTCCTGATATCGAGCCCTGGTACCGCGAGCCCTGGCCCTGGGTTGCCATTGGCATTCCCGCCGCCGCTGTGATCATGGGCATGACCACGCTTTATCTTGCGCTCACCAACCCGGACTACCTGGTGGTGGATGAGGAGGAGTACGGCGTCATCAAGTCGGAACTGCGAGCCCAGATTCCTCCCGGCGAGGGATCGCAGGAAGTTCCGCAGGACCAGGAAGATGGAGAACGCTGAAAGCGCCTGCTTTCATTGCGGCGAGCCCATTCCGGAAGGCACCTCGTTGTTCGTGCAGCGCGACGGACAGGAGAGACCCGTTTGCTGTTCCGGCTGCCAGGCCGTCGCAGAACTGATTTTCAGCTCCGGGCTTGGCCGCTATTACCAGTTCCGGCAAGACCTTGGCCGTAAAGCCGAAGAAGACCTCCAGAAAGATCTTGAAGCCTGGCGTGGCTGTGATGACCGTGAGTCACTCTGGGGTGCCGAGTTGGCTGAAGGCCGGCGCGACCTGTTGCTGCAAACCGAAGGTATACGCTGTGCGGCCTGTGCCTGGCTGATCCGCAGCCACATGGAAACCAGGCCGGGCGTGCATTCGGTGCAGGTGGATACGGCTACCGGATATACGCGCATTATCTGGACCCCCGAAAAAAATACGCTGAGCCGCCTGGCGGGCGCCCTGATGGAACTGGGTTACAAACCGCACCTGCCGCTGGCCAGCGCTGAGGAGCAGGGCCGGCAGGAAGAACGCCGAAACTCCATGAAACGCCTGGGCGTGGCAGGCCTGGGCATGATGCAGGTGATGATGTACGCGGTAGGCCTCTACGCCGGAGACGCCTATCGGTATTGCCGTAGCAGAGCGCAGCTTCCTGGAGTGGGTCAGCCTGATGGTGACATTGCCGGTATTGATTTACTCCGGACGAATTTTCTTCGAAGGCGCCTGGCGCAGCATCCGTGCCGGTCGTCCTGGTATGGACGTGCCGGTCGCGCTGGCGATCAGCCTCGCCTTCATCGCCAGTTGCTATAACTTTTTTCGTGGAGCAGGGCGAAGTGTGGTTCGACTCGGTCGTGATGTTCATCTTCTTCCTTTCCCTCGGGCGCCATATCGAAATGATGTTGCGCCACCGTAACCTGCAGGCCGGAACGGCCCTGGCGAGGTTGTTGCCCGAGTGGGCAGAGCGCATTACAGAAGCGGGCCGGGAAACCATGCCCGCCAGCGACCTTGTTGACGGTGACCGGGTGCTGGTTCGTGTAGGCGAAAGTTTTCCAGCTGACGGGGTGTTGAAGGACGGTTCAACCGATGTCGACGAAGCTCTGTTAACCGGCGAATCCCGCGCGGTAAACCGACGTGTCGGCGACACCGTCATTGCTGGCACCATTAACCTGTCACAGCCGGTAGAAATTGAAGTTACGGCCAGCGGTCAGGAAACCACCATTTCATCGCTGGGCCGATTGTTGCTGCTGGCCCAGTCGAAACGTCCTGCCAGCAGTGCGATTCCCTCGTGGCTGGTACCGGTGTTCATCATCGCCGTTCTTCTCATCGCCGGCGGTACCTGGCTCGGGTGGCAATTTGTCGACCCCGGCCGTGCATTTTCCGCGATGCTGTCGGTGCTGGTTGCAAGCTGTCCCTGCGCGCTCTCACTGGCCCTTCCGGTGGTTTACGCGGCCGCAAGCCGCAGACTGCTGGATGACGGGATTTTGTTGACCCGGGGTGAAGCGCTACAGGCACTGACACACATCAACACCGTTGTTTTCGACAAAACCGGCACACTGACCCGCGGCATCCCGGAAATCACGCGGGTGGAAATGAACGATGGCACGCACTTCTTTAATGAGAAACAGGTGCTTCAAATCGCTGCTGCACTTGAATCGGCATCGGCTCATCCAATTGCCCGGGCTTTCCAGCTTGCGGGTGATGAGGCGCAAACCGGGACACCGTTGAAGGTGGAAAATATCAGTGTCCATTCGGCCCTCGGGCTGAAAGGTGTGATCGATGGCCAGCAGTGGAAAATCGGCAATGCCGGTTTTGTTCTACCCGGCAGTGAGGCAGCCAGTGATGACCATATCTGGCTGGCAGACGATAACGGATGGGTCGCACGCTTCGAACTGCAGGACTCGCTTCGGGAGGATGCAGCAAGCTGCGTTGAGCAACTCGTAGACGACGACCTGAAGATCACCATGCTCTCAGGCGATAGCCCGGATGCGGTTGACCTGATTGCAGACCGGCTGAACATCACGGAGCGGCACGCCAGGCAGACACCGGAAATGAAGCTCGAGAAACTCGAAGCGATGCGTACTTCCGGAAGCCATGTTCTGATGGTCGGTGACGGAGTCAACGATGCGCCCGTGCTGGCTGCTGCCGATGTGTCGATGACCGTTAAAGGTGGCGCAGAACTGGCCAATAGTGCTGCCGACATGATCCTGACATCAGATTCTCTGCGCCTTGTAAACAGGGCCATAGAGACCGCCATTCGCACGCAGCAACTGGTACGCCAAAACCTGACCTGGGCTGTGCTGTACAACGCATCGGTGATGCCACTGGCCATATCCGGCATGCTAAAACCCTGGATGGCCGCCTTGGGAATGTCATTGAGCTCCTTGCTGGTGGTCGCCAATGCCTCTCGTCTGGTGCGGCGGGAAAAAGCTGATAAAACGTCCGGTCTGGTTCAGGAAAAGGAGGCCCAAGCCGTATGAATATGCTGTACGTGTTGATCCCGCTCGCCTTGATGCTTTTGGCGGTCGCAGCCTGGGCGCTGATCTGGGCGATTCGTAGCGGGCAATTTGATGACCTCGAATCACATGGCTGGAGCGTGGTTCTGGATGATGACCAGAAACCGCCACCCGAAACTGAAGAAGAAAAAGAGCAAAAGGAACGAAAATCATGAACCCCGAACTCTCCTGGTTGGACCCTGCTGTGCTGAGCACGGCCTTCCTGGCCGGACTGCTGGGCAGCGGCCACTGTTTTGGCATGTGCGGCGGGATCGCGGCCGGGCTAGGCGCTATGTCACAGGGCAGGGCAGTGGTTCCTGCCCTGCAATTCAACCTCGCCCGATTGGCCAGTTACGCCATTCTTGGGTTACTGGCAGCAACCGTACTGAGTGGTGTTTCAGGCCTGGTGCCGATCGGCCGCTGGCTTAGAGTACTGACTGCAGTCATGATCCTGTTGATCGGTCTCAAGTTCCTGTTCAATTTCCGCGGCATCGAATTCATTGAGCGGGGCGGGGCAGGGCTGTGGAAGAAGATCTTGCCATTCGCGATGAAAGCGGGCAGCCGCCAGGATGCACTGGGCAGGCTATTACTCGGCGTGTGCTGGGGCTTCATTCCCTGTGGTCTGGTCTACTCCGTGCTGATGACCGCAGCTTCAACTGCAAATCCACTGGGCGGAGCACTGACCATGCTGGCTTTCGGGGTTGGAACCTTGCCAGCCATGCTTGGCCTGACGGCTGCAGCGCCGGCCCTGGCATCATTTCTGGAAGACCGGACAGTCAGGCGGTTGATCGGATTCGCGTTGGTCGTACTCGCTATCTGGACCATTCTGATGATGTGGGGGTCGATGACCCAGAGCGCTATGAACCATGCGCATCATTAATTCTGTTTTGATCGAGTTGTATTGAAGAATGCTTTAGTATAGCCGCTGAATGTTAGTCACTCTGCCGGAAACACAATGAAAAAGATTTTTTCTCTTTGCTTGATTGGACTGGCGCTATCTTCTGCTTCAAACGCAGTGATGGCGCAGGATTACGAATATCATCCCATTCTTTCAGACTCATTCACCGTTTCCCTGGGTGCGATGAGGTCGAATAATTCTTTTAAAGTTGGAAGCCGATGTCGGAGAGGACATCGGTGATGAAATCGATTTCGAGGACACGCTCGGACGTCTCAGACCACAGCACTTTTTTCAACGGCCAGGTGAAATGGAAATTCGGCAGTGAACAGAAAATGGTCATGTTGCGGCCCAGTATTTCAGCAATAGCGCCAAGGGCAGCACCGTACTGACTGAGGATATTGAGTGGGACGGGCTGACATTCCGGGAAGGCAGTTTTGTTGATTCCGGAGTAAAACTGAGCGTTGCGCGCCTGTTTTTCGGGCGCAGTTTCGTCAAGAACGATCGAACATGATTTCGGCTTCGGCGCCGGTATTCACAACCTGAAAATGAAGGCCTTTATCGAAGGTGAAATACAAATAGACGATGACACGACCGGCTTCCAGGAAGGGCGATGTGGATGCCAGCCAGATCCTGCCCAATATCGGCACCTGGTATAACTTTTCACCCGCCCGGAGATGGCTGGTTCACGCGCGTGTGGACTGGATCGGCGCAAGCATTGGCGATTATGACGGACACATGTGGAACATTAACGCGGGTGTCAACTACCAGGCATTCAGTCACATCGGTTTCGATCTTTCCTGGCAGTACTTCAATCTGAACGTCAATGTCGACAGCGATGACTGGACCGGCGGCGCGGATATGACCTATAGCGGCCCCGTTCTTTCGATTACCGGTAACTGGTAACAAAACCTGATAATTCTCCGGGTATTTGGTGAAACATCTACCCGTGACCGTCTGGCGATTGATGATCGCCTACTCCCTGATGATGGCCGGCACCTCGATGATGGTGTTGCTGGCCGGCATCATCGGAACGGAATTCGCACCTTCGACTGACCTGGCAACGCTGCCCATTGCGCTGGTTGTCGTTGGTGTTGCTGCATCAACCTTACCCACCGGAAAATTGCTCCATCGCTATGGGCGAAGGCGAGTGTTCATTGCCTATGGGTTTATCGCGATCACAGCTGCCCTGGTGGCGATGCTCAGCCTGATCACCGATTCTTTCACTGGTTTTTGCCTGGCTGCAATCATGATGGGCTGGGCCGGCGCAGCGGGTCATCAATACCGGTTTGCCGCACTGGAATCCGTACCCGCAGAACAGGCCGCCAGGGCAACCTCTTTTCTGCTACTGGGGGGCATACTGGCGGCTTTTGTCGGTCCTGAACTGGCGGTGCGGGGCAGGGGACTGCTGGGTACTGAATACGCCGGATCTTTCCTTCTGCTCAGTTTGAGCTATGTAGCCGGCCTGCTGATTATCAGCTTCTACCGCGATACCGGACTAAAACAAACCGCCGGTCGCGGCAGTGGCCGCCCCCTGTTGGAAATTTTGCGTTCACAGACTATCCTTGCTGGCCATCAGTGCGGCGGCGCTTGGCTACGGGGTCATGAGCTTTATCATGACCGCCACACCCATCAGCATGCATGTGCATGCAGGCCATAGCCTTGATGCAACCAAGTTTGTGATCCAGTCACACATCGCGGCCATGTATCTGCCTTCCCTGGTGTTTGCCTGGCTGTTCGGCAAAGTTGGTTTCAGTGGCATGCTCTGGTCGGGTGTCTGCGTCTACGGGGTCTGTCTTGGAATTGCAGCCCTGAACACAGATTTCCTGAACTACTGGCTGGCCTTGATACTGCTGGGCATCGGCTGGAATTTTCTTTTCCTGAGCGGCACCAACCTGCTTGCGCGGGGTTATCGTAGGGAAGAGCGCTTCCGGGTGCAGTCGATGAACGACTTCCTGGTATTTTCGATTCAGGCGATTGTTTCACTGAGTTCCGGCTGGTTCCTGTTTCACTGGCAATGGCGCGGCGTGCTTCTCGCCTGCATCCCAATGGTGCTCGGATTCGCAGTTTTTCTGTGGCTCAGCAAAAACCCGGATGACCGGGTAGCGCAATTAAACCAGTCGTGATTCAATAAACGCAATAAACCCAATAAACGCACTTCTCGGGAGAGCCAACCATGTCAGAACCAACCGCTTCAGCTGAACGAAAGGCCTTTATCGGAAATTCAGTGGCCGCAGCCATCCAGATCGGATTGCTGTTTCTGATGGCCATCGTGGTGCCTTAAAATCGTATCTCCTTTTATTGGCATCATTGCCTGGGCTGCCATCATCGCGGTTGCCGTTTACCCCCTGCACTGCAAACTGGCTGGTTTATTGGGCGGAAGAAATAAATCTTCAGTTGCCATCATTGTCCTGATCGGTCTTTCAATCCTGCTGGTTCCCACCTGGACGCTTACAGGCTCCAGTATCGACACTGCAAAAAGCCTGGCAACTTCACTGGATGAGGGGACGTTGAAAATACCTCCACCCGCTGACAAAGTCGCGGACTGGCCAGTCATTGGAAAAAGAGTACACACAGTCTGGAGCGAAGCGGCAACCAACCTGGCAGGCGCCGATCGATAAACATCATGATCAACTGAAGGCTTTCAGTTCCTGGCTTCTGAAAGCCGCAGCAGGGACGGCAGCGGGTATTTTGGGTTTCGCGGCCTCGATCATCATCTCCGGTGTTCTGATGTTGTCCGCCGACACCAGTTACCAGGCGTTCCGGAGGGTAGGGCACCGGCTCCATGGAGAGCGGGGTGCTGATTTCACCGATTTGTCGGTCGCCACAATCCGCAGTGTTGCAAAAGGTGTATTGGGTGTCGCCCTGATTCAGACCTTTCTTGCAGCCATTGGCCTGATCGTGATGGGTGTGCCCGGGGCAGGTATCTGGGCCGCGATCATTCTGGTTCTGGCCATTATGCAACTACCGCCATTGCTGGTGCTGGGACCCATCGCCGTCTGGGTGTTTTCCGTCGCAGAGCCCGTTCCTGCAACGATTTTCCTGGTCTATGCCCTGATCGTGAGTTTCAGCGACAGCTTTCTCAAACCCCTGTTTCTCGGAAGGGGCGTCGATGTGCCCATGCTGGTCATTCTTCTCGGTGCCATTGGCGGCATGATTACTTCGGGAATTATTGGCTTGTTTATCGGCGCAGTGATTCTCGCTCTGGGTTACCAGCTGTTCCGCTTCTGGTTAGATGAGGGCAAGGAAGAAGAATCTGCTCAAGAGTGAATTTTATTAGTATAATATTCAATAGGATAAATAAGATAGATATGAAGTTACATAATCTTACTGCATGTGTTATTTGCACGATATTGACGATCAGCTCCGGCGTGTTGCAGGCCCAGGAAGCACCGACTGAAACCGTAACCGCACCCGTCACGCTAGAATAAAGGGCCTGAGGACGTGCTTGGCCGCGGCAACCCACATGACAGCATCGTAGGTTACCTGGCAGCTGCTAATGCCTTCAACTGGGAAAAAGCAGCGGAATACCTGGATTTGCGAAATGTTCCCGAAGAGGTGGGAGAATTGGGCGGCCCCGAACTGGCACGGCAGTTCAACCACGTATTGTCCCGTGCAGTCTGGTTCGATGATTACAGCGTCTCAAGCGATGCTGACGGTGTAAAGGGAGACGGATTGCCCGCATACCGTGATGAACTTGTGACGATCAATACGTCAGAGGGACCCGTACCCATCTGGCTACAGCAGGTACCTCGTGGTGATGGTGAGGAAATCTGGAAACTCTCCAACCGAAGTGTTGCCCTTATTCCAGATCTTTATGATGAATTCAGTTATAACCCTGCTGTGGAGCTTATTCGTGGATGGTTTCCCGAAGACGCGGCTTTCCTGGGTATTGAGGCATTCAAGTGGTTCATCGTCATTGCCGTTGCTTTGCTTTCCTGGCCAGTCTTCTACCTGATCGGCCTTGCTTTAAGCAGGATCTTCAGTTCTCCTGAGCGGGAAATTTATCCGCTCGTTAAAAATGTTTTCACCGGGCCGCTGGTCCTGATCAGCATACTCATCCTGACCCAACAAGTGATCGTCAAACTCGGCGCCGGAGCCTATGCCCAGGAAGCCATGAAAGCACAGACACTCAATACCATTGCCGTGGTGTGGGTCGTCTGGGCAATTCTCAATCTGTTCAAGAAATATCAACAAACAAAGCTCGAGGCCATCGGACGCCCTGGTGCCGCCAAGTTAATGCAACCGCTTACGACGCTGTTCAAGATACTTGCCGTGGTGTTTGGGCTGCTGTTCTGGCTGAACAATATCGGCATCAACATCACGACCGTTTTAGCCGGCTTGGGCGTTGGCGGCCTGGCCGTAGCGCTGGCGCTGCAAAAACCACTCGAGGACATGATGGGTGCTTTGACCATTTTTACACAGGCGCCTATCCGGGTAGGGGACTTCGTTCGCTACGGTGCAGAAATGGGAACGGTTGAGGATATTGGTCTCAGAACCACCCGGCTACGCACGCTGACCAACACGGTGGTGTCGGTGCCCAATGCACGCATCGCCTCGGTTGAAACGGAGAATCTGTCCTACCGTACAAAGATTCGTTACTGGCCAACTCTGCGTCTTCGTTATGACACGTCCCCGGAACAGATCAAATCTGTTCTGAACGGCGTTCGCGAATCGTTGGAACAACACGAGCAGGTTTATGACGATCCCGTGCGTGTTCGTTTCACTGATTTCGACGATGACGCCATCCTGATCAAGATCAATTCCTTTGTCAAAACGACTGACTTTTCAGAGTTTCTCGAAGTGGCTGAGGACCTGAATTTTCAGATCATGGAAGTGGTTCGGTCATCCGGTGCTGCTTTTGCGCTTCCCGGCAAGTCAATTTACCTGGAAGGTGAGGCGGCCGCTGCTAATCTATAATTGCGTATAATGTATATTATGTTAAATAGAGTGGATAAAGATCCACCTTTATGACATTTATCGACCACCAAGGGCAACAGTCTTTCCCATTTGCGTTATGCTTGGAAAAAGCACACTTCTGCACGGAATCGAATCTATGACGCATTCCCTCATCTTTATCCCGCGCTTTGCAACTGCGGCGCTTTTTGTATTGCTACTCGCAGCCTGCTCGTCTACGCCCTACAAGCACGAGTCGTTAAGCAACTTTCAGGTTGAACAACGTGCATTGACCCAGGAGACAAGGCCCGTTTCGTGTCCGTGCCTCAGTTCCCAGCCGCGAAGAAGCAGAAAAGATTTTTGGTATCCCTATCTATAAACGCGGAATTCAACCGGTTTGGCTGGAAGTAACCAACAATAGCCCCGGTCGCGCACGTTTTGTGCTGAGCAGTGTTGATCAAAATTATTTTTCACCGTTTGAAGTTGCATACATGCACAAAAAACTCTTCTCCAAGCAAGGCTGGATGGACATGGAGGAATATTTTTACAGCACCGCCATGCCGCGCCAGATTGCTGCTGGCGAAACCGTTTCGGGATTCGTGTTTACCCATGAAACAGACGGTACCAAGAATTTCAACGTCGATCTTTTTCATGAATCCAGTAGAGAGGCCGGATACGAAGAATTTACCTTCTTTGTTCAGGTCCCGGGGTTCGTCCCGGATCACGCCACTGTTAACTTTGAGGGGCTTTACGACGCCGGTTCAGTTCAGGACCTTGATTCAGACGGGCTGCGTGACGCGTTACTCGAATCACCTTGCTGTACATCAAACCGGGATGGCAGTGGTCAGGGTCCGCCCGTCAACCTCGTTCTGGTTGCCAAAGGCCGGGAAGTATTGCGGTCATTGCTGCGCGCGGGTTGGTCAGAAACCAGTTACGATAAAAGACGATAACTATCTGAATAATGTAAATTATTTATACGAAAGACCACCCGATGCGGTCTTCCGAAAAAGCCGGGGAAAATCAGCAGGCGACAGAAACGAGTTGAGCCTGTGGATGGCACCACTGCGTGCCGATGGCAAGGCAGTATGGATGGGGCAGTTAAAGCATGCCATTGGACAGAGGTATAAAATCAATGAGATTTTTTTCGGCGCTGCACAAGATCCGGATGTAGACGACGGTCGCAATTTTCTGTTGCAAAACCTCTGGTATTCACAGTCACTTGCCGCCGTGGCATACACCCAGACCGGAAAAGTGGTTCCGATGGAAAGTCCGCAGCTTGACTTCAATAACAACCCATTTTTCACCGACGGAATGCGCATTGTCATGTGGTTATCCGGCGAGCCGGTCGCACTGCAGGAAGCACGTAACCTGCAATGGAGCGAACCGTCGGGAACGAGGTGATCTAATGAGAATTTCAAGCAAGGCACGCTTATCCCTTCCTCTGTTGGCAGGCACCCTGCTCTTTCTGGCAGCCTGCTCATCAACACCCCACGCAGGTCTACTCCGTCCCGGAGGGCGATTGGAAAGCCAGGATAACCAGCCAGGAGAAAGATGGTATAAAAGTTTCGGCTGCGGTTCCCAGCGCTAAGGAGTCCCAGGAAATCTTCGGTAAGCCCTTGTATAAGCAGGGCATCCAGCCGGTCTGGCTGGAAATCAGCAACAACCGGGAAACAAGAGTCAGTTTCCTTCCTGTCGGCCTGGACCCGCAGTATTTTACGCCGCTTGAAGTCGCCAACAACGAACTGAAAGACAAGAACAAGGCGGACCCTGCATCTCTGGTTGACGAGTTTTTCCTCAATCAGGGCATGGGCGCATTGGAGGTACTCCCCGGCCAAACCCGGCAGCGGGTTCATTTTCTCGAAACTCGATGAAGGCACCAAGGCGTTTAACGTAGATGTTATCGGTGCTGCCGGCGAATCTGGTGTTAACTGATTTTGAGACTTTTACGTTTTTCATACCCGTGCCCGGCTTGAATATCGATCATTACAACGTCGACTGGAAAAATATTTATGCCGACGACGAATGGGTTGACCTCGATAAAGACCAACTTATTGAGATTGTTGAGAAAGTAACCTGCTGCGTGACGGACGAGAAGGGCGAAGGAAGCGGAGATCCGTTAAATCTCGTGGTTATCGGCCATCCAGACTGACATCTATACGGCTTTTATCCGCGCCGGATGGGATGAAACCGAGACCGTGACAAAAACGTCTACCCTGAAAACCATAGGTTCATTTTTGAGTGGCGGCGAGTACCGCTACTCACCGGTCAGCGGGCTTTACGTGTTTGGGCGCCCGCAGGATGTCGCCTTTCAAAAAGCCAGGGAGAATATCCACGAACGCAACCATTTACGCTTGTGGATGTCACGTGCGAAATTCAATGGTGTCCCGGTTTTCATGGGGCAGATCAGCCGGGATATTGGTGTGCGATTCACATCGAAAACCATCACCACACATAAGATTGATCCAAACGTGGACGAAACCCGCGAAGGTCTGCTTGAAAACCTGGCATTCTCTCAGTCCCTGGAGAAATTCGCTTACGTCGGCGGCGTCGGTGAGGTGCCCATGGATCAGCCAAAAGGCAACCTGACGGGAGACCCCTGGTTCACCGATGGCTACCGTATCGTTCTGTGGGTCACTTCACAGCCGGTCTCAATCGATGACGTCGATTTTCTTGAATGGCGCATGCCACATTAACGCACAGGATCTTTGCTGAGTGAGACCTGAAAAAGGCCGTAGGGTCAGAATCATCGGTGTGCCACTTGACCTCGGCGCCAGCCGTCGCGGCACCGATATGGGCCCATCGGCCCTGCGAATCGCCGGCCTTGGCAATGCATTGCGACGCATGGGTTACAAGGTTGATCGCGAAGAGGACATCCCTGCCCCGGCGATGGAAACCGGCACCCTGGAAGACCGAAAAGCTCGTTTCAAACCCCAGATTCTGGAAGTCTGCACACACTCTGGCGGAGCGGGTCGCAAGCATTCTTGAGGATGGTGATTTTCCACTGGTACTGGGGGGCGATCACTCCATTGCGATGGGGACATTTGCCGGCACTGCCAGCCACTACCGCAAGCAAAACCAGAGCGTGGGCCTGATCTGGTTCGACGCTCATGGCGATATGAATATTCCCGGGGTTTCACCTTCCGGTAACATTCATGGTATGCCACTCGCTCACCTGCTGGGAAGAGGTGACGAGGACCTGAAAAATATCCAGGGTTTCAGCCCCAAGGTCAAGCCGGAAAACGTTGCCTTAATCGGCATCAGGGATATCGATGCGGGCGAGCGCAGGATGATAAACAAATCGGGCATTCACGCCTTTACCATGCGGGAAATCGACGAACATGGAATGGCGGCCGTCTGTCGGCGGGCGCTCGAAATCGTCAACGACGGGACGGCAGGATTCCACATGAGTTTTGACGTGGACGGCTGCGACCCAACCGTTATCCCCGGCTCAGGGACACTGGTGCCGGGAGGCGTCAGCTTTCGCGAGGCACACTTGTTGATGGAATACTGCGCGGACGACGGTAACCTGCTGTCGATGGAAATAGTCGAACTCAATCCGTTTCTGGACGAAGGAAACGTCAGCGCCGAACGCGCCATGGAATTACTGCTCAGCGCGATGGGCAAAAGCATTCTGTAGCGAGTCAGTCCGTAAGTCTTCACACGATCTTGAAGCGCTGTGTGCACAATACTCTTGTGCATCACGGGCTCGCCAACAAATACGCTTTGAAAACCCTGGTCCTCGCGCTACTGATTCTCGCGGCGCCAATCGCCTCGTATGGCGAGGACAATTACCATGCTGTTTTCTCTGAAGACCTCGGCCAGGTCACGGTCAATGCCTGCTTTGACGGGCCAGCACCCGGTCACCTGTATCTCGACGATGCTGCCCCGGCGTTTACCGAATTCATCCAGGCGAACGGCCGCGAAATCGAGCTAAGCTCGCGCTATGGCCGAACCCGCCTTCCGGATTTACCACCCAACAGTTGCCTGCGCTGGCGAATTAGCCTGGCGAGGGCGGCTGCGACAGCCGGCGATCGCGTGGCGATGCGCCTCGACAGTGGTTACCTGACCAATGGCAGCCTCTGGTTCTGGCGTGATAACGACCGGCGCTCCATCCGTATGCAAGTCACTGTTCCGGCCGGTGTGTCGTTGTCGACATCCTGGGCATTGCGACAGGCAGGCACGGAACTGACCTACTCCCCTGCCCCGACACCCGCAAGCTGGACATCCCGCATCGCCGTTGGCCGGTTTGGCATCAGGCGGGTCCCTGTGCCGGGAACCGATCTGTTGCTGGCCGTCACGGGCAAGATGAGCAGCCAGCAGCGTGGCAAGCTTGCAGAATGGATCAGTGAAAGTGCGGACAGCGTTGCCGGGGTCCTGGGTGAATTTCCGCAAGCTGATGTGCAAGTCCTGGTTGTTCCGATTGGGCCACGCAGCGAAGCCGTGCCCTGGGCGCACGTCGTTCGCGGGGGCGGAAGTGCCGTTGAGTTCTTTGTCGACGAGACCCGCCCGCTGGAAGAATTCCGGGAAGACTGGGTTGCTACGCATGAGCTCAGTCACCTGCTATTGCCGCTGATTACCCGCAAAGACCGCTGGCTATCCGAAGGCCTGGCGTCTTACTACCAAAACGTTCTGCGCGCCCGGGATGGCCGCTTAACCGAAAAGCAGGCCTGGCAGCGACTGAGCAGTGGCTTCGAGAGAGGCCGCGCAGGAACCCGCGGTATCATGCGCGTCTACTGGAGTGGCGCGGCGATCCTGCTGAAGGCCGACACCCGGTTACGCGCGCTGACCGATGGCCGCCAGTCACTGGACACGGCGCTCGCCGGCCTACACGGGTGCTGCTTTGAGAGCACCCGGAGCTGGAAGGCCGGGGAGCTGTTTACCGAACTGGACCGACTGACCGGTCTAAGCGTATTCGCGGAGCTTTTGCAGGAAAACCTTAACGATGAGGGCTTTCCGGACGTCAGTGAGACCTTCTCCATGCTGGGCGTTGTGCCTGATTCCGGAGACGTTTCCCTGGATCCCCGGGCACCCTGGAGCCGTATCAGGCAGGACATCATGTCAGGCGGTGCCGCGTGGCGCTGAAGCGTTTCCTGCAATCACTGTTGCTCTGCGGGCTCCTCGCCGGTTGCACGACATCCTTTACGTACAGCCAGCTGGATTGGCTCATTCCGTGGTATGTAGATGGCTATGTCGACCTGACACGTAACCAGAAGAAAACCTTAAGGGCAGAGCTTGAACCCTTTCTTTCCTGGCACAGGAACGAGGAAATCAAGCAATATATTGATATCCTGGATGAAATCGAAGCCGGAATAGCCTCGCCGCTCACGGCAACGCAGGTGCTGATGTGGATCGAAGATATTGTCGGCGCCGCGGAGCGGACCGAATTGAACATGTTATACGTCGGCCTGCAGTTCGGTGACACCCTGAGTGATGACCAGATGCAGGAATTCATCGATAGTCTGTGGGAACGGCAACGTGAGTATGAGGAAGAATTTCTGGATAGAACAAATGAAGAATATACTAGAGACAATTACGATAACCTTAAGAATATTATAGTTAAATTAATAGGAAAAATCAGTCCTGCACAAAAAAGTCTGCTGCGGACTGCTGCTGTGGAATTGTGCCGCTTCGACCGCCCCTGGTTGGCGGACAGCGAGGAATGGCTGCTGGAACTGGAACCCCTCCTGCAACGCAAAACCGGCTGGCAGGCCGATGTTGAAAGCGCTTTTCTTGCACGCAAAGCCAATCGCAGCTCTGAATTCAGGGCATGCATCGACAATAACTACGGTGTCATCAGCCAGGCATTGGCTGATGTGCTCAACCAGGCCAGCGAAGCCCAGAAAAAACGCCTGGTCAGGGAAATCGAGGACTACCGTATACAATTCCAACGAATCATCCAATCAGGAGAAGAGCAAGGACCAGTTACAGACCTTGCCTCACCTGAGTAAAATAGTGAACGACCATGGCACTGATACTACTGATTGAAGACAACCACGATATTGCCGCAATGGTCGGAGATCACCTCGAGCTCACAGGCTATGAAGTCGATTTTGCCGCCGATGGCATTACCGGCCTGCACCTGGCGGTGACCGAAGACTTCGACGCCATCATCCTGGACCTGATGCTGCCTGGTATGGACGGTGTAGACATCTGCCGCAAACTGCGCAACGAGGCCGGAAAGACGACCCCGATCCTGATGCTCACGGCACGGGACACGCTGGAAGACAAAGTTGCCGGGTTGGATGCCGGCGCCGACGATTACCTGGTAAAACCGTTCGAACTGGAAGAACTCGATGCGCGCTTGCGTGCCATGTTGCGCAGGTCCGGTGGCGATGTAGCCGCCGAGGTTCTCAAAGTCGGAGAGCTTGAAGTCAACACCGGCACGCTGGAAGTGCAGCGCCAGGGCAAACTGATAAACCTGACGCCGATCGGTCTGAAGCTACTTGTTGCCTTAATCAAGGCCTCACCCAGGGTGCTCAACCGGCGGGCGCTGGAGCGTGAGGTCTGGGGCGAAATCGCACCGGACAGCGATGCCCTGCGCAGCCACTTATATAACTTGCGCAAGGCAATTGACAAGCCATTCAGCGAACCGATGCTGCACAACATTCCCGGCATGGGCTACAAACTTAGCAAACCTGATGGCCGCTAATCGCGGCCTGAACCGGCGGCTGGGCCGGGAACTGCTGCTGCAGGCGGCTTATATCAGTCTTGCCGTGATGATCGGCGTATTCGTCGCCGCACAGCTGGCGGAAAACCTTTTGATTGAGCAAGCGCTGCAAGGCGAAGCCGATTATTACTGGGAGCGCGAGCAGACCAGGCCCGGAGGCCCCCTGCCCGACACCAAGAACATGACGGGCTTCCGGGAGGGTCAGGGAGCCGGAGCACCGGCTGACCTGCTCAGCCTGCCGGATGGGTTTCATCAACGATCTAAGCCGCGCGAGACCCTGACGCTGATCACATCAAGGGGCAGTGAGCGTCTGTACCTGGTATTCGAGGTCGATCAAGTCAGCGACCTGGTCACGATGTTTGGAGTGATTCCCCTCGCCTTCGCGCTGATCGTCATCTACCTCTCACTGTACAGTGCATACCGTGTCTCGCGGCGTGCCGTATCACCGCTGGTGACTTTGGCCGGACAGGTTCAGCAACTGGACCCCGGTAAACCCGATGCGAACCTGTTCCGGGTCGTTCCGGCGTTCGAGACCGATGATGAAATCAGCGTCCTTTCCGACGCCCTGCAAGATCTAGCGAGCCGTGTGCTTGACTTTGCCGAACGCGAACGTCGTTTTACGAGCGACGCCAGCCACGAGCTGCGCACCCCGCTGACTGTTGTGAAAATCGCGGTTGACCGCCTGTTGCGGGATGACACACTTACCCCCGATAAGGCGGCGATGCTGCAGCGCATCAAGAACTCGGCCAAGGATATGGAGCAGCTGACCACTGCCTTTCTGCTGCTTGCGCGCGATTCCGGCCAGGGCCTGGCGCAGGAATGGGTATGCGTCAACGACATCGCCGAAGCGGAACTGGAACGTGCCCGGATCATCAACCCGGACAGCCTGATCACCGCAACCGTCGACGAGCAGTGCCGCTTACTGGTCTCAGCGCCGGAAAAAGTGGTAGAAAGCGTGGTCGGTAACCTTTTGCGAAATGCGCTTGCCTACACCGACGCCGGGCAGGTCACCGTTCATATCAACAGCGATTCAGTCATGATCGAGGACACCGGCCCCGGCATGCAGCCCAACTCCCGGAATCAGCGCCAGCGCGGCGGTTTCGGCGTCGGCCTGACCATTGTAAAGCGCCTCACGGACCGTTTCGGCTGGCCCATCCTGATTGAAAGCGAGCCCGCGCGTGGTACTCGTGCCACAATCGAGTTCCCAGGGGCCCGGGTTGAGCCCCTG
The DNA here is from genome assembly GCA_963759035.1 of uncultured Gammaproteobacteria bacterium. Taxonomy (GTDB): domain Bacteria; phylum Pseudomonadota; class Gammaproteobacteria; order Xanthomonadales; family SZUA-36; genus JAHEFT01. Next base: position 90,030 of record CAVWXL010000017.1, read on the forward strand.
CCTGAAAAGTCAGAAAGCTAAAACCCTTCACATAATCTTCACCGCTCCGGGACACCACCTTCACTGCGCTTCTGACATCCTACCCACATGATTGAGCAAACCCGGAGAAAGGCGATGAAAAATACGATAATTAATCTTGTTCTTTTCAAAGCGGGTTGGGTTGCCTGCATTCTGTTCGCGGCCATGGGCAAACCCCTCTTCGCCACGGCCGCTGTAGCCATTACGGTAGCCATTCACTTGTACCGGGTTCCGGTTCCGGCAAAAGAGGCGCTGTGGCTGACATGCGCCGGGCTGACAGGTCTGATATGGGAGTCAGTGGTGGTCTGGAGCGGTCTGATTGAATACCCCGCCGGTACTCAAGCGGGACTTTTGGCGCCCTACTGGATCGTCTCCATGTGGGTACTTTTCGCTACCACCATCAATTTTGGTTTCAAATGGATCAAGCGACACTGGTTGCTCGGAGCCACGTTCGGGCTGGTGGGCGGACCCTTAGCCTTTCTGGCCGGTACCGCCGCCGGCGCTGCACAGTTCAGCAATACGACACAGGCATTATTACTGCTCGGCGCGGGCTGGGCCGTGCTGTTACCCCTTCTGGCGATACTTGCCGACACAATCATAGACAGTACGTTATTCGAACCGAAGGCAAAACAGCGGCCGCGTGTATCAAACTCCGGTTTGCAGACGGCGTTTAAAGAGGCGTCCCAGAATGTTTAGGAAATTGCTGTCAGCTGTTCTGTCCGGCATCTGCCTGGCTCTGCTGTCCGGACCGATATCGGCTGCTGGTAATCCCCTTGAGTGGCGGTTCAGGGTGTTGCTCAACGATCGTGAAATCGGCTTCCACCAATTTCGGGTCAGCCCTGTCGACAACGGGGAGCGGGTAGAAATTAATGCAGAGTTTAACGTCCGCGTGCTGTTCTTTAACGCTTATAGCTACACCCACCAGAACGAGGAACACTGGCAGGGTAACTGCCTGCACCGGCTCGAATCTACTACCGATGACAACGGTGAGCTACAGCGGGTGGTGGCGGAACCAGCCAGTGATGGCTTCACCATTACCACGCATGGCGAAAGTACCATCACACAGCCGGGTTGCATCCGCAGCTTCGCTTACTGGAACCCGGGTTTCCTGGATTCGACACGCTTGCTCAATGCACAAACCGGCGAAGTCGTTAATGTACGTATTTCGCAGGAACCGGATGAAATACTGGATATCAACGGCGAGGCAGTGCCTGCAAGTCGCTATGCTATTGAAATGAATGACGGCACCATATCGCTTTGGTACAGCCGTGACAGCGGTCACTGGCTGGCACTCGAAGCCCCCACACCGGGCGGACGGGTGCTGCGCTATGAACCGGTCGAGTTACCGTTTGCATTACCCGGCGCTGCAGAATTGGCTTTAAGGTGAACTGGAAACGCGGCTAGCTTCACATTATGCTTCGCCCCATGAAATACGCTATCGCCCTACTCCTGCTTTTCAGCACTATCACCCTGGCCGATCCAGCAGGATCAGGCATTACCGCAGATTGTGCTGCCATCCAACGTGCTGAATCCTTCCGGAATATGAGCAAGGATGAGCTCAGCAACAAACGAGCAGAAGTGCTGGAGCGCTATGGAAAAACGGCTGCCAAAGCGATTTGCGCGAGTTCGACCTCACTCACTTATGCGGGCTTCAAAGAAGAGCTAAAGCTGGCAAAAGGCAAAAACCTGGAAGCAGGCGGAACACAATATGACCCCGCAGAACTCTATTTCTTCCTCGAGTGCGGCTTAGAACAGGTCAACCTGAGCCCCCTCGCCTACCACGCCTTTAATCTGAATCGCGATGACCACGGATTCCTCGGCGAAATGACCCTGGCTATCGTCTGGATGTCCATCGGCTACCTTGACATCGATGATCCTGACTACGACCGGTCATTCATGGACGCGATAAACCGGGTCCTGGCTTATGCAAAGAAGCAGGAATCAGAAACCGAAATCGAGATGTATGAGGACTTGCTGCTGCAGATTACAGGGTTTAAAGAGGACTATGCGATTGCGGTAAGTCAGTGCCGTGCGTGAGTAGCCTACTCAAATCCATCGATAAATACTGTGTTTGACCTGATGCAACCGTCCGCAGGTTCTGTCCCGGCAATTTCCCCATCCCATAATCCAATGAACTGTCCAAGCTCGAATACTCCAGGCTCTGATTCTCTATCCTCGAAGCAAAAGTACTCCCCGTCAAATCCGTCCGTTATCGCCTTCCAAACTAGATTCTCGCTATCCGGATCATAGTAAATTAATGGAGAATAGCCGTCCGCCTCCACGGGCACCTCCCCATACAGGGCCACCAGCGTGACGCCGTTGGGAAAACTATAGAACGCCCACTGGTAACCGGAAGTGTCTATTTCAAACTCATCACCATCCAGAAAGGTATAACGTTCAGCTGTTATCGGCTCGGCGCCCTTATTTTCTCCGATCTTGGCAGCAAGCCCAGCTTCATCTGCCGGAATAACTTCACTATTCAGGTACTCATCTTCACCGGGCTCAATGACCGGATCCCAGCCCGGAATATCCTGGCAATACACATTGGCGAGATGTGGATCCGGAAATTGATCGTTCCGGAAACCAAATGCACCTCTGGTTAATGTAGATTCGGAGAATTCCCCAGAACATAAGGCAACATTTTGAGCATCGCTCCATGCAGCAAAGTCTATCCGCAAAGACCTGCGCCCTGCCATTGCATCCGCCACGCTCATCATAAAGAATACAAAGCCGACCAGAGTAGCGGTAATGTTCAGTTTGCCAATCGTCATAGTCAAATCATTGTAGAGTATCTGCTCATGACCTTCATCTTCACCTCTCAACTCTGACATGAACACTGCCCTTCGTTACCGCGCATTTATCAGTTACTCACATCGGGATAGCCGCAAAGCCAGCCGCCTGCACCGTAAGCTGGAAGCGTACCGGGTGCCGAAAGGCACCACCCACAGGCCCGGCAGGATCAAGCCTGTATTTCGTGATCGTGATGACCTTGCCAGCGCTACCTCCCTTACGAAAAGCATAGAACAGGCACTCGATGAATCAGAAGCGCTGCTTGTGGTGTGCTCCCCTGATTCAGTCAAGTCGCGATGGGTGAATGAGGAGATACGCTATTTTCGCCAGCAACATCCCGAACGCCCCGTGCTGGCATTTGTGGTCCGTGGTGACCCCTCGGCAGACCCCGTCCTCGACCCGGATACCGCTGCGTTTCCGGTCAACCTGCTGATGTCTGACCTTGATCAGCCGAAAGCGGCCCGTATAGAGCCACTGGCAGCCGATTCACGGCATGAGGCCGATGGTTTTAACACGGCATTTCTGAAACTCACAGCAGGACTGATCGGCGTCCGCTTCGATCAGTTGCGCCAGCGTGAATTACATCGAAGACAGAGACACTGGGCAGTGGTGGGAAGCTTCTCAGTCTTATTGTCCGTGGTTTTTGCAGTCCTGGCCTGGCGGGCTACAGTAGCCCGAAACGAAGCCCGAATTGCGCGGGCGCAGGCCGAGTTGGAGTTGTTATCCGAACGCCAGACCAGAAGTTTTCTGCTGTCAGCATTTAAATTGGCGGACCCGGGAGAGGCTCGGGGAGAAACGGTCACCGTTCGCGAGGTGCTGGACCGGGCGGTCAGCCGAATCGACAGCACAGAATTTGCACGCCCTGTCATCAAGTCACGTTTCCTGGCTACCATGGGACAGGCTTATTCCAGCCTGGGAATGAATCGCCGCAGCGTTGAATTACTGAACCAGTCATTGCAGGTATTGCCTGCGGGCGAACTGTCGACAGAATCCTTTATGCAGCAAACAGACAGCCAGCTTGAGCTGGCTGATGTGCTTTTCAGCATGGGTAATTATGATGAAGCGCTGGCTCTGCTGGCAGTGGTGGGATTAGATCAATCGGCCCGTAAGCAGACACCTCAGCAACGTGCGCAAGCTGCCAATATTCGGGGTGACATCTTTTCTTACAATGAACAGGATGCCGAAGCCATGGAAGCGTACGAGTCGGCGCTGAACATCATCAACGGAGCTTCTCTGTCTGCGGAGGAAAATGCCTCTATCCGAAGCCGAAGCCTGGGTGGAGTCGCTATCCTGTCCCACTTTGCCGGAGATTACGAAGCCTCCCAGCGTTACTACGCGGAAGCTGTGAATATTTTGCTGCCGGTATTTGGAGAAATTCACCCGGATACCATTTGGGCCATGATTTCCTGGGGTTCAGCCGCGTATTCCAACGGTGATACCCAATCTGCCCGGGAAGCCTGGACTCGGTCGCTTGCCATCGCCAGGCAATTGCTGGACGAAACTCACCCAGAAGTAGGAACAATCAAGAATAACCTCGCAAGACTGCTCTTCGAATCGGGCGAATACGCAGCGGCTGAAGTTCTTTTACGCGATGCGCTGGCCGTAGACCGGACTCACCGCGACGAAAACTTTGATGACCTCGCTTATACACTGAATAACCTCGCGCTGGTTCGTGTGGCGCAAGATGACACTGCTGAGGCCTCAGCGCTGTGGCTTGAAGCCTTGCCGGTGGCTGAAGCGGCGAACCACCGGATGCTGGGCCCTATCCTGACGGGCCTTGCCGATGTGCAGTGCCTTAACGGACAACCGGCCAACGCACAAGTCCTGGCAGGCCGGGCTGTCTCGGTGAGCCAGGAGGAGTTTGGTGCGGACGACTGGCACGGTCATCGGGCCGTTTTGACACGGGAATACTGCCGTAAGCTGAGCGCTGGCAGTATCGACGTTGACCGTGAGCAGGCCAAATCGGCGAGCGCGGGAATTGTGGAGCGCTGGGGCGAGGACAGCTATTTCAGCCGCCGGTCCGCAGAACAGTTGGCCGTGGTATTGCGCGCTGAATCGGAATGAGATTTTTATGACAGAAATGACCACTCGACAAATCGAATCTGATGCAGAGCGGGCCATACTGAACGGTGAACCGATTGTCGCATTCGATATTCTGTCGACGGTAGAGAAAGACCAGTATTCGCCGAAATGCTGGCAACTCCTGGGACAGAGCCTGGCAAATTGCGGTTCGCCTTATTCGGCGCGAACCATCCTGGAGAAGCAGTACCAGAATAACCCGACGCCTGAACTCTGTGCTTCACTGGCCAGGGTTTACAAAGACCTGTGGAAAGTCTCCAGTTCTTCGAAAGAGAGCATGAAGTACATCACCCGCTCGCACCGTCTGTACGCAGAATCATCTGAAACGTACATTCAGCAGGGTAACGATCATGAATCCTACTACACATCAATAAACGCAGCATCTACAGCCATTTTCATGGATCGTCGCGATATTGCCGTGAAATTTGCCGAACAGGCCGGTAATATTTGTGAGGATATCCTGGCTACACAATCGCCGGAGTCAAAGCACTGGATCGAAGCGACTCTGGGAGAGACCATGATCATCCTGGGTGACCTCGAGCAGGCCAGGTTCCGCTATCAGCGCGCTCAAGGTGAGAGCACGTGTAAAGGTTCGCATATCGGGACCATGCGGTCACAGGCGCGGTTAGCTTTAAAGTATTGCGGATTTTGTCCGAATGAACTGGATGACCTCTTTCTGGTGCCAAAAGTATGCGTATTCAGTGGGCATATGCTCGACAAGGCTGACCAGGAAGTGCCGCGGTTTCGGCCGGAGGATATTGAAAGGGTTCGATCGGAAATCAGCCAGTTTTTCGATTCAGTCTCGATTGGAATTGCCTATTCCAGTGCTGCGTGCGGCTCAGATATCCTGTTCCTGGAGGAAGCCCAGAGCAGAGGCATCGAATCGGTAATTGTTCTGCCGTTTTCCCCGGAGGAATTTAGAAAATCCAGTGTCAGTTTTGCCGGCCAGGACTGGGAGGACCGTTTTGACAGAGTTCTGGAATCTGCGGGCCATGTCATCAACCTCGACGACGATCCGACGGCACCGGGTTCCATCGCATATACCTATACCAATCTATACCTTGATGGTGCAGCACTGCTGCGTGCTCGCGCCCTGGATACTGAAACTTGCTGCCTTGCGGTGTGGGACCATTCGGAATCTCGGCTTGGTGGAGGTACCTCTGAAATTGCGAGCCGCTGGGAGTCAAGGCATGCAGACTTAAAAGTGATCGATCTGGGTGCTGCGCCGGCTCACCCTAAAAGCGCTCCCACGGATGAGATTCCGAGAACACTTGTCGCGGTCGTATTTGCAGATGTAGTGGGATTCAGCAAGCTTACAGAGCCACAAATTGTTCCCTACGTGGAGCATTTCCTGGGCGGCGTTCGGAAACTGTCGAATCGATACAAGGACGAGATGACATTCGTCAACACCTGGGGTGATGCGGTTTTTGCGGTCTTTAATTCTGTTGACAAACTGGGCGAATTTGCCCTGGATCTACGATCTTTTGTCCGCGATACGCCCTGGGCAGACCTGTCCTTGCCCCAAACCCTTAGCATACGTGTAGCGCTTCACGCCGCACCTGCCAATGCGCTGTTCGACCCGGTTCTGGGCAAGACGAATTATTTTGGCCAGCACATAAGCCAGGCAGCAAGAATTGAGCCGATTACGCCGCCCGGAGAGGTTTATGCCAGCGAGTCCTTTGCTGCACTGTCAGCCAGCGAAGGGGTTGAATCATTTAGCTGCGAGTATGTAGGCCGGGTTCCCCTGGCAAAAGCATTCGGAACTTTTCCACTGTTCCATGTGAAAAGATCAAGTGGACCGAAAACTGCTTAATGTCCTAATCCCCGACAGTCCGCCCCAAAGGTTCATGAACGTGTGCTTCACCTAACTCGCTGAAGCTGAACATCCTGAAAGCGCGGTCGCCATTGTAGTCCAGCACCCTCAAATCATCGGTCTCATGCAGGTCATTGGCAACCACGGCGAAATGTCCACCATATCGTTGTCTTGCCAAATCGAAAGAGACCTCGTAAGCAATGAATTTTTCGATTCCCTTTGCCAGCAGCTTATCAAGCAGAATTGAATTTTCTATGGAGTCATGCGAGGTGAGAATTATCAAAGGGCCACTGCCCGTCATCAGTAGAAACGATTTCATTTCAATCTCCCGTTACCAGAAAGACGTCCCCCTATTGATATCTTAAACCTCTTTTAGAGAGGCTGCTTTTTGAATGTGTGTTCAAGTTCGTTGGCAATCTTTCGCAGCTGCTGAACCGAGTGATCCACGTCATACACATTCCCCATTTTGCTCAGGTCTTGTGCAATTCTTCGGATTTTTTCCGGGTAGGATTCTCTTTTGAGTTTCATTGCTTTCCTCCATCTGCAAAGTATAGCAAGCAGAAGTCATATACTCCCGTCAGCAACCTCCAGGAGATCAGAAATCGTGTCCGGCTTTGAGATACTCACCATAACTTTTTCATTTATCGTCGGCCTGTTTCATTTTCCTGAGTGGCGCCACGGTTCTTCCACATTCACTGACGTCATTGGGTGAGCGCGGACTGAAGGAGGATTTTGAGACCCGTGGCCGCATCAGCCTGGAGATGCCGATGTAAGTTTCTACGGCAATTGCAATCCAGACTTAATGTCCTATAGTTACTATGAGAATAACTATCCAACGATAGTATCAGTCGAGGCAAAGCAAATGACCAGAATCACATTCCACCGAACCGTTCTTAAACGTATTTTTACAAGCCTGCTTCTATCGATCGTCACTCTTGGAGCCGCTGGCGAATTGTTGGCGCAAGAGTCGACGAAGGCGACGAAGGCGACGAAGGCGACGCGAATGGTAGTGCAGGAAACCCAGGTCATTTCCGTGGCGGAAGTGGGGGCAAAGTCGCCAACGGTTTCAATCAGAGCCGTTGGCAAAGAAGTTGCGCCCGGGATATATCAGGTCGATCCTGAATCAATCCAGGGCAAACGACTGATCATGCCGGCTAACGGCAGCGGCACGGCGCTTGTGAAAGTGGGCGTTTGCATCGGCGTTTGGCACAAGAAAAAAGAGCGCTGCATAGGGATCTGGATTCAGAACGGCTAGCAAACACGATCCAGCGGACTCATGTCAGCTACCGATCCGAATTTATCAATTAAATTAATGAGATGGAAATCGGTTCAATATGATTAGAAATCTCGTTATTGCAGCCACTTTGCTGGCTTGCAGTATGATCTCTCACCCTCTGGCAGGCACAGAAGACTTCAGCCTGCTCTCAGAACGAGCCACTCGCAGCTACCAGGACATGCTGGATGTGAGGCTAATCCGCGCACTGGTCGTGCGCAGCAAGACTTTCTATTTCTTCGATGGCGCCCAACAACGCGGTATGACCCACGACTTGTTAAAGGCCTTTGAAAAGCAAATCAATGAAGAAATGGAAACTGGCCACTTACCGGTTTACCTGGCATTCATTCCTGTTAGCCGCGACCAACTGATTCCTGCTCTTCTCGAAGGTCGCGGAGATATCGCGGCGGCCAACATGACAATTACTCCGGAACGCGAGGAAGTTGTCGATTTTTCGATACCGCTGCTTAAAAACGTCCGGGAACTGGTCGTCACCGGCAAGAACGTCAAATTGATGTCCAGCATTGACGAGCTATCCGGGATGAGTGTGCATGTGCGTGAATCCAGCAGTTATCATTCGAGTCTTTTGCAAGCCAACGTGACATTGAAGGAAAGAGGGATTCCACCCATTAATATCGTGTTGGTGTCTGAGTACCTGGAAGACGAAGACCTTCTGGAAATGGTCAATGCTCAATTAATACCGGCCATCGTGGTGGATTCACATAAGGGCCATTTCTGGGAGCAGATTTTCGACAATATCCAAATTCATGAAGAGTTGGCGCTGCGTAACGGCGGCAATATCGCCTGGGCTTTTCGCGAGAACAGTCCGGAACTTGAGCAGGTCGTTAACAAGTATGTCAAGAAAAATCGCAAAGGCAGCCTGATGGGCAACATTCTGTTCAAACGCTACCTGCAAAACACCCAACACGTCCGCAATGCGCTGGACTCCGGTGAAATGAAGAAATTCAATGAAACAGCGGCTCTGTTTCAGCAGTACGCGGACCAGTACGATTTCGATTGGTTGATGTTGATCGCCCAGGCTTACCAGGAGTCCCGACTGGACCAGGAAACTCGCAGTTCAGCCGGGGCCGTTGGCGTAATGCAGTTGCTACCCAGCACCGCCGCCGACAAGAGTGTCAACATAGAAGGCATCACCGAACTGGAAAACAACGTGCACGCGGGCGCCAAGTACATGCGCTGGCTGCGCGACAGATATTTCAATGACCCGGAGATGAGCAGAGAGGAGCAAACCCTGTTTACATTCGCCGCCTATAATGCGGGTCCCGGCAAAGTCATACGCCTGCGCAAGGAGGCTGCAGAAATGGGGCTCGATCCCAACATCTGGTTTGACAATGTGGAAGTGGTTGCTGCAAAACGCATTGGTCGCGAAACTGTGCAGTACGTTAGCAATATCTACAAGTACTGGGTGGCCTACAAGCTGGCCTTTGATATGAACCAGGATAAACAGAATGCTCCAGACCGGTGAATTATCCGGGCAGGAACGCAGGAAGCCATTCCGGGACTTCCTGAGCATATACGGCGTCGTCGTCCTGCTGACCATAGCCGGATTTGTTCTGGCCTGGCAGTTTGTTGAGCCGGCGCCTCCAAAGCACCTGGTAATGGCAACCGGCAGCGCTGATGGAGCCTATTATCGCTTCGGACTCCAGTACCGTGAAATTCTGGCCCGCCACGGCATTGAGCTTGAATTGCTCGAAACATCGGGATCAATTGAAAACCTCGAACTGTTGATGGATCCGCAAAGCAAGGTTGATGTGGCCCTGTTACAGGGCGGAGTTGGAACTAAAGATGATGCATCCGGGCTGACCGCACTGTCGAGCCTGTTCTATGAACCGCTGTGGATTTTTCGACGGGAACCGGCACCGCTCACAGTGACGGAATTTAATGGTCGCCGGGTCGCAATCGGTGAACGCGGCAGCGGCACGCTTATGACGATGCAAACCCTGATTGAGAACAATGCGCTGTCGACCACAGCGTTCGAAGCCCTGGAGCTGGGAGGTGACGATGCGGCGGATGCCTTGTTAAATGGTCGCGTTGAAATAGCCGGTTTCGTAGCTTCCGAACAAGCACCATATATCAAGCGGTTGTTGCTCAGTGACGGGATTTACCTGACGCCCTTCATTCGCGCCGAAGCCTACAAGCGGCGATACAATTCTTTAACCAGTGTCGTATTACCCAGGGGCGTGATGGACTTGCGGCGGGACTTGCCACCCACCGACATTACCATGCTGGCGGGAGTGGCCAGCCTCACAGCAAAATCCAGGCTCCACCCAACCCTTACATTGCTGTTGGTTCAAGCCGCAGTGGAGATCCACTCCGGTGGTGGACTGTTCGAAAAACAGGGTGAGTTCCCCTCGACCAATCACACCACATTTCCGATTAACAAAGACGCACGTCGATATCTGGTGAAGGGGCCACCTCTGCTGCAACGCTACCTTCCATTCTGGATAGCCGTGACCGCCATGGATCAATGCATGACGCAGATAGAAGATATTGAAGAGGAGCTGGCAGAGGTTCACGTCCCGCTATCCTATGCGGATCAGTTGTATCACCTGCGCATGCATGTGCGCTTTGTAAGACAACGGGTAGATCAAGCCAGGCAGTCGGCTATCTAATCGATACCTAACCACTCTTCGCAATTAAGCAGGCGTGGCGGCCTGGTGCGGGATTCCGGCTTGATCATCCCGGTCGAAATGCACATCAACCTGCGGGAAGGCAATGACAATGCCGGCCTCTGCAAAAGCATCATTGATTCTCATGTGCAGATCACTGAGCAAAAATCCGCGTTGTTGCACATCGGTGAAGAAATACCGTGCGGTCAAATTCAGGGCGCTATTATCAAACTTGCTGAAAATCACGTCGGGTGCAGGATCATCAGCGATTAGCTCATGATTCTCCAACACGTCCTGCAATATTGCGACAGCCTTGCGCACGTCACTACCATAGGCAATACCCACATCCAGTGTCATACGAATACTGGAATCACTCAAAGTCCAGTTCAAAAGGCGACCAGTCACAAACTCCTTGTTCGGAACCAGTAGTTCTTTGCCGTCGAAATCGCGAATGGTAGTAGCCCGAATCCTGATGCGGATCACCTGCCCGGAACTCTCGCCCACGGTGATCGTATCTCCAACCCGGATAGGCCGTTCAAACAAGATAATCAAGCCGCTGATGAAGTTGGCTATGATCTCCTGCAAGCCAAAACCGATACCCACACCAAGTGCTGCCACCAACCATTGCAAACGGTCCCACCTCAACCCGAGCGTGGAAAGGAAGGCCAGGGTGCCAACGCTGATGATCAGGTACCCCAACAACTTGACCACGGCGTAACGCGTTCCTTGAGAAATATTCTCTCGGCTTCTGAGTATCAGCGCCAATAATGACGGCACATTGCGCGCGGCAACAACGGTAAAAATACCAATCAGCAATGCCAGAGACACAGATGCAAGCGTAATGCTGGTCAAAATGGCTTCACCATCCGCCATATCGTTAACCGTCCAGAGCGTTATGCTTTCCAGGACTTCCAGGGCTCGGAACAGGGGTGCCCAAATAAAGAAAAGCAGAAAGGCGGCAATGGTTATAGTAGCGACCTTCAACAGGCTGGAAACAGACTCACTGAGTGAAACGAGATTGACTTCTTCAGGCTCTGGCTCCGGGGCTTCACCCTCTTTTGGCGCTTGTCTCGCGGCCAGCATTTCATTAAAGCGCAAGCGTCGACGGACAACAAGCAACCAACGGTGCATGATCTCATAAGAGAAAATCAGAACAATAATAACCGCCAACGAATCAATCACCATTCCAAAAAGGACCTGGGCTGAATAAAGGTAGCCAAAGATAGTGAATGCAATGAAATAAACACCATTAATGAGTGTCAGGGCGAATAACCAAAAGCGCTGGTATCTGTGGCTTTTCAGCGACAATGGGTTGGAAGCCAGAAAGCTATAAACTAATAGGGTAAAGACGATCATGGCTACACAAAAAAGCAGGCGGCCCAATACCGCACTGATCGAGTTAAGCTCTACTTGAAAAATAAACGCCGTTAGTACCACCAATGGGAACCACCAGATCAGTAACCGGTTACTTAAGTTCTGCAGGTTCTCACAGTATTCCGTTGGCCATGCAAAATGCGTACGGGCGATTCCAAATTCGAGACAGGAAGTACGGACCAATAGAAGTAACAACAAAATTCTGATCGAATCCTGAAGGCCCTTTGCGAGATAGGGAGCGGTATCCGAATCCGGACTTTGCACACTGTTTGCTAACAGGAGCAGCAATAAGGGGAACGGCATGAACCGAATGAGATTTAGCAGAAGCGCCCGCAACGTATGGAGGATTGAATCTTCACGAACCCTGCCAACCATTTTGTTGATGCTGATAAGACGTGAGTCTATCTTTCTTCGTAGCACCAGCAGGGCCATGGCCAAAACGAAAACAAGCGCGCCGGTCTTTGTAAGACGGGTAAAGCTTAATTCGGAAAGCCTGGTAAAGAAGGCCCCGGTCTCCAGGCGGATATTTTTCAAAATTTCAGTAGAAAGTGGCGGGTGGCTCGGTACCCAGAGTATTCGGCTACCAAGGTATGCCTGGTATTCTGAAACCTGTTCGCTTAGCTTCGAACGGTTCCGTTCTAGGTCTCCATGTGTATTGACCAAATCTGTTTCACTTGAGATCAATGTGGTCAGGAGCTCGCGTTTCGAGCGAACCAGGTCTTTCGCGGTTTCGATAACTTTCTCATCGAGTTCAGGTTCCGGGGTACCGATGTCGGCAGCAAAACCTTTCAAAATATACTTTGTCGTATTCGAAAGGGTGCTCAGCGTGTCCTCATAGCGGGTACGTTGAATGACATGATCACCGATAGCACCTGGCGTGATAGTGGCGGCATCATCAAGTCTAAAACTATCAACCTGGTGCCAGTTAACCATCAGCATGGGGCCAAGAGAGGTGCTGTCATCCGCGAGTGAAACGAGTGTCTTGACTCCTTCAAAGCGGTCACTCAAAGACAATGACTGTTTTTCAATCTGTTGATTTTCTTCCTTCAAAGCGGCCAGTATTTTGTCCAGCTTGGCAGCCTGATCCCGCAGTTGCGTGTTGTTATCCACCAGCTCCTGGACGAACCCAAAGCCCGGTGTGTTTTCATCCAGGTTGATACTGGTTTCTGACTCCTGAACTTTCGCCCTTGAAGCAAGCTCCTTCTCCAGAATATCAATTTCATGGGTCAGGCCATTGTTAATAAGTGTGAGTTCTTCACTTTCCGCTTTTTGTCTGCTGTAGCGCGCAGCTTGGCTGGCCAACTGGGCTTCCAGGGATCTACGCTCAGCGTTTAACGCCTTACGTTCAGCCAGCTCAGCCCACTGCGTGGCCTCGAACTGTGAGGGTTGCAGATCCGGCTCAATGGTAACGGGTGTGCCGGGCAGTTCCTGCAGTCGTTTATCAATCGATTCAAACCGGACCTGAATGTTGGGTGCACTGCTTTGCTCAGACAGGATTTTCTCATCCACCTGGCTCTTTTTGGCCTGGGATTCACGCAATTTCTGCTGAAGAGAAGCCAACAGGCTATCGAGCTTTTCCTTCGAGAGCTTCGCAGCCGAGGCCGGATCGATGTCGGCTGCACGGTATTCCATGGTTTCCATACGATCACGAATTTCAGCTTCCTGCCCCGGAGAATCAATCTGTGCCTGCAAGTAAGTTTTTTCCGAGGCGGCGTGTACTTCAGCTTCCCCGAGCCAATTGAGCACCGCTTCGTAGCTTCCAATCGTGGTTTCAGCACCTTCCTGGCTACCGCTCTCCCTAAGCGTTTGAATTCTCGCCGATACCAGTTCCTGGCTCAGTTCGTTGCTTGTTTGTGGTTCCTGCGCTGATGCTGCCCCGATGCAGCTAAGCAGCAGGATCATCAGTAAAATTTGTCGTAGACCACTCAAAACAGCGCTCCGGTAAGCTGATTGTGATGTGTAGGGTAACTGTTCGCCGGGCTTTGTCCAATACCAATGTATTAATTGCGGTTCCTATGAAATTTTCCGTATTAGCGATTCTTTTGGCTTCATAGTTTTTACCATATACTGCCGCTATCGCGACCCTCTCAGCAGTCAGAAAATCGCTGACCACGTGGTATAGAACATGGAAAATTGGAAAACAAGTCGTACACGGCGAGCGCTCAGAGTCATCCTGCCCATTGCTACGGTAATCTCTTTGTTGTACATACCATGGAATCTTTTATGGGCATGGTTAGCACCATTACCCGATACGGTTCAGCAACAAGTCGATGATGCGATTGACCATGGGCTGGATGGTATCGTCGTTTATGTCGATCGATCAGGTACCACACCGACTGTTTTCTCAGCAGGCTGGAATAACAGAGAGAACCAGATACCAGCCGACCCCCAAGCATTGTTCAAGATCGCCAGTATCGACAAGCTATATGTTGCCGTTGCTATAAGTAAGTTGTTGAATAAAAAAAGTATTTTGCTGGATGATAAACTCGCTGATCACTTTCCCGAACTTGTGGGCAGGATTGAAAATGCAGAAAAAATCACCTTGAGAATGATGCTGCAACATCGGAGTGGCATTCCCAATTTAACCGACCATCCTGATTTCCCATGGGAGGACCCACCGAAAACCAGTAGAGAAGCACTTGAATTTGCACTGGACTTGCCTGCTGTCTTCGAACCGAATGAAGAATACGATTATTCAAATACGAACTATCTATTGCTTTCCGAAATCATTGACAAAGTGACGGGTAATAGCCGTCACCAATATATCAAGGAGGAAATACTGATACCGCTGGAGCTGAACAACACATTCGGCTCGGTTCATGAAGTGGATATAGACGATGTTATGAGTGGTTATTTCGTAGGCTACGAGCCTGATATTAAGAAAATTTATCACGGCTCAATGATAGCTACAGCAGAGGACGTGGGAATATTCCTGCGGGCATTAAACGATGGTTCATTGTTGAGTGAAGATGAACAGGCGATATATTCCTCTGTTTATGAGTACGAACATACCGGTTCGGTACCGGGCTACTCGAGTATCGCCCGTTATCATGAAGACATCGATACCGTGATGATCCAGTTTGTAAACACATCCGGCGGTAAGTCATGGGCGATGACGGAACTAGTCTATAGCCGTATTCTCAAGATTCTGCGCAAGCAATAAAGGCCCTGTGCCGCTGCATCAAGCGCTCCCAGTCGCCCTCAATTGCTACGGATACCCGACTTTTTCGAACAGCGACTTAGAGATATGCATGGACACCAGCACGTTTCCGTCAACAACTTCTGCAATTTTGAGATCCGCCGCAACAGAACAAAGCATGTTCGCTTCGTGCTGTTCTAACCCGTGCTCTTCCATCAGATAGTTGATCATAAAACGCGTTGCTTTTTTGGCGGCCTCATCGAGCGTCAAGGCAAAAGCTGTGACGGCATAGAATTCATCGGTTTCGTACTGAGGTTCAGTGATTTGCCGCGATTCCTTAAGTACATTGACCTCATAGGTAATGCGCATTGGCGCCTCGATGGCGGATCCGCTCACTTCACCGTGCCCCTGGGCGGCATGCGTGTCGCCAATGGAGAACAGCGCCCCTTTGACGAATATCGGGAAGTAAACGGTTGATCCTTCGACCATGTCCGGATCGTCCAGGTTTCCCCCGTTTGCCCTGGGTGGAATAGTGGACAGCATCTCATCAGTGTCGGGAGCCACCCCCATGACGCCGGGAAAGGGTCTTAACGGAATCTCGATATCGTTTGAGAACTGTGCATACTTGCTGCCCTCCTCGAAGCTGTAGGTTTTCAGGTATGCCCCATCGAGTTCGTCACCCAAATACGCCCAGTGAGGGTCAGAATCGGTCCAACCCCAATTTTCCAGTTCAATGTGGTGCAGGGTTACGGCAAGAACATCACCTGGCTCTGCTCCTTCTACATAGACAGGCCCCGCCAACGGATGCCCGAAATCATCAGGCCATTCGATCGCACGGTACTCTTCGAGGGTCATTCCAGGCTTTATGAATTCGTTTGATGCTTCCCTGGTATGCGCTTCGATTATTGCGCCACTGGGAACCCGGATAACCGCTGGAATCGCGCGACTGAACGCAAAATGCTCCTGGCCACGAGTTATAACGTAGTCGGGTTGCACTGCTTTGGAGTCAGCGGTCTCGAGAGCTTCGGCACAGGCATACAAATGCAGCGAGGCCAGAAAAATGACTATGAATCTCATCGAACTTCTCAGTTTGATTGCAGGGGCTCTTCATATCCTACTTCGTAGGTCTGGTAGTCGCATGAGCTATTCTAAAACACCGTCATCTATCCATTTCAGAACCAATAAGTAGTTCTCCTCGCCCAACGCATAGCCGGAGATCTCACCACCATCATGGTCAACTGTTCCCGATGCTTTTTGCAGGATGAGCGAAGATTCAGGGTCTCCCAGATCGACCCTCAATACCGCTGAGGCGTATGAGACAGCGACATCATCATTGACGGTATATCCCCCTGCCCCCCGCCTGTGACACCTTTCGCAATCTGCCTCCAGAAGAGGATGAATGTCATCCTCATACGTAGTCAAAGGCGTACAAAATGGTTCCTTCGAACAGTCTTCAAATGAGCTGCTGAAAAACGGGTCATCTGCAGCCTGGAGTGAATTCAAGGTTAATACAAAAATAATTTTAACGATGAAATAAACGGGAATCGCGGGTGTTCTTAAAGCAGCCAATTGGGTATCGCTCCTTTGCAGATCAAATTGAGCTTTTGACGCTTCCTGTTCCTTTGCTCAATGTGCTGATTTTCAACTTAGACCGATGGTCGTAAAATTGCAATGACGAGCGCCCTGAATCACAGAGGTTTCGAGGATTTCAAGGAAATCCCGGTGGGTGATTGTATTTGTGGTTGAATTAGTGGTGCCCGGACCCGGACTCGAACCGGGACAGTGTTTCCACCGAGGGATTTTAAGTCCCTTGCGTCTACCAATTTCGCCATCCGGGCCGCATGGGGTAAAAAATGGAGGCTAGGGTCGGAATCGAACCCGGATTCGCGCCATGATGCCACCAAGCAGTACACACCTGTACCGAATCCGAAGCTTGTCGAAGAACGAGGCCAAAATAGTTAGCGGCCGGTGATTTCCCCTGGGCTTCATTTTTCACCGGCCATCAGGCCGGTAAAAAATGGAGGCTAGGGTCGGAATCGAACCGGCGTCCACGGCTTTGCAGGCCGCTGCATAACCACTCTGCCACCTAGCCTCCGGTAACAGGATCCTGTTAAGGCGCGCTATTCTACTACCGTCTGTGTTGCTTTGCCACGCCAAAACGCGTCAAACACATAAACTGCCGCCACGCCGTACAGTGTGGCCCAACCCATCATCATCAGTCGGTCCATGAACTTCACCCCGGCAGCATCCCCTCCGGCCCCGTCCAGCACGGCCGGTGCGATGACTACCAACATGGTCAAATAGGCATAAGACCAGACACCGGCCTTGGGCGACATACCCGGACCCTGGAAAATACGCCGGCCCATGATCAGTCCGCCCAATACCACCAGAAGTGTGTACATCACCAGCGATGGCCAGATGCTCAATACATTCCACATGATGACAGCGCCGACTCCTCCAATGAACGTGGACATCAGCAGCGACCGGCCTACGGCTTTCGTATTGTCACTTTCTGCCTGTTGCCCCATCGAGGCCACTTTGATCATCACGGCAAGGTAGGACGCGCTTTCCGAGTAGTACAGGAAAAACACGACTATCGGCAGGACAATCGCGGTCGAGCGCCATGCGCTGCGAATGGCTTCTTCTCGTCCTGGCAGTTTAGCCTTCGGCCTCTTTTGTTGAGGACCATCTGGTGGCAATTCGGGAAACAGGCCATAGGCCAGCGACATCATCGCTACTCCGATCACTGCGTTCAGTGTCAGCGCCTTATTGACGGCAATTACCTGGTCGATGGAAACCGACCCGATGGCTGCAACAATGGCCAGACCTACTGTCAGGAAAGCACCGAGCACGGGGGAACCACCGCTGGCGCTGTAGTAAAAACTCCAGAAACAGGCGGCGATCAGCAACAACATTCCAACCGCTGGCTGGTAAGTCAGAAACGGCAATAATAGCCAGGTTGAAAGCCAGACAGGAATGGCCAGCGCGAGCACAAAAGTAAGGCTTTGCTTGAAGTTGGGCGCCGGCAACGGCAGCGCCAACAGCATTGAGAGCAGCACCGGCGTGATAAATGAAAGCCCCCAGTTCATGGCCTGTGACACCCACAGCGCCAGCGCCGTGCCGAAAGCCAGCCTGATGATCCGCCTGGCCGCTACCGGATGCATCTCAATAGGCATAACTCAGCAAGGCGTTCAGCCGGATGTAAAATTTCCCGACCGCGTTGAAAAATGGGTTGTCGCCTGTATAGACGATGACTGAAACCTGGGACCCGACTCTCAAGTCCGTTATGTCTATGTCACCATAATCATAGTCAATCGTGACCGGAAAGCGTTGCTCGGCACGAAGCCAGTCCCGCTGGTTATCGATGGTGGGCAACGTTCCCAGCGCATTGGAATTGACTTCAACGCCATAACCCATTTGCCGCACTGTTCCCTTGAAAACCTTGCCGGGCAACACATCAAATGTAACCTCGACTTCATCTCCCGGGTCTACGTGCCCCAGGTTGTTCTCAGACAGATCCGCCTGGATCCACGTGTCGTGAATTGCAATAAAGGTCATCAACGCCGCCCCGGACGCCGCGTAGTTACCCAGGTCAACCCGTAAATCGGTAATCATGCCATCCCGTGGTGCAGAGACTCCGGTGCGTTGCAGGTCGAGCTGGGCTTTCTCCAGGGCTGATCGCGCCTGTTGTACTTGTGCATTGTTCTCATCGGTGGAACCCAACGCACTGATTGCAGACTCCAGCGAGGCCTTTGCTGCTGCGAGTTGGGCACGCGATGTGGCCAGCGTGGCTTCGGCAGACTGCAGGCGCCTTTCCGAGATCGCGCCGGTGTCTTCCTCGCGGATACGGCGCATGCGGACGGCGTCCTGCTCGGAACGCCTGACCACAGCCTTGGCGGATTCGACATTGGCTTTCGCGGCAGAGACGTTTGCACTACCTGCGTCTACTGATTGCTGCGTTGTTTGCAATGTCGCTTCGGCCGATTGCACAGCCAGTTCGTAGGTGCCGGGGTCAATGCTGAACAAGGGCTCACCGGCCTTCACCAGTTGGTTGTTTGCTACGTCCACTTCGACCACCCTGCCGGCTACCTGTGGGGCAATCGGCACGACGTAGGCATGGACCTTCGCCTGCGACGTATAAGGCGTGATCCGGTCACCCACCAGGTAGAAAACCAGCAGGATGACGCACAGCGCCAGCACAATAAACGTCCATTTACGGACCGGATCTTTTTTCCTCTTACTGGTCATCCAACAAGCCTCCCCAGTTGGTCCGCTCACGCATTACGGTCAACGTATTTTCATCCACGAATGCCTTGCCCTCTCTGACCTCCCATCCACCACCCAATGCTTTGTAAAGAGATACGAGGCTCTGCACAGCCTGCCCCTGGGTATTTGCCAGTCGATTTTGCTGGGTGATCAGTTGCTGCTGTGCATCCAGCACCCGCTGGTATCCGGAAAAGCCTTCCTTGTAACGGATCAGTGAAAGGTCATTGGAACGGCGTGCCGCCTTCACTGCATCTACCAAAATGGCACTTTCTGCCTGCGAACCGGCCAGAGACACCATGGCGTCATCTACTTCCTGAGCCGCCTGCAGCACAGACTGCTGATAAGCCACCAAAGCCTGCTGCAGTCGGGCGTCCTGCACGCGGATGTTGTTGCGTATCCGACCGTAGTTCAACACCGGCCAGCTGAATGAAGCACCCGCGTTGTAGCTGATGCTGTCTGAGTTGAACAGATTGGATGCGCCCCCGCCACCAACGTCTTTGGAGATACTGACCACACCCAGTGAACCGCCCAGGGAAATACTCGGATATAAGTCTGCCGTAGCAACGCCCACCTGGGCATTCTGAGCCACCGCCTGCAATTCAGCCTGCCGCACATCCGGCCGGCGGCGTAGCAGGTCAGAAGGGATGCCGACAGCAACCTGGCTGGGTGCGGTTGGAATGGGTCCGGGCGAGATCAGATTTTCGACAAAACCATTGTTCTGTCCCAGTACCGTATTCAAGGCATTCTGCGCCAGGCCCAGCTGGCTTTCCAGACTGGGAACAGCTGCCTTTGTGCCGAGCAGCAAAGCCAGGGCCTGCTGCACATCGAGCTCGGAATCCTGACCATTACGGTAGAGGGTTTCAGCGATGTCATAACTGCGCTGTTGCAGCTTGAGATTTTCCCGCGCAATCCGCAATTGCTCTTCAATGGTGCGGATCGTCACATAGGTGCTGACGACCTGGGCCGTGACAAGCACCATGGCTTCATCATAATTGGCAACAGATGCCATCAAGGCAGCGTCGGCAGATTCAATTCCGCGCCGGAACTTGCCCCAAAAGTCCATTTCCCAGGCCACTGAACCACCCAGGTCGTACTGGCTGAAATTGTTGGTGCCCTGCCCTGCATTCTCACTCGGAGAAATCCGCGTGGCCCCGCCTGCGATAAGCTGTTGTTGCGGATATTGCCTTCCGGTCGCGATGCCCAGTTGCGCGCGGGATTCCAGAACCTGCAGACCCGCAAGCTCCAGAGAATAGTTTTGTTGCTGGGCAATACTGACGAGTTGGTCCAGGACAGGGTCTTCAAAAACCTGCCACCACTCGATCACCTCGTAAGGCGTGGCGTGCAGACCCGCCCCGTCAACCGGTTCCCAGGCCTGGGGGACAGGTGCTTCCGGAGCCACGAAATCAGGGCCTACCGCTGCGCAGGAGGCGAGCAGAATGCTGGTAGTAGCTACGCCAGTGAACCACCTGATGCGGGCGCAGATCGGCTTACTGTTCATTAACGGCCCTTGCTGACATGCTGGGCCACATTAGAACGCATACGGGTTATATCTTCCATCGTTGTCCTGCAACAACCGCCAATCAGCCGGGCACCCCTATCGTACCAATCCTGAACAGGCATTGTCGCACAGCCATCCCCTACCCATTGATTGCCTTGTGCATTCCATTGCTCTCCGCTGTTGGGATAGACAGCAAGGGGCTTTTTATGGCTATCCACCGACTCAAGCAACGCGTTGACATACTCTGGATCCGTACAATTAACCCCCGCAGCAAGTATCTGATCTGACACCTCAACCAACGCCACGCAATCGGCGAACAGTTCGCCATGGCTTACCTGTTTTTCATCCTTGCAGCTAAAACTGAGCCAGGCATGCCAGCCAGGGAACTCCTGCATCAGGTCGACCAGGGCTTCTGCTTCCAGCCTGGACGGGATGGTCTCGAAAGCAAACAGGTCGGCAGAGGTATCTGCCAATATCTGCATCCGCGGGCGATGGAAATCCTTCAATTCTGTCTTGCCCAGGCCGTAATTTCCGTGGTATTCCGAACCGTCATGCAAAGTGGCGCCATACGGCCCGATTGAGGCGGCGACCAGCGGCCGGCTGCGGCCCACGTGGTTTTCATTCTTTGCCCAGAACGACTCGCGGGCCAGCACGGCAAGGTCAACCCCGAGGCGTATCAGGCTCTCTGCCTGCTCTGCCCGGTAGCCTGCTTGTTCAAAACCCTGGAAGCTGGCCTGGTAGGTTGCCGTGGCAATGATGTCGGCACCGGCCTTGAGGAAATCAGAATGCACCCCGCGTATCATTTCCGGCGCCTCGATCAGCATTTTCGCCGACCACAGGTCATCAGCCAGGTCTGCACCCCGCTGTTCCATTTGGGTGGCCAGGCCGCCGTCCAGCATTGCAAAGCCCTGGCGGTCAAGTAGCGTCACAAGCGGATTTGATGTCATCCCGTAAGGATAAGCAGAAATAATTTCCGCTGCTATAGTTAATGAGCCAAAAGGCACATAACCGTATTAAGATGAGGAGATCTTCATGCTAGTAAAGTCAATATTCAGCGCAATCCTGCTCACCCTGTTTTCCACTGCTGCAATGGCTCAGCTCGAGCCTTGGAAAGATTACGACATCAGCGATGAACTGTGGAATATCACCATGGTAAAAGTGGTTCCAAACAGGAGCGACGATTACCTGGAAGGCTTGCGCGATACCTGGGTGGCATCCAACAAGGTCGCCAAGGAACTGGGACAGATAGACGATTTTTTCATTTTCCGTAGCCAGCTAGGCGCGAGCGGTGACGCCAACCTGATCCTGGTGGTCAAGTTTGCCAACAGCGACCAGCTGGATCCCAACAAGGCAGAGTACGACAAGTTCATGCAAGCCTGGGGTGACGCCAACCGCGACTCGACCCGCGAAATCACCAAGAACTACCCTGCCATGCGTGAAATCACGGGTGAATACATGGTGCGCGAGATCACCATCAAGTAAGCACATACGAAGCTTTTTTGGAAAGCCCGGTTCGCCGGGCTTTTTTTTGTCAGTGATTCCGATCACAATGATCCCAGGCTGTAACGTCACTTGAGGTGCTGCATTGCGATCCCTGAACGCTTTCCTGTTAACGATGTTGCTCGCCGGTCCGGTCGACCTGGCTGCTTTTGAATCCAGCGAGCCCGGGCCGGACGATACCCGGGCAGAAGCCACCTTGCAGTCACTTGCGCGCAGTTTCTTTGACTGGCGGCGGGTCCAGCAACCGGTCCAGGGCGATGACATACCCCGAGTGGAGAGGCCCGACGGCTGGGTGCCGGATTTTTCCCAGGACGCGATTGAAGGCTACCGCGATGATTACGAGCTCTTCCTGCAGTCGATTAATGAACTCGATACCGAGAGCTGGAGTATTGAACACCAGGTCGATGCGCACCTGTTGCGGGCGGCAATCCAACGTGTGCACTGGGAACTCGATATCCTGGCGGCGCCTCGACGCAACCCGTTGTTTTATGTCGACCAGACCCTGGGAAGTGTATTTGAATTGCTGATCATCTCCAGCCCGATGACTGAAAAGCGGGCGGAGAATATCCTGCTGCGCCTTGAGCACTTTCCAGAAACCATTAAATACGCCAAAGGCAACCTCGATCTGGCCGTCCGGAAATTTGCCGAAGCCACCATCGCAACGCTGGCCGATATTGAACCCCGTTTACGCCGCATGGAGGCCGGGCTGGCACCGGTTTTTCCGGAAGATCTGCAAAGCCGTTTGCACAGGGCGACCGGTAAGGCGGCTTCCAGCCTTGAAGGCTATTCCAGGTGGTTGGAGAAAAGGCTGGACAAGATGCGCTCCGCCTTTGCCCTGGGTCCGAATAAGTACCAGTGGTTCCTGGTTAACGTGGCGCTGATTCCCGCCACGCCGGATCAGTTGCTGGCCCAGGGACGGCAGGCCTGGAACCGGGCCGTCGCCTGGAGTGTTATCGAGGAAAACCGCAATGTGGACTTGCCGCAACCGCAGCTGTTTAAAAACGCGCAGCAACAAGTACAGGCTTCCTTCCTGAAAGAAAATGAAATCCGTACGTTCCTGGAAACCCGGGAGCTCATGAGCGTACCTGACTGGCTGATGCATTACCGCAACCGGCCCATGCCGGAGTACCTTGAACCACTTGCCTTCATGGGTGTAACCGATGACCTGACCTCCGAGACCCGTCTGGATGAAGACGCCTACAGTTACATCAGGGAACCCTCGGCCGACCTGCCCTACTTTGCCCTGTCCGCGGCACGTGATCCGCGCCCCTTGATCATCCACGAAGGCATCCCGGGCCATTATTTCCAAATGGCCCTGTCCTGGGCCAACCCGAACCCAATCCGCCGGCGTTATATCGATTCCAGCGTCAACGAGGGCATCGGGTTTTATGTTGAAGAACTGCTGCTGCAGGCGGGCCTGTTTGATTTCAGCCCGCGTTCCAGGGAAATCATTTATAGCTTTGCGAGGCTTAGGGCATTGCGGGTGGAGGTCGACATCCGCCTGGCGGTAGGTGATTTCACCATCGACCAGGCTGCGGAATTCCTGTCACAAGTCGTACCGATGGACTACGAAACCGCCCTGGAAGAGGCTGTTTTCTTCGCTTTCAACCCGGGCCAGGCTATTTCCTACCAGGTCGGAAAACTTCAGATCCTGGGGTTTCTTGCCGATGCAAAGCTCGTAAAAGGCGATGAGTTTTCCATTCGGGAGTTTCACGATTACCTGATGAGCAACGGAAATGTCCCGATTGCGCTGCAGCGGTGGGAGTACCTGGGCCTGGAAGACTCCATCCTCAGGCTGGATGCACTGGGTGCCCAGCCGGTGTCCGTACCCCAATAAAAGTCCGCTACCAAGCCAATCTGTATAAAAAAACCCGGCCGATTGGCCGGGTTTTGGATATTGGAGCGGGAAACGAGACTCGAACTCGCGACCCCAACCTTGGCAAGGTTGTGCTCTACCAACTGAGCTATTCCCGCAGAGGCGTCGTATTGTAAGGGAAACCGCCTAAGAGTCAACACTACAAGAAGAATTTTGTGGCACAATACCGCTTCTCAAATTACAGGCGAGGGCCAAATGGCCAAAGAAGACGTTATTGAAATGGATGGCATTGTTATGGAAACACTGCCAAATACCATGTTTAGAGTTGAGCTGGAAAACGGTCACGTTGTGACTGCACATATCTCCGGCCGCATGCGTAAGCACTACATCCGGATACTCACGGGCGATAAAGTCAAGGTAGAACTGACGCCTTACGATCTTTCGAAGGGAAGAATCACCTACCGGACGAAGTAGCTTACAAGCCGATCAAACGGCATCTCAATCTGCAGATGCCGGCAAAGCCTTTGGTTCCCCGCTATCCGCAGTGACATTTAGCACCAGTCTATTTTCTTCCCCGACTTTGTCCTGATCGACGGGCGCCTGCACCTCGACTTCCCCGCCTGAGGCCAGGTCTCCGAACAGCAGGGCATCCGCCAGCGGGCGCTTGATTTGTTCCTGGATGACACGCTTCATCGGGCGCGCTCCCATCTTCGGATCAAAGCCCTTCTCCGCCAGCCATTCGCGGGCTTCGCGGCTTACCGTGATACTGACATCCTTCAGAGCCAACTGCTCTTCCAGTTCGAGCATGAATTTATCGACGACCAGCAAAATCACCGGCATATCCAGCGGCTTGAAGTTGATGATCGCATCCAGGCGATTACGGAATTCCGGTGCAAAAGCTTTGCGAATGACTTCCTTCGCGTCGGTTGAATTGTCCTGTTCCGTGAATCCAATAGAGCGACGGGCGCTTTGCGCCGCACCGGCGTTGGTGGTCATCACCAGGATCACGTTGCGAAAATCTGCCTTGCGTCCATTGGTATCGGTGAGTGTGCCGTGATCCATAACCTGCAACAGGATGTTGAAAACATCCGGGTGCGCCTTTTCAATCTCATCCAGCAGCAGCACGGCGTGCGGATTGCGGGTAACCGCCTCGGTCAACAAACCGCCCTGGTCGAAACCGACATAACCGGGAGGTGCGCCCACCAGGCGCGAAACCGAATGGGCTTCCATGTATTCGGACATGTCAAAGCGGATCAACTCAATACCCATGGTCATAGCCAACTGGCGCGTGACCTCTGTTTTACCGACACCGGTGGGTCCGGCGAACAGGAAAGAACCGATTGGCTTTTCTTCGTCACCCAGACCTGCCCGGGTCATCTTGATCGCAGCTGACAGCGCACCAATCGCCTCATCCTGCCCGAACACGACCAGCTTCAGGTCACGCTCCAGGTTCTTCAGCGCATCGCGGTCTGACGTCGACACCTGCTTGG
Organism: uncultured Gammaproteobacteria bacterium; assembly: GCA_963759035.1. Taxonomy (GTDB): domain Bacteria; phylum Pseudomonadota; class Gammaproteobacteria; order Xanthomonadales; family SZUA-36; genus JAHEFT01. The sequence goes on from CAVWXL010000017.1 coordinate 115,716, forward strand.
CCGGTATCCGTGCCATATGCGCGATGATCTGCTCAATTTCAGCCTCGTCGATAACGGTCTTGCGTTCATCCTCTGGCAGCAGGCGCTGGCGTGCACCGGCTTCATCAATGACGTCGATCGCCTTGTCCGGCAGGTGCCGGTCATTGATGTGACGGGCGGAAAGCTCGACCGCAGCGACCAGCGCCTCATCGGTGTATTCCACGTGGTGATGGTCCTCGAAACGGCTCTTCAGGCCGCGCAGGATATCCACGGTTTCACTGTTGCTGGGCTCGGAAATATCAATTTTCTGGAAACGCCGCGCCAGGGCCCGGTCTTTTTCGAACACGCCCCGAAACTCCTGGAACGTCGTCGAGCCGATACAACGCAATTCACCGGAAGCGAGCATCGGCTTGATCAGGTTGGAGGCGTCCATCACGCCGCCTGAAGCCGCACCGGCCCCGATAATCGTATGTATTTCGTCGATGAAGAGGATCGCATCGGGAATATCCTGTAGTTCCTTGATCACCGCCTTGAGGCGTTTTTCGAAGTCCCCCCGATACTTGGTACCGGCCAGCAACGCGCCGAGGTCCAGTGCATAGATGGTCGACTTTTCCAGTATCTCCGGAACTTCTTTCAGAACGATTCTACGCGCCAGTCCTTCCGCCATCGCGGTCTTACCCACGCCGGCCTCACCCACCATCAGCGGATTGTTCTTGCGCCGGCGGCACAGGACCTGGACGGTTCTCTGGATTTCTTTGTCGCGACCGATCAACGGATCAATCCGGTCTTCCCGCGCACGCTGGTTGAGATCAGTGGTGAACTGCTCCAGCGCGCTGCTGGCCTGTTCTGCGCCGGCTTCCTCCACCTCCAGCACCGAAGCACCGGCTTCCCCGGAATTCTCGCCATCCAGCTTGCTGATGCCATGCGACAGGAAATTGACGACATCCAGCCGGGTAATCCCGCAACGATTCAGCAGGTAGGCCGCGTAGGAATCTTTTTCACTGAAAATGGCGACCAGTACATTGACGCCCAGAACTTCTTCCTTGCCGGCTGACTGAACGTGATAGAGCGCGCGTTGTAACACCCGCTGAAAACCGATGGTTGGCTGGGTGTCCCGGCTGTCTTCATCGCCCAGCAGAGGTACGGTGTCTTCAAGGATTTTGCGGACGTCCCGCTCCAGTCCTTCAATGTCGACACCGCTGGCGCTGATGACGCTCAGGGCCGAGGCATTATCGAGCAGTGACAGCAACATGTGCTCGACGGTCAGGAATTCGTGACGTTTTTCGCGCGCTTCCTGGTACGCCTGGCTGATAGAAAGTTCGAGCTCTTTACTGAACACTGGGTTTCTTCCCTGGCTGCGTTATTGATAATAGACCGCTGGTGCCGGAAGAATGTTTCAAGCTTTCTCCATCGTGCACTTGAGCGGATGCTCACTCTGACGTGAATAGTCGTTGACCTGCGCGACCTTGGTTTCCGCAATCTCAAACGTGAAAACCCCGCACACGCCCTTGCCCTTGGTGTGCACGTGTAACATCACCTGGGTGGCGCGGTCGTGGCTCATAACGAAAAAGACCTTCAGTATTTCGATCACGAAATCCATCGGTGTGTAATCGTCATTGAGCAAGATCACCCGGTACATCGGCGGCGGCTTGACCTCCGGCCGTGCTTCCTCGAGCGCCAACCCCTGCTCTTTGTGTGATTCCATTTCCTGTCCCATGGCGCAATTTTATCCCAGATGTCATTATTCGGATAGTGCCGGGTTTTTTGACCGGCCAACCGTCCCCACTTATGAACTCATGAACACGAGCGGCTCAAGTCAGGAATTGATCATGGTAGCGATGTCAGGCGGCGTCGATTCTGCCGTGTCCGCCCTGCTGCTACAGCAGCAAGGCAAAGCCGTCGCGGGTATGTTCATGAAGAACTGGGAGGAAGACGATCGCTTCGGGGCCTGTCCGGCGGAACAGGACGCGGCTGACGCCCAGGCGGTGGCCGATGCAATAGGCATCACACTGCACCGGCGCAATTTCGCGGCTGAGTACTGGGATTTCGTCTTCGAGGAATTTCTCGAGGAATACCGGGCCGGGCATACCCCCAATCCGGACATCCTGTGTAACCGGGAAATCAAGTTCAAAACCTTTCTCGAGCATGCCATGGATCTCGGCGCCGACTACATCGCCACCGGGCATTACGTGCGCAGCGACTGCAAGGATGGAATTCATCGCCTGCTGAGAGGCCTCGATCCCAACAAGGACCAGAGCTACTTCCTCTACACCATCGGGCAGCAGCAACTGGCGCATACGCTGTTTCCGGTGGGTGAATTGCTCAAGCCGGAAGTACGTATGCTGGCCGGGGACCGTGAACTACCGGTACATGACAAGAAGGACAGCACCGGGATCTGCTTTATCGGTGAGCGCAACTTCAGGGATTTTCTGAGTGAATACATCCCACCCTGCCCGGGGGAAATCAGAACGATCGATGAACAGCTTATCGCCCAGCACACAGGCTTGATGTACTACACCCTCGGCCAACGCCAGGGATTGGGCATCGGCGGCCTGCGCGGATTCAGCGACGAAGCCTGGTACGTGCTGCACAAAGAGCAGCAAAGTAACGTTCTGTATGCCGGCCAGGGCCACGACCACTCCTGGCTGTTTTCGACCATGCTGGAGGCAAATCAGCTTAGCTGGGTTTCAGGAACTGCCCCTTTGGCAGGCGCGAAATTAACCGCCAAGATCCGTTATCGCCAGTCCGACCAGGCCTGCACCATCCGCGAAATCGACGGTGACGAGTTGCTTCTGCAATTTGAACAACCGCAACGGGCCGTCACTGCCGGCCAGTCTGTTGTGTTGTACGATGGCCAGAACTGCCTGGGCGGCGGAGTCATCGCCTGGGCCGATACACCCCCGGCGACCCGGGCCCGGATACCGCAACAGAAGGTGAACCCATGAGAGAAAAAACCCTGGCGCTGTCCGGCGTCTTCCAGGCTACCGAGCTGGTACGGCAGGCGGCCAACCACGGCACCTGGTCCGGCTATGCAGCCAGCGCCAGCCTGCACAGTCTGTTCAAACTCGAAGCCGGGTCGACAGAAGAGGTTTATGGCGAAGTCAGCAAGATGCGACTGGGTGTGGAGACCATGCTGGCTGTGTTGGAAGGCGACGGCCGCTATGCCGAATCGCTGCGCTACGCGGTGGGATTACTGCAGATCGAAAAGAAATTTCGTCGTTCCGGCAAGCTCCAGCAACAGGTTGGGCAGGGGCTGGAAAACATTTCCGCGCTGGGCCAGGAGCTGGAACAGCACGAGCGCGAAGACCTGCAGGCGCACGGTATTTCAGAACTGTATACCGACACGATCAGCAAGCTGTCGCCCCGGATCGTTGTCAACGGCAGCCCGCAGTACCTGAGAAACGAGCGGACAGTCGACTGGGTACGGACTTTGCTGCTGGCCGGGCTGCGCTCGGCAATCCTGTGGAGCCAGCTGGGCGGAGGTCGTTTCGAATTGATGTTCGGGCGCAAAAAGATCATCCAGGAAGGCAAGGCCCTGCTGATGAGTTGAGCGCGGCAAAGGGGTCATTAAAAAGCATAATCCACACAGTTAATGATTCACACTGTAAAGCCTGCGCGAATTCGGCGATAATTAGCAGTTCACCAAACCACCCAGTCGAATAACGGAGAACAGCATGGGAGATTCCTTCTCGACCGCCTCCAGCCTCAATGTCAACGGTGAAGATTACCGTTACTTCAGCCTGGATAAACTCGGTCAGCAACACAATATTTCACGGCTGCCTTTCAGCCTCAAGATCCTGCTGGAAAACCTGTTGCGCCATGAAAACGGCGTCGACGTCACCCGCAGTGATATCGAAGCCCTGTGTAACTGGGACCCCAACGCGGACCCCAGCACTGAAATCGCATTTACCCCGTCCCGCGTCGTGCTGCAGGATTTCACCGGCGTGCCGGCCGTTGTCGACCTGGCGGCCATGCGTGACGCCATGACATCGCTGGGCGGCCAGGCAAACCAGATCAACCCCCTGTCACCGGCAGAACTCGTGATCGATCACTCCGTCCAGGTGGATAGCTACGGACAGGCCAACTCGCTTGACCTGAATAACCAGATTGAATTCCAGCGCAACAATGAGCGCTATAGCTTCCTGCGCTGGGGGCAATCAGCCTTCAGTAACTTCCGCGTGGTGCCGCCCAACACCGGCATCGTGCACCAGGTTAACCTGGAGCACCTGGCCCGCGTTGTGTTTGGATCAGACGGCGTGGCTTACCCGGATACGGTGGTAGGAACCGATTCGCATACCACCATGATCAATGGCATCGGCGTTCTCGGCTGGGGCGTGGGCGGCATCGAAGCCGAAGCTGCCATGCTCGGCCAGGCCATCACCATGCTGATTCCACAGGTTGTCGGCTTCAAACTGACGGGGAAATTGCCCGAGGGTGCTACCGCTACCGACCTGGTACTGACCATCGTTGAAATGCTGCGTGAACTCGGCGTGGTCGGTAAATTTGTTGAATTCTACGGTGACGGGCTGCAGACGCTGCCATTGGCGGACCGTGCGACGATCGCCAATATGGCGCCTGAGTATGGCGCTACCTGCGGTATTTTCCCGGTAGACGAAGAAAGTCTGCGTTACCTGACTCTTTCCGGGCGCTCTGACGAGCAGGTTGCGCTGGTCGAGGCGTACATGAAGGCACAGGGCATGTTCCATACAGCCAGCCAACCTGATGCGGAATACAGCGCCATACTCGAACTGGACATGTCTACGGTGCTACCGAGCCTGGCCGGGCCGAAACGCCCGCAGGATCGCGTCCTGCTGTCGGATATGCGTGAAAACTACCTCGAGAACGTAGGCCCTCTCAGCGCCGGACGTAGCGGCAGCGGCTCTGCTCGAAGTCGAATACAAGGGCGAAACGTTCGCGCTGGAAGACGGCGCGGTGGTTATCGCCGCGATTACCTCCTGCACCAACACATCGAACCCCGCCGTGATGCTTGGCGCCGGCCTGCTGGCCCGCAATGCGGTCGCCAAAGGCCTGCGGGTCAAGCCCTGGGTGAAAACATCTCTCGGCCCGGGCTCACGTGTGGTGACCGACTATTTCGTCAAAGCCGGACTGATGGACGACCTGGAAGCCCTTGGTTTCAACGTGGTCGGCTATGGCTGCACCACCTGCATCGGTAATTCAGGCCCCTTGCCAGAGCCCGTCGGCAACGCCATTCGCGAAAACGATACTGGTTGCTTGCTCGGTACTGTCCGGCAACCGAAATTTTGAAGGCCGCGTCCACGCGGACGTCAAGATGAACTACCTGGCCTCACCGCCGCTGGTCGTCGCTTACGCGCTGGCCGGAAGCCTGAAAGTTGACCTGACCCGCGAGCCGCTGGGCGAGGACAGCAATGGCAACCCGGTGTACCTGCGCGACATCTGGCCGAGCAGCCATGAAATTCAGGAAGTTGTGCAAAACAACGTGACGTCAGAGATGTTCCGCAGCAGCTATGCCAATGCGTTCAAAGGTGACGAGCGCTGGAACAGTATCGACTCGCCGCAGGGCGAAATGTTCGATTGGCAGGATGACTCGACCTATATCCAGAACCCGCCCTACTTCCGCGGAATGACGCTGGACCTGCCCGGTATTCCGGTTATCCAGGGCGCCCGTTGCCTGGCGAAACTCGGTGACTCCATCACCACGGACCACATCTCCCCCGCCGGCGCCATCAAGGAAGACTCCCCGGCTGGCGAATACCTGAAAAACAAGGGTGTGCAGAGAGCGGACTTCAATTCCTACGGCTCACGCCGTGGCAACCACGAAGTCATGATGCGCGGCACCTTTGCCAACGTGCGCTTGCGTAACCAGCTGGCGCCGGGCACCGAGGGCGGCTGGACCACTTTCCAGCCCTCCGGCGAGCAGATGAGCATCTTTGACGCCGCCATGAAGTACCAGGCTGAGGATGTGCCACTGGTCGTGCTGGCCGGTAAGGAATATGGCACCGGATCTTCACGGGACTGGGCGGCCAAAGGCACCAATCTGCTGGGCGTCAAGGCAGTGATCACCGAGAGCTTCGAGCGTATTCACCGTTCAAACCTGGTTGGAATGGGGGTTCTTCCGCTGAACTTCATGCCGGCGAGAATGCCGATACACTCGGCTTGACGGGTAAAGAAACATTTGATATTGATGCACTTGCAGATGATTCTTCAGATACTTTGTCAGTCACTGCCACGGCTGAAGACGGCTCTGTGACCACCTTCCAGGCACGTGTCCGGATCGACACGCCCAAGGAAATGGAATATTACCGTCATGGCGGAATTCTGCACTACGTACTCAGGCAGTTGGCTGCAGCCTGAACGACCCTGGCAGACCCTTAAGGCCGCAAGCAAAAGCCCCGGCCGACGTGCCGGGGTTTTCTTGTTAGCGCACCAGTGAGGCGGACAAACTGCGCTACCACGCGCAAATACCTTTCCGCTTCCGCGGAACTTGATAGTTCCCGGATTTACCCGTCAATTCCAGCTCATCCCCCTGGATGCGCGCCACCGGCTCGCCGTCCATCAGCAGAATCCGGTTACCTGCCTTAGCCACGGTTTTGATCCCGGGGGTGATGATGCCGCCCAGGTTCAGGGGGTCCGTGGCGTTGATCACCTTGAGCTGGCGCTCACCCGGCTCTTTCGCATAACGCCGCAACAGCCCGACCGCTTCGGGCAAGGCGAACTGCTCGCCCGAGAAGCCGTCGACAAACCGGCCGCCCAGAACCTCGCCCCGGTCTTCCATCCGACGCAGGTAACGCAACAGGTGCCGCCAGGGCGGTAGCAGGGATTCGCGCTCAAGGACGGCGCGAAATACGACACCGTAGCGCCTGAGCAGGGCTTCACAAACGACAGCCAGCCTGGCCTGGTCCGGAAACAGCTCACTCTCGGTTTGAGCGTCAGGGCCCTCAAGGGTCTCACGTGTCATGCTCCAGCGGCCCATTAAACCCGGCTGTGACACGCCACGGCGCCTGCGCATCGCTTTCTGCTTACGGCGCTTCTCTGCTTCCGGCCGGATCAACCAGCGCAGCGGGGAAAACGCATCGGAAGTTACCAGGCCGCGCGCGATCAGTTCAGCGATCGCCTGCTCCACCTGCAGCGGCATCAGGCCGGTATGCTGTTCGAGGTCGACCGTGAACATCGCGCCCCGCTCCTGCAGGGCCGCCAGCACCCGGCTAGCCAGTGACCCCGGCTCGGCAGCCGCGCCGTCAGAGCCGGTCTTCCAGGCGTCGGCATATCGCCGGGGCACGATGGCAATCGGAGTTGCGGCGAGCAACTGCTGACCGCCCTGCCCCGCGGTGGCGGGACGGAACCAGGTGGCAAAACCGCTCAGAAACTGCTCGTCCAGCCGTGACGAATCATAATCGGCGCAGCGACTGGCCAGCAACCCCTGTTCCCAGGCGGCAACCGGTGCAGCCCACCCCTCGAGTAGCGCCAGCACCTGCTCGAGTTCACCGGCCGGTTCATCCAGTCCATGCCAGCTCAGCAGAAAACGCATAAATGCTGCTGGAGGCACCGGCCGCGAAGCTTTTCGGCGCCGGTCCCGGCTGTAGCGATGAATCCTGGCCAGCAGGCGGCGTTCACACCAGGGCTTTTGTTCGTCACCGCCCGAACCGGGCTGATCCATGACAATGGCGTAACCCTCGGTTTGCAGCCTGATGAGCGCAAGCTCCAGTTCAGCCTGTGGCAGGGCAAAATCATCGGCCAGGGTTGAGGCCTTCACCGGGCCAAGCCCGGCCAGCCGGCTGCGCAACATCTCGACCAGTGCCAGTTCGCGATCCACTTCGCTGCGGGGGTAGACGTCGCCCGGATCGGGCCGCAATTCGGCATCGGGGTGAAAGGCACAAAATTCATCCAGCCGTTCTGTTGCGACCCACCATGCGCAGCCATCCCGCTGCACGCAACTCGCGCGCAGATCATTCACCAGCAACTGGAACCAGTTACTCCACTGGGCAGCACTGCCGGCAGCCGTACCTGTACTCGACGTGCCGGTGGAAAACTCATTGCGTGTCAGGAAGCCCAGCTGCAGCAGCCCATCGTGCAATTCATCCGGGTTCCTGGGACGGATCCAGGCTTCGGACCTGACCTGCTCGGTGGCATCCACCGAGATGATGCTCAGCGTAGCGGCATCGCCCAGGTCATTCGGGTTTTGGCTGATGGCCCGGGTGCGCCGGTTCTCTGCCTCACCGTCGTCAAGGAAGGCATAGGGCCTGGCGTTGATGATCTCGGCGGACAGCGGCGATGGCGCGATCAGGTCGAGGCAACGGATTTCAATCTCACCTGCCTCGATTCGGCGCAGCAATGCTTCCAGTCCGTCGATGTCCATGGTTTCGGTCATGCAGTCGCTAATGGTCTGGTTGACCAGTGGATGATCGGGTATTTCACGTTCGCCGCGAATGTTTTCCAGGCAGGCCAGCTGGTCCGGAAATACCACGGCCACCAGGTCCTCGGCCTGGTTGCGCTGCCACTGCGGCGGCAGTTTCTGGCCGTTGCGCATGCGCTGCACAGCCAGTGCAATGGTCGCGTTCCAGCGCCATCGCGCTTCGAACATCGGCGCATCCAGCAGGGCCTGGACCAGCACGCTGCGGACACTGGCCGACTTGAGGTAGCCCGGCACATCCCGGGTTTCAAAGCTGTGGGTTTCTCCCAGCGACAGGATCAGGCAGTCCTCCAGCGCAGCCGCCTGCAGTTCGAAATTGAAATGCCGGCAAAATCGCTTGCGCAGCGCCAGGCCCCAGGCCCGCATGATGCGCGAGCCCAGCGGCGCATGAACCACCAGGTGCATGTCGCCGGTGTCGTCGAAAAATCGCTCCAGCACGATCGATTCCTGCGTCGGAATGACACCCAGGGCCTCCTTCGCGCCGGCCAGGTAGTCAACCACCTGTGCGACCGCAGTCGCATCGATACCCGCTTGCAGCAGGTGGGTCTGCGCTGCCTCGACACCCTGCTCATCAAGAAGCCGGTTCAGTTCGCTGCGCAGTCCTGATACCGCGGCCGACAGCTCATCGCTGCGACCGGGCGCGTCACCGACCCAGAAGGGGATGGTGGGTGGCTGGCCGTGCGCGTCCTCGACCAGTACCCGGCCCTGCTCGATTTTCAGGATCCGGTAGCTGGTGTTGCCCAGTTGGAATATGTCGCCCGGCATGCTTTCAAACGCGAAATCTTCGTTCAGGGTGCCCACCCGGAAGCCCTGCGGCATCATCACCACGTCGTAATCAAAGTGATCCGGGATGGCGCCGCCATTTTGCAGGGCCGTGAGCCGCGCCGCCGGTCGCGGACGCAGCCGGCCGTTGATCGCATCGTGGTGCAGGTATGCTGCGCGCCGGCCACGCCGTGTTGCATAACCGCCGGCCAGCATGTCGATGACGGCCTCGAAATCGGAGCGTGTCAGGTCGCGGTAGGGCCAGGCTGAGCGCACCAGTTCCAGTAAAGCGCCGGTCTCCCACTCCCTGGCGCTGACCTCGGCAATCATCTGCTGCGCCAGCACATCCAGCGGCGCCTGCGGGATGATGACGCGATCCAGCACGCCTTGCCGCACGGCCGTCAGCAGGGCGACCGCCTCCACCAGGTCGTCGCGCGATAGCGGAAACAGGCGCCCTTTGGGTGTTTCACCGACGGCGTGGCCGGCCCGCCCGACCCGCTGGATAAAGGCGGAAATGCTGCCCGGTGATCCGATCTGGCAGACCAGGTCGACGTGGCCAATGTCAATTCCAAGTTCCAGCGAGGCGGTGGCAACCAGGGCCCGCAGTCGGCCGGATTTCAGCGCCTGCTCGGCCTCCAGCCGGTGCTCACGCGACAGGCTGCCGTGGTGTGCAGTAATGCCCTCTTCGCCTATTCGTTCCGCCAGGTGGCGCGCCAGTCGCTCAGCCAGGCGCCGCGTGTTTACAAAAATCAGGGTGGTGTCGGTGCTCATCGATCAGTGACTCCAGCCGGTCGTAAATCTCCTCCCAGACTTCGTTGGCCATCACCGGCGACAAGGGCGAGGCGGGGACCAGCAACGAGATATCCCGTTCGCGCTGGTGCCCCGTATCAACGATTTTGCACGGCCGTCCGCCGGTCAGGAAATCGGCAATCAGTTCGATCGGGTTCTGCGTGGCGGAAAGGCCAATCCGGCGGGCTTGCACTCCCGTCCGCTGCGCGGTCAGCGCATCCAGCCGTGGCCAGTGACAAAGACAAGTGACTGCCGCGTTTGCTGCCGGCGATGGCGTGGATTTCATCTACGATTACGGTGCTGACTCCGCCGAGCATGTCGCGGCCGGAATCAGATGTCAGCAACAGGTAAAGCGACTCCGGTGTCGTGACCAGAATCTGCGGCGGTTTTTTGCGCATTTTCTGCCGCTCACCGGGCGTTGTGTCGCCGGTCCGGACCATCGCCCGGATACCGGACGCACGGCCTGAGTTTTCGAACAACCAGCGTTCTATCCCCTCCATCGGCAGGCGAAGGTTTTTCTCGATGTCGTTGGACAAGGCCTTGAGCGGGGAAACGTATAACACCTGCACGCCATCGGCCAGTGGCTGGCGCTGGCTCTGTACCACCAGGTCGTTGATGGCGCAAAGAAACGCGGCAAAGGTCTTGCCGCTTCCGGTCGGGGCGGCAATCAGTACGTTCTGATCAGAACCAATAGCTGACCAGGCTTCTTCCTGGACCGGTGTAGCGGATTCAAAAGCGCTGCCGAACCAGGACTGGACAGCCGGATGAAAGGCGGACAATACCATTCAGTTATTCTAACCGATAGATTCTCAAAACCTGAGACGGCTAGAGCGCCTCGTCCAGTGTGACCGGGTCCCAACTGGCCGAGTACAGCAACCACTCGCCATCATCCAGCCGCCAGCTGGTCTCAAAATTGAATACCTGGCCGCTTTCCGGCAAGAGGCCCTTGCCGCCGGTCACGATGGCACTGAACGTCGCAGAGGCAGTAGTATCACTGGTTTCGCTCACCAGGATGGGCATGCAGCTGAGCCTGCAGATTCTTGTAGCGATTGAGTTGGAAGATAACCATGGCACGAACGCGATCACGGTTGACCAGCCCACCCTGCCCTTCGAAGTCCGGCGCGAAGTGCGCCATGAAGGCCACACGCTCGCCGTCCTCGATCTTCGCTTCCATCTCACGGATGGTCGCGATGATGCGCTGCTCCACCGTTAGTGGTTTACTGCAAGCGCCCAGTCCAGTTAGTAACAGGCCGACCAGAAACAGTGAGCCCAGCCTTCTACTCACTCCTTACGTGCCAGGTAATTTTCAAGCAGCAGCGAAGCCACGATAATCAGGTCGTGCTCGGTCACGATGCCGACCAGTTTGTTGTCGCGGATAACCGGCAGGCAGGCGATTTTCTGTTCCCGCATCAGGCGGATGGCCTCGACCGTCGGGGTGTCAGGATTAACCGTGCGCGGGCTGCGGTTCATGATTTCTTCCACGGTCACCCTGTGGTCCTTACCCATTCTTCCCTGGGCAACCAGTCGCAACAGGGCCCGGTGTGAGACCAGGCCGACCAGTTCGCCTGTGTCGCTTTCTACCGGAACGTGGCGCACACGCCGCCAGTCCATCAGCGTTGCAGCGAAATCAACAATGTCATCCGGGCGCACGGTAAACAGGTCCTGGGTCATGAACTGGCCGACAGTGAGATAGCTTTCCCGCCAATCCTGCTCGGCGCAATACTCCGCCAGCTTCCACTCACTGATCGGTTTACCCGTCGACTGCTGGTTCACCATGCTGCTGACGATACAGCGCAGACGTTGATCCTGGGTGCCCTTGTCCTTCATTTCTTCGAGTGATTCCAGCGCCCAGCGTGAACCGGTGCGTCGCTTGCTTACCCGGTCGCGGATAACGCCGAGGTAGCGCTCGATATCGTCCTGATCGATTCCGGCTTCCTGCAGACCTTCAGTCGCCAGCGGAAGCAGTTGCTCCAGGATCAGTTGCTTGGCCGGCAGATGGGTATCGTTGAACCAGTTCATCTGCGCGCGGATGCCATCACGGGCCGCCGCCAGGAAGTTGGACTTCGCATCCGAAAAGGTCAGCAGTTCGCGAATATCACTGACCTGCTCGGTCATGCCCGCCATCATGCCGTAGAAAAATGCCGCATTGGCCACCTCGTCAAGCACGGTGGGGCCGGATGGAATGACCCGGTTTTCGATGCGCAGATGGGGTATGTTGTTGTGCACGCCGTAACAGGGCCGGTTCCAGCGGTAGACGGTTCCGTTGTGCAGACGCAGGGCATTGAGAGACGGCATGACGCCCTGTTCAATCATGCCCAGCGGATCATCTTCGGTCTCGGTCGTCAAAACGATGCGGAAGCGGGCAATGTCTTCCTTGAAGATTTCGGTAACGGATTCTTCCAGCCAGCGGTCGCCAAAATGCACCCGGGGTTGCAGGCCACGCTCCTGGTGAATTTTTGAACGCGTATCGATGGAATACTCAAACACCGCGATGCGTGTCTCGTGCCACAGCCGTTTACCCAGCAGGATGGGTGAATTGACCGCTGCCGCCAGCAACGGAGCGGTCACCACCTGGGCGATGTTGTAGTTCTTCGCGAAGTGTTCCGGGCTGACCTGGAAATGCACCTGGAAGCTGGTGTTGCAGGCTTCCAGCATCACGTTGTCGTGCTTTACCGCCAGCTGGTCGATACCGTTGATGGTGAATTCGAACTCGTCACCACGCAGCCCCCGAATTGCGTCATTCAAGGCGTAGTATCGGGGAGTGGGCACCATCGATTCCAGGCCGAGGTTGTCCTTGGTCAGGGTCGGCAAAATACCGACCAGCGCTATGTCGCAATCAACTGCGGCCGCAGCTTCGCGTGCCTGCCGGTAGACCTCCTGCGCTTCCTCCTCCATCAGCCTCAGGCAGTCCCCGCCCAGCTTCCTGGGCGACAGGTTGGCTTCAAGATTGAACAGGCCGAGTTCGTGGGTGAAGCGATCGTCTTCTATGACATCGAGGATTTCCATCGCCTTTAGCGCCGGTTTGTGCGCCTTGTCGATCAGGAACATTTCCTGTTCGGCCCCAATCCGCCGCACGCCGGATTCAATCAGTCCGGTATCCAGCATTCGCTCCAGCGCATGAACCTCTGTAAGCAGAGATTTCATGAACGCCTGGTGTGTCGTTTCGTCGATATTGGCCTTGACGTTTTGTTCGCCCATTCGGTGCTACCCCGCCTGATATTGTTTAATATTATCCTACACGCCAAAAATAATCGCTTCTGACATCAGTCAATACGATATTTCACGTTTGCTGCATCATATAATCTACGGCGTATTTTTTGCGAGGAGATGTTGTGAACCACCCATGGCTACAAAGTTATCCCGAAGGCGTACCGGCTGAAATTGACCTCAGCACTTACTCATCCATTCTGGATATTTTCGACCAGAGTTGCGCGAAATTTTCTGATCAAACAGCCTACGTCAATTTTGACAAGGAACTGACTTACGCGGAACTGGATCGCCACACGAGGGATTTCGCCGCCTGGCTTCAGAGCAAAGGCCTCGGCAAAGGCGACCGCATTGCACTGATGATGCCGAACATTCTGCAGTACCCCGTCGCATTGTTCGGCGCCATGCGTGCCGGCCTGGTCATCGTCAACACCAACCCGATGTACACGGCACGCGAACTGAAACACCAGTTGACCGACTCCGGCGCCAAAGCCATCGTCGTGGTGGAAAATTTCGCCCACGTGCTGGCTAAGGTGGTAGACCAGACAAGTGTCGAACAGGTCATCACGACAAAGATCGGTGATTTGCTGGGATTCCCGAAAAGCCTGATGATCAACTTCGTGTTGAAGTACGTTAAAAAAGCCGTGCCCGACTTCAGGTTGCCCGGGGCTACCCCGTTCAACACCGTATTGCAGAAAGGCTCGAGGACACGTTTGAAACCGGTCAAGAGCGAGTTGGATGACATCGCGTTCCTGCAGTACACCGGTGGCACCACCGGCGTGGCCAAAGGCGCCATGCTGACCCATCGCAACCTGGTGGCGAATATGCTGCAGGCAAAGGCCTGGATGATTCCGGCTGGCGTCGGCCAGGATACGGAAGTCGTGATCACCGCGCTGCCGCTTTACCATATCTTTGCGTTAACGGCGAACTGCCTCGTCTTCATGGCTATGGGCGGTATCAATGTGTTGATCACCAACCCGCGGGACATGCCCGCATTCATCAAGGAACTCGAAAAAGTCCCGTTTACTTTTATGCCCGGGGTGAACACGCTGTTCAACGGCCTGCTGACCGAACCGGAGTTCGCCAAGCTGGATTTCAGCACACTGAAAGGGGCGTTGGGCGGCGGCATGGCGGTGCAGCGCGCCGTGGCGGAAAAATGGCGTGAGGTCACCGGCACCCCGCTGGTTGAAGCCTATGGCCTGACCGAAACATCGCCTGCAGCCTGCATCAACCCTATGGACATCGAAGGTTTCAACGGCTGTATCGGGTTACCGATTTCATCTACCGAATGCGGCATCATGGACGATGAAGGCAATCTGTTACCACAGGGTGAACGGGGTGAACTGGTGGTACGCGGTCCGCAGGTCATGAAAGGCTACTGGCAGCGACCGGAAGCAACCGCTGAAGTCATTACCGGAGACGAATGGCTGCGGACCGGCGACGTCGCCCTGATGACCGAAGATGGCTTCTTCAAGATCGTCGACCGCAAGAAAGACATGATCCTGGTGTCCGGTTTCAATGTCTTCCCGAACGAGATTGAAGACGTCATCGCACTGCTGCCCAAGGTACTGGAGGTGGCAGTCATCGGCATCCCTGACCCGAAATCTAACGAAGCGGTCAAGGTGTTCGTTGTCAAGGCAGATCCTTCGCTTACCGAGGACGAAATCCGCGCCCACTGCAAGGAACAACTGACCGGTTACAAGCGGCCACGGCATATCGAGTTTCGCGACGAACTGCCCAAGTCCAATGTCGGCAAAATACTGCGGCGCGAATTGCGCGACGAGGAACTGGCAAAAAACGCCTAGGGCTTTTTGCGCCTGAGGGTCTGGCCATGTACCACACCGGCCGTACCATACCGATGGTTGATGGTGTCCAGCACGCGGTCGATGCTCTGATCAGCCCGGCTGTCGACGAGGTCTCCGTTGCCCTCGCCATCGGCGGGTGCGGCTTCGAGTCCGGTGACGCCCATCCCCAGCAAACGCAACGGAGTCGACGAATGGCCTTCACGCCACTTTTCAAACAAAGCGCGCGCCATGCGATACAGCGTCTGCGTGCTGTTGGAGCAGGCCCGCATGCTGCGGCTGCGTGTGACGGTGTGAAAAGCGGGGTCGCGAATCTTGACGACGACCGTGCTGGCCATCAGCCCCTGTGCGCGTAATCGCCTGGAAACTGCCTCGGCCTGGCGCTGCAGTTCGGCCAGTAATTCAGTCCGGTCCAGTATGTCCTGATCAAACGTTACCTCGTGGCTGATCGACTTGTCCGGCTGCCCGGGACTGACCGGACGCTCATCCTCTCCCCTGGCCAGGCGCTGGAAATGCGCAGCCCGGTTGCCCAGCACGGGCTGCAGGATCGATATGTCAGTACGCCGCAGTTGCCCGATGGTCAGCACTCCCAAGGCCCTGAGGCGTGGAGCAGTGCGTTTGCCCACGCCCCACAAACGGCTGATCGGCATCGGGTCGAGGAAGGCATGAACCTGATCGGGGGTGACGATGACCAGGCCGTCCGGTTTCTGCACGTCGGAGGCCAGCTTGGCCAGAAACTTGTTGTGCGCCAGGCCAACCGAAGCAGTCAGCCCGGTTTCCTGTTGAATTCTCTGCTTGATCTTGTGGCCGATCTCGGCGTGGCTGCCAAAAAGCTTGAGACTTCCGGACACATCCAGAAAAGCCTCGTCCAGCGACAAGCCCTCGACCAGAGGAGTGAAGTCCCGAAAGATGGAAAAAACCTCGGCCGACTTTTCCCGGTAGCGAGCCAGGCGCGGCCGTATGAAATCTGCCTGCGGGCAGAGTCGCCTGGCCCGCCCCATCGGCAGCGCTGAATGGACCCCGAAAACACGGGCCTCGTAGCTGGCGGTTGCAACCACACCGCGCGGGCCCAGGCCGCCTACGACGACCGGCTTTCCAACCAGGTCCGGATTGTCGAGACACTCCACCGATGCGTAAAACGCATCCATATCTACGTGGATGATCGCGCGTTGCGCTGAGCCTGCCATAGGCCTCATTATATCCGGATGGACTTATCAAACCTTCCCGATTTAACTCCCTGCCCGCCTACAGAACAATTTCCGATCCTGCAGAATGGGCTGTACTTCAACCACGCTGCGGTGGGCCCCTGGCCGCGCTGCACAGCCGAAGCTGTACAGGCTTTCGCCGAAGAAAATATGCGCCAGGGCTCTGCGGCTTACCGCGAGTGGTACGGACGCGAGAACCAACTGCGCCAAAGCCTGGCTGAACTTACCGGTGCAGGCTCCGCCAACGATATCGCCCTGCTTAAAAACACCACGGAGGGTATTTGTGCAGTGGCGTTCGGCCTGGACTGGAAAGCGGGCGACAACATCGTGATTCCGGCAGGTGAGTTTCCATCCAACCGGCTGCCGTGGCTGGCCCAGGCCGTCCATGGCGTCGAAATAAGGGAAGTGGATATTCGCAGAGCAGATTGCGCGGAAACTGCGCTTAGCGAGGCAATGGATCAGCATACCCGCCTGCTGGCGGTCAGCGCGGTCCAGTGGTGCGACGGATTTCGCCTGGATCTGGAGCGGCTGGGAAGTATCTGCACCAGGCAGAACATCCTGTTTTTCGTTGACGCCATTCAGCAATTGGGCGCCCTGCCAATGGACGTTGAGGCCTGCCGAATCGACTTCCTGGCTGCTGACGCGCATAAGTGGTTACTGGCACCGGAAGGGATCGCGGTTTTTTATTGCCGGGAAAATTCGCGCGAGCAATTGACCTTGTTGCAACAGGGCTGGCATATGTACGACCATCCATGGAACTTCGAACGAAAAGACTGGACACCCGCGACGACAGCCAAACGGTTCGAGGCCGGCAGCCCCAATACAATGGGCCAGGCGGCGCTCTATGCCTCGGCCAGGCTATTCCTGGATTACAGCATGGATAATGTTGGCCGGCGGGTGCTGGACAATAGTAGTTTTCTATTTGAAGGACTCGGCGCATTACCTGGAATCAGGATCAGCAGCGCAAGCGGTGAGCAGCGCCGATCGGGTATTGTCAGTTTCGCCCATGAGCGCATTCAGGCTACAGAACTACACCGACACCTGGTGACGGCCGGAGTCAGCACGGTCGTGCGTGAAGGGTCGATAAGGCTATCACCGCACTTTTACCAGGGCGAAAATCAGCTTTCGGAATTTATGCAAATACTTCAGGCTGCAATCGCCTGAGTTACATCGTATGCGTTGACTGGTTGCTTTTCAGCTGCGTAGCCAGATGTGATTCGATCACGGTGCGGGCGTGGGCGCCATCCTGGGTGTCGGCGAACTGCACACCGATGCCGGCTTTACGGTTTCCGGCCGCGCCCTGAGGGGTTATCCAGACCACTTTGCCGGGAATTGGGAGACGCTCTTCGAACTCCATCACGGTCAGCAAAAGAAAAACTTCATCGCCCAGGCTGAATCGTTTGGTGCTGGGCACAAACAGCCCGCCACCTGATACAAACGGCATATAGGACTTGTAGAGTGCCTGCCTGTCCTTGATGGACAGTGAGAGAATCCCTTGTTGCGCCATGGTTCCTTCCTAAGCTCTGAGCCGCGACCATTGTATCAGCCAATCCTGCAGAAGAAAGTCCTTCCTTACGGGGGTCGGCAAAAACTTACGGTTGCGGTCTGCGTTGGACTGCAGCATTGAGACGGGTTTTGCGGCCAAGGGGTCGGTGATAACCCGTTTTACTTCTGCCGCCGCCAGCAGCGATAACCAGGACCACAGCAACTCCGGATCGATGTCCTTGAAGGGCCGCCATGGCGCCTCCGGGCTCCGTCTGTCCCGAGCGCAAATCCTGCAGCGTCGCGATCAACAGCCGGTAATCATCCGTGCTGCCGTCAACCAACATGTGTCGTGCCTTGAGCGGGCTGCCGGCGGCGGCGGTCAGGGCTGCTTCGGCCTCCGTCTCGCTGCAACCGGCGTCCGCGCATAACCAATCGCAGGCAACGGCAAAATCCGGGGGCCGGACCTGCAGCCGCTGGCAGCGGCTTCTGATCGTTGCCGGCAACCGTGCAATATCGTGGGAAACCAATATCAACACCGCCTCCCCGGGGGGCTCTTCGAGCGTTTTCAGCAAGGCGTTCGCTGTGCTGATGTTCATGGCCTCGGCCGGATACACCAGGGCCGCCTTGCGCCGGCTGAACGAGTTGGTCAGGTACATAGAGGAGATCAGCCGCCGGACCTGGTCGACGACCAGTTCTTTTCGCAATTCACCGGTTTTGGGATGTAATTCGAAGGTAATGATCTGGCGATCGGGATGGGCACCGCCTTTCAGTAACTGGCAGGAGCGGCACTCGCCACAGGCCGGATAGCGGTTTTCCAGGCACATCAAACTGGCGACGAAATCAGTAGCCAGGGCCGTCTTGCCGGTGTCGCGTGGCCCGCACAACAGTAGTGCATGCGGCAAGCGGTCACTCTCGAGCCGTTCAGCGAACTCTGCTTCTACCGGCTTTAACCACGGATAGCTCATGCTTCCAACCTTGCTCCGAGCATGATCTCGATCTGCGACCAGACTGCCTCCACGTCGAGCGATGCATCAACCACGGCAAACCGTTCCGGCGCTGCGGTCGCGCGTGCCAGGTAAGCTGTCCGCACCTTGTCGAAAAAGTCGATCGATTCAGTCTCGAAACGATCGGCCAGGCTGCGTGCGGCAGCCCTTTGCATGCCTTGCCGTATCGGTAAGTCGAGCAGCAGGGTCAGGTCCGGTTGAAGGTCACCGTGCACCAGGTTTTCCAGTGTTGCGATCTCCTCCCGGGGCAGACCTCTGCCGCCGCCCTGGTAGGCCCAGGTCGCGTCGGTGAAACGATCACATAACACGTAGTCTCCGCGGGCCAGGCTCGGCCGGATGAGCTCGTCCAGGTGCTGTGAACGGGCCGCAAACATCAGTAGCAACTCGGCCTGTCCGGACAGGGCAATATTGTTTCGATCCAGCAGGATATCGCGCAGCTTTTCAGCCAGCACAGTCCCGCCCGGCTCGCGCGTGGTGACCACCCGGTGCCCGGCCCGCTCCAGCCATTCGGCCACACGGCTCATCATGGTCGACTTGCCTGCACCCTCACCGCCCTCGATGGTTATGAACCTGCCTCGCATCAGTTCCTCTTAATTAGTTTTCGAACGGCTTTCTGGTGTTCTTCCAGCGTACTTGAAAACGTGTGTCCACCGTTGCCGTCCGCGACAAAATAAAGCGAATCCCCCGTCGCTGGCCGGGCCGCAGCCATTAAAGATGCGACACCGGGCATCGCGATGGGCGTCGGAGGCAAACCATGACGGGTATAGGTGTTGTAGGGTGTGTCGGTCTGTAAGTCACGGCGCCTGATATCCCCGTCATATGCTTCTCCAAGGCCGTAGATCACGGTTGGATCAGTCTGCAGGCGCATACCCTTTTTCAACCTGCGAACAAACACTCCGGCCACCTGGTCCCGTTCTGCTTCCAACGCGGTTTCTTTTTCAATGATTGAAGCCAGTATGAGCAATTTGTATGAAGAATCAATGGGTATTTCCGGATCACGCGCGGCCCATGCCCGATCCAGTTCCCGTTTCATCGCGGCATGCGCACGGACCAGTACATCAAGATCCGAGTCGCCGCGGGTGAACTGGTAGGTTTCCGGAAGGAACCAGCCTTCCAGGTGTTCGACGCCAAGACGCCCAGCTAATGCAGGCCACTGCGCGGGCGCTTCCAGATCCATCTCATGTCTGAGCACATCGTTCGCAATAATCGCCGAGGCGAACTGGCGAAAATTCCAACCTTCAACCAGGGTGATCCGGTACTGCACTACGCGGCCGCTGGCCAGTTCGGCGAGGACCTGCTGCGGCAACATTCCCGGGGTGAGTTGGTATTCGCCGGCGCGATAAACGTGTGGTTCCAGGCGCATCAGCAGGCGCCATTCCCAGCCCGGAACGGTCATCTCCAGGTGCGCCATCTGCTGAACGATGTTTACGCCGGACATCCCCGGTTGCAGCTGAAATAGCTGGCCTTGCGCCGTGATAGCCAATGGTGTTTGAAGGAAAGTCGTGTAGCTATCCCAGGCTTTCCAGCTCACAACACCCAGAGATACCAGCAGGAACAACGACAGCAACAGCGCTTTCTTCAACATGTCACTGTAGCTCGAGCCAGCCCTGGACCTCCCGTGTCACCGGGCCAACTTCATACTCCCAGTGATCTATGCGGACGACCGGCAACACCCCGCGCACTGAATCGCAGAGAAATATCTCATCCGAATCCGGCAGCATATCGAGCAGCAGGCGGCGTTGTTCACAGCGGGACCGGAATGCATTGAGAATGGCGCCGCGCATGACTCCGCGAACACCGCAGCGATCCAGCCTGGGCGTTAGCAAGCGCCCCGAGTACACCAGGAAAATATTGGAGGAAACCCCGCTGATCACGTGATCTTCGCGATCCAGCAGAATGCCTTCGCCGATCAGTGGGTCCTGCCATTCGGAACGAGCAGTCACCTGTTCAAGGCGGTTAAGGTGATTCAGGCCGGCCAGAGCAGGCTGAATTCCCAGGCGAAGTTCACAGATTCGAGATTGGACGCCGAACGTGCCCGGCTTGCCCTCCTCGACCGGCCAGGCATATGAACTGACTATGCGGTTGGGCGTCACTGAAGAATCGGCAGCGTAACCAGGCCCGGAGATGCCGCGTGTGATGATGATTTTAACCAGGCAGGTCGGCTGGCCCGCGCTCACCGTATTTACTTCCCGCAACAGCACTGACTGAGGTGTGACGGGCAAACCCAGTTGCTCGCAACCGGCGCCAAGCCGATCCACATGGCCCTGCCAGAATCGGGGTTGTCCACCGATTATGGCTATAGTCTCGAACAGCCCGTCGCCGAAATGCAGGCCTCGATCTGCCGCTGAAATCCGTTCAGAAATCTCACCGTCGACCAGGCACTCAAGCATGTTTCTCTCCTGGGGTCAGTCCCGGAACCGGCTGAAAATCAGCGTGCCGTTAGTGCCTCCGAAACCGAATGAATTGGACATCGCGATCTCTATGGAGGTTTCCCTGGCCACATGGGGTACGTAGTCCAGGTCACAGCCTTCGTCAGGGTTATCAAGATTGATGGTGGGCGGTATCACACCGTCACGGATAGCAAGAACCGAGAACAGGGCTTCGGCGCCTCCTGCAGCTCCCAGCATATGACCGGTCATGGACTTGGTCGAACTCACCGCGAGGCGGTACGCATGATCACCGAAAACCGCCTTGACGGCATCGGACTCTGCGCGGTCACCCAGCCCGGTCGATGTGCCGTGCGCATTGATGTAGTCAACCTGTTCACGATTTATACCGGCGTCCTGCAGTGCAATGTCCATACAACGGGCTGCACCTTCGCCGTCTGCCGGCGGGGCGGTCATGTGGTGGGCGTCGCCACTCATGCCGAAACCGATCAGCTCGCCAAGGATTTCCGCGCCGCGTGCCCTGGCATGCTCCAGTTCCTCGATCACCATCGTGCCGGCGCCGTTGGCCAGAACGAATCCGTCGCGGTCGCGGTCCCATGGACGGCTGGCTGCGTGCGGATCATCGTTACGGGTCGACATGGCCTTGGCGGAAATGAAACCGGCCATTGAGGTCGGGGTGGTGGCATATTCTGCACCGCCGGCAACCATCACATCGGCATCACCGTACTTGATCATGCGGGCAGCGAAACCAATATTGTGGGTCGACGTTGTGCAGGCGGAGACCACTGCGACGTTCGGGCCTTTGTAACCGTACTGGATGGACAGGATGCCGCTGATCATGTTGACGATCGCACCGGGGATGTAAAACGGCGACACCCGCCGTGGCCCCTTGTCCCGATAGATCAGCATATTTTTCTCGATGGCTGCAATTCCACCGATACCGGAACCTATCGCGAAACCGACCCGTTCCGGATCGACACCCTGATGATCTCCGATCAGTCCGGCCTGGCGCATCGCATCCTGGGATGCGGCAAGCCCATAGTGAACAAACGTATCGTAGCGCCGGGCTTCTTGTACTGTCAGGTAATCAGTGACCTCAAAATCACGAATCTCACCGGCAATGCGTGTGGCCAGTTGCGAGACATCGAAATCCGTCACAGGGCCGATTCCGCTGCGGCCGCTGCAGACAGCATCCCATCCGGATTCGACGGTATTGCCCACGGGCGAGATCAGGCCGAGGCCTGTAACAACAACACGACGTGATGACACGATGGCTTCCTCTCCGGGAGGTTCAGGATTTCAAATCGACAGCGGCCGGCAAAAAGCCGGCCGCCTCTTTATCCTGCAGATTGTGAAGGATCACATATTGGCCTGAATGTAATCAATGGCCTGCTGAACACTGGTAATTTTTTCTGCTTCTTCATCCGGGATTTCGCACTCGAACTCTTCCTCGAGAGCCATTACCAGTTCAACAGTATCCAGTGAGTCTGCGCCAAGATCATCCACAAATGAAGCACTCGCAGTGACCTCATCTTCCTTGACACCAAGTTGTTCTATAACAATCTTTTTGACGCGATCTTCAATACTACTCATTGATCTTCATTCCTCTTTGGGGGATTCAGTCCAGCAATTTTAGTTAATCTGCGGCTCCGATGCCAGTCTAAATCATGTACATGCCACCATTGACATGCAAAGTTTGTCCCGTAATGTAGCCACCCTGCGCTGAAGCGAGGAACAAAACGGACGCTGCTATATCCTGTGGTTCACCCAGGCGCTGCAACGGAATATCCTTCAACAGCGCCGCTTTCTGGCCCTCGTCCAACCCGCGGGTCATGTCAGTATCGATAAACCCGGGGGCCACCACGTTGACCGTAATATTCCTGGAGCCGATCTCCCGGGCCAGTGAACGTGTAAAACCCATCATACCCGCCTTTGCAGCTGCGTAATTGGTTTGCCCGGCATTTCCCATGGCCCCCACTACCGAAGCAATGCTGATGATGCGGCCAGTCCGGGCCTTCATCATGCCGCGCAGGCAGGCTTTGCTCATACGGAAAACGGAACGCAGATTCGTCTCAATCACGTCATCCCAGTCTTCTTCTTTCATCCGCATTAAAATCTGGTCGCGGGTGATTCCGGCATTGTTGACCAGGATGGTCGGCACACCCAGGTTCTCGTTGACGCGACTCATCAGTGCGGTCGTAGCCTCAGGGTCATTTACATCCAAAACCTCACCAGTGCATCCGGCAGAAATGTCTTGCAGGCGATCTGTAATGGCGCTGGCACCTGCTCCGGTTGTCGCGGTACCGGCAACCCGGGCACCCGCCGCAGCCAGGGTATCTGCAATTTCAGCACCAATTCCCCGGCTCGCTCCGGTGACAATCGCAACCTGTCCTTCCAATTCCAATTGCATCGTAATCTCCGCTTGTTCTGTTCTGTCAGTATCGGATCAAAGCCGAGCCCCAGGTGAACCCGCCGCCAAATGCTTCCAGCAACAACAGGTCACCGCGTTTGATTCTGCCATCCCTGATCGCTTCATCCAACGCCAGTGGAACCGAGGCAGATGAGGTGTTGCCATGACGGTCGACCGTCACCACGACGTGATCCATGCTCATATCCAGCTTTTTGGCCATGGCCGAGATGATCCTGAGGTTTGCCTGGTGGGGGATCAACCAGTCCAGGTCTGACTTATCCATCTTCGCCGCATCCATGGTTTCCTCCACGATCCGGCCCAGAGTGCGTACCGCGACTTTGAAGACCTCGTTACCGCGCATCAGGATCTCGGGCTTACCGCCATTTTCTTTCACAGCGTCCCAACCTACCGAGACCCCCGCGTTGGTTGTCAGCAGATCAACATAATCGCCATTGGCGTGGATATGGCTTGAGATGATACCGGGCTCTTCAGATGCCTCGAGAACCACCGCACCGGCTCCGTCTGCGAACAATACAGCCGTGTCCCGCTTCTCCCAGTTGGTAATCCTGGAGAGCGTCTCTGCACCGCAAACCAGCACCTTCCTGGCATCACCGCAGCGAATGTACTTGTCAGCAATACTCAGGGCATACATGAACCCGGAACAGGCCGCATTGACATCCATTGCGCCGCAATCCCGCAATCCAAGCCGCTTCTGTATCAGGCAGGCCGTGCTGGGAAAAACCAGGTCTGGAGTGGTGGTGCCGATAATGAAAAGATCGATCTCAGTCGGGTCAATACCAGACGCCTCAAGCGCTTTACGACAGGCACTCTCCGCCAGCGTGCCGGTGGTCTCGCCGTCTTCCACGACATGTCTTTCGCAGATTCCGGTGCGTTCACGAATCCACTGGTCGCTGGTATCCATGATCTTTTCCAGGTCATGGTTGGTCACCACTTTGTCAGGAAGCTGGCTGCCCGTTCCGATTATTTTTGAATAAATCAACCCAAGCTCTCCCAGTGACACCCGTGACTAAGCGCACCATTATGCTTGCCGCGGCCCGGTCGCGCCAGCCTGTTTTGGCCCGGTCAGATCCGATAAACCCAGGCACTAGATACAGAAAAGCCCCGAGCGCCGTAGCTGGCGTTCAGGGCTAAATCTGTTCTTGGATCAATCCGCTATTCTTCGTCAAATTCCTCTACAGGCGTTTCAATGACCTGGCGGCCCTTGTAGTAACCCTCCGGCGTGATGTGATGCCGAAGATGGGTTTCACCCGTTGTGGAATCCACAGAAAGCGTTGGTGCTTTGAGTGAATCGTGCGAACGACGCATACCGCGCCTTGATGGTGTCTTTCGACTTTTTTGTACTGCCATGACTATTTCTCCCAAGTCAATTCTAAAAACCTGAATTTCGACTAACCCTCGCAGGGGTTTAATCGTCACTCTTTTCCTTCATCAGCCCGCCCAGGCCCGCGAACGGCCTGTGGCTTTGCTCTTTTTCGGCTCCGGACGAAGCTCTGACTGCACCGTCCGTCGATAATTCAATGGCCGCCGTATGCGGATTTCTGGGCACCTGCGGCACGGCGAGAATCAATTCTTCCTCAACGATATCCAACAGCGCCATCCGCCTGTGTTCCACCAGCACCGGGTCATACAGATCCGGAATATCATCCTGGTCCGCGATGTTTTCGATCACCGCCAGGATGCTCTGTCGCCTGATCTTTTCAAGATAGGGCGCCAGGCTGCGCTGGCAAACCAACGCCAGCTCGGTCTCCACTGACAAGTGGATTGTCACCAATCCCTGCTCGATCGTAGGAAAACCGTGCACGAAAACCTGCGTCGTTCCGGGCCTGTAACTGCGCTTGCCGCAAGCTGCCTTCCGGAGCTAACATGCCAGCCAGTCGTTTCATCCGCTTGAGCGGCATCGTACCCTGGAATGTCCGCCGTCCATCCGCTGCTTTCCATGGATCGATAAAGTCTGGAAATTCACGGGACATGGCTTCACAATTCCTGCAGGCGGTAAATACATCCGCCCCACATAAACGGGTTATTTTACTACAAAAATGCCAGCACAGTCACATAAAAGAAAACTCATCCTCGCGTCGTCCAGTCCTTACCGCAAATTATTGCTGGAACGCCTGGGAATTCCCTTCCTGACCGCATCACCCGACACCGATGAAACACCCCTCGAAGGCGAACCGGCTGAACAACTGGTTACCCGTCTGGCAAGGGCAAAAGCCATGGCACTGGCCGCAGGCGATCCCGCAAGCGTGGTCATCGGATCGGACCAGCTGGCAGTCGGCCCTGATGGTATTGCCGGCAAACCTGGGACCACGGATAACGCGATCGCTCAACTCCAGGCGTTCAGCGGACAGACCGTCCGCTTCCTGACCGCCGTCTGTGTGATGTGTCAGTGAAACCGGCTTCCGCCATCGAAGAAACCGTGGTGACAGAAGTGCTGTTTTCGCCATCTGTCCGGAAGTGAGATACGACGCTATATTGACTGGACAAGCCACTCGATTGCGCCGGAAGCTTCAAGTCGGAAGCTGCCGGCATCAGCCTGCTGCAGAGCATGAGTTCCAGACGACCCGACGGCCATTGTCGGCCTGCCGCTGATCACGGTCTCAGAAGGGCTGAGACAGGCAGGATATCCAGTGCCGTAAACACGCGCTGCTATGTCATAATAAAGGGTCACCATACTTTACCGTACGGAGCCCGAGAATGAGTAATTCCGAATACAGGAACTGGCGGCTGGATTACGATCTGGACCAGGTCTGCTGGCTGACCATCGATCGCGCAGGCGAATCCACCAACAGCCTATCGCAGGAAGTGATGACCGAACTCGAACTGATCGTCACGCACCTCGAGGCAAACCATCCCAAAGCCTTGGTCTTGCAATCCGGCAAGAAGAACTCATTCATCGTGGGCGCCGATGTCCGCGAATTCGACCAGGTCAACAGCGTTGAAGAGGCCGAAGGCTTCATTCGCGATGTCCATCGCGTGTTCGACCGGATCGAAGCACTGCCCTTCCCGACGGCCGTCACTGATCGATGGCTACTGCCTGGGCGGCGGACTTGAACTGGCCCTGTGCTTCGACTACCGGATTGCTGCCAAATACGAGGCGACACGGCTGGGCTTCCCGGAAGTCCGGCTGGGTATCTACCCCGGTTTCGGCGGCAGCGCCCGCACGACCCGGCAGATCGGCGGCTTTCAGGCCATGCAGATCATGCTGACCGGCAGGATGCTGAGAGCCCACCAGGCGAAAGGCC
This sequence comes from uncultured Gammaproteobacteria bacterium, assembly GCA_963759035.1. Lineage (GTDB taxonomy): Bacteria > Pseudomonadota > Gammaproteobacteria > Xanthomonadales > SZUA-36 > JAHEFT01. Next base: position 142,398 of record CAVWXL010000017.1, read on the forward strand.
TGGGGCTGGTCGACCAACTGGTCGGAGAGCACGGCAGTCTGCGCTGGGCAGCACGCGCGCGGTCCTCAAGGGACGCAAGAGCCGCGGACCCGGCAGGCTGGCCAGGCTCAGTAACACCGGCACCGGCACGTAAATTCCTGGCCGGGCAGATGCGCAAGCAGACGGCGGCCAAGGCCAACCCGGACCACTACCCCGCCCCGTTCGAAATGATCGATGCCTGGGAAGAGCATGGTGACGATCCGCGTGCCATGCTGAACGAGGAAGCCGAGCGCGTTGCGCGCCTGATCAACGGCGAGCACGTCGAAGGGTTTGCGCCGCGTGTTCTGGCTGATGGAGAACTGAAGACTCATGGCAAAGGATTCCGGCTTCAAGGCGCGTCGCGTGCACGTCATTGGCGCCGGCGTCATGGGCGGCGACATTGCCGCCTGGTGCGTGCTGCAGGGACTCGAAGTGACGCTTGCAGGACCGCGAAATGAAGTACATCGAACCGGCATTGAAACGGGCCAAAAAGCTGTTTGCACAGGCGCCTCAAAACGCCCGACAGGATTGCCGGCGCACATGAGCCGCCTGATTGCCGATGTGGATGGTTCAGGCGCGGAGCGCGCCGATGTCATCATCGAGGCTATTTTCGAGAATCTCGAAGCCAAGCAGGCGTTGTTCAAGGATCTGGAGACCCGGGTCAAACCGGACGCCATCCTTGCCACCAACACATCGGCCATCCCGCTGAAGGATATTGCCCAGGTACTTAAGAAGCCCAAGCGTTTGATCGGACTTGCATTTCTTCAACCCGGTGGCCAAGATGCCGCTGGTCGAAGTTGTCTACGACAAGAAGACCGCAGCGGCTGAGATCGACCGCGGCGCGGCATTCTGTAACCAGATCAACCGGTTTCCGTTGCCGGTTCTCAGCAGCCCGGGCTTCCTGGTCAACCGCGTACTCGCCCGCTACATGCTCAAGGCATTCCAGATTCACCGTGAACGCGAAGTGCCGAAGGAAGCCCTGGATAAGGCCGCAGAAAAATTTGGCATGCCCATGGGCCCGGTTGAACTGGCCGACACGGTCGGCCTGGATGTCGGGCTCGGCGTGATGGACACGCTTGGCGGCGAAGAGGCTGTCGAGGATGCGAAGGTCCTCAAATCCTATGTCGACCAGGGCAAACTCGGAAAGAAGAGCGGCGAAGGTTTCTACAAATGGAAAAAAGGCCGCGCCGAAAAGGACCAGCGATGCCATTGAAGGGATCAACCTGGACACGCTGGCGGCTGAGTTGATGCAGCCCTACCTGGATGAGTGCCAGGCCTGCCTGGCGGATGGTATTGTCGATGGCCCGGATGCAGTTGATGCCGGGATGATTTTCGGCACCGGATTCGCCCCGTTCCGGGGAGGCCCGCTGTTTTACCTGGAGAACCGTGAGCAAGGAGCAGAAAAATGAGTCAGGAATTACGCAGGATTGCAGTCATCGGCGGCAGCCGCATCCCATTTTGCCGCTCCAACAGCATTTACTCGGAAAAGACCAACATGGATATGCTGTCGGCAACGATCCAGGGACTGGTTGATCGTTTCGGCCTCGACGGCAAACAACTCGATGAAGTGATTGCCGGGGCAGTGACAACCCATGCCAAGGACTGGAACCTGGCGCGCGAAGCGCTACTTTCGACCAGCCTGTCACCGCTGACCCCCGGCATCACTTTGCAACAGGCTTGCGGAACCAGCCTGCAGGCGGCGCATGATCATCGGCGCCAAGATCGCCAGCGGCCAGATCGAGTGCGGCATTGCCGCCGGCACTGATACCACCTCCGATCCACCGATTTCTTTCGGCCGCAAATTTTCACAGCGGCTGGTCAAGATGGGTGCTGCACGCAGCGGCAAACAGCGGATGAAAGCATTCAAGGGATTCAGCCCCGCCGAGTTGAAACCCGTTTTGCCGGCCAATGGTGAACCGCGTACCGGCCTGTCGATGGGGCAGCATTGTGAACGCATGGCCCAGGAGTGGAAGATACCGCGCGAGGAACAGGACCGCCTGGCGATGGAAAGCCACCACAAGGCCGCAAAAGCCTATGACGATGGCCTGTTCGACGAACTGGTCATGCCCTGGGCCGGCGTAAGCCGTGACAACAACATGCGCGCCGACAGCAACATGGAAAAACTGTCGACCCTGCGCACGGTGTTTTCAAAGGATGCCGGCGCGACGCTTACAGCGGGCAACAGCACGCCGCTGACCGACGGCGCCGCCGGTGTCTTACTGGCGTCGGAAGAATGGGCGAAGGCGAACGACTTGCCGGTTCAGGCCTACCTCACGGCCAGCCGTACTTCGGCGGTCGATTTCGTCAACGACGAAGGTCTGCTGATGGCGCCAACCGTGGCCGTTGCGGAAATGTTGCAAAGAGCAGGACTGACCCTGCAGGACTTTGATTATTACGAAATCCACGAAGCTTTTGCCGCCCAGGTGTTATGCACACTGGCTGCCTGGGAGTCGGAAGATTATTGCCGCAACCGGCTGGGGCTGGAAAAAGCGCTTGGTTCAATCGACCGCGAAAAGATGAACATACACGGCAGCAGCCTGGCCGTGGGCCATCCTTTCGCCGCAACCGGCGCCCGCATCGTCGGCAACCTGGCGCAGATCCTGGAAACGGCCGGATCAGGCCGCGGCCTGATTTCAGTCTGCACCGCCGGTGGCATGGGTGTTGCAGCCATCATGGAAAGAAACTGATGGGCACAGGTCCGGATGGCCCAATGGAGAAGATCATCGGCTCCATCCAGAGTCCGTGGCGGGTACCGTTTGACGGTAGCCTGACTGCCGCCCCGCAGAACTTCAGAGCTCCGGAGGACGCCGGGGACTGCAAGAAGAAGCTCGAGGAAACGCGCAAGGCAATTCGGCCGGACCAGCGAAAACTGTATGCGTCGAAGCAATTCAGCGTGCTGCTGGTTTTCCAGGCTATGGATGCAGCCGGTAAAGATGGCGCCATCCGTGAAGTGTTTGAAGACCTCGACCCGGTCAACGTCCACGTCTCCGCCTTCAAGCGGCCAACGGATCGCGAATTGCGCCATGATTTTCTGTGGCGCACCGGCCTGAAACTGCCGGAGCGGGGGGACATCGCTGTATTCAACCGCAGTTACTACGAAGAGGTGCTTACGGTTCGCGTTCATCCTGAGTTTCTTGGCGGGCAATATGCCGGAAACCCACCCGAGGCCGGCACGTTGTGGCCCATGCGCTACCGCGCCATCCGTGAGAACGAGAGGCACCTGGCCGCGGCCAATACGCTGGTGCTCAAGTTCTGGCTGAACGTCTCACCGGCCAGGCAGGCACAACGTTTCCTGGAACGGCTGGACACGCCGGAAAAGCGCTGGAAATTCTCACTGGGCGACATCCGCGAGTCGATGTTCCGCGCGGACTATGACGAGGCGGTGATGCACATGCTGAACGAGACGTCGCGTCCCTGGGCGCCGTGGTTTTGTATTCCCGCCGACGACCGCTGGTACCTGCGCTGGCAGATTGCCGACATCACGCGCCAGGCGATGGCTGCCCTGCCCCTGTCGTATCCTGAAGCTGAAGAAATTCCAGAGGAGAAAGCTGCCGCAGATCCGCAGCTTGCTGAAATCACGTATCGGGGACTAGCCGATAGGCTGAGCCTTGAACGGCATGGCCACTTCGAGACCGGCAGCCTCCGCCGTGTTGAGCATCAACGTGGCGCGGGTCATCGGCCCTACCCCGCCCGGCACCGGGCTGATCCAACCCGCCCTGCACATGGCCGAGGGAAAATCGATGTCGCCCACGATCTTTCCGTCGGACATTCTGTTGATACCCACATCGACGACAATGGCGCCAGGCCTGATCCATTCTGACTGGATGATCCCGGGCTTACCCATGGCGCTTATCAACAGTTCCGCGCTGCGCACGTGTTCCTCGAGATTGCGGGTGAAGCGGTGACTGACGGTCACGGTCGAACCGGTCAGCAGCAATTCCAGCGCCAGCGGACGGCCCACGATATTCGACGCGCCGACCACCACCGCGTGCATCGAGCGGTTGGCTATTCCGTAATAGTGCAGCAGCGCCATCACACCACGCGGTGTGCACGGGCGCAAACCGGGTTGCCGCAGCGCAAGCTTGCCCACGTTGAAGGCATGAAAGCCGTCGACGTCTTTGTCAGAACAGATCCGGTTGGTCACCGACGACTCTTTGATCTGCGGTGGCAAAGGCAACTGCACCAGGATGCCATCGATCCCGGGGTCGTCATTCAGGCGGTCGATCAGTCCAAGCAACTCTTCTTCACTGGTGTCAGCATCCAGATCAAAATCCGTCGCCAGGATACCGGCACGTTCACAGTCACGGCGCTTGGCCCGCACATAGATGGACGATGCCGGATCACTGCCAACCAATACCACGGCCAGGCCCGGCCGGCGGCCGCCGGATGCGACGAAATGTTCGATCGATTCACGGACGCAGGCGATCACTGCTGCGCTGACTTTCAGGCCATCCAGTATTTTTGCTTCTGATTCTTGTTGGATTGTTTTCATGATCAATAGTATTTTAGTTTAAACAAAGAGGTATCTGCCATGCGTGTACACGAATTTGCATTTCGCTCCTTAAAGGGTGCCAGCATGCCGCTGAACCGCTGGAGCGGGCAACCCCTGTTGCTGGTCAACACCGCTTCCGAATGCGGCTTATACGCCCCAGTACACCAAGCTGCAGGCCCTGTGGGATGAATACCGGCCGGCCGGCCTGGTGGTCGTCGGGATTCCCTGCGACGATTTCGGCGGCCAGGAACCGGCCGATGACCAGGCCATCCAGGAATTCTGTACCAGCCGTTTCAACGTCACATTTCCGATGACCGAAAAACAGAGCATCATCGGAAGAAATTCTCACCCCCTGTTCAACGCAATGCGTGAAGAATATACCAGCGACATATTACCCACCTGGAATTTCTTCAAATACCTTTTCGCCCGTGACGGCAGTTTCCTGCATCACTGGCCTTCGGCCGTCGAACCGGACGAGCCCGGGTTCCGCCATGAACTGGAACGCAACCTGGGGTCATGGAGCATTTAAGCCACAGGCCGGGCATTGTGGATTTGCCGGGACGTTCATTTTGCGAAATTCCATGTTGAGCGCATCGATCATCAACAGCTTTCCGAGTAGTGGCTGCCCGATCTGAAGCGCCAGTTTTATCGCCTCGTTCGCCTGCAGCGTTCCGACAATTCCGGGCATCACGCCAAGTACACCCGCCTCGGCGCATCCGGGCGCTTCTCCGTTATCCGGTTCCTGCGGCATCATGCAGCGAAAACAGGGCGTCGACTGTGGTTCCGGCGCCGCCGGCCAGAACACCGAAACCTGCCCCTGGAACCTCATGACCGCACCGTAGACCAGGGGCTTCGAGACCCGCACACAGGCATCATTCAACGCATAACGCGAAGAAAAACTATCCGTTCCATCCACCACGATATCCCAAGGCTCCAGAACCTTGTCAGCATTGGCGGGGCTGATCCGCTGCGGGTAGACAACCGTTTCCGTGTCGGAATTCAGTTCCCTGATCCGATCCCGGGCTGAAGAAGCCTTTGATTCACCCACCTTGCTTTCACCGTGTATGATCTGGCGCTGCAAATTGCTGCGTTCGACACAGTCGAAATCTGCCAGGCCGAGTGTTCCGACACCGGCTGCAGCCAGGTAGAGGGCAACCGGCGAATTCAGCCCACCCAGTCCGGCCAGCAGGATTTTGCTTTGCAGAAGCTTGCGTTGACCCTTAAGGCCAACCTGTGGCATCACCAGGTGACGGGCATAGCGCTCGGTCTGTCCGGCGTTGAGTCCCTCCGGATACGCCACCGGCAAACCGGCAGCCGCCCAGGACTGGAAACCGCCGCTCACGCTGGTGAAATTTTCAAAACCCAGCGCCTTCAGCTTCAACACCAGGGCTTTTGAACGAATCCCTTCGGCGCATATGATGAACCCGCCGGGGATTTCGTCCGCATTGCCTTTCCGGCAAAGCTCAAACACTTCCTCTACGCTGCTGTGGATTGCACCGCCTGGAATACCGAGGTCGCGTTCCCGCGGGGACCTGATGTCGATTAATGGACGGGTCGGACAGGCCTCGTCAGCGGCGTTTTCGACCGGCGTTTCGACGGGCGTGTTCCGTGGCTGATTCATCTACCGACTCCAGCGTGGATTCGTTACTTACGTGATTTTCGACCGGTAAATTTCTTCAGGCGTTTACGTTTTTCCATCTGCCGGCGGCTCAGGGTATTTTTCTTGTCTTTATAAGGGTTGTCGCTGTCCCGGAAATCCAGAAATACCGGCGTCCCCTTCATTTTAAAGTGCTTAATGAAATGGTTCGCCAGGTAGCGGCGGTACGAGTCCGGGATGGTATCCGTTCGGCTACCGTGAATTATGATGCGCGGTGGAAACTTACCGCCGGCGTGCGCATAGCGCAACTTGGCGGTGCGTCCTGCCTTCATCGGCGGGTGATGGGAATCGAATGCCACCTTCAGCACGCGCGTTAACTCAGGTGTGCTGAAGTCCATGCGAGCGCTCTTCCAGGCAACCCTGACGGCATTGATTAATTCCTGGATACCCGATCCGTGTAACGCGGAAATTGTTACCCGTTTCGCCCAGCCTGCATAGGTCAGCTTGCGGTCGAGTTCCGAGAGTACCCATTTGCGGTGGTCTGCATCCAGTCCGTCCCACTTGTTCAGGGCAACGACAAGCGCCCTGCCCTGGGTCAGCACGTGGCCGAGCAGCGTCGAATCCTGGTCGGTCAGACCTTCAGTTGCATCGACCATCAAGACCACGACATGGGCACGGTCAATTGCCTGCAAGGCTTTAATGGTACTGAACCGCTCAACCACGTCGGCAATTTTGGAGCGCCGGCGCACACCGGCCGTGTCGATCAATTCGTACTGCTGGCCATCACGCTCAAGCAGCGTGCTAATGGTGTCACGGGTCGTGCCTGGCTCGTCAAAGGCCAGCACCCTCTCCTCACCGAGCAAACGGTTGACCAGGGTGGATTTGCCCACATTGGGACGGCCGATAACCGCCAGTTTTAACAGGTCGGGGTTTTCTTCCTCTTCTTCATCTTCCGGCGGAACCGGCAGCAGCCGGTCAACCACCCGCATCATCGAGTCGATTCCGCGACGGTGGGACGCGGCAACCGGCAGCAGGTCGCCCATGCCAAGACTCGCGAAGTCCGCCATGGCGGTATCTTCGTCCAGGCCGTCGATCTTGTTGGCCACCAACACGACTTTACGCGAGGAGCGCCGCAGCAGGTCGGCAATGTCGCGATCCTCCCCCATCAGCCCGTCCCGGGCGCTGACAACGAACAGCACCAGTTCCGATTCTTCAATCGCCTGGTGGACCTGCTGGGCCGTCAGGTAATCAATTCCTTCGGCGTTTGAAACCAGTCCGCCGGTATCAACCAGCAGGCAAGGCGTGTTGCCAACCCTCGAAAATCCGTACTGGCGGTCGCGGGTAACCCCGGGCACGTCCGCCACCAGTGCATCACGTGTGCGGGTCAGGGCATTAAACAGGGTTGACTTGCCAACATTTGGCCTTCCAACAATGGCGACTACGGGTAGCAAGGCAGTTGCCTCCGGTAGAAGCTAGAGCGCCGCACCTGCACGGTAAGCAATCAGATCGCCTCCATGGGTGAGCACATAGAGCGTGGTGCCAACGGTCATCGGCGCCGCTGCAAAACCTTTTTTGCCGGCACGGGTACGCGCCACGAACGAACCAATGTCCGTATCCAGCCAGTGCAGGTAACCTTCTTTATCGCCGACCACTACAAAATTTCCGTAAAAAGCCGGACGGGTCAGACCGCGGTTACTCATCTGGTCCAGCTTCCACTGGGTGGAGCCGTTGCGCCGGTCCAGCATCCACAGGTCGCCGTTGGACGCACTGACTGCAAGATTTGTCCGGTCTACCTGGATACCCGTTACCGAAGAAACCTCCTTGAACCACAACAGGCGTCCGGAGTCGGCAGCGAGCGAAACAACGCGACTCTTGAAACTTGAAACAATCAGGTCAGAGGCCACGATGACCATCTGTGTGCCAATGTCGGCCAGGCGTTCCAGCTCGGTTCGACCTTCCGGCGAGACGATCGTCTGGTTCCACACCAGGGTGCCGTCTTCTACGCGCAGGCTGACCACGCTGCCATCGTCGTAACCGATGTATGCGATTCCGGCACGCAGCAGCAGGTTTGCATTGCCACGAATTGTCAACAGTGGAACGCTGTGGTCATAAATCCAGATACGCCGTCCACTGACAGAATCCAGACCAAACACACGTCCGTCGATGCAGCGGACAACCACCACACCATCAGCGGATTCCGGTGGGATCAGCACTTCAGAAGAAACCTGGGCGTTCCAGAGCTCCGTCCCGCTGACTCGTTCATAGGCGACGACGCGACCGTCAATAGTGCCCATGTAGATATTATCCTCGTCTACACCGGGCCCGCCGGAAAAAGGCTGCTCGGTCTTCAATTCCCACTTCTTTTTTCCATTTGCCGCATCAATCGCGGCGAGCTTGCCTTCGTGGTCCGCCGCGAACAGGGTGCCCGAGGAATAACGCGGTTCCATGCTGATGCCCTGCTTGCCCATGCCGTCGCCAACTTTCGTCGACCAGACTTTTGCGACCTTCAGCGAGGTCTGAAACTCCACCAGCGGTGCCGGATCACCCGCTTCTTCATCACCCCAGTTCTTGATCCAGCTGCACCCCGAAAGGAATAGTCCGGTCAATAAAAATGCGGTGAGAATCTGTCTCACGATTCAATTCCGGCGACGGGAATTTCCGCCCCCAAGGATTCCAGTTTCATCATCAGCTTATCGCGATCTCCTGCACCGCTCTCGAGCAATTCGAGAGCCTCCAGATACGCGGCTTCCGCCTCGCTCATTCTGCCTTGCTGGAAGTGGATGTCACCACGAACTTCAGCATAGCGCGCTTCGAAACCGGTGATATCGCTTGCGCCATCCAACAAAGTCAGTGCACGGTCAGCGTCGCCCTGATCCAGCAATACGCGTGCCAGCCGTTCACGGGCAACCACGGCCATCGCTTTTGGATAGCCGTTTTCCATGACGTACTCGTACAGACCGATGGCCAGGTCCGGCTGGTTTACTTCGATTCGAGCACGGGCAACCTGGAGCGCCGCCATCGACGTGTAGGGTGACTTGGGATAATCGTCTTTCAGCGTCTGGAAATTGGACATGGCCGCATCCAGCTGGCTGTTCGTGAGTAACTCCCCGAGCACCTCGAATTCGACCGATGCCTGCTGGCGGTTACTGACCTGCCAACTCTGCCATTGCTTGAAGCCAAACAGGCCTCCAAAGGCAATAACCAGGCCCATGACAATAGCGCTGCCGTTTTCGATCAGCCATTTCTTGACGATTTCGCCCTGTTCGTGGGCGTCATAAACTTCAACCATGATGGTCTCTCAGATACAAACGGATTAGTTTAACACGCGAAGGTAGTTTCTGAACCAGCTTTCAAGGGCCTCCAGCGCAATCTGCTCCTGGCCGGACTGGTCGCGTAGATGCTTGATGGTGGCCTGTCCCCTGCTCAGTTCGTCCTCACCCAGCACGAGTGCGAGTGGAGCGCCACTGCGGTCGGCACGCTTGAACTGTGCCTTGAAGCTGCCGCCGCCCAGGTTGGACTGGATGCGCAGGTCCGGAATGCTTTCCCTCAGCTGCTCAGCCAGGCCGAAACCGCCTTCAATGGCGTCAGTCCCGGCCATCACCAGGTAGACGTGCGGAGTTTCCGCCAGCGGCTCTGCCTGGTTTTTCATTAATTCGATCAGCCGCTCCTGCCCCATGGCAAAGCCGACGCCCGGCCAGGGTCGGCCGCCCTGGATCTCCACCAGCCCGTCATAGCGGCCACCGGCACAGACCGTGCCCTGGGCGCCCAGGTCGTCGGTGATCCACTCAAATACCGTGTGGCTGTAGTAATCAAGGCCGCGGACCAGCCGCGGATTGACCTGGTACTCAACGCCGAAACTGTCCAGCAGGCTGGCGGAATCCGGTGAACTGGCCGAGTGAATCATCACCCAGAAAATCAGCCAGTGCGGGTGCCCCAACCAACAACTCCTGAACGTGTGGATTCTTGCTGTCCAGGATCCGCAACGGGTTACGATCCAGCCGCCTGAGGCTATCGGCATCCAATGCATCCCGGTTTGCGGACAGGAAGCCGTGCAGCGTGTTGCGGTAACGGGCACGCTCTTCAGATGTGCCCAGTGAATTGACTTCCAGGCGCAGGCCTTTCAGACCAAGTTCGCGCCAGATACGCTGGCACATCACCAGCAATTCGGCGTCGATATCCGGGCCCTGGGCGCCAAATACCTCAGCTCCCACCTGGTGAAATTGACGGGTCCGGCCTTTTTGCGGGCGCTCGCGGCGGAACATCGGCCCCATGTACCAAAGCCGTACCGGAGCAGCATACAACAAGCCATTTTGCAGCACAGCGCGAACCACGCCAGCCGTGCCTTCAGGCCGCAGACTGAGCGAGTCGCCGTTGCGGTCCTGGAATGTGTACATCTCCTTTTCCACGACATCGGTCGCGTCGCCGATGGCGCGTGCGAACAGTTCGCTTTTCTCAACGATGGGAATCCGGATCTCATTGAAGCCATAGCGGGCGACAACGTCCCTGATGACCTGTTCCAATCGGTGCCACAGGTGCATCTCTGACGGCAGCACATCGTGCATGCCGCGGATTGAGTTGATGGTGGAACTCACTGTGCGTGAAGGGTCATTCGGGCGACGTTGCCGCGTGTGTGCGGCCCCAGGTCCACCCTCTCTCCGTCCAGGCCCAGCTCAACCGCAGAGGCCCGCCCGATCATGACATCGAACGGCGCCTGACCGCCATACTCCCGGGTGCTGCCCGCCCGGATCAGATCCAGCTCCAGCTGGTCACCTGCGGCGTCCGAGATTTCGACCCAGGTGTCCGCTGAAGTGGTAATCGTACAGATTATGGAACGTACAAGCCTGCTGGCACAGTGTCCGTAGTGCCGCTGATGGCAGCCCAGGCATCCGCTGCAGGCGACTTTCCACTCAGTTCTCCGCGCCTGGAGATCATCTCAACCGAAGCGATAGATGCATTCAGGTGCGTGTTCGCCGGGCGCTTTTCCTGCCGCTGTTCCTGGCCCACGGCTTCGCCCGAATCCGCCGGTGCGATGCTGGCCGGTGCCAGTGGTGAGTCGCCCTGTGAAAAGCGCACGGCCTCGTGGGTGAATTGCCATGCCAGTGTCGCTATCAACGCGGATGCTGCCAGGTAGCTTGAAGCCTTCAGCCATTTATCTGCGCGACTGCGGCGGGTATCCATGGTGAATACCGTTCGCACTTCGGGTTCTGATCCCCTGACCTGCTGAATTCTGGACTCGACTTCTGTCGAGTCGACCTCAAGGAAACGAGCGTAATTACGGATGTAACCGCGCAAGTAGACCGAAGGAATATCACCTGTTTCGCCACTCTCAATTGCAGACAGAACGTCCGGCTTGATGCGGGACTGAACGGCTGCCTGTTCGATCGTCAATCCCTTTTGTTCCCGTTCGTGCCGCAGGATGTCCCCGGGCAACATAGGTATCAATTCTTTCTGGCTAGTCATTTTGTAGTTCCCGACCTGCTTTCCCGCTGGCCTCTAAGGAGCCCGGATACCGCTTCCAAAAGCTCTATCCGGTACTCCTCGGCAGACTCCTCATCGCCAAGTTCTGTCTCGATCTGGTAACCCAGGTACAGACTTTCTTCATTCATCTGCACCGACGGCTTCATAACGCTGAAGAAACGCCCTCGCCCTGAGGAACGAGCCTTTGTTGGTAGCTGACACTGGCCATCGGCAGAAGGGCAGCCGGCAGCCGGTTGTCATATTCCAGTGATTGTCTCAAAAACTTCTCGGCTTTGTCCAGATCGCCCTGTGCCAGGGCACAGGTTCCGGCATTGGCCATGGCAATCGCCGGAGTCGTGTAAAAGGGATCGTCCAACGCGGTGATAAAGTACTTTTCAGCATCCTTGCGCTTGCCATTGGCGCACAGAAAGGCACCGTAGTTGTTGTTCACATCGCCATTTTTCGGGGCGTACTGGACGGCACGCTTGTATTCGACACCGGCCTCTTCCGTTTCGCCCAGGTTTTCATAGAGCATGCCGAGCATCGTGTGGGCAGGCGCGTAGGTCTTGTCGTAAGCGATGGCTTTCTTGAATTTTTCCAGCGCAATCTCATACTGACCGCGATCCATGTAGTTTTGGCCCAGTGTCGTGTTGGTCTGGGCGGAGTGCCGCGCCGACTTTTTGTCAGATTCGTCTGACGTAGTTACACAGGCGGCAACGAATAACAGGGGAATCAGGATCAAAATTCTCAAGTTGTCAGGTCCTTTGTGATTGTTCTCGAAGCATCTGGCTTCGGCGCGTCCGGTCCAGTACTTTTCCGGCCAATTGGCCGCAGGCTGCATCGATGTCGTCTCCACGGGTCTTGCGCACCGTGGCAATCAGGCCGCCTGCCATGACGATTTCCTGAAACGCGCGTATCCGCACCTCCGGCGAACAGCGATAACGGGTTCCCGGGAACGGATTGAACGGGATCAGGTTGAGCTTACTCGGCAGGCGCCTCAATAACTTGACCAGCTGCCGGGCATGCTCCGGGTGGTCATTAACGCCGTCAATCAGCGTGTATTCGAAGGTTACGCTGCGTTTGTGCTTGTCGGACACGTAGTCCGCACAACTGCGCATCAACTCTTTGATCGGGTATTTGCGGTTAAGCGGCACCAGGGTTTCCCGCAGTGCGTCTTCGGGTGAATGCAAAGAGACGGCCAGCGCGACGTCAATCGTGTCACGCAGGCGATCGATTCCCGGCACCAGTCCGGCTGTCGACAGCGTCACACGCTTGGCCGCAAAGCCGAAACCCAGGTCGTCGCGCATCAGCGACATGGCGCCAACCACTGCATCGAAATTCAGCAACGGTTCACCCATACCCATCAAAACGACGTTGGTGATCCGGCGCTTTCCATTGCGCTGATGGCCCAGTGCCTGTGCCGCCAGCCAGACCTGGCCGATGATTTCGCCGGTTGAAAGGTTACGGTTGAAACCCTGGGCCCCGGTGGCGCAAAACGTGCAGTTCAATGCACAACCAACCTGCGAAGAAATACACAAAGTGCCGCGGTTAGGTTCAGGAATGAATACCGTTTCAATGGCGTTGCCACCACCGAACCCAATCAGCCACTTGGTCGTGCCATCTACAGAAAGCTGCTCGCTCAGCACGCGGGGCGGCTCAATCACGGCTACCTCGGACAGGCGCTGGCGCAAAGCGATTCCCAGGTTGGTCATCTGATCGAAATCAGTGACCCCCTGGTGATAGACCCACTTCAGAACCTGTTCTGCGCGAAACGGCTTTTCGCCGATCGATTCGAAAAAAGCCCGTAACCCGGCCTGGTCCAGGTCGAACAGGTTAATGCGGGTCTCTGTTACCGTCATTCGCTAGCGCGGACTGATGTCGTTATCACCGAAAAAACAGGCGATTTCGACTGCCGCCGTTTCAGGGGCATCCGAACCGTGTACCGCATTGGCGTCAATGCTCTGGGCGAAATCCGCGCGGATGGTACCCGGGGCCGCTTCGTCCGGGTTGGTAGCGCCCATCAGTTCCCGATTCTTTGCAATAGCGTTCAGGACCCTGCAGCACCTGGATCATTACCGGACCGGAAGTCATGAACTTTACCAGGTCATTGAAGAATGGACGTTCACGGTGCACCGCATAAAACTCCTCAGCATCGGCACGGCTCAATTGCTTCATGCGGGCGGCGATGACTTTCAGGCCTGCCCCTTCAAAGCGGCTGTAAATCTCACCAATGACATTCTTTGCTACGGCATCGGGCTTGATGATCGATAATGTTCTCTCGACTTGCACTTAACAACTCCTTTTAACTCTTTGATTTATTTTGTTTTATTGATTTATAAAAATATTCAGATAAATCAATTATATATCCCCTTAATTCTACGGCTTAGTCTCCCGGTGTGCAATCAGGCCAGGACGCCTTTCTTGACCCCTGACTCGGGTCAAACATATAGTGACGGCACCGATGGAAATTCTCTATTTTCTGATCCTGATCCTGACTGTTGCTGGCGCTGGCTTACAACCGGGTCCCCCTGCTGATGTCCATGGCTATCATGATCACCCTGACCGTCGTCTGGACCGAACTGCGCCACCTCTTTTACGTACCCAGCTGGTTTCGCTTCGCCAATGGTATTGTTGCGGTCACCCTGATCGGCTTTGCCATCACGCCGCTGCGGCGACTCCTCATCAGTGACCGGCTCTTCGGCTGGTTCCGCAAAGCCCTGCCGACCGTTTCCGAGACAGAACAGGAAGCGCTGGATGCGGGAACCGTGTGGTGGGAGGCTGAACTCTTTTCCGGCCGTCCGCGCTGGCGCAAACTGTTGAAAATGCCGGCCCCTTCGCTAAGCGAAAAAGAACAGGCTTTTCTGGATGGACCGGTGGAAGAATTGTGCCGGATGGCCGACGACTGGGAAATTTGTGACAGCTATCGCCGCTTGCCGGACAAGCTATGGGACTTCATGCGTGAACACCGCATGTTCGGCATGATCATTCCTGAGCAGTACGGTGGCCTGCAATTTTCGGCGCAGGCCAATTCCGCCGTGGTCATGAAACTCGCCAGCCGCAACCTGACAGCCGCCATCACGGTCATGGTGCCCAACTCACTGGGCCCAGGTGAATTGCTACTGCACTACGGTACGGACGAGCAGAAAGAGTACTACCTGCCGCGACTGGCCAGCGGTGAGGAAATCCCCTGCTTTGCATTGACCTCACCGTCGGCTGGCTCGGACGCCGCCAGCATGAGCGATACGGGCGTCGTGTGCAAAGGGGAGCACAATGGCAAAGACCGTGCTGGGTCTGCGTCTGAACTGGAACAAGCGCTACATCACACTGGCGCCGGTGGCCACCCTGCTGGGCCTCGCTTTCAAAGCCACTGACCCCGACGGTTTGCTCGGCAAGAAGAAAGATCTGGGTATCACCTGCGCACTGATCCCGACAGACACCCCCGGCGTTGAAATCGGCAACCGGCACATGCCGGTAGGCGCCGTTTTCATGAACGGCCCGACCCGCGGCAAAGACGTGTTCATCCCGATGGACTGGGTCATCGGTGGCCAGGAACGCATCGGCCAGGGCTGGCGCATGCTGATGCAGAGCCTCGCAGCCGGACGTTCAATCTCTCTGCCGGCGCTGGGCACAGCGGGCGGCAAGATGTCCGCCCTGATGTCCGGCGCCTACGCCCGCATCCGCAAACAATTCAATATCCCGATCGGAAAATTTGAAGGCATTGAAGAACCGCTGGCCCGGATTGGCGGACGTACTTACCGGATGGACTGCAGCCCGCTGCTTGACGCTGGTCGCGCTGGACCAGGGCGAGCGCCCCGGAGTGCTTTCCGCGATCCTCAAGTATCAACTGACCGAAGGCAATCGCCAGTGTGTCAACGATGCGATGGATATTCATGGCGGCAAAGGGATCATCACCGGGCCGCGCAACTACCTGGCACGGGCCTACCAGTCGATTCCGATCGCGATTACCGTTGAAGGCGCCAATATACTGACCCGATCGCTGATCATTTTTGGCCAGGGCGCCATCCGCGCCCACCCCTGGCTGCTCAAGGAAATGGAAGCGGCGCAGGATCCCAGGCCAGAGGCCCGCAAGGCATTCGACCGGGCGTTGTTCTCGCACGTCGGCCATATCATCAGCAACGATGTACGCGCCTGGTTGCTTGGCCTGACCGGCGGCCTGGCGACCACTGCTCCGGTTTCGGGACCAACCGCCCGCTACTTCCGACAAGTCACCCGGATGAGTGCGGCGTTCAGCTTCACTTCAGACCTTGTACTGGTCCTGCTCGGCGGCAGGTTCAAGTTCAAGGAAAAACTCTCCGGCCGCCTGGCCGACGCATTGATCCACTTATACCTGTGCAGCGCCATGCTCAAACGGTTCGAGGACGACGGCCGCCCCGAAGACGACCTGCCGCTACTTACCTGGGCCCTGGATGACAGCCTTTATCAGATCCAGGAAAGTCTTGCCGGTGTGCTGGATAATTTCCCGCTGCCGGGGTTCGGACGCCTGGTGTGGCTGACCATTTTCCCATTGGGCAAGCCTTATTCCCGGCCGTCCGACCGTACCGGCAAAGCCGTTGCAAGACTACTGCTGTCTGAAAATGAAAGCCGTGACCGCTTGACCTCCGGCGTCTACCTGTCCGACCAGGATGACGCCTGTGGCCGCGTGCGCACCGCTTTCCACCTGGCGCTGATGGCAACGAATGCCGAAAACGCCATTCAAAATGCGCTGAACGAACCAGTCACCTATGAGAATCACCAGGCGCTGGTGCAGAAGGCTGTGGAAACCGGCGTCATCACGGAAGAACAGGCCACCACGGTCAGACTTTCCCAGGAAGCGACCCGGGCGGTTATCGAAGTGGATGATTTCACCCGCGAAGAAGTCGAACCGACCCGTAAAGTCTAGGACAGGAACCCGGCAATCTCCTCGCGTTGGCGCATGCCGTCAGCATAGCCAATTTGCATAAGCTCCATGCAATAGACTGATTCGAACAACAGATAGCTGGCCATGCGCCAGTCTTTCCCCCACCCACCCAGGGCCTGAAGCAAAGTGGTCACGGCGCGTGGAATCTCACCCATATGTTGTCGCGTCACCTCCCGCAAATCCTTGCTGGGCCTTATCACCAGTGAGTCTATTGATTTCAGGCGGCTGTCCTTCAGCTGCTGTTCGGACAACCGGGCGAGGGTCCGGTTGACCCGATTGAGGCGATTTAAATCGGCATTAAGCGTGTCCATGAATATGGTGTCGAGCAGGTAGCCGCCAATTTCGCCCAGCGAAGGATAGTCCACCGGCTCCAGCGGCGGCGGATCCGGGTTCTCGTCACGGGTGGTAATCACCAGCAGGCGGTCCGCGCCGAGGTGAATGGCCGGACTCAGCGGCGCCAGCATGCGCATGCCGCCGTCGCCAAAGTACTCGTTACCCAGGCGCTCAGCAGGGAACAATAACGGCAATGCAGCCGACGCGAGCAAATGGCTGACGTCGATTGAAACAGGCTTACCATGGCGGCGGGCCCGGTCCCAGGGCTCAATACCCTGGGCGGCCTGGAAAAAGCTGATGGCGGCTGCGCAAGTGTATCCCGAAGCGGTGATGCAGAGTCCCCGCAGGGCCTGCTGGTCAATGGCTTCGGCGATACCTTCCAGGTGCAGGGTACGTTCAAGGAATTCACGCAATGGCTGGTTGTCCAGCAGCGCTTTGGGATGTGACACGAGACGACCGCCGGACGCCAGCGATAACGCCCACTGCAAACCAGTTTTGAGCACACACCAGGTATCCGTGCGGTAGACCCGCGAGCACACCATGGTCGACCAGAAATGCTCAAGTTTTTCAACACCTGTGGAGAACTCATGCGCGTGGCTGGCCAGTACGGCTGCGTTGATCGCGCCCGCTGAGGTTCCGCAGATCACCGGGAACGGATTGCCACCCTTACCGGTAATCTCGTCAATAGCTTTCAGCACCCCGACCTGGTACGAGCCGCGCGCGCCTCCCCCTGGCAGAATCAGTGCGGTGAGTGGACTGGAAAAATTCATGCGTCTGAATATACCGGCTTTTCCGGTCGATGGTATACTCCTCGCTCGCCATTGAGCGAAATCGGAATATGACGGATAAGGGACTATGAACTCGACAGTGATGTCTGCACAACAGGGGATTGAAGGCAGGCACCGGCGCCTGCTGGCAGCCAGGATTGCCGTTAACCAGATTCTGCTCGGCAAAGACCAGCAGGTCGGCCTCGCATTCTGTTGCCTGCTGGCCCGTGGCCACCTGTTGATCGAAGATGTGCCCGGGGTTGGTAAAACCACGCTGGCACACGCGATGGCGCGCGTCATCGGCTCGGACTACCAACGCATTCAGTTCACCAGTGACCTTCTGCCCGCCGATATTCTGGGCGTTTCCATTTACAAACGCGACCGCGACGAATTCGAATTCTACCCGGGGCCGATTTTTTCCCAGGTCATTCTTGCCGATGAAGTGAATCGCGCCACACCGAAAACGCAGAGCGCCCTGCTTGAAGGCATGGCTGAAGGCCAGGTCACGATCGAAAACGAAACTCACGTTCTGCCCAGCCCGTTTTTCGTAATGGCGACCCAGAACCCGCTGGACCTGGTGGGCACCTATCCCCTTCCCGACTCCCAGCTCGACCGATTTCTGCTTAGTTTTTCACTGGGTTACCCCGACGCCTGCCGCGGAGCGGGAACTGCTGACCACCGAGGACCGCGCCAGCGTGCTCGACCGCACTTCCGCCCTGCTCAGCCCCGAAGACATCAGGGCTCTGCAGCAGGATTGCGAGAAAGTACATGTCAGTGAAAACCTGCTCGACTACATCCAGGCCCTGCTGTTGGAAACTCGTGATGACCGTTGGTTCGAATGCGGCCTTTCCCCGCGCGCCGGGCTGGCGCTGCTACGGGCCAGCCGGGCTCTGGCATTCCTCGAAGATCGCGACTTTGTTACCCCCGAGGACATCAAAACCATTTTCCCCGCGCTTGTCGAGGCACCGTCTGAGCCCCACTTCGGGCTTCAGCCAGTCTCCTGAAGAACAGATCAACGAACTGCTTGACCAGGTTCCGATACCCTGAGGGCGCCATCCAGGGAAGGATACATGACTCAAAGCACGGCCATCGTCGACGAAAAATCAGGCATCGAGCAGCGCTTCGATAGCTGGCTGCTCGAACGGGTGCGCCGCCGCCGCGGCCCTGCAAAACTTCCACTCACACTTCAATACCGGCATATTTATGTGATGCCGACCCGTTTCGGTGCTGGCTTCGGTGTCCTGCTTGTCCTGCTGGTGATCGGCGGGCTGAATTTCAACAACAATATGACCCTGATGCTGGGCTTCCTGTTGGCGGCAATCGCGCAACTGACAACCCTGCTGGCTTACCGCAACCTGCTTGGTATCCGCATCGAGGCGATCATCGCCAAGCCTGTGTTCATGGGTGAGCCGGCCGGTTTCCGGGTGATGCTGAGAAATCCGGAAGAGCGCAGCCGCTTTGCAATCCGGGCGCTGTCAAACGAGGCCGTTGACTGCAGCGACCTGGGCCCGCAACACTCGGAGCACCTGAATTTGCAGCAAATTACACTGCATCGCGGCTGGATACCAATGGACCCGTTCCGCATTGAGAACAGCTATCCATTGGGCTTTTTTCGCGCCTGGTCCGTGATCGTTCCCGAAGCGCGCTGCCTGGTCTATCCGAAACCCGCCCTGAACCCTCCACCGCTGCCGCAAACCGGGCGGGGAGAAGAAGGCACCGCCCAACCGGGCGAAGGCGAACATTTTCACGGACTGAGGGAATTCCAGCCGGGTGACCCGCTGCGCCGGATCGCCTGGCGCACCAGCGCCCGGCATCAAAAGCTGTACTCGCGGGTCATGGAACACCCACGCGATGAAGCTTGTGAACTCAACTGGTACCTGATGGGTAGCGGTGATACCGAAGAGAAACTGTCGATTCTGACAGCCTGGATCCTGCGTGCCGAACGCAACCAAATCCCCTACAGCCTTGAAATGCCGGGCGAAGCCCTGCCGGCGGATCTGGGCGAGGAACACCGGGATGCCTGCCTGAAAATACTGGCACTGCACGGATCATGAACGACCCGGGCCGCAATACGATCCTGTGGGTGATCGCCACGCTTTGCCTGGCGCTGATCCCCCAGTTCATCAGCATGCCCCTGCCGGTAATGATGGCAACCGCGCTGCCCCTGCTCTGGAGAGTGGGTTCAGAGGTCAACCGGTGGAAACCCCTGCCGGCACTGGTCCGTCACGGTGCGACTGCGCTGGCACTGGTCACGCTGTTTGTCTCCTACGGTGACCTGTCCGGCCGGCGCGCGGCCGTCAGCCTGCTGACGGTCATGCTGGCGTTAAAAATGATCGAATGTTACCGGATCAGGGACGCCCGTTTCGTGGTCTGTTTCAGCCTGTTCCTGTGCGCGACCCAGTTCCTGTTTGCCCAGGGTGTCCTGATGCCGGTCTACGCCGCGACAACCGTCATCCTGGCCCTGGTGACCCTGACCCAGTTACAACGCTCGGAGGCCTGGGCATACGAGGGGACGCCGCCAGCCGTCAAGGCCTCGCTGCTGTCTGAGCTCAGTTTCAGCCTGCGCCTGCTGGCACTGGCAGTGCCGGTCGGACTCGCGTTGTTCGTGCTGTTCCCACGACTGGCCAGCCCGCTTTGGGGTATTCCCGGACACCACGCTGGACTCCAAGAGCGGGCTGTCCGACTCGATGTCGCCGGGAAGCATTCAAAGTCTGTTCATGGATGACAGCCCGGCTTTCCGGGTGGAGTTCGAGGGACCGGCGCCACCCGTCTCCCAGACTGTACTGGCGCGGCCCGGTATTCTGGTATTTCGACGGCAAGACCTGGGAAGGCGGTATTTACGGCGGAAACATCGACGGCAGCCGAACATTCCCGAAGGCGGCGAAGCAGCCTGGGACTATACCGTCCAGCTCGAACCCAATGAGAGCAACTGGCTGTTTGCGCTGGATTACCCTACCTCGGCACCGGACGACACCACGCTGACCATGGATTTCCAGTTGATCCGCGACCAGCCGGTTATCCAGTTGACTGCAGTACGGGATGCTCTCCAACCCGAATTTCACCGACATGCCGGAACTGCCTTCCGCGCTGCGCACACAGGCGCTCGATTTACCTGAAGACAGCAATCCACGCACCCGTCAGCTGGTGCAGCAATGGCGCCAAGAAACACCCGGTGATCCTGAATTCGTGCAACGTGTGCTCGACCATTTCAACCAGGAGCCGTTTCATTATTCGCTGGAAGCACCGTTGCTGGGACGCATTCGGTCGATGAATTCCTGTTCGATACGCGGACCGGATTCTGCGAGCACTATGCCTCTACTTTTGCCGTCATGATGCGCATGGCCGGCATCCCGGCCCGGATCGTTACCGGCTACAAGGGCGGCTGGTACAACCGGTTTGGCAACTATGTGCTGGTACGTCAGTCCGACGCCCATGCCTGGACTGAAGTCTGGCTGCCAGAAAGGGGCTGGACCCGGGTCGACCCGACCGCGGCGGTTTCCCCACTGCGGGTTCAGCAAGGCTCGCTGGGCGCACTGGACTCGCCCCGGCACTTGCTTGATTACGCATGGATGCGCGGCTTGCGCAACAGCGCTGACATCGTGCAACAACGCTGGAACGACTGGGTGATTGAATACGGCGCCACCAGGCAGGCACAACTGTTTGCGCCTCTGGGTCTGGATAAAATGACACCCGCCATGCTGGTCATTATGCTGGCCATTGCCCTGGCGATTTTCAGCGCCATCGTTTTTCCGATTGTTTTACGGATCAAGGGCCCTGGCAGCAAAGACCCCGTCAAGCAGACGTGGCAAAAATTCCTCAGGAGACTGGAGAAAGCAGGCTTTGCGGCTTCACCGGCAAACGGCGCCCTTGAAATTGCAGAGGCAGCATCGGTCCGGTTGCCGTCCGAATCAATCGACATAAATCGCATTGCGCATATTTACACCCGGATCCGTTATGCGCCCGACCCGCCGCCGGTCGCCGAACTGAAACATGCAGTGCAGGCATTCCGACCGAATAAAAACGCAGGTTAATGTAAGATAAACGGTAATGATTGCGGTCCAATTAAATACAGGTTCACAAATAGGAAAACTGACATGCGTCTACTGACTCTTTCGATCGTCGCCCTCGCCCTGTCCGCTTGCACCACCATCCCGGAGCAAATACAGGGAACCTACACGGAAATTTCACCCGCCAGGGTTGAACCGGGAGTATTCGGATCGAGTGTTCGCTGGGGCGGAGTTATCCTCGACGCCCAAAATCAGAATAATAAGACTTGTTTTGAGATTCTCTCTCGCGAACTGGACAAATACCTCAGACCGGAACTCCAGGACTCAACCAAGGGGAGGTTCATCGCATGTTCTAAGGGTTTCCACGATCCGTTGGTCTTCTCCAAAGGCCGCGAAATCACCGTCACCGGGAAGATCACAAATATTGATATGCGCAAGGTCGATGATTTCGACTACCGTTACCCGATGGTGGAAGTCGATGACCTGGTGTTGTGGCAGAAACGGCGGGTGGTCATGCGCTACCGCGGCTTTAACGACGGTTTTTATGGCCCCTGGGGCCGGGGCTACTATTGGGGTGGATATGGTGGCTGGGGTGGGCATCGTGGATATGGTGGCTGGGGTGGATACGGCCCCGGTTACAGCACCGGCTACGCTGAGCCCATGATTCTCCGTCCAGACCCGGCGGTTGTTGAAACGCTTGAATAATCTAATGTTTAGGCATTGAAACCCAGGAGTGGCTGCATGACGGATTTCCAGGGATTTCCGAAGGAGTTTTTTACCTTCTTTGAAGATCTGAAGAAAAATAACAACCGCGAATGGTTCAACGATAACAAGAGCCGCTACACCGAATTGGTTGTGAATCCGATCAGCGCGTTTATCGTCTGCATGGCGCCCCGGCTGAAAAAAATCTCCCGGCACTATGTTGCCGATCCGCGACCGCACGGCGGATCGATGTTTCGGATCTACCGGGACACGCGCTTCTCAAAAGACAAGACACCCTACAAAACCCATGCCGGTGTGCAGTTCCGGCACGAGGCAGGAAAAGATGCCCATGCGCCCGGTTTTTATCTGCACCTGGCCACCGACGAAATATTCTTCGGTGGCGGCATCTGGAATCCACCCGGACCCCAGCTCGGCCTGATCCGGGACTCGATCGCAGACAATGCCCGCTCATGGGCACGGATCTCCAAAGCCAAAAAGGTAAAGGAAATCGGTGGCATCAAAGGTGACTCACTCAAACGCCCCCCCAGGGGTTTCGACGCCGAGCACGTCCATATTGAAGACCTGAAGCGGAAGAGCTTTTACGTCATGACAGAGGTCGCGCCAGAACAGGCACTCGACGCCGGCTTTGCCGATGCCGTCACCGAAGGCTTCCGCCGGGCGGCGCCACTCAACCGTTTCATCACCGATGCGCTCGAACTCCCATTCTGAATCCTGAAGGCATGGTATGACGTTAACGGTTCTTATTCCGGTCCTTATCATCCTCATCTGGGCGGTGTGGACTTTTAACCGGCTGGTAAAAATGCGCAACCAGGTCAACGAAGCCTGGGCGGGCATCGATGTGCAGTTGCAGCGCCGCTATGACCTGGTTCCCAATCTGCTCGCGACCGTTAAGGGTTATATGAAACACGAATCCGGCGTGCTGGAGCGTGTCACACGCCTGCGCAACGAGCCGGAAATGGGCTTGCCGGAACGGGCCGACCAGGAATCCGGACTGTCGCGCTCAATCGGACGACTGTTCGCGCTGGCTGAAGATTACCCGGACCTGAAGGCCAGTGAAGGCTTTGCGCAACTCCATGACAGCCTGGTCGAGATCGAAGACCATCTGCAGTTTGCCCGGCGCTATTACAACGGCAGCGTGCGCGATAACAACAACCTGGTCGAAGGGTTCCCCTCGATGATCATGGCAACAACTTTTGGTTTCAAGGGCGCTTCGTTTTTCGAAATCGAACTGGCCAGCCAGCGTTCTGCACCGCAAATTGAGCTGGGTAAATCATGATGCGCCTGCTTTGCCAAATGACCCTGCTGGCCGTCTGCCTGCTGCTGCTAACGGTCACGGCTGCTGCGGACGAACGCATCCTGGAGTACCGCTCCGATATCCATGTTCACGAAGACGGTCAACTGACGATTACCGAACGCATTCGCGTACGGGCGGAGGGCAAGAACATCAAACGGGGAATCTACCGTGATTTCCCAACCCGTTACCGGGATCGCGCAGGCAACTACGTCAATGTTGAATTTTCACCGCTTTCCGTGCACCGAAACGGCAATGCCGAGTCGTGGCACACGCGCGAAAATGTCAAACGGAGTCCGGGTTTATGTCGGCAGTGCCAACCGCATGCTCGACCCACGCATCCATGATTACGAACTGGTCTTCATCACCAACCGGCAACTGGGCTTATTTCGAAGATCACGACGAACTCTATTTCAATGCCATCGGCCACGGCTGGACATTTCCGATCGACCAGGCCGTAACCACCGTCACACTGCCGTTCCAGGTGCCGCCAGGAGCAGTTGATCCTTGATGTCTATACCGGATACTGGGGATCGAGGGAAAGCGATGCGGTGGCCGAGGTGACCGGACCCGATACTGTTCGATTTACAACGACCCGTAGCCTGAAGCCCAGAGAGGGCATGACCATTGTCGTTGCCTGGCCCAAAGGGCCTGATTCGCGAACCGGGCATCGCACAGAAAACACTCTGGTTCCTGGGTGACAACGTGGCCGCCATCGTCCTGTTGCTCGGCCTGCTCGCACCGTTCAGCTGGTACATTTGGGCATGGTACAAGGTTGGCCGGGATCCCGGAAAAAGGTGTCATCATCCCGCGTTTCGAGCCGCCTCACTCATTGTCACCGGCAGCCTGCCGCTACGTCAAGGACATGTCGTTCGACCGTGATGCATTCACCGCGGCCATCATCAGCCTCGCTGTGAAAGGCCAGCTGGAGATCGAGGAAGAAGATAAGGAATTCTCCCTGGTGCGCGTTCCAACCGCGCCGGTGACTACCCTTACCAAGGGCGAGCAAGCCGTGCTGACGGCTCTGCTGCCCAGCATGTCTTCAAGCATTGAAATGAAGAACGAGAATCACGAGGAGTTTCAAAAGGCCCGCCAGGCCTTGAAAAAGGCCCTCAAGAGCGAATACCTGGGACGCCTGTTTCAATTGAACAGCTATTACCTTCTGCCGCCGGTGCTGATGTCAGTCGCCGCTGCGGTCATCGCCTTGTTTTTGGATGGCGGACCTTTGGTATGGATCAGCTTCGTTGTACTCTCGCTGGTCCATACACGCGCTGTTCTTTTTCCTGATGCGGGCGCCGACGCCGGCGGGCCGCCTCGTGATGGATGAAATCGAAGGCTTTAAAATGTACCTGGACACGGCCGAACAGGACCGGCTCGACCGGATGCGCTCACCCGTCACTGACGCCGGAAGTATTCGAAGCATTTCCTGCCGTACGCCTACGCGCTGGGCGTGGAAAACAACTGGTGCAAGCGCTTTGCGCGCGAGATGCCGGAGGAGGTCCGCGACCAGGGCGGTTATCACCCGGGCTGGTACAGCGGCAATTTTCACGGGATAAACGCGCTCAATCACCTGGGTGATAACTTCAGCAGTTCGTTTTCCTCCGCCATTTCTCTGCCTCCTCACCACCGGGTTCATCTTCCGGTTCCGGCGGTGGCGGTTTTCCGGTGGCGGTGGTGGCGGCGGTGGTGGCGGCGGCTGGTAAAGCCGGATCAGCCCGTAAATGTCGCCAGTAGCTCGGAAATCGTGGATGATCACGCACGTTGTCCAGGTCCGAATCGTGCTCCAGCCATTCGCGGTTCAGGTTGCCGACTTTGAAGTAGCAGTTCTCCAGGCAATCGAGCGATTTTTCGACTTCGCCGGCCAGCGCATACAGGCAGGCCGCGTTGTAGTGCACGATGGAATCCATCGGCGCCTTTTCCATCGACGCCTGCATCCACTTCATGGCTTCTTCACGCTCGCCCCAGCCTTAGCAGCGCAAAGGCGCCCATGTTCAGTGCACGGATGTCATCCGGGATTCAGATCAAGCACAGCCCGGGCCCGCTCGATACCTTCGCGCGATGCCTCCAGTGCTCGCGTTTGCGATCGCCCAGGCTGTGATACAACTGAACCTGCAACAGGAGGCTCTGGTAATCTTCGGGCCGAATCCTGGCTGCCTGCCCGAACAACTCCAGTGCCCGCTCCAATTCGCCCTCGTGGACTTTGCTGCGGCCGAAAAAGTACCACGCGTCAAAGTTCTGCGGATCCAGCTCGATCGCGGCCTCAAACTCGGTATCGGCATTTTTGTAGTCCTGCACCATGCAGTGCGCGATACCGGCTGAGACATGTGACTCGGCAAGATTCGGCGCCAGCTCCAGCGCCTTGCGGCTGGTGCGCAGGGCTTCCTCGAGGTTCACGTGGGTCGCATTGAAGTACATGTACTCAAAGCCATAGGTATAGGCCAGTCCGGCCCAGGCACGACCATAGGCGGGATCCACCTCCAGTGCCCGGTTGAACATTTGCCGGGCATAGACCGTGTCCTGCAGGTTCTGCCGGGCAAAATAACTCTGCCCGCGCAGGAAAAAATCATAGGCCTTGGTGTCTACTTGCTTGCCAGCTCTCCTTGTCTGTCCCTTGCAGGGTCACGCTGAGGGCGCTGGCGATCGATTCTGCAATCTCTTCCTGGATTTCAAAAATATCCTCCAGTCCCCGGTCGTACTGCCGCGACCACAGGTGGTAGCCGTCCCGGGTCTTGACCAACTGGGCGGTGATGCGCAAACTGTCACCGGATTTACGCACGCTCCCCTCCAGTACCGTCTGCACCTGAAGGTGTCCTGCCAATTTCCATGACATCAACGCCCTTGCTGCCAAAATGGAACGCGGTGACCCGTGAGGCCACCCTCAGGTTGGCTATTTTGCACAGTGCATTGAGAATTTCTTCAGCGATGCCCTCGCAAAAATAGGCCTGGTCGCCATGCTCGCTCATATCATCGAACGGCAGAACGGCAATAGAGGGAGCTGCTTCGTCCAGTTCCGGGCAGTCGTCAGCCGTTGGTGAGACGTCTCCGGCCGAATCCTTGCGGATCCCTTCGGGCGTAATTTCAAAAGCCCAGGCGAGCACCAGCGCAAGCGGAAACCCCATCAGCACGATAACGATAAGCAAGCGTCAGCGCCCAGCCCGGCAGTGCCAGGGCTTCGAAGGTCACCTCGCCAATCTGCATCAGGATCCAGCCGACGATGATATAAACGGCCCCCACGCGGATAACCTTGCGTTCTTTGAGTTGCCGCCAGAAACTTTTGCCGAGCTGTTTGGTCATGATTTTCTCCTTCTCATCCAGTGTAGCAAAGACCATAGGAACCGGCAGAAGCGTCTGCCATACAGTTGATCAAACATACATTACTGTATATATTTATAGTTAATCATCGATGGCGCAGGACAATGGCCGAAAAAAGACTCACCGCACGACAAAAGCAAGTTCTTAAGTTTATCTCTGAATTCATTGATAAACATAAATTTCCTCCTACAAGAGTCAGAGCTTTCTGCACATTTTGGCTTTCGTTCCCCGAATGCCGCGGAAGCCCATTTGCGGGCACTGGAAAAGAAATCCGTGATCGGTATCGAGCGCGGTGCAGCACGCGGTATCACGCCTGCTGCCGCTGGCCGCGGATGAACTGCCGGCCTCCGCCAATACGCCACTGCCACTGGTCGGCCGCGTGGCCGCCGGCAGCCCGATCCTGGCGCAGGAAAACATCGAGGATGAATACCGCGTAGACCCTGCCCTGTTCCCCGCATAAGCCGCATTACCTGCTGCGGGTAGAGGGCATGAGCATGCAGGATGCCGGTATCCTGGACGGCGACCTGCTGGCGGTGCACCGCACACCCGAGGCGCGTAACGGACAGATCGTGGTAGCCCGGGTGGATGACGAGGTCACCGTGAAACGTTTCCGCCGCCGCGGCTTCCTGGTGCAACTGGTGCCGGAAAATATCGACTTCGCACCCATCGAGGTGGATTTGCGCCGCCAGGAACTGGCCATCGAGGGCCTGGGGGTCGGCGTGATCCGCCCAACAGCTTGTGACCAGCCTCAAGCACATTACTGGATACCACGCCCCACCTGTGGAAAGGCCGCCAGCCCAGCCATGGCCAGCGCGCCCTGCCCTACCGGTCATGCCCGTCTGGACGCACATCTGCCCGGCCACGGCTGGCCACTGGGTGCGATGACCGAACTGATCTCCGCCAAACCCGGCCTGGGCGAATTCAGGCTGTTGTTCCAGGCACTGGCGGATACCGGCAGGCAGGGACAGTGGGTCATCCTGGTCGATCCGCCATGGATACCCTACCCCGCTTCCCTGCAGGGACACGGGTTGTTGCTGGAGCGCTTACTGCTGGTGCGCACCGGCGGCGCCAGGGAATCGTTGTGGGCCTGTGAGCAGGCGCTCCGCAACGGCCGTGGCGGAGCCGTACTGGCCTGGCCGGAGCAGATCAGCTTCGCCCGTCTGCGACGGCTGCAGATCGCTGCCGAAAACAGTGCCAAGCTGGCCTTCCTGTTCCGGCCGGAAAGCGTCGCCAGGGAAGCCTCACCCGCTGCGCTGCGCCTGCAACTGGAGGCTGGTGAGCGCTACGGCACACTCATCCATATCCTCAAGTGTCGCGGCAGCCGCCCGCCGCAACCGGTATGGATTCCGCAGCCTTTCTCAACTTATGCGAAGCAACAGCCATCAAACTGAACATCATGCACCCCTTGCAAGACACAACATCAACACCGCGCTGGCTGGCAATCCGCTTTCCGCAATTGCCCCTGGACCTGGCCACCCGCGGCCAAAACAGCACTAGCTCACCTGGCAGGACACAGGCCGCAGAGTCCACCGCGGAGCAGGCAGAAGCCGCTGTGCGGCAAGCCCTGCAGCGCCTGGCCGCCTGGTGCTACCAGTACAGCAGCCAGGTATGCATACCCGGCTGACCGGCACGGCCTGTTCCTGGAAACCGGCGCCAGTGAGCGGCTGTTCGGCCCTTCCGAATACATCGGCAAACGTTTGCAGCAGGAACTAGACGCAACTGGGTTATCGCGCCGTGACCGGTTCCGCACCAACGCCGGAGGCAGCCTGGCTGGCTGCCCGCGAAGGCCTGCATATCGCCGGACCGGAACAGATACGCCGGCAACTCGGACCGTTGCCGCTGAGCCGCCTGCACCTGGACAGCGCACAGCAGACGGCACTGGAACGCATGGGATTTCGCCAGGTCCGTGACCTGCTGCGCCTGCCGCGCAAAGCACTGACCCGGCGCTTCGGCCCCGCCCTGCCCGACTACCTGGACCGGGTACTGGGCGTCCGCCCCGACCCGCGCGCCATGTACCAGCCACCGGAAAGCTTTTCTTCACGACTGGAACTGCCGGCGGAAGTCCATAGCAGCCAGGGCCTGCTGTTTCCATTGAAGCGCCTGCTGGAAGAACTCTGCGGTGTGCTGCGCGGCGGTGACAACGCGGTGCAGTCGCTGCAGATCACGCTCGGACACGAGGACCATGATGACAGCCTGCTGACACTGGGCCTGCAATCCCCCACCCAGGACTGCAGACCGCCTGATGACCGTATTGCGGGAACGCCTGGAGCGCTTACGCCTGCCCCAGGCGGTTCGCGACAATCCGCCTGGAAGCGCCCACACTGCTCAAATTCAACGCCGGCCAGCACAGCCTGTTTCGGGACACGCCGGCGGAACAGCAACAGGACATCGAGCAGCTGGCTGAACGCCTGCAGGCCCGCCTGGGCAAGGAGTCGGTGAGCGGCCTGACCGGCGTCGAAGACCACCGCCCGGAATACAGCTGGCGACCGCGCACGCTGGATGAACGCCCGGATTGCATCGCCCTGGCCCATCGCCCGGCCTGGCTGTTGCCGAATCCCAGGCGCTGTACGATCGAAAACTACGAAATCCTCGCCGGCCCCGAACGCATCGAGAGCGGCTGGTGGGACGGCCGCGACTGCCGCCGCGATTATTTCATCGTCCGCGACCGCCACGGCAGCACGCTGTGGGCCTTTCGTGAGTACAAGCCCCGGCCGGGGCTGGTATTTGCATGGTATCTTTGGCTGATGTCGCGCGTTAGAACTTAAAATCCCGCCCGTTTTGCTTACCGTATTGTTCGCCGTCCTGATGTGGCTGATTTCCCGCGTCACGCCATCAGTAACCCTTCTGGTCATCTTTCAGGATATCTTCACTCCTGTGTTTGCAGTGGCCGGAGCCTTCGTCGGGCTGGCCGGCGTCGCTGCTTTCAGGAAGGCGAACACGACCGTCAACCCTCTGATCTCCGGATGCTTCTCGTCCCTGGTGGTTATCGGGTATTTTCACGCGAACCCGGAATCCCATGTACCTGGCGTTGTTGCTTGCCCTCATCGGCTGGGGCATCTACCTGGCTAACCTGTTTTCACTGGCCGCTGGCCGCTGGATTCGTCGTCTACATGAACCGTTTCCAGATCCAGCCCGAAGAACGTGCCCTGGAAACACAGTTCGGCGATCAATTCATTAAATACAGCAGGAAAGTTCGAAGGTGGATCTAGCCGGCGCAGATTCGGCACCCTTCAGGTCAGCCACATCTACGGACGTGCAAATGCAGTATTCTGGAGGCGATGAAAATCGTATTGCACAAGCAGCTCTTGCTGGCCACCCTGCTGCTTTTGACTCCCGGCCTGTCCTGCGCGGAGGAAATCCGCGTGGCAACAGCCAGCAACTTCCGCCAGGCAATGACCGAACTGGCGCATCAATTCGAACAGGCGTCCGGCCACCGCGTTATACCCATATTCGGCTCCACCGGCAAGCACTTTGCGCAAATCGTCAATGGCGCCCCGTTCGACGCTTTTTTTGCAGCAGACGCAAAGCGCCCGGAACAACTCGAAGAACTGGGGCTGACCATTACCGGGCAGTCGTTTCACTTATGCCATTGGACAACTGGTGCTTTGGAGTCCGGACGCTGAACGGGTAGACCCGCAGGGCGAGGTATTGAAGCAACAGGGCTTCAAACGCCTGGCCATCGCCAACCCCCTGCTGGCACCCTACGGCCTGGCTGCCAGCCAGACGCTGGAAAACCTGGGTCTCTGGCAAAATTTGGCGGCCAGCCTGGTACGCGGGGAAAACGTAGCCCAGGCATTCCTGTTCGTGCATAGCGGCAACGCCGACCTGGGGCTGATCGCCTGGTCCCAGATTAAAAAGGAGGGCGAACCGGCTGAAGGATCTTTCTGGCGGGTTCCGGAAGAGTTGTATGCACCGATAGAGCAGCAGGCCGTCCTGCTGAAGGACAATGAGGCCACGCGCTCGTTTATGGCTTTTATTCGCAGTAGCAAGGCGGCTAAGATCATACAGAACCATGGATATGCGACAGCTGAGAGCCAACAACCCTGATGCTGAATGAAGCCGACCTCACCGCACTGGCCATCACGCTGAAACTGGCGCTGGTCAGCACCGTGGTCGTTATTGCTGGTCGGCACGCCGCTGGCCTGGTGGCTGGCACGGACACGCTGGCGCTATCAAGTTCATCCCGGAAGCGATCGTTGCGCTGCCGCTGGTGCTGCCGCCAACGGTGCTGGGCTTCTACCTGTTGATCATCCTGGGGCCCAACGGGCCGGCAGGCGGATTGTGGCAGTCGCTCGGCGGCCAACCGCTGGCGTTTACCTTCACCGGCCTGGTGATCGGTTCCATCATTTATTCCATGCCTTTCGTCGTACAGCCGCTGCAGGATGCCTTCAACGCCATCGGGCGCACGGCCGCTGGAGGTAGCGGCAACACTTGCGCGCCTCGCCCCTCGATCGCTTTTTCACGGTGGCCGTGCCACTGGCCCGGCCCGGTTTTTTCACCGCGGCCGTGCTGGGCTTTGCCCACACGATCGGTGAATTTGGCGTCGTGCTGATGATCGGCGGCAACATCCCCGGTGAAACCCGGGTGGCGTCGATCGCGATCTACGACCACGTCGAAGGACTGGAGTACGCCCACGCGCACTGGCTGTCGGCGTGCGCTGCTGTTACTTTCGTTCCTGTTACTGATGGCGGTATATGGCCTGAATCGCCGGTTCCGGATGGTACAGCTATGACCATCGAAGTCCGTTTTAATATCGAACAAGGTGAGTTCCGCCTGGATGTCGACCTGCAGTCTGCCGTCCACCGGAGTCTCGTCGCTATTTCGGGCCGTCAGGCTGCGGCAAGACAACCCTGATCAGGGCCATTGCCGGACTGGAGCATCACCCGGACGGCTTCCTGAAAGTCGGACAACTCCACCTGGCAGGACGCGGATACCTTCCTGCCCGTGCACCACCGCCCACTGGGCTACGTGTTTCAGGAGTCCAGCCTGTTCGAGCACCTCAGCGTAAAAGGCAACCTTGAATATGGCGTCAAGCGGGTGGCCAGGACAGACCGTCACATTTCACTCGATGATGCGATTGAACTGCTTGAAATCGGAAGCCTGCTGATCGCGGAAGCCACATACCCTTTCCGGCGGTGAACGACAGCCGGGTGGCGATTGCCAGGGCGCTCGCCGTGAGCCCGAAACTTCTTTTGCTGGATGAACCGCTGGCAGCGACTCGATGCCAGCCGCAAACAGGAAATCATTCCCTACATTGAATCACTTCACCGGAAACTGGATATTCCGATCATCCACGTCAGCCACGTGCCTGAAGAAGTCGCCCGGCTAGCGGATCACGTGGTGTTGATGAAAGACGGCCGGGTGACGGCCGCAGGCGACGTCCACGAGGTGTTCACCCGGCTTGATCTGCAACTGGCTCAGGGAGATGATGCTGCGGCCATCATTGAGGCAAGCGTGGCGTCACATGACGAACTCTATACAATTGACCCACATGGACTTTGCCGGCGGCCGCATCACGATGTCCCGGATGCCCTTGTCAGCCGGCCAACCGGCGCGCCTGAGACTGGCTGCCCGCGACATCAGCCTGACCCTGGAGCAGCAACAAGATACCAGTATTCTTAACATCCTCCCGGTCGACAGTTGATGCCATTGCAGCCCATGGAGAAGCACAGGTGACTGTGCGCCTGCTGGCGGGTGGCGTTCCTCTGCTCGCTACCATCACCCGCAAATCGGCGGACGACCTTGGCCTGGCTCCCGGAAAACCCATGTTTGCACAAATAAAAAGTGTCGCTTTACTAACATAAATTCCTAATATTCGGTTATCATTACGTCCCAAGCGGTAACCGCCGTGAAATTAAGCCAAAGATAATCTGAGTCAAGATGTTGTCCTGTTGTGACAAGTAAGATGGCGCTCGATAATTTAAATTCTGTCTGAAGCAATAATTAGTGGATGCTTACAGACACACAAATACTGCAAAAGAATTCAAATATGCAGTTTGTTAAATAGGTGTTAGATAGCTTGACGGTGACTGTAAAAATCCGGACACTTTGACCCACAAAGGCCCTTGATGATGGATTCAAAAATTACTTTCGGGCAGAAAAATGGACCTGATAGGTCAGAAGAAAGCTCCATGCAACCAACGCCTGTAAACAAAAATACTCCCCGTTAAGAGCACAGGATTCGCGAATCTTGCGGATGCGCTGGATTACGCTGCTCGTGGTGACACCGGTTTCAATTTCTATGATCACCGCGGTGAGTTGAATGCGGTCGCTCAGCTATCGTGAACTGCGGGACGAAGCACAGAGCACTGGCCAGGCGTTTACTCGGCCTGGGACTGAAGCGCGGAGACCGGGTCGGCATCATTGCCGAAACGGATCCGATGTTTCAACGGTTTTTCTTTGCCTGCCAGTATGCCGGACTGATTCCGTTTGCATTGCCGGCGGGTATTCAGCTGGGCGCGCACACGGCCTACGTCGGGCAGATTCGCCGGATGCTTGAAAGCTGTGACGCAGCGATCGCGGTCGCCCCTGCTTCCCATTGCGAATTCCTGGATGAGGCCGTTGCTGAAATGGACCTTGTCATGTCCGGTTCACCCGAGGATTTCGACGCTTTGCCGGAAGCCGATATTGAATTTGAACCACAGGGTGCCGAAAGACCCCGCCTATCTCCAGTACACCTCGGGCAGCACGCGCTTCCCGCGTGGCGTTGAAATCAACCAGGAAACGGTGCTGGAAAATCTGCGGGCCATTGCAGAAGATGGCCTGAAACTGGATCAGTGAAGACCGCTTCGTGTCGTGGCTGCCCTACTACCACGACATGGGTCTGATCGGTTTCATCCTGGTGCCATTGATTTGCCAGTTGTCTGCCGATTACCTGCCCTCCAGAACCTTTGCCATGCGGCCAAGGTTGTGGCTGAAGCTCATCTCGGATAATCGCGGCACGATTTCTTCCAGCCCGACATTCGGCTATGCCCTGTGCGCGCGAAGGCTGCGTCCTTCAGATTACGAGCGTTACGACCTGAGTTCATGGCGGGCCGCCTGCGTCGGTGCCGAACAGGTCAACCCGGTTCCGTTGCGTGCATTTGCAGAAGCGCTGGCACCCTGCGGGTTCGACCCGAAGGCATTCGTCGCCTGCTACGGCATGGCGGAATGTGTGCTGGCGGTCAGTTTTGCACCTCTGGACCTCGGCCTGACCGTCGATTACGTCGACCAGGACATCATGTCGACCACAGGGCAAGGCCCATGCCGGTGGACGCAGATGCCGCCAACGTGGCCACCTATGTCGATTGCGGCCCGGTGCTGCCCGGATTCGAATATTCGATTCGCGACGACGGACGGCAACGAAGTCGAAGAACGCCAGTGCGGTGAGATCATGCTGAAGGGCCCCAGCGTCATGAGCGGCTATTTCCGCGATGAAGAAGCAACCCGTGCCGTTCTGAGCGAAGATGGCTGGCTGGATACCGGCGATATCGGTTACCGGGTGGGCGACAACATCTACATCACGGCCAGGAGCAAGGACGTCATTATCATCAAGGGCCGCAATATCTGGCCCAATGATATGGAAGTCGTCGCACAACGGGTCGAAGGTGTCAGACTGGGCGGCGTAGCCGCATTCTCGATCGCCGGCTTCGCGGATGAAGAACTCGCCGTCATGGTGGTTGAAACCAAGGAACGCGAAGACAGTGCACGCAGAACGTCTGAGCCACGCAATCACCGAATTGATGCATGAACATTTCGGCATCAACGTGATCATTGACCTGGTGCGCCCCGGTACGCTGCCGCGTACTTCTTCCGGCAAACTTTCACGATTCCAGTCCCGGGAAGCTTTCCTGGAACGGCAGCCAACCCCGACGTTGCACCTGCCTAGCGAGCGGCTGAACAATCGCAAAACCGCCTGATCCTGCTGTCACGATGAAACCCGTTTTGCTCACCGGCGCAACGGGTTTTATTGGTCAGCGCCTGCAAAAAACACTCCAGTCCGAAGAAATTGACGTGGTGGCCGTGGTCAGGCCGTCATCGCGCCATAAAGACAGCCTGCTCACCCGGTACCGGACAAATCCTGGCTGACCTGGATGATACACGGCCAACTGGCACCCGCAATCGCCATCCGCGTCTGCCGTCATTTACTGCGCGGGCTCGGTACGCGGACGGCAGCCTGGACGATTTTGGCGCAGCCAATATCAGCGGGGTGCGCGCGATTGTGAGCGCGATGAACCGCGCAGAATCCGAGTGTACCGCTGCTGTTGATTTCGTCACTGGCAGCCAGCCGGCCGCACGTATCTGATTACGCGAACAGCAAATTTCTGGGCGAACAGGAAGTGATCGAACATGCTGACTTCCCGTGGACCATTTTTCGCCCACCGGCGGTCTATGGGCCGGGCGACAAGGAGATGCTCCCGATCCTGAAAATGGCCCGCAAGGGGTGGATCATGCCGCCCGGACCCCGACAGCAACGACTCTCGCTGATTCATGTCGATGATGTCGCCTCAGCGGTTATGGCCTGGCTTGAAATCCTGGAAGAATTGCGATCAATCGATCTATACACTCGATGACGGCCACAGCGGCGGATATAACTGGCCGGAAATTGCACAAACCGTCAGCCCGGGCGGCTATCGGCGGGTCAATATTCCCGCCTGGATGATATTCGCTGCAGGGCACATCAACCTGACGCTGTCGCACATGCTGGGTTATGCACCCATGTTGACTCCGGGCAAGGCCAGGGAGTTAACGCAGGACCACTGGGTGTGCAACAATACGGCCTTGAGCGAGGCGACCGGGTGGAACCCGGAAATCCGTCTCGCGCAGGGCATCGATTCCCTGCTCGGTCCACACGCCGACCGGCAGGCCTGAAACAAGAGAGAGGCAACCATTGAATACCCGTCCCGATGACATTGAAACAAAGATTGGCAAACTGCTTGCAAGCTACCTCGAGTCCAGCAACCACCCGGAACTTGAAAGACATGGCGAGATCACCGGGGATACCAACCTGGTCTCCGACTTCACGCTGGATTCGTTCCAGGTGATGGAGTTCATGATGGAACTGGAGGAGTCTTTTGACATCATGATTGACATGAACAGCTTGTCCAACACCCATACGGTGAGTGACCTGGCCAGGTTCGTGCGACAGGAACTGGCCGGGCTGACGAAGTAACAATGGCCTTACTGGACAAGTTCGAGACGGCCGCTGCGATCCGTGATCAACTCCGGGTTGGCGGTCACGATCCTACCCAGGTGGTGATGGAGCAGATCATTTCTCCTACCGAGGGGATTGTCGAAGGCCGCCATACCATCCTGGCCGGCACCAACAATTACCTCGGTCTGACCTTCGACCCCGCATGCATCGAGGCCGGACACCAGCGCCATCGAGACCCAGGGAACCGGCACCACGGGGTCACGCATGGCCAACGGAAGTTTTGCTCAGCACGCCGCACTGGAACGCGAACTGGCTGATTTTTTCAACGTCGACCACGGCATGGTCTTTTCGACCGGTTATGGCGCCAACCTGGGCACCCTGACGGCCCTGTTAAACCCCGGCGACGCGGTTTTACTGGATGCCGATGCCCATGCCAGCCTGTATGACGGCTGCCAGATGAGCGGCGCGGACATTTTCCGTTTCCGGCATAACGACGTAGACGCCCTCGGCAAGCGTCTGCAGCGCCTGGGCGAGCGGGCAGGCGATTGCCTGATCGTCACCGAAGGCCTCTACAGCGTGATGGGCGACTGTGCGCCACTGAAAGAGATCGTCGCACTGAAAAAAGAATACGGCGCTCTGTTGCTGGTTGACGAGGCACATTCACTTGGTGTTTACGGCGACCAGGGCCGTGGCGTTGCCGAAGCCGAGGGAGTGATGCACGACGTCGACTTTTTCGTCGGTACCTTCAGCAAGAGCCTCGGCGCCATGGGCGGTTTCTGCGCCAGCCCGCACCCGCAACTCGAGTTGGTGCGCTACGTGTCTCGCCCGTTCATCTTTACCGCCTCTTCCAGCCCTTCAATTATCGCCAGTACACACGAAGCGCTGAGACAAATCAGGACCCGGCCGGAATTGCGGGAGACCCTGTGGCGCAATGCCCGGCGGCTGTACGAGGGGTTCAAGTCCGAAGGTTTCGAGGTGGGTCCGGAAGTCAGCCCGGTAGTTGCCGTGCGCCTGGGCGCGAAAGAAGTCGCCTTGCCCTTCTGGAACCGTCTGCTGGAAAAAGGTGTTTATACCAATCTGATGGTACCACCGGCATCCCCTGACCAGCACAGCTATATCCGCTGCAGTGTCAGCGCCGCCCATTCAGAGCAGCAGGTCGAGGCCATCATCGAGGCATTCTCGAGCCTCAGGGAATTGCTCTAGCCTGACATCCTGCGGGACTCGCGGGCAACCAGCCTGCCGGTCAGGCCCAGGGCCAGCAACGAAGCGAGCACAGCGGCCAGACCCGGACCGTTCAACCCGACCAGCGGCGTCATCAGGAAAAACATCGCCAGGTAGGTCGTGATCCCCAGGATGTGGATTTTCAAGATCGTGCCGGCCTTGCCCAGCGCATAGGCTGCCGCGCGCAACGAGGCACAACCCAGATCAAACGATGCCGCCAGCAGCAACAGGCTGAGCAACGGCGCCGCCGGAACATATTCCTGGCCGATAATACCCAGCAGAGAATCACCGAAAAGCATCGAAAGAGCGACGAAAAGCAGCCCTGCTGACCCTGCGATAAAGGCTGTTTTGAAGGGAACAGTGCGAATGGCGCCGTCATCGGCATGGAAGCTCCGGGTCAGGTCCGGAAACAATACCTCGCGCAACGCCAGCGCGGGCTGGGTCAACACGGTGGAGAATTCCCGTGCCAGGCGAAACAACCCAGCCGAAGCCGGCCCGAGTAATCCGCCGGCCAGCAACACGGAGATATGTTTGGGCAACTGGTCAATGTTCGTCTGCCAGTAGACAACACCGATGAAATGCCAGAACTCTCTGGTGCGACCCCCTATTTCGCTCCAGCGGAACCCATTCCACAGACGGGTCTCCACATGGGTACGTAATTCGGCCAGCCCGCGATAGAGCATGTAGAGGTGCCCGATCGCGAAAGCAGAACCCCAGACGATCATAAAAACAGCCATGGGCGCATCCAGCAGCCAGGCGGTCCCCACCATCACGAAACGCAGTGCAGGGCCGATCGTAAACTGAACGCTAAGCGCGTCAAATCGATCGTAAATGCGCAATACACCATTAGGGGTGCCATTAGCTGTCGCGAGGATAATAAGACTGTAGAGGGCCGCCCAGGCTGTCATTTCGTCACTCCAGTGCAGGAAATGACCTGCAACAGGCGCAGCAGCTATCCCAACGGTCGTTGCGAGCAGTGCAGCGCCCAGGTCAATCAGCATGGTTGAACGTAACAGGGCCCGTAATCCGTCCTTGTCGCCACTGTCATTCAGCGGAATACCAAAGCGGACAACGGCCTCGAACGTTCGAAAATTGAGCGCACTGCGAATG
This sequence comes from uncultured Gammaproteobacteria bacterium, assembly GCA_963759035.1. Taxonomy (GTDB): domain Bacteria; phylum Pseudomonadota; class Gammaproteobacteria; order Xanthomonadales; family SZUA-36; genus JAHEFT01. The sequence continues at coordinate 180,777 of CAVWXL010000017.1, forward strand.
ACCATCACGTAAGTGTGCACCAGCACAACCAGGCCGAACTCGGTGGCAGACAGGGCGTTGGCCATCAGGCCGGTCGCCAGCACCGAGAAAACACCGGCGATGCCGCGGCCGCGGATCACCACGCCGAAGTTCTTCAATACGCGTTTCAGCACCGCTCAAGCCTTTGCGTAACGCATTTCACCGAAACGCCCCCTTGCGCCACAGGCGAATTAACAGAGGCCAGGCAAAAATCAATGGCACCTTACGTTGCAGGTCTGACGGTTCGATGTACACGCCCGAGTGACGCTTGATTTTCCACAGAAGGTAATCCAGCGCACCGTCAAATGTCAGGGCCGCCTTGAAGATGCGCAAGGTCGAAAGTACTTTCCCCTGAATCCGCCGCAACCACCAGCTGGCAGGTGACCAGCGCCGGCTACGCGCACCGCAGGTGTTCAGATAAAGATCGTCTCCCGCAGCTGCTTCAAAACCGCAATCCGTGCCTGCCAGGGCCGCACAAACTTCGCGGTAGTAATCAGGCCAGTACCCGAAAAGTTTTTCAGCATGCCCCGGGGGCTCGGAACGAAACTCACACTGGTAGGTCAGACCCAGCCCGGTTGCCCAAAACTGCCTTGCATCGAATTGTTCCGGCAGGCGCGGCGCCACCCGCTGGGCAAACGTCGCACTGGCTTGGCAAATGGCCGCGATAACACGCTCCTGGATCCCATCGTCACGGCAATACAGGATACCGCAGGGCTGGGCGAATCGGGCCCAGAAATAGGAGTGGAAATCGTGGCTGACGGCGCGCTCGAAGTGACCCAGGGTCAATAGCGCGTACTTGGCACGGATTTCATCAGGTGGCGAACCGTCATGGATCTGGTACACATTGGGTGGCAACGCTCGAACCATCCAGCCCTGCCAGGCGCGCGGCATGGACCGGTAGCTGTCCAGCAGAACGTAGAAATCCAGCAGTGTGTCCCGTTTACCGCGCAGGTAGGAACCATAAATCAGTACCGCCAGCAAACCTTCGCCGTAGCGTTGCTTGATCTGTTCCAGCAGGCGATCCCTTTGTTCATCAGGAAAATCACAGGTACCCGCTACCTGCCCGGCCACAATACTCTGCAGTTGCCCGTCCGGCCGATTGTGCGGACTATGCCCCATAAGCGCCACGCGTGCTCCCGAAAACCCGGTAGGCCGCAGCGTTCTTTCCGGTAGCCACATCATCAGCGCTCAGCCAGGATTGCAAGGGTCCGCCGCGGAGGCGTGCGACCAGGCCCTGCATCAACCGCAGCACCATCAGCAGCGTGGTCAGAACGGTCCAGAAAGTAACCGCGATGAAGCCCCAGTCCGGCCGGCCAACCAGAACACTGGCCGTCAGGATGATAAGACAGGGGTTGCGGCGCGCGGTGATCAGCCGGAACCACGCGTCATAAGGCCGCCAGGTGAAAATAGTGCAATCGCCCAGCAACGGAAATATCCCTTCGACGATGCGCCCCCCCACGTAACCGATGATGATCAGCCAGTACATCTCCTGCTGACTGAAACCCAGCACGGGCCCCAGGCCGGTCAGCGACATACCCCAGTAGATGTACCAGAATGGCGGATGAATCAAATCGATCACGTGGTCGTACAGATGCCCGAACTGGCTGGACTGGACGGTCACCCGCGCCAGCTTGCCATCGACCGTATCCAGTAATGTCATCAGCCAGCCCGCTGCGAGCCCGGCAAAATACTGTCCCTGCCAGAACAAATAGCAGGCCGCCAGAGTCAGTATCAGCCCGGCCGTCGTCACCATATTCGGAGAAATGCCCAGGCCAGCAGCCAGGCGGACCCCCTGCTTGGCCGGGCGCGGCCACAGGAACTTGGTCACCAGGTCGGTGATGCCCCGGTAGGCGTTACCGTAAAGCCTGTTTTCCAGTTCCGGTTTGCGTTCTTCAGTCACGGGCTCCAGAAACGGGGTCTGTGCACTGCGCAGCGCTTCATTGAATGCGGCGAGGTCCACAGGTGTTATCGACTCCAGCCCATCGCATGACGCATCATGTGTTCCAGACACACATTCACGGACCGCTTCCAGCCGGCCGGCATCGACGATGGCTGCAGCTACCTGGCCATCGTCCGGGTGCACCAGCATCACGTTGTTTTTCCCGAGCAAGCCGGCCAGTGTCCGAACTTCGAAAAGGAAGTGGCCATTGAGCAGCAGGAGCTGGCCGGAAGATGGCAATTCCGCTACAGAGTCCACCAGTTTTACGTCACCGGTCTCCTTTAACTGGCGGCGCAGGCGTTCACGTGCGGAGAGCCCCCACAACTTAACGGGAGTCTCCTCCAGGATAAGCGCATGGATAGTCATTTATCGGTTAGCTTCTCTGATGCATTATGCGGGTGAGTCGATTATAGTCAGCCTGACCATTGCCGGCAAAACTCTGTGTGAAATAATGAGCCGTAATTCATGCGCCTGATCCATATAACCGACCCTCACCTGAGCACCCTGGACGGTGAAACCTTCATGGGTTTACGTGGCAAACGACGTTCAGGCTACCTGTCCTGGTATAAAAACCGGCGTTTTGAATATCGCCGGGAGATACTCGAGCAACTGACTGCCGCGGTAAAGTCACACCAGCCTGACCAGGTACTGCTTACCGGCGACCTGGTCCACATCGGCCTGGAGCGTGAAATAGTCGAAGCGGCTGACTGGCTGCAGGAACTGGGAGCGCCGGAAAAGGTTATGTTTGTGCCGGGCAACCACGACCATTACGCGCGAGACTCACTTGCCGCCATGTACCGGCACTGGACAGCTTACCTGCCACCCGGCGGACCGCCGGAAGATGACTATACCGCAGGTTTTCCAATCCTGCGCGAGCTACCCGGCCTGCGACTTCTGGGGGTCAACAGCGCCTGCGTCACACCGGTTTTTTCTGCGACCGGAAATCTGGGGGACGGACAACGACAGAGGCTGGCAGAGGCCTTGCTCCCTGACGCCGGCGACCAGCGGTTTCAATGCCTGTTGATTCATCACCCGCCCTATCCGGGTATGACCATTCGCCGTAAGGCTCTGCGCGACGCTGCTCAGCTTAGGGAATTGACCCGCAAGCAACCGCCCCACCTGATGCTATACGGTCATATCCACTGCAACCGCGAACACATCGACAACGCAAGCCGAATCTACTGCACGGCTTCTGCCTCCGACGTTCATTCGGCTTCCTACCGGATTTTTGATCTGCAGAAAAACGCCACAGGCTGGGAATGCCGGATGCGCCTGATGAAGCTGGACCCCGACGGAGGCAGCGGGGCCTTCAGTCTTCTCGCGGAATCGCGCTGGGTGGTTTAGGCCGCCGGAATCCACGCCAGTACTGAGCGGCGATAGAAATCCCCAGTAGCGTAAATACCGGTGTCATGATCGTCACCCAGGGAATCAGGTTGAACAGGCCGGTAAGGTGGCCGATCAACTGCTGCAACAGGTAAAAACCAATACCGATAAGGCCGCCCAGTACAATCCGCTCGCCGGCTGAAATTCCGCGGGTGGATCCGATCAGCAACGGCAGAGACAACAGTCCCATGGCAATCACTGTTATGGCCACACTCATCTGCTTCCAGAAAATCACCCTGAAGTGATGGGTGTCCAGGTCATTCTCCTGCAAGTGGCGGATGTAGAGCACCAGCTCATGCGGCGCCAGCGCCTCCACCGGCAGAATCAGCACATCGGCTTGTTCCTGTGACAGCAAATTCGTCCACTGGATTCTGTCGATGTGGTCATCCTGCGCTGTCATATCGGACAGTTCTGTTCTCGTCACATCCTCCAGCAGCCAGGTGTTTTCGCCGACAATCGTCGCCTGCTTTGCTTCAATCAGGGTCTTGAGCTCTGCCCTGGCGATCGGTTCGATAGATTTCCACTCCGGTGAGGATCCGGTTAAATAAAACATCGCTGACATGGACGAAATTGTCGTCGCTGCGGGTCCAGATCTCCAGCCGGCCGCCCGCATCAACCGAGGTGGCTTCAAGTGACTTCGAGCGTAACTCAGACGCCAACTGCGCTCACTGGCCGGCACCACCAGCGACTGCATCACAACCACCAGTGCCGCGACCATCAGGGTCGCCTGGAATACCGGCCGGGCCATCCGTGCTTTTGAAAGACCAGCCGCCCTGGCTGCGATCAACTCCTGGTGGTTAGCCATTGCACCCAGGCCCATCAGGCCGCCCAACAACGCGGTAACCGGCATCAGGTCGACGATCAGCCGGGGCGAGGTGTAGAGCACCACCAGGAACGCATCAATCTGCCGGAACGTACCGTTCCCGACCTGTTCCAGTTCCTCCGCCAGCACCAGGAAACTGAACAGCGCCATCAAAAGGAACAGGACCGGAACCATACCCTTCAGATAGCTGGAAGCGATATACCGGTCCAGCATCATCATTTTGACACCGCCTGCGATGCTCCGCGCACGGCGTATCATTTTCTTCCATGGCACGTACAGAACGGCCACCAGCAGAGCCAGCAGGCCCGGCGCCCAGACAAATAGTCGCAGCCGTCCCCTGCTCCACCCAGGTCTTGCTGACATCCAGCAGGTTGAAATACACCGCGTAAATGATCAATGCGCCCATCATGCGCGCAAATCGACCCTGCCGGGGACGGCTGCGGCTCAGCGGAATCGCCAGCAACGCCAGCAGCAGCGCCGAAAACGGTGTGCTGAGTCTCCACTGGAATTCCGCCTTGTCTTTATTGTTGTCCGACTGCGCCAGCTGCGAAGGTATCGCTGGACTTGGTCTTGTAACCGACCGGGTCCGGCTGGCCGGCTGGAATCCATAATGCGAAAGAGCCCAGTTCAGCGAAAACTTCCGGGCCGTCCCCCACCCGCCTGTAGATACTGGCATCACTCAGGGTCAATTGGTGGAAGCCGGGCCGCACATCATAAGCCAGGCGGCCGGTGGTGGACGTGATCACCTGCAAGTCCCCGTTCTTGCGGCTCCTGATGAAGACTTCCTCCAGGTTCTCGCCCTCGCCGGAAACCGTTTTGACAAAAACAGTGCGGCCGCTTTCCTCGAAACTGTAAAAACGTGCGGGCGCGGATTCGGTCCACTTCGGTGGCGGCCTCGACCCGGTTCTTGATTTCATAGGACTGTCCGTAGGCCCACGGCCGGACGAAAATTGAAAACAGGCCAATCAGGATAGCCAACAATATCGCCACGCTGAAGATCGGCTGCAATACCCGCATTTCGCTGATGCCGCTGGCACGCATTGCATAGATTTCAGAATCATTGTGCAGCCGGCCCAGGCCGATCAGGACCGCAACGTAAAGGCTAAGTGGAAAAAGCACCTCGAGTGATATCAGCGATCTCAGCACCGTTAACTGAAAAATTTCGGCCGGTGCCAGCAGACCTGCATTGGCATCCATCAGAAAGCGTGTCAGGCTGAAGGTAATAAAAATGGAAACGAGTACCAGTGCTCACCGTCAGAAACGGAACGCTGATTTCCCGCCTCAGGTAGTGATCAATGATCATGAAACAGTCATGCCCGCGCAGGAATTGTTATGATCTGCCCAGCATAGAGATTTATTTACCATGTACATAAATTTCCACAAACTATTGATCATTGTCACGTTCGCAACGCACGGCCTGGTTTCACCCCTGCTGGCGGCGCAGGATCGTATCACCGGCTTTCTCCGCGGACGATACTCTCACGATTCGTTCAGCCGAAGCCCGGATGGATGAACTGCCCGATATCATGCACTTCGAGGGCGGTTTCGAACTCCGGGCCAGCGACTGGTCCCTGTCGTCCGACAACGCCACATTGTACGGAAAGCTGGATGACCCTGAAACCATCGTCATTTCCGGTACACCTGCTTCCATCCTGCGTTAACACCGTTTCTCAGGGGCAGACCTCGACCATCAGCGGCCAGGCAGAGCGAATTGTTTACCAGCGCAACAGCAATAGCATCCGCATGGAGGGCAATGCCTCGATCTCACGTGACACGCACAGCATGAATGGCGGAGAAATTGAATACGACATCGACAGCGACCATTTGAGCGCCGGCGGAACCGGCGGCGTGCACATCACGATTCTCCCGGACAACTGGAACTGAGCCGGGAAATGAAAAAGCCGGCTTAGAACCGGCTTTTCCTTCAATGCTTTGGCCAGAACCAGGCTATTTATCCCGACTTGCCACCAGCGGTACCTGTGCGGTTTCAGTTTTTTGCTCACCGGCTTTTTCCCGTACCGGCCGCACCGGCCAGGTTTTGACGACCTGTTCGGCATGAGCCAGATCAACCGGATCATCCACTTCGCACCAGCTCAGGCCGTGGATTGAGCTGATACCCACCACACCGGTCTGTGCCAGTTCGTCAATCGCAGAAAGATACCAGCGCTTGAGGCCATCACCCTTGCGCATCAGAGCTTCGACTTTGCGAGCAAAAATCTCGGCGCCAGTGCGGCTGAAAACCATCATGCCGATGGATTCGCCATTCACATGGCTCATGTCCAGGGTCTTGCCGACACGGCACAAACGGTCGCGCTCAGACCAGATCTTCATGTCATCCGAATCGTAGGAAACTTTCTGATCGGTCGCCAGCGTGATCGGGTAATGATCCGCATCCGTCAGCAGGTGCTGCAGCACGGCTGCTTCGAACAGCGTATCGCCGTTGATCAGCACAAAGGGAGCAGTCCATTTCATGACGTGCGACCCAGCAGGTGCCCAGGTTGTCTGACAGGCGGAAGAACGGGTTGAACAGCGTGCGAACCTTGATGCCCTGAGATCTTACTGATCTACCTCTTCCACCCGTTCATGCCCAAAACCGGTCACTACGACGACTTCATCGATACCGGAAACGGCCAGTTGTGTGATCTGCCACTCCAGGATGGAAACACCGCCGGGCCGCAGGCAGCACTTGGGGGTTACTTCCGTCAACGGCATCAGCCGGCTACCCTGTCCTGCGCTCAAAATAATGGCTTTCATGTTCCAAAACTCCTTATTTGCCCGGGCGCATACCGCCTTATTCAACCCGAGTTTGAAATTCTAAGGGGTGATTTTACTTGTTTTCCGTTAACAAAGTGTAAATTCACCGCTTAAATTCGGCGACAGGTGCTAATTTAGTGATTTACGCCAACTGTTGCTTGTCCACCCCGGACATCACCATGACCCTTTCACTCACCGCCCGCTGCAGGTAAATTAGACGTCATGCTAATTGATCTGAATGACGCTTCGGCTCCGGAGTTACTGGAAACCGATGTCTGCGTGGTGGGCGGCGGTGCCGCAGGCGTCGCACTTGCCCGTAATCTGGCTGGCCGTGGTCATGATGTGTGCCTGCTTGAGGCAGGCGGGATGGACTTCGAGCAGCCCACCCAGGACCTGTGTCGCGGTGACATCGTCGGCATGGAATACTACGAACTGAATCATTCCCGGCTGCGGTTTTTTGGCGGCACGACCAATATCTGGGGTGGCCGTGCCGTGCCTCTCGACCGTATCGATTTTGAAAAACGCGACTGGGTGCCTCACAGTGGCTGGCCCATTACGCTCGACGACCTGCAATCTTACTACCGAATCGCCCACGACTCGCTGGAACTGGGTGAATACGATTACAGCAATGACATGTGGGAAAAACTCCAGCTGAAACCGATCGCGTTTGACCCGGAAGAAATTACCCACCTGTTCTGGCGTTTTGACAGCAAGAAGGAGCGCTTCAACAGCAGCCAGGTAGACGACCTGCTGGCCGCCAGCAAAGCGACCATCGTCCTGCATGCCAACGTGGTACATATCCAGGCCGGCGAAACGGCCCGGGAAGTGCAACACCTGGTAAGTGCGCACGCTGGAAGGGCGCGAGCGCCCGGGTCCGGGCCAGGCACTTCGTACTGGCTTGCGGCGCCATTGAAAACGCCCGCTTGCTGCTGCTTTCGGATGACGTGGAAAAAACCGGAATCGGAAACAGCGGCGACCAGGTCGGCCGCTATTTCATGGAGCATCCACACGGCCGGATCGCCCATATCAAAACAGCAGACCCCGCCAGGTTTTGGGCGCATTATCGCAAACGATACCCGGAAACCGGACCGCCGGTGGCTCCTGCCCTGGTAATGCTCAGAGTCCCTGCAGCGTAGCAAGGGAATTCTCAACAGTGCAGCCACGTTCAAAATCCAGCGTAACCCGGAACTGGGGCTGGGTATGAGCAGCAAGGTTTACATGAACCTGAAGCACGACCTGAACGCGACCAGGACCAACCGCCTGGCCTGGCATTTCTATCGCCAGTTACTCGACTGGTTGCAAAAACACCTTTCAATGACCCTGATACGGAGCATCGCGAAGGTCAAGCGCATGGAGCTTTACCTTATGGCCCGCGCGGAACAGGCGCCCAACCCGGATAGCCGGGTGAAGCTTTCCGACCAGATCGATGCATTGGGTTGCCGGCGTGGCGACCTGGACTGGCAGTTATCGGAACTCGATAAGCGGACCGTGCTGGAACTGGCGCGAGCGACGGGACGGGAATTTGAACGGCTCGATCTCGGTACACTGACCACGACGCCCTGGCTGGAAGACGGCACTGTCAACTGGCCTGTTGACCCGACCGTCGGCAACCACCCGATTGGCGGATATCACCACATGGGAACCACGCGGATGAGCGATTCAGCGGCGACCGGTGTGGTGGACAGAAACTGTACTGTCCATGGGTACAGCAACCTGCATATTGCCGGCAGCTCCGTGTTCACGACCGGCGGCTGGGCCAATCCCACCCTGACGATACTCGCGCTGTGTCACCGCCAGGCGGATCACCTGGACGAATTGCTGAAGCAGGACGCACCCATCCAGGAAAACGGTCAGGCCTGATCGGACAGGAGAATTTTCTCGGCCAGGTCACGGTCTGCCACGGAATCCACATCCACCGCGGCACGCGGATTATCGATCAGGACATAACCCACCTTGCAACCCATCGCCCGCGACATTGCTTTCAAGCCACTCTCCATCGTCACCAGTCCCAGCAGGTACCGCAGCAGCAGGCCGTAACCAATGCGTTGCGCCATCCGCCAGGGGCGCTTACGGTCAGCCTCAAGGCGTTGCCAGAAAGCAGGCGCTGCCTTTCCAGCGGGGTTGAGGATCGCAAACAGGTTGCTGCCGCAATAAGAGCCATCACGGAGTTTCAACACGGTGCGTTTCGATTCCGGGAAGGCTCCCTTCACGATGGAATAAGGCACCAGGCCGACAACGACATCAACATCCAGCTCCTGCGCCCGGCAACAGAAAAAATCCACCAGTTCCGGTGTCAGCAGGGCATGGTCCCCTGCCGTCAGCAGCGTGGGAATGGAATCCAGCTGTTCGATGGCCGCCAATGCACTGGCGCTTGGACCGGCGGCAGGGGCCATCCATTCAAATGAACTGTCAGCCAACAACTCAGCAAACTCGCTATTGTCCCGATAGACTTCTCTGGAAGGGCCGCACAATACCCCTCCGCTCACCGCTTCACTGGCCTCCAGCGCGTCGATCACGCGGGCCAGCGCCGACCGCCCCGCCACATCCACAAGCACGCTGGCTGCCAGCCCGAGTTCGCGGCTGAAGGCGCTGCCGCCGGGTCTTTCGCCGGCTAACACAACCGCTGAAAAAGAGCTGCTCATGTTCAGGAAAGGGATTTACGGAATATGCGGTAGCGCTTGGAGACCTGGCCACCCACTTTCTCGATGATGTTACGGGTTGCCTGGTTACGCTCCAGTATCCATGACATCTCGATCTGTTCCATCTTGTAACGATAGGCGGGTTTATACAGCGCCCCGATGGTCAGGAAGGCCAGTGCCGGGCCAAGACGGGTATTCTGGTATTTCTGGCGCACGCCCATCAGGGCGATACGCCCGGTTTTGGGCTTGCGCACTTTGAGCCGCCAAAACAGCTTTGCCCATCCAAACGGCAAAAGCCTGCCGTTTAAATCGGCCGCCGCCTCGTTCAAATTCGGAATCATCACCATGAAACGCAGCCGGCTCACCCCCGGTTTCCGCAATCCAGGTAAAATCCGGTGGAACGATCATGAACAGTTCTTTGCCCACGGCCTGGAATTCGTCTTTGGTAAACGGTACAAAACCCCAGTTTTCAGACCAGGCGTCGTTGAAGATACTGCGCATGGTTTCCAGCTCAGCGACGGCGTTTTTACGGTCAACCTGGCGCAAGGTTATCTTGCCTGAAAGGCGGGCCAGTAGCCTGTCAATTTTTTCCGGCATGTGGAACATGTGTTCTTCAAGGATGTAAGAAAAAGTATCCTCAGCTTTTTCGTATCCCTGGCGTTCAATGGACGGGCCGTAGTAGGGCCTGGCGTGCCCCATCATCACGTAGGGAGGTGTATCAAACCCCTCCACCAGGCAACCGATTTCCTGGTTGATGTTCAGGTTGAACGGTCCGAGTACGGTCCGCATGCCCTGCTCCTTCAACCAGCCCTCCGCGGCGCCAAACAGCGCCTCGAATATGGCCGGGTCTTCCTGTGCCTCGATCAGCCCGAAAAAGCCCGTATGGGCGTCGTGGAGTTCCAGGTATAGATCATCAACCTGGGCTGAAATGCGCCCTACCGGCTGTCCATCCCGATATGCTATCCAGGCTTTCCAGCGGGCATGCTGGAAGAACGGATTTTTTTCAGACCACGCCTGCTTGCGCTCGAATTTCAATGGCGGCGCCCAATTCGGATCATCCCGGTAAACAGACCAGGGCACGGAAATGAACGCCTTCAGGTCTGACTTGCCCGACACTTCCCGCAGTTCGATCTGTGTGCTTCCCATGTCATGCCCGCCTAACGCTTATTAATTGCCCTGGTCAGTGTGGAAATCTTACCGCGTTTGACCCGCAATTTCTGAATCGTTTTCCCGATTGCAGGTTCAGCCAAAAAAAAACCCGCGAAGCCTCAGCTCCGCGGGTTTTCTTACTAGCAGTTAAGACGGGTCAGAAATCAGGCAAACCTCCTGAACCCAACCATACCAACTCCGAGCATCAACAAGGCCATGATCGCCATGCCCCACTGACTGAGTGTCGGAATCGACTCGAAGAACACCGTGTTGGTGATGGTGCAGGCCGCGCCATTACCTACGCTGACCTGAATGTTGACACAGCCATTGTCAGACTCGACATTCATCTCTTCGACATCTTCCTGCACGGTGCAGGTCGAGTACGGCAGGTTCGGAATGACCTGGAACTCAAACAAGCCGTTTCCGTATCCGTCATACTCGATGTAGTACAGCGCAAAACCGTTTTGTTGTCCATCAACCGGAACTTCAACAGGGAGGCCACCAACGATAGGCGCATTACAGGTCGCCGTCAGCGTGTACTCCATGTTGACCTCATCACCGACGGAACCCAGAACCTCCCAGACCTTCGTGACATCAACATCGACCGGCAGGACTGTATTGGTAATGGCACAGGCGTTGGCGTCGCCACCGTTAACCGCGGTGAAGTTACACCCATCGATGTTGTCGCTGGTGCTGTCGCCGGACGCCGCGTATGTCGTTGCGTATCCAGGTACCGGTTCTTCGGTCACACTGCAGTTCATCGCGCCGCTTTCGTAGTCGGTGACCACGAAGTCAACGGTAGTGCTTTCAGTGATCTCGAAGCTCTGTACCAGCGGTATGCCGGTGTTACAGGTCAACGTAACCATGACCGGAGCCGGGTTGTCGTCGCTGAAGTCCTTGGTAACCGCGAAGGTGCCGTTGCCACCAATTTCCATGACCAGGTCGTAGGTGACAGTCACCGGTGGATCGAAATCAGCTGAATCCGCGTATTCACAGGTCAACGTATCGGTGATGCTCTCCACATCTCCCGGATCAGTGCCTTCAACTACCACTGTAAGCGATCCGTCAGCAGGAATCGGCGCCGGGAAACCGACAGGTGAGATAACTGCAAAGTTCGAGCCATCAGCCAAGCTGCAACCGACGAGTGAGCCATCAATGCCTTCGTCTGCGAGTTCAGAGAACACAACTTCGAAAGTAGCCGTGCCACCCGTTTCTGCCAGTTCGGTAAGCGTTGAACCGCTAACCGGCGAGACTGAAACATCGGACTCGGCTTCGCGTACCTCGCAGGTGTAGGTGTAGTTCGCGGTGTCAACCACCTCCGGAAATCCTTCGCCTTCCGTGGTGTACGTGCACTGGTAGTCAAACAGGTAACTACCAGCGGTCGCTGATCCACAGCTGAATGTTGCCGTGGTGAAATCGCCCGGTGCAAGGGTGAACGGTGCACTGAGATCAGGTGAAACAGAAATTCCAGCCTGGGGTGGACTCAATTGATTGCATGAAAGCCCAAGATCAGACGATCCCGCTACCGCGGTGTTGGTAATGACCAGATCCTGAGGGGGAATAGTCGAATCAACCGGAGCCTCACCGCCAACGAATCCGGCGGTCATATCAACCGTGGAGCCAGCAGCAGGTGTAGATGAATAAACTGCGGGCCGCGGGTCGCCAACGACACATTCAACCGGATAGGTTGCATTTGGCCCATTGGAGCCATTGTGTGCACATGTCAGCGTAGCATTGTAAGTGCCTGCCACGCTGGAGTCGCAGGAAATGCTCTGCGCCTCTGAGGCGCCCTGGGCTAACGAGAATGCTCCATCACTTACCGTCAGTTGCGGAGTTCCCATACCAAAACTACAAGTGCCGTCCAGAGTTGTATCGGCATCACCCGAGTTGGTGATCAGCAGCGAAGCCGGAGTGATCGGGTCACCCTGGAAAGTTGCTGCCAGGTCGATCGGTATACCGGCGCCTGGGTCAGATGTATAAGCAGGCTGCGGACCGGCCGTGATAGTGCAGCTGAAGGTATAAACTGCAGGACTGCTTTCGCCTGCACCATCACCATCATGCACGCAGGACATGGAACCGCTATGCGTTGTGATAGCTCCTGCCGAATCGCAGGACACGATTACGCCAAATGCCGGATCATCATCGTCCACCATGAACTCAGTCTCGGGTGAAACAGTAAATACACCACCCGCGTCAGCACCCTCTGTACAAGTCACAGACAGCGTGGTGCCAGCTGCGCCAGAGTTGCTGACATCAAATGACTGCGAGAGGTCCGTGGCATTCTGGATAACAGATCCAAAATCAAACGGGCCTGGTGCCGGGTCTGATGAATAAGCCGCCCCTAATACAGTTACTTGGCCATTATTGATGACAGGAATTGGATCAAATTCGATCACCACACCTGTCACAGTCAGGTCAGTAGGACCAGATGGTGCATCTGACGCGATCGAAAATAGCAAATCGCCCAGTTTGCCAGAAGGTATTGCTCCTGCAATGCGCGCCAAACCGAAGCGAACCTGATTTTCATTTGGTACCGCTCGCAGGCTGCACTCGCTCACAATATATCCGTCAGCGAGAAGATAAGGAGTAATCGGGCAACCGGTGGTATCAACAGCTGGCAAAACACCCAAATCGAAAGTGAGATCGAACTGAAGTGATCGGTAGTCGGCGCCGTTGTTATCCCAGTTCAGCGCCACACTTGTCATGCCGCCAGGTACTCCGACTGCATCATCAACAGTAATCGTCTGCGCCTGCAGGCTTGCCGCAAACAGCAATATTGCCATGGCTAAGTAACTGCGTGTTATGTATCTAATCATCACTCGTCATTCCCTGATTTAAGATTGTTTATGTGAAAGTTGTTATCTGTACGCCTAGAAAAGTATGTCTACGATATCCAATACGTCATTGATGTTGACTTGACCGCTGGAGTCGCAATCTGGCTGCCCCATTGCCAAAATGGAGGGCGCAGCGAAAACCTCATCGACTACGGCCAAGATATCATTGATGTCGATGTCCATATCGCCTTCGGCATCACAATTCATCAACGCACCTACATTGGTAGTCCGATGCGCCTCATAGGCGTCGAAATAAAGAGTGGCCGCCAGTGTGCCCGTAAATCCATTTGGCGCACCCAACTGAATGGCTTCTACGCTGCCGGTGGTCGCATCTGCGGTCAATGCAATGCTTCCTGTCACACCACCTTCATAGGCAAGCACGGCATCGCCGGTCCAGGGTTCATTGACCCAGTAATTGAAAATGTCGTTTTCATCATCGTATTCAAATTCAATCAGGTTCCATCCACTTGCCAGGGTCACGCTTGCAGTACTGCCGTCAACCGAGAAAACGACATCTGAGCCGTCATAGCTGGTTTTAAACAAAGTGTCGCCTGGATCTGCAGCCTCATCCGTATAGGCTACGAGAAGGTCCACCGTACCGGTGCCGCTGGCCTCTTTTGGGAACACATAAACACGTCCGAAGAAGTGGTTATCGCTGGCATAGTTGCTCTGGACATAGCTGGCGTTGGTTATCGCCAGTGAACAGAACTCAGAATAGCGTGATGTTGGCAAAGCAACGTCATCCGGAGAACCAACTTTTGAATCTGCTGTGAGGTCAACGCCCCCGAGCCATGCGCTTGTGGAACAAGCAGCAGTTGCAGCGGAGCTGAATCCCAGTCCGATCAAAAGCAAGGCGCCTAATATGACACGATCCTTGTTTTTCATATTTTGGTTTCCCTGTTTATATTTGATGCATGCATTGCGAAATATACTATTAATTGAACGACACGTCGAATCTAAATAGCTCTTTTTTTCACCTTCTTTTCCATTCGAGACCAGATTGCCGGATAATCCACCTCTTTAGTTCTTACCGCTGAAGGGATGCGAAATATGAGCTTTTGGCGCCAAAGCCTTGTTTTATGCCAGCTGACCCTGGCAATAACCGTCCAGGCACAGCCCATAGGAACCACCGACCTGGCCGAATTCGAGCCGGGTGACGGCCTTTATCAACGGGTTCTGGGCTCGGTCGGAACCGGCGCCTCGGGTGTGCCGGTGGCGGGCGGTCTGGATATCGACAAGGACGGAAAGCGGGACTACGCGATGGCGGCCATGCGAGCATCCCCACAGGGGCGCAGCCGTGCCGGCCAGGTTTTCCTGGTGTTCGGCGACGACACAGCCGCGGGACTTATCGATACCGCGTATGAGAACCCACGGGTGCTTGAAATACACGGCGACCAGGTCCAGGAAAGTGCCGGCAGCGAGATCTGGATGGGAGATGTCACTGGCGATGGCTTCGGCGACCTGATCATTTGCCGGCAGAATTATACCCATTCCGGCCGCATCGGGGCCGGCGCTCTGACACTGATCCCGGCCAATGCGGCACTGCGAGCCATGGCTGCAGAAGGTGAGGTACTCGATCTGCGCTCACCCCCGGATGAGATCAACATAATCAACATCTATGGCGCCATGGCGTTATCCCGCCTGTGCATCTGGGCACGCAACGGCGATGTAACCGGAGACGAAATTGACGACCTGGCCATCGGAGCAGACCGCGATACCAGTGCAGGTGATACGGATGCCGGCGCGGTTTACCTGCTGCGTGGCGGCAGCTGGCTTGAAACCTCCCAAAACATTGACCTGGCGAATTTTGGCACCGTTGCTGTGGGTAATGTCGCACGGGTTACGCCGCGCATCGTGAACGGCGACGCCGATATGGACCACTACCACTTTGGCGCAACCATGCAACTGGCTGACCTTGATGGAAACGGCAAGGCCGAACTCATGGCGGCCGCCGCGCTGAGTCGTGCCGGCGCCACGCTGGCACCCCTCGGCGGAAGCGCTCATGGAACCGGCGGCACGGCCAACGGCACTCTTTATATAGCCTGGGATGACAACTTTGGCGGTGACTGGGTACCGGCCCCGGGTTTCGCACTTGATTTCGCAATAGGTTCCGGCCCCGGCTCCTACACCATCATCGACGGCGGCAATGACGACGGGATCAACCCAGGCCCACGAAACAGTGATTTTGGCGAGGAAATCCTGGGTGGGCTGGATTACGACGGCAACGACACCATCGACCTGTTTGTCGGTGATTTGACCGGCGACGGTTTTGGCAATGTAGTGCGCGACAACGGCGGACTGGCACACATTATTTATGACGCGGCCACCCTCAAAGGCCTGGAAATCGAACTGGACTCGCCACCGGACGGTTTCACCATGGCCACTTTTCTCGGGCCTTATGAAGGCGGAATTGCCGGTGACACCGCCCTGCACGGCGACTTCAGCAATGACGGCTATGACGATATTGCATTTTCTTCACCGCACGATGCCCCGTTCGGTCGCCAGCATGCCGGCACACTGCATATTGTGCTTGGCAAAGATGGTAAGTGGCCGGTTTTTTCGGACCTGCTGCCTGCCAACTTTCCGTCTCCGGCGGTCGTCCGGGTACATGAGATCTACGGCGCAAACGGCAGTGGAGGAGGCACCACCGGTGATGTGCTGTGTTACAGCGGAGCCAATGCGGACATGACCGGTGACGGCATCCCCGACCTGATCGTCAACGAAATGCAGGGCGACGGCAGTATCGAAGCGGATGTGGGTAACCTGCTGATTATCGACAGCAGGATTCTGTTCCGGGGCCAGGAAGTATTTGCCGACGGCTTCGAGTAAACCGATCCAACAGCTTACTCCTCGAAACTATCAGCCCAGACTACGTCCTGGAACCCGTCGCAACCGAGGCCAAAGCTGACCAGGCCTTCATCCTCATCGCTGGTCAGCAGGTCGAGTGAAGCGGTATTAAGATCTTCTGCTACGGGTTGGCAGGAAAAATGAATCTCGGCGCTATCGCCCTCACCCACTTGTGCCGGGCATTGACTCACCACGAAGGAATCGGCCTGCGGGCCGGAAAGCTCACAACTTATCTGCAGGTAGCCGGTCCCCAGGTTATGTACCTGCAGGACCATGGGGTCGCTGCTGTGTCCCAGGTAAACCAGCCCGAAATCAAACAGCGTCCCGGCTTCCGGGTTCGAATCGAACTCCGGTATCGGGTCGACCAGTTCATCGAGCGCAAGATTCACGCGGATGCGCGGGATACCCGTCACGGTTCCGTTGCTGCGCAGATCATCGACCAGCGTTCCTGTTGCCTGAAGGGCTGACAGCACGGTGTCAACATCTGCTGACGGCAGTTTCTGGCGCAGCACGGCCCAGGCTCCAGCCACATGCGGCGCCGCCATCGACGTTCCTTGCCAGGCAGCTGTCCCGCCCCCGGGCACCGAGGACGTAATTGATACCCCCGGTGCGAACAGGTCGAGGAAATCGGCCACATTGGAAAAGCTGGCAACAGCATCAGCATCCGTAGTCGCCCCCACGCTCACCGCCGAGGAGATACAGGCCGGTGTGGAAATACTGTTGCGACTGCTGCTGTTGCCGCTGGCGATCACCGTGGCGATGCCCACAGAGTGCAGGTTATCGATCGCCAGTTTGCGCGCCGCCTGCTCTTCGTCGCAAAGCGCCTGGTCCGTATAACGTGAGCCTCCCAGGCTCATGTTAGCGGCCGCAATATCAAACTGGTCCCGCAACGCGTAGACGCGCTCCAGCGCCGCGACCTGGTCGCTGACATATGCGCCCACGCAGGAATCATAAAGCGGGCCGCAGTTGACTGCGCCCTCAAAGCGGGAAAACACCTGGATGGCGATGATGTCCGCGCCCCGCGCCACGCCGTAATCAGGGCCCGTAGCGTCGTTGCCTGCAACGGTGCCGGCCACGTGGGTTCCGTGCTCACAGCCCCTGGTTGCGACGTCACAATTTTGAGCAGAACCGGGCGCGACCGATTCTGCCGCGCCTCCGGGACAAAGGGAGTCAGCCTTTTCGGTGTTCGACGAATAGCAAGCCTCGGAAACGACCTTGGAACTGGTGCTGAAAAACGGATGACTGCTGTCCACACCCGAATCCAACACAGCCACGGCCAGTCCGGCGCCGTCATAACCGGCAGCCCATGCAAGGTCTGCACCGATGACCGGGTTACTGCTTGCCATCACCGGCATTTCGTATACGTCTTCCTGGACGCTAACGACTATGGGCAGCGCGGCCAGGCGTTCGATGGCGTCTTCGCCCAATTCAAGTACCAGGAAGGGAATGTGCTTAAAACGACGGATTTCAGCGGCCTGGACATCCGACAGGGCTGAAAGCAGATCAGTCTGTCGCCGGGCAAATCCACTGCGCTGACTGTTCACAGCCGGGCTGCTTAGCCGCCCTTCAGGCACAAACCCCGAATCGAGGCCGACTATGACCCGCTGCGGACCGCTGCGCCGCGCCTTTACTGCCAATTCAGACAGGTTCTGCTTAAGATGAGCCTCCGGTTGCGCCCAGGCAGGAGACTCGACCGCAGCATCTGCAGTAAGTACAAAGAAAAAAAAGCCTGCAAAAACCAGCAGACTCTTCTTTAAATGTGAAATAAATGTTACTGACATTTCGATTGTTCTAACCCGTCCTTAAACACGATTTCTCCATCTTCAATACGAAACAGTTTACCGGGTTTGTCGGCGTCGTCACGGTCGGTTATATAGAGCTCACAGTTTTGATCCTGTCCGAAGGAAGACAAGCTGGTAAGCACACCCGGCGTGCCTTCCCATTCCAGCGCGCTCCAACTGCCTGCGGTTTCGCTACCAATCCAGACACGTTTTGAGCACCAGTCACCGAATAGATAATCACCGGTCAACGGCAATTTGTTGCCACGGTAGACATAACCGCCGGTCACGGAACAATTGCCATCAACGTGTCCGTATTCCAGCACGGGTTCTGTCAGCGGTGGCGGGCAGGTCACACCGGCAGGGGGATCGGGGAAATCATGCTGGCCCTCACGGCAGGGCCAGCCAAAATTCAGGCCGCTCGCGTTGCCGGGTACGCGGTTGATTTCTTCCCATTGATTCTGACCGACATCGGCGATCAGCAAATCACCGGTTTGCGCATCAAAACTGAACCGCCAGGGATTGCGTAACCCAATGTGGAGGATTTCATCGCAGCCGTCAGCAGCGCCCGGGAACGCGTTGTTGGGCGGAATACCAAACTTGCCAACCAGGCTGCAAACTTCCGCACCATCAGGGGCCAGCGTGTCAACATCAATACGAAGTATCGCGCCGCGCAGCGTATCCACGTTCTGCGCATTGTTATACTGGTCGTCACCGCCGCCACCGTCACCACTGGCGATATACAGGTAGTCATCAGGACCGAAGTGCATGTCACCTCCGTTGTGGTTACGCGCCTCCTGCTCGAATTGCATAATGACTTCGCCTGTCGCAGCTGTGTCCTCCGGATCTTCCAGGTCGGTAAATTCCGCAACAACGGTGTAATAGTTGGCCCCGTCCTTGGTCGTGTAGTTGACATAAAAAAGGTCGTTGTCGACATAGTCGGGGTGGAACGCCAGGCCAAGCAAACCCTGTTCATTGCCGCCACCAGGATCTTCCAGGCTGAATACTTCGAGCTGAATGTCCAGGAACGGGCCGGGCAGTAATGCACCGGTTGCCGTATCGTAAATCCGAATGATGCCTTCCTGCTCGACGATAAAAAGCCGGCTGTCCCCGGCGTGGGCTAAGCTGACGGGGTTGGTCAGGGCATCGGTAGCCAGTGACAACGACAGATTGTCGGCAACGGAAGGGATCGAGTAATCGATCACCAGTTTTGGTGCCGGACTGGATGGGTGTTCCCGACTGGCCATGCCACGGGCATTTTTAATCCTGATTTCATCGCCGAGCAGCATCCATCCGTGATTAAGACCTGGTTGCCTCAACCAGGCCTGAACATCGGCTACCAATTGCGGAGTGCTATCAAACACAAGAGTTTCAGGACTGAAATCACCGAATCCCTTCGTAGCGGAAGCTGTTGACTCAAAATCACCACCTGGTGAATCCCAGAAGGTCGCAGCCATCGGGTCAGCATCGTACATCGTGTGAATCCAGGTCACCGCACCGGTGTCGGCCACAGTCCCCTGTCCCTCGTTCCCCGGGGCATTGGCAAGCCCCTCTCCCCAACTTTTCCTGACAAGGTGCAAACCCGCGAAACCAGTCAACGCACCCGGGGGTACCTGCTCGACCTGTATCTCAAACTCAACGCTATTGACCACTGCATTTGATGGGATGCCGGACAGGTCAAACGCCAGCACCGCCCGCCTCAAAAGCTCATCACCATCAGGTCCTACCCGACCCATGAACAGATGTTTACCACCGCCATTGCTGAAACGGCCTTCACTATCTTCAAACAGGGTATTGTCTTTAACCGGCGCCAATTCCAGCGTTTCCGCGATAACCGCGGATGATGTCAGGCACGTGAACAGAAAAATGAGAACCAGGGGAAGTTGTCTTTGCATGAATTACATCCATTTGAATTACAATAAAAAGGCAGGTGAATTCTACTTCAAGTTTCGTATATACTTCTCACAAATTCACCATTGGAAGGTGATACTCAATTATTCATGGAGGAATCATGAGCAAGTCGAAGTCTTCTGCCGCATTAAACCGACGCAATTTTATAGGCGCCGGCGCTGCTGTGGGCCTGGCCGGCCTTTCAGTAACCCAAACAGCGAAAGCCGCTCCGCCCAAGTTTGCAGGTAAAACCCCACTCCGTCCCGCTCCGATAGCTGCACCCGCTGGAGCCGTTGAGGCTCCGTCATCGCTGGCGGCGCTGGTATTGAACAAGGCCGCATACGGCCCGCGTCCCGGTGACGTTGAAGCATTTAATGCACTGAACCCGGATGAAGATACAGCTTTGGGCCTGTGGTTGAATGACCAACTGAATCCATCTCCAAGCGACACCGAAGTTGACGCTCGCCTGGCCGCCCTTGAGGCCAGCATAGATCCCGAAGACCAGGTGGCTTACGACACCATCGATGAGGACACTACGAGCGCGCAACAACTGTGGCAGGACTATTCGCGCAATGACGATTACTTGATTCGTAACCGCCCGTTGTGGCAAATGGAACGCCTTACCATCCTTCGTGCAGCCTACAGCGAGTGGCAGCTTCGTGAAGTGCTTTACGATTTCTGGTTCAACCATTTCAACGTTTATGGCCGTGAATTCCCCACTTACGCGATGATGCCTGAGTACGATCGCAGGTTGCGTGAACATATTTTTGGCAACTTTGGCGACATGCTGAAGGCCAATGCAAAAACGGCCACGATGCTGTATTACCTGGACAACTACGCCAACACCTGGCCCAGGCCCAATGAAAATTATGCACGCGAAGTACTGGAACTACACACACTGGGTGCAGTTGAAAATTATTTCGGTGCCGTCGACCCGCTGACTGTCGGAACCAATACCTACGGACAACGCGCGGGCTACACCGAGATCGATGTATTTGAATTTGCCAAAGCCCTGACCGGCTGGGGCGTATCGAACAACGAGGACGTCCCCGCCGAAGACACAGGCGCGTTTCATCTTCCGGCCCGAGAAACACTACGATGACTGGGATGACGCATCCATCAAGGTCCTGGACATCGAGTTGACCGAAACCAATGGTGAGGCCGATGTCACCGAAATACTCGATTACCTGGCCGGTCATTTCGGAACTGCCCGGTACATAGCCTGGAAACTCTGCACACGTCTGATTGGCGATAACCCGGACCCCACGTTCGTCAATCTGACTGCGATCGAATTCTACAATCGCAGAAACGACCCGGATCAACTCAAAGAGGTGTACCGGTTCATCATCCAATCGCCCGAGTTCAAAACCACCTGGGGTGAGAAAGTCGCCCGCCCGGTGGAGACGGTGGTCCGCGCCTGGCGCGCTTCCGGTGTTGACCTGACGTTCCGCATCGACGATAGCGCCAGCAACGAGCATCTGGTACCGCCTCGATGACACCAGTCATTATCCGTTCGGCTACGGCCCGCCCACCGGTTATCCGGATGAACGGGCTTTCTGGCAAGGCAGTGGGCCATTGATCATGTCCTGGCGCTGCATCACCCACATGCTGCGCCGCGACGACATCGTCAACCAGGCGAAACAGACCAATGACCATTTCACCGATGGTTGGAGATCGCACGACCGCGCAAGATCGTGCACTGGTGGATCAACCGTGCGCTGGGTTACGACCTGCCGCTTGAGGTCGAGAACCGGATTGTAACGTTTGTCGACGGATATCACCGGTTACGACGAATCGGTGACCCTGGAGACGTACACGGATACCCTGGTGGTAACTAACATGGACGGCACGGCAAAAAACAGCACATATCAGCGAATCATTCGCGGAGTCGTCGGGCTGATCCTGATGTCTCCAGATGCAATGCGGCGGTGAGGGAACACCATGAGCAGAGATAACCAAGCAAACAAAATTAATCGGCGCAAATTTCTGAAAACCGCCGGCGTAGCCACGGCCGCAGCCGGCCTGGCGCCGCGCCTGACTTTCGCTGTGGATGAGTACAGCGACAACATCCTGGTATTCGTTTTTCAACGCGGCGGCATCGACGGCCTGAGTTTCCTGACGCCGATGGACGGACATCCGGACCGCGGCCACTACAATGCGCTGCGCGTCAACGGCACGCGCATACCCAGCGGCAACCTGTTAAGCGTGGGCGGTGGCTGGGGTCTGAATCCTGCCGCCGCTCCATTGCTGGATCTGTGGACCGATGACAAACTGGCCATTGTCCAGGCAGCCGGCCTGCCATGGGCCAACCGCAGCCACTTCGAGGCCGAGCGCTACGTGGAGTTGGGCACACCGGGCAACCGCTTTACAACGACCGGCTGGCTGACCCGGCACCTGCAAAGCGCAACGAACCTGCCGGAAACCATGATCCTGCCGGCCGTGGTGACCGAATCAACCATCCGATATTCACTGCTGGGAGAACCCAGCGCCGTGACCATGCGCTACCCGACCAGCTTCGATCTGGACACGGCATACTTCGAAGAGGAGCAGGAAGTCGCTTTGGCCGATATTTATGGCATCGACAGCGACGAGTTGGATGTGGCCGGCAGCCAGGCCCTGGCGGCACAGTCGATTATCGAAGCCGTCGACTGGAGTGGTTACGTACCTGCCAACGGCGCCACTTACCCGGTACGTCCGGATGATCCGGATCGTCTCACCAGTTTTGGCGAGGAGATGAAGATCATCGCCCAGTTGATCAAGGAAGACATCGACCTGAAATGCGCTGTCACCGACATCGGTGGCTGGGACACGCACAACGACCAGGGCAATGAAGCGGGAGGTTGGTACTACAACAACGTGAAGGATCTGAGCGAGGCATTACTGGCGTTCTTTACCGACCTCGACGTGGCCTCACCCAATGGCAAGACCTGGGCCGAGCGGACCACCCTGATGGTATACAGCGAGTTCGGCAGGCGCGTTTTCGACAACGCAGATGCCGGCACCGACCATGGCTGGGGCAACAACCTGCTGGCCATGGGCGGTGGTGTGAATGGTGGACAACTCTATGGCAACTGGCCTGGCCTGCACGATGACTTCCTGTTCCAGGGAGCAGATGTCTGGGCGACAACAGATTACCGGTCAGTCTTCAGCGAATGCCTGCTGAAACGGTTCCATAACAACCAGATTCACCAGATGTTCCCTGGCTTCACGGAAGAGCAATACAATCCGCTGGGTGTTTTCAGTGGTTCACTGGTAGCCCCCGACTTCGCCGACCCGGAAATCATCTTCCGCAGCGGCATGGAATAAATCTGGAACCGAGTGTCGCCCTTAAATGGGCGGCTATTCGAACCCGTCGTTAAAAATCATCCCCGGGTCAACCGGTTCGACACCGTTACATTGCAGGTCATAGGTCACCGACCCTTCATCCGCGTCGTTGGTGGTCAACGTCAATATGGCCTGGTTCAATCCGGCGGAGACCGGTTCACAACCAAGAGACAGGTCCTGACCGGTCAACGGCAGCACAACTGCCGGACAGGCATTTATTCTGAAAGACGTCGGATTATCACCGGACAAGGCACACGAAACCGACAGGTCTGCGGCACCAGTGTTGTCGATGCTGATCGTCAAGGGATCACTCAGTTCGGCAATTAACTGGCTGCCGAAATTCAGTGTTGAACCAGCTACTGGCGAAGAGCCGAACTCAGGTTCCGGGCTAACCTCCTCATAAGTCCCAATGCAACCCGCCGCATTCTGGGAGGCCAGCCGTGACTCCAGCAGAGATTGCACCGTGGGGTGAAATTCCTGCAAGCTTCCGCAGCCCCCCAAATTGTGACAATAGCTCATCACGGTTCCTTTTCCGCTGACCGGGCATTCCGGAGCACCGCTATAGCATCCACCTTCACCGTTGTAACACTTGTCAATCGGCTCAGCATAACAATGCGTATGGTGCGATCCCAAGTTGTGCCCCAGTTCATGACCGACGAACAGGGCTGTATTACCAGCGGTTCTGGATGAACCAATCGCGTTATAACTATAGCTGCCCCATGCACCGCCTTCCGTCGGGTAGCCGTTATTGCAGTATGAGTCGATCCAGGCTATCCCCGAAAAACTGCCCCCGGAAATGTCGCGGCCACTGAACATGGCCGCAAATTGACGCTCGACCCCGTCCATGTTGTCCATCCAATATCCGCCAAATTCCTTGAGCTGTAAAAGGCGGCTGCCGCTTACGCTATATGGGTCCGAGCCTGTCCTTAACGTGACATCCCCGATCAGCAGGCGGGTTTCGATGTCCCGTTCATAAAATACATTCATC
Organism: uncultured Gammaproteobacteria bacterium; assembly: GCA_963759035.1. Taxonomy (GTDB): domain Bacteria; phylum Pseudomonadota; class Gammaproteobacteria; order Xanthomonadales; family SZUA-36; genus JAHEFT01. The sequence goes on from CAVWXL010000017.1 coordinate 205,143, forward strand.
GCCAAAAAGATGTCGGTGATCCACTCCGTTGCCGCGTCTGTGTCGTCACCAAAACCGTCCAGCCACTCGCTATCAGTTTCAATAGCAACGACAGCCTGGAAGCTGATGCTGGCGCCCATGGGAGATTCCGACACACCAGGGACGATTTCAGAATCAAGACCCTTTAAATTATTTAATGGCTGGTTTTGCTTTTCTGTGCTACAAAAACTCGAGCCGGGGGCGGCCTCTTCAAGTAGCTCAAAATCCAGTTGGCCCAACAGGTCGCCGGATATCTTCATCGGCTGACCGTACTTGCTGGCGAAACCGTTTACCTCACCCGTTTCGGAATTGACAGCAAGACCGATTCCTGTGGACTCGTTGGCTGCAATAAAAAACTGGCGCGGGTCCCTTGGCAGATCTATTTCTCCGTCAGAACCCAACAACCGTATCCGTGAGCCGGGTGCAAAAACCTCGACCCGGCGGAAGTCCAGGCCGGATTCCAGGTTGTCCGTAAAAGCGTCGATCGACTCCAGTTTCAGCACTGAATCCGGGCTGGCCAATATCAACGAGTCCATTTCCTCGAAGGTCAGCGTTACGCGACCGGGCTCAAGTGCCGGCCGGTCTGCGTTACTGCGTACAAATGGAGTAGAAACAGGGGGTGTAGTGAGATAATCCGGTTCGTCCTGGGCAAACGCCGGAACGACAAAAAACCACAACAACAAGGAAATCAAAATCCTTTTCATCAACCTACCGCTCCATGGCTGGTTAGACGTGTCTGGCCCGAACAGGCCGCGTGCTTTTAAGTTTCTCGCGATTTACACGTTAAGTCAATGAAATAAAAACTATTCTATCCCGCTTACTATTTCATGTAACCGCTGGTCGGTGGTACAGTAAGTAACAGGAAATCAGACGGATGGACAGACTTGATCATGAGTGACCAAAAACTCAAGGAATTGCTCGGCAGCCTGCAAAAAACCCTCGAAAATACGGATAAGGTCGACTCAGAGACCCTGCAAATGGTCCGTGAACTGGATGAAGACATCAACCGCTTGCTGGATCCGGAGTCACCGGAAAATGACCAGGACAGCGTCATCGAACGGGCCCAGGAAGTGGAGACCCAGTTCGCGATAAAACACCCCACCGCCGAGCGGTTCCTGCGTGAAATCATAGACGCCCTGTCCAGAGTCGGTATCTGACTGGCGCCGCGGGAAAAAGTTGTTAATTGAGTACCGCGTAACCCCTGTAACGCAAGCAGTTCTTGGTGACACGGGCTTTCTCATGATCCGATTTCAACAGTCCTCCTGCTCCACCGGTCACTGCTCCGCTGGCTGCTGCCGTGCCAATATCACCGCCGATAACACCATACGCCGCACCAACTCCGGCCCCGAATGCGGCCGATTTGGCGGTTATTTTGCCCGCCTCAACCTGCTCTGCCACGTACTTGCAGTCGGCCAGGTCTCTCTCATACTGGACCATATCCACGTTGTAGGTATCGACAATGGGCTTGGAAGCGCATGCCGGCAAAAGAGCCAGAAGCAACAGCGCTGTAAAACAAACGATCAGATTCCTGTTCATTGCGTACCTCTCGCAAAACCTATTGCATTGGCAGTATGGCATACTCATCAGCATAAACCGACACTGTGAATACAATGTGAACAAGCCTCATGAATGTACTGGGTAAATTGTTTCTGAAGGGACTGGTGGTCGTCATTCCGGTCATGCTGACGCTAACCATCCTGTGGTGGTTCGCGCGCGGGGCGGAGCAGATGCTGGGCGGTTTGCTGATGCGTTTCCTGCCTACCGGCTGGTACATCCCGGGCATGGGCGTTGTGTCTGCCGTGGCCATGACGATCCTGGCCGGCTTGCTGACCCATGTCATTCTGTTCCAAAAGCTGTTCGCGATCGGTGACGCTATTTTGCACCGCCTGCCCCTGGTCAAGACCATCTATTCCGCGCTCAAGGATTTCATCGGCTACCTGAGTCCGGACAGCCAGGTAGCGCTGAGCAAAGTGGTGCTGGTGAAAGTTCCCGGACAGCAATTTGAGCAACTCGGCTTCGTGACCCGAGAGGATTTCAGCCGTCTGCCTCTGAATTTGACCATTGAAGATCCGATCGCTGTCTATCTACCCATGAGTTACCAGATAGGCGGTTATACCCTGTTTCTCCCGCGCTCCAGCCTGACGTCGGTTGATATGTCCTTTGAGGATGGAATGAAGCTGGTGCTGACCGGCGCGGTATCAAGGGAAACGGTCACCGTCAGCCCAGAGCCTGAACACATTAAAGCCGAAAATGAAGAGGCCTGAGCATGAAAAAATGCCGCCTGCTGGTCATTGTCCCGCTGATCCTTGCCGTCGTAGCCTGCAAACAACAGGAAGAGACCGCTGCGACTCCGCCAGCCAGTGACACCATGCCAGTGACTGAGTCCGTATCCGTCACGGTCACCTACCTCGAGCGGATAGCATTGTCCGCCGAAGCGGTGGTAGAAGTCAGTCTGCGGGACATTTCCCGCGCAGACGCCCCCGCTTCGGTCCTGTCCAGGCAGGAAATAACCAACCCGGGACAGGTTCCTGTCCGTTTCGAACTGGCATTCAACCCGGCTGAAATCGACCCGCGCATGACTTATGCAATCCAGGCCCGGATTACGGATTACGGCCAACTCATGTTCATTAACGATACCGTCACGCCGGTTTTGACCCAGGGTGCGGGTAAGGAAGTCGAAATGGTGCTGGTGCGGGTAAAAAGCGAACCCGGCATGGAACTCACCGGCATGTTCCGCTACATGGCTGACGCGGCCGTCTTTCGCGACTGTCGCAACAACAAGACCTACCCGGTGGCTATGGAGGGTAATTACCTAGAATTAGAACGCGCGTATTCAAATTCCGGAATCGTGGCTGGAGAAGAGGTCATGATCAAGCTCAGGGGACGTTTACTTGAACGCGATGGAATGGAAGAAAATACAAGGAAAGTCAAATTGATAGTAGATAGTTTTGATAAATTACTTCCTAATGAAACATGCACGCCTTCGGTGCACGCCGAACTGCCTGGAACCTATTGGCGGCTGGATCAACTGCAAGGAAATCCCGTCAAGACACCCGAGGGAATGAAGGAGGCCCACATGATCCTGGCAGGTGATGAAGCCCGTGTTCACGGCAACGCCGGCTGCAACAATTTCTTCGGCCGGTTCACAACCGCAGAAGACACCCTGACCTTCTCCGCCCTCGGCTCAAACATGATGGCCTGCCCCGAAGCCATGGACACAGAACAAACCTTCCTGACCGCCCTTGGCAACACCACCCACTACAAAATCAAAGGCCTGTTCCTCGAACTCTACAAAGACGACCAACTCCTGGCCACCCTGGAAGCCGTTTACCTCTAAAACCACCCAGAGCAGCCTATACGGGGTGAAGCTGCACGCACCCACCTCACCCGGGCTAGTTCTGTAATGGACCGACCCCTCAGGAATCTCCGCTTGGAAGTATGTGCTTCCTAT